>NZ_RHFG01000001.1 GCF_004745485.1 Brevibacterium sp. S22
GCCTTCTCTACGGGACGGGATTCAGTGTCGAAGATGGCAACGGGATCCAGAAGGGTTGGGGCGGCAGATCCCGGTGAGGACCAGTGCCGACACGCCCTGCCCATACACACAATTTGGCCTATAACCCGGTTTCTTCCCTACAAATGACTGTGTCGCCGCTGTGACCAGCGGCGACACGGTGGAGGGGATGACGGGAATCGAACCCGCACCATCAGTTTGGAAGACTGAGGCTCTACCATTGAGCTACATCCCCGTGTTGCGTGTTCGACTATAGTCGAGAACTTCCGCGACCGCCAAATCGAGATTCGGTGACGCGCGTCACCCTCCCGGCCTCGGTGTGAGGTGTATCGCATTACCGATTTCGCTCGCCCCCAGGGTGCATCCGGCGACCCGGCTGTGGTTAGATAGGAGCCGTCGCGGGATGTGGCGCAGCTTGGTAGCGCATCTGTTTTGGGAACAGAGGGTCGCAGGTTCAAATCCTGTCATCCCGACAGGCTCAAGCCGCTCGGACCATATGGTCCGAGCGGCTTTTTCAATCCGACGCAGGATGGGCCGATATCCGAGCTGCGACTCAGACCTCGAAGTCGATGACCTGCCGGACGACCGTTCCGTCGGAGAGCGCGTCGAAGGCCGAGTTGAGATCGCTCAGCGCGATCGTGTCGGAGATCAGCTCGTCGACCGGCAGTCTGCCCTCCCTCCACAGGTCCGCGTAGACAGGGATATCTCGGCTCGGCACTGCCGAACCGAGATAGGACCCGATGACCGTGCGGGCCTCGGCCGTCAACGTCACAGGAGTGATGTGGGCCTGGGCGTCCGGGGCGGGCAGCCCGACGGTCACGGTCGTCCCGCCGACGGCTGTGGCGCCGAATGCGGTTTCGAACGCGCGCGGATGGCCGACACATTCGATGACGATCGGTGCACGGCGGTCCCCGAGCTGTTCGGGAGTGAAGACCTCGACGGCCCCGAGTTCCTGCGCCCGCACGAGCTTGTCGGGATTCGCGTCGACGCCGATGACGCCGGCGGTCTCGATCGACAAGGCTGTGATGAGCGCGGCCATACCGACGCCGCCGAGGCCGACGATCATCACTTCGTCGTCCGGACCGGGCTGTCCGGCGTTGAGCACCGCTCCCCCGCCGGTGAGCACGGCGCAGCCGAGCACTGCGGCGATCGAGGCGGGAACATCGTCGTCGACGGGGACCACGGATGCGCGGCTGAGCACGGCATGAGTGGCGAACACAGAGGCACCGAGGTGGTGCAGCACCTCGGTGCCGGTGTCGTCGTGGAGACGCACCTTGTGCCCGTCGAAGGGCAGGGTCCCGGCGCCGTTCGTCGCACTGCCCGGCGTGCAGGGCAGTTTGCCGTCGGTGCGGCAGTTTGCGCATTCCCCGCAACGGGGCAGGAATACCGTGACGACCTGTTGGCCGATCTCGAGATCATTGACGCCGTCCCCGAGCTTCTCCACCACGCCGGCACCTTCGTGGCCGAGCAGCATCGGCAGCGGTCGAGGCCGGTTTCCGTCGACGACGGAGAGGTCCGAGTGGCAGACCCCAGCGGCCGTCATCCGGATGAGCACCTCACCGGGACCGGGTTCGTCGAGCTCGAGGTCCTCAATCGCAATCGGCTGCGACTGAGCGAACGGCCGGGGCCGCTCCATCTCTCGCAGCACTGCCCCTCGGATCCTCACAGTGTTCTCCCCCTCACAGAGCCTGCGGGCCCTGATCCTCGTAGTCGCCCATGATCGTGATGCGCCGTTCGTGGCGCTCATCGCCGGAGAACGGTTCGGCCAGGAAGGCGTCGACGATGGCGATCGCCTCGTCTTCGGGGTGCTGGCGAGCTCCGACCGCGACGATCTGGGCGTTGTTGTGCTGCCGGGCGAGCTTCGAGATCTCCGGGTTCCAGGCCAGTGCGGTACGCGCACCCTTGACCAGGTTCGCCGCCATCTGCTCCCCGTTGCCTGATCCGCCGATCACGACTCCGAGAGCGTCGATGCCGGCGGCGCGGTCATCGACGACGGCCTGAGCAGCCGCGATGCAGAACGCCGGGTAGTCGTCGAGTGCGTCGTATTCGAGTGCGCCGTGATCGATGACCTCGTGTCCCGCCTCGACGAGGTGGGTTTTGAGGATCTCTTTGAATTCGAATCCGGCATGGTCGGTGCCGAGGTGAACCTTCATATGTCTGCCTTTCGCTGATCCTCAGCGGATCATTCTGGTGCTGAATGCCGTATGCATGGGTGCGGGGCCGATCTCAGTCGAAGTTCGGGTCCTGGTCGCGGGTGCGCTTGAGTTCGAAGAATCCCGGCGTCGAGGCGACCGCGAGGACTCCGTCGAAGAGTCGTCCTGCGTCCTCCCCCTTCGGAGCAGGCGTGACGACAGGGCCGAAGAACGCGGTTCCCGCGACCCGGCAGATCGGGGTGCCGACGTCGTCGCCGACCAGTGCCAGGGCTTCGTCGTGGGAGGCCTGGAGCTGCGCGTCATAGTCCTCGGTCTCGCCGTACTTCATGAGGTCTGCGGGCAGCTCGAGCTCGGCGAGTGCCTCTGACACGGCCTTGTCGAAGTCCTTCTCCCCGCCAGGGTGGATACGGGTGCCGATCGCGGTGTATAGCGGTTCGGCGATCTCGTCACCGTGTTCTGCGATCGCGGCGGTGACGACGCGCATGGGGGGCCAGAGCCCGATTCATCAGTGCGCGGTAGTCCTCGGGAATGTCCTTGTCGCGGTTGAGGAAGTTCAGGCTCATCGGGTGGAACTTCACGTCGACGTCTCGGACCTTCGCCACTTCGAGTCCCCAGCGTGAGGTCATCCACGCCCATGGGCAGGCCGTATCGAACCACAGGTCGAGTGTTTCTCTGCTCACTGTCTCTCCTCTTTCATTCGCTTGCGGGTCCCGGGTCAGGCACCCATCATGTCGGTGCTCAATCTACCTATCGTGTCGGTGCTCAATCTACCTATCGTGTCGGTGCTCAATCTATCAAGACCCATCGACTCCGGGGACAGCGGTCGAATCGCGATCAGTGCCGTCGGCATCGGGCCAGGAGCGCATGTCCATGAAAGAATGACCGAGTACACCCGGTCCCCGAAGCGAAGGTCACCTCACTGTGCCGCAACACAACCTCACCCGCGACGAAGCACGCGAACGTTCCGCCGTCGTGGACGTCTCGAGCTACGAGCACACCCTGATCCTCACGGGAGAGGGAGAGAGTTTCCGCGTCCGTTCACGTATCCGCTTCACTGCAGATCCGGATTCGACGACATTCATCGACGCCATCACCGCCAGTGTCGAGCGCGTCCGCCTCAACGGCACCGACCTCGATCTCGCCGAGGTGGTCGCACCGGCCCGCATCACCCTTCCCGGACTCGCCGCTGAGAACGAGCTCATCGTCGATGCCCATTTCTCCTATATGAATACCGGTGAGGGCCTGCACCGTTTCGTCGACCCGATCGATGACGAGGTCTACCTCTATTCCCAGTTCGAGGTCCCCGACGCCCGCCGTGTCTTCCCCGTCTTCGAACAGCCCGATATCAAGTCTCCGTACTCCTTCACCGTCGTCGCCCCGGAGAAGTGGACCGTCGTGTCCAATTCCCCCACTCCGACGCCGAGCGATCCGAAAGAGACCTTCGCCGAACTCGAGGAGACTCCGCGGACCGGCATGGCAGTGTGGCAGTTCGCCCCCACCACACCGATCTCGTCCTATATCACCGCGATCATCGCGGGACCCTATGAATCCGTGCATTCGCAGCTGACCTCCTCCGACGGGTCGATCGTGCCTCTGGGTCTGTACTGCCGTGCCTCACTGCTCGAACACCTCGATGCCGAGAAGCTGTTCCGGATCACGAAAGCCGGTTTCGAGTTCTTCGAACGCGAATTCGATGTCGCCTACCCGTTCGAGAAGTACGATCAGCTCTTCGTCCCTGAATTCAATGCCGGGGCGATGGAGAACGCCGGAGCAGTGACGATCCTCGAGAACTATGTGTTCCGCTCCCGTCCCACCGAGGCTCTGGTCGAACGCCGGACGGTGACGATCCTCCACGAACTGGCTCATATGTGGTTCGGCGATCTCGTGACCATGCGCTGGTGGAACGATCTGTGGCTCAACGAGTCCTTCGCCGAGTTCATGTCCACACTCGCCACAGCCGAGGCCACCGAGTTCGCCGATGCGTGGACGACCTTCGCCACGATCGAGAAGTCCTGGGCCTACCGCCAAGATCAGCTGCCGAGCACGCACCCGATCGTCGCCCCGATCGAGGACCTCGCCGATGTCGAGGTCAACTTCGACGGGATCACCTACGCCAAGGGTGCCTCGGTGCTCAAACAGCTCGTCGCCTGGGTCGGCCGCGACGAATTCTTCTCCGGTCTCAAGAGCTACTTCGACAGACATGCGTGGTCGAACACCGAACTCTCCGATCTCCTCACCGAGCTCGAGGCCACCTCGGGACGGGATCTTGAGCGCTGGTCGCAACTGTGGCTCGAAGAATCCGGCGTCAACCTCCTCGAAGCCGCTGTCACCACCGAGGACGACGAAGGAGCGACAGCTGCGACTCAGACGTCAGATCGGACGATCTCGAACCTGCGGGTGACACAGAAGCCCTGGTCGCTTCCGGGACAGCCCACTCCGTCGCTGCGCCCTCACCGCCTGGCCATCGGCTTCTATTCGGATAACAGGCAGGGGCGTCTGGAACGCACCCATTCGTTCCCCCTCGACCTCGATGGCGAATTCGCTGAGGTCACCGAAGCCCGGGGTCTGCCCCTGCCCGATGTCATCGTCGTCAATGACGCCGACCTCAGCTATGCGAAGGTCCGCTTCGACGCCCGCAGCATGGACACGGCGGCACACAGGCTGGGCGACTTCGACGATTCGCTCACCCAGCTGCTCGTGCTGGCCACATTGTGGGATGAGGTCCGTGACGGTGAACGACCCGTCCACGACTACATCAACACTGTGCTCACCCACTTGCGAGCCATCACCCACTCCTCCGGACTGCTCACACAGATGCGTCAGCTCGACACCGCGGTCGCGTCCTACCTGCCTCCGCAGGAGCGGGAGACGATGCACGCCGAGGTGGCCGACCGTTTCATCGACCTGCTCGAGAACACCGAGGAAGGCACAGATCAGGCCTTCCAATTCGTGCGCGGTTTCGTCCGTAATGCGACCACAGCCGTGCAGCTGGACCGGCTGAAGACCTGGCTGCGGCCCGAGACGGAACACGTCTACGGGATCGCCCTGGACACCGATCTCACGTGGGAGATCATCATCGGACTGTGTTCGAACGATGCCGTCGACGATGCCACCGTGGCGGAGATGACCCGGAAGGATCCCAGCGCCACCGGCGTCCGCCACGCCGCGACCGCACGTGCCTCCAGGCCCACCTCGGCGGCGAAGTCGCAGACCTTCACCCGCATCGTCGACGATGCAGACCTGCCGAACTCCGAGCTCGGGGCGCTCGCGCTGGGCTTCGGAACCGGGCTGCAGACTGCCGCCGGGGAGATCATCAGCGCCGAAGCACCGCTGACGTCATTCGCCGACGAGTACTTCGCTCGAGTGGCTGGATGGTGGGAGACCCGCACCCTGGAAATGGCACAGACGATGACTCTGCGGCTGTATCCACCGGTGAGTTCTGCCACAGTCGAGGCCACCCGGCAGTGGCTGACCGATCATCCCGCGGCGCCGAAAGGCCTGGTGCGGCTGATGCGAGAGAACCTCGCCGATGCTGATCGCGGTCTGCAGGTTCAGCGTATGTCCAGCGCTTCCAAGGGATCATTGAACCTCGGCGGCTAGTCTCGGGACATCATGACTTCTGACGCTATGGAATCCACTGTCCAGGCCGCAAGTGACTTCGATTGGTCGTTCCTCCTCGGCGCTCCGCTGCAGATCACGGTCATCGTCATCATGGCCTTCGTCGTCAACCTCATCGTGCGGTACTTCATCCGCCGCTTCACAACCGCGGTCGCCAAAGGCACCGTCGGCAGTGAGAAGGCGGAAGGCGCCGGTCTGGCGAAGTTCTCCGCCACAGCGCTGGAGGCCCAGCGGACCGGAGTCGATCAGCAGACGATCAAGGAGCGCCGTGCCCAGAGGGCGAAGACGGTGGGCCGGATGCTGTCATCGGTGACGACGATCCTCATCAGCGTGATCGCCGCGCTCATGATCCTCGACGCTCTGAACTTCAATATCGCCCCGATCCTCGCCTCGGCGGGAATCGCCGGTGTTGCCATCGCCTTCGGTGCTCAAGAGCTCGTCCGCGACTACCTGTCGGGATTCTTCATCGTCATCGAAGACCAGTACGGAATCGGTGACACCGTCGACCTCGGCGAGGCCGTCGGCGAAGTCGAGGACGTCGGCCTGCGCCGCACCCAGGTCCGTGACCTCACCGGCACCCTGTGGCACGTGCGCAACGGTGAGATCCTGCGCGTGGGCAACCTGTCCCAGGGTTGGGCGCGTGCCGTCCTCGACATCCCCATCGACTACCGGACCTCAATGGATGAGTACCGTGAGATGACTGCGGACATCACGCGCACTCTGCGGAAGGACCCCGAGCTCTCCAGTGCGATGCTCGAAGATCCGGAGATCGCCGGCGTCCAGTCGCTGTCGGGCTCCCACAGAGTCATCCGCACGATGGTCAAGACCAAACCGAACCTGCAGTGGATGGTCGAACGTGCTTTCCGCGCCGAACTGATGACCCAGCTGGCCAAGCACGGCGGGCAGATCGGTATGGTGCAGGAGACGGTTCTGCGCACTCTTCCCACCAAGGAGGCGGCGGTTGCCCCCGCGGCGGCCGCAGACTCCGAGAACCCCTCGCCACTGCCCGGTGACCAGGAGATCCGCAGCACCGCGCAGGAAGACTCCCCCAGTGAAGGAACGACCGATGACGCAGACAGCTGACGGCTCCATCTTCGACGCCGTCGGGGGCCATGACACGTTCACCCGCCTCGTCGACGTCTTCTATCAGCACGTCGACGCGGATGCTCAGCTCATTGCGATGTATCCGGACGGCCATGAGCTGGAGGGGGCGAAGCACCGTCTGCAGACGTTCCTCGAGCAGTACTTCGGCGGTCCGTCGACTTACCAGGAACAGCGAGGTCATCCGCGTCTGCGCATGCGGCATTTCGACTATCCCATCGATTTCGACGCTCGAGATCGCTGGCTGCGCTGCATGCGAGCGGCTCTCGACGAAGTGAACCTGCCGCCGCTGTATGACGAGATGTTCTGGGACTACTTCCAGCGGGCCGCCACCGCCATGGTGAACACGAATCCGAACATCCGCTGATCACCAGACGCTGATCATCAGGCGCTGACTGCAGCCGAGTGTGCGGCCGCATTCCTCACCGAATGCGGCCGCACTCTGTGCTCTCCGGAGTTTTCGGGTACCTAGAGCTCGCCGACTTCCAGCCGTACCGTCTCCTCTGTTCAGCCGCGGGCGCGTGTGTCAGCCGCGGGCGCGTGTGAGCAGATGACCGCCCGGGGTGACGAGGCGCAGCCAGCCGGAGGACTCCATGATGCTCAGCTGCCGGTCATCATCGTGTCCGGCAGGCGGGACGAAGCGCAGAGCAGTTGCCGCGAAGGCCAGTCCTCCCGGCATGAGGGTCCCCTGCTCCCCCGCGATCTCCCGTGACCAGACTCGGGAGCGCAGAGACTTGACCGCATGTCCGCCGGACCCCTCGGGTGCTCCGGTGCTGATCTCAGCGATTCCCGCCGCCGCGCTCTCGTGGAGTCGCCCCGCTGAGATGGTGTCGTGTTCCAGCCAGCCCCCGCGTGGCGGCGCGATCCCCGTCCACGATACGAGCACGGAGTTCGGAGGCACGGGCAGACTCGTGCCGTTCTCATCGCGGGCGAAGCGATCGAGGAGATTCGACAAGGGCACCGCCTCGTCGAAGCCGTCGAGTTCGTGATCGTTCAAACGCAGCGTCCGCATCGCCAATACCAGCGGCGTCGAGTCGCCCAGACCGTGGGGGAACAGCGGAGCAACGGTCGCGGCGAGGACGTCAGAGGCGACCTGCAGCCGCATCGCTCCATCGGAGTCCGCGCGGTGGGCCAACGAAGTGAAGGCAGAGAGGTCCCGCATCGCCAGCGGGTCGTTGATGTGCAGAACGGTCATCGGCGTGCCCTCCGCAGCGGCACGGGCGTACCGACAACCGATTCCATCGCTTCGGTCTCGGTTTCGGTCAGCCGACGTGGTCTGCCGCGGTCAGTGTCGATGAAGACCACGACGGTCTCGGCGACTGTGTAGGTGCGCGAACCATCGGGTTCGCAGATGACATAGCCCACTGTCACCGAGGCGGGACTGACCTCGCTGATGACGAGGTCGACGGCGATAGGTCCGCTGCGATAGGGAATCGAGGCACGGTATTCGATCGCATGTGAGGCCACGAGCAGCTCCGTCGTCGCCGAGGCGTCGGCGAAGACCGTCGGAATCTCCACCCCGCTGACGGTCTCGGTCACCCCGTGCAGTCCGGGCGTGGTCGGCGCGTCCGAACTGTGGGTGGGAGAGCCGAGAGCACGGACACGCGCTTCTTCCAACAGTTTGAGCTGGGTGACATTGTTGACGTGGCCGTAAGCGTCCATATCACCCCATCTCAGTTCCAGCAGTACGCGGGTGAATTCTTCGAGAAGGGGGTTGGTGGCGCCTGAATGCATGTTACCCATCATGCCACCTTCATCACGCCGGTGCCGCACGCGATAGGATCGTGACTCGTACGCATGATCGGCACAGTCACCCGAGGGAGAAACCCATGACCGACGAAGCATCCTCAGACGCGGAAGCGAACGTGGCACGACTGCACGAGATCCTCGATCTGCGCAAGCTCGAGTTCACCGCGGCTTCCAGCGAAACGGATTTCTTCATCGGCCACAGCCAGTACAAACCGGACGGTCGGGTCTTCGGCGGGCAGGTCCTCGCGCAGTGTGTCGTCGCTGCTGCGGCAACCCTTCCCAGCGACCGCCTGATCCATTCCCTGCACGGGTATTTCCTTCGCGCCGGCGACGTCAGCGAACCCATCGAGTTCGGAGTCGAACGGCTGCGTGACGGGCGTTCGTTCTCTGCCCGCAGAGTGCATGCGTATCAGAAGGGAGCGCCGATCCTGTCATTGAGTGCTTCATTCCAGGACGACCAGCCCGGACTCAGCCATGCCGAACAGATGCCGAGAGATCTGCCTGCTCCCGAGGACTGCCCGGAGCTGCTCGACTACATCGGCGACGAGGATTCTCCGCTCGTCAGCGAGTGGCTGAAGAAGCGTCCCTTCGAAGTCCGCCCTGTCGAGCCGTCCCTGCACACGTCCGGCGTCTCTGATCCCTCGATCAACGAGCAGCACTCCTGGTTCCGGTCCAGTGCTGTTTTCGGAGACGATCCGGTTCTCAATGCCGCTGCTCTGGCTTACGCCAGTGATTTCAATCTGCTCGAGCCGGTTCTGCGTCACCACGAACTGACGTGGCGCACTCCCGGTCTGCGGGTGGCGAGCCTCGACCACGCCATGTGGTGGCACCACCGGGTGCGAGTCGACGAGTGGATGCTCTATGTGCAGGAGTCGCCTGCTGCGCAGGGCGGACGCGGACTCGGCTATGGGCGAATCTTCGCTCAGGACGGCACCCTGCTGGCAACTGTGGCTCAGGAAGGCATGGTCCGGGTCAAGGAGGTTCAGTGACTCGTCAGGACCCGACGATGATGGATATCATCGGCACGATCCTCAGTCGGCTGGTGAACGTGGCTCTGTTCCTCGTCATCGGGCTGCTCGCCCTCGTCGCGTTCATGGGACGCACCGATCTGCATCCGGGTATCTGCGGGCTGCTCGCCGTCGTGTGTGGGATCATCGGCACGATCCTCGTCCGACTCCTGTTCAGAGGGATCGCGGTCCTCGGCGGTCTCACCAGTCGCTCAGCAGACTGATTCCCGCGGCTGCCGGAACGCCCGACCCCACCGAAGTCTGCGGGGTATGCGAACCCGCCTACACTCAACGATCGAATCGGCACAGACGCAGTGATGCCCCGGTCGGGAGGACCGGGGCATCACTGCTCAGAGCGACGAGTCAGTACGGTATCGGCTCAGACCGGACCGAGATCAGTCGCGGGTGAGACGGCGGTGCGTGACTCGGTGCGGACGGGCCGCGTCTTCGCCGAGTCGTTCGACCTTGTTCTTCTCGTAGGCTTCGAAGTTTCCTTCGAACCAGTACCAGCTCGCCGGGTTCTCTTCGGTGCCTTCCCACGCGAGGATATGGGTGGCCACGCGGTCGAGGAACCAGCGATCGTGCGAGACGACCACGGCACAGCCGGGGAACTCGAGAAGAGCGTTCTCCAGGGAACCCAGGGTCTCGACGTCGAGGTCGTTCGTCGGCTCATCGAGCAGGAGGAGGTTTCCGCCCTGTTTGAGCGTCAGGGCAAGGTTCAGGCGGTTGCGTTCGCCACCGGAGAGGACTCCGGCCTTCTTCTGCTGGTCGGGGCCTTTGAACCCGAAGGCGGAGACGTAGGCGCGCGACGGCATCTCGACCGAACCGACCTGGATGAAGTCGAGTCCGTCGGAGACGACCTCCCACAGCGACTTGTCCGGATCGATGCCTCCACGTGACTGATCGACATAAGAGATCTTCACGGTGTCGCCGACCTTGAGCTCGCCGCCGTCGAGTTCTTCGAGACCGACGATGGTCTTGAACAGCGTCGACTTTCCGACGCCGTTGGGGCCGATGACGCCGACGATGCCGTTGCGCGGCAGCGAGAAGCTCAGACCGTCGATGAGCAGGCGATCGTCGAATCCCTTCTGCAGGTTGTCCGCTTCGATGACGATGTCGCCGAGACGCGGTCCGGCCGGGATCTGGATCTCTTCGAAGTCGAGCTTCCGAGTCTTCTCCGCTTCGGCGGCCATCTCCTCGTAGCGGGCCAGACGCGCCTTCGACTTCGTCTGCTTGGCCTTCGGGTTCGAACGCACCCAGTCGAGTTCGTCTTTGAGGCGCTTGGCGAGCTTCGCGTCCTTCTTGCCCTGCACCTGCAGACGTTCGCGCTTCTTTTCGAGGTAGGTCGAGTAGTTGCCCTCGTAGGGGTAGAGGTGACCGCGGTCGACTTCGGCGATCCATTCGGCCACGTGGTCGAGGAAGTACCTATCGTGTGTAATCGCGATGACTGCGCCCGGGTAGGTCTTCAGGTGCTGCTCGAGCCACAGCACCGATTCGGCGTCCAAATGGTTGGTCGGCTCATCGAGGAGCAGCAGGTCGGGCTTCTCAAGCAGCAGCTTGCACAGTGCCACACGGCGACGTTCACCGCCGGAGAGCACGGAGACCTCCGCATCCGGCGGCGGACAGCGCAGTGCGTCCATCGCCTGCTCGAGCTGGGAGTCGAGATCCCAAGCGTCGGCGGCGTCGATCGCCTCCTGCAGTTTGCCCATCTCTTCCATGAGGGCGTCGAAGTCGGCGTCGGGGTCGGCCATCTCCTCGGAGATGGCATTGAAGCGGTCGAGTTTCGCCTTGATCTCGCCGACGCCTTCTTCGACGTTGCCGAGTACGGTCTTCTCTTCGTTCAGGGGCGGTTCCTGCATGAGGATGCCCACCGAGTATCCGGGGCTGAGTCGAGCTTCACCGTTGGACGGCTGCTCGATCCCTGCCATGATCTTCAGAATCGTTGATTTGCCGGCGCCGTTGGGGCCGACCATACCGATCTTCGCTCCGGGGTAGAACGACATCGATACATCGTCGAGGATGACTTTGTCACCGTGGGCTTTGCGCGCCTTGTGCATGGTGTAGATGAATTCGGCCATAGTGAACTCAGGCTATCGGTTCGGCGCACTCGAGCGCTACTTGACGCTCTGCCCCGCAGGGGATGTTGAGCTTCCACCGAGGTGGTTCTCGTCCGGCGAGGAGCTCTCAGCCTCCGCCGAGAGACGGGGCTTCGCCTGAGGTGTCGCCCTCGCTCGAAGTCTGTTCGGATCCGCCGTCGCCGGATGCGCTGTCGGAGCCCTCGGAGCCGGCAGTCCCTTCCGCTCCCCCGGTGCTTGATGAGTCGGAGTCGTCTCCGCTCGGTGCGGGGCTCTCGGTCTCACTGTCTTTGCCGTTGATGTCCTCGCCAGGCAGGTGCCCGGCACCGTTGGAATCGCCGTCTTCGTCGCGTTTGTCACCTTTGGGCGCCTTGACGCCCTTCGGCCGTTCGACCTCGCCGAACAGGCAGGAACCCGTCGACTCGGTGGGCTGGACGAGGTCGGCACTGGCCTTGCCCGCCCGAATCTCTCCGACGACGCAGCCTTTGTCGGTCTTGACCCCGAACATCTTTGCGGGAACTTCATTGCCCAGCGGCGATTCGTCGATCGTGGCCTCAAGCTGCTCGGGTTCGTATCCGGCGTCGAGCATCGTGGTGAAGAACTTCTTCGTCGACGGCACCGATTCCTTGTCTCCCGTCAACGGCTTGAGCGCCTTGAGCACCTTGTCGACTTCGGCAACGGGCTTCGCCTGAGTCTGCTTCGGCTGGGGCTGCGGGTCATCGGATGCGAAGCCCAGAAGTGAACAGCCTGACAAAGCCAGAGTCAGTGCTGCGGCACCCAGCACAGGAACGAGACGCATCTACAACCTCGGCGAGAGGGGATAATTGACAGTCTCACTCTAGCGGATCATGGGTGCCGAGCGCGGCAACGAGACGACCCCGAAGCGAGGAATCCAGGCGATGATCAGAATGGAGCTGCCGCGTTCGCGGTCTCGCGGGCGATCGGATCGTCTTCGCCTCCATCACCGCCGTCGGCAGCACTGATGCCCTCGGCGTCGGCACTGGTGTCGACACTGGTGCTGCTCTCGGAACCGACTTCGTGATCGTCATCCGAGCCTGTCCCTGCCAAGCTGTCTGTTCCAGTCGACTTGAGTGGGGCAGCCACGGCGTCGCCGACCCTGCCGGCGGCCTCAGATGCGGGCGTTTCGACGGGACCCAAGGTGTTCCAAACTCCATCATTCGATCCAGATGGCTCCGTGTCCGTCTGCCCGGCAGTGGACTGTGAGCGTTCCGAGGCCTTGGCCCGCCGGTAGTGCGCGGTGCCGTACCTGAGGTCGGGACCGATATGCTCCGCGACCACCGTCGGCGAGATTCCGCTTCGCTCCTCTGTGGCCCACTCCCGGTTTCTCAGGTTGCCCGACACGATCACCGCGGCTCCGGTGTTCAGTGACATCGCGGCATTGCTGGCCAGTTCGCCGTAGCAGTCGATGCCGAACCATGAGGTGCCGTCGGTGACGAACTCCCCGGTGTTCTTATCGACTCTCCAGTGGTTCACGGCGAGCCTGAATGAAGCGCACGCGCGCCCGGATGGCAGCGTGCGCGCGGTGGGGTCTGTGGCGATTGTGCCGGTGACGGTGATCGGGATTGCGGACATCGGTGTCTCCAACTCGGTGTGATGAAACCATACGGGCATCTGCGTCCGCATGGACCTCCAGTCAGCCCGATGATTCGGTCCGGTGTCCAGGAACCGAAAATGCCCTGTGGACAGAGCTTGTCCGTCCACAGGGCAGCTGACCCGGAGTCATCCCCGTCGTGTGTTTGAGTCTCAGTATCTCAGCCGAGCATCTCGTATGCCTGTCGGTGTTCTCCGATGACGGCCTTCACCGGGTTCAGGTACGAGCTCTGAGCGACGCGACCGACAGCGTCTCTCAGCCTTCCGTCGACCTCGGCAGCCGCCTCTTTGGCCCCTCTGGTCCGCGCCGACTTCGACATCAGCGAGGTCACAGCGGATCCGATGACGCCGATCACGAACAACCCCATGCTGACGATCCAACACCAGGTCGGCAGAGCACCGGAACCGATCACCGCGACGAGAGCGGAGACGATGATGCCGAGGACACCGATGATCGAGGCGACGAAGAAGATGATCTGCAGAGCGTGCGCCAACGACCACCAGCCGGGGGTCTGCCGTGTGATCTCCACAGCTGTGACGGCCGAGTCGAGGTTCTCGGACAGCTCGTCTGTGCTCTTCTTCTCTGCTTCTGCGGCCTCGTTCTGCCAGGCCTGCGGCATGGTCGACACAGATTCTGCGATGAGTTCGTGAGCCATGAGCCGCACATGCGAACTCTGGGCCCTGGTTGTCGCGGGCACAGATGCGCGAACGAGTTCGTCTCGGTCCTGACCGTGTTTGGCACCCAAGGGGTCAGGTGCGTTGCGCTGAGCCCACGCGAGTACGGGATAGCCGGTCTTGCGATATGCCCGGCGGATATAGTCATCGTGAACGGTCTGTGCCACGGCTTCGACACCTGCGGCCTCCGACATCGTCTCGACCAGTCGGGATGCGCCGGCCAGTTCGTCCGGCGCGGCGACGGGTTCTCCGAGCTCCTTTCGGATCCGCTTGGCCATCGCCTGCATGTCGGCCAACAGCCTTTCGGCGGCGGCATCGTTCGAATCGACAGTGTCGGCGAGGATGCCGCGGATCTCCGGGATGCCTTCACGCGTCGCTGCCGAGGAGATGCGCACATTCGTCTCGCTGAGCCCATCCTCGTTGAGCAGTTGGCGCAGATGGTCGGCTGCGGCCTTCTGCTCCTCCGGGCTGAGTTTGTCGATCTGGTTGAGGACGACGACCATGTTCGCACTGTTCTCGGCGAGTTTGGTCAGGTACTCGGAGTGCAGTGAGAAGTCGGCGTACTTCTGCGGGTCGACGACCCAGAACACCACGTCGACGAGCCCCACGAGCCGGTCGGATTCGACGCGGTGCTCGACTGCCGTGGAGTCGTGGTCGGGCAGGTCGAGGAGGATCAGACCGTGCAGACGCCGCTGGTCGTCACCGTCGAGGGCCGACTCGCGCCATGTACGGCTGCGCTCGGGCACGTGCAGCCAGTCGAGGACATCGTTTCCGCCCTCTCCCCAGACGCAGGCGGTCGGGCGTGAGGTCGTCGGTCGGCGCACACCGACTCGGGCGATCTCGAGACCGGCCACCGCATTGAACAGCGAGGACTTGCCGGAGCCGGTAGAGCCGGCGAAGGCGACAACGGTGAAGTCCTCCCCCAGGCCCAGGCGGTCTTCTGCCCGATCAAGCAGATTCTGGGCATCGGTGCGGACGTCTCCGGCGAGTTTGTCTTCGCTCAGCGACAGCGCATGTCGGATGCCTTCGGCCAGATCCCGGATCTCGGTCTGTGCAGAACTATTCACAATGCCACCTCAAGTCGTTCACCGGAGGCGCGCAGGGCGCCCGCTTGCCGCGCCGGTACCGCGGATAGTCTCAGAGCGTTGTCGAAAGGGGTGCGGCAGCTCGCGACGATCCCCACAGCGGCATCGAGGAAGCGCTGGCGGATCGAGGCGATGAGGCCGGCAGCCTCGTCCTCACCGAAGATCGTCTCTGCGAGGTTGAGTGCGACTCCGGCTCCCTGCCGGTTGCCCTGCCCCATATCGCGAGTGCGCTGAGGATCCCAGAAGGCGGCATATTCGACGACGGCGCAGACCCCGGCGACGCCGAAGGAGAGAATTCGGGACTTGGACTTCTTGCCCTGGCCGATATCGCGCACGAGCGCATTGACTTCGTCGGACCAGGTGCTCACGGCCGACTTCACTGCGTCCTCGAGACCTGCCCCGACGGTTCGCAGTTCAGGCTGGTCCTCGATGAGGGCTGCGCCGGCTGCGGTGTTGCGCCACTCGGCGTTGACTTCATCGACCACGTCGATGGCCTGTTCGCGCAGGGAGACCGCGGCGCTGCGCAGAATAGCCACATGCAGAGGGGTGGCCGCATCATGCTTGCCGGTCACCGCCGCAGAGATGCGATCGCGCATTCGAGCCATGGTCGGCTCGAGACCGCGGAACAGCTGTCCTGTGCCGACGAAGTCCTGCCAGCGGGCATTGACCTCTCCATGCAGGACACGACCATCGGAGAACACTTCGGCGAGCCCCGACTGCGCGGACCGGAAGCGATTCTCCAACGAATCTGCCAGAGCGGCGTGGGTCTGCTCCTGAGTCTCGGCGAAATCAGCGAGTTCGCGGACCCGAGCCGGCAGGGCCTCGACAGCACCGGTGAGAGTGCGGCTGCGAATGCGTTCGAGTGAGGTTCCCTCAGTGCCGACCTGAGAGATCCAGGAACGTATCGGATAGATCGCCGAATGCGGCAGCAGACCGTCTTCGAGTTCGAGCTCGGCGACGGAGAAGATCGGTGAGTTCGCCAGTCCCGCGTCCGAGAGCAGACTGGACAGATGATGCCTGACTTCGCGGTTGGCTTCGGGCGGAACCCGGTCGAGGACGATGGCCACCGAGGTGCTTCGCGCTGCCGCTGTCTTCAGCAGAGCCCAAGGGGCGGCATCGGCATACCGGTTCGCCGTGGTCACGAAGAGCCACAGATCCGCGCTGAGGAGCACCCTGCGAGAGAGCGCACGGTTGGTCTCAGAGATGGAGTCGATATCCGGGCAGTCGAGGACGGCAGTACCCGGTTCGATGTTCTCATCGGCGATGAGGACGACTCCGGGCACGCTCGACTGCGGATCGGAGCTGCGCGGCAGGTCCGGCAGATAGTGCTCAGCCTCGAAGAATCTGGAGTCGGCCGGGTTGAAGATGACGACCGGATTGCCCGTCGTCGGACGGCGCACTCCGGCAGGGCTGACGGTCCGGCCCACGAGCGAGTTGACCAGTGTCGACTTTCCGGCACCGGTCGATCCGCCCACAGCGATGAGGAACGGAGTCCGCGAGCGATTGATCCGCGGCAGCACGTAGTCATCGAGTTCTGCGGTCAGCGTCGAGTGTGCTGTGCGAGCGTCGGCGAGGTCCTCGCTGCGCAGGGTGAAGCGAGTCTCCGAGACTCGCTTGACGATATCGTTCAACGCTTGGCCGACCGGCGGCGTCACGGCGCTCTTGCTCTCAATGATCACGCCTCCACTCTCTATGTTTTCCCAGCTCGGCACCAACTGCCACGCCGTATCGGCGCGGATTTGCTCACCGGCGCCACGGATCAGGCGCCCACACCACTCTGCGCCGAGTCCGGACATGAGAAGCGCCCCCGGCGGGGCTCGAACCCGCGACCTACCGCTTAGAAGGCGGTTGCTCTATCCGACTGAGCTACGGAGGCTCAAATATCGTAACCGATGCTCGGATGAGAACAGAAAGCGACCCCGGTCAAGGCGGACTGTCTCAGTCGCCGCCTCGAACCGGGGCCGGATCGCTGCCGTGAAAGACCGGCAGAGACATCTCAGTAGTGACGAGCCGCGTTCTCCATCGACTTGCGCACTGTCACAAAGGACACGATAACCACTCCGGTCATCGCAAGGATGACTGCCACAGCTTCGATGCCGAAGGCGAAGTCGACGATGATCGGAAAGAATCCAGCGAGCATGAAACCCAGCAGCGCGACCAGCGTGAGTGCCGTGGCAATTGAAAAGAGCTTTGCACCATTCATCGTCCATCTCCTTCGATCAGTGCATCCGATGGAAAAGACTAACGCCAGATGCAGCTCACGTCACTGAAAATTTCGAAATATTTCGCCTCAGGAGTCTTCGCGGACATCGATCGCTTTCTCCAGGCGCTCGAGTTTGCCGTCGATCTCGCCGGAGTAGCCGGGCCTGATATCGGCCTTGACCACCAACGACACCCGAGTGCCGAACTCACCGACGGCCTCGGTCGCGTCCTTGATGACCGCGAAGACTTCGTCCCATTCACCTTCGATGGTTGTGAACATCGAGTCCGTGCGGTGCGGCAGACCAGAATTGCGGACGATCTCGACGGCCGCTGCCACGGCGTCGTGGACCGATGCGTCGGCCCCTTCTCCCCCGCTGGGGGCGACTGAAAAAGCTGCGAGCATGATGGTGATCCCTTCGTTCAGGTGCGGTGGGGTGCCGATCGGCACCCCACCGCGCTAGCTTGACCGACGCGGACTGGCCGACTCCGCTCAGGCTTGAGCAGGCACTGTCACGATGAGCGAATCGCCCTGTCCGCCGCCGCCGCAGAGTGCGGCGATGCCAGTGCCGCCGCCTCGGCGCTGGAGTTCGAGGGCAAGGGTGAGGACGACTCGAGCTCCCGAGGCTCCGATCGGATGGCCCAGCGCGACGGCGCCTCCGTTGACATTCACCTTGTCCTCGTCAATGCCGAGATCCTTGACACTGGCCAGGCCGACAGCGGCGAAGGCTTCGTTGATCTCGTAGAGATCGAAGGAGTCGGCTGCGACGCCTTCGCGCTCAGCAGCAGCCTTGATGGCCTGCGAGGGCTGGTGCTGAAGGGTCGAGTCCGGTCCGGCGGTCCATGCATGGGACCGGACCTCGCCGAGGATCGGAGCACCCAGCGCTTCGGCCTTCTCACGCGACATGACGACGACGGCGCAGGCGCCGTCGGATATCTGCGAGGCATTGCCGGCGGTGATCGTTCCGTCCTTGCGGAAAGACGGACGCAGCTTGGACAGGGACTCGGCGGTCGTGTCCGCCCGCACTCCCTCATCAGCGGAGACTGTGACATCACCCTTGCGCGAGCTGTAGGTCACGGGAACGATCTCATTCTCGAAGGCTCCGGATTCCTGCGCCGCGGCGGCTCTCTGGTGGGAGCGAGCGGAGAACGCGTCCTGCTCGGTGCGGGAGAATTCGCGGTCACCGGCGTTGGCCTCTTCGGTCAGTCCGCCCATGGCCTGATCGGTGAACGCATCCCAGAGGCCGTCGTAGTCCATATGATCCTTGACGACGACATCGCCGTATTTGTAACCCGAACGCGACTTCGTGAGCATGTGCGGAGCCTGGCTCATCGACTCCTGCCCACCGGCCACGACGACGTCGTACTCGCCGGACCGGATCAGCTGGGCGGCCTGGGTGATCGTGTTGATTCCCGACAGGCACAGCTTATTCACCGACACAGCTGGAACGGACATCGGAATGCCGGCCTTGACCGCAGCCTGACGACCGGGGCCCTGACTGTTGCCCGCCTGCAGAACCTGCCCCATGATCACGTAGTCGACGTCAGAGCCCTGAATTCCGGCGCGATCGAGTGCACCGGCGATGGCTTCGGCGCCGAGCTCGACGGCACTGAGTTTCGACAGCTCTCCCTGCAGCCGCCCGAACGGTGTCCGCGCTCCGGCGACGATCACTGCATCAGCCATATTTCCTCCTCGGATATCCGCGTCCGGACTCGTGTCCGCAACACGTATGCATTTCGACATCCACCAGCCTAGTCGAGGCTCATGTGGCCTGTATCACTGGGGCCGGACAGCCGTGTCTGAGAAGCCTCGTCCACACTCCCGCATTCGCACCCAACACTCATGGAGTCTCCGTTAGAGTAGGACGAGGACAGCCCAAGAACACCCCCTTTCCAAGATGACAGGAGTTCGCTTCAGTGACGCCCACCGAAGAATTCCGCACAGCGATGCGCGGCTACGAGAAGAGTGAAGTCGATTCGCGTCTGCAGCAGCTGCGCACCGAGGTCGAATCGGTCCGCAAGGCGTTGGCCGATGCGCGCAGTCAGGTCATCAATGCAGATCGGGCGAAGCTGCAGATCGCCGGAGAGCTCTCTGAAGCCAAGGCACAGCTGAAGAAGGCTGCCAACGACAACGCAGAAGCCGCCGGTCCTCCCGGAAGCCGCATCGACCATCTCCTCAAGATCGCCGAATCGCAGGCCCGTGAGACCCTGGCTCAGGCCAATTCCGATGCTGAGACGATCCGAAACAAGGCCCGCGCCGAGGCAGCTTCCGCTCGTGCTCGGATGCACACCGAAAGCAACGACACACTCTCCAATGCACGCTCGGAAGCCGATGCGATCACCTCCTCGGCCGAGCTGCGCGCCGAAGAGACGATCAAGGCCGCTGAGAAACGCGCCGCAGAGCTCAGCGCGACCACCGAACGAGAGACCAATCAGGCCAAGGAAGCGAATGCCGCTTCCTCGAAGGAGGCTCGCGAGAGCCTCGATCTCGAGCTGTCCGAGCTGCGGGCGACTGCAGAGAAGGAAGCTGCAGATCTGCGCGCCGAGGCCAAGACCGAGGCCGAAGAGATCGTCGCGTCCGCACAGGCCCAGGCCGATGAGCTGCTCAATGCCGCGAAGGCCCGCGATGAGGCGTCGAAGAAAGCCGGAAACGACTTCGACCTCGAACTCGCGAATAAGCGCAAAGAAGCCGAAACCGAACGCAAGAAGCGCTACGAAGAGGCTCAGGCCGAGAACAAGAAGCTCATCGAAGAGGCTCAGGCGCGTGCGGGGAAGGCCGACACCGAGGCGAAGGAAGCTGCCGAACGCGCGGAGCAGACTCGCACCGATGCGGTGAAGAAGGCCGACGAGATCATCGCCGATGGAAAGTCTCGCGCCCAGACGCTCATCTCCGAAGCTCGGGCCACCGCCGAGGCGACCATCGAGGAATCCGCGGCAGAGGCCAAGCGCAATGTCGCCTCCGCTCAGTCGCAGGTCGATCTGCTCACGAAGCAGCGCAAGACGATCACCGCTCAGCTCGACCAGCTCCGCTCCCTGTTTGCGATGCCGGGAGTCATGGGCGGGGACTCGGTGGATCCGGCGAAGGCCGAATCGGCCTCTCACGCCACCGAGCAGATCGCTGACGGCCAGGAGCTCGAAGATCTGCTGGCCGACGATGATTCTTCGGATTCGGATTCGGAAGAGGACGATTCCGGGCAGTCGACCGACGATGCGCAGTCGACCGATGCCGAAACGGATTCGGCCGAATCCGCCGATTCCAAGGGTTCGAATTCGCCCGGAAGCGGGAAGAACGACGACGCCGGAGCCGAGGACGAGGTAACCGCCCAGTCCGACGAGTCGGCAGATGGTTCGGAGACCACTGCGGAGTCAGAGACCACTGCAGAGTCGGCTGCGGACGCCGACGACGAAGCCGAGGACACGAAGGCCGAAGACCTGCCCAACGGCGCCACCGACGAGGACACCATCTCGATCGACGCCCAGGTCTCCGGATCGAAGAATGACAGCTCTAAGACGTCACGCTCGCGTAACTCGCTGCGCTGAGGACGACTGAGACGAATATGGTGAAGGGACCCGCAGCTGCGGGTCCCTTCATCATTGACAGCCTCGGAGCTCGGCCGACCGAAATCATTCAGCCACCGGGCCCAAGACCGTCTGCTCTCACCTGAAGCGGTCGAAGCAGCGGTGGTGCCAGTGTCGTCTGCTCTCGACCCCGATTTCGATTCCATGCGGGGCATCCTGACGCCACGCCACGATATGGCTTGCGGCTGCGCTGACGTCGCGACCACAGCCCGGGCAGACATACGCCTTGCCGGAGTCGTTTCCCTTCACGGTCTGCACAGACCAGGTTCCGTCCGGCAGCGTACGGCTCGTCCTCATACCTGCCACCGACGCGGACAGGTCGCGGGGAGCCTGCTGCCATTTGTTCTTGCGACGCGAGGATGAAGATCGTGGCATTGAGTCATTGTCTCACGTAGGCTGAAGCGCGTGCGTCTAGTCATAGCCAAATGCTCTGTCGATTATGCCGGTCGTCTGACCGCTCACCTGCCGATGGCCACCCGCCTCATCATGCTCAAGTCAGATGGCTCGGTGCTCATCCATTCCGACGGCGGTTCCTATAAGCCGCTGAACTGGATGACTCCCCCGTGCACGGTTCGGCACATCGAACCCGATGCCGAGCAGGCCGAAGCCGGGCTGACCGAGCTGTGGGAAGTGTCGCAGACGAAGACGGGTGACCGACTTGTCATCTCGATCGCTGAAGTCCTCGCTGACGACACCTATGAGTTCGGTGTCGACCCGGGTCTTGTCAAGGACGGTGTCGAAGCACATCTGCAGGAACTGCTCGCCGAACACATCGATACCCTCGGCGACGGATACAGTCTGGTTCGCCGCGAATACATGACGGCGATCGGGCCGGTGGACATCCTGGCTCGTGATGACGGACAGAAGTCGGTGGCAGTGGAGATCAAACGCCGTGGCGATATCGACGGCGTCGAGCAGCTGACACGCTATCTCGAACTGATGAATCGCGATCCCCTCCTCAGCCCTGTCCAGGGAGTCTTCGCAGCTCAGGAAATCAAACCGCAGGCTCGTACGCTCGCTGAAGATCGCGGTATCCGCTGCGTCGTCCTCGACTACGATGCCCTGCGCGGTATGGACGACCCGGATTCGCGCCTCTTCTGACCACCCAGCGTGGACTGCCTGATCACTCCACGGGACACTCCCAGCTCCTCGATCAAGCTGCCGATCAAGCCGAACCGCATCTGCGGACTCGTCGCGCATAGTGTGCCCCTCGATCAAGCCGCCCAGCGTCTGTCGACCCTCCGCACGCGCTCCACTCGTCGATCAAGCCGCCCAGCGTCTGTCTGCCCGTCTACCGATCGATACATGAGGCCCGCCTTGAACGAGGGCAGATATCACGTCACGTAGCGACGGTGGCCGTCGATAATGATGCGTCGTCGCACCGCCTCCTTGATCCGCAGGAAGACGTCGGCGGCGAACAGATCGCTCCACCGGATGCGGAAGACTGTCCACCCTTCGTTGCGCAATGCGTACTCACGACGCCGTTCGAGTTCGAAAGTCTGCTCCGGGTCAACTCCATCGAGGTAGTACTTGCCCACTCCGTCGAATTCTGCGATGACCTTGGCATCCTCATTTGCGAAGTCTGTCCGCCCCAAGTGTTTGCCGTTTCCATCCCAGACGTCGACCTGCGGTACGAAATCGGGAATCGAATGTTCGACGAACCGCATCGCACAGATCGACTCGGCCACGCTCTCCCGTCGAGCGTCGACATTGTCGAGAGCCTTGAGTATCTTCGCGGTGCCTGTGCGTACAGGATGGGATTCGCAATAGGTCCGGATCTCGTCGACAGTCACGATCTCATTGCGTACCGCCGAGTCGAGCACCGCAACGGCGAACGGGAGCGTGCTGTCCCGAGCGATGTCGTGCATCGTCTGCGGAACTGACGTGACCGGGATCCCGTTGACGATTTGGCTGGCACTGTGGTCAAGTGCACGTCGACGTACCAACATCTTCGCAAGGCGCACACCGCTGCGCGGACTCACGGCTTCGGCAAACACATCGTCTCGATCGACAAAAGGTATCGCGACGCCATGAATGATGAGTGCGCTGCGATGAGAGAACACAGCATCCGGAGGGAGGCGATCGACATACGACCTGACGATGATCCTCAAGTCCTCCGTACGCTTGCGCAGGCCGGTCGTCTCCTGAGGCAGAGTGGTGGTGGGGGCCTCCGCGATCGCAGCGACGAAACTGTGGTCCGGGTTCGTACACGCCGCGGTCACAACGTACCTGCCGCGCTGCAGACGTCGCAGGCAACATCGTTCAGCAGCTTTGATCCGGTGACAGTCCCATCCTGCCGCGAGCAGCGCGGCCGTCGACAGACATCCGTACATGACACCAAGCATGACCGACCGGCACCGAGGAGGCCAGAGTCGAGAATCGGCCTGTGGATAACCGACGACTCGACCTCACAGACCCCACGATTCTCTGCGTGATGTCCCACCCCCGCTTGCGCGGCGGCGCCCGCAGTCGTGTGTGTCCCGGACGGCACGAGTGGGAAGCCAGGCCCCATTCAAGCGGCAGCGCCGTTATCGGGCGGTAGACCTATGGACAGACGGGGTTCGCCGTGAACGAAGGAGGCGACTATGGACAGACGGGGCGAGGCTTGAATGAGGCCCATTTGACGGGAGAGGTCGCACGCTGAAGGGCGGAGGACTGAGCGCGGAGTGCCACGAGCCATGTGCAATGGGGTAAAGGTACGTGAGCCGCCGCGCAAAGGACGGACAGCTGCGAGGCGGAGGATGGAGACGACTCGCGGGGTGTATCGAGAAGAAGAGCGGTTCCGAAAATCACGATCGGAAGGTTGTGCGCACCGCCCGAGGTGGCCTAATCGAAGCTGAGGACGTCGCGCTTCTCGACTCGCTCGATGCGGACACCGAGGCTACGCAGATTCTCGACGAAGTTCTCATAGCCGCGTTCGATGTGATCGATTCCCGACACTTCGGTCACTCCCCCGGCTCGCAGCGCAGCCATGACCAGGCCCGCCCCTGCACGGATGTCGGAGGCTTCGACTTCGGCACCTGAGAGGCTCTCGCTGCCGGTGACCAGCGCATGATTGCCGTCGATGCGCACTCTGGCACCGAGGCGGGCGATCTCCTGCACAAAGCGCCAGCGGGCTTCGAACAGGTTCTCGGACAACAGGCCGATTCCGTCGGAGACAGAGTTCAAAGCGATGACGAAGGGCTGCAGATCGGTCGGGAAACCGGGGAACGGCATCGTCGCGACCCGAATCGCGTGAGGGCGCTCTGCACCGATGACGCGAAATCCCTGACCCAACGTCCCATCACCGAGGGTGATCTCTCCCAGGTCTTCGACTGCAGCACCCGAGTCCCGCAGCTTCGTACCGATATTGGGCATGATGTCGAGCCCGACTCCGCGTACGGTCACGTCGCCGGCGCTCAGAGCGGCGCCGAAGGCGAAGGTTCCCGCGACGATGCGGTCTCCCACGGTCCGGTGGGTGACCGGGTGCAGCGACTCAACTCCCGTGATCGTGAGGTCGGAGGTGCCGATCCCCTCGATCTGCGCTCCCATCTCGACGAGCATCCTGCAGATGTCGACGATCTCAGGTTCACGCGCGGCATTGGCGATCGTGGTGGTGCCATGGGCGAGGGTCGCGGCCATGACGAGGTTCTCAGTGGCGCCGACGGACGGGAACTCGAGGACGATCTCGGTGCCGCGCAGCCCTTCGGGTGCTTCCGCGACGAAGTAGCCGTGGTCGAGATGGACGACTGCGCCCAGCGCTTCGAGTCCGGCCTGGTGCATATCGAGACCACGGGAGCCGATCGCGTCACCACCGGGAAGAGCCACATGTGCGGCTCGCATCCGTGCGGTGAGAGGGCCGAGGACGGAGATCGATGCCCGCATCGCACGGACCAGCTCGTAGTCCGCCTGGATGCCGACCTCTGCGGGGACATCGATGCTGACGACGCCGTCTGCGGCATCGTAGTCGACCTCACAGCCGAGGCGGACGAGCAGTTCGACCATGATCCGCACGTCCAAGATGGCCGGAACGTTGGTGATGGTGGTGCGCCCGACGGCGAGGAGACTTGCGGCCATGAGTTTGAGCACGCTGTTCTTCGCGCCTCTGACGTCGATGGTTCCCGCCAGCTGTGCAGGACCGGTCAAACGGAAGACATCCATTAAGTGAAACGTCCCATCGTCGGATTGTACCCAGGGGGTGAGGATTCGAGCCACGAAGCCATTGTGGACAGGGATTCGGTGTCCATTGCCAAGGACACGGATCGCGGGCGGCCGTCCGCTTTGCCGTAGGAGCAGTCGACGACGACTGCCTCAGGCAGAACCGAATACTGCTCCCCGGACGTGGGTTTGCGCCGCACGAGTATGTCGAGATCCGCCCGCGGCAGTCGGAACGCTGCACGCCGGGTCAGAGCGAACACGGGGTACCAGTCAAGGGAGGTGACCGAGAACACGGCTACGCCCAAACGCCAACGTGGGCGAGAAGAATACTCCTCGCCCACGTTGATGGAACAGTCAAAGGCACCCGAGAGCTTCGAGATCGACCTGCGTCGAATCGTGACGACCACGATCAGAGCAAGCGCGAGTCCTACCAGCGAGAGCAGAACGATCAGCAGGACGGAAGGGTTCACGGTTGCCAGTGTAACCTGCGGATCAGAGAAGTTCGGCCTGATCAGCGGCAATGATCACACGGTTGTTCTCCACCGAGAGGAATCCACCATCGGCTTTGACCCTGATGGTGTCCTCCCCCGGGGTGAGAATCCGCGTTTCGCCGTCGGCGACGACACCCAACACGGGCTCGTGGCCCGGCAGGATGCCGATCTCGCCGTCGAGTGTACGGGCGATGACGCGCTTGGCCTCACCGACCCATACCTCGCGATCAGCAGCCACGACATTCACTTCGAGTGTCGCCATGGCTTACTTCTGCATCTCTTCGTAGTTGCGCATGACGTCGTCAAGGCCACCGACGTTGAAGAATGCCTGTTCCGGGATGTGGTCGACTTCGCCGGAGCAGATCTTCGCGAAACCTTCGATCGTGTCGGCCAGCGGCACGGTCGAACCCGGAACCTGAGTGAACTTCTCAGCGGTGTAGGTGTTCTGCGAGAGGAACTGCTCGATGCGACGGGCGCGGTGAACGACGAGCTTGTCCTCTTCACCGAGTTCATCGACGCCGAGGATGGCGATGATGTCCTGCAGCTCCTTGTTCTTCTGCAGAATCGCCTTGACCTCGTTCGCCACGCGGTAGTGCTCGTCACCGACGATCAGCGGATCGAGGATGCGCGAGGACGATGCGAGCGGGTCGATCGCCGGGTACAGACCGCGCGAGGCGATGTCACGGCTGAGCTCGGTCGTCGCATCGAGGTGGGCGAAGGTCGTCGCCGGGGCCGGGTCGGTGTAGTCGTCGGCAGGAACGTAGATCGCCTGCATCGACGTGATCGAGTGACCACGAGTCGAGGTGATGCGCTCCTGCAGCAGACCCATCTCGTCAGCCAGGTTGGGCTGGTAGCCCACGGCCGAGGGCATACGACCCAGCAGGGTCGAGACCTCGGAACCGGCCTGAGTGAAGCGGAAGATGTTGTCGATGAACAGCAGCACGTCCTGGTTCTGCACATCGCGGAAGTACTCCGCCATGGTCAGTGCCGACAGCGCAACGCGCAGACGGGTGCCTGGAGGCTCATCCATCTGACCGAACACCAGGGCGGTGTCCTTGAAGACTCCGGCCTCATCCATTTCCATGATGAGGTCGTTGCCCTCACGGGTACGCTCGCCCACACCGGCGAACACCGAGGTGCCCGAGTGGTTGTGCGCGATGCGGAAGATCATCTCCTGGATGAGCACGGTCTTGCCGACACCGGCGCCTCCGAACAGACCGATCTTTCCACCCTGGACGTAGGGGGTCAGGAGGTCGATGCTCTTGATGCCGACTTCCAGGATCTCGGTCTTGGACTCGAGTTCGTCGAAGGACGGAGCCGGACGGTGGATCGGCCACCGCTCGGAGATCTCCAGCTCCTCGCCGTCGGCGAGGTTGAGGCAGTCACCGGTGGTGTTCCAGACATGGTGCTTGGTCACGTCTCCGACGGGAACGGAGATCGGTGCGCCGGAGTCGACGACTTCCTGTCCGCGGACAAGGCCGTCGGTCGGCTGCAGCGACACGGCGCGGATCAGTCCGTTGCCCAGGTGAAGCGCGACCTCGAAGGTCAGCTTGCGGGTTCCTTCGGACAGATCCACCGACGTCGTCAGTGCATTGTAGATCTGGGGCACGGAGTCGAGCGGGAACTCGATGTCGACAACCGGGCCGATGACTCGGGAAATCCGGCCGAGGGCAGTGCCCTGTGCCGGAGAGGTTTCCGTTGCTGTGGCAGTCATGGTCTCTTTCTCTCTGCTCTCGCCGGTCAGTCGCCGGCTGCCGATGCCGCGAGGGCATCCGCCCCACCGACGATCTCGGTGAGTTCCTGGGTGATTTCCGCCTGGCGAGCCGTATTGGCCAACCGGGTGTAGGTCTTGATGAGATCATCCGCGTTGTCCGTGGCTGTCTTCATCGCCGCCTGTCGCGAGGCCTGCTCAGATGCCGCTGCACTGAGCAGGGCCGACAGAATGCGCGAATCGATGTATCGCGGCAACAGGGCGTCGAGCACGGCCTCCGCGCTCGGTTCGAACTCGTAGAGCGGGAACGCGGGTGCTTCGGACCCGCCGCCGGTCTGTCCGCCCGTCGATGCCTCCTCGGCGTCGACGACCTCCAACGGAAGCAGTCGCCGGTACTCCGGGTCATGCGTGACGCTGGAGACGAAACGGGTGAAGACGATGTAGATCTCGTCGATCCCGGAGTCCTCGGACTCTGGGTCGAAGTTCTCCAACAGCGCTTCGCCGATCTCGCGGGCGTGCTCGGGCAACGGATTCTCGGAGATACCTGTCCAGGACTTCTCGATCTTGCGATCGCGGAAGGTGTAGTAGTTCTTGGCCTTGCCGCCGACCGTGAACAGATCCACACTCTTGCCCTCGCCGCGCAGAAGCCGAACGAGTTCCTCGGCTTCGCGCAGCAGGTTCGCCGAATAGGCACCGGCGAACCCGCGGTCGGGGCCGATCACGAGGACGGCAGCATGCTTGACGTTGTCCGTCTCCGTGGTGAGAACGTGGTCGACGTTCGACTCGCTGGCCACTGCCGAGACCGCCCTGGTCAGGGCATTCGCGTAGGGGCTTGCGGCCTGCGAGCGGGCAATGGCCTTCTGAATCCGCGAAGCAGCGATGAGCTCCATCGCCTTAAAGATCTTCCTCAAGGACTGAGTCGAGCGGATCTTCTGCTTGAAGACCCTCTGCTGGGCTCCCATCAGTTCTTCCTTTCGCCGTTACGGAACAGGTTCAACGCTTCTGCCGAACGATC
Organism: Brevibacterium sp. S22; assembly: GCF_004745485.1. Classification (GTDB taxonomy): domain Bacteria; phylum Actinomycetota; class Actinomycetes; order Actinomycetales; family Brevibacteriaceae; genus Brevibacterium. The sequence continues at coordinate 28,225 of NZ_RHFG01000001.1, forward strand.
TGCTCCTGCTCGACCTCGTCAGAGGACGCGGCTGCGGTGTCTTCGCTGCCGGCCTTCGACCCGCTCTGATCGGAGCTGGCGAAGTTCTGCGAGAACTCGGCCAGAACACTCTTCAGCTCTTCGGTCGTGTCATCATCGAGCTTCAGCGTCTCACGGACAGTCGTGAAGATACCGGTCTTGCGCTCGATGTGATCGTGCAGCTCCGACTCGAAGCGGAGCACGTCTTCGACCGGAATATCGTCGAGGTAGCCGTTGGTTCCGGCGAAGATCGACACGGTCTGCTTCTCGAACGGCATCGGGGCGTACTGACCCTGCTTGAGCAGCTCTGTCAGACGCGCGCCACGCGCCAGATCGCGCTTGGTCGCATCGTCGAGGTCGGACGCGAACATCGCGAAGGCCTCGAGCGAACGGTACTGAGCCAGCGAGATCTTCAGCGTGCCCGAGACTCCCTTGAGAGCCTTCGTCTGAGCGGCACCACCGACTCGCGACACGGACACACCGACATCGACGGCAGGACGCTGACCGGCGTTGAACAGATCGGACTGCAGGAAGATCTGACCGTCGGTGATCGAAATGACGTTCGTCGGAATGAATGCACCGACGTCGTTGGCCTTGGTCTCGATGATCGGCAGACCGGTCATCGAACCGCCGCCGAGTTCATCGGAGAGCTTCGCGCAGCGCTCCAGCAGACGCGAGTGCAGGTAGAAGACGTCGCCGGGGTAGGCTTCACGGCCCGGCGGACGACGCAGCAGCAGGGACACAGCGCGGTAGGCCTCGGCCTGCTTCGACAGGTCGTCGAACACGATGAGGACGTGCTTGCCGTCGTACATCCAATGCTGACCGATGGCGGAGCCGGAGTAGGGAGCCAAGTATTTGAAGCCTGCGGGGTCCGAAGCGGGCGAGGACACGATCGTGGTGTACTCGAGCGCACCGGCCTCTTCCAGTGAACGGCGGACGCCGGCGATGGTCGAACCCTTCTGGCCGACAGCCACGTAGATGCAGCGGACCTGCTTCGTCGGGTCTCCGGTCTCCCAGTTGGCCTTCTGGTTGATGATCGTATCGATCGCCAGAGCGGTCTTGCCGGTCTTGCGGTCACCGATGACCAGCTGACGCTGCCCACGGCCGACGGGGATCATCGCATCGATGCTCTTGTAGCCGGTCTGGAGCGGCTCGCGCACTTCCTGGCGATCCATGACGCCGGCGGCCTGGAGCTCGAGCTCACGGCGACCGACGCTCTCGACGTCTCCGAGTCCGTCGACGGGACGCCCCAGCGGATCGACGACACGGCCGAGGTAGCCGTCACCGACCGGGATCGAGAGGACCTCGCCGGTGCGGTAGACGTTCTGCTCTTCAGCGATTCCGGAGAACTCACCGAGGATGACCACGCCGATCTCGCGTTCGTCGAGGTTCTGTGCCAGACCCAGAGTGCCGTCTTCGAACCGCAGAAGTTCGTTGGCCATAGTGCCGGGCAGCCCCGAGACGTGAGCGATACCGTCACCAGCGGTGACGACCTTGCCGACTTCGGTCTTTTCCGAGCTCTCTGGGTTGTACGAGTCAACGAACTTCCCGAGAGCGTCCCGGATCTCTTCCGGGCGAATTGTCAGTTCCGCCATCTGGTTTCCCTGCTTCCTTTACTCAAATCTTGCGTCCGACGACCGGTGGGCCGCCGATGCCGGAGAAGCCGGCCACTAGTGTCAACCTGCGAGCTTGCGCTGCACATCGGCCAGTCGATCGGCCACGGTCGAGTTCATCATCTCGTCGCCGACCTGCACCCGGACTCCCCCGATGACTTCGGGGTCGACCTGGACATTGAGGACGAGTTCGCGACCATAGCTGGCCGACAATGCCGCCTGCAGCCTTTCGGTCTGCGACTCGCTCAGCGCTCTGGCGACGGTGACGTCCGCAACCGACCGCTGCTGGCGGGCGGCGAGGATATCGCTGTACTGATCGAGCGCCTTCGCCACACGGAGTCCGCGCGGGTGCAGAGCGGCCTGTTCGACCAGCTTGATGGTGTCTGGCTGTGCCTTGCCGGAGAGCAGGTCCGACACGAGAGCGCGTTTGCTCTCGTCGGTGGCCTGCGAATCAAGTGCGCGGGACAGCTCGTGGTTGGATTCCAGCAGACGCGCGAAGCGGAAGATCTCCTCTTCCACCTGTCCCAGCTGTCCAGCTGCCTGTGCAGCAGCGGCAATCGCTGTCACACCGGCGACTTCGAGGCTGGTGACGAGGTCCTGAGTCCGCGCCCAGCGGCGGCCGATGGCCTTATCGCTGATGCGCATGACTGCATCCGTGATCCGAGTCGAGAACAGAGTCCGCAGCAGCTGCTGCTTCCTCTCGGCCGACTCGGAGGAGTCTGCCAGAGCCTTGCGCAGACCGACGTTGTCGGCAAGGACGCCGACGACTGCCAGAGTCTCCTCACCGATCTGTCGAGAGTCTCCGCCGGAGATCTCGGAGTTCGCGGTCTCGAGGACGGCCTGCAGGGACAATCTGCTCGACTGGAGCATCACGCCCCCTTGACCGGCTGCGCGGACGAGTTGGACTCGAGGTCGGAGATGAAGCGATCGACCACGTTGGCCGAACGCTGGTCATCGGTGAGGGATTCACCGACGATGCGCGAAGCCAGGTCCGTGGCAAGAGTGCCGACCTCGGAACGCAGCTGCACCATGGCGGCCTGACGTTCGGCGTCGATCTGAGTCTGTGCCTGAGCGATGATGCGATCAGCCTCGGAGTGAGCCTGAACCTTCATGTCGGCGATGATCTGGGCGCCCTCTTCTTGAGCCTCGGCGCGCAGTCGTGCAGCTTCGGCACGACCGTCGGCGAGCTGCTTCTGATATTCGGCCAGAGCCTGATCGGCTTCGGCCTGCACCTTCTCAGCCTTTTCAATTCCACCCTGAATGCGCTCAGCACGCTCGTCGAGAGTCTTATTGAAGGCGGGAAGGACGTACTTCCAGACGACCAGGAAGACGATCAGCAGACAGACGGCACTCCAGACGATGTCGTACAGCGCCGGGAGAAGCGGGTTCTCCGCGGAGGCGACGATGTTTACCGGAGTCATGTCTCACTGCCTCACTGAGTAAGGAAGAACGGGGTGGCGATACCGATGAGGGCCAGGGCCTCGATCAGAGCGATACCGAGGAACATGTTTCCGCGCAGAGCGCCGGCCATTTCGGGCTGACGAGCGGTTCCCTCGATGGTCTTGCCGATAACGATACCGACACCGATACCGGGACCGATGGCCGCGAGGCCGTAACCGATCGTCGAAACGCTACCTGTCACTTCGGCGAGCATATCCATAGGATGCTTTTCCTTTCATAATGAAGCCGGGTGGTTGGCCCGACCGTGCAACTCGTGAGTTACGGTTCTGGGTGCGATCTCAGTGTTCGTCCGAGATCGCGGCATTGATGTACACACAGGACAGAAGGGCGAAGATGTAAGCCTGCAGCACGACGATGAGCATCTCCAGGATGAAGACGAACATTCCGCCGGCGAAGGTCACGATGCCGAAGAACTGGAATCCGTTCGAGGCGTCGAAGAGGAAGAAGCTCGTGGCTGAGAAGCAGAGGACGAGCAGGAGGTGACCGACCATCATGTTCGCGAAGAGTCGGATCGCCAACGTGAACGGCTGGGTGACGAACTTCGTGATGAATTCGATCGGAATGAGCAGGATGTGCATCGCCGGCGGGACGCCGGGCAGGATGAGCGAATCCTTGAGGTAACGGCCGAGGCCCTTCTCTGCGATGCCCGCCCAGTGATAGGTCACGTAGACGACCAGAGTGAGGACGATCGGCATTCCGATGACGCCGGTGCCAGGCATATTGAGGAACGGAATGAGCTTCGTGACGTTCCAGAACAGGATGCCGAAGAAGATCGCCACGATGAGCGGCATGAACTTCTTGGCCTTCTCCTTGCCCATCGTGTCCTCGGCGATGCCGACGGTCACGAACTCCATGGCGAGCTCCATGCTCGACTGGAAGCGGCTCGGGATGAGCTTCATGCGCTTGGCCCAGACGGCCAACAGCACGACGACTGCGACGGTGGCGATGATGCGGATGAGCATCACGCGGTTCATTTCAAATGGTGTGCCCTCAAAGAGGAACGAGGCTGGAAAGAACTCAGCCATCGACGGTGCGTGGAAGCCGCCTTCTGCAGCACTGACTGTTGTGTTCGCGGCGTTGAGTGTTCCCACGTTTTTACTACTCTCCCATGGTCAAGGGCCCTGATGGCCTGGCCTTGGCCTCGCACGAAAGGCGAGGCTTGAGGTTCAGGAGCGACAAAGGGCGAAGATCCGCCCAAGCACCGGAACTACTCTACCAATTGTAGAGAGTCACCGACAAATTCATCAGGCTTCTCTGTGCAATTTCTGTCAACGATTTTATACGACACGTCATTCGACTCGTCACTCACCCCACGACGTGTCTCAGATGGGTGCTGAAGCGACGGCTCTTAAGCCTATTTCGCGTCCGGATCGACATAGGGGACGCGCCCCTTGACGACGGTGATCGCCTCGACGAGCGACGAGCCGATCACTGCGACGACGATCGTGAAGAAGGCGATCGTGCCGTCGAGCCAGGTCGCGTCCTTGATCCGCCAGATCACGATCATGAAGATGAAGGCCTTGAACAGGAATCCCATGCCGAGGAACCCTGCGATCGCGGTCAGGCCCATGTTTCGGCCCACGTACATGATCACGAGGGTGATGATGATGAACACTGCGGCCAGTGCCCCGCCAACGGCACCGCCGACGAGCCCGGTCATGCCCGAGACCAACCAGCCGATGCCCATTCCGAGGGCGGCGACGACGAGGACGAGGATGATGCCGCGGATGAGCAGAGTCCTCCATACGCGGGTCCAGGCGGCTTCGACTGCGGTTTCTCGTCGCGGAGTCGGGTCGGTCATGAGATTTCCTCTCTGGCTTTCTGACGCATGCGAAGGGGATAGAAGGTGAAGATCAGGGTGATGGCCACGAGGCCGCCGATGACCCAGGCGACGAACAGCCAGCCCTTGAACAGCAGCAGCACCGAGCCGAAGGCGATGAGCGCCGTCCAGGTATAGAGGATGAGCACCGCACGAGCATGGGAATGTCCCAGGCGCAGCATCCGGTGGTGGAGGTGTTTGGCATCGGCGGAGAACGGCGACTGTCCGGCCCGCAGCCGACGCACCACGGCTAGTCCGAGGTCGAGCAGCGGCAGGAACATCACAGCGACCGGCAGGATGATGGGCATGAACGTGGCGAACGCGCGTTCCTGGCCGATCAGCGCCGGGTCGACCTGACCGGTGACCCGGATCGTCGAGGCCGCCAGAAGCAGGCCGATGAGCATCGAACCGGAATCGCCCATGAAGATCCTGGCCGGATTGAAGTTGTGCGGCAGGAACCCGAGGCAGGCGCCGACGAGGATCGCGATGATGAGCGAGGCGAGGTTCGCATAGGACTCCGGTGAGGCGTCGCGTGCCAGCCAATAGGAGTAGATGAAGAACGCGATGCCGCCGATGGCGACGACACCCGCGGCGAGGCCGTCGAGGCCGTCGACGAAGTTCACCGCGTTGATGGTCACCAGGACGACGAGGACGGTGACGATGATCGACATCCGCGGTGAGCCGATGATGACGCCGCCGAAGGGAATCGACAGCAGCGCCACACCCTTGATCGCCATGAACCCCGCGGCGAGAGCCTGACCAGCGAGTTTCGCCATCCAATGCAGATCCCAGATGTCATCGATGACTCCGAGCAGACACAGCAGTCCGGCGGCTCCCGCGATGCCGATGATCGGTCCCAGGTCGACGAAGATCCGGTTGAGGAACGGCATCTGGGAGGCGAAGATGAGCCCGGCGAGCAGCCCGCCGAACATCGCCACTCCGCCCAGCCTCGGCGTCGGAACCGAGTGGACGTCGCGGTCACGCAGAGGTGAGAAGATCTTTCCTCGTTCGGCCACCCGCTTGACCATGGGGGTCAGCAGGTACGCCACGAGGGCGGAGACGACGAGGATGAAGAGGTAGGCGCGCACTCAGCCGTCCAGGTCGATGAGCTCGGGGACGATCTCGCGCAGCTGATCGGCCGTGATCGGGCCGCGCCGCAGGATGCGGGGCACGTCGCCGCTGAGGTCGATGATGGTCGAGGACGTCCCCGACTCCCGCGCTCCCCCGTCGACGTAGATGTCGACATCGTCGCCGAGCATCTCCTGCGCTTCGTCGGCGTTCTGGGCGGCGGGTCGTCCGGAGATGTTGGCACTCGACACGGCCAGCGGTCCGGTGCGACCGAGCAGGGACAGTGCTGCCTCGTCATCGGGCATGCGTACGGCGACGGTTCCGTGGGTGTCGCCGAGGTCCCAGTCGAGGGAGGGCTGAGCATTGGCGATGATCGTCAGCGGCCCGGGCCAGAACTTCGCGGTCAGTGCGAGCACGGTCTCATCGACCCCGTCGACGAGACCGAAGATGGTCTCCGCACGCGGGACGAGGACCGGAGGCGGCATATCTCGGCCGCGGCCCTTGGCCGCGAGCAGAGCCGCCACGGCGGAAGCACTGAAGGCATCGGCGGCGATTCCGTAGACGGTGTCGGTGGGGATGACGAGCAGGTTTCCTGTGTCGACGACTCGCGCGCACTCGTCGAAGACGAGCTCACGGATTTCGGCTTGGCTGACGTCGAATCGTCTCGACACGAGTTCTCCGTTTCGAATGTTCGGGCTGTGGTCTCGGCGACTGGGCCGTGCACGGCACGGATTCGTCTCCGGTGTCTCCTACGCCTCTCGGCGTGCCACCGAATAGCGGTCGCGTCCAGTGTAGTCCTGGAACGTGGCGGCATGTCTCAGACTGGCCGTGGCCGCCAGCAGTTCTCGAGCCTCCGCGCCCTGTTCCTCACTGTGTTCCATGAGGAAGAGGCCACCGGGTCGCAGCAGCCGCTCGGCCTCAGCGATGATGAGCCTCAGAATCTCCAGACCCGAGGCCCCGCCGTAGAGCGCGGCCGCAGGATCGTGCTCGGCGACTTCGGGGTCCCGTGGGACGGCGGCATCGGGAACGTAGGGCGGGTTCGTCACCACGATGTCGGCACGGCCGCGCAGATCGGCTCGCTCCTCGGTGATCTGCGTGGCATCTCCGGCGATGAATTCGACGGTCGACTCGCCGAGTCGGCTGTGGGCGAGGTTTTCCCGTGACCATTCGAGGGCAGCCGGTTCGCGTTCGACGCCGAGGACGTCGACTCCGTCGAATTCGGTGGCCACGGACAGGGAGATCGCTCCCGATCCGGAGCACAGGTCGATGACGATGGGGCGTTGTGCATCATCGTTTCCGGTCGATGCGTCGGGGCGCGCAGTTTCTGCGAGTTCTGTCAGGACGGCTCCGGCGAGGAGTTCGGTCTCCGGCCGCGGCACGAAGACTCCGGGACCCACCTTCAGCTGCAGGTGCCGGAAGTGGGCGATGCCGGTGAGATGCTGCAGCGGAATCCGCTGCCGGCGCAGGTCACAGAGTTCGGCGAATCGTCTGCTCACATCGACGGGCACGGGGTCGTCGAAGAGACGACGGCGGCTCAGGGCCGACCGATCGACCTCCCAGGCGTGAGCGAGCAGTTCGACGGCATCGGCTTCAGGGGTCGCGATTCCTGCGTCGGAGAGCAGGTTGATGGCCCCACGCAGGATCTCCGAGACGAGAGTCGGCCTGACGGTGTCCAGGTCAGTCCCCCAGCGCGTCGAGGCGAGCGGCCTTGTCGGCGTCGCGGCAGGAACCGATGACGGGATCGAGGTCGCCGCCCAGCACCTGGTCGAGGTTGTAGGCCTTGAATCCGGTGCGGTGATCGGTGATCCGGTTCTCCGGGAAGTTGTATGTGCGGATGCGTTCCGATCGGTCGACGGTGCGCACCTGTGAGCGGCGGATGTCTGCGGCTTCCGCCGCGGCCTCCTCCGCCTGCTTGGCCAGGATCCGGGCGCGGAGCATGCGCATCGCCGCGTCTTTGTTCTGCAGCTGTGACTTCTCGTTCTGGCAGCTCGCGGTGATGCCGGTCGGCAGGTGGGTGATGCGCACAGCCGAGTCAGTGGTATTCACGGACTGGCCGCCGGGGCCCGAGGAACGGTAGACGTCGATGCGCAGATCGTGCTCGTCCAGCTGAACCTCTTCGGGCTCGTCGACCTCTGGGAAGACGAGCACTCCGGCCGCGGAGGTGTGGATGCGGCCCTGCGATTCGGTGACCGGGACTCTCTGGACCCGGTGCACTCCGCCTTCGAACTTCACCCAGCCGTAGGCTCCGTCGTCCTTGGCTTTGACGGCCATGGTGACGTCTTTGAAGCCGCCGAGATCCGAATGCGTGGCGTCGAGGATCTGGCTCGACCAGCCCCGCGCATCGATCCAACGTTGATACATCCGAAGCAGATCGCCGGCGAACAGCGCGGATTCGTCTCCGCCTTCGCCGGCTTTGATTTCGATGATTGCGTCTCGGGAGTCATCCGGGTCGCTGGGGACCAGGAGATCCTTGAGCTCACCCTCGGCGGTGTCCATCTCTGCCGACAGCCGCTTCGCTTCGTCGGCGAAGTCGGCATCGTCCTCAGCCAGCTCCACGGCGGCTGCATGGTCGGCTTCGAGCTGGGCGAAGTGCCGGGCGGCCGCGGCGACTCTGTCGAGTTCCGCGTACCGCCTGGTCAGCTTCTTGGCCCGGCCGGCGTCAGCGTGGACCGCGGGATCGGAGAGTTCCTCCTGCACCCGCGCATGCTCATCGAGCAGAGCGCTGACGCTGGCCGTGAGGGTATCGTCGGCCATCTCAGCTGTTGTCGGTCGACGACTTCGGCAGCGGAGTGGTCTTCTGTACCTGCATGAGGAACTCGACGTTCGAGCCGGTCTCCTTGAGCTTCGACATGAGCAGTTCGACTGCCTGCTGCTGTTCGAGGCCCGAGAGCAGACGACGCAGCTGCCACATGACCTTGGTCTCCTCGCCGGTCATGAGCATCTCTTCGCGGCGGGTGCTCGAGGCGTTGACGTCGATGGCCGGGAAGATGCGCTTGTCGGCGAGCTGACGGCTCAGACGCAGCTCCATATTGCCGGTGCCCTTGAACTCTTCGAAGATGACTTCGTCCATCTTCGAGCCGGTCTCCACGAGAGCCGTCGCCAAGATGGTCAGCGAGCCGCCGCCTTCGATATTGCGGGCGGCACCGAAGAACTTCTTCGGCGGGTAGAGCGCATTCGCGTCGACACCACCGGAGAGGATGCGTCCGGATGCCGGCTGGGCGATGTTGTAGGCACGTCCCAGACGAGTGATGTTGTCCAGCAGCACGACCACATCGGAGCCCATCTCAACGAGACGCTTGGCGCGTTCGATGGCGAGTTCGGCGATCGTGGTGTGGTCATCGGCCGGACGGTCGAAGGTCGAGGCGATGACTTCGCCCTTGACCGCCCGCTGCATGTCGGTGACTTCCTCGGGACGTTCGTCGACGAGGACGACCATGAGGTGAGCTTCGGGGTTGTTCTCGGTGATCGCATTGGCGATCTGCTGCATGATCGTCGTCTTGCCCGCCTTCGGGGGTGCGACGATGAGTCCGCGCTGGCCCTTGCCGATCGGGGTGATGAGATCGATGAGGCGAGTCGAATGCAGCTTCGAGGTGGTCTCGAGTCGCAGTCGATCCTGCGGGTAGAGCGGGGTCAGCTTCGAGAACTCGACGCGGCTGCGCGCATCGTCGACGGTGAGACCGTTGACGGAGTCGAGACGGACGAGGGCATCGAACTTCTCGCGCTTGTTGCCCCGCTGCTCGTTCTCACGCGGCTGGCGGATCGCACCGGCGACGGCATCGCCCTTGCGCAGTCCGTTCTTGCGCACCATGGATGCCGAGAGATAGACGTCGTTCGGTCCCGGCAGGTAGCCGGAGGTGCGGAGGAAGGCGTAGTTGTCGTGGACGTCGAGGATACCGCCGACGGGAATGAGCACATCATCGTTGCGGATATCCGGCTCGTCGTTGCCGCGACCGCGACGCTTCCGATCCCGGCCCCGTCCGCGACGGTTGTTGCCGCGATCGTCATCGTCGTTGTTGCGGTTGCGACGATCGTTGCGGTCGTTGTGGTTTCCGCGGTCATTGTTGCCGCCGCGGTCGTTGTTGCCGCCGCGGTCGTTGCGGTGTCCGCGGTCGTTGCCGCCGTCCCTGTCGCTGTTGCCCCGGCCGCCCCGGTCATTGCCGCTGCGGTCATTGCGACTGTCGTCGGAACGATCGTTGTTCTTGCTGCGACGGTCATTGTCGCGTCCTCCGCGCTGCTCGCGGTCGGAGCGGTCCTGGCCACCGGAGTGGTCCCGGTCGGCGCCGCGGTCGGAAGATTCCTCGCCGCTGCTGTCGCGGCCCTCGGCCTGGGAACCAGGGGCCTGGGAACCGGAGGTCTGGAGCTCTGAGTCCTGGGCTTCGGAACCCTGAGACTCGGAACCACGAGAACGCGAACGGCTGCGACGGGAGCGCTGACGGTCCTGGTCGTCGTTCGCTTCCGCGGCGGGTGCTCCCCCGGACTGGTCTCCCCCGGACTCAGACGCCGACGAGCTGTCGGAGACCGGTTCGGTGATGAGGGCCGGAGCGTCCTCGGACGCAGATGCGGCCGAACGACGCGAAGAGCGGCGGTTCGTCGCCTCCTGCTTCTTCTCGTCCTGCTTCTCTGCCGACTTCTCGGCCTTGGCCGCCGGTTCGGCGGCAGACTTCTTCTCGGCGGGGGCGGACTTCGCCTCAGCGGATCCGCCCGAATGGCTGTTGATGGCGTCGATCAGTTCGCTCTTGCGAAGGCGACGGTAACCCTTGATTCCCAGCCCGGCGGCCATTTCTTGGAGCTGAGGCAGCCGCAGCGCTGTGAGGCTGCCGGAGCGCGGGGTGGAATCCTGAGTGGTGGTTTCAGACACGAAGGTCCTTCTCCCTCTTTCGGCCGTGCGGCATGTGCCGTTTGCTCACGGCGACGGAAACACCATTGACGGTGCGTTGTGAAAGAAAACCTGCTAAAGAATGAGCAGGAGATGTTCCAGAATGTATGACATCGGCGACGGACCTGTGAAGAACAGCGGGAAGCCGTGCCCTGTCGGAACACCCACAGTCTACTTGCTCGGAGACGATCTTGCGAATCGTTTCCTCAAATTTCTCGGTTCACCCGATAACCGCCGAGGTCAATCGCAGTGCGCAGAGTGACGAAGTCTGCCGGCACGAGGGCCTCGGGCACCGCCTCGGCGAGGACGAGCACCGTCGGTCCGGCTCCGGAGATGACGGCCGCATATCCCTCGGCCCGCAGCGAATCGACGAGTGCCATCGACTCCGGATAGGCGCTGCGACGGAATTCCTGGTGGAGCTGATCCCGAGTGGCTTCGAACAGCACCTGCGCATCGTTGCTCAGTCCGTGGACGAGCAGGCCGGCCCGCGCCGAGTTGTCCGCGGCGATCGCATGCTCGATGTCTGCGGGGATGAGTCCCCGGGCGACCTCGGTGTCGAGGCGGAAGGAGGGGACGAGCACCGTGACCGTGTCGAGTGTGCGCACGGGCACCTGCCAGGACTTCACAGGCGCGGACAGCGAGACGGTGAGGCCCCCGAAGATCGCGGGCGCGGCATTGTCCGGGTGGCCCTCGACAGCCGTGGCGATGTCCAGTATCCGATCGCGGCTCAGCGGTGCCCCGGTCGCCCAGGCACCGAGTTCGGAGGCGAGGCCGATCCCAGCCACGACTGCGGCCGCCGATGAGCCCATTCCCCGGGAATGGGGAATCCGATTGACGCAGTCCAGCGACAGACGCGGACCCAGATCGGCAGCGAGAGAGGGAAACTCTGAGTCCAGCACCTCACCGATGATCCGCATGATCAGGTGGGTGCGGTCTCGCGGCAGCACCCCGGCGCCCTCCCCCGTCACTGCAACGCAGCGGTGCGGATCGACCGCGTCGTCGTGGACGGTGAGAGTGAGGGTGTCGACGATGTCGAGGGCCAGCCCGTACGAGTCGTAGCCGGGTCCCAGATTCGCCGAGGTGGCCGGGACCTCGAGTCTGACACGCACCCTCAGCTGTCCTCGAGTCCCAGCGCGCGAGCGGCACTGACGGCATCGACGGAGACCCGCGTGGGCTCGATATCGGATCCGTCGGCGGTGTGCAGGGCCCAGCTGGGGTCCTTGAGTCCGTGACCGGTCACGGTGACCGCGATCGTCGCATCGGCGGGGACTCTGCCCGCGTCGGCCATCTTCAGCAGTCCCGCCACCGAGGCGGCCGACCCGGGTTCGACGAATATTCCCTCTTCGCTGGACAGGATCTTGTGAGCGGCGAGGATCTCGTCGTCGGTGACCGAGTCGATGACTCCCCCGGAATCGTCACGCGCTGTTTCGGCCTGCGACCAGCTGGCCGGGTTGCCGATGCGGATCGCGGTCGCGATCGTGTCCGGTTCGTCGACCGGGTGGCCGAGCACGATGGGTGCGGCGCCGGCGGCCTGGAAGCCCCACATCTGCGGCAGCTGCCGGGAGATTCCGTGTGCGCGGTATTCGCTGTAGCCCTTCCAGTACGCCGTGATGTTGCCGGCGTTGCCGACGGGCAGAACATGGATGTCGGGGGCATCGCCGAGGACGTCGACGACCTCGAAGGCTGCGGTCTTCTGACCTTCGATGCGATCAGGGTTCACTGAGTTGACCAGGTGCACAGGATAGGACTCGGAGAGTTTGCGGCACAGCGTCAGGCAGTCGTCGAAGTTTCCGTCGACCTCGAGCAGGGTCGCCCCGTGGGCGATGGCCTGGCTCATCTTTCCCGGTGCGATCTTTCCGCTGGGCACGAGCACAGCGCAGGTCAGTCCGGCCTTGGTGGCATAGGCGGCGGCAGAGGCCGAAGTGTTGCCGGTCGAGGCGCAGATGACGGCTTTGGCGCCATGGGCCACGGCCTTCGTGATCGCCATCGTCATGCCCCGGTCCTTGAAGGACGCGGTCGGGTTGAGTCCCTCGTACTTCACCCACACCTGTGCACCGGTGCGCGCGCTGAGCTTCTCCGCCTTGATCAGAGGGGTCCCGCCTTCGCCGAGGGTGACAGCAGGAGTGTCAGCGGAGATGTCGAGGAGGGTGCGGTATTCCTCGACGACGCCCTGCCACTGGTGTCTGGGATAGTTCATTGTCACTGTCCTTCTACGCGGATCACGGATTTGACGGTGTGGACGACTGAGAGATCGATGAGTCGATCGACCGTCTTCTGCAGTGTCGAGTCGGTGTTCGAGTGAGTGGCGAGCACGAGTTTGGCATGCTGGACGCCCTGCTCGTCGATATCGCCGATCGTCTGACGCATGAGTTCGATGGAGGCACCCTCGTCGGCGAAGACCTCGGAGACCGCGGCGAGCACACCGGCACGGTCCACCACGTCGAGCGTGATGTGGTACCGAGTCGTGATCGAGGAGATGGGCAGGATCGGGTAGTCCTCGTGGAAGGGACGTTCGTACTGTCCGCGTCCGCCCAGGACCTTGCGGCGGGCCACGGATACGAGGTCGCCGAGGACTGCGGAAGCGGTCGGTGCTCCCCCTGCGCCCTGACCGTAGAACATCAGCTCACCGGCCGCTTCGGCTTCGATGAAGACGGCGTTGAAGGCACCGCGGACGGACGCCAGCGCGTGGTTGCGGTCGAGCAGCGCCGGATACACGCGAGCGGAGAGTCCGGCACCGGTCGGCGACGAGGCGACGCGTTCGCACACGGCCAGGAGTTTGATGACGAATCCCTGATCCCGGGCGGTCTCCACCATTTCGGCGGTGATGCCTTCGATGCCTTCGACGTGGACGTCGTCGATCGATACGGGGGCGTGGAATGCCAGCGAGGACAGGATCGCGGCCTTCGCAGCCGCATCGTGTCCGCCGATGTCGGCGGTCGGATCGGCTTCGGCATAGCCGAGCTCCTGGGCTGCGGTCAGTGCCTCATCGAAGTCCCAGCCTTCGGAGTCCATCTGGTCGAGGATGAAGTTCGTCGTTCCGTTGACGATGCCGATGATGCGTTCGATCCGGTCACCGGCCAGAGAGTCTCCGACGGGTCGGATGATCGGAATCGCGCCGGCGACCGCGGCTTCGTGTTCGAGACGGACACCGGCGGAGTCGGCTGCGGACATGAGCTCGCCGTAGCTGGCGGCCAACAGCGCCTTGTTCGCGGTCACGACCGATGATCCCTGGCGCAGCGCCCCAGTGATGAGCGAACGGGCCGGTTCGATCCCGCCCATCATCTCGACGACGATATCGGCTCCGGCGATGGCCGCCTCGGCGTCGGTCGTGAGCAGCTTCTCATCGATTCCCGGGCGGGCCTTCGACGCGTCACGGACGACGATGGCGCTCAGCTCCAATGGCGCACCGATGCGTTCGGCCAGGCCCTCTGCACGGTTCTGGATCCGGGCGGCGACCTCCGTGCCGACGACTCCGCATCCGAGCATGGCAACCTTCAGTGCCTGCATTTCCTCACCTTTTCCGCTCTTGTCTCTCACGCTCATCAGCTTGTCTGTCCTCCCCGGGCCATTCCCGGGTCGGTGGCGAACATCTGTGTATGGTCCTCGGGCAGGACGATCCACTCAACTCTATCGGCATCGACGGCGAGCACTCCCGGCCGGGGCAGGTGGTTGTAGTTGTTCGCCAGCGACCGGCAGTATGCACCCGTGGTCGGAACGGCGACGAGGTCGCCGGCGGTGACGTCGGCACCCATGTATTCGTCGCGGACGATGATGTCTCCGGATTCGCAGTGTTTGCCCACGATCCGCACGATCGCCGGTTCTGCGCTCGAGTTCCGGTTCGCCAGGGTGCACGAGTAGTCGGCATCGTAGAGCGCGGTGCGGATGTTGTCGCTCATTCCGCCGTCGACGGCGACATAGGTGCGAGTGCCGCTGTCGGTGCTCACCTGTTTGACGGTGCCGACCTCGTAGAGCGTGAACACCGCCGGGGAGACGATGGCACGTCCGGGTTCGATGGAGATCCGGGGGACGCTCGTGCCCAGTCCCCGGCATTCCTTGGCCACGACCGCTGCGAGTTCTTCAGCCATCTCCGCAACCGGAATCGGGGTGTCCTGCGAGGTGTAGCGGATGCCGAAGCCGCCGCCGAGGTCGACATCGGGCAGGTCGATGCCGTGTTCGCCCATGACTTCGGCTCGGAAGGCCAGCACACGGGCGGCGGCGACTTGGAAGCCGGAGATGTCGAAGATCTGCGAACCGATGTGCGAATGGAGACCGTCGAGGCGCAGATGCTCGGACTCGGCGGCCAGACGGGCGGCCCGGGCAGCGGTTCCGTCAGCGAGGGAGAGCCCGAATTTCTGGTCTTCGTGTGCAGTGGCAATGAAGTCGTGGGTGTGTGCTTCGACTCCGACCGTCACGCGCAGCATGACTGGTGCGACCGCGCCTCTGGCCGCGGCGATGGATTCCAGACGTGCGATCTCATCGAGGCTGTCGACGAAGATCCGCGCCACGCCGTAGTCGAGAGCGTATTCGAGCTCTGCTGTGGATTTGTTGTTTCCGTGCAGCCCGACTCGATCGCCGGGGACTCCGGCCGTGCGCGCGATCATCATCTCGCCCAAGGAGCAGGTGTCGAGGCCGAGTCCGGCGTCGTGGACCCAGCGGCCCACGGCTGTGCACAGGAAGGCCTTTCCGGCGTAGAAGACGTCGGCTCCGGCGAGACCTTTCTCGACGGAGAATGCGTTGGAGAACGTGCTCAGGTAGGTCTCTGCCCGAGTGCGGAAGTCCTCGACGTCCATGACGAGTGTCGGTGTGCCGTACTGCTCTGCCAGGTCGATCACGGAATGACCGGCGATCGTGAGCACTCCGTCCTCGGTCTTCGTGACATTGTCCGACCACAGACTCGGCAGCAGCGCATTGACGTCATCGGGATACGGCAGCCACACCGGGGCCGGGGTCGCGTGCAGTGTCCCTGCGATATGTGCGGGCATCAGATCCTCTCCGGGGCCGAAGCGCCCAATTGTCTCAGTCCTGCGGCGAGGACGATGGTGACGGCTCTCAGCGCGAGGAGCCGGGATGAATGTGTGACGGTGATGTCCTCATCGACCGTCGGGGTGACCACACAGCGGTCAAGGAACTCCTCGACTGCCTCGCCGAGTTCGAGGAGAGCAGTGAGGAAGGGACCGATTTCGCCGAGGCGGCCCGCTAGCTCCAGTGATGACGGCACAGCTGCCACGCTGATGAGCATCCGGGCCTCGACCGGGTGTTCGAGTCTCGAGGCTTCGGCGTCGTCTGTCGAGATCCCTGCTCGGTGTGCTCGCCGCTGTTCGCGACAGGCCGCGGCATGACCGCGCTGGAGGACATGCACTGCGGCCGGATCGACATGAGCGTCGCCTTCCTCGTGCAGGCAGGGCCGGTCAAAGGCATGCGCCTCTTCCGTGCCCGGAGCGGCCAGCAGTGCCCCGAACGGGCTCCGGCCCGAGCTCGCTCCTCCAGCGGCGACTGCCGCGACGAGATCGAAGGCCACGCGCGCACGGGCGGCAGGGGTGAGGGTCACGTTGACGAAGCCGGGGCCGGCGATGACGGCATCGGCCACCTCGGGGAAGGTGCGCAGCTCGGTGCACAGATGTGCGGCGAGCTCGGTTCGCCGCTCGGGAGCAGCGGCGGCGCGCAGCGCCACGGGCGTCGACCAGTCACCGAACTCGGATCGAGACGGAGCCGAAGCGTCGATGTGCGCGGCGAATCCCGGTGCCACAAGACCTGCTTCGGCCGTCGCCAAGGCGCGCGCGAGTGCAGTCTGCAGGTCTTCCGGAGTCACTCGAACAGAGTACTCGGGGCCGGACGGCGAGGACGAATCCGGTGTCGTCTTCGCTCTCATGACGAGACGGATGCCTGATCGGGCTCAGATCGCGCCGGGGCGGCAGGCGGCGTGGCTGACGAGGAACTTGACGACCACCGAGGCGAGCACCACGGCGAATGCCGGCCACATGCTGTCGAAGCTCTGGATGAGGAAGGCGAAGAGCAGCGGTCCCGTGGCCGCCAGGAGGTACCCGCCGCCCTGGACGAAACCGGACAGTGAAGCCGCCGCTTCGGCGTCTCGTGCGCGCAGAGTGATCAGCGTCAGAGCGAGTGGGAACGTGGAGATGCCGATGCCCAGCAGAACAGTCCACAGAACCGGTGCCGCAGTCGGCAGCAGCCACAGACCCAGGTAACCGACGGCCAGGCTGAGACAGAAGCCGACGACGATGAGATAGGCCGAGGTCATCCTCTGTGCCAGAGCGGGCAGGACGAAACCGAGGACGAGCGGGATGGCGGTGACCAGGGCCAGCATCGCTCCGGCGAAGGCCGCATCGAAACCGGAGCGCGTCAGCAGGCTCGGCAGCCAGGTGAAGAGGATGAAGTTGTTGAACGAGGTCAGTCCCGTCATCGTCATCAGCGCCCACGCCCGTCTGCTGCGCAACAGGCGCGAGAGCTCGCTGCCGCCGACCACGGCGGCGGCCACCTCGGCGGTTGGGGCGGGCCTGACGATGCGGAGGACGATCCAGGCGACCACGCCCAGGCCCGCGATTCCGGCCCACACGAGCAGCGAACCTCTCCACCCCGCACCGGTGGCGAGGGGAACCGCGACCAGCGGCGGGATGAACGTGCCGAACTGGAGCAGCCCGACATGCACGGTCGACATGAGCGCCACTCTGTCGGGGAAATACGATTTCACCAGGGGCGGGAGGACGACGTTGCCGATGCCCATGCCCAAGAGAGCGAGAACGCTGAGGGCGAGGAACAGGGCCGGCGAATCGATGACCGCGCGGAAGCCCAGACCGATCGTGACCATCACCATGGCGGCCAGGGTCAGGCCGAGCCCGGAGAAGCGGGCGTAGAGTCGCGGGGTGAGGAAGCCGCTGAGGCCGTAGAGCAGCGGGGGCAGCATACCGATGATCGCCAGGAACACCGCGCTCAGATGGATCTCTTCGCCCATGGCGTCGAGCAGCGGTGAGAGGCCGGTGACGCCGGGGCGCAGATTGAACGCAGCGACGACGATTCCGAGGACGATCAGAATACGGGTGCGCGCAGAGTTCATGAGATCTTTCCTATCAGACACCGACTTCCAGGCCGGTGACCGGGGCGGATCAGAAGTCGAGTTTGAGTCCCTCGACGGGTGAGAGTCGCGACGCTCGCCTGGCCGGCGCCAGAGCGGAGAGGATGCCGGCGATGACGGCTACACCGAGGATGCCGAGGAACGACGGGGCGGAGAAGTCGACGATGAGGTCGGTGGAATAGTCATAGGTGACCAATCGTGTGCCGACGATGCCCAGCGCTCCGCCGAGGACGAGGCCGAACAGTGCGGCCACCGACGAGATGAGCACCGCCTCGAGCGCCAGCAGGGTCCGCAGCTGCGAGATGCTCAGCCCCAGCGCCCGCATGAGCGCGTTCTCCCTCCTGCGTTCGATGACGGAGAGACTGACCGTGTTCGAGACACCGATGAGCGCGATGATCACGGAGACGAAGAGCAGGGCGACGGCCGCGGCGAGCATGACGTCGATGAGTTCGGAATAGGCGCCCCGAGCGACTGCGGAGCCGCCGACCTCTTCGCTGGAGACGTCGAGCTCCTCAGCCACTGACTGTCGGATGCGCGTGATCTCATCGACGTCGATGTCCTCATCGAGGCGGACGAGCACGGCCGTCGTTGTGGCCGAAATGCCGAGGTCGTTGCCGACGTCGGGGGTGGTGAAGAAGGCGAGGCTGGAGAGTCCGTCCCTGTGCACGGGAACGCTCATCTCGTTGAGTCCTCTCACCCGCACGGTCGGCGTGGGGTAGTCCTCAGGAACGGTGATCCGGCCGGACACGATATCGGCGGCCGCGTCCCCGAGTACGGTCTCGGCACTGTCCGGGTCGAGGACGTAGACCTCGGGTCGGGAGCCTTTGAAGTCCTCGACCGCCTCGGCGCGATGGGCGATGACCGCGGTGGACACGCCGGGGATCTCACGCACGTCATCGAGTTCATCGTCGTCGACGAGCCCCGACAGCGGCACGGAGATGTCGACGGGATAGCGCTGGTCGAGACCGTGGCTGAGCGTCGCCTTCGTCGACATCCCACCGACGAGGATCGTCGCCACCAGCGTCACACCGATGATCAGAGCCGTCGCTGTGGCCGCCGTGCGGCGCGGATTGCGCAGAGTGTTCAGGGTTGCCAGCTGTCCGGGCACACCCCAGGGGCTGAACAGCACCTCCCCCGTCCACGCGACGACCGGCGGGATGATCTTCGCCGCACTGATGACCAGTCCGGTGACCACGAGTCCACCGCCCAGCGCACCGCCGAGGATCCAGTACTGCGTCGTCGACACCGCGTAGACGGAGACGATGATGAGAACGATGCCCACACCGATGAAGCCCATGCCCACGAGGTGGCGGGGCCGGGCGCGGGTCCTGGGTGAGATGGAGACGTCGAAGGGCTGGAGTGCTTCGAGAGGCGTCACCGCGATGGCACTGCGGGCCGGACGGATGGTGGCCACGATCGTCAGCAGAGCACCGACGACGACACCGCAGACCAAGGCGGAGACGGGAACGGTGAGCGTGTCATAGGGGAATTCGTCCGGCCAGTAGCGCACGGCTGCGGCCATCAGTGCGCGGCTGACCAGGACTCCGGCGAGGACGCCGAAGATCGACCCGAGGAGTCCGACGAAGAGGCCCTCGGCGACGACGGAACCGTACATCTGCCCACGGGTGGCGCCGAGGCAGCGCAGCAGTGCGAATTCGCGACGGCGTCCGGCGACGATGACGGAGAAGGTGTTGGAGACGACGAGGATGGCCACGATGACGGAGATCCCAGCGAACACGAGCAGGAGTCCGGTCACGACGGCGTTGCCCCCGGAGAGGCGATCGGTCTTCACTGTCACGGCGTCGTCCACGGTCAGCGCTGAGAGGCTGCCGTGCAGCTCCGAACCGTCGATGACCTTCTGCAGCTGAGCACGCACCTCCTCCGGGTCCGCTCCGTTCTCGAGGGCGATCTGAATGGCGATGACGTCACCCTGCTGGGCGAAGTACTCCTGATACCCCGAGGCGGTCGTCAGTGCCCGGGTGGCGCCGGGCAGCGCCGGGTCTTGGCCCATCTCGGCGATGCCGACGACGGAGAAGGTGACGCTGCTCTGGCTCGGCCCCCGATAGACGGGCATGTCATCGTTCCCGCTCTCCACCGGAACCGAGTCGACGGTGAAGCGGACCTCATCACCGATTCCGACGTCGAGGTCGGTTGCAGTCCGGGTGTCGAGAACGAGGTCGGTCGTCGATTCCGGACGCTGGCCCGACACCATGTCGAAGGTGTCGAGACGCTCATCAGCAGGCACCGGCGACAGTGCGAAGGAGCTTTCGGAGAACTCGGCGCCCCGCCCCGTGGTCACGGTACGCGCCGACAGCGACGCGGTCTCTACACCGTCGACCTCGGCCAGGGGCCCTAACAGCGGGGAGGCCTCCTCTCCCCCGACGAAGACATCTCTGTTCGGGATGACCGTCAGGTCGGCTCTGTCGAACGAGCGGCCGACCGCGTGTTCGAGACTGTCCTGCAGTGAGGAGTTGATGATCAGCGTCGTCGCGACGAATCCCGCTGCCAGGGCGATGCCGAGGCCGATTGCGAGGAACCGGGCCCAGTGGATCCGGATCTGCGCGAGGGCGACTGCGATCACAGAGAGCTCAGTTCGCTCAGCGCGGTGACCACGCTCTCGCGGGTGGGCTGCCGGACTTCGCCCGTGGCACGCCCGTCTTTGAGGAGGACGACCCGGCCGGCATGAGATGCCGCCACGGGATCGTGAGTGACCATGATGATCGTCTGCCCGTACAGAGTCGTGGCCCTCCCGAGCAACGAGAGGACTTCCGCCCCGGCGTGCGAGTCGAGGTTCCCCGTGGGCTCATCGGCGAAGATGACGTCCGGTCGGGTCAACAGCGCTCGGGCCACGGCGACTCTCTGCTGCTGACCGCCGGAGAGCTCATGGGGTCGATGTTGGAGACGGTCGCCGAGTTCGAGTCGTTCGACGACTTCGGCCTTCCACTCACGATCGATCTTCTTCCTGGCCAGCGACACCGGCAGCTCGATGTTCTGCTCTGCACTCAGCGTCGGCACGAGGTTGAATGCTTGGAAGATGAAGCCGACGCGGTCACGACGCAGCTGAGTCAGCTGCCGGTCGTTGAGACGAGTGATGTCTTTGCCCCGCATGATGATCGACCCCGAGTCGACGCGGTCGAGGCCGGCGAGGACATGCATGAACGTCGATTTTCCAGAGCCCGAGGGACCCATGATGGCGGTGAAGCGACCCGATTCGAAGTCGACGCTGATGTCGTCGAGTGCATCGACTGCTGTGTCGCCGCGGCCGAAGCTCTTGCGCAGGCCCTGCGCCCGGAGGACGATATCGTCATCCTCCGCGCTCAACTGGCCGGACTCATCAGCAGGTTTCGACATCGCATGCCTCATATCACCGTTCGGGTCTCGTCTCCGACTACCTTAGGTCCTGTCTGCAGAGCCGACCACTCGGGCCGCGAATGCAGAACCGCCCACCTCAGCAGTTGAGATGGGCGGTGTTGTGGTGCCCGCGACAGGATTCGAACCTACGACCTTCTGCTCCGGAGGCAGACGCTCTATCCACTGAGCTACGCGGGCAACGGATGCAACTCTATCACCGTTGAGCACCGCCTCCCAAAACGAAACCGCGTGCAGTCCTCGAAGGACTGCACGCGGTGTCTTAGGGCTGCGACCAGCCGTGTCCGAGCTGATCAGGCGCCTTTCATGGCCTTGCGACCGGGGACATATTCCCAGTGCCAGAGCTCATAGGAGTTGCGCTTGGCCCAGTCCGGGTTCTCCCACCCGTACTTGCCGGCGTTGGCAACGAGCCATTCGTACTGCTGACCGGTTCCGTTCTGCGTGCCCGCACCGAGGTCCAGCGCCAGTCCCCAACCGTGGTTCGAGGTTCCGGGACGGGCGGCGAAGCCGGGTTTGCGAGAGGCGACGGAGACCTGCGATTCCAGCGACCGGTAGGAGTCGGTGACCGCGAGATCCTTCCCGGTGTCCTTCTTGAACGCGGCGTTCATCTTCGCGAACGACACTGCCGCGTCGGAGCGCAGTTTGTGGTTGCCCACGCCGATCTCGCACAGCCAACCGTCGGGCAGTTCGCCGTTGCTTGCTTCGCCCTTCGGCGCCGCTTCGTCACAGCCAGGCAGAACGGTCTTCGTGATCGCACGGGACGCGGCGTCGACCTTGGTCTGTTTGGCGCTCGGGGCGCCGATGGTCATCGAGGTCTTGTCGTCATCGTCGACCTTGATGTCCGCGGAGACCGATTCGGCGTTGATCGCGCGCGGCTCGGACTGAGCGGCGGTGTCGTCGACCTTGACTTCCTGGTTGCCGCTCATATTTCCGGCGACCATCACAGCGGCGATGGCGGTTCCGGTGACCGAGACGGTCGCCAGAGCGGAGAAGGTCGTGACCTGCCGACGGCGGACCGAGCGCAGCAGCGAACCGTCCGATCCGCGGGTGCCCAGTTGGGCCGCGGCCAGCGTCGAGGTGCGTCCGGCGGGTGTCATCGGCTGCGGAGTCTCTTTGGCCATCGCAGCTCGCCGCGGTGAGCCCGCTGCGGCGCGGGCTTCGGCGGCCATGGCCGCGCGACGAGGCGAAAGGGGGGCGGGTGTGCTGCTCCGCGACTGCGATGTCACGGGCTGCGAAGAGTTGATCGTCGAAACCTGCGAAGAGGCGGTCTGCTTGCGCAGATCACGTCGGCGAACCGGCGGCGCCTCGACGGTCGAGAGCTCACTCGACATAGTGCTCCATACTGTTGGTGAAGATTGTGCGGTGGAGGCCCCGATCCGGGCGCCCGAAAGCTTATGTCACAACACTATAACGACATCGTTACAGGATGTCACCTTCAGTTCATACACGGCGTGTGACCAGGTCATTCGCTGAAGATGACTGATCACGGACCACTACATCTGATCTACTTCAGGCGTCCTGAATCACTGTTTCGTTACCATCCGTTACACCTTCGGTCACGAAAGGGATTCTCCCCGTCGAACGGAGTCCTCCCCCGGTCTGCACAGACACGATCGCCGCGGCGATCGTGTGAGCCGGTCGGCCCAGCCAGTGGAGAGTGCTCAGCTGCGGAAGTCGAATCGTCCCCGCTGCATCGCATCCTGGACCTCACCGACGAGCTCTTCGAGCACGTCTTCGAGGAACAGCAGTCCGAGCACCTGTGCCTGCGCATCGATGACCCGGGCGACGTGGATTCCCACCTTCTGCATCTGTGCCAGAGCCTCTTCGACCTCGTCATCGGCGGTGACCGTGAACAGCGGGCGGAAGCGCTTGCTCTGCACAGGAGCGTCGAAGGCCTCATCGGTATCCGCGTAGAGCACATCCTTGATGTGGAGATAGTCCTGCGGATACCCGTCGTCACCGACGACGAAGTAGCGAGAGAAGCCGGTCTTTCCGACCAGGGTCACGAGCTCGTTCGGAGTCACCTTGTCCGAGATCGTGATCAGCTCAGACATCGGGACCATGATGTCAGCGGCGGTCTTATCGCTGAACTCGATCGCGCCCTTGAGCAGCCCGGTGTCATCGCTGAGCAGTCCCTCGCGCTTCGATTCGGCGACGATCGATTCGACCTGCTCGATCGTGTAGGCCTCGTTGACTTCGTCACGCGCCTCGATCTTGAACAGATGCAGGATTCCGTTGGCCAATCCGTTGAGCGGTCGGATGACGAAGCCGAAGACTCGGGCCAGGAACACCAGCGGTGTCGCCAGCAGCATCACGGCCTGGCCGGATGCCGCCAGAGCCAGGTTCTTCGGCACCATCTCACCGATCACCACGTGCAGATAGGTCACGACGCCGAGTGCCAGGACGAAGGAGATCGTCGACGACAGTCCGGCGGGGATGCCCAGGCCCTCGAGCGGACCGGCGAGCAGATGATGGATGGCCGGTTCGGCCACATTGCCCAGGAGCAGGGAGCACACAGTGATGCCGAGCTGACAGATCGCCAGCATCAGTGACACGTGCTCCATCGCGTAGAGGGCTGTCTTCGCCGCAGCAGAGCCTTCGGCCGCACGCGGCTCGATCTGTGAGCGTTTGGCCGCGACCACCGCGAATTCGGCGGCGACGAAGAATGAGTTGCCCAACAGCAGAACGACCAGCCAGACCAGTCCGAACCAATCGGCGCTCATCGGGACTCACCTCCTGCTTCGTAGGCTTCCGCATCGGCGGCGCGCAGCACCACCCGGAGGCGTTCGATGCGTCGGCCGTGCATCCGCTCGACCACGATGAGGGCATCCTCGGTGCGGATCTCGTCGCCCGGTTCGGGGATGCGTCCGAGTTCCTTGAGCACGAAACCGGCAAGAGTCTCGTAGTCCGAGTCTTCCGGAATGGTCATGCCTATCGTCGACGAGATCTCATCGGGGCGCAGCTGACCGGGCACGATCCAGGAGCCGTCGCGCGCCGGTCTCGCCGCGACGCGCATCCGATCGTGTTCGTCGGCGACCTCACCCACGAGTTCTTCGACGACGTCTTCGAGCGTGACGACTCCGGCGGTGCCGCCGAATTCATCGACGACCACAGCCATCTGCAGTCCGGTGGCTCGCAGCTCCAAGAGCAGCGGATCGAGACGCTGAGTCTCCGGGATCTCGCGGACCTCGGTCATCAGTCCTCCTGCGTAGGCGTCCTCGCGGTTGCCGGGAGGCACGGCGAAGGCCTGTTTGACGTGGACGACGCCGACGATGTGGTCTTTGTCCTCGGCGGCCACGGGGAAGCGGGAGAACCCGGTGTCCCTGGCCTGTTCGATGATCTGTCGGGCTGTGGTGTCCTTGTCCACCGTGGACATGCGTGTGCGCGGGGTCATGACGTCTTCTGCGGTGCGCTCGGAGAAGCTCAGGGTCCTCTCCAGCAGACCTGCCGTCTGTTCGTCGAGCACACCTTCTTCTGCGGAGTGGCGTACGAGGGAGGTCAGCTCCTCGGGAGATCGACCCACCGAGCCCTCTTCCTGCGGCTCGACGCCCATAGACATGAGGATCTTGTTCGCCGTGCCGTTGAGGGCGGCGATGACAGGTTTGAAGACGATCGAGAACACATACTGCATCGGCGCTGCGATACGGCCGGTCGCCAGGGGCACGGCGATCGCAAGGTTCTTCGGCACGAGTTCACCGAAGATCATCGATCCTATGGTGGAGAGGATGAGTGCGATGGTCAGCGCCATCGGTGCTGCGAGTCCGGGACCGACTCCCCAAGCTTCGAACAGCGGCGCCAACAGTCTGCCCAAAGACGGTTCCATGAGGTAACCGGTGAGCAGAGTGGTGATCGTGATGCCCACCTGAGCAGCCGAGAGCTGGGTGGACAGGTGCGTCATCGAGGCCCGCAGCGTCTTCGCACCGACGACGCCCTCCTCGACCGCCTTATCGGCGGTGTGGCGGTCGAGGGTGAGCAGTGAGAACTCGGCTGCGACGAAGACGCCGGTGCCGAGGATCAGCAGCAGTGCGAGGGCGAGGAGTATCCATTCCATCAGTGACTGTCCCCGCCGTTGTTGATCTGCTGAGCAGAACAAGTGAAGTGTGAGACCCTCGCGGGGTGAGGATCATCATCTGGGGCGCCGGCTTCCCGCCGGCCGGGACTGTCACTGTGCATGAGGAGATCTTACCAACTTCCCGACAGCGGTCGGCCCTCTTCATAACCGGCGGCACTCTGGACTCCGACCGCGGCCAGGCGCGCGAAATCCGCGAGATCACCGGCTCCCGCGTAGGTGCAGGAGCTGCGAACGCCTGAAGTGATGCCGTCGAGCAGGTCCTCGACCCCAGGAGATTCCGGGTCGATGTACATGGTCGACGAAGAGATGCCTTCTTCGAACAGACCCTTTCGTGCCCGTGCGAAGGCCGACTCAGTGCGGGTGCGGTTGGCCACGGCCCGCGCCGAAGCCATTCCGAAGCTCTCCTTGTATTTGCGGCCTTCGCCGTCGATGAGCAGGTCGCCGGGGGACTCATGGGTGCCGGCGAACCACGATCCGACCATGACCTGGGAGGCTCCGGCCGCGAGAGCCAGGGCGACATCACGGGGGTAGCGGACCCCGCCGTCGGCCCACACATGGGCACCCAGCTCGCGAGCCGCCTCGGCGCATTCGAGCACTGCGGAGAACTGCGGACGACCGACTGCGGTCATCATCCGGGTCGTGCACATGGCTCCCGGACCGACCCCGACCTTGACGATTTGGGCTCCGGCTGCGACGAGATCGCGGACCCCTTCGGCAGTGACGACGTTTCCGGCCACGATCGGCACCCCGAGCTCGGCATCGGCGATCGCCGACAGCGTATCGAGCATCTTCACCTGGTGGCCATGAGCGGTGTCGACGACGAGGACATCGGCACCGGATTCGACCAAAGCCGTGGCGCGTTCGACCGCGGCACCGTTGACGCCGATGGCCACGGCGATCTTCAGCCGTCCCTGAGCATCGACATTGGGAGTGTAGATGGAGGACCGCAGCAGCGACTTCGGAGTCAGGCTGCCGAGCACGGTGTTGTCATCGTCGACGACGGCGGCGAACTCCGCCCGCGATTCGGTCATCGACTCGAAGAGCGACTCCAGCTGCGCGGTGTCCTCCCAGTCGACCTCCGAGGCGCGGATGACATGGGGGGCGGAGTCCGACAGCTCCGCCACCGAGGTGAAGCGGTCGACGCCGCGCAGATCCGCGGCGTTGATGATTCCCTCGAGTCGTCCCGCGGAGTCGACGACGACTCCGAAGCCGTGCGGACGCTTGGCGAGCACGTGCAGAGCATTGAGCACGGTGTCCTCGGGGGCGAAGCGCAGAGCGGATTCGAAGATCCGGTCACGGCTCTTCACCCAGGAGATCGTCTCCTGCGCAGCGGTCAGCGGGATGTCCTGAGGCAGCACTGCCAGCCCTCCGCGCCGGGCCATCGTCTCCGCCATCCGGCGACCGGACACGGCGGTCATGTTCGCGGCGACGAGCGGGGTCGTCGACCCGGTCGGATCTGTTGTCGTGAGGTCGACGCTGAAGCGCGAAGTCAGCGCCGAAGAGTTCGGGACGAGGAAGACATCTGAGTAGGTGAGATCGTTGTTCGGGTCATTTGAGATGAAACGCATAACACTATTGTCCCTTAACTGCACATTCGATGGCACATCACGTTAGGCTTGGAGATGTCGTTAAGCAGCAAGTCTTGAATCAGGAAGTAGGCGATCAACGCCGTGTCCGTCAATACTCCGAACCGCACCGTTGAAGACTTCGGGTCGAATGAGTGGCTGGTCGAGGAATTGTATGAGCAGTACAAGTCAGATAAGAATTCGGTCGACCAGTCCTGGTGGCCCTTCTTCGACAAGTACGAGAAGAACGGCGGAGGCGCTCAGTCCGCTGCCGAGCCCGCCGCCAAGCAGGAGGCGAAGCCGGCCGCGAAGAAGTCGGATGCCAAGGCCCCTGCCTCCGCTGCAGCACCGGCGACTTCTCGCGGAGTCTCCCCGTCCTCGGCCGAGTCCGAGACGCTGAAGGCGGAGACGAAGTCCGTGCCCAAGGTCACTCCGAAGGAGACCGCACCGAAGCCCGCACCGGAGGAGACGATCACTCCCCTGCGCGGCCCCGCGAAGCTCATCGCCAAGAACATGGATGACTCGCTCGAAGTCCCGACCGCCACCTCGGTCCGGGCACTGCCTGCCAAGGCGCTCATCGACAACCGGATCGTCATCAACTCGCACCTCAAGCGCACCCGCGGTGGAAAGGTCTCCTTCACCCACCTCATCGGCTTCGCCGTGATCCGGGCGCTGCAGAACTTCCCCTCGCAGAACGTCTCCTACGACGTCCGCGACGGCAAGCCTGTGATGATCTCCCCCGCCCATATCAACTTCGGCCTCGCCATCGATGTGCCGAAGAAGGACGGGTCCCGCACTCTGCTGGTGCCCAATGTCAAGAAGGCCGAGACACTGACCTTCCGCCAGTTCGTCGATGCCTACGACGGCCTCGTCGACAAGGCGCGCCAGGGCAAACTCACCGCCGACGACTTCGCCGGCACCACGGTCTCTCTGACCAACCCCGGCGGAATCGGCACCGTCCACTCCGTGCCGCGTCTGACCAAGGGTCAGGGCTGCATCATCGGCGTCGGAGCACTCGACTACCCTGCCGAGTTCCAGGGCGCCAGCCAGCAGACAATCAACTCTCTGGCCGTGTCCAAGGTGCTGACCCTGACTTCGACCTACGATCACCGCGTGATCCAGGGCGCCGGCTCGGGTGAGTTCCTCAAGCTCGTCCACAGCTACCTGCTGGGTGAAGACGGCTTCTACGACGATGTCTTCGAATCCCTGCGCCTGCCCTACGAGCCTGTGCGCTGGGTGCCCGACGTCTCAGCAGAAGACCAGGACGACGTCAACAAGACCGCGCGCGTCATCGAACTCATCGATGCCTACCGCACCCGCGGCCACCTCATGGCCAATATCGATCCCCTGGTCTACCGTCAGCGGTCCCACCCGGACCTCGACATCAACCAGCACGGACTGACCCTGTGGGATCTCGAACGCGAGTTCCCCACCGGCGGCTTCGGTGCGAAGGCGATGATGCCCTTCCGCAGCATCCTCGGTCTGCTGCGTGAAAGCTACTGCCGGACCACCGGCTTCGAATACATGCACATCGCCGACCCGGTCCAGCGCCGCTGGTTCCAGTCGAAGATCGAGGTGCCCCACCAGGAGCTGAGCCGGTCCGAACAGGGACACATCCTCGGACGCCTCAACGCAGCAGAGGCCTTCGAGACCTTCCTGCAGACGAAATACATCGGACAGAAGCGCTTCAGCCTCGAAGGCGGAGAGTCCGCGATCGTCCTGCTCGACGAGATCCTCAACCAATCCGCCGACACCGGACTCGACGAAGTCGCCATCGGGATGGCCCACCGAGGTCGCCTGAATGTGCTCACGAACATCGCCGGCAAGTCCTATGCGCAGATCTTCCGGGAGTTCGACGGCACGATGTCGCCCGACAGCGTGCAGGGATCCGGCGACGTCAAGTACCACCTCGGCACCGAGGGATCATTCACCTCGCCTTCGGGAAACACCACCGGCGTCTACGTCGCGGCCAACCCCAGCCACCTCGAGACGGTGGACCCGGTCCTCGAAGGCATCGTCCGCGCCAAGCAGGACCTCGTCGACCAGGGCGAGTCCGGCTTCACCGTGCTGCCGGTCCTCGTCCACGGCGATGCTGCATTCGCCGGTCAGGGCGTGGTCACGGAGACGCTCAACCTCTCGGAGCTGCGCGGCTACCGCACCGGCGGAACCGTCCACGTGATCATCAACAACCAGGTCGGATTCACCACTCCCCCGGCCTCGGCGCGTTCCTCGTTCTACTGCACGGACGTGGCCAAATCGATCAACGCCCCGATCTTCCACGTCAACGGCGATGACCCCGAGGCCGTTGTCCGAGCCGCTCGCCTGGCCTTCGAATACCGCCAGGAATTCAACCGGGACGTCGTCATCGACCTCGTGTGCTACCGCCGCCGCGGCCACAACGAGGGCGACGATCCGTCGATGACACAGCCCACGATGTACTCGCTCATCGAGAAGAAGGGTTCGGTGCGCAAGCTCTACACCGAGTCCCTGGTGGGCAGGAAGTGCATCACCGACGAAGAGGCCGCCGAGGCGCTCAAGGATTACCAGTCGAAGCTGGAATCGGCCTTCGCCGAGACCAAGGAAGCCGAGACCGGCCCCTACGATGGCGAAGCGTTCAACGCACCCTACGAGCCCAGCGACATCGAGACCTTCAACGATGCCGAGACGGCCATCAGCCCTGAGACGCTCCAGCGCATCGGTGAAGCCTTCGCCGAGGTGCCTGAAGGCTTCACGGTTCACAAGAAGCTGCGGGCGCTGCTCGAGAAGCGCAAGGAGATGTCGCTGTCGGGCGGAATCGACTGGGGATTCGCCGAGCTCTTGGCCTTCGGCTCACTGCTCATGGACGGTGTGCCGGTGCGACTTGCCGGACAGGACTCCCGCCGCGGGACGTTCGTCCAGCGTCACTCCGTGCTCATCGACTCGGTCAACGGCAACGAGTGGACCCCGCTGCAGAACCTCACTGAGGATCAGGCCCGCTTCTGGGTCTATGACTCCCTGCTCAGCGAGTACGCGGCCGTCGGCTTCGAATACGGCTACTCCGTACAGCGCAAGGACGCTCTCGTGGCATGGGAGGCTCAGTTCGGCGACTTCGCACAGGGTGCGCAGACGGTCATCGACGAGTTCATCTCCTCCTCCGAGCAGAAGTGGCAGCAGAACTCGGGCGTCGTCATGCTCCTGCCCCACGGCTATGAGGGACAGGGACCCGACCACTCTTCAGGTCGCATCGAGCGTTACCTGCAGCTGTGCGCGGAGAACAATATGACAGTCGCCTATCCGTCCTCGGGCGCCTCGTACTTCCACCTGCTGCGTCGCCACGCCACGACGACGAACAAGCGTCCGCTCATCGTCTTCACCCCGAAGTCGATGCTGCGCCTCAAGGCCGCGGCGAACTCGCCGGAGGAATTCACTTCGGGCAAGTTCCAGGCCGTCATCGACGATACGGATGTCGATGCCTCGCAGGCCGAGCGCGTCGTCCTCGTCTCCGGCAAGCTCTATTGGGAGCTCAAGGCCAAACGCGAGAAGGACAACGATACCAAGATGGCCCTCGTTCGCCTCGAACAGCTCTACCCGCTCGATGAGGCAGCCATCACCGCCGTGCTCGATCGCTTCCCGGCCGATGCCGAGATCGTCTGGGCACAGGAAGAGCCGGAGAACCAGGGTGCATGGCCGTTCATGGCTCTGCATCTGCCCGAGCTCCTCGGCGGTCGTGAGGTCAAGGTCATCTCCCGGGCAGCTTCTGCAGCCACCTCGACCGGCCTCAAGCACTTCCACGAAGTGCAGCAGAAGGAACTCGTCGACCGGATCTTCAGCCGGTGAGCAGCGACATCACCACGACCATCGCCGTGGTCGGAGGCCCTTTGGTCGCCGGCCACGGCGATGGTCGTGGTCTCGGATGGGTGGGTCGAGTCACGGCGAGGACTCTGCCGAGCCTGCCGGAGCTCAAGGTGTACCCACTGGCGGTGCCCGCTGAGGATACCGCCGGGCTCCATGCACGCACCATCGCCGAGGCGTCTCTGCGGTTCACCCCCGACGGGGACAATCGTCTGGTGCTGGCTCTGGGGTCCGGAGATCTCGATTCGGGTCGTTCAGTGGCCAGGGCACGTCTTGATGTGGCGAACATCCTCGACGAGGCCTTGGCTCGAAAAGTCTCGACCTTTGTGCTCGGACCGCCGCCGGAGCACGACGGAGACCGCAACCGTCGCATTGCTGAGCTCAATGCCAGCTTCTCCGATGTGGCCAAGAGGCGCGGAATCACCTATGTCGACACCTTCACTCCGCTGCTCGGTCATCCCGTGTGGCAGCGTGAGGTCGCCTCGTCACGGAACCATCTGCCCGCGCAGGAAGGCTACGGTCTGCTGGCGTGGCTGGTTCTGCACCGCGGCTGGTTCAACTGGCTCGGTGTCCAGGACATCCTCGGCGAGCGGTGAGCAGCGTCTGCGGCGACAGCTGAGTGAGCATCCACGGCGCCTGACCGCAGCACCTCGGTGTGTCGCTTCGGCAAGGTCTGTGACCTGGTCCGACTTTGCTCTGCCCGGGCGATCATGAGATAATTAACCGTCTATCAAAGGAGGGCACAATGAGCAAGCGTGGCCGTAAGCGTCGCGATCGCCGCCGTAAGAAAGCAAACCACGGCAAGCGTCCAAACGCATGATTCGCTGATTCGCTCAGCGAATGTCGAAGGCGGGAAGAGATTCGATTCTCTTCCCGCCTTCGTTGTGTCCAGGGCTGCCCAGCTGTGTCCGGGCCCCCGGTCAGGAGTTCTGTTCGAGAGCGATCCGCTGACGGATCTTCTCACGCAATCCCATCGGGGCCTGATCGTGACTGCATGAACGTCGGACGAGTTCCTTCAGCAGCGCTTCGATCTCGTACTCGTCATGACACGACGGGCACTGTTCGAGGTGGATCGAGATCTCGCGGATCTCCGTCGTCGTCAACTCTCCGTCGAGGTAGTGGTAGATGCGCATCAGAGACTCGGCCCTGACGCTTTCGCAGCATCCGTCGTAGCTCATTTCGCACCTCCCTCGGTATTGCCGAAGCCGCGATCGGCAGCGTAGTCGGCCAGCATCTCACGAAGCTGGCGGCGCCCACGATGCAGTCGCGACATCACTGTGCCGATCGGCGTCTCCATGATCTCGGCGATCTCCTTGTACGGCAGACCTTCGACATCGGCATAGTAGACGACCATGCGGAAGTCTTCGGGCAACGCCGAGAGCGCCTCCTTGACATCGGTGTCGGGAAGATGGTCGAGGGCTTCGAGTTCGGCAGAGCGACCGCCGGAGGACGTGTGACTGTTCGCCTGCGCGATCTGCCAGTCCTCGATGTCCTCACTGCCGTGTTCCTTCGGCTGGCGCTGCTTCTTCCGATAGTTGTTGATGAAGGTGTTCGTCAGGATCCGGTACAGCCAGGCCTTGAGGTTGGTTCCGGGCTTGTACTGGTGGAAGGCCGCGTAGGCCTTCGCGTAGGCTTCCTGCACGAGATCTTCGGCATCTGCCGGATTGCGGGTCATACGCAGAGCAGCTGCGTAGAGCTGATTGACATATTCCAGAGCATCCCGCTCGAAACGAGCCGACCTCTCGGCATCGGTTTCAGGGACTTCTTTGACTGATTCGGTCATCGCAGTCAATGGTACGCCCGTTCTCTCCAGGACGGCAGTGGCGCTCATAGACTTCTCCTTCTGCCTGTCGACTTCGCGACGGGTGCACCCGTCGAATGACTTCACCCTGTACAACATCGGACTGGCGTCCCACTATTCCCACCGCAGCAGTTATGCTTGCGAGTGAGATGACCGCCACGTAGGAAGGACCACTGTGTCTCCCATTCGTCTTATCGCACGGCCCATGCTGGCCGCCGGCTATATCCTCAACGGCGTCGACCGTCTGCGCAAGCCGGAGGCAGCGGCCGCCACGGTCGGCCCGCTCCTCACCCAGGCCCGCAAACAGGTCGACGTCCCGGTCGACGCAGTGACTCTCGCCCGTGCCACCGGGGTTGCCCAGGTCGCCGCCGGTTCGCTGTTGGCCATCGGTCGTTTCCCGCGCCTCAGCGCTTCGATCCTCGTCGGAACCTACCTCCTCGACACCGTCGGTGAACGTCTGTCTGCCGACAAGGCGACGACGAAGGAGGAGAAGAAGGCCCGCAACGAACGCACCGTGCTGCGCACCTCGATGCTCGGCGGCGCCCTTCTCGCTGCCGTCGACACCGCAGGTCGACCCGGTCTGTGGTGGCGCACTCAGCACGCGGCCGAAGACCTGTGGTCGAGTGTCGAAGACACCTCGAAGCAGGCTCTGAGCGCACTCGGAGTTGACTGACATTCCCACGCACACTCATCCGGTGACCGGCGACTGGCAGCCGCCGGTCGCCGGTTCCGCTGTCTCTGCCTCTGTTTCCGTTCCCGGTTCCAAATCGCTGACCAACCGTTATCTCATCCTCGCAGCACTGGCCCGTTCGGGCTCCGACCTCAAGGGATGGCTGCGCAGCCGCGATACCCTGCTCATGGTCGACGCCCTGCGCCGCCTCGGCGCGGTGATCGACGAAGACGGCGATGTGCTCCATATCGAGCCGATCCCGTTCACCGGTCAGGATGTGCACGCAGATGATGCTGTGCCGGATTCGTCTCCGATCACCATCGACTGCGGTCTTGCAGGAACCGTGATGCGTTTCATTCCCCCGCTCGCCGCGCTGACCGGGCGTGAAGTCGTCCTCGACGGCGACGAACAGGCTCGAGTGCGGCCGATGTCGGTGACCATCGACTCGCTGCGCGAACTCGGCGCTTCGATCACCTCTGCCGAGGGCACCCTGCCGATGACGATCCATGCCGACTCGCAGCTGCGCGGCGGCCACCTCGGCATCGATGCCAGTGCCTCCAGCCAATTCGTCTCCGGTCTGCTGCTCGCCGCCCCCGTCATGCCTTTGGGCCTCGAGCTGACGAACACTGCAGACACGGTGCCCAGTCGGATGCATGTGGATATGACGATCGAAGTCCTTCGAGACGCCGGCATCGACATCAGCGAACCCGAACCCGAGCGTTGGATCGTCGAACCCGGACTGCCGCGCGGGCTCGACGTCCAGGTCGAACCCGACCTCTCCAATGCTGCCGCGTTCGCTGCGGCCGCCCTGGCCACCGCAGGGTCCGTGACGATCGCCGACTGGCCCGCGCACACGACGCAGGCCGGCGACGGCTTCCGCGAGATCGCCGAGGCCTTCGGGGCGACGGTGCACCTCGACCGGGACGGACTGCATGTGCAGGGGCCGGAGAGGCTCACTGCGGTCGATCTCGACCTGTCGGCCGTGGGCGAACTCACCCCCGTGGTCTCGGCCCTCGCAGCGCTGGCCGAAGGCACTTCGCAGCTGCGCGGGATCGGCCACCTGCGCGGACACGAGACCGACCGCCTGGCCGCTCTGACTCGGGAGTACAGTGCCATCGGCGTCGACGTCGTCGAGCATGCCGAGGCGCTGACGATCATCGGCACGACAGAACTGCGCCCGGCACTGTGGCACACCTACCACGACCACCGCATGGTCATGGCCGGTGCCGTCCTCGCCCTGCGCAACGCCGGAATGGTCATCGAGAACGCCGGCACCGTCGCCAAGACCCTGCCGACCTTCACCCAGCTGTGGGAAGCCATGCTCACCCCCGGAGCCTGATATGGCGAAGATCTTTCGCGACGAGGACTACCGACCCCGACCGAACCGACGCGGTTCACGTCCTCGGACGAAGAACCGTCCCGACCACCGGGACGCTGTGTCCGGCTTGGTCACCGCGGTCGATCGGGGCCGGTACCGCGTCATCCTCGCCGACGCCGACGGGACCTTCCCGTCCACTCCCCCGACTCGGAAGAAGGGGAAACGGCCTCGCGGGGCCACCTCGGTGACGGCGGTGCGAGCTTCGCACCTGCGCAAGCAGGCGATCGTGCCCGGCGACATCGTCCGCCTCGTGGGCGACACCTCAGGCACGGAGGGAACTCTCGCCAGGTTGGTCGAGATCACCGACAGACAGACGCTGCTGCGCCGCAGCGCCGATGACACCGACCCCACCGAGCGCGTCCTCGTGGCCAATGTCGATGTCATGGGCATCGTCACGGCCACAATGGACCCCGAGCCCTCGTTCGGCCTCATCGACCGGGCGCTCGTCGCGGCTTTCGACGCGGGGATCACCCCGCTGCTCATCGTCACGAAGACCGATCTGCATTCGGCCACGGAGCTCAGGGAACGATTCTCCGCGTGCGGGGTCGACATCGTCGAGTCCTCCGTCGTCTCCGCTGCCGAGACGACGGACACGACCGGCACCGAATCGACCGGGCACGTTCCGACTGGGAATGCTGCCGATCCTCACGCCGAGGTGGCCGAACGACTCCGCGGACGCATCAGCGTCCTCGTGGGGCATTCCGGGGTGGGCAAATCCACACTGACGAATGTCCTCGTTCCCGCCGCCGAACGCGCCACGGGCCATGTCAACGACGTGACCGGCCGCGGACGTCACACCTCTTCCTCTGCCGTGTGCCTGCCGCTGGAGCGCGGCGGATGGCTCATCGACACTCCGGGTGTGCGCAGCTTCGGATTGGCCCATGTGGACCGGGACACACTGCTCTCGGCCTTCCCGGAACTCGTCGAGGCCACTGCCGACTGCCCCCGCGGATGCACGCACCTCGACGACTCCCCCGGCTGCCGCCTCGATGAGTGGGTCGCCGACGGCAGAGCCGGACCCGGAGGAGTCTCACGTCTGGAGTCACTGCGGCGGCTGCTGCCCTCGACTGGATAGGCTGAAGGCATGAATGACCTCGACTTGGCGATCGAACTCGCCGATCTCGCCGATGCCATCAGCCATCCGCACTTCCGGGCACAGGACTTCGACGTCGAAACCAAACCCGACCTCACCCCGGTCACCGAATGCGACCGTGCGGTGGAGAAGACGATCATGGATCGCCTCAGCGAGGTCCGACCCAATGACAGCGTGCTCGGTGAGGAATTCGGGGCCCATGGGGACTCATCGCGACGGTGGATCATCGACCCCATCGACGGGACGAAGAACTTCGTCCGCGGAGTGCCTGTCTGGGCGACGCTGATCTCCCTCTACGACGGCGACCAGCCGCTGCTGGGTGTGGTCTCCGCTCCGGCGCTCGGCCGCCGGTGGTGGGCGGAATCGGGTCAGGGCGCCTTCACGACAGAACTCGGATCACCGGCCGAACGCATCACCGTATCGTCGGTCGAAGCCCTCGCCGATGCCTCGCTGTCGTATTCGTCGCTGTCAGGCTGGAAGGAACTCGGGATCTTCGATGAGTTCCTCGATCTCTGCGGTTCGCTCTGGCGCACCCGCGGGTACGGCGACTTCTATTCGTATATGCTGCTGGCCGAGGGTGCGGTCGATCTCGCCTGCGAACCGGAACTCGCGCTCTACGATATGGGCGCGCTCGTGCCCATCGTCCTCGAGGCCGGAGGCTCCTTCACGAACACAGCAGGGATCCCCGGGCCCTTCGGCGGCAATGCCCTGGCCAGCAACTCACGGCTGCATGAGGCCGCTCTCGACCGGCTCGGCCGTGTCTCTCCTGCGGAGGTGTCGTGATGCCGGACATGATGCGGGCCCCGTTGTGGCATGAGATGGCCGAGCCTGCAGGACTGACGAACCCTGATGGGTCGATCGGTGAGACGATCTACGGGCAGATGACGAAGTTCGCCGCGGAAGTCGGTGCCGTCAACCTCGGGCAGGGCGCCCCAGGCACTGAGCCGCCGGAGGAGCTCATCGCTGCCACCGCCGCTGCGATGCGGGCCGGTTTCAACCAGTATGCCCCCGGTCAGGGTTTTCCGCAGCTTCTCGAGGCGGTGGCTGCCCAGCGCGGACGTGATTTCGGCCAGCAGGTCGACCCCGACGAGGTGCTCTACACCGCGGGCGCCACGGAAGGGCTGACGGCTGCGATCTTGGCTCTGCTGCCGCGCGGCGGCTCCCTCGTCGCATTCGAGCCCTTCTACGATTCCTATCCGGCGGCGATCGCTGCTGCCGGGGGCACGCTGCACACGGTCCCACTCCTGCCTGATGACCACGACGGCTTCGCCCCGGATTGGGAGGCTTTCGATCGGGTGGTCGCCGAGATCGAGCCTGAGATCATCCTCGTCAACACTCCGCACAATCCCACCGGATTCATCTTCTCAGCCGCTGATCTCGCCCGGATCGGTCGAGCCGCCGAGGATGTCGACGCCTGGGTGCTCTCCGATGAGGTCTACGAACAGCTCGTCCTCACCGATCAGGCACATGTTCCTCCCGCAGCGGCGATCGAGGATTCCGCACGGGTCGTCACGGTCTCCTCGGCGGGCAAATCCTGGAACACCACGGGGTGGAAGATCGGCTGGGTCATCGCTGTGCCCGAGGTGCGCCAGGCCATTCAGACGGTCAAGCAGTTCCTGTCGTTCACGGCCGGCGGTCCCATGCAGATCGGTATGGCTGAGATGCTGGACGGCGATTCGCAGTTCGTCGTCGAGAACCGCGCTTCGCTGCGGGCCCGAGCGGAGGTGCTCGTACCCGCTTGTCGAACAGTGCCCGGCGCCGAAGTATCGACTCCACCGGCCGGCTACTTCACGGTGATGGATTTCTCTGCGCTGACGGATCTCGATGCTTTCGAACTCAATGATCTCCTGGCCAGAGAATTCTCCTTGGTCGGGATCCCCGTTCCGGCTCTGTGCAGGCCAGGCAGCCCCGCATATGAGGCCTATCGCTCATCAATCCGGTATTCGTTCTGCAAATCCGTCGCGGATGTGGACAAGGGCGCACAGCTGTTCATCGCCCTCGGAGGACATCTCAGCGAGCACCCCGATGCTCTGCGGCAACGCCGATGAGCAGCAGATCGACTTGCCCTCGGGCGGGTTGAGACCTCAGCGCCGCAGTCTGGGAAGGAATCACTGGGACAGCCGAAGGGGCGAACCGCAGATGCGGTTCGCCCCTTCTGTTTCGCGCAGTCGCGCTGCTTGGCGGCTCGGTCTTCCTGAGGGCGCTGTCGCCGTTCAGGCAGAACCCGGCTCAGTCCAGATCAGGCCTTGACCAGTTCGAGCTCGAGTTCGATCTTGATCTTGTCGGAGACGAGGAGCTCTCCTCCGCCGAGGACGGCCTCGAAGGACATTCCGAAGTCCTTGCGGTTGACCGTGGCGGTGGCGGAGAGCCCGGCGACCTGGTTGCCGTTCGGGTCAGTGGCGACACCGGCGAATTCGGTTGCGAAGGCGACTTCCTTGGTCACGCCGCGCATCGTCAGCTCACCGACGGTCTCGAACTCATCCGCGGCATCGGCCTTGATCGAGGTCGACTTGAAGCTCAGCTTCGGGTGGTCCTCGGCCAGAAAGAAGTCACCGCTCTTGAGGTGACCGTCGCGCTGTTCGTTGCGGGTGTTGATCGAGTCCGCCGAGGCCTCGGCAGACACGGCGCTGTCTTCGAGGGTCTCACCGACGTTCACGCTGCCGGCGATCTCCTCGAAGTGACCGCGGACCTTCGAGACGCCCGCGTGGCGAGCGGTGAAGGTGAACTCCGAGTGGACGGGATCGATGTTCCAGGTTCCGGCGGTGAGTCCCTGAGGCAGAGCAGTCATGATTTCTCCTTTTGGTTGAAATTTGAAGTACAGAACTGACTATAGTTCAACTTTCAACCATACGCAAACCCTGCGGGTAAACATCAAGTGACCATGTGGCGGAGGTCACCTGTACTCGGTTTGGCCGTGAGGTGACCCCTCGTGTAAAGTTAAGAACACGCCGCGGGGTGGAGCAGTTCGGTAGCTCGCCGGGCTCATAACCCGGAGGTCGGGGGTTCAAATCCCTCCCCCGCCACGATAGCGGCAGAACCCCCAGTCAGATTCTCTGGCTGGGGGTTCTTCTCATTCATGCCGCACTTCCCCGTGTATCCGCAGCCCGCGTGTATCCGCAGCCCACGCAGCAGTTGAGGGCGACGGCAGCCTCGTTCAAGGCGCAGCGCCGATTTCGGCAGGTACACAGTGCGACATCTGCTCTCCGCCTTGAACGACGGGAAGGCAGGGCCTGAGGCCCGGTCAGCGATGCGCTGATGGTCGCTGCCTGACGCCCGCGCATCCGCAGCCTGCTTCGACCCCGCTCACGGATGAAATCAGCCTCGTTCAAGGCGCTGCACCGATTTCGGCAGGTACACAGTGCGACAGAAGCGCTCAGCCTTGAACGACAGTGCTCAAGCGCGGCGTGAGGGGGAACGACAGTGCTCGAGCGCGGCGTGAGGGGAACGGCGGGTGCTCGAGCGCGGCGTGAGGGGTAACGAAGGCGCCCCTGGGAGAACCCAGGGGCGCCTTCTTCCGACGGCTGCAGATCAGCGGCAGGTGGAGCTAGACTCAGTTGCCCGAGTCGCCGCCCTCATCGGCCGGCTCCGAAGCAGGTGCTGAGGCACCGTCCCCGGCGCCGTCCTCGGCGATCGACGGATCAGCGGCCACCGCGTCCTCAAGCGCGTTCTTCAGACGGTCCTGCGCCTTTCCGTACTCTGCGAAGTCGCCGTCCTTCAGCGCGGCATCGGAATCCTCCATGGCCTTCTTCGCCTCTTGCAGAGCATCGTTGAGAGCCTTGTCGGACGAACCGCCGCCGGATCCGGAGTCCTCGTCGTCGGCGGGCGACGAACCGGATTCTCCGTTTCCGCTGTCCTCTGTTCCGGCATCGCCGGCCTTGGCACCGGAGTCGCCGCCGAACACCTGGTCCAACGCTTCGTCGAGAGTCGGAGCGAATCCGATGTCCTCGCCGAAGGCCACGAGCACGTGCTGCAGCAGCGGATACGAGGTCTCACCGGCGGACCGGACGTAGACCGGTTGGACGTAGAGGAGACCGCCGCCGATCGGCAGCGTCAGCAGGTTGCCGTTCTCGACTTCGGACTCACCCTGACGCAGCAGGTTGAGGCTGCGCTGGACATCAGGCGCGGTGTTGAAGTTGTTCTGCGCCTGTCCCGGTCCGGGCACTGTCGTGTTGCGCGGCAGCTGCAGCAGTCTCAGCTTGCCGTAGCCTTCGGCCGTCTCGCCCTTCTTGTTGCCGGCATCAGCATCGGCGGAGAGGAAGCCCGTGAGGTTGTTTCGCGACTGCCCCTCGGACGAACGAGCAGGAATATAAGAGCTCGTCAGCGAGAACGACGGCGACTGCTGGCCCGGCATCTGCAGGGTCATATAGAACGGCGGCTGGGTCAGCCCGCTGCTGGCCTTCGTCGTCGGATCCGTCGGAAGCGTCCAGAAGTCCTGACCGGAGTAGAACTCACTGGCGGAGGTGACATGGTACTTCGCGAGCAGATCGCGCTGGACCTTGAACATGTCCTCCGGGTAGCGGACGTGGCTCATCAGGTCACCGGACATCTCCGAGGAGGACTTGATGAGCCCCGGGAACACCTTCATCCAGGTCTTGAGAACCGGATCTTCCTTGTCCCACTGGTACATGTCGACAGATCCGTCGTAGGCGTCGACGGTGATCTTCACGGAGTTTCGGATGTAGTTGACTTCGTCATCCGGCAGAGTCGCCACCGAATTCGGAGCCGCCGCCGTGGTCGAGTCCTCAGTCGCCTGCTGGAGCGGCTGCGGTGTCGAATAAGGGTAGTCCTCGGCAGTGGTGTAGCCATCGAGGATCCACTTGATCTTCCCGTCCACGACGGCCGGGTACGGATCGCCGTCGACCTTGAGGAAGGGAGCGAGCTTCTCCACACGCTCACGCGGGTGACGTTCGTAGAGGATCTGGGATTCTTCGTTGAGCGCGTCCGAGAGCAGAATCTGCTCGTCCTGGAACTTCAGCGCGTAGGCCAGCCGGTTGAACACGTTGCCCACCGACGGTCCGCCCTCGCCGGTGAAGGTGTTGTTGACCTGACCGGAGCCGCTCTTCTCGTCCGAGGGATAGTCGAGCTCACGCGGAGTCGCGTCCTTCGGCGCACCGACGATCGAATAGTCCGGCGACGACTCTCCGAAGTAGACGCGCGGCTCGTAGTCGGGGAAGTCGCCCTTCGGGGGAATGTCCGACTCCATGAACAGCGGTTCGCCGTCCGGATTGCGCTGGTTTCCGTTCGCCGCGACCACACCGAAACCGTGGGTGTAGACGATCGCCCGGTTGAACCAGCTCTGGTTGTTCACCGAGCTCGGAGCGAGTTCACGCACGGAGATGACGGTGTCTCGCATGTCTCCGTCGATGTTGTAGCGGTCGACATCGAGCTTCTGCGGGAACGAGTAGTACGGACGCACCTGCTGCAGCTGGCGGAAGGTGTCGGAGACGAGGTTCGGATCCAACAGACGGATCGAGGCCGCGGTCTCGGCGTCCTTGCGCAGGTCGCCCTTCTTGCCGGTGGTGCTCGGCTCGTACGGTGTCACGTCGATGTCGTCGAAGTCGAACGCATCACGAGTCGCATCGATGTTGTGCTGGATGTAGTCCGATTCCTTGCTCTGCTGTGAGGGGTTGACCTGGAACTGCTGGATCAGCGCCGGGTAGGCGATGATCGAGACGCCACCGAGCACGATGAGAGTGAGAGTGGCGATGATCGAGATCCGCCAATTGCCCTTCCACGCGGTGTAGACGAAGAGCAGAGCGACCAGAACTGCGGCGATGGCGACGATCGCCATTGCCGGCAGAGCCGCATGATCGTCGACATAGGTGACACCGGGGACGATACCGCCGGCCGCGGTCAGCCGGTCGTAGCGGGAGAGCCACAGCCGACCTGCCTGGACGATGACGAGTGCTGCCACAGTGATGCCCAGCTGCCACTGAGCCGCCTTCGTCAGAATGACGCCCTTCTGCTCCCCCGGACGGATTCCGCCGAAGAGGTAGTGGGCGACGAGCGCGGCGATGAGCGCCATGAGCAGTGCCATGCCCAGCTGGTTGCCGATGAGGCGCAGTCCGGGCAGGACAAAGACGAAGAACGACTTGTCGAGACCGAACTGGGGGTCCTTCGACCCGAAGGACGTCGAGTTGATCCATTCGAGGACCGTGTTCCAGTTCGCCGAGGCGGTGATGCCGGCGAGGACGCCCATGACGGCGGGAATCGCGATCGTCGCGACCCGACGCAGCGGTTCGATGGCCTCACGGTAGCGGTCGAGGTTTTCCTGCCGCGGCGTCGTCGGCGCATAGACCGGACGATGGCGGTAGGCCAGATGCAGGCTGATCCAGACCGGAACAGCCATGACGATGAATCCGCCGAGGAACGTCAGTCCACGGGTGAGCCACACGGTGCGGAAGACCTGTGAAGCGTCGATCTGGCGGAACCACAGCACCTCGGTATAGACCTGGGTGAAGGCGATGAAGGCGATCAGCAGGATCGCCACAGACACGAGGGTGAGCAGAAGCGGCGAACGTCTGGGCCGATTCGCCGGCATGCGTGCGGAGGTGGGTGAGGACGAGGTGCTCACTGCTGCCCTTTCTCATTGTTGTCGGCACCGTCGGCGGGACACTTCGGCAGATCCGAGGTGTTGCCGGCGGCGTACTGCTCCACGGTCGTCTGCGCGTCATCGAGCGTGTCGATGCGTGCCACCGTGATCTTGGATTGGTCTGCGGCGGCCATGACCTCCGCACAGTTGTCGGCGGGTGAGAGGAACAGCGTTGCTCCCTTCTCGGTGGCCGCGGCCACCTTCTGGCGGGCGCCGCCGATCGGCCCGACTGCACCGGCGGGGGTGATCTCCCCGGTGCCGGCCACATGCTTGCCTCCGGTCATCGCTCCGGGAGTGAGCTCGTCGATGATCGCCAGAGAGAACATCGTTCCCGCCGAGGGCCCTCCGACGCCTTCGACATTGAACTTCACGTCGACGGGGAATTCGAAGTCCTGCTTCATCGTGATGCCGACAGCCTTGCGGTCGTCGATCTTCGCAGGTGTCAGGCTGATCTCCTCGGTCTTCCCATCACGCTCGATGCCGAGCTCGACAGAGTCCGACTCCTGCACGGTCTTGCTCATGATCTGCGCAGCCTGAGGATCGGAGTCCAGCTTCTTTCCGTTGACCGACATGAGACGATCGCCCTTGCGCAGCTTGCCCTGCGCAGGAGCATCGGCGACGACCTCGTCGACCGACAGATGCACAGAATATGACTTGTCCAGCTGCCCCATGGCAGCCGCGATGGCGACGTCCTGACTCGAGGACATCTCGACTGCATTCGATTCGGTCACGTCCTCACGAGTGGTGTCCAACGGGTAGTACGCCTCCGTGGGGACCACGGTCTGGTCACCGTTGATAAGTGCTCCCAGTGCCTGAGAAGCATAGATGTCACGACCGGGGCCGCCGCTGACTGCGACGGTGAGCATGTCGATGCGGCCGTCTGTGGGATAGGTCTTGGCTCCGGAGACGCTGATCATCGGGTCGCCTTGGTAGTCACCGAGGGTGTTGAAGACAGGCCCCGGCAGCTGGAGCATATACGGCACCGGCAAGAGCACGGCCAGAGCGATGAAGACGTAGGTGAGGACGCCCGAGGTCGTGGCCAGACGTGGATTCCGTCGTCGTTTGGTGCCGCGTGTCCGCGCCGGTGACGCCGGCACGGCCCGAGGGGCGTTCTCTGTCATGTAGTCCTTTCGCTGCACCGCCCCACCAGTCTAGTTGAAACCTCAGCGTCCGGTTCACAGACTCCTTTCGCCCGGTGCGAACATCCTGCGAAACCTCCCGGAATTGGGAAGCTTCGCACATTCGGAACCGTTAACGTTGATGTCAAACCGATTCTTGGGGGCTGTAGAACAATGACCGATGACAACA
This sequence comes from Brevibacterium sp. S22, assembly GCF_004745485.1. Classification (GTDB taxonomy): domain Bacteria; phylum Actinomycetota; class Actinomycetes; order Actinomycetales; family Brevibacteriaceae; genus Brevibacterium. Next base: position 71,846 of record NZ_RHFG01000001.1, read on the forward strand.
ACAACGAGCAGAATCCGTTCGAGCAGATCTTCGGAATGCTCTTCGGCGCCAATGGTCCCGGATCCGGTCAGGGGGAGGACAAGAACAGTTCGGGCATGCCGCAGGGCTTCCCGATCGATCCGGCGATGATGTCCACGATCATGAACCAGATGCAGGGGCTCTTCGGCCAGGGTGCCGATCCACAGGCCCAGGCCGTGTCGATCGCTCAGAAGGCCGTGCCGACTCCTGACCCCTCCGTGTCCGAGGACGCCGAGCGGGCAACAGCCGATGCGTTCCGTCTGGCTGAGCTCTGGCTCGCCGAGGCGACCGACTTCTCTGTCGCCAACCGCTCCGCCCGACCGCTGCGCCGCGCCGACTGGGTGAAGGAGACGATGCCGGGCTGGCAGAAGTTCGTGCTGCCCATCAAGGAGAACATGTCCTCGTCCCTGACCGATACGCTCGAATCTCAGGTTCCGGAGGAGATGAAGAGCATCCTCTCCGGGGCTTCGTCGATGTTCGGGTCGATGAGCGATTCGATGTTCGCCATGCAGATCGGCCAAGCCGTCGGCGCACTGTCCGAAAGCGTCCTCACCGGCACCGAGGTGGGGTTGCCCCTGCTCCCCCATGACACTGCCGTCGTCATCGAGACGAATGTCGACTCGTTCGCCGCCGAAGTCGACGTCGACGTCTCCGAGGTCCGCATCTACCTCGCGGCTCAGGAACTCGCCCACCTCGCACTGTTCGAGCGTGCCCCGTGGCTGAGCGCCCAGGTCGAGACGGCCCTGACCCGTTATGCGCAGGGTCTGAAGGTCGATACTTCGCAGATCGAGGATATGGCGTCGAATATCGATCCTTCGAACATCTCCGACCTCAGCGACAACATCCGCCAGGGGCTGTTCAACCCGCCGACGACCGAGGACCAGAAGAAGGCCCTGACGTCGTTGGAGAATCTCCTCGCTGTCATCGCCGGCTGGGTCGATGTCGTTGTCTACGAGGCCTGCAAGCATCTGCCTGGTCGCGATCAGATCCGCGAGGCTCTGCGCCGTCGCCGTGCGACTGCGGGACCTGCGGAGAAGACTTTCTCCACTCTCGTCGGCCTCCAGTTCAACCCCCGCCGCCTCCGCGATGCGGCCGCCCTGTTCGCCTACCTCGAAACCCAGGGCGGCGCCGAGGCCCGCGACCGGGTGTTCTCTCACCCGGATCTGCTGCCCACCACACAGGATCTCGATGACCCCTTGGGCTATTCCGAGCGTCGTCAGGCCGAGTGGACCAATGAGTCGAGCATCGACGAGGCGCTGTCCCGCATCCTCGCCGAGGGTCTCGATGGAGCCGGCGGCAGCGACGTGCAGCCGACCGCCGAGTCCGAGGACGCGGACTCCGAGGGTTCCGAATCCACCGACGGCGATGACTCCGATCAGCCCGATGATCGCTGAATGATCGATCTCGCTACTGCCCGGCAGGAAGTCGGGCAGGGGCCGCAGACCCCATTCTCAGTCGCCTTCGCTGAGCTCTTCGACCGGCAGGGCGACGATTCCCTGCACCGCGCCGGTGGCGAGCATCATGTCACTGCCAGCTGTCTGGTCGTCGACCCTCTCGCCGAGGCGGTCCTGCTCAATCACCACAGGAAAGCCGGTCTGTGGGGGCAGTTCGGCGGACATCTCGAACCCGACGATGTCTCACTGCGCGGGGCCGCACGCAGAGAAGCCGAAGAGGAAAGCGGTCTGCACCCTCTCACCCGCGTGACAGCCACCCCCATCGATCTGCATGTGCATGACTTGTCGGCGGCCTTCGGGGTCTGCACCCGGCACTTCGACGTCGTCTACGCAGCCCAGGCATCGACAGGAGACTCCCCACGGGTTTCCGACGAGTCGTTCGACGTCGCATGGTTTGAGTTGGATCGACTGCCCGGCGATCTCATGCCCGACCTGCCCGACCGGCTGCCGGGCCTCTACCGCTCCGCTGTGGCAGCGCTCAGCCCCCGCGGCTGAAACGTTCCCCGTCGCTGAATCCCTCAAGGTAGAGTCTTGCGTCCGATTGCCTCGGATGGCGATCGGCCAAGGCGTGGAACTCCTTCGAATGCGGCCCGATCTGGAGGTGGACCAGTTCATGGACCACTACGGTCTCCAGCACCCAGCGCGGCACCGCCTGCAGGCGATGGGAGATGCGGATGTCTCCCGTCGACGTCGTCGTTGACGCCCACCGACTGATGTTCTGATTCGTCACCCAGCGGATCGAGGTCGGCCGCAGCCGACCGCCGAAGTACCGCCGACTCATCTCATCAGCCAGGTCGACGAGGTCAGCATCGGAAGAATGGTCACGGGCGGAGAGACGATTGAACAGGTCCGTCAGCGACCGGATGTTGTTCTCCACGCTGTAGCGCACGGGAGTGCGCAGCACATAGGTCTCTATCTCCTTCGAGACGGCAACGGTCTTCTTCCGCCGCGCCGATCGGCGCACTTCGATCTCGCCACGAGCGATCGCCCGCAATACCTCATCTTCACTCCACCGCTGTGCTCTGCTCACCAGACCATCATAGGAAAAGCACCTGACATAGGGACTGGCTCACTGGAACGGTTAAGAACACGAACTCACTTTCGGATCCCAGAGTTTGTGAGTTTCCTGAATCTGCCGAAATTCCGGGAGCAGATCACCTGTCCACAGCCGCCTCGGCGAACCTCTCCCCCGCGGAACAGGAGCTGATCCGATCCGGCGACCTGTTTATCAACAGTTCAATCGGCGATCAAGGCACCTTTCCTCCACAGACTGCACGGCGATTCCCACAGGTTATCCACAAGCTGTTGACGTCTCTGTGCATGACGGCGCATTGACGCGGCGGCAATTGCGGAATAAGTTCTATGCTTGACCCCGGAAAACCCGAGGATGCGTGCGGAAGGGGAAGCCGCACGAGTCCTCGCGAGCGCCTGGGGCACTATGCGGCTGAGGGCATGTCGGGAAACGTTCCCGGCCTGTCCTCAGCCGTTTTTCCACAAGCTTATCCACAGTTCCGCGTTGACCGTGGCGAATCGGCCCTCTGTTCACTACCGTGGAAGTCTCCACGAGACTGAGGCGAAGGGGTCGAGATGTTCAGGATCTTTCCGAGTGTTCCCATCACATGGCGATCGTCTTCATGCATTCAGTTCGGGGCAGATGACCCGGTGCTCATCGATGGGCTGCTGCCCGCCGATGCCAGTCTCATCGAAGATCTCCGCCTCGGCATCGGCTCGGCACAGTTCTATGTTCGTGCTCAGGAGCTCGGGGCCGACCTCAGCCGGGCAAGCTCCCTCATCACCCTCCTCGGTGAGGCCGGAGTGCTCGTCCCCGTCGATGCGGATGCCGGCACAGTGCCGAAAGGATCACCGGTCTTCGCCGCTGCGCGCGCCTTCAACCTGTCGCCGGATCGCGTGTCGCAGATCCTGGGGTCTCGGCCGGTGCTCGTCACCGGACCGCTGCGCTGCCATGTCGAGGGACAGCTGGCCGCCCTCGGCTTCGCTGTTTCCGCAGCCCACCGTGTCGACGAGCTCGATCTCATGACAGCGCCGGTGGTGGTCACGAGTTCGCATCTCGTTCCGGATCTGCATTCTGCCATGTGGCTCAGCGATCGTGAGGTCGACCACTGCCAAGTCGTCCTCGGAGAGCAGGCGGTGGAGATCACCGGACTCATTCGTCCCGGCCGGACACCGTGCTCTGTCTGTTCGTGCCTTCACCGGAAGGACAGCGACTCGGGATGGCTCGCGCAGCATCCGCATCTGCGTGCTCTGCCCGAACGGGAGAGCCTCTGCGATCCCGCCGCACGGATCCTCGGTTCGGCCCATGTCGTCCAGATGCTTCGTCAGGCGCTGCTGCGGCCCGAGACTGCTCCGTTCCGTCGCGTGGTCACCTTGGATGCGGGAGAGGTGCTGGACACCAGCCTGTTCTTCCATGACCGCTGCCAGTGTCGTTCACCGGTGCCCGATTTCGGGTCAGTCGCCGAGCATGCCCAGTAGCTGCGTTCCGTAGAGTTCGAGCTTCGTCGCACCGATTCCGGGAACCCGAGCGAGCTCAGCGAGGCTGCGGGGGCGGACTTCGGCGATGACGGACAGTGAGGTGTCGGTGAGCACGAGGTACGGCGGCAGGCCCTGTTCCAATCCGACCCGCACCCTCCACCGGCGCAGACTGTCCAGCAGCTCGAGGTCGATGTCGGCAGGACAGTCGGAGCATCGCCCGACGGACCGGTCGATCTGCGAGACCAGCGCCCTGCCGCAGCCACGGCAGCGGTTGAGGACCGTCGTGTTCGACGCTGTTCGTCCCTCTCCCATGGTCGGTCCCGCCTGGCCGAGTTCGGCGAGGAACCGGGAGGATCTCCGAGGCTTCTGTTTGGAGTCGAACCTCGCCAGTGACCAGCTCATCCGCAGGTCTCTGCCGGCTCGGGTCAGTGCCACATAGAACAGACGCCGCTCTTCGGCGATGGCTCTCGGGGTCTGGGCATAGCTGATGGGCAGCAGACCTTCGCTGAGACCGACCAGATGGACACTGTCCCACTCCAGACCCTTCGCCGCGTGGAAGGACGCGAGAGTGACCCCCTCGATATCCGGGGCGAACTGATGTTCGGCACGGTCGGACAGGTCGTTCAAGAAGACTTCCATCGGCACGGGCAGCTCCTGCCCGTGTTGGTGTTCCTCGGCGAGGTCGACGAGAGCTTTGAGGGACTCCCAGCGCTGCCGACTGGCCCCAGCCGCAGGCGGTTCCCGAGTGAATCCGAGCGACCCGAGAACCTCCATCACAGCTTCGGGCAGGCGCTGCCCGCCCGATGTCGCACGTGCGGCTTTGAGCATGAGCACGGCTTCCTTGACCTCTTTGCGGGCGAAGAATCGTTCCCCGCCACGCAGCACATAGGGAATTCCGGCTGCGGCCAGCGCCTGCTCATAGGCGGGGCTCTGTCCATTCGTGCGGAAGAGGACCGCGATATTGCGAGGACGACGCCCTGCCTGGATTTCGGCGGAGATGGCCTGAACGACCCCGGTGGCTTCAGCCTCATCGGTCGGGTATTCGACCATCCGCGGCTGCTGCCCCACCGGATTGTCCGTCCGCAGAGTCAGTGCGGACGAAGACGTGTGCCGCAGCAGACTGTTCGCCGTGGACACGATCGACTGGGACGAGCGATAGTTGCGAACAAGACGGATCGTTCTGGCTTCGGGCATCGATGTGCTGAGCGAACCGAGCAGGCTCGCATCGGCTCCGGCGAACGTATAGATGGTCTGGGCCGGATCACCGACGACACAGAGATTGTCGCGGGGACCCAACCAGCGTGAGAGCACATCGAACTGCAGCGGTGAGACGTCTTGGAACTCGTCGACGACGAAGTGCCTGTACTGTTCGCGGATCTCAGCCGCGATCGCAGGGTACTCGGCCAGGACTCCCGACAGCACGAGGAGCACATCATCGAAGTCGAGCAGCCGCCCTCTTGTCTTCGCCTCCCCGTAGGCTTCGAAGATCCGCACCATATCCTCGACAGTCAGCCGGCCGGGGAGTTCCCGAGCCGCAGCTTTGGTCGCATAGTCTTCGACGCCGAGCAGGGATGCGGCCGCGAATTCGATCTCCGAGGCGACATCTCGCGTCAGTTCCCGGCTGGTCTCCAATCCGAGACTCTGCATGACCGAGCCGATGATGCCGGCCTTGTTCTCGATGATGCGCGGAAAGTCGCCTTCGGCGAAGCGGTCCCAGAAGAAGCGCAGCTGACGCAGCGCCGCAGAGTGGAACGTGCGGGCCTGAACCGCGGGCACTCCGAGTCCGCGCAGGCGCGAACGCATCTCCCCCGCCGCTTTTGCGGTGAAGGTCAGGGCGAGGACATGGTTGGCCGGAAACACCTCGGTCGCGATTCCATAGGCGATCCTGTGCGTCATAGCGCGAGTCTTGCCGGTGCCGGCACCGGCGAGGACGATCACCGGCGAATCGAAATGGGTGGCGACTGCACGCTGCTCCTCGTCCAGGGCCTCGAGTAGGGCCGCGGCCGAAGCGTTCATTCGTTGTCCAACCAGCTGTACAGGAGCTGACCGGCGATCGAGATCGTCGATGGGGCGCGCACTTCTCCGTCGGCAATGGCATTCTGCAGCTCGGCCCGGGTGAACCAGCGCAGGGAGGCGATCTCCGCCTCATCGGCGGCGAAGTCGCGGCTGGGAGCCGATGCTGCGAAGCCGAGCATGAGTGAGCACGGAAACGGCCACGGCTGGGAGCCCAGATACTGCGGGTCGACGACCTCGAGATGAGCTTCTTCCCAGATCTCGCGGATCACGGCGCGTTCGAGGGTCTCGCCCGGTTCGACGAATCCGGCCAGGAGAGAGTACCGGTCGGATTCCCAAGCGGCGTTGTTGCCCAACAGGACACGTTCGACACCGTCTGAGTCAGTGTTGACGATGACGACGATGACGGCGGGGTCCGTGCGAGGGAAGTGTTCGCTTCCGGTCTCCGGGTCGCGGCGGACCCATCCGCCCACGGCTGGGGTGGTCGGGGTGCCGGTGCGCGGGGAGAACCGGTGCGCGCGATGCCAGTTTCCGAGGCCGACGATCTCACAGGCCAGGGACACCTGCACATCATCAAGAGATTCGGCGAGGTGTCGCAGGGGCAGCCAGACCGGTTCGGAACTGTCGATGCCCTCCCCCGGTGCGGTCAGCTGGTCCGTGGCGTCCCGGGCCCGCGAGGCGTCCAGTCGGGCGTCGATGTGGCTGCGTCCGTCGTCGTCCAAGGACACTCCGATATAGCGGGTGCCTTGCGGGTCACGGCCGAGGTAGACCTCTGTCTGCCCCTTGGGCACCGATTCGCGGTCAGTCAGGAAGAGTCCGCCGCCGGCGACGAGCAGCGTCCCGCGGTGTTCGAAGACCGCCCGGGCCCCCGAAGCCCAGATCTCGCTGAGGTCCCCGTCTTGGCCCCGAGTCAGATGGTCACGATCGATTCCGTGTCGGGCGAGGCTGATCGGCTGCACTGGAGGCAAAGGCTTCATGTCCTCCACGATAGCCCAGCGCCCTGACACTGCCACCGTGGCCGACGTCTCCCCGGCGGGAGCCGAAAGCCGCCTCGGCAGACACGCTCGACGGCGAGTCCCGTGTCTCAGCGGAACCCAGACGGTAGATTGGGGAAGGTGGATAACAAGGCGCTCAAGTTGACTGCTATCGCGGCGACGATGCTCGACGGCTTCGTCCCGACGAAATGGACTCCCCTGCCGCCCCTGGACGCTGGTGTCAGAGTCCTGCTCGGCAATGACGACCAGCAGCTCGTCGCAACGGCTCAGACCCAACTCGATCGGTCCGCGGACATCGGCTCGGCTGCCGAAGCGGGACGCATCTACGAGACCATGTACCCGCACGCGGACTTCACTTGGCCGCACCTGCGGGCCATCACCGAGGTCGACGCCGACTACTTCGATACCGAATCCCCGACGACCGTGACGCTGACCGATCCTCTTCCGGGCGCACCACTGGGAGATGTTCCCATCGCCGACACTGCGCGGGCCAGCTCATTGGCACAGGCTCTGGCGACCCTGCATTCGGCGGCGCCCGAACCCGTCTCCGATGCGGGTTTCCCGGTGGAGGATCCGTCTCGGTCACAGTTCCTCATCCTCGAGCGCCTCGATCAGGCAGCGAGCACCGGCCGGGTGCCGTCGTCACTGCTGCAGCATTGGGAGGAGGAGTTCGAGAAGGTCGCGCTCTGGCATTTCCTCGCCGCACCCATCCACGGCTCCCTCGATGAGACGAGCGTCTATACCGATCAGGAGCGGGTGCTTGCTCTGGCAGAGATCGGTCGTCTTCGCGTCGCCGATCCGGCCATCGACCTGGCGGCGGCTTCAGCGCTGATCGATCCTGCCGCCTTGCCGACCTTCTACGAGGAATACCGCAACTCTCGGCCCCGCGCCGATGAGCACGTCATCGCCCGGGCCGAGCTGCTGGCGGAATTCGCCGTGCTCGACTGGCTGCTCGAAGCCGTCGACTCCGGGGACGAGACGGCCGTCGAGGATGCGGCCGAGCTGCTCCGCTCATTCAATGAGGTCCTGTTCGGCAGCGCAGCCGACGAGGGCGCAGCTGCCGGTCGTGAAGACGAAACAGAAGATGCTTCTCCGTCCACCGAAGCCTCACGCGACACCACCTCGGCAACCGCGGCGGCGGGAACCGACACTCCCGATGTCGAAGCCGCCATCACGGAGACCGAAGCGTCCGATGTGTTCATTCCCCGGGCTCAGTCCTCTGACGTCTCGCGGGAAGACGAGTCGGAATTCGAATCCGAACTCGGATCGCAGGTGTCGACCGAACCGACTCGTGACTCCGAGGACTCCGATGACGGGGAAGAGACCGGTCGGATCCGCTGATCTCAGGCGACGTCGTTGGCTTCCAACCACTCGATGACCTCGTCCTCGTCGGGCAGCTCGGTGAACTGCACGACCTCATCGCTGCCGACGAAGTAGAACGTTCCCGTCACATCGGTGATCTCCGGATGCACGCGCAGAATGGCGAACCGGTAGAGGGCCAGCTGCCATTTCATCACCTCGAGCACCGCGGCATCGGGCTTCTTCGAGGTCTTCCAATCCACGACCTCGGCGTGGTCTCCGCTGATGAAGACAGCATCGATCTTCCCCGGCACCCGGAATCTGCCGAGAACGAGTTCGAAGGACATCTCCACATGGTCTGCTCGGCGAGTCGCGAACTCGGAGGCTGAGAACGTCGCCTGCAGCCGTTCGATCGTGGCGGCATCGATGGGTCGCACCCCTTCGTCCTCACCGATGTCGATGCTCGACTGACCGAAATGCTGTTCGACCCAGGAATGGAAGGTCGTTCCGATCTCGGCCGCCCGGCTCGGCGGGGTCGGAATCGGACGCAGAGTCTGTGTGCGGAAACCCTGTGGGTCGCGTCGCCATGCGACCAGGGCCGTCGCCGACAGGCGATCGGGCATCGCCTCTGCGGACACGGTCTCCGGGCGGTCACCGATGCGCAGAGCCTGAGCGGCATAGCGTCCGATCACTCCCGGAACCTCGGTCAGAGACTCCAAGCTGAGGTCCGGACTCGCTTCGACCCAGTCCGCGGCACGCTGCGCGGCGGCGACCTGCTTGGTGCGCGGGACCGGCCATGGTGTGGTCTCGATCCGGTCCTCAGCCGATTCATCGGCAGGCTCCGGAATCTCGACCTCCATGCCCAGGACTTCGATCGCTTCGGTGAGGAAGGGCGAGGGATCGTCGGGAACGGTGCGTGAACCGATCAGCTCCGCCCCGAGCCACAGATGCTTCTTGGCGCGGGTGAATGCCACATAGGCCAGTCGCCTTTCCTCACCCACATGTGCGTCGGCGATCTGCGGGCGGATGAAGTCCCCGATCCACTCGTCCAGGGCCTTCTTCGTATCGAATTCGGCCTCCCGCAGATCAAAGTCGACGAGGTGTGCGCGGTCGCCGCGCAGGGGGTACGGCAGTGCCGTGCGGTCCATCCAGCCTTCTTTGTCCCGCGGTTCGGTCGGGAAATCCTTGACCACGAGAGAGGGAACGGCGACCGCATCGAACTCCAGCCCCTTCGAGGCGTGGACGGTCATGACGTTGATCGCGTCGGCAGGCGTCGTCGGTTCGGCGACGCTCAGCGCATCATGGGCCTCCATGAGGCTGAGCCAGGACAGGAATCCGGTGATCGAGGGTTTGTCGTCGGTGGTCGAGTACTGGCTGGCCGCGGACAGGAACGCATCGACGGAGGCCCTGTGCAGATTGCGCAGCGACTCGCTGAGCCCCCAGATATCCGAATCGATTCGCGTCTCGGACATCGCGGTGCGGATGATCGACGAGATGGTGCCCGTACACGACCGGGTGGCACGCAGCGCACGGGCCAGTCGGACCAGGCGGTGCAGCGCCTCTGAGCTCAGACCGGACTGCTGATAGTCGGCGACAAGGCCCTTGTCAGCGGCCTTCCGCGCTCCCTGGTCGAGGGCTCGCTGCACCTCGACGAGTTCGTCGAGGCCTTCGACGATCGTCGCCTGGTCGATGGCTTCGGCGATGACCTCCTCGGTGGCGGGTACGGACCCGTCAGCCGCTCTCCTCTCGGTCTGCCGGCGGGTGAAGGCCTGCAGTCCGGCGATGTCGCCGGCACCGAGCCCGAGCATCCGTCCGCTGATGAGCCGCATGACCTCGTCGCCGGCCATCGGGTCCACCGCGGCAGTGAGCACCGCGCGCAGATCGGCGACGAAGGGGTCTGTCAGCAGCCCGGAGGAACCATGCACGTGGACGGCGAACCCGGCGGCCTCCAGGGCCGCTGCGACCGGTGCGAAATGGGCGCGTTTGCGGCACAGCACGGCTTTTGACGAGCCTGCGGGAATGGTGTGGAACCATTCCGTGAGGGCGCGCAGTCCGGTGGTGAGGAATTCGGGGTCGTGGGCTCCCGAACTGATTTCGACGCTGACGTCACCGTCGCCTGCGCCATCACGAGCCGACAGCGGGGACTCGCTGCCGTCGTTGAGTCCGGCGGCGATGCGGTTGGCCACTTGCAGGATCGAACGGTCGTTTCGCCAACTCGTGCTCAGAGACAGCGATTCGACATCACGGAAGTCGGAGGAGAACCGGATCATATTGTCGGCGCTGGCGCCGCGCCATCCGTAGATGGCCTGGCGGGGATCGCCGACCGCGGTGACAGCGGTGGAGTGGAAGAGGTCGCGCAGGAGCTTGAGCTGGGCCACTGAGGTGTCTTGGAATTCGTCGAGGAGGACGATCTTCCATCGGGCCCTCTCGGCTTCTGCTGCGGCCGGCACCTCGTCGAGGATGCGTTGGGCGAAGCGCACCTGATCCGAGAAGTCCATGGCCAGATTGCGACGTTTTGCCCGCATATAGGCATCGGCCAGTCGGGCCGTTCTGATCTTCGCTTCGAGCTTCGCGCGCCGCCCATTGGGATCTACGGGTCTGCCTCTGCTCGAGACGAGTGCGGCCAGGCACTGCTCGAGATAGTCGGTGACTTCGTCGACATCGCGTCCGTGGTCGTTCATCTGCCCGGCCAGAGCGATGACGTCGGCGATCATCGTCTCGCGGGAGAAGTCTCCGGGGATCTCCTCGGGTGCTGTGGAGTCGATGATCCCCCCGGCGATGGTGTGTGCCGCGGCGTCATCGAGGAGGACCGTCTCGGGTTCGATGCCGATGCTCACACCGTGTTCGCTGACGATCGAGGCGGCATAGGAGTTGTACGTCGACACGGTGGGATTGTCGAGACCGGGCAGGGAGAGGTCCTGGCCGTGCCCGAGGTTGTGCCGCAGCCGGGACAGAAGCACGCGGATGCGTCCACCGAGTTCACCGACGGCTTTGCGGGTGAAGGTCAGCCCGAGGATCTCTTCGGGAGCCACGAATCCGTTCGCCACCAGCCACACCACACGCTGGGAGATGACGGTGGTCTTTCCGGAGCCGGCCCCGGCGGTCACCTTCATCGACTGTGCGGGTTCGGCCTCGATGATCACCCGCTGCTCCGGGCTGGGCGGGAATGCTTGGGCAGGGTCGGCGGCAGTGAGTTCGGCAAGCCGCTCAGCGGTGAAACGCATCAGTTGTCCTCCAACATCTTCGGACCGATCGCCGGACACGACGACCGGACGGGACAGGACTGGCATTTCTGCGGGTCCACCCGGGCGGGGAAACTCGCAGCTCGCATCCTGCCGGACACGTCATCGATGAGCTCTCGCGCCCAGTGGGGATTCTCATCGACGTCCAGCGCCGACTGTTCCCGAACTGTCCGGGCAGACTTGCGCAGAAACACGAGTTCGGCACCGAAGGCATGAGCGTCGAGTTCCTGATCCTCGCCGATTCTGATGGTGCCGGAATTGATCGCTTCCTGGTACACGCCCAGCTGGGCGTGCCGGTCCATCTCCTTGCCGGCGACGACGTTCCGGCCGGTCTTGAAGTCGACGATGCGCAGTCCGCCTTCGACCTCCTCGACGCGGTCGAGTCGGCCGGTGACTCTCCACTCGCGGCCGTCCGCGTCGACGCCGAGAGCATAGACCTGCGCTTCGACACCGACGAGGCGGCCCGGGGTCTTCTTGATGTAGTCACCGAGGCGGTCGGCCATGCTCATCGCCACCTCGAATTCGCGTTCGCGTTCCCACTGGGCATCGAAGTCCAGGGACGCGAACTCCCCCTCCACGAAGCTGCGGATCGCGGAGGCGGGGCCTTCCGGATAGTTCTCGGCGGCCGCGTGAATGATGGTTCCGAGATTCTGTGCCGTCGACATCGGACGGTCACCGCCGTTGCGGGTGAGGAACCATCGCAGAGAGCAGTCGGTGAAGGCTTCGACCTGAGAGGGTGAGACACGGACCGTATCCGAGTCCGTGAACAGCGGCTCGTCTGTGGTGATGTCCTCGGCTTCGCGCCACTGCCTCGGTGGTCCAACAGTCGGGCCGGTGTTCGCCAGAGCCCTCATCAGCGCGGCCCACGACTGTGTCTCCGAGTCCGGAGTCGCAGACTGCTCCGAGCCCTCAGCGAGGCCGTCCCCCGACACAGCCGCATCGGGATCGCCATCCACGGTCGCAGCAGTCTGCAGCAGGCTGGCACGGGCATGAGCCGCCATCTCCGGCAGAGTCAGAGGGGGCAGCTCGTCCTCATGGGTGATCGCATATCCGTCAGCCGCCTCGGTGCCCTTGGCAGTCCCGGCCGCGAGCACGTCGAAGAACGGGGACGGCTCGGTCTCCGCATCGGTGACGGCGGTGACGATCACCCGTTGCTGGGCCCGGCTGAGCGCGGTGAAGAACAGCTCGCCCTCTTCCCGCAGATTCCTCCGTTTCGCATGTGCGTGGTAGCCGGGGTCGCCGGTGATCGTCTCACCTGAGTCGAGCACAGCGGTGAGGTCGGTGAGGCCGAGGATTCCGCCGCGCAGCTTCGGATTCGGCCAGACGCCTTCGTTGACCTCGGCGATGATCACCAACGGCACACGCACGTGAGCCAGCGAGGACGGAGTGCCGACACGGACATGGTCGGCGAATCCGGCAGTATCGGCCAGAGAGTCCTGGGCGATGTCCTGCTCGGCGACGATTCCTGCGAAGGAGCGGGCGGTGAACCCGCCGCGATCGGCGATCTTCTCCGCCAGTGCGAACAGTCGCAGCACCGAATCGAGGTAGCCGTTGGTCACCGATTCCGGGTCGCGCAGAGCCTCGGCCTGCCATTTCTCGGCGACCCCCGCGGCGTTCCAGATACTCCACAGTGCCTGGTGGGGGTCGGTGGTGCCGACCTCGGCCGCGGCGTGGAGCATCCGTGAGATCGTGGCCAGCCCCTGCGGGGATGAGTCGTCGATGGGGCTGCGCAGCGCCTGTGCCAGCGAGGTCGTGCTGCTGGGCGCAGGGAACCGCTTGCGCACCGCGCGTCGGAAGCGACGGATCTGCACGGGGTCGAGACGGACATAGATGCTGCCGGCCAGTGACAGGGCGAGGTCAGCGATCGACTCGTCATCGTCGAAGTCCGGAGAGGCAGAGAGCAGATCCAGCAGAGGTGCGGTCGCGGGGTCGACGTTGAGAGGCTGCAACAGGGTGGCGATGGAGACGCCGGAGGCGCGCAGCTCATTGGCGATCGTGCGCGCGCTCGAGGAGTTGCGGCAGATCAGAGCGACATCGGACCAGGATTGACCCTGTTCGACGAAGTTCGTGATGCGACGGGCCAGATACCGGTGTCCGGAAGCGCTGCCCTCGAACACATGCGTCTCCACCGGAGCCTCGACCGATGCAGCCTCAGGAGCCACAGTCGATGCGGCGACCGGGGCCACAGCCGATGCGGCGGCGACCGGGGCCGCAGGTGGATCCTCTGCCGAACGCGGACGGGGTATGTGTCCGATCGACCAGCGTGTGGTGATTCGGGCGCCGAAATCGTCGATGACCTCAGCCAATGCCGGATCGACGTCCCATTGGCGGTCGAGGACGACTGTTTCGAAATCGGCATCGGCTGCGGCCCGGTCGATGATCGAGGCATCGGCACCGTGGAAGCGTCCGGTCACCGTTTCGGGAGATCCGAACAGAGCGATCGCACTCCCCCGGGCACGCAGCTGCGCGAGGATTCCCCAGCTGGCGGCAGGAAAGTCCTGCACACCGTCGGCAAGAACGACGGTCGGCACCCGGTCGGGAGCGAAAGACCACGATCTGCCGGCAGTCACCTCGGCGGGTTCGCGGAAGATCTCGAAGGCGGCAAGGGCGAGCACGGTCGCGGAGTCGATGCCCCCGTAGCCCGGCATGGACATAATGCCCAGATATTCGTCGAGGACCTCGGCCACGGCCTTCCACCGCGGATCGGGGTTGTCTGCCAGGACACGGTCGAGGGCGCTGCGACCGAAATCGAAGACGTGCTCGCCCGAAGAATCGGGCGGTGGGCCGGGCAGGCGCATTCCGAAGTCGAATTCCATCACCCGGTTGAGCGCGTCGCGGACCTCGGTGCGGAATGCCGAGGTCGAGCGCACCTCGGCGGTGATCTCCGTCGGCCATGCCGGACCGCGGGCGTGACCGAGTTCGTGACCTGCGAGGAGATCGGCGAGGAACACATCCTGATCGGCCCCGGAGATGAATTCGAGGTCCTCCCCGGTCCGTGTCGTATGTGCGGCGCGGGCGATCCCATACGCGAATGATGCAAGGCTGCGGGCCGGAGCGCCGGAGAGGACCGCATCAGCCGGCAGCTGGAGGCGATTGCGCAGCACATCGGCGTGATCGCGATCGGGAGTGAGTACGAGGACGGATGCCGGGTCGATCGTCGACACCAGCTGCGCATAGAGCGACTCGAGCAGAGTCGTCTTCCCGGTTCCCGGCCGACCGATGATATTCAGGCAGTCTCCGGAGAGCAGCGTGCTGCCCATTCGCTGCGTCATCTCATCCATACTCGTATTCCATCACGGCCCGCTGACATGGCTCGATCGAACCCGGAACCGGCGCGTCGCCGATGCGCGCGGCGGGATATCCGGTGCGAGGCCTGACTTCGCGTAGCATTGAAGAATGTCGAGTCCACAACAGAGATTGCCCCGTGACCAGCGCCGCGACCAACTGGTGGGAGTCGCACGCTCCGTTTTCGCCACCCGTGGATATCGGACGACTTCGATGGACATGATCGCCGAGGCAGCCGGTGTGTCCAAGCCCGTGCTCTATCAGCACTTCGATTCCAAGCAGGACCTGTACTTAGCGCTCATCGATTCCTCGGCGGCGCATCTGGACTCCCGCTTGGCCGAGGCCCTGGGGTCGACCACAGATCCGCATGAGCAGATTCACGCGACCTACCGCGCCTACTTCGACTTCGCGGTCTCTCACCACGAAGAGTTCGTCATCATCTTCAATTCGGACGTCTACGAGCCGAAGGCCGAACAGAAGCTGCGCGCACTGCGTGAGAGTTCGGCAACACGTGTCGTCTCGGCCCTGCAGAACTTCGCCCGACTCACCGACGATGAGGCGCGGCTGCTGTGCCGGGCCCTCATCGGCACCGCTGAAGTCGTCGTCAAGCAGATCGACTCACAGCGCGGAATCGACGTCGACACCGCAGTCGAGCTGCTCACCCAGATGAGCTGGGGCGGTCTGCGGTCGTTCTCCGAACGCTGAAGCCTCACCAGCACATCAGCCCACAGCGGAATCTGCAGAGAAGAATCCACGTTAAGCTGAACACAGTCCACAATCCGTCATCGGTCACCGAGCATCGGCACAAGGAGCACCATGGAAATCAAGATCGGCGTCAAGCAGACTCAGCGCGAGATCGTCCTCGAAACGGACGAAGAGGCGAAGGCACTCGCCGCCCGCGTCGAAGAGACAATCCAGTCCGAAGGGCTGCTGACCTTCACTGATACGAAGGGCCGTCAGGTCTTCGTTCCCTCTGCTTCGCTCGGCTACCTCGAAATCGGTGCCGAGACAGCACATCGCGTGGGCTTCAGCGCCTGAGCTGCTCGCCCGAACAGCAGAAGGGGCCCCGGTCGTCGTGACCGGGGCCCCTTCTGCTTCGACTGTGGATCATGTCTCGGCGGAGGAGCACATCGGGTCTGAGGCGGCCGTTTCGACAGGCTGCCCACGCAGCCGAAGAGGCCCTGACTCAGGCGACGAGGCCGAGAGCCGACATGCGCCGCGAATGGTTCGACGTCACCGCCGGGATCAGCTCGACCACGAGGTCTTCGTCGAGGCCGAGGAACGGATCGGTGAGCAGACTTCGCGCCCGCCCCAGCGTCTCAGCGACGAGCTTGCGACCCCACAGCGCAAGCCGCGAGGCCAGCTGTGTGTCGACGGCCACTTCGGATGTCAGACGATTGCGCGCATATTCGCTGGCCCGTGTATCATCGAGAATTGCAATAGCCAGGCTGTATCCGGGCTCCGCGAGTTCGTCCACCGCCGTACGGTAGAAATCATTCATGATTCCGTCGAAGACGAATCCCTTCATGAGGCTTTCGTACCAGTCGCGGGGGCGAGTCCTTTCGGCCAGAGTGCTGAAGGTCGGCTCGAAGTGCCGACAGAGCTCGATCACATCCTGGCCCATCTGATCAATGTGCTGTGAGAGCTGTTCGAAGTTCGCGAATGACTGAGAGGCCAGCCGCGCCAGGATGACCTTGTCATCCAGATCCGCTGCGGTCGTCGCGTTTGTGGCCATACGTTCGAAACCGGTCAGCTCGCCGAACGCCAGAAGTGCGAGCGTTGCAGCATCATTACCGGCCAATGGGACAGAATCGGGCATAGTTCAAGACTACCGGTTCGCACCATGACAAGCGCATACGCGCTAAAAGGAGTTTGGAATATGGCGGAGACAGAAGCGGACTTCGCAGAGCTGGGAGTCGCCGGACCGATCGTGGCCTCGCTGGCCTCAGCAGGAATCACCCACCCCTTCCCCATCCAGTCCCTGACACTGCCCGTGGCACTGTCGGGCGCCGACATCATCGGGCAGGCGAAGACGGGCACCGGCAAGACCTTGGGCTTCGGCATCCCCCTGCTCCAACGCGTCGTCGGCAAGACCGAGGACTCCTCGTTCACTTCAGAGCCCGCGTCGACTCCCGAACACCGGGGCGACTCGACGGAGCCGCGGCTGCCGCAGGCCCTCGTCGTCGTGCCCACCCGTGAGCTGGCCAAGCAGGTCGCAGCCGATCTCGTCACCGCCTCGGTGCAGCGCGATATCGACATCATGACGATCTACGGCGGTATGGACTTCGATCCGCAGATCAACCGGCTCAAGGCAGGCGTCGATGTCGTCGTCGGCACTCCCGGTCGTCTCCTCGACCTCTACGGTCGACGGATCCTCAGGCTCAACCGCGTCCGCACCGTCGTCCTCGACGAGGCTGATGAGATGCTCGACCTCGGCTTCCTGCCCGATGTGGAGAAGATCATCAACGCCGTCCCTGCTCACCGCCAGACGATGCTGTTCTCTGCCACTATGCCCGGCGCGGTCATCACTCTGGCCCGCCGCTACATGAGCCAGCCCACCCACATCCGCGCGCAGGACCACGAAGACCTGTCGCTGACGGGAAAGAACACGACGCAGTTCGTCTACCGTGCCCATTCGATGGACAAGTCCGAGCTCGTGGCGCGCATGCTGCGGGCCGAGGGCCGCGGCCGCACGATCATCTTCACCCGCACCAAGCGCACGGCAGACAAGCTCGCCGCTGAACTCGCGGACCGTGGCTTCGCCGTCAACGCCCTCCACGGTGATCTCGGCCAGTCTCAACGAGAGAAGGCTCTGAAGGCCTTCCGCGACGGCAAGGTCGACGTCCTCGTGGCCACGGATGTCGCCGCCCGCGGCATCGACATCGACGATGTCACCCATGTCGTGAACTACCAGTGCCCCGAGGACGAGAAGACCTACGTCCACCGCATCGGACGGACCGGTCGTGCCGGCAACTCCGGTGTCGCTATGACCCTGGTCGACTGGGATGATATGCCGCGCTGGCGCCTGATCAACAAGGCCCTCGGCCTCGATTTCGACGAGCCCGCCGAAACCTATTCGACGTCACCGCACTTCTTCTCCGACCTGGGCATCCCGAAGGGCACCAAGGGTCGCCTGCCCCGCCAGCACGTCGAGGGCGCAGACGAGAAGAGCACCGGTGAGCGGAAGGATCGTCGCAGCTCCGGACGTGGCCGTTCCGATTCTCGCCGAGGCGGCTCATCCGAGCGTCGCGACTCCTCCTCCGACGCCGGCGAAGACAGCCGCAAACCACGTCGCCAACGCACGCGTCGCCGTACGCGTGGCGGCAGACCGGTCAACCGTGCCCAGGGCGGTCAGGGCGGACATCCCGCCTCCGACTCCGGCGAGGACTGATCTAACCGACTTCCCCGCACAGCCTGAATGAAGGGCTCCGACCAGCTGGTCGGAGCCCTTCTGCTTCCTCACACGCATGACTGTATTGTCCTGCGGATCGAACTGCGTTCGAACAAGGCCGCACCTGCACAGGGTCATCAACCGAACTCACGCCTGGGGCAGCCGAACTCAGCCGTGGGCGCGGCTGAGCTCAGCCCTGGATATAGTCGACGCCGCCCGGTCGTGAGGCGGCACGGTCGAGCAGCTTCGCGAGCATATGGTCGGAAGTCACGTGCTCGCCGAGGCGGTTGGGCTTGCCCGTGCCGTGGTAGTCACTCGACCCGGTGACGATGAGGTCGTGCTCATGAGCCAGCCGCCGCATCGCTTCACGCTCCTGCGGAGGGTTGTCCCGGTGGTCGACTTCGAGCCCGTCGAGGCCGGCGGCGATGAATTCCGTCATCGCCGAATCGGGAACGACCCGACCCCGCATGGCCGCACGCGGATGGGCGAAGACCGAGACTCCCCCGGCCTCCCGAATGAGTCCGATCGCAGTGATCGGGTCGATCGTCGGCAGGGACACATGATATTTGCCCTGGCTGGACAGAATCGAGGAGAACGCCTCGGTGCGGTTGTCGACGACACCGGCCGCCACCAGCGCATCGGCGATATGCGGCCGGCCGATCGTAGCGTCCTCGCCTGAGACCGAGAGCACCGCATCCATATCGATCGGATAGTCCTCGGCCAGTCGTTCGATGATGAGGTGCGTGCGGTCGAGACGAGCCCGCCTCGTCTCCTGCACGACCTCGGCCAGCCCCGTATCGTACGGGTCGTGAAGGTAGGAGAGCAGGTGCACGCTGATCCCCTCGTAGCGGCAGGAGATCTCCATTCCCCGGACCAGCCCGAGTCCGTATACCCGGGCGGCATCTTCGGCAAGAGTCCACCCTGCGGTGGTGTCGTGGTCTGTGATGCCGACGACGTCGATGCCCTCCATCGAGGCTTCTGAGATGAGTTCGGAAGGGGTCTGGGTCCCGTCCGAGAATGCGGTGTGCACATGGAGATCGATGACCATGGTCACAGTGTATCTGCATCTGTCGTTCCGACTTCCACGTGAACGCACCATGTCACTCCGTCCGTCTAGACTGGTGGCATGACAGAGCAGAATTCAGATACCTCAGACTCGACTCAGGACCTCGCGGACCGCGTCAACAATCGCTCGCACCGCCCGAATTCCACCGCCTTCCGCAATTTCGTCGCCTCCGGTTGGGACCGCACTCCGCTCAACGCCGAGGCTCTCGCCGCCGCCGGTTTCACCCCGACACGTCGGGCCGCAGTCTCCGCAGCTTTTCCCGGTGAACGTCTCGTCGTTCCTGCCGGCGGACTCAAGGTCCGCTCGAACGATACCGACTACCGCTTCCGCGCCCATTCCGCGTTCATCCACCTCACGGGCCTGGAAGCCGATTCCGAGCCCGATGCCGTTCTCGTCTTCGAACCCGAGGGCGACGGCCACGAAGTGACCCTGTACTTCCGTCCCCGCGCCGGTGCCGACACCGAAGAGTTCTTCTCCGATTCCCGGTACGGCGAGTATTGGGTCGGACCGCGCGCCGACCTCGAGGCCATGTCCACGATGACCGGCATCGCCACGGAGAGCTCCGCCACCGTCGACGACGCGATCACGAAGGATCTGGGGGCGATCTCCGTGCGGCTGGTGCGCCAGGCCGACGCCCGCGTCGACGGAGTCATCGACCTCGCCCGCAGCCAGGTCCAGGCCGATCTCGAGACCTCCGAGGCCGGGGATGCGGAGCTCGCACAGATGCTGTCCGAGCTGCGCCTGATCAAAGACGACCATGAGATCGCACAGCTGCGCGAGGCCGTCTCCATCACCCGTGCGGGTTTCGACAACGTCGTGGCATCGCTGCCGAAGGCACTGGGACACCGTCGCGGTGAGAGGGTCGTCGAAACCGCGTTCGAGACCGCTGCCCGCTCCGACGGCAACGGTGTCGGCTACGACACGATCGCAGCCTCGGGCAACAATGCCTGCACCCTGCACTGGATCCGCAACGACGGTCAGGTCCGCGACGGCGACCTCATCCTCGTCGATGCCGGTGCCGAAGCCGATTCGCTGTACACTGCGGACATCACCCGCACCCTGCCCGTCTCGGGCACCTTCACCGAGGTGCAGGCGAAGATCTACGATGCCGTGCTCGAAGCCTCCGATGCTGCATTCGCTGTGGCTGCCGATCACGCCGACCGCCCCGTGAAGTTCCGCGAAGTCCACGAGGCGGCCATGGAAGTCATCGCTAAACGACTCGAAGAGTTCGGCGTCCTGCCGGTCTCCGCAGCCGTTTCGCTCTCACCCGAAGGCCAGCAGCACCGCCGGTGGATGGTGCACGGCACCAGTCACCACCTCGGACTCGACGTCCATGACTGTGCTCAGGCGCGGGCGGAGATGTACCTGGACGCCACCATCGAACCGGGAATGGTCTTCACCATCGAACCCGGTCTGTACTTCAAATCCGATGACCAGCTGCTGCCCGAGGAATTCCGCGGCAACGGAGTGCGCATCGAAGACGATGTCCTCGTCACCGCCGACGGTGTGGAGAACCTCTCCGCAGACTTCCCCCGCACCCGCACCGAGGTCGAGGCCTGGGTGCAGGGGCAGGCTCAGGAACGCTGATGACCGACGCTGCCGCCCACGGTCCGGGTTCGGACTCACTGTCCGGCCCGGTCCGCGGGCGCGGAATCCTCGAGGTGCCCGGTATCCGCCTCGGGCATTCGGGCGAGCTCACCGACTCCCGTCTGACCGGGATCACCGCTGTGCTGCCCCCGCCCGGTTCGACCGTCGGCGTCGATGTCCGCGGTGGCGGCCCCGCCACCCGTGAGACCGATGTCATCGCCCCCGGAACTCATTCCTACGGCGCCGATGCGATCGTCCTCACCGGCGGCTCCGCCTTCGGGCTCAACGCCGTCTCAGGGGTCGTCGACGTCCTCGCCGAGGCGGGGCTCGGATTCCCCGCCCCCGGGCTCGCCGACGCGGTCATTCCGCTCGTCCCCGCAGCTGCGATCTTCGACCTCGGGCGCGGAGACGGCTCGGTGAACCCGCCGACACCAGCCGAAGGCGCCGAGGCGGCACGAGCGGCACTGTCCGGCGAGACAGTCGAGGTCCGAGGCAGCCTCGGAGCCGGAATCGGTGCCCGGTCAGGGTTTCAGAGTCTGCGCGGCGGCATCGGATCCTTCGCCGTCCGTCTGCCCGGCGGAATCACCGTCGCGGCTCTTGTGGTCGCGAATTCGCTGGGCACGATCGGCACACCGTCCGGCGGCCTGTGGACCGAGCCGCTGCTGCGCTCGTTTGGCCTCGATCTGCCGAGCGTGCACGGTCTTCCCACCACACCGCCGTCGCAGTCAGGCACCGCGGCGAAGAACACGACGATCGCCGTCGTCGCTACGGACGCACGACTCGATCCGGCACAGGTCACACGGATGGCCGCGGGAGCGCATGCCGGCATCTCCCGAGCCGTACAGCCCTCGCACACCCTCTTCGACGGCGACACGGTCTTCGGAATCGCCACCGGAGTCAACGACCTGTCCTCGAATCACGACGTCGGCACCCGAGAACTCGTGATGATCACAGCAGCGGCCGCCGATGCCCTCAGTTTGGCAATCCTCGATGCCCATGCCTCGGCGACGCCCGTCCCCGGTACGTGGCAGCAGCCGCCGACGCTGAGTGAGATCGCACCGGACTTCGCGTCCGCGCTCACTGCTCTGTGACCACAGAAGCGGGGCCCACCGTTCGGCGGACCCCGCTTCTCTCAGCTGCCCTCAGGCCGCCCCGATCCATCGGCGGTGCTGAGGGTCTGCTCCGTTCAGGACCGTCAGTCGTTGCGAGCCGACTGAGCCTCTTCGGAGTCGAGTCCCTTCGGCTCCCTGATCTCCTTCTTCTGCTGAGTGTCGAAGCCGTCCTGACGCAGCAGCTTCTGCGATTCGGACTGCGCTGCGGCCTCGTCCTCGACCACGGTGAATCGGATCGTCTGTGTGAAGTCACGACCGTAGCGGTCGGTTCCGGTCACCTCGGCAGTGTGGGTTCCCAGGTCGAGGTCGGCGGGGATCGCCGTCCGCCACAGGTGCGAGCTCGACTGCCCGACATTGCCGGAGGTGCGCAGGTTCTGCGAGGCCGTGTACGGATCTGTGTACTCCCAGCCCTTCGCCAGGGCCTCGCCCTGGCCCGGCTGTGTGTGCTCGGACTGCTTCGGACTCTTACCGTCGAAGCTGACTTCGACGCGGGCGTCGGAGGTCCCGGCGAGGAAGCTCGAGGTCAGCCACGTCTCGCCCTGCTTGAGGTCGTCGCGAGTGACGACGCGCTCTGAGATCGCCTCCGGCGCGGTGCCCTCCTTGTCCGCATCCTGCCAGTCCTGCGCCTTCTGCGCCCAGTCGCGCCATTCCGGCGAGTTCACACCGAGCAGCAGCTGGTGATCGTCGGATTCGTTTCGCACCGTGTAGCGTTCGCTGCGCGAAGCACCGTCGTATTCGAGGGTGAGCACGCCCGGCTCCGAAGCGTCCTGTGTGAATGAGTACGGCAGGCCGTCGGCGTTGAGGCCACCGGAGTACCAGTCACCGGAGACGGCGCCGGCGACGATCTGCGTGTTCGGCAGCTTCTCGATCCCGGCCGCTGCCCATTCCCTGCGCGTCTCACCGGCCACGAGGTTCTCCTGCGTGTGCGTGTGTCCTCCGATGGTCACGGCGTTCGGGTAGTCGGCGATGACATCGTAGAACTCCTTCGCATTGTCGACGACGACGTCCTTGTGAGTGAGGATGGGCGCGTGTGTGGCGATGACGACCTGCGCGTTCTTCGGCACATTCTTCAGATCGTTCTCCAGCCAGGTCAGCTGCTCGGCGGTGATGTTCTCCTTGTACTTCTTGTTGTTGGCCTTGCCCTCGTATTCGATGCTGTCGAGGACGACGAAGTGAGTCTTGCCGACGTCGTAGGAGAAGTACGAGGGTCCGAAC
The DNA here is from genome assembly GCF_004745485.1 of Brevibacterium sp. S22. GTDB lineage: Bacteria > Actinomycetota > Actinomycetes > Actinomycetales > Brevibacteriaceae > Brevibacterium. The sequence goes on from NZ_RHFG01000001.1 coordinate 95,013, forward strand.
TGGTCGCGGAAGGTGTCGAGGGCGTGAGAGTCGTCGACCGCGTCATAGTCCTGATCGTGGTTGCCTGGAGCCACGCGTACGGGTCCATTCATCTGCGAGTAGATGTCGCGGAGTTCGTCGTTGAGGCTGAGGTCGTCACCGACGTTGTCACCGAGCAGCAGCACTCCGCAGGCCCCGTAGTCGTTGCGGTCGGCGAGGTCGCCGACGGCTCCGTCGCGAGCGTAGCCCATCTCGGTCTTGTCATAGGCCTGGGTGTCGGAGGCGATCGGGCAGTTCTGGTCGTCTTTCGCCGTGGCCTGCGACTCGATCATCGGGAAGTTCACGGCCTTCGGCGTCTCGCCGGTGGGTTCGATGCCTCCGAACTCGAGGTCGCCGGAGCCTTCGGGCAGATGGTTGTAACTGAACTGTGCGACCTTGTCCTCGTCGACGGGCACCTGCCATCCGGAGGGCTGCGTGATCGAGACGGTCATGTTCTCGCGCACCGGCAGCTCATAGCGGCCGTCTCCGTCCGTCTGGACGACGTCGACTCCGTTCGACACCGCGACCCCGGAAACGCCCTTCTCATCACCGTCGAGCTTCGAGTTCTCATTGACGTCGTCGAAGACCTGACCGGTGAACTTCTCCGGATCGTCGGCCTTGCCGCGGTCGACCTGGACGTGTCCTTCGTAGAGTTCGGCTGGTGCATCCGCGGCCATCCGCCGAGGCGGGAGAGAGAAGCGGGGCGAAGAGCGAGAGCGCGGCGCAGGCTCCCAAACCTGCGGCAGCGGTGCGCGGACGGATTCGTCGTGTCTGCATGGATTTCTCCTGTATTCGACTGTGGCGGGTTCTGCCGAGAAACGACCCTAGGGAGACGGTGCGACAACGAGGTGAAGAAGGCAGGACTGCTTGATGAATAGGAAAAGAGTCCGAGTGGAACCCGATGCCCACCGTGCTCACCGCCGCCGACTGTGATCTGGGTTCAATTCGCGGGTTCGGCCTCTCAGGAGTCCACGCACCACGTAGTCTGAGACCATGAGTGGTCCACCGAAAAGAGTCTTCGTCGCCCGGCTCGTATCCGCCCCTGTGTTCGACCCTCTCGGAGATCAGGTCGGCCGCGTTCGAGACGCCGTCGTCGTCTACCGGGCGACGATGCGTCAGTTCCCCAGAGTCATCGGCCTCGTCGTCGAGGTGCCGGGACGGCGACGCGTGTTCGTGCCGATGGGTCGGGTCACCGCGATCGACTCCGGGCAGGTCATCACTACGGGTCTGGTGAATATGCGCCGCTTCGAGCAGCGTGAGTCTGAGACGTTGGTGATGAACGATCTGCTCGACCGGCGTCTGCGTCTGCGGGAAGACGGTTCGCCGGTGCTCGTCGAAGACGTCGGCATCGAACAGCAGGTGAACAAGGATTGGGAGGTCACTCGGCTGTTCGTGCGGCGTGTGCCCGAACGCAGCGCCTTCGCAGCCTTCCGCCGCCGGGGCGAGACCAAGCAGATCGACTGGACGGACGCCGACCATCCGGTTGATTCCGAGGTCGATCAGGAAGCCACCCAGCTCATCGCCGCCTATCAGGACACGAAGCCTGCTGACCTCGCCGATGTGCTCTTCGAGATGAACTCAGCCCGCCGTCTTCAGGTCGCCCGGGCACTGGATGACGAACGTCTCGCCGACGTCGTCGAAGAGCTGCCGGCCGAAACCCAGATCGAGATCCTCACCGGCCTTGAAACCGAACGAGCCGTGACCGTGCTCGAGGAGATGGCCCCCGACGACGCCGCTGACCTCCTCGGTGAACTCAGCGATGATCAGGCCGAACGGTTCCTGACCCTGATGGAGCCCGATGAGGCCGAAGATGTGCGCACACTTCTGGCCTACGACGACGACACCGCCGGTGGTCTGATGACGACCGAACCGGTGATCCTGACCCCGGAAGCCACCGTCGCCGAAGCCCTCGCCCATGTCCGCAGAGAGGACCTGCCTGCGGCCCTGGCCGCTGCGGTCTTCGTCTGCCGTCAGCCTGTGGAGACCCCGACCGGCAAGTATCTGGGTCTCGTCCACATTCAGGAGATGCTGCGGCATCCGCCGCATGAGGCTGTGGGCATCATGCTGGACACGGAGGTCGAACCGCTGTCGCCGGAGACTCCTCTCGGCGAGGTGGCGAAGCTGTTGGCCGCGTACAATCTGGTGTCGGTGCCGATCACCGACGAGAACGATCGCCTCGTCGGTGTGGTCACCGTCGATGACGTCCTCGACGAGCTTCTGCCCGAGGACTGGCGAACCACCGGTCGTGATGATCGCAGCAGGGGGTAGATATGGCCGTCGATGATTTCGAGATCCCTCGGTCGAGCAGACGCCGACTGCCGAGCTTCACCGTCTCCCCCGAGACCTTCGGACGCGGGGCAGAAGCCTTCGCCCGATTCATGGGCACTCCGGCGTTCCTCGTCGGGATGACGGTGTTCTGTGCCGTCTGGCTGGTGTGGAACACCCTGCTGCCCGAATCATGGCAGTTCGACCCGCGGTCGCTGAACTTCACACTGCTGACGCTCATCCTGTCTCTGCAGGCCTCCTATGCGGCCCCGCTGATCCTGCTCGCGGAGAACCGCAGCACCGACCGGGACCGCGTCGAGTTCGAACACGACCGGCAGCGTGCCGAACGCAACCTCGCCGACACCGAGTACTTGGCACGGGAGGTCGCGGCACTGCGCATCGCCATGCGCGAGGTCGCCACCCGTGACTTCATCCGCTCCGAGCTCAAGGATCTGCTCAAGGAGTTGGAGGAGGAGAACAGGCAGGACGGGAGCCGGTCCGAAGAAGTCGACTCCGAAGCCGAAGAACACCGTCGAGGCGGCCCCAGGGGCGGATGACGAGACGGCTGCCGAAGCGGTAGGGTTGAAGCCTCGGGAGCACTGATCCTGGCAGGAAAGGACGTGGGCATGACTGGTCCCTCAGAGGACGCAGTGAGAGAGGCACTGACCGGCGTCATCGACCCGGAGATCCGCCGCAGCATCGTCGAGCTCGATATGGTCGAATCGATCAGCATCGACGGCGGCAAGGTCACCGTCACGGTTCTCCTCACAATCGCCGGGTGCCCCCTCAAGGACACGATCACCAGAGACACGGAAGCGGCAGTGGCCCGTGTCGACGGAGTCACCGAGGTGGCCGTCGTCCTGGGCACGATGAGTCCCGAACAGCGCAGAGCGATGAAGGAGAAGCTGCAGGGCAGCGGCACCCGCGACATCCCGTTCAATCGCCCCGAGTCTCTGACCAAGGTCTATGCTGTGGCGTCTGGAAAAGGCGGAGTCGGCAAGTCGTCGGTGACCGCGAACCTGGCCGTGTCTCTGGCGGACAAGGGCCTGCGCGTGGGAATCGTCGATGCCGATATCTACGGCTTCTCCATCCCAGGCATGCTCGGTCTCTCCGGAAAACCGACTCGAGTCGATGAGATGATCCTGCCGCAGATCGCCCACAACGTGAAGGTGATGAGCATCGGGATGTTCGTCCCCCCGAGCCAGGCCGTGGTCTGGCGCGGACCGATGCTCCACCGTGCGCTGCAGCAGTTCCTCACGGATGTGTTCTGGGGCGACCTCGACGTCCTCCTGCTTGATCTGCCTCCCGGCACGGGGGATATCGCGATCTCCGTGGCTCAGCTGCTGCCGGATTCCGAGCTCCTCGTCGTCACCACACCGCAGGCAGCAGCTGCGCAGGTCGCCGAGCGGGCCGGATCCATCGCCACCCAAACGAAGCAGAAGCTGGCCGGAGTCATTGAGAACATGTCCTGGATGGAGATGCCCGACGGCACCCGGATGGAGGTTTTCGGATCCGGCGGCGGCACCAGTGTCGCCGCGAACCTCTCCGAGACTCTCGAACACGAGGTTCCGCTTCTCGCCCAGATCCCCTTGGACACTCGCCTGCGCGAAGGTTCGGACGCCGGTGCACCGGTCGTGCTCGGCACCCCCGAGTCACCTGCCGCTCAGGCCTTCGACATCCTCGCCGAGTCGGTGCGGCGACGCAGCAGGGGCCTATCGGGCAGGTCTTTGGGACTGAGCCCGGTCTGAGTCGGTGTCTCCTCTCTCCCCTCGCGACACCCTGGTCTACTCGGTCTTCGCCGTTCTCAGCACCCTGACCGTTCTCATCCTCTTGGCCGGAGCCATCGTCACGGCCTACCGGGGCGACCCCATGCCCAGGCAGTCGGTGGACGCTGCGCAGAGAGTGACCGCCGCGAAGAACCGAGATGTCCTCGCCGCCGCGATGCGCAGCTATGCGGTGGTGTCTGCCAAGCGCACACCCCGATTGGACATCCACACCTTCGGCCTGCCTGCGTCCGACTCGCTGAACTCGGCGATCGAGGCGCATGTGCTGACCATGATCGAGGAGTCCGGTGCCTTCGCCGATCGCGCCGCCTTCGACCCTGTCCGGACAGCACCGGCCCATCGATGGCCGACGGCGGCGTTCGCCCCCGCTCAGACGGACCTCGACGACGGCCGATCATCCCGAGTCGACCCGCGCGCCGTCGACATCAGCACTCGCGTGCTGGCCGGCGGTGGACACTTCGTCGTCACTGCCGTCGACACGGACTCACCACACCAGCGGACGAGGCTCCTGCTCACCGACCTCGCTCACGACCGCACCGTCGATGCCCGCCGACTCTTCGCCGCACCCGTCGACCCCGCAGCTGTCGGCGCTGATGACACGGGAACGCTGACGATCGATGACGACCCTGTCTCCGACACCGACCTCTCCTCCATCGGCGACCGAGTCCAGAAGGCGCTGCACAGCGCCCTCGAGCTGCCACAGCCCGGAGACCAGCGGTCCCCCGACTTCTCCTGTGCTCTGCTGCCCTGTGTGGCCCTGACCTATGACGATGGCCCCGGAGAAGCGCAGACCGAGCAGAAGATCCTCGATGCCGCCGATGAGGCTGACATCCGATTGACCTACTTCTTCCTCGGGCAGAACACCGATGCCGCCCCCGAGGTGGCCGAGCGGATCATCGATGCCGGACACGAGGTCGACAATCACACCTTCTCGCATGTCCGGATGGACACGACCCCCTCGACGACGAACCGAAAAGAGATCGACCGGACCGGCCGCTCACTGCGGTCGGTCGGGGTGAAGGAACAGCCCCTCATCCGCCCTCCCTATGGAGCCCTCGACAAACGCTCAGCATACGGTCTGGGCGGCCCCGCAATCATCTGGGACGTCGACACCGGAGACTGGCAGAACAAGAATGCGAAGAAGACGGTCAGCCGCGTGAAGTCGCAGGCACGCCCCGGTTCGGTCGTACTCATGCACTCCATCCATCCCTCCACCGCCGAAGCTGCTCCGGCGGTGTTCTCGGCCGTGGCCGACAAGGGACTCTACGCGGTCACAGTGCGCGAGCTCTTCTCCGGAATCACGTTGAAGAAGGGCGGATCGTACTTCTGCCGCGGCTACGCAGATGAGCTGTGCTCGAATCCTGAGCATCCCGCTGTGATGAAGAACTGAGCTGCGAGGACGACGGCGGACTCCAGCGAGCTCGGGATGCCGACGATGCGGTGCCGATGCCGTCGGCGCTGATCTCAGGTTGCTTCGGAGTCGAACGGCGCCGCAGTGGAACGGTCGCGCAGGTCCACCTGGGCCTGGAACCGTTCGATGGGTGATCTCTCCCGAGTGGGGGCTGCCTCGGTGCCGGTGACGGTGTCCGAGGAATCAGCGGAGGCCAGCTCAGGGGAGGTCTGTTCGTGACGTTTGGACTCGCGGATGGCCGCGTCCTCTTCGACGAGTGCTTCCCGAACGATCCGACGCGGATCATACTGGCGCGGATCGAGCTTCTGCCAGTCCACATCCTTGAAGTCGTCGCCGAAATCACGCTGGACGCTGTCCTTCGCCCCTTCGGCCATCCGACGCATCTGACGCACGAGGTCCCGCAGCTTCTGAGCATATTCGGGCAGGCGTTTTGGTCCGATCACGACCAAGGCCACAACGACCAGGATCACCATTTCGGTGCCGTTGATACCCAACATGATCTCAAGTCTACCGTGGACGGCGGTAGCATCGACTCATGGTCAGCACAGCTTCGACAACCCGCTTCTGCCGGGAGGCCCAGTGGACGAGGTAGCCGTCGAACGGGTGCTGCGGATCGTCGAGCTGGTCCCGGCCGCCCGCGTCGTCGCCTATGGGACGATCGGCGCCGTCGCCGACTGCTCACCGCGCTACGTCGGTCGGGTGATGCGGGAATTCGGGTCGAACGTCACATGGTGGCGGGTCGTCAACGCCGCTGGGATCCTGCCTCCGGAGATCTTCGCCCGTGCCCGCATCCATTGGGATCAGGAGGGCACTGCGCACTCGCATGAACGCGTCGAACGCACGGCGTTCCTCGATGTCGATGAACTCGATCGGCTGTGGCGCACCCGCGGGATCGAACCCGAATGCGGTTAGACTTGGGACAACTCAGCAGCAGAAGGGAGGGGCCGGTTGGCACGCGAAAATGCAGGTGATCTCACCTTCTCTGAGCAGTACAACGGTCCCGATCCGCTGCTCGATGCCGCTCGCACCCACTCTCATGAGTTCGGGATCGCACCGGTCTCACAGACCACGGCGAAGACACTGACGCTGCTGGCCCGACTGCTCACTCCCGTGGCCGCCGTCGAGGTCGGTACCGGGGTGGGCACCTCGACGCTGTCGCTGCTGCGCGGAATGCCCACCGCCGGGATTCTGACGTCAATCGATACGAATTCGACGACGCAGAGTGCAGCACGAGATCTCGTCGATATGGCCGGGATCAGGCCGGGTCGGCTGCGGCTGATGAGCGGCCGTGCCGAAGAGGTGCTCAAACGGCTCGCCCCCTCAGCGTATGACATGGTCTTCATCGACGTGGAGCCGGGCAACTTGGAGAGGATGATCGAGCCCTCGCTGCGACTGCTCGACTCTCAGGGTCTGCTCGTCATCCACAAGACACTGCTCAAGGGCGCCGTCGCCGATCCCGTCGACCGCAGTCCGCGCACCCAGGCGGCCCGCGGCATGCTCAACCGCATCGCCGAACAGGAACACCTCGAGCGAGTGCTTCTGCCCATCGGAGAAGGCCTGCTGCTCCTGCAGAAGACCCGGTGAATACGACAACAGCAGAGACTCACAAGTAAGTCTCTGCTGTTCGTGCAGTTCCGACCGGCCGTGCGCTGCGGCCGTCGGCTCAGAGCCCCAGTGTCTGGGCGAGAGTGTCGTGGAGCCCGGTGGCTTCGTCTCTGCTGAGTTCGATCACCAGGCGGCCTCCGCCTTCGACTGGAAGCCGCATCACCATGCTTCGGCCTTCTTCGGTCACTTCCAGAGGTCCGTCGCCGGTGCGGGGTTTCTGGGCTGCCATATGGGCTCTTCCTTCCGTTGTCATGCAAAGACGGTTCACACCAGGTGGACCGACTGTTGTACTCAAGATTATCCCATGATCCGCGCGTTCCCGGTAACTCTCCCACTCAACGGATGATCACGGAGGCAGATCGGCGGGCGGAGTGAAGTGCCACAGGTAGGCGACCCAGACGATCTGGAGCAGGATATAGGCCACCAGCATCGCGGCCCGATAACCGCGTGAACGCACCAGCGCCAAAGTCAGCGCCAGCGGAAACAGTGGCAGCAGGAGCCGCAGGGTGGACGTCTGGGGGTTGAAGAAGATGAGCAGATAGAGGCCGTAGCCGAGGCAGAACAGCTGCAGGGTCCGGCCCATATGCGCTCCGGCCGGGGAGAAGATCAGGGCGAGCGTTCCGGCGATGACGATGACGAGCAGCACCGGTCCGAGTGGACCGATGAGGTTGATCGATTGGGCCACCCACTGCACGACGAACGTGGTCTCACCGGTGTGCCAGGCCGCCTCGGTGTCGGTGTAGGCCGTCAGCGATCCCGTCGCCCACCATGCGTGGATCGGGTGGATGAGGGCCGCGACGCAGGACAGCACGCCGAGGGTCCAGGACCGCACCACCTCACCGACCGGGTAGGGATCGGTGCGGCGGCGAAGCAGACGGTCGATGAGGTGGAAGAGCATGAAGAACGAGAACGCCACACCGATCGGCCGGGACAGGTCCATGAAGACGACGACCGGCAGGGCGGTGAGATAGCGCCGCTCGACGACGAGGAACAGCGCTGTCGCCTGGAGCAGCAGGGTCAGGGATTCGGCGTATCCGGTGGAGAAGATCGCCGCCGATGGGAAGAACATCACCAGCGCCAGCCCCATCAGAGCCTGACCGGCATCGACGTACTTCCGGAAGAGGTGGAGGATGACGATCGCGGCCAGACCGGCGGCAATCGTGGACACGATCGGTGAGATGACTTCGTAGCTCAGCCCCGTGAGGTCGGCAGAAGTGGACACGATCGAGGGGTGCAGCGGATAGAACGCCCACTGGTTCTCCGCGACTGCCCCCGACTCATCGACGGGCAGTATGCGGGGATAGCCTTCGTCGGCGACGCGGCCGTACCAGCCGCCGTCCCAGAAGTTGAGGAAGTCATTGAGCGTCGTCGTCACCGGGGATGATGACCAGTTCGCCGGGTCTTGGCGTTTGAGCACCGCAGCGAAGATCGACAGGCTCACGACGCGGGAGACGAAGTACACGGCCACAGCCTGAAGCCACACCGGCAGGGTCATGAACAGAGCGACGAGGCGGCTGAAGCGGGAAGAGTCGAAGACTTCGGGGGCGAGAGTGATTCCGGGCAGGTCTGCGGGGCGGCTCATCGTGGTCCGGCAGCCGTTTCCGGTCCGTCGGGAGATGTGCTCTGGGCAACGTCGAGAGCGGATGTGGACGCGGTCGCAGTGCCGGCCGCAGTGCCGGCCGCGGCTTCGAGCTCATTCAGGCGTGAGCGCAGCGCCGCCATGGCCGCATCGACGTCTTCCATCCGATAGCCGCGCAGTGCGGGACGGAATCGCACTGATTCCAGGTCCTCGCTGGTGAACTCCTCAGGCAGTCCGGTCCAACGTTCTTCAGCCTCATCGACGGTTTCGGAAGAGAAGACGTTGAAGGTCGCCGCGACGACGAAGACGAGGACGAACACGGCGGCCGCGACACCGATCACAATCCACACAGGCATAGGACCATTTTCGCATAGGAGCGTCAGCGCAGTCCGCGCACGGTGTGTTTCGGCGCCGCCGCACCGGTGATCGCCAAGGTCACATCGATGGCGTCTGCGGTGGCACGCACATCGTGGGTGCGGATCATCGCCGCCCCCTTCTCGACGGCCAGTGCGGTCGCGGCAATCGTGCCGTACAGGCGCTCCCCTGGGCCGACGTCACCGATGGCCTCTCCGATGAAATCCTTGCGTGAGATGGCGAGCAGCACCCGATAGCCGCTGCCGGTGAACCGCTCGAGTTCTCGCAGCAGCCGCAGCGAATGGTAGGTGTTCTTACCGAAGTCCGGGGTGGGATCGATGATGATCCGCTCCTCGGGGACACCGGCCGCACTGGCCGCCTCGGCGAGTTCGACGACGCCGGCCAGGGTGGAGTCGACGACGTCCCCGGCATGCAGACCATAACGGCTGCGGTGGGCATCGGTGCGCGGGCTCAGACCCCCGGTATGGGAGCAGACGATGCCGACCTCATGTCGAGCGGCCACCTCGGCGAGCTCCGGGTCGACTCCGGCCCAGGTGTCATTGAGCAGTCCCGCACCGGCCGTGCAGGCGGCCTCGGCCACCTCATGACGCCAAGTGTCGACGCTGATGAGCACGTGCGGGTGGGCCTGGGCCACGGCTTCGATGGTCGGGCACACGCGGTCGATCTCCTCGTCCACGGTGATCTCCCGGCCACGACCGGCACGCACTCCACCGATGTCGACGATCTGGGCACCTGCGGAGGCGGCGTCCTCCACTGCGACGATCGCCTCATCGAGGGTGGCAGCGGATTCGTAGAAGGAGTCGGTGGTGCGGTTGATCACGGCCATGATCGCTGGGGTCCCGGGCCGGGCTCGAGCCAGGTCGAACCGATCGGACTCCGGCAGTGCTGAGGTGTCGCCTCTCACGATCGGCCGTTCGCAGGATTCGAGACAGTGGAGGCCGTGCCATTCGGTTTCGATCCGGGTCCGATGGTGGCGACGACGTCGTCGATGTCGTCGGTGAGGGTGAACATGGTCAGGTCTGCTTCGCTGATCGTTCCCGAGGCGAGGAGGGTTTTGCTCATCCAATCGACGAGTCCGCGCCAGTAGTCGGTGCCGAAGAGCACGATCGGGAATGAGGTGATCTTGCCGGTCTGGAGCATGGTGAGGGCTTCGAACAGCTCATCGAGAGTGCCGAGGCCGCCGGGCATGACGACGAATCCGCGCGAATATCTGAGGAACATGGTCTTGCGGACGAAGAAGTAGCGGAAGTTCACGCCGAGTTCGACGTGCTTGTTGAGTCCGGTTTCGAAGGGCAGCTCGATGCCCAGTCCGATGGACACTCCCCCGCCCTCACATGCACCGCGGTTGCCGGCCTCCATGATTCCGGGTCCTCCGCCGGTGATGATCGCATTGCCGTTCTCAGCGATGCGGCGGGCGATCTCGCGGGTGTCCGCATAGGCTTGGGTGCCGGTCTTCAGCCGGGCGGAGCCGAAGATCGACACGGCCGGTCCGATCTCGGCCAGAGAGCCGAAGCCTTCGACGAACTCGGCTTGGATCCGCATGACCCGCCAAGGATCCTCGTGCACCCAGTCGGTGCCCGACTTCGACTCGAGGAGTCGCTGGTCCGTCGTCGTCGCCGGCACCTGGTCACCGCTCAGCCGCAGCGGCCCCTTGTTGTAGAAGCCAGCGTCGCCTGCCGGGTCGTCGGTCGCGTCGTCTCTCGATCTGGTCATCTGTTTCACCGAGCCTGGAGGTAGCTGCGCAGAGTCGAGGTGGCCTGTTCCACCTCGGTGACTCTCACATGCTCATCCGACTTGTGGGCATACAACGGGTTGCCGGGGCCGAAATTCACCGCCGGAACACCGAGTGCGCTGAACCGTGACACGTCGGTCCAGCCGAGCTTAGGGGCCGGGGACAGTCCGAGTGTGTCGATGAAGTCTTGGGCGATCGCCCTGTCGAGTCCGGGGCGTGCGCCTTCGGCGGCGTCGGTGACGACGACGTCGAATCCGGTGAAGAGCTCGCGCAGGAATTCCTCGGCGGCGGCCGCCGATCTGCTCGGAGCGAAGCGATAGTTCACGGACACGACGCATTCGTCGGGCACGACGTTGCCGGCCACTCCCCCGCGGATGTTCACAGCGGAGAGGGATTCGCGGTAGTCGAGGCCGTCGACCGTGACGGTCTCAGTCTCGAATTCGGCGAGCCGGGTGAGCACCTCGGCGGCGGAGTGGATGGCGTTGACACCCATGAAGGCGCGGGCCGAGTGGGCACGGACTCCGGAAGTGGTGACGTCGACGCGGATGGTTCCGTTGCAGCCGCCTTCGACCGAGGCGTTCGAGGGTTCGCCGAGGATCGCGAAGTCACCGCTCAGCCAGTCGGGATGGTTGCGGGAGACCCGGCCGAGCCCGTTGAGCGAGGCATCGACCTCCTCATGGTCGTAGAAGACCCAGCTGACATCGCGGTTCGGGGCGGTCAGCGCGGCAGCAGTGGACAGCTGCATCGCCACTCCGGCCTTCATATCGCAGGCGCCGCGACCCCAGATGACCTCGTCATCGGGGTAGTCCTCACCGGACATGTGAGTGCGCACAGGTGGAAGGTTGCCTTCGACGGGAACGGTGTCGAGGTGGCCGGCGACGACGATGCGTTCGGCCAGCCCCAGGTTCGTGCGAGCGATGACGGTGTCACCGTCGCGGAGGATCTCCAGGTCCGGCCCCGGTCCCGCGCTGATCCTCTCGAGCACGTCGACGACGGCATCGGCCAGAGCAGTCTCATTCCCGGACACGGATTCGACGGCGCACAGGCGACCGGTGAGTTCGGCAGGGTCGCCCAGTGCGGCGAACAGGTACTCACCGAGGTCACCGGTGGGCGCGAATATGGCATCAGTCTCAGCAGATGGATCGACAGTCATGTCTCTTAGCCTAGTACGGTGCCACCGTCTAGGCTTGAGGCATGACAGAACGCATTGTTTCCGCACGTGGACTAGCCACGATTCATTCCGACACCGTCCTCTCTGTTTGGTACCCCGCCTTGAGCACCGGTGATACCCATGACACCGCCGAGGCGGCCGCCACCGCCCGTGCCGCCGATGATGGCCTTGACGCGCTGGTGGGCACCGACGAGGCTCGCGGCACCCGCTCCGAGGTCGTCACCACCACGATCGATCTGGACGCCGGCCCCGCCTCGGCGGCCGATGCCTACCTGCGTCTGCACGCGCTGTCGCATCGCGTCGCGGCACCGAACGATGTCAACCTCGACGGCATCTTCGGTCATATCGCCAACGTCGTGTGGACCTCCTTCGGCGCCTGCTCCCCCGAGGACTTCGAGGCCACCCGCGCGAAGCTGCTCGCCCGCGGGCCCGTCGCTGTGTACGGACTCGACAAGTTCCCGCGGATGACGGACTTCGTCATCCCCTCCGGTGTGCGCATCGCCGATGCCGACCGTGTCCGCCTCGGTGCTCACCTGGCTCCCGGCACCACGGTCATGCACGAAGGCTTTGTGAACTTCAATGCAGGTACGCTCGGTTCGGCCATGGTCGAAGGACGCGTCTCTCAGGGCGTCGTCGTCGGCGACGGATCGGATATCGGCGGCGGAGCCTCGATCATGGGCACGCTCTCCGGCGGCGGCACGCACCGCATCTCCATCGGCTCGGGCAGCCTGCTCGGCGCCAATGCCGGTGTCGGCATCTCCATCGGCGACGACTGCATCGTCGAAGCCGGCCTGTACATCACTGCCGGCACCCGCGTGACGATTCCCGGCGAAGACGATGCCGTGGTCAAAGCCGCCGAACTCAGCGGGAAGAACAACATCCTCTTCCGTCGCAATTCGGTGACCGGCACTGTCGAGGCGATCTCCCGCGATTCCAAGGGCATCGAGCTCAACCCCGACCTGCACTGATCAGCAGTCGGGACGGCATGACTGCCGCCGGGCCACCACACCCAGCCATCGGGCGCGACCGCCACAGCAGCTCCACCCGGCCCGACTACCGCGGGGCCGGCGCACGCAGCCGTCGGGCGCGACCGCCACAGCAGTCTCCGCAGAGGGCGCGTTCACATCACGTGGACGCGCCCTCAGCGCATTCACCCCCGCGTCGGCTGCCGCATCCCACATGCTTCGCGCCACGACGCCGTCCTCGCAGCAATACGCCCCGTGAATGCCACAACGACCCGCTCCTGCTGGAGGTTAAGGCACGAAGAGTGAGGGATGCTCAGACAGGTGTAGGAAGAGCCGCCAGCGGTGCGGGATGCCGGCGCACGAGACGAACGCCCGTAGGCGACTTGTCAGCCGCTCAACTCTGCAACCCTCACCCGCAGCGGCTGGACATACTGGTCCTGCGGGAGGATCTGCTGCTGACGGTGATGGATCCGCAGGTACCTGGAGGAAACGTCAACAGCGGCGCAGAAAGCCGAGATCGGTAGGAAGCACCGGAAGCGGTGAGGGATGCCGTGTGAGGAAAGCCCGCGAGAAGGACGCACCGGGAGCGGTGAACGATGCCGGGTGAGGGAAGCCGCGGGAGGGAAGTGGGACGCCAGAGGTGATGACCGAATGCGCAACGGCGCCGGGCAGAATACTCTGCTCCGACGCCGTTGCGTCTGCCCCGACAGCCCTTGTGCCGCAGCCGCGCTCAGCTGCCTGCGTTGAAGCAGACCGCTGAGCATAGGGACTCAGCGGTCGCTGATCTCCGTGTAGTCGCGATTGTATGCGCCGGTGTAGATCTGGCGGGGACGGCCGATCTTCGTCTCGGGGTCCTTGATCATTTCGCGCCACTGAGCGATCCAGCCAGGCAGACGACCGACCGAGAACAGCACGGTGAACATGTTCGTCGGGAATCCGAGAGCCTTGTAGATGAGGCCCGTGTAGAAGTCGACGTTCGGATAGAGCTTGCGCTCGACGAAGTAATCGTCGGCCAGCGCGATCTCTTCGAGCTGCTGAGCCAGTTCGAGCAGCGGGTCGCCGCCGGAACGGGCGAGGACCTCGTCGGCGGTCTTCTTGATGATCTTCGCGCGCGGATCGTAGTTCTTGTACACGCGGTGGCCGAAGCCCATGAGACGGACGCCGTCTTCCTTGTTCTTCACGCGCTCCATGAACTTCTTCGGCCCGTCGTCGGACGCCGCGATCTGCTCGAGCATCTCGAGAACGGCGGAGTTCGCACCGCCGTGCAGAGGTCCGGCGAGGGCGTTGACGCCTGCCGAGATCGACTGGAACACATTGGCCTGTGAGGAGCCGACGAGTCGGACCGTCGAAGTCGAGCAGTTCTGCTCGTGATCGGCATGGAGGATGAAGAGCTGATCCATGGCCTTGACTGCCAGCGGGTCCGGCTCGTACTCCTCAGCGGGAACGCCGAAGTTCACACGCAGGAAATTCTCCACGAGGCTGAGCGAATTATCCGGGTGGATGACCGGCAGACCCATGTTCTTCCGGTGCGCGAGAGCCGCGATGGTCGGCATCTTCGCGAGCAGCCGGAACGACGAGGTGTCGATCTGGTCTTCGTCAAAGACATCGAGGTCATCTTGGTAGAACGTCGACAAAGCCGCGACGGCAGCTGCAACCATAGGCATCGGATGGGCATCGTACGGGAACGCGCGGAAGAAGCGACGCAGGTCCTCATGGACGATGGTGTGTCCGCGCAGGCGGGAATCGAACGCGTCGTACTGTTCCTGAGTCGGCAGTTCACCGTAGATGAGGAGGTAGCAGACTTCAACGAAGTTCGACTGTTCAGCGAGCTGTTCGATCGGGTATCCGCGGTACTGCAGTTCACCTTCGTCACCATCGATGTAGGTGATGGACGACGAGGTGGTTGCGGTGTTGGCAAACCCTGGATCGTATGTGACCGTGCCGGTCTCTTTCAGCAGAGAGCCGATACGGTATCCGTTGTTGCCCGCTGTTGCTGACACCTCGGGCAGTGTCAGCTCCGTATCAGCGATCCTGAGGTTCGCCTCCGAAGTCATTCGATCTCCTCACCGTTGACCGACCCCAAGAACTTCCTGAGGTGTTTTGCACAGTTCTCTCAAAGACTACCGACTACTGCGGGAATCAGAAAATCACTGAACTCTGCATCTACCGGTCAGTAATACCTCTGACCTGGACAAATGCCAATTTTTCGCCATGCATGAAGACTGAGCGGAAACTTAGCGGACGCTCGGAAACCATCGGATTCCTCGTACGTGCTCCCGTTTCACCGTACTGCCCTTCTACGCGCCGGCACGCAGACGGTCGGCCGCAGCCTGGATGCGTTCGTCGGTCGCGGTCAGCGCAATCCGCACATGGTTGGTCGCTGCCGCTCCGTAGAACTCGCCGGGGCCTGCGACGATGCCGAGTTCGGCGAGGTCGGCCAGGGAGTCCCAGCAGTTCTTGTCCGCAGTCGACCACAGGTAGAGGCCGGCGGTCGAATGGTCGATCCGGAAGCCGAAGGCTTCGAGCCCCGATCGCAGCTGATCACGTCGAGATCGATAGGTCTCCTTCTGTGCCAGCACATGCTCAGTATCGCGCAGACCGGCGACCATGGCCTGCTGGATCGGGAAGGGCACGATCATTCCCGCGTGCTTTCGTGAACGGGTGAGGTCGGAGATGAGCTCGGCATCGCCGGTGACGAACGCAGCCCGGTAACCGGCGAGGTTCGACTGCTTCGACATCGAATACACGCTGAGCACGCCCGCATAGGACACCCCCGCGGCCGAGAGCACACTCGGTGCAGGCTCATCGGATTCCCAATTGAGCAGTCCGTAGCATTCGTCGGAGGCGACGACGACTCCGGCGGCTCGAGCCCGGCGGACCACCTCGGCGAGTGTGTCGACAGCGAGGACCTCGCCCGTCGGGTTGCTCGGAGTGTTGATCCACAGCAGTCCCACGCCCTCCAACGAGGCTCCGTCGACGATCTGCGCGACGTCGAGGCGGCGGCATTCGACTCCGGCGATCGTCGCACCCATCTCATAGGTCGGGTAGGCGGCGGATGGACAGGCCACGGCCAAACCGCGCTGACGGAGTCCAAGCAGAGTCGGCAGCCAGGCCACGAGCTCCTTCGAGCCCACGGTCGGCAGGATCTCGGCTGCGGGATCGAGCTGCACCGAATGCCAATTCTCATACCACCACGCAATGGCTTCGCGCAGCTGCGCCGTTCCTGCCGTCGTCGGGTAGCCATGGGCGTCTCCGGCCTCGGCCAGGGCGCGACGAATCACCTCGGGGGTCGGGTCGACAGGAGTGCCGATGGAGAGGTCACACACTCCGTCGGGATGCTCCGCGGCGCGACGACGGAGATCAGTGAGACGATCCCAGGGGTAATCTGGCAGGTCGAGGCCGAAAGAGTTCGTCATCGTTCAGTCGTCGTGGGGCTGCGGAGGCAGGGCGGCGATGATCGGATGGTCCTTGCCGGTGTTGCCGAGCTTCGCGGCACCTCCGGGCGAACCGAGGTCGTCGAAGAATTCGACATTGGCCTTGTAGTACTCTTCCCATTCGTCGGGCACATCGTCTTCATAGAAGATGGCTTCGACGGGACACACCGGTTCGCACGCACCGCAGTCGACACATTCGTCGGGATGAATGTACAGGCTGCGTTCGCCCTCGTAGATGCAGTCGACGGGGCATTCGTCGATGCAGGCCTTGTCCTTGAGGTCGACACAGGGCTGGGCAATGATGTACGTCACTGGACTGACTCCTCGAAAGACTCACAGATGGTGCGCATATACACCCAACAATACGCCTTCGTCCGATTCCCGTGACCACCGGTCTCAGGTGATTCACATTGCATCTGACATCCCCGCTCACGCCTGCGCCCGGCCGGCACCGCCGTGTCATAGGGTGGGAGTGCATCAATTTCGCGGAGGAAGGCCAGAAGTGGACGATCTGCAGCCCGGCAGACGAGTGGTCGTACGGTATTCGCTCGACCCCGGCGACACCCATTCCACGTCCGATGCCCTCGGCGTCATCACAGCCGTCGACGAGGCGGGGCTCGAAATCGATACGAAGCGCGGACCCCTGCGCATCGCTCGCGGCCAGATCCTCCTCGTCCACGAGGTGCCCCCGGCTCCGACGAAGGCCGGACGTACCCATGAGATCGTCTCCGCGGTGGATCTGCGGCGCATCTCCGCGGCCGCCTGGCTTCCTGACGATGTGTCCTGGCTGCACGTGGAGAACCTGCGCAACGAAGGCACCGAGGCTGCGGCTGATGTCAGCCTGCTGCAGAAGGGCTGGCTGCTGCGCAGTTCGGAGTCCGCGACCCGCCGAGCCAATTCCTGTCTGCCGATTACCGACACGGGACTGGGCTGGGAGCAGGGTCTTGATGCTGTCGAAGAGTGGTATCGGAATCGAGGCAGGCCCAGTCGCGTCCAGATCTATTCCGCCGACGATTCCTCGACGCTTGCGCCTGAATGCGAGGGACTCGCTCCCCTCCTCTCGGCTCGCGGCTACACCCCGTCCGAGGCGGTTCTCCTGCTCACCGGTGCCACGGCTGAGGCGGCCGGTGATGCGCCCTCCCCCGCCGAGGCGGCCGCTCCCGGTCTGATCATCGACGTCTCCGAGGCGCCGACTTCGGAGCATTTCGCCGCGTGGACGTCCCAACGCAGCCCGGGAGAGGAGCCGCGAGCGGAAGAGGCGTTCCGTACGCTCATCGAAGCCGATGAGCCATGTGAGTTCGTCACTGCCTATGCCCAGCATCCCGATGGGTCCCGTTCGATGGTGGCGGCCTGCCGAGTGGTCGAGCGCAGCAAGTGGGGTATCATCACCAACCTCATCACCCGACCCGACCTGCGCCGACGCGGCGCCGGACGCTCGGTGACCGCTGCCGCAGCAGCGCTGCTCGCTCAGCGCGGAGTCCGGTCCTACCTCGTCGACATCGAGTCGAGCAACGAAGCGTCGTTGAATCTCTTCGCCTCTCTCGGGGCCGCTGTGCGGCACAGGTCCTGGTACGCCGAGGCCCGCTGACCGGCCGGGACTGCACCCTGCCCTGGGTGCGTCCGCTCAGAGCGCAGCAGGCCTGATCATTTCATCGCAGGCCCGTGCCGCGAGGGCTCAGTCCTTGCACTCGACTTCATTCACCGGCCGATAGACCGTGGTGAAGCCGTCCTTCGTGGTCTTACCCGAGGCGATGTCCTTCAACGTCCGGGTGATCCGGATCGACCAGCCGCCCTTCGGTGACTGCGGGGTGCACGAGGATCCGCTTTCGGTGACCGAACCCGGCGAGGTGTGGTCGAACCGGTCCGAAGCGTCGGCTGAGACCTCGTACTTCTTGGCGCCGAAGACCTTCGCGTGGACCTCACCGTCCTTGAGGTACATGTCGAGGACGACCGGGGTCTTCGAATTGTTCGTGAACTTCATGTCGATGGAGGACCAGTCGAGGGTCGACTCCCGACCTTCTGGGTATCGGGAGATATAACGCGAATGCGCCTGGTGTTCATCGAGGCCGAAGCCTGCGAAGAATGCGGCATTGAACAGTGTCGTCGACACCTGTGAGACTCCCCCGCCATAGTCTTCCTTCATCTGCCCCTCGGAGATCACACCGGCAGGCTTGTAGCCGTTCGCGGCAGTGCGCTGGCCCAATGCTTCGTTGAGGGAGAACTGCTCACCGGGTTGGAGCACGGTGCCGGAGACCTTCTTCGAGGCCACGCGCAGGTTGGTATCGCGGTTGGGTTCGGAGCTGTATCCGGTGGAGAAGTGCGAGATGGTATCGGAGACATCGGCCTTCTTCGCGTCCTTCGTCGTGAAATCGGGTTTGACGGAGGACAGGGTGACCGTCGGCTTGTCGTCCTTGCCGTTGATGGAGTCGGTGACAGCAGTGGTCAGCTCATCGGCCTTGATGCCGATTCCATCGCGGGAGGGCACCACTTGGGGCTTGCCGTCCTTGATCTCAAAGCAGGCGTCTTCGGCAGGTCTCCCGATATCCTTGTTCGCTGCGAGCACGGACTTCTGCAGCTCGTCCTTGTCGAAGACCGGTGTGAGTTTCGAATCCTCGGCCTTGAAAGTCAGAGTCTTCGCAACGGTCTTCGGGGATACGGTGAGGTCACCGCCCTTGACCTCGGAGTCCGCGTCCTTCGCCGGCTTCGCCGTGATCGTGAGGTCCTTGCTCACGGCGTCTTTCGCGAATCCGTCGGCCATGTCTTCGGCTTCGGCCGTGGTGATATCGGGATCGATGCTCGTCGGCCTGACCGGCAGAGCATCGTCGGCGCGCAGCCAATGCTCGTCGATGGCGGTGCGCACATCCGCGGAGTCGACGGTCTGGCCCTTCTTGCCGTCCTTGATCTTCGGTGCGGTCTTGTCGAATTCGAGTTCTGCGTCGGTGGGTTCGACGGCGAGGGATTCGGTGACCTTCGAGGTCGCCTCGTCGAACTTCTTCTCATCGACGTGAATGACGGGCGCGACCTCGTCTTCACCGAACAGGCGGTGCCAGATGACGGTGGGGTCGAGACTGAAGCCGGTGACGCGATCGACCGTGGCTTCGGCGTCGAAGGTGATTCCGGCCTTGTCCGGGTCGACCTTCGCGGTCGGCTCCCCTGCTTTCAGGACGATGCCCTTCTCTGCCTCGTCCCGCAGCTCATTGCGCAGAGTGGTCTCGGCATTCGTCGCGGACTTGCCGCCGATGTCGATTCCGGCCACGGTCGTCCCCGGCGTCAGCACTCGTCCGCTGAAGAAGCCGATCGCGATGTAGATCGCGGCCAGCACGAGTACTGCCAGGAGGATGAAGGGCCAGATCGTCTTCTTCCGGGCATCGCTGCCGGACGGGTCGGGCCCGCCGGGGTTCGAGGTTCCATCGGATAGGGTCTTGGTCGGCATCATTCTCCCGAGAGTATCGATATCGACTGATTCGCTGCGGTTCGCACGAGTCTAGCGAGTGCGATCGCGTCCGCGCACGTTGATGAAGGAGAAGACAGCGGCCAGGACCATCGGTCCGAGCAGCCACACGACGGAGCGCAGCAGGCCGGTGACGATCATATCCGAGCCGGGCAGCCACTTCGGCTGACCGAAGGCGAAGGACAGCACGGCGATGATGACGGCGGCGATCAGCATCGGGGCGCTGCTGCGGTACATCGTCTTCAGGTGCCACAGTCCGGCCGCTGCCAGGGCCACGGCCAAGACGAGTCCCCACGGCAGGATGATCGTGGTTCCGCCGAGGTTGAGGACAGTGACGTTGAGGTGCTGCATGGTGCCGAGGAAGGCGATGAGCAGTCCGAGTACGGCGGAGTGGAGGTAGGCGAAGATTCCGGGTTTCCGCGGTTCGCGGCGACGTCGCAGAGGTGCAGCCGCCGCGGCGTTCGGCTGAGCGTCCACCGCTGCGATGTCGAGCCCGGTGAGCACGTGCGGAGCCGACCCTCCGTTGGGGAATTCGGCTGGGATCGGGGCTCCGGCCCCGATGGAGAAGTATTCGCGGTCGCCGATCTTCTGACCCACACCGTTGGACAGAGCGAAGAATCCGCCGGACACGCTCACCTGGGTGCGGTGTGCCTCCAACGCAGCCCGTTTGGCTGGCAGCGCCGTGGTGACGTCCTGGTCGATGACGATCTGCCCGACCGGGGGTTTGGCCGGGATCGTCTCGGCGGCGGAGAACCCGGTGGCGGCGAAGCCGTCTTGATTCGGGTCGAATGACCGGCGAGCCGCCTCGGTGGGGGTGTCGACATAGAGGAGCCGACCGGCCCGCCATTCGGCGAGGTCGAAGGCCAGGGTCGTGGCCTCGTGCACCCGCACATGGTCGGGGTGTCCGTATCCGCCGTTGGCGGCATAGGTGATGACCGCATGCGGTTCGAAGGCGTCGATGACGGCGGCGATATGCCGGGCCACGGTCATGGCATCGGCTGCACACAGGGCATTGTCGGGCATCGTCGATGCGGGTTGGGCGTGCCCGTCCGGCCCCCACTCCATTCCCGAATCCTCGAAGGTCCGGGTGGTCCCGCCGAGGAAGGTGTGCATGCGCACACCGAGAGCACGCATCGCCTCGGCGATCTCCTGTTCGCGGACCCGGGCGAGACCAGCACGGTCGCCTTCGAGCTGCTGCAGCTCTGCGGGGATGACCTCGCCGCCCTCACCGCGGGTGGCGGTGAGCACCATGACCTCGGCACCTTCGGAGACCAATGCGGCGATCGTGCCGCCCGTCGTGATCGTCTCATCGTCGGGATGAGCGTGCACGAGGAGGACGCGTGGCGTAACAGTCATTGGTTCCTGGGTGCTCGAGGTCATTCGGTGCTGCCGGCAGTGGATGTCCGGCTCAGGCGTTCTGGCGGCGCATCTTCGCGTAGAGCTTTGCGCGTTCCTTCTGGTCGAGTTCGACCTTGCGGATGCGGATGGCCCCCGGGGTGACCTCGACGCATTCGTCCTCACGGGCGAATTCGAGGCTCTCTTCGAGGGTCAGCCTGCGCGGCGGAGTGAGGTTCTCGAAGCTGTCAGCCGATGCCGAACGCATGTTCGTCAGCTTCTTCTCCTTCGTGATGTTGACGTCCATATCGTCAGCGCGCGAGTTCTCGCCCACGATCTGGCCCTCGTAGACTTCGGAGGTCGGTTCGACGAAGAAGGTGCCGCGGTCCTGCAGGTTGATCATCGCGTACGGGGTGACGGCTCCGGCGCGGTCGGCCACGAGCGATCCGTTGATGCGGAACTCGATGTTGCCGGCCCACGGACCGTATCCGGCCGAGATCGTGTTCGCGATTCCGGTGCCGCGGGTCTCGGTGAGGAACCGGGTGCGGAAGCCGATGAGACCGCGTGCCGGAACCTTGAACTCCATCCGCACCCAGCCGGTGCCGTGGTTCGTCATGGTCGACATGACGCCCTTGCGTGCGGCAAGCAGCTGGGTCACGGCGCCGAGGTAGTCCTCCGGAACGTCGATCGTGAGCTCTTCGAAGGGCTCATGGACCTTGCCGTCGACCTGTTTGGTCACGACCTGAGGTTTGCCGACGGTGAGCTCGAAGCCTTCGCGGCGCATCTGCTCGACGAGGATGGCCAGGGCCAGCTCTCCGCGTCCCTGCACCTCCCAGGCGTCGGGGCGTTCGGTCGGCACGACCTTGAGGGAGACGTTGCCGACGAGCTCCTGGTCGAGGCGGTCCTTGACCATGCGGGCGGTGACCTTCGTGCCCTTCTCACGGCCGGCCAGCGGTGAGGTGTTGATGCCCACGGTCATCGAGATCGCCGGATCGTCGATGATGATCGCCGGCATCGGCTTCGGGTTGTCGATGTCGGTGAGCGTGTCGCCGATCATGATGTCGGGGATGCCGGCGACGGCGACGATGTCACCGGCCGAGGCCTCCGTGGCGGGAACGCGGTCGAGACCCTGTGTCTCGAGCAGTTCGGTGATCTTGACCGAGCTGATCGCGTCGCCGCGGGCCCAGGCGACCTGCTGCCCCTTCTTCAGCGTGCCGCCGAAGATGCGCAGCAACGCCAGACGGCCGAGGAACGGAGAGGCGTCGAGGTTGGTGACATGTGCCTGGAGGATGCCGTCGGAGTTGATCTCCGGCGCCGGGATCGTCTCGAGGATGGTCTTGAACAGCGGTTCGAGGTCGGGGTTGTCCGGCACGTCTCCGTCGGCGGGCTGTTCGAGGGAGGCGGCACCTGCCTTCGCGGCGGCGAAGACGACGGGCACGTCGAGGACGGAGTCGACGTCGAGATCGGGCACTTCGTCGGCGAGGTCGGCGGCCAGCCCCAGGAGCAGGTCCTGGGCTTCCTCGACGACTCCGTCGATGCGCGCATCGGCTCGATCGGTCTTGTTGATCACGAGGATGACGGGCAGCTTCGCCGCCAGCGCCTTGCGCAGGACGAAGCGGGTCTGCGGCAGCGGCCCTTCCGAGGCGTCGACGAGGAGGACGACGCCGTCGACCATGGACAGTCCGCGTTCGACCTCTCCGCCGAAGTCGGCGTGGCCCGGAGTGTCGATGACGTTGATGACGATGGGGTCCTCACCGGCCGAAGGACCGTTGTAGAGGACCGAGGTGTTCTTCGCGAGGATGGTGATGCCCTTCTCGCGTTCGAGGTCGCCTGAATCCATGACGCGTTCGGCGAAGTCGCCGTGTTCGCTGAACACACCGGTCTGCCGGAGCATGGCATCGACCAGTGTGGTCTTGCCGTGGTCGACGTGTGCGACGATTGCTACATTTCGGCGGTTTTCCCGTCGTGTGATGGCTTCAGTCATCAAGAACCTTTTGAGATAGAGAGATCGGTCCAGCCCGGACCCAACAGACAATTATACGCACCACCTGCACGCTCTCGCGTGCAGGTGGCCGTCAGGTTGAGCAGACTCAGGCGTTCATCGTGGCTTCGAGAACCGCGTCCCTGGCCTCTCGACGCTTGCGCTGCTCCCTCGGATCCGGGACCGGAACCGCCGACAGCAGGCGCTGTGTGTACGGGTGGACGGGGTTCGACACGACCTGCGAGGACTTGCCGATCTCGACGAGGTAGCCGTGGCGCATCACCGCGATGCGCTCAGCGATGCGTTCGACCACTGCCAGATCGTGGCTGATGAACATGCATGCGAAGCCGTATTCCTTCTGCAGGCCTTCGAACAGGTCGAGGACCTTCGCCTGCACGGACACGTCGAGCGCCGAGGTCGGCTCATCGGCGATGAGCAGCTTCGGTCGCAGAGTCAGTGCGCGGGCGATGCCGATGCGCTGCCGCTGACCACCGGAGAGCTCGTGCGGGTACCGGTTGCGCATCGACGTCGGCAGCTCGACCGCGGTCAGCAGCTCCTCGACGCGCTTGCTCAGCCCGGGTCCCTTCATCCCCTCATGGAGGTAGAGCGGTTCGCCGATCGACTCACCGACGGGCAGTCGCGGGTTGAGTGAGGAGCCTGGATCCTGGAACACGATGCCGACTTCCTTGCGCAGCGGTCGCATCTGCTTGTTGCTCAGACCCTTGATGCTCGTGCCGTTGACGACCATATCGCCTTCGACAGTGGGCAGGAGGCCCAGAGCGGCACGCCCGATCGTGGTCTTGCCCGAACCGGACTCGCCGACCAGACCCACGACTTCGCCGGGAGCGATCATGAGATTGATGTGGTGGGCGGCGCGGAAGGCCTTCTTCCGTCCGATCGCGGGATATTCGATCGCAGCATCGCGCAGCTGCAGGGCAGAGGGCTTCGAGAAGTCCGCCTGCGAGCCGGGATGGTAGTACGTCTCAGTGGAGTCCATCTCGATCTCGCGGTGATCCGGCTCGTTCGCCTGAGCTCGTGCCTCGGCCACAGCCATATCAGCGGCCCCGGCCTCCGAGAGACCGTCCCCGCCGGCACCGTTGTCCTGCAGCCCGACAGGGTCAGACACGTGCGAGGCCTGGTCAGAGCTGATATCGCTCAGCGAGGCCTTGACATCTCCGATGCTGCCGCCGAATGCTTCGTTCTCGGTTCCCGCACCGAGGTGGGGAACAGCATCGAGCAGCTGCTTCGTGTACGGATGCTGGGGTTGATAGAAGATCTCCTCCGCCGTGCCCGATTCGACCACCTGGCCCGCGCGCATGACGATGATGCGGTCGGCCATATCCGCCACCACGCCCATATCGTGTGTGATGAGGATGATGCCGGCGTCGAGCTTCGACTTCAGCTCGCGCATGAGCTTGAGGATCTCGGCCTGCACCGTGACGTCGAGCGCCGTGGTCGGCTCGTCGGCGATGAGCAGCTTCGGCTGGCAGGCCAGGGCCTGCGCGATCATGATGCGCTGCCGCTGACCACCGGAGAGCTGGTGCGGGAAGGAATGGAAGCGATCCTCGGGGTCAGGGATCTCGACGAGCCGCATGAGCTCGAGAGCCCTCTCTTTGGCCTCGCTGGGACCGATGTCGAGGTGGACGCGCAGCGTCTCGACGATCTGGTAGCCGGCGGTATAGACCGGGTTGAGCGCGGTCATCGGCTCCTGGAAGATCACGGAGATCTCGTTGCCGCGGACGTGCTGTATCTTCTCCGGCGGCATCCCGATGAGCTCACGCCCACCGAGCTTCGCCGAACCGGTGGCTCGACCGTTGCTCGGCAGGAGCCCGAGCAGAGACATGCTCGACTGCGACTTTCCCGAACCGGACTCACCGACGATCGCCAGCACCTCACCGGCGTTGACGGTGTAGTCGAGGTGTTCGGCGGCCATCCACCATTCGTCGCTGACCCAGAACTGGACGCCGAGGTCCTTGACCTCGAGGATCGGGGACCCCTTCTTCGACTGGGCATCTGCTGTGTTCTCAGTCATCAGTTCGCCCCTTTCTGCGCCATGCGTTCGGCTTTCTTCATCTTCCTCCAGCTCGGAATGGTCTTCATCCTCGGGTCGAACGCGTCGCGCAGGCCGTCGCCGATGAAGTTCACGCACAGGGCGATGATGATGATGAACAGACCCGGCCACCAGAACAGCCACGGCCGCGTGGCAAAGGAGGTCTGGTATTCGCTGATGAGCTGGCCCAATGAGATGCCGGGCGGCTGGATGCCGAAGCCGAGATAGCTCAGCGAGGCCTCGAGGACGATCGCCTGGCTCATGATCAGCGTCGTGTTGACGATGATGACGCCCATGGCATTGGGCAGCATGTGCTTGAACATGATGCGGAAGTCGCTCGCTCCCGCCACACGGGCCGAATCGACGAACTCCCTTTCGCGCAGTGACATGAAGTCACCGCGGACGAGACGGGCCAGGCCCACCCAGAGGATGCAGCCGAGCGCCAGGCCGAGCATCGGACCGCTGGATCCGCCGACGAGGACGCCGAGGATGGAGCCGACGACGATGACCGGCAGGATGATGAAGCCGTCGGTGATGCGCATGAGGATCGAATCGACCCAGCCGCGGTAGTAGCCTGCGACGGCACCGACGATCGTACCGATGACCAGGCACACGGCGCCGA
Organism: Brevibacterium sp. S22; assembly: GCF_004745485.1. Lineage (GTDB taxonomy): Bacteria > Actinomycetota > Actinomycetes > Actinomycetales > Brevibacteriaceae > Brevibacterium. Next base: position 120,791 of record NZ_RHFG01000001.1, read on the forward strand.
TGATGAACATGACCATGATGGAGATCTGAGTCCCCTTCATCACTCGGGCGAAGTTGTCGCGGCCGATCTCGTCCTGCCCGAACGGGTGGTCCCCGAGGGAGAAGATCGACGACAGCGACCACGTCGGCGCACCACCGGGATTGGCCACCTGCCCGGAAGCCGTATGGGAGAACTTCCACCAGCCGGGCAGGCCGCCGATTCCCTGCGCGCTGAAGGCGAAGATCGCCACGAGCACGAGGACGATGATGCTGATCATCGCACCCTTGTGACGGAGGAACTTGCGCAGGACGATCCTGCCCTGCGACAGGCCTTCGGTTTCCTTCGACTCGATCGCATTGTCCCCGACTTCGTCGAGAGCGAGAGCGTTCTGATTGTCGTTGTTGGTACTCATGCGTTCACTCGGATTCTCGGGTCGAGGACGGCGTAGAGGAAGTCCGCGACCAGGTTTGCGATGATGGCGAGCAGACCCGTGATCAGGATGTAGGCCATGACCGGATCGAGTTCGGCCTGCCTCATCGAGTCGATGAAGAGCTTGCCCATGCCGTTCCAGCCGAAGATCGTCTCCGTGATCACGGCACCGCCGATCATGGTGATGATGTCGACGGGGATGATCGACGCCAGCGGCAGCAGTGCATTGCGCAGGGCATGGCGCATGATCACCGTGCGCTCGTTGAGGCCTTTGGCTCGCGCCGTGCGGATGTAGTCCTGCCCCATGACCTCGAGCATCGAACCGCGGGTGTAGCGGGTGTAGGAGGCGAAGGAGATCAGCACCAGAGCGATCGACGGCAGCAGCAGGTGAGTGAACGAGTCGAGGTTCGTGATCCAGAAGTCACCGTCGATGTTCGGTGCAGAGGCACCGATCGTCGCGATCGGGCGGTTGTTGATCGCTGGGTCGTTCGAATAGTCCTGCCAGCCCTGCAGCACGCGGTCGGCGAAGATGAGCACAGCCACGATGATGGCAGTGAAGCTCGTCGTCCGTGCAGTGTCCCAGGGATCCGGGCCGCGGAATGCCAGTCCGACTGCGATGGCGATCGCGATCGCGACGATGAGGAGACCGAACATCCACAGCCAATTCATCCCGACGTAGTAGAAGAGGTTCATCAGCGGCCAGTAGAGCAGCGCGCCGATGACGACTGTGGTGAGCGAGGCGTAGAGCACGCGGCGATTCTTCAGCCCCGTCGACAGGAACGTCATCACGACAGCCGCGCCGGCGCCGATGACGACGACACCGAGGAGACCGATCGTCGGCTGCTGCATCCAGCCGCTGGCGAGGATGTAGTAGACAGTGCCGAAGGTGATGAGAGCGGCGGCGGCAAAGGTGATGATCCGTCGTCTGGCGCTGCCGCCGAGCGCACCCATCCAGAACAGCCCCATCGCCACACAGCCGATGATGATCGGCCACCAGGAGTCCAGTGTCGGATCGTTGATGAAGTTGTTGATGTCGATCGCGCCGTACTGCTTGAGCAGCACTGCCACCCAGAAGACAGGCAGCGAGTAGAGGAGGAACGAGACGAAGGTGATGAAGTAGTCGAAGCCCGAGTACTGGCGGATGGCCGAGATCATACCGACGGCGATGCCGAAGATGATGGCCACGATCGTCGAGGCGGTGATGAGCTTGATCGTGTTGACGATCGCGCCCTGCAGCTGGTCGGTGACCTCTTGGCCGGACTTCCAGGCGATGCCGAAGTCACATTGGCCGATGGCGCAGCCGCCCACACCGGCGAGCCACTTGAAGTAGCGCACGACTGCGGGGGTGTCGAGGTCAAGGAGTCGACGACGCGACTCGTAGAGAGCTTCGATGTTCGGAGAGGTGCTCGAACGCAGGTCCCAGAAGAAATCCAGGGCCACGTTGAGCAGGAGGTAGAGGACGAAGGTGACGACAAGCAGCACGAGCACAGTCGAAAGGAGTCGTCGGAGGATGAATCTGATCATAGCGGGCTGTCCGTTTCAAACTTCTGAAGACGCCGTTGTGGGGACCACACAGTGATCCCCACAACGGATGGTGTGTGGAGAGGAACCGACCAGGGTCAGTTCGTCTCCCACTCCCAGTAGTTCCACATCAGAGTCGGTGAAACGGTCGTCGACGACGCATTCTTCAGCTTGTCGCTGTAGATGAGCAGCTCGGGGTGCTGGAACAGCGGTGCGCCGAAGGCATCGTCTGTGAGCTGCTTCTCGAGTTCCGTCGACAGCTTCTCATGGTCCTCTTCGGGTGCCACGAGGATCTTGTCGAGGATGTCGTTCGTCTCGTCGCTCGAATAGCCCCCATAGTTGTTCTGAGCACCGGTGCGGAAGTTCGCATCGGCTTCGGTGATTCCGGTGCCTTCGGACTGCCATCCGAAGATCGACACATCATATGTCCCATCACCGAGGCGAGTTCCCCAGTTGACATCACCGACGTCTTCGATCTCGAATCCGGCCTTCTCCGCCGATTCCTTGACCAGCTGGAACTCCTGCTGGCGCCGGGAGTTCGTGTTGTCGTACATGACACGGACCTTGGGTGACTCGACGCCCGCCTCCTTGAGGAGCTTCTTCGCAGCGTCGACATCGACCTCTTCGTAGGCGTCGATGCCATTGCCTGCGACGATACCGTCGTACAGCGGGGATCCGGGCACCTGGTTGAAGGAGTCACGAGTGACAGCTTCATCGTTGAGCGGCTTGATGATCTTGTCGACGATGTCCTGACGCGGGACGGTGTGCAGGAACGCCTGCCGCACCTTCTTCGCCTTCTCCTCGTCTCCGCCGTTGGCTTCGGGGTCGAAGGGCCCCTTGTTGTCGAAGGTGAAGTCGACATGCTCATAGGTCGCGCCGTCGCCGGCTTCGACGGTGACGCCGTCGAGGTCCTCGGCAGCCGAGAGCACGTCAGCCGTCGCCTGCGGCTGGGTGAAGTCGACTTCGCCGTTCTCCACCGCCTGGACCATGGCCATCGGATCACCGTTGTAACGCACGGTCACGGTGTTGACCTTCGGTTTGTTCGGGCCCGTGTAGTTGTCGTCGAGTTCGAGCGTGAGGTACTGGCCTTCTTCGAACTTCGTGATTTTGTACGGTCCGTTGTGGACGAGGAGATCCTCGTCTTTCGGCATCGATGTGAAATCGAAGCCGGTGTTCCAGGTGTTCGAGATCTTCGAGAGCTTCTCGGTGTCCTCGTCCTTGATCGCATCGAGGATGGCCTGCTTGCCCTCTTCCGGATCATCGACGCCGAGAGCCTTCTTCGCGACGATATGCGAAGGCACTCCCACGCCATCGGGACCGATGCCGAACTCGTCGGCCCAATCGGCATAGGGTTTGGTGTATTCGAAGGTGAGCTCCTTGCCGTCATCGGAGATCTCCGGGAAGTCCTTGATCAGCGATGCCCCGACAGTCGAGGAATCGAAGTAGACAGTCTTCGCGTCGTTCTCCTTCACCGCTCCGTCGTCGTCGTTGTTCGACTCGACGGTGTTGAAGTTCGTCGACCTGCCGGCCCAGGTCAGCGCCAAGTCAGCGGCGTCGACGGGTGTGCCGTCGGACCACTTTGCATCGTCGTTGAATGTGTACTTGACCTTCAGCGGATCTTCTGAGACCTGCTCCACCGTACCGAGGTTGCCGTCCTGAACTTCGAGGTTGTCGTCGTAGTACCCGAAGTTGTCGTTCATCAGGTAGGTGAGGAGGGCATTCGAGGCCGCATTTCCGTTTGCGGTCTGGGTATTCATCGATCGGAAGGACTCATTCCACCCGATATTGAGTGTTGAGTTGTTCGACGACTCTTCATCATCGCCTCCGCCAGGGGGTGTGCAGGCGGTGAGCACCATTGCAGCGGCAGCCACAGAGGCGCCGGCCGCGAGGAAGCGCTTGTTCACGTTCTCTCCTTGTTGTTCTAGGGCGAGTCACCCTCGTACGTGCACCCCAAAACCGGAGTGCATTCCGGTCACATCCGCAGCGTCGGCAGAGGCCGAAGCACATGTGACCGCGTTCATGTTTTTCACATGGATTGCATCAAAGCTAATTCACTGAGGACTGTGACCGAGTCCACATAATGAGCAAATTTCGCAATCGTTACCGTTTCGAGACTAAGAGAACAGACAACTTTTGCTCAGTCTCAGTGGATAGGATGAACAGGTGGCTGACAGTGAGATAGATCGCAATGACACCGAGCCGACCGTCGTGCGGACGACGAGCTCGACGGCTCTGTTCTTCATCGTCGGCGGGCTCTGCGCCTTGGGTGTGATCTCCATCGTCTTCGGCGATTTCACACTGCGCGGACTCGCCGCCGCTGGCATCCCGCTGGCCGTCGGCACCTTGGTCTTCGTCTTCTACCGGTATCCCCGTGTCGAGCTGCACCGCCGGCAGATCGTCTTGGTCAATCCCCTGCAGACCGTGACGATCCCATGGAACCTCGTCGACGGCTTTGAGACCCACTTCGGTCTCAGCGTGCGCACTCATGCGAAGAAGTTCGCCTCATGGCCGCTGGCCGGCAAGGGCAAGAAGTGGGAGAAGGACGAGCACGGTATCCGCCGGCTGGTCGAGGATCCCAACCCGGCCGTCGACACCGTGCTCGAACGCTATTCGGCTCTCAGCGACGAAGAGCTGGCCAACCCAGGCGGGCAGCGCAGGGTCGAGACGAGATGGAACATCGGCATCGTCGCCGTGGGACTCCTCGCCATCGCGTGGGCGCTCATCGGCTTCGCCGCACTGCCGAGCTGAGGAACTCTCTGAAGGCTCTCACCATCGTCTGAAGCCTGCGCAGGACCGCGGTCACCACCCGCGTTCGCGCCACTCCCCCAGTTTCGGGCGCTCGTCACCCAGAGTCGTCGAGTCTCCATGCCCGGGCAGAACGAGCGTCTCATCCGGAAGCTCACCGAAGATCCGATCTTCGAGGTCGTCCATCAGAGATGTGAAGTCCTCGGCCGACCAGGTCTTGCCCGGTCCGCCTGGGAACAGCGAATCGCCGGAGAACAGGATCGTCTTTCCCCCGTCACGAAGGAGCAGCGCTGTCGAGCCGGGAGTGTGTCCGCGCAGTCCGATGGCCTGGAGGACGAATCCGCCGAAGTCCCCGACGTCGAGGTGATCGACGGAGTGCGCGATCTCTACGCCTTCCGCCTCGGTGATGGCGGCCGCGTCCGCGGCACCGGCGATGGTCATCGCCTCCGGATAGTTCGCCGAGGTGGCCTGCAGAGCCCGGATATGATCCCAATGCTGGTGCGTGGTGATGATCGCCCGCAGAGTCGGCTCGGCTTCGGTGTCCTGGGCGCCGGAGCTGATGAGATCGGCGATCCCATCGGCATCATCAGCGGCATCGATGAGCACCTGGGAACCGGTCTCCCTGCCTGTGAGCAGGTAGACGTTGTTCGCCATCTCGGAGACCGCAATAGATCGGATGACGACGTGCTCGGTTTCGATCGTGTTCATTTCCGTACTCCTCAATCTGTTCTGTCTCGGCTCGATGTCTTCTGTCTGGGCGAATGGTTCGGTGATGGCTGGTCGGGTGCCCCGATCGCTGCGGAGCGTCCGCAGCGATCACGGATGGATCACCAGGATCCGCGCGTGTACTGCGGAGGGTAGGGTCCGGGTTCGACGCCGAGCACGTGGGCGGCGCGCTGTGGCCATGAGGGTTCGCGCAGAGCGGCTCTGGCCATGAAGATCGCATCGGCCTGACCCGTGCTGAGGATGGTCTCGGCCTGCTTCGGGTCGGTGATGAGTCCCACGGCTCCGGTCGGGACGCCTTCTGCCCGAATCGCTGCGGCCAGGGACACCTGGTAACCGGGACCGATGGGGATCCGCACCGGATAGTTGCCGCCCGAGGAGACGTCGATGAGGTCGACTCCGGCTTCAGACAGAGTACGGCTGACCTCGGCGGCCTCGGCGACGTCGAAACCGCCGTCGGTCCATTCGCTCGCCGAGATGCGCACGAACACCGGCACATCGTCTCCGACTTCGGCGCGCACCGCGGCATAGACCTCGTGCAGCAGTCGAGACCGTCCGGCGAGGTCGCCGCCGTATTCGTCGCTGCGCTGATTCGACAGCGGGGACAGGAACGAATGGAGCAGGTAGCCGTGAGCGGAGTGGAGCTCGACGAGATCGAAACCGGCGTCGATCGAACGACGGGCCGCAGCGGCGAAGGCGGCGACCACCTCGGCGATATCGTCCTTGGTCATCTCCGCAGGCTCGGCGAGCTTCGGATAGGCGATGGGGCTGGCGCCGAACGTCGGCCACCCGCCCTCGGACTCGGGCACGCTGCCCTTCGGTTCACCGGTGAAGGGACGATAGGTGCTCGCCTTGCGGCCGGCGTGAGCGAGCTGGATGCCGATGACGCTGCCCTGGGAGTGGACGAAGTCGACGACCGCCGACCAGGAGTCGGCCTGATCGTCGTTCCAGATCCCGGCGTCCTGCGGTGAGATGCGCCCTTCGGGGACGACGGCCGAGGCCTCTGTGAGGATGAGTCCGAATCCGCCCTGCGCTCGGGCACCGAGGTGGACGAGGTGCCACGGGCCGGGCATTCCGTCTTCGGCTTCGCAGGAGTACTGGCACATCGGGGCCAGCCAGATGCGGTTGGGAATCTCGGTCCCCCGCAGAGTCAGCGGTTCGAACAGCTCAGTCATGCCATCAGTCTGCCAGTTCCGCTCGTCCTCAGACAGCGATCCCGAATACCGGAACGGCGAGCAGATACACCGTGGCGGTGATGAGCACGATGCCGATGACATTGAGCCACAGCCCGCCCTTGACCATCTGCGCCACGGTGACATATCCCGAGCCGAACGCCACCGCGTTGGGTGGGGTCGCGACCGGCAGCATGAACGCGCACGTCGCGGCCAGGGCAACGGGAATCGTCAGCAGCAGCGGGTCGAGGCTGAGGCCCATGGCCACTCCGCCGACGACCGGAACGAACGTCGCCGCGGTTGCGGTATTCGAGGTCAATTCTGTGAGGAAGAGGATGATTGCCGCGAAGATCGCAACGACGAGCATTGTCGGAAGAACCCCGAGACCACTGGTGGTCTTGCCGATCCATTCGGTCAGGCCCGAATCCGAGAACTGTGCGGAGAGAGCGAGCCCGCCGCCGAAGAGCAGGAGGACTCCCCAGGGCAGCTTCTCCGCCGTCGCCCAGTCGAGGAGCCGAACTCCCCGGTTTGCTCCGCCGGGGATGAGGAAGAGCAGGAGCCCCACGACCATGGCGATGCCTTCGTCGCTGATCGGCGGCTCGTCAAAGATCAGCGGCAGCGAGATCCAACTGACGGCGGCAAGGACGAACATCGCGAGCACGAGCTTCTCACCTGTGGACATGGGGCCGAGTTTGGCAAGTTCATCGCGGATGAGCTCACGCCCTCCGGGAATCCTGTCGATCTCCGGTCTGAACAGTACCTTGACCAAGAGGAACCAGGCGATGGCCATCATCACCACCGACAGGGGCACACCGACGATCATCCACTGGCCGAAGCCGATGGAGATGTCGTAGTTGTCTTTGAGATAGCCGACGAGGAAGAGATTGGGAGGAGTGCCGATGATGGTGCCCAGCGACCCGATCGACGCGGAGTAGGCGATGCCGAGCATGAGCGCGGTGCCGAAGTTCGACTTCACGACCGCGCCGATGCCGGTGTCATCGCCGCCGTCGCTCGGTCTGTCGGCAGCGCCGACGGCGTCTTCTGTCCCGTCTCCGTCAGGATCCGCCGTTTTGTTGAAGGCGGTGCCCACAACCTTCGACACGATCATGAGCACCGACATGCCGATCGGCAACATCATCACTGCGGTCGCCGTATTCGACACCCACATCGAGATGAACCCGGTGGCGATCATGAAGCCAGCGATCATCGGTCCTGGCCGGTCACCCATGATGCTCAGCGTCACGAGTGCGATGCGACGGTGCAGATTCCACCGCTGCATCGCCAGGGCGATGAGGAAGCCGCCGAGGAAGAGGAAGATGATCGGATTCCCGTACGAGGCGCCGACGGTCTCCATCTCGACGTCCGTGCCGAACACGGGGAACGCCACGAGCGGAACGAGGGAGGTCGCTGCGATCGGCAGCGCTTCCGTCATCCACCAGGCCGCCATGAGCACCGCGACCGCCGCGGTCAGTTTGGCACCATGCCCGATATCGGCAGGCATGATCGCATAGATCAGAGTGGAGAAGATGAGGCCGAGCAGGAACCCGGTCCACCTGATTCGCAGGGTGGTGCGGCTGATTCCGGGTTCTCGTTCCCCGGGAGAGCGCAGGTCGACCTCGGTGGATGTGAAATCAGGGGAACTCGGGCGCGGGGACATTCTCACTCCTCATCGAGCAGGTTTGCCTGTGCTTTGGCACAGCCTACTCCAGAAGTGGTCTCACCATCGACAGAGGAGCCCTTGACCCGTGGGCGCAAGCGTTCCTACAGCTGGCCGCAGAACTCCTGGATATGGTCGGCGACGATCTCGGGGTGTTCGACCATCGACAGGTGCGCCGAGTCCGGGATCGTGACGAAGTGCGCGCCCTCGATCTGCTGGGCCATCTCTGACATCGCCTCCGGGGTGCAGCCGGGGTCCTGGGCCCCGGCCACGACCAGCGTCGGGGTGCTGATCGAACCGAGCTTTCCGCTCAGATCGTAGGTCTTCAGCGCCGAGGCGGCCGCGCTGTAGACCTCATCATCGACCAGCGCGAGGTCGGAGAGGATGAGGTGACCGGTGGCGATGTCCTCGCCGAGGAATCCGGCGGCGAACCACCGGTCGGCGGTGTCATCGACGATGCTCCGGGTTCCGTCGGCGCGGACTTGGCCGATGCGTTCGTCCCATGACTCCGGGGTGCCGAACTTCTCGGCAGTCGCGCAGGCGATGAGTCCTGTCAGGACGTCGGGATGGTTCAGTGCCAGAGTCAGACCGACAGCGCCGGAGATCGAGACTCCGCAGTAGGCGAAGGACTCGACCCCGACCTCGGCGAGGGACTCGACGACACCGGAAGCCAGCGCTTCGACTGTCAGCGGGGCGGCCGATCCACCGTTGGCCACGGTGTGCCCCGGAAGGTCGGTGAGGTAGATCTGATAGTCGTCGGCCAAGCGTGCGGCTACGGGCGTCCACAAGGGCATCCGTGTGCCCAGAGCGTTGCCGAAGACGAGGACGGGAGAACCGGGATTGTCGTTGAAGGCACGGACGGCGATGCGCATGGAGGCTCCTTGAGAACTTGAGGTGCGTCGGAAATTCGACTGGATGTGACGGAAGTCGACGAGCTGGATGCGACGGGGAAGCTGTGTCGGGATCGGTCAGGAGTCTGTCGTTGAAAGCCTACCGTCGGAGTACTCGAGATAACAGCTCGGGCACAGTGATTCATAGGTCACAGTGTTGCCGTCGATGGCGACCTGATCGCCGTCGAAGATGAACCGTCCGTCCACGAGCCGGCCGTTGAACATGGCCTTGCGACCGCAGCGACAGATCGTCTTGAGCTCCTCGAGGGTATGGGCGATCTCGAGCAGCCGGGCCGATCCGGGGAACGCCTTCGTCTGGAAGTCCGTGCGGATTCCGTAGCACATCACCGGCACCGAGGCATTCGTAGCGATGCGCATCAGCGAATCCACTTGGACAGGGGTGAGGAACTGCGCCTCGTCGATGAGCAGGCACGAGACCGGGACCTTCGGAGCGTCGATGGACTCGATGAGGGCATCGTGGTCGACGTAGTCCGCATGTTCGGCATAGATCGTCTCAACGTCGCCGTCGGCGGGGATGACGAAGTCGACCTCTCGAGTGACTCCCAGCCGGGACACGATCTGCGATGCTCCCTTGGTGTCGATGAGCGGTTTGGCCAGCAGGACCCGCTGACCGCGCTCCTCATAGTTGAAGGCCGCCTGCAGCAGAGCGGTCGACTTGCCCGAATTCATCGCTCCGTACCGGAAGTAGAGTTTGGCCACTGTCGTCCTCTTTCTGTTGTCCGTGCCGACACAGAAGACTACCGGGTGCCGACGTCAGATGTGAGCACCATCATCGGCCTGACCCGACTGCTGAAATGGCCCAGAAGGTAGGATGGAGGGCGACAAACCCCAAGAAGATGCGGAGTGGTCCACAACTATGGCTAAAATCATTTACACGCGCACGGATGAAGCGCCGCTTCTGGCGACGTATTCGCTCAAACCCATCATCGAAGCCTTCGCTACGTCGGCCGGTGTCGAGGTTGAGACTCGAGACATCTCTCTCGCCGCACGCGTGCTGGCCCAGTTCAGCGACCGCCTGCCCGAAGACCAGCAGGTCGGCGACGCCCTGGCCGAACTGGGTGCACTCGCCCAGACCCCTGATGCCAACATCATCAAGCTGCCCAACATCTCCGCTTCGGTCCCGCAGCTGAAGGCGACGATCGCCGAACTGCAGTCCCAGGGCTACGATCTGCCCGACTATCCGGAAGAGCCTTCCACCGATGAGGAGAAGGATGTTCGGGCTCGCTACGACAAGGTCAAGGGTTCGGCCGTCAACCCGGTTCTGCGTGAAGGCAACTCCGACCGTCGCGCACCGCAGGCCGTGAAGAACTTCGCCAAGGCCCACCCGCATTCGATGGGCGAATGGTCCAAGGACTCGAAGACCCGCGTCGCCACCATGGACCGGGGCGATTTCCGCGACAATGAGAAGTCCGTGATCATCGATGCCGATGACACCCTCACCATCCGCCTGCGCACCGAAGCCGGCGAGACCACGATCCTCAAGCAGTCCCTGCCCGTCCTCGCCGGCGAGATCATCGATTCGACGAAGATGAACGCCGCCGCCCTCGACGAGTTCGTCAAGGATCAGATCGCCGCTGCCAAGGCCGACGGCGTCCTCTTCTCCGTCCACCTCAAGGCCACGATGATGAAGGTCTCCGACCCCATCCTCTTCGGGAAGGTCATCGAGGCCTTCTTCCCCGATGTCTTCGCCGAATACGGTGATGTCCTCGCCGAGGCGGGGCTGACCTCCGACAACGGACTGGCCGCCATCCTCGGCGGGCTCGATGCCCTCGATGCCGACGTCGCCGCCGGGGTCAAGGCCGGAATCGAGAAGGGCTTGGCCGATGGTCCCGACCTGGCCATGGTCAACTCGCACAAGGGCATCACGAACCTCCACGTGCCCTCCGACGTCATCGTCGACGCCTCCATGCCCGCGATGATCCGCGTCGGCGGCAAGATGTGGAACAAGGACGACCAGACCCAGGACACCCTGGCCGTCATCCCCGACTCGTCCTACGCCGGCGTCTACCAGACCGTCATCGAGGACTGCCAGGCCAAGGGCGCCTTCGATCCGACGACCATGGGCACCGTGCCCAACGTCGGTCTCATGGCCCAGAAGGCCGAAGAGTACGGCAGCCACGACAAGACCTTCGAGATTTCCGAGGCCGGCACCGTCGAGGTCGTCAACTCCGCCGGTGAGGTCCTCATGAGCCATGAGGTCGCCGCCGGTGACATCTGGCGCGCCTGCCAGACGAAGGACGTCCCCGTCCGGGACTGGGTCAAGCTCGCTGTCACCCGTGCCCGCCTGTCGGAGACCCCGGCCGTGTTCTGGCTCGATGAGACTCGTGCGCATGACACCAACATCCGTGCGAAGGTCGAGGAGTACCTGCGTGACCACGACACCGAGGGCCTGGACATCCGCATCATGAACCCGGTGGAGGCCACTCAGTTCTCCATCGACCGCATCCGCGAGGGCAAGGACACCATCTCGGTGACCGGGAACGTGCTCCGTGACTACAACACGGACCTGTTCCCGATCCTCGAGCTCGGCACCTCGGCGAAGATGCTCTCCGTCGTCCCGCTCATCGCAGGCGGCGGACTGTTCGAGACCGGTGCCGGCGGCTCGGCTCCGAAGCACGTCCAGCAGCTCGTCGAAGAGAACCACCTGCGGTGGGACTCACTCGGTGAGTTCCTCGCCCTGGCCGAGTCCTTCCGCCACGAGTTCAACGTCCACGGAAACGAGCGGGCCGGAGTGCTGGCCGACACCCTCGATGCCGCTACGGGCAGGTTCCTCGAGGAGAACAAGTCGCCTTCGCGCAAGGTCGGCGAGATCGACAACCGCGGCAGCCACTTCTACCTCACCCTCTACTGGGCTCAGAAGCTGGCAGAGCAGACTTCTGACGAGGCGCTGGCCGAGGCCATCGCGCCGGTGGCGAAGGCACTGACCGAGAAGGAGGACGCCATCGCGACCGAACTCCTCGAGGTTCAGGGCGGCCCGGTCGACCTGGGCGGCTACTACTACCCCAACGATGATCTGGTGAACGCGGCGATGCGTCCGTCGGCAACGCTCAACGAGATCATCTCCTCCCTGAGCAAGACCGTCTGACCCACTGCTCGACACCAACTGAGGAAGAGTCCCGGCAGCCCCTGCCGGGACTCTTTCTGCAAACCACCCTGGTTCTGCAATCCACCCTGGTGCGCCCCATCAGCAGTTATGATGGGGCGCATGAGTACTCAAGACCCGCGTGGCGATTCGCAGACGCCCGAAGAGCTCCTGGCCGAAACCGATGCAGTCCTCGGCAGCGATACTCCCGCGACGGGCGAGGCCGCCGCTGCAGACAAGACTCGGGAGATCTCCCCACACGAATCAGCTGAACAGACTCAGCCTCCGGCCGGACATACCGACGAACAGTCACAGCCTCCGGCCGGACACACCGGTGAGCTGCCGTCGACGAAGGCCGGTTCCGGAATGTCGGCGGGCATGTGGGTCTCGCTCATCCTCGGCGCCGTCATCGTCGTCCTGCTGCTCATCTTCATTCTGCAGAACAATGTCCCCGCCGAGTTCAAGTACTTCGGCTGGCAGTTCGAACTGCCTCTGGGCGTGGCTATGCTCTTCGCAGCCATCGGCGGCATCCTCATCGCCGGGATCATCGGGTCGGTGCGGATCTACATCCTGGGCCGCAAGCTGAAGAAGATCAACAAGGCCCTGGGCCGCTGAACGATGGCGCACCACCCCAGCTTCACCGAACTGTCCACCGAGCTGCCCGTGACTCTCATCCTCGCCGATACTTCGGCTGAGGCGGCGTGGGCACGCGACGACGCTTCCGTCCTCACCGAGCAGGAACGCAACTATGCACAGGAATTCGACGCCGAGGCGGCCGTGACCTGGTCAGCCGGTCGTGTCGTCCTCCGCCATGTGCTCGGAGCACATCTGGACCGGGATCCCGCTGCGATCGAGATCCGCCTCGATTCGGCGGGCAAACCACGCCACGATGAATGTGAGTTCTCGGTGTCTCGGTCTCGACGCCTCGTTCTCGTCGCCGTCGCCGACGACCCGGTCGGGCTCGACATCGAAGCGGTCCCCGAACGAGATGTCGCCCTCGAGGCTGTGCATCTGCTCCACAAAGATGAGCGGGCCGAGCTCGAGGCCTTGTCCGACGAGGACTTCGCCGCTGGGTTCGTCCGCGTGTGGGCGCGCACCGAGGCCTTCCTCAAAGCGCTGAGCACGGGCCTGGCTCGCGATCCCGGTCTCGACTACATCGGCGCCGGGCCGCACCCGAACTCACCGCATCCGGACGTCGACATCCACGACCTCGAGGCTGGCATTCCGGACGGTCATATCGCTGCGATCGCGTTCAATCGCTGACTGTCTCTCCGCGCTGGCTTTCACCCCGCGCTGACTTTCACTCCGCGCTGACTTTCTCTTCGCAGAGTCACGCCGATCAAGCATTGCCGCGTCTGACCGCCCGCCGCACACGTTCACACCACAAACTACCCGCCGATCAAGCCTCGCCGCGGAAATATGCCCGTAGACGACCACAAATCCGCGGCAGCGCTTGATCGGCAGGAATCATGCGGCGCCGAACAGGTGTTCTGGGACGGCTGTTCGCCGAGACCGGACCGTTCGCGCCGATCAAGCATTGCCGCGTCTGACAGCCCGCCGCGCACGTTCACACCACAAACTCTGCGCCGATCAAGCATTGCCGCGGAAATATGCCCGTAAACGACCACAAATCCGCGGCGACGCTTGATCGACAGTGAGAATGTGCGGCACCGCTTGATCGACGGCGGAGCATGTGCAGCGGAGCTTGATCGACAGTGAGCAGGTGGCGGGGGTCAGGGGCTCTGTGAGTCCTCTTCGCTGAAAGAGGGACCGTTCTCGCCGGTAGTGAAGACCACAGCGATGCCCAGCGAACCCACACCCATCAGGACGAAGAGTATCCAACCACCGGCGGGATTGCTCGCAGCAGCGAGGATGAGGCCGATGACGACGGCGACGATGAGGAGCGCGTCGAAGACCATCGGGAACTTCAGATAACGCTTCTCTCCCTTGCTCACGGCATAGGAGATCTGAGTGGCGGCGCTGAGGAAGAACAGCACCAGAGCGGTGATGACCAGCCAGCGCGGGGCGAGGAAGAAGTCCTCGAGCCCGCCGACGAAGATGAAGCCGGCAACGGCCAGCAGCAGCTTGATGATCCCGTCGACTGCGAATCCCGAATTCCTCATGACTGGATTCTACTCAACAGGGTCTTCACTTCTCCCAAGGCCTCCTGCAGCACTGAGGCGTCGACGTTCGAATGTGCGATGACTAGACCATGCCTGACCTCATCACCGCCGGTCCAGCCGCGCGCCAATGAAGCGACGAGAATGCCGCGGTCGGCCAGCTGCCGCAGCAGACTCTCGGCCTGCTCCTGAGTCGTTTCGATGACGAGGGTACGTCCGTCATGGACCAGACCGGGGATCGGACCGATCTCCCCCACGACCTCTTCGGCCGCCCGCAGTCGACGCCGGCCGCGGGAGATGCGACGACGCAGCCCGCCGGAGCCGAGGTAGGAGGCGATGGCCATCTGCAGAATCGGTGAGAAAGCGGGCCCCAGTGCCGTGCGCGCGCTTATGAGCTTCTCCGAGATCTCCCCGCGGGCGATGACGTATCCGGTCGATACTGCCGAGGTCAGCAGAGTGGAGAAAGTGCCGATATGGACGACCTCGGCCGCGCTGCCGGTCGATGATGCGAGGTCGAGAAGTGTCGGGAGCACAGTCCGGGTGAAACGGGCCTCACTGTCGTAGTCGTCTTCGACGAGGACGGCATCGCCTCTGGCCGCCCAGTCCAACAGCCGGGCACGCTGGTCGACCGGCATCGGTGTCCCGTGTGGGAACTGGTGATTCGGAGTCACGACGGCGGCGCCCACATCGGCTGGAGCCGGCGACGAGGAGGCGGTGTCCAAGGGCACGAGATGCTGGTCGGTCATTGCCTGCCGCAGGCCTGGGAAGCCCGGATTCTCCACGGCGATGGAACCGGCGATGCCGATGCTCAGCAGCAGCCTCAGTCCGTCGCGAGACCCGCTGGTGAGGATGATTTCATCGGGGTCGACTGCCATGCCGCGCGCCAGTCGCAGATAGTCGGCGATCGCCCATCGGGCACGGGGCTGGCCCAAGGGATCGATCGGCCCCGGGTCGAGGTCGAGCGATTCCCTCCAGGCGCGACGAAAAGCCGGTTCGCGCAGCGGGTCATCACCGCCGAATCCCGGACGCAGGTCGACATAGTTGCGTAAGAGCCGCCTCGGTGATTCGGGAATCCGGCGCCGCGGACGCAGTGTTCGCGGTGCGGCGGGCAGGTCAGGGTTGATCCGCGTCATCGAGCGTTCGGCGGCGACGAGAAATCCCTCGACGGCGAGCTGCGCATAGGCAGTCTCCACGCTGCCGCGGGAGATTCCGAGGTGCTTGGCCAGCCGACGACTCGAGGGCACCGCGTCCCCGGGACGCAGCGTCCCGTCCGAGATGAGACGGCGCAGCTCCTGAGTGAGCTGATCGGGCAAGGGAGTCGGCAGACCCTTGTCGACACTCATCGGCAGCGCGATGCCCTCGGTCTGCGTGCGGTCCTGTGACGTCGAAGCCATCAGACGATCATAGTGCGACAACGCGTATCTGGCTTAAAATACTTGACTCTTTCTGGCTCTCACAGTGAGCCACTCGGCAGTTTAGGCTAGTCAGGAACGGCCGTTCACCCCGAAGATACATGATCCTTCCGATACTTGGCAGCAGACCGCGATCACTCTGCGCTGCACCCAGTGTCGGCCCGGATCGACTCCGCGACAGTGAATGGACTGGCACCACAATGACCGAAACACAGACCCTGCTCAACACCGGACTTGCCCAGATGCTCAAGGGCGGCGTCATCATGGACGTCGTCAACGAAGAGCAGGCACGCATCGCCGAGGCGGCCGGAGCCTCAGCCGTGATGGCCCTCGAACGAGTCCCCGCGGATATCCGCGCTCAAGGCGGAGTCGCCAGAATGAGCGATCCCGATCTCATCGACTCGATCATCAGCGCCGTGTCCGTGCCGGTCATGGCCAAGGCCCGCATCGGGCACTTCGTCGAAGCACAGATACTTGAGACCCTCGGCGTCGACTACATCGACGAATCAGAGGTCCTTTCCCCCGCCGACTACGTCAACCACATCGACAAGTCTGTCTTCAAGGTGCCGTTCGTCTGCGGTGCGACCAACCTCGGTGAGGCTCTGCGCCGGATCACCGAAGGCGCATCGATGATCCGGTCGAAGGGCGAAGCAGGAACCGGCGACGTCTCCGAGGCGATGCGTCACCTGCGCACCATCAACTCCGAGATCCGTGCACTGGGGGCGAAGAGCGAAGACGAGCTCTACGTCGCGGCCAAGGAGATCGCTGCCCCATACCACCTGGTCAAACAGGTCGCCAGCCTCGGCCGGCTGCCCGTCGTGACGTTCGTCGCTGGAGGCATCGCCACCCCAGCGGATGCTGCGATGATGATGCAGCTCGGTGCCGACGGCGTCTTCGTCGGCTCCGGAATCTTCAAGTCCGGCAACCCCGAGGCCCGTGCGAAGGCCATCGTCGAAGCGACCACTCACTTCGACGATCCGCAGGCTGTGGCCAAGGCTTCCCGCGCACTCGGCGATGCGATGGTCGGCATCAATGTCGCCGATGTTCCCGCACCGCACCGCCTGGCCGAACGCGGCTGGTGAGAGTCGGCGTCCTCGCCCTCCAGGGAGCTTTTCGTGAGCACCTGCTCATGCTCGGCTCCCTGGGGGTCGACCCCCTCAAGGTCACCAAGTCCGACCACCTCGACGCCATCGATGCGCTCATCCTGCCCGGCGGAGAGTCCTCGGCGATGGTGCGCATCGCAGCCGGCACGGATCTCTTCGCGACCCTGCGCGAACGCATGACCGGTGGTCTGCCGGTCTTCGGCACCTGCGCGGGGCTCATTCTCCTGGCGGATCGGCTCAGCGATGATTCGCTGGGCGGCTACGACCGCCTCGGTGGGCTCGATATCACCGTGGCCCGCAACGCCTATGGTCGCCAGCGCGAGTCCTTCACCACCCCGCTGACCGTCCACGGACTGACCGAGCCGGTCGACGGCACATTCATCCGGGCCCCGCAGATACTCGATCTCGGGCCCGACACCGAGGTGCTCGCCCGGCATGACGGTATGCCCGTCCTCGTTCGGCAGGGGCAGGTGTGGGGAGCCAGCTTCCACCCCGAGTTGGGGACGGACCGGCGAGTCCATGCAGAATTCCTCCACCGCCACGGTGCGGCTGTATAAAGATTGAGGCATAACAGCGCAGGCATTGCAGACACTCAAAGACGGATACACCTTCGACGGGGAGACCCTCGATCTGGGAGTCGCCCTCGACGGTGAGGAACCCTGAAAGGAGACCCCGATCTCCATCGGACTGTCCATGCTCAACCGGCACGACCTCGTCGCCGGTGACACCGGAACCGGCAAGACCGCACCCCTGCAGATGCTCGCCGAGCGGCCGTCACGGGACGGTGCGCCGGTCTTCGTCTCCGATGTCAAAGGCGATCTCTCGGGTATCGGCGGAGCCCGTACAGATCTTCCCGAAGTCCGGCTATGGCCTCGAAGAGCTGCCCACGCGGACCGCGGCACGTGAGATCGCGCGCGGGATCTTCGGCACCTCACGCCGTCGGCGCTGATACCAAGAGCTTCTTCTCGCCGACGCTGACCCGCAGTTCCACACAGTCGCCGATGTGGTCGCCGTCGAGTTGCGCCGGCACAGGTGATTCGAGCGCGACTGTCGTTTCCGCGGTACTGCGATAGCTCATGAGCGGGTGTGTCTGCGGTTCGCCCTGCAGGCATGCTGCGGCGATTCCCGCCCACGCTCTGCACCGGGCCATGAACGGGTGCGGAAGTGGGCCGACGGTGAGCACGGAGAAGGTCTCTGCCTCGATTCGTGCCTCGGGGAACACTGCGATGGGTCCTGCAGGACGGGCCGCCTTCGATGCCATCACCGACCACACCGGCCTCTGGGCAGCGTTCCCAGGACGCATTGTGAAGTTGGCGGCGAAGAGGGCTCGGACGGCTCCCCAGGCGTAACCCGCCAGCCCAGGGGCGGCGTGATGGTGGGCGACGGCACGGGCGTCTCCCCCGATTCCCGCGAGGCTGATGAAATCGCTGCGAAGTCGACTGCCGTCTGCTTGCCGAAGGTCCGCCGCATTGACCGGGACGCTCACACTGTTCGTGGTCCCGCCGCGGATGATCGATGCCACCGTGGACACACAATGGTCGATTGCCTGCCGGGACGAGCCGAGACCGATATGACGGCTGAGCACATTCGCGGTTCCCGTCGGGATGACGAAGACAAGAATCCCCGCTTCTGCGAGCACCGGGGCTGCCGCACGGATGGTGCCGTCTCCGCCGAGGATGATGACGATGTCGGCGCCCCAATCGGTGAGCTGTTCGGCTTGCCAATGCCCAGAGCGTTCGACGCTGGTCGTCATGCTTCGGTGGTGCGCGGAAACAGAACGCAGGCCCTGAACGAGATCGGCATACGCTCGCAGAGTCGCCGCATGTCTGGGATTGAGTATGATCCCGACGTCGATTCTCCGCTGCGACGATGTCGGCCGGCCTTCTGGGGCGACCTCGCCGCCCGCCGGTGTCCTCTGTGATTCGCCCATTGTCGGTCGTGCCTGCGATCTCAGACGAAGGCCGGGTGGGTTTCGCTCACCGATTCGACGGCCTCGAGGGCCACCGTCTCACCAGGAAATGCTTCGACGAGGACACGTGGACCGGTTTTGCGGGGTGATCGCTTCCATGTGGCGCGTGCACGGGTGCCCATCACCACCGTGTTCTTGAACATTCCGTTGCCTCCGGGAACAACGAGCTTTTCGTTTGCAGGGTCGAGCGTAGCGCTGCGGTCTTTGTAACCGAGGATGATCTCGTCGAATCCCGGCAGCAGCATCGTCTCCTGCGCCGCGGTCTCCCATTCGGACAGACGATCTTCGAGGTCCGGGGCGTGCACGCAGTCAGTGCCGTCGATGTCCGCACTCACGATCTCACCGGCGTCGATCCCAGCGTGGATGGCCATTCTGACGTGGGTCTTCGGCAGTCCCGTCCATCGGGTGGCGTCGTCGAGCGTCACCGGTCCGTGACTGGTGACGAAGCGTCTCATCCATTCGTGCAGCGCCGCCTCGGCGTTCAACGCGGTGGGACTCGTCACCCAATCGTCGGTGAGCACGTATTTCATATCGTCCTTGCCCTCGATCATGGGGGCTTGAACGATGATGTTCTGCAGTGCCAGGGAGGTGATGAGGTGTCGAGCGTGTCCGTATTCGTCTCCGGCTTCGATGGGGGCAAACGCTTCGAGCAGCTCTTCACGGGTCAGAGGTCCACGGTCTCTGATGGCGGTTGCGGCCAGTCGGGCCGCGGTGTCGATCATCGCGTCGGTGATGCCGAAGTGCTTGCGCCGGTTGGCTGTGGACTTCATCGTCCGTGCACCGGTCAGGCCGAGGATCCACCCGATGTCCTTGGCTGTGGTCAGATGGATGGTGCCGCGCTGAGTCCAGGACCGCACGATCTCTCCGGCGTCGATGGCGGCGCGGACGGCGCCTACCCCTGCAGTGACATCGGGACCCAGACGCAAGGCGATGGAGACCAAAGCGCCGCTGAGGGCCTGCGCTTGGACGCAGCCCAGATGTTCGACGACGGCACCTGCAGGTGAGAGGTCCGTGCCTGTCGGTGACGAGGGCGGAGGTCCGACGAGGCCCTGAGCGATCAGACGGGCGGCCGAGACCTGATGTGCATCCATGGTCTTACGGTAGTGCACGCCGGTGACACGGCAATTGTGAAAGACCGACAGAATCGGGACCGCACTGTCGAACCGTTCAGCCCATGATGTCGATGAGGCCGGGCACGCGCATACGCGGCAGCGACCCCGAGGCCGCGAAGTCGCCCCAGATCCGGCGCAGTTCGGGACCGGCGATATCGGTGGTCGCGCCGTAGTCGAGGAAGGATCTGTGCCAGATCGCGCCGGGGAAGATCAGCGGCAGGTCTCCGGCATGGGCGGCGTCGAAGAAGCTGCCGTCGCCGCGAGAGACGATGAGCAGGCGCGCTCCCTGACCGCCGGACATGCGGTGCCGGTCGTAGAACTCTCGACCGGCTCGGGTGTAGACCGCCGAAGTGATCCCAGAGATGAGGGATTCGAGCATCGGTGAGGTCAGGGACCGCTTGTGCAGCCGGCGCAGGGCGGGGACGAAACCGGCGAAGAACGCCATCTCGCGTTCGGTGCGGGTCATGAGCACGTCATACGTCGGCGCGACGTCGACCCATGCCTTGGCCGCCTCGGCGCGGGACGGCAGCGGGTACCGGCCGTAGTGGACTCCGAAGCACATTCCCGCGTGCAGGCCGCCGACGAGGGCCGCCCTGTGCACTTCCTCCTGGGCCTCGAGAATCTCCTTCACGCTCGCGTCAGGGTCGATCCTCTGGGCGACCTTGGCCATCGCCCAGTTCATCGTGTCCGTACCACCGGCCAGACCCAGCGGTGCAGATGCCATGAGCACGCGCCGGAAGAGGCCCGTCGTACCCTCGGCGATCATCAGGTGGGCGCAGGCGTCTGCACCGGCGCTCTGTCCGGCGATCGTGACATTGCGCGGGTCGCCGCCGAAGGAGGCGATGTTGGTCTGCACCCACCGAAGAGCGGAGATCTGGTCGAGCACACCGAGGTTCGAATGCTCGGGTGCGCCCGTGCCCAAATAGCCGAGCACGCCGAGGCGGTAGGTGACGGAAACGACGATGATGTGCTGTTCTGCCGCGATGGTGTGCGCGTCGTAGATCTCCGCGTCACCGGCCCCGGCGACATAGGCTCCGCCGTGGATCCAGACGAGGACAGGCAGCCCCACCTCGGCGCTGGGATCGATGTCGCGGGGCATCGTCACGCTCACGCGCAGACAGTCTTCGCTGATGGGAAGGCCTCCGAGCTGGTCGAAGGTCATCCCTGCGTTCGGGTCGCGGCGCAGCTGCGGGCTCGCCGGGCCGGGCTGGCCGCCGTCGATGAAGTCCACCGGGGGCTCGTCGACGGGAGGAAGGAAACGCCCCGCGCGGGCATAGCGGATGCCCCGTGCGCGGATCACATCGTCGGCGATATAGGCGCGGACGCGTCCGCACGGGGCGGCGATGTCCCGTGTCTCCTCCATACGGTCAGCTTACTTGCTGGGTTCGACCGGCGGCTCGGCCGACCAGGGGAAGACGATCCACTGATCGGTGCGCTTCCACACGAAGTCCGGGTCGATGATCGACGCGGACTTCGCGTAGATGACGGCCGACTGGGCTTCGGCACCGTGTTTGCGCAGCAGTTCGAGGACGAGGGCCAGGGTACGACCGGAGTCGGCGACGTCGTCGACGACGAGCAGCTTCTTGCCCTTGATCGCTTCGATGTCGAGCATCGGGGCGAGCAGGATGGGATCGGGCAGCGTTTCGTGGACGTCGGTGTAGAACTCGACGTTGATGGCATCGGAGAGCTTGAGCCCGAGGGCATAGGCCAGTGCTCCGGCGGGCAGCAGCCCACCCCGGGCCACGGCGATGACGATCTCGGGGTCGTAGTCTGAATCCGCAATGGTCTGCGCCATCTCACGCGCCGATTGGCCGAACATGTCCCAGCTGAGAATCTCTTTTTCGTCGAGATCGGTCGAATCGGCGTGGTAGGCCATGGATGCTCCTCGTGTCTGCCCGGTTGTGGTTCGAGCTTCAAGGATACGCCGTCGCCGGTTCAGCTCAGAAATACCTCGAGTCCGGCCATCTCCTGTGCCTGTGAGCCGCTGTGGATGGGTGGTTTCGGGTTGACCCAGTACTCACCCGTGTGGGCATTGCGTTCGAGCAGTCGGTAGTCGATGAGTTCGCGACGCAGCAGGGCGAAGTCCGGATGGAACTCGCCGAGGATGCCGTTGAGCTGCTTTTCGTCGTAGACCCGGTCTGGGTCGAGGGAGACGAGGACCTCGATGAGGATGACGACGAGGGCGCGACGTTTCGTCGGAACGGCTGTGATGCGACCGTTCGGCATGAACGTCCTCAGTGTCTTCGCCCGAAACCGATCGATCTGCGGGTCGATCGGGGAATCGCTGAGGATTTCGCCGCTGGCTCCGCGGTGCGCCTCTGCACTCCGGTTCGCATCTTGGCTTTCGGCGAGCAGTGCGGCGCGGGCAGTAGTGAAGTTCTCACCGGTTTCGGTCATCCGCGTGCGAACGAGTCTCTTGAAATCCTTGTCCTTGGTCATGGTGTCTCTTCCTCAAGCGACCAAGTCTCCCCCCAGCACGAAACCTGGTCAGGGATTCACCGTGCCGGTTTCGTCCGAGGATGCTCTCCCCTTCGCCATGTGGTCGGTGTGCTGGGATCACGACCTCGGCTGGGCGTTGGATGCGCCAGCCAACAGTATAGATGTCATCGTCATCGATTCTCGAAGTCGGTGTTCGAAGTCAGTTCTCAAGGGCATCGAGGTACATCCACCGTCCGGCCCTGCGGACGAAGGAGGAGTTCTCTTCGAGGAGATGATCGCCGAGGTGGTCCCGGAATTTCGCTCGGAAGTGCACCGTTCCGGCGCCATCATCGGGTCCCCCGTCGGTCGTGGACAGGATTTCGAGACCGAGCCAGGTGGTGGAGTCATCGACGCCGACGTCGTCGGGTCGGGTCTTGGCATGCCACGTGCGGAAGAGGTGGTCTTCATTGCCGCGAACAAAAGCGGTATAGCGGGAGCGCATGAGCGCCTCGGCGGTGGTGGGCCAGGTTTCGCCGTCGAGTGCAGGTCGGCAGCAGTCGGCGTAGTCGGCGCCTCGAGGCACTCCGGAACAGGGACAGATCATTCCCCGATGATATCGGTGCATGGACGGCAGACGGCGGCATGCGAAGATGGAGCCATGACTTCACTGTTCCTGTCTGGAGATCCGAAGGCCGATGCACTGTTGGCCGAAGACCGCTTCGCTCTGCTCGTCGGAATGCTGCTCGATCAGCAGGTGACCATGGAGAGCGCTTTTGCGGGGCCGGCGAAGTTGGCCGAGCGACTGGGCAAGCTCGATGTCGACGAGATCGCAGAGATGAATCCGGATGATTTCCTCGACACTTTCGCCCAGTCTCCTGCGGTCCACCGGTTCCCGAAGTCGATGGCCGGACGGGTGCAGAAGCTGGCTGCGGCCATCGTCGACGACTACGACGGGAATGCTGAGGCGATCTGGACTGATGGTGATCCCAGCGGTGCCGAGGTCCTCAAACGGCTGAAGAAGCTGCCTGGATTCGGTGATCAGAAGGCGAAGATCTTCCTGGCGCTGCTCGGTAAGCAGTTCGAGCTTCAGGCCGAAGGCTGGCAGGTGGCTGCCGGTGACTACGGTGACGAGGACGCCCGCCGTTCGATCGCCGATGTCGTCGACGACGTCACTCTGCAGGAGGTGCGCGCCTTCAAGAAGCAGCAGAAGGCCGCCGCGAAGGCGGCAAAGGCGGCGAACAAGTAGGGCCGATCTCTTCGGCACAATTGCTTCCGCGCACTCGGACATGAGTTATCCACAGATTCGACTTCGCCTGTTCTAAAAAGCGCGCCTGTCGAATAATGTAGAGAATCCGGGTGTCGGCCGATGGGGTCGCGCCGCAGTTGCAGACCACAGAGGCGTGGAATGAGAACTGGATCGTCCCGACCGTGTCGTCGACCCGCCCAATTGATCGTTGCCATTTTCTCCGCATTGAGTCTGGTCTCAGTTGTCGGCTGTGCCGACACTTCGCCCGTCGCTGCGCCGACGTCGACCCTGCCCGCGAATGAGCCCGACGCTGATTCCACAGATGACACCGCCGAGGTGGCCATCCCCGATTACGAAACCGACCTCGACCTCAATAAGGAGGAAAAGAAGGCCGTAGAGGGAGCGCTGGTGGCGTTTGAAGGTTTCATCCAAACCATCAATGAAGCATATTCCGGAAAGACCAAAGCAACGAGCGAGTTCCCTCAGTTCGCGTCTGGCGATGCACTTAAGTCAATTCAAGCAGAAGCCAAATCAGTAGCTTCGGATAAAGCGACGTTTGAAGGCCAAGTCGTACCGCTAAAGGTCGAAGTATTTGATATCACGGAGCTGGAGGACTCAGCAGAAGCCGCATCAGTCTTAGTGAACTTCTGTGTCGACACTACAAAGTGGACGATGACCCCGGCGGGGCAATCACCGACTTCGAACCCTGACGGAAAAGTGACAATGCAACACACGATTCAGCAGGATGACGGGAGCTGGAAAGTCGACCAGCAAACACTCTGGGAACGACGTTGCTAGACAACAGGGCTTCCCACACCATACTTTCTATCGCAATTGTCGTCATTTGCTTATTCGTGGTTCCGATACCAGCAGTGGCAGCACCGGGTTGCACCATCGGCGACACAAGCGGGTGTGAAGCAGTGAAACCTCCTGCTCCAGAGCCGCCTCCGGGCGGGGGCGGCTCCGGAGGTGGCGGCGGTGGGACCGGAGGAGGCGGCTCCGGTGGCGGTAGCGACGGCGGAGGTGGCGCCGGTGGTGGCGCCGGTGGTGGAGTGCCGGACTGTGCAACGGAAGATGTCGGTTATCTGTGCGTGAGCGAACCCGGCCCCGGCGGTGGAGGAGGCGGAGGCGGCGAGGCTCCGGCCCGACCGGATCCCCCGACACGCATCCCGGAATCGCAGTTCCAGAACTTCGATATTCCGGCTCCCACAATCTACGCCTGGCCAAAAGATTGGGCCGTCGTCGGCAAGCCGACAGCGTTTTGGACCGACATCGACGTCAGCTATATCGACATGACCCTGCTGACCTACGCAGTCAAAGTCAGAGTCACCCCAGAGCGCTTCAGCTGGGACTTCGGAGACGGCTCGGGCACCACAACCACTGCGAAAGGCGCGAAACCACTTGCCGGCGGCACACCGCAGATCGGTCACGAATACCAAAAATCAGGCAAAGTCTCGGCAGCGATGACAGCGACATTCAGCGGAGAGTTCTCCGTCGATGGCGGCCCTTGGCTGCCTATCGACGGCTTCGCCCACGTCGCCAGCAACACCATCGGCATCGACGTCTACCGGTATCACCGCTACCTCGTCGACGAAAACTGCTACACCAACCCTCGCGGACCCGACTGCGCTCAATCGGCCAGATGACACCCCTCATCTCTCGGCCAGAACGCAACAGTCTAACGCCCCGGCATAGACAGTCGGACTGTGACTCGAGAAACCTGAAACAATGGCACCATGGTGTGCCGAATGAACGAGCTCCTGATCGATTCTCACTGGCCCGTCGTCATCATCGGGGCGGGCCAAGCCGGGCTGTCCGCAGCGCATTACCTGTGGCGCGACGGGCTCGCACCGGGCAAGGATTTCATCATCCTCGACGCCGGCGACGGACCCGGTGGAGCGTGGCGGGAGCGGTGGGACTCCCTGACTCTGGGTTCCACGAACCATATCTCCGACTTGCCCGGATTCCCACTCGGCCGCCCCGACCCGAACATACCCGCCTCGCAGATCGTCTCCGACTACTACTCCCGGTTCGAACGCGAGCTCGAACTCTGCGTCATCCGCCCAGCTGAAGTGAACACCGTCCGCTCGGAAGAACGAGGGCAGGGACGCTTCACCATCACCACCACAATAGACGGTGAACACGTGGCGCTCTCCAGCGACTTCCTCATCAACGCAACCGGCACCTGGACTCAGCCCTACGTCCCCTTCATCCCCGGCATCGCCGAATTCGAAGGCCACCAGCTCCATACCGTGAACTTCCGGGACGTCGAGGACTTCCGCGGACTGCGCACACTCGTGGTCGGCGGCGGAATCTCCGCCACACAGTTTCTCCTCGAACTCGCCGAGGTGACCGACACGCTGTGGGCCACACGCCGTCCCCCGAACTTCACGTCCAGAGAATTCGACGGCCAATGGGGCCTCGAAGTCGAGCGGGCCGTGCGCGACCGAACTCTGTCCGGCCTTGCCCCGGCCAGCGTCGTGCGCACCACGGGGCTGCCGATCCGACGAGAGTTCCGCGAAGGGATCGATTCCGGAGTTCTGGTCTCCCGTGGCATGTTCGACCGCATCCTTCCTCACGCGGTCCGGTTCCCCGGGACCGGCGACACCGAACAGCCGACGACCTCGGAGGGACTGGGCCCATCGGCCAGTGACCATCTGGCAGTACCCGAGTCGTGGGCACCATTCACCGCACCTCACGTCGAAGAGGTCGACGTGATCTTCTGGAACACAGGATTCCGAGCAGCTCTCAAACACCTCGCACCTCTTCATTTGCGCACACCGGATGGTGGGATCGCCATGGAGACAGAAGTCGCCGTCAAGGACGATCCCCGACTCTTCCTCGTCGGCTACGGATCGGCCAGTTCCACGGTCGGCGCCACCCGCGCGGGAAGGATTGCGGCCCGGGAACTGCTCAAACGCATGTCAGGTAGCCGACAGCCTCAGCGCAGGTCTGGGGCTTTGAGCACCTGATCGCCGAGGCGAACCGTCGGAAGCATTTGGCGGAACTGGTCCTGAGCTTCGGTGTCATCGGCTTGAGCAAGCATGTCGACACTGATCTTGAACAGTCGACCGTCGGCGGATAATCCGGCAACGGTACCGAAGATCACTGAGTCCTCCTGATCGACTGCGCGCATATCGTCGGCAGCCAGCGTGCCATGGAAGACCCAGTACTCTCCCCCACTGAGTGATCCCGTGGTTTCACTGTCCAATGTCGACCCCGAGGTGCTGAACATTCTCTCCCGCGCCTGATCCACCAAGCCCTGAGGTGAAGAATCATCGTCATCGAAGCAGTTGACCGTGATGATCGCCTCGGAATCGGCGGTATAGAGCCGATATCCGTCGTACCCGGAACCATCGGCCCAGTCTGCGCCCAATGCCAGGCTGACTTCGATGGGACACTTGTCGCCCAGGTCAACGGTGGTCTCACTCATGTCGTCGGGAATCGTCGGACCCGTTGATGTCGGCGATGGTGACTGCCCATCCCCGATGCCCACTTTCGCCGGCTTCGAGCCTGCTTCATCGGAGCTGCTGACCCGGAACGCCGAACATCCGCTGAGGGTCAGCCCCAGAACCAACGTCACCGCTGCGAATGACCTCTTCATCGTTGTCTGCCTTCACTCGGTCGGTGGGGTCATCCACATCGTACCCAAAGTCGGATTCGTCCCCGTTCCCTAGCGCAACTGCAGGATGCCGCCTAGCCTGGAGGCATGACTGAGATCCCGCTTTTCGATGACTCTGATATCAACCGCGTGCTCTGCGTGGTCGCCCACCCCGACGATATGGAGTACGGAGGGTCGGCCGCAGTGTCGAAATGGACCGACGAGGGCAAGGAGGTCGCTTATCTGCTGCTTACCCGTGGGGAGGCAGGGATCCGTGAAATGAGCCCCGAGGAGGTGGCGCCGTTGCGCGCCGAAGAGCAGCGTCGGGCATGCAATGTCGTCGGCGTCGACGATCTCGAGATCCTCGACTACCCGGATGGACTGTTGGAACCCACTCATGAGCTGCGTCGCTCGATTGCGCGGAAGATCCGCGAGTTCCGACCGAATGCGGTCGTGGTGACGACATTCGATCTGCAGGTCCAGTGGGGACTCAATCATGTCGATCATCGCAATGCCGGTGTCGCCACTGTCGATGCGATCCGCGATGCCGACAATCCCTGGGTCTTCACCGATCTCAAGGACGAAGGGCTCGAAGCGTGGAAAGCCGATCGGCTGCTCATCAACGGTGCCGAGCCCACTCATGCCGTGGCCCTCACCGCCGAGCATGTCGACCGCGGTGTGCGGTCACTCGAGGCGCACAAGGTCTATTTGGACGCACTCAGTGACCACCCGGAACCGAAGGATATGATCTCCGGCATCACCACGAGCGGTGGAGAGCTCGCCGGTGTTGATTATGCTCTGCCGATCACCGTCGTCGATATGTGAGAACTTCGGCACGAGCTGCGTACCGGCACCCGAGGTGCCTGCCGCATTGATCATGATCGGCACTCTTTGCCTGCAGAGTGAACCGGGTGGGACGCGTACACGTCCCACCCGGTTCACTATGCGCGGGTCGAGGATTCGGCCCGCAGACAGGAGATCAGGCTCCCAGAGCTGCGATCGCTGAGTCGTAGTCGGGCTCGGTGGTGATCTCGTCGACGAGCTGTGTGTAGGTCACAGTGCCTTTCTCATCGACGACGACGACAGAGCGTGCGAGCAGGCCGGCGAGCGGACCATCGACCATGGTCACACCGAAGTCCTTGCCGAACGAGCTGCGGAATCCCGATGCTGCCACGACGTTCTCGATTCCCTCGGCACCGCAGAAGCGGCCCTGAGCGAACGGAAGGTCATTGGATACGCAGAGAACGGTGGTGTTCCCCAGGTCGGCGGCGAGTTCGTTGAACTTGCGCACCGAGGCTGCGCACACGCCCGTATCGACGCTGGGAAAGATGTTGAGCACGACGCGCTTGCCCGAATAGTCCTGTGAGTTCACATCACCGAGGTCGCCGCCGACGAGGCTGAAGGCCGGAGCCTGCTCGCCTTTGGCAGGCAGGTCGCCGACGGTCTTGACCGGAGATCCCTGGAATGCTGTGTTGGCCATGCTTGACTTTCTCCTTCTTCAGAGCTGACTGCTGTCTCTCTCACTCTACGTGAGTCGAGGCCGGGGGAAGCCCGATGAATGCAGACCGGTCATCAGGTCGACGTCAATTCGCTGTGTCCCGCGGATGCTCGGCGATTCCTCAGCTGCGACGGCGGCGTGTGAAGAGCACCAGCACCGTCCCGAGTGCGATGATCGCGGCAGCGATGCCGATGCTCGTGGTGACTTCGACACCGGTCCGTGGAAGGTCGGCCCCGCCACCGGCGCCGGCCGCCGATTCATCGGCTTCGCCGCTGTCATCCCCGTCAGAGCCTCCGGCATTCCCAGAACTCGAAGCATCCGAGGATTCGCTGGCATCGGACTCGTCGTCATCGGATCCATTCGAATCTGCTGCCGCAGTTGCTTCACGGGAGCTGTCTCCGTTGTCGCTGGAATCGTCGCCATCGTCTCCGCCGTCTCCGCCAGGGGTCCGACTGCTGGTGACGACCTGCCAGTTCTCGTCGAAGAAATCGGCTGGGTCGACGATCTGTTTTTCCTCGGCCCAGTCGATGAGGGCCTGGCGCACCTCGACCTGCTCGTTGTAGATCTCTTTGAGTCCGTCGACCGGGTAGCCGCCTCCCCCGGACTGGCGGTAGTTGTTGATGGCGAGAATGAACCGGTCGTCGTCTCCGACTTCGGTGCCGTCGGCCCGTTTGAGATGCTCGATCCTCTCACCGCTGGGTTTGGAGACGTTGATGTCATAGTCGATTCCGGCCAGAGCGTCATAGTTGTAGTCCGGGATCGGTGAATCGGAGCCTTCATCGATCGCATTGGTGCCGTCGACCGGGTCGAATTCAGCGCCTTCTTCAGTCTGTTTGAAATACCGGGCCGAGTACTCGAGGTAGTCACGGAGCTGGGCACCGTTGATTTCGACCCCGGCCAGAGTGTTGTCGTAGACGTAGAGTCCGGCCACATCGCGGATCGTGATGTCACCGGCTGGGAATTCTGCGGTGCGACTGAACGGTGATGCCTGTGAGATCACGGGCAGATCCTCATAGTCTGTTCCCTTCAGGCCCTCCTGCACCGTCTCAGTCTGGACGTGAGAGATGAAGTCGAGGATCGCTGTGTCCTCGTAGTAGGAGGTCTTCGCCGACAGGGTTTCAGTCACCCGCCCGATCTTCGTGTTCACGTAGTCGATCGTGGTCCGGTGCTGCTCATCGACGAGGTCCTTGATCTCCTGATCCTCAGCGACTTCGCCCTGGGTGGCCAGCGCATCCGCGTGGGGCTCGATCTCACCCCAATCGACGTGGTGTGTGTCGAGATTGATCGGCAGGCCCACCTCGGAGACCGATCGGGCCCAGTAGTTCGGCTGGGTGATGAGCACCTGACTGCCGTCGTCACGGTCCACGACCTGACTGGGTTCGTTCTGGTGGGTATGTCCGGCAACGAGGACATCGATACCGGGAACCTTCGCCACCGAGGTGCTGAGGTTCTCCTGCAGTTGGTCCGGGTCCCAGTTCTGCCCCTTCGGATCCTTGCCCGAGTGGGAAAGCACGACGATGACGTCAGCGCCTTTCTGCTTCATCTCGGGGACATACTTCTGGGCCGTCTCAACGGGATCGTCGAAGTGCACCTTTCCGGTCAGGTTGTTCTTGTCCCAGATTCGACTGCCGGGGGTAGTCACTCCGAGAACACCGACGGTGATCGTCTCACCATCGACCTGTTTGTCGACCATCGCATACGGATCCAGATGTGTCTGACCGTCAGCGTCATCGATGACATTGGCGCCGAGCAGCGGGAAGTCGATCTGGTCTTTGTAGGTGGCCAGCAGATCGAGACCGTAGTTGAACTCATGGTTGCCGACGACCTGTGCGTCGTATTCCAAATGGTTGTAGGTCTTGGCCAGCGGGTGCGTCTGACCACTCGTCGTGATCGGCTCCTGTTTGGCGAAGTAGTAGGCCAAGGGGTTGCCTTGGATGGTGTCACCGTTGTCGACGAGGAGCACGGATTCCGCGCCCTTGTCCTCGCGGACCCCATTGACGAGCGTCGCTGCGCGGGTCATCCCCAGTTCCTCCCCTGCCGGGTAAGGCTTGTTCGCGAAGTAGTCCCAGTTGAGTACGTTGCCGTGTACGTCGGTCGTCGCCAGCAGCGTCAGCTCTCCGGTCTTGGCCGCCTGGGCGTCGGCGGAATCCCCTGCGTCGCCGAGGCCGGTCGCCGAGGCGGCCGCGGGTCCGGTGACGATGAGAGCAAGGGCGAGTGTTGACGAGGTCAGGGTGCGCAGACGCATGTGTCTCCAGAAGACTGGTCAAAGTGGATGAAAGTGATTCAACTCTCTCACCCTAGTGTGCGCTGACCGTTTTCTGAATGGATCTTGAAAGAAATTTGAACAAACTCTGTTGCGCTCAAGCCGCGCTGGAGTCGGCTCCAACCGACTGAGCCTTCGAAGCAGCGAATTTCGCCTCGACGACGATGAGGATGACGACAACAGCTGCGCCGAGGACTGCCAAAAGGATCGGGCCGAGCACCGGGTCACCAGGAGCCAGCAGAGCACCTGCTCCGTGCTCTTCGCCGTCAGCCCCTGCCTCGGCGGACGACTGCCAGGGCCAGAGAGCGCGCAGGGAACCGAACATCAGTCCCGCCATGACGGTGAGTGTCCACCACCGGTGGTTGTGGAGGAAGTATCTGAGGATGTTGACAAAGACGGCCAGGCCGAGGATCGCTCCGAGCAGGAAGATTCCGATGTACCCGAAATCGCGGGAGTCGACGGCGCGCAGTGTCGTCGAGTACAGGCCGACCGCCAGCAGGAAGAATGATCCGGAGACTCCGGGAATGACGAGTGCGCAGATGGCGATCGAGGCGACGAAGAAGACCGTGATGAGAGGCGGGTTCTCCACATCTGCACCGCCGGCCAGACTCGTCATCCAGAACGCGAGCGCGGCTGCGGCGATGAAGGCCAGAACACCGAGGAGTGCCGGCTGACGCGTGGTCCGTGCGGGCAGCATCCGCAGCGGCACCGCGATGCTGGCGGCGACGAGACCGAAGAACAGTCCGCGGGAGAGTTCGGGGTTGCCGGCGACGAAGGACTCCATGACACCGGCAATGGTGAACACTGCAGTGGCCATTCCCAGCAGAACGGGGATAACGAGGAGCCAGTCGGTACGCCGCAGTTCAGCGATCGCACCTGTCACCCGGTCCGGTCCTGCCACCAGGGTCTTTGCTGCAGAGACGACGTGTGCGGCGGAGTCGATCAGCTGGTCGTAGACTCCGGTGACCAGGGCGATGGTTCCGCCGGAGACTCCGGGGACGAGTTCGGCGCTGCCGATGAGGAAGCCACGCACCAGGTCGAGTGGAAGGAGCGCCTTGGGTCGTTTCGGCTCAGTGTCGGCAGCGGATGGCGAGGAGTTCGTCATACCTCCCAGCCTATTTCATCGACCGGCCGTTGCGAGCCTGCGACTCAGTCGCCGATCTCACCATCGATGTCTTCGCGCAGGAGATCGGCGTGGCCCGCATGTCGAGCATATTCTTCAATGAGGTGGATGAGGATCCAGCGGACGTTGAACCTGACTCCGTCGCTGTCACTTCGCTCGGTGAGCGTGCCCAGGTCGGCCACCTCGGCGAGGATTTCACGGGATATTTCGCATGACTGTGCGTGGGCGTCCAGGAGCTCTTCCGCAGTCATCCCCGCAGCGGAGTCGAAGTCCCAATCACGGTCGGAGTTCCAATCGACACTCGACCACGGCTCCCCCAGCTCTCTACCCTGCAGCACTTCGACGAACCAGCTCTCTTCGACGAGAGTGAGATGGCGGAGGATCCCGCCGATCGTCAACGACGAGGAGGCCACGGTGTGCGCCAGCTGGTCAGGCGTCAGCCCATCGGCCTTGCGTCTGACCACCTGTCGAAAGTAGTCGAGGAACTCTTCGAGCCCACGGCGTTCGGTCGGGGTGCTGCTCGGATCGGTCAATGGCAGGGTCATGCTGAGCCTCTCTGATCATGCAGACGGCCTGTCGTTCAAACCAGGTGCATGGGGTTCAGTCTAGTTTTCTTCGGCCGATGTCGAAGAGATTTCCTTCGGGATCTTTCAAGGTCGTCCATTCGATTCCGTATTCGTCGAAGGACCCCAGCTTCTGCGCCCCCAGGGAGACCGCCCGGTCGACATCCGCTGGATAGTGCGGATCGTCGAGGTCGATATGCAGCGGATTCTTCCCCTCTGTACGCTCGTCGACCTTGAGGAAGAGCATTCCCGGGGTCGATGATTCGGTGTTGTGGACTCCCCCGATGCTCGCGACATAATCATTGGCACCAGAATCGATTTCGGCACCGAGGAGTTCGGCCCAGAAGAGCGATTGCGTTTCCACGTCGAGGCAGTCGAATGTGATGCTCAGCGATGACAGCGATGCCATGGACTTGGTCCTTTCACAGTCGGATAGGTGTTGAACTGACTCTAGAGCACCGTGCTGACATGACACTCTGTGGGCGTCATCGTCGGTTATCCGCCGTCATCGTTTCTTCACCCACGAGGCTGGCGCGCCAACTGACGTGACTGAGCCACGAGGCGGCCGGCCGAGTCCCACAATTCGCAGTCCTCTTCGAACATACCGCCGGCGATGTTCCGAGTGGCCAGTCGCGCACTGATCCAACCGGGCGCAGGCAGGGCCCGAACGTGCGCGGTCAGTTCCATCGTCGGTGCCCAATTGAAACGACCCAGGTCGAACATCACCGGTGGGAAGGAGTCGAGGAATGTCAGCAGAGACCGCGGATCTGGATCCGTCCCGTCGATGAACCGAATCCAGCCCTGCAGCACTCCGCGACCACTGGGTCTGCCGACCGCGAACCCAGCGGTGGCCGGGTCCAGGCGCATATCGAAACGTTCGATCAGCGGTGCCGCTTTCGTGAAATCCTCGCTGGCTTCGGCGACGCTGACACACTCCTCTGGTGGCGGCAGCTGGGGCAGGGTGGCAGTGGTGCCGACATCGTCGGGAAGCTCGCCGAGGTTGCCCATCGTGGCCATTGCCGAGATCGTCGGTGCCCCGTTCTGGGAGAGTTCGATGCCGTAGCTCGCCGTTGATCGGCCTTCGCGCAGTGTGCGAGTGGTGATGTCCACCGAACCTTCTGTGCTGGGTCCCAGATAGAAGGTGGAGACCACGAGGGGGTCCGGCGTACTGGGGTTGACGGTGCGAAGTGCTTGACCGGCGACCCCGAGGAGGTAGCCTCCGTTGACGGCTCCGGCGACTTTCCAGCCGGCGTCGAGTTCGGCGGTGAACTCGTGTTCGCTTTGTCGAGTAACGGCGGTGGCGCGGGAGAATTCACTGGCGGTCGTTTGACTCATGTGACATACATTACCAACAGCTGAACGATCGTACAGCCAGCATCAGGATTGTTTGGGCTGACGTTCGTTTCCGTGACGGTAGTTTCCGGTCGCCCGGGCCAGCAATTGCTGGTCGGTTTCGTCATCGCGGCCGAGTCTGGGAATGAGTGCGGCGGCCTTCTTCCCGCCGAGTTCCATGACCGTACGGCCGCCTCGGCGGATGACAAGGACTCCGGATTTGGTGATCTGGTAGTCGAACGGGTCGTCTTCAAGGCTCATTGCTGGACTCCTTCGTCGGACGCGCTTTGATCATCGCGTATCTGCTCTGAACCGCGGTGGGCACACTCCGGTTAGTCTAAGCGCATGAGTATGCAACTGACCCGAGTCGATCCCGATGACCGCGATACTGGTGAGCTCATTGAGTTCTACACTACGGAAGAGTTTCCTTTTCACGTGGCGACGTCCGGCTGGTCAGAGGAATCGGTCCGCGAACGAATTGCGACCGGATACTTCCTCGGCGAGACGAACGAGACATTCTGGCTCGATCACGGTGAGTACGGGCGGATCGGTATCGTCCGACTCGAGGATCTTCGTGACGAGACTCCGATGCTCGACCTCCGATTGGCCGCACGGTTCCGGGGCCTGGGGCTCGGCGTTGCGGCATTGAACTCCATTTCCGATCACATGTTCGCCAATACGCGAGCGATACGAGTGGAAGGTCAGACCCGGGAAGACAACTGCGCCATGAGGTCGGTCTTCGAACGAGCGGGCTGGACAAAGGAAGCTCACTACCGTCAGGCGTGGCCCGTTGCCGGTGGAGACCCTTTGGATTCAGTCGCCTACGCGATTCTGCGCAGGGAATGGGAGACAGGGGTCCGTGACGTGCTTCACTGGCACGATCGTCGACACTTCCCAGAGCGGACTCGAAACGGGATCACGTATTCGTCGAATGACGTGTCTTCGCGCAGTGAGCTGCTCGGCCTCTACGATTCAGTCGGATGGTCTGCTTATACAAACGACCCGGAACGGCTGATCCTCAGCGTGCTCAACTCCGCACATGTCGTTTGCGCTCGCGAGAAAGGAACTCTTGTGGGACTGGCTCGCGTTATCAGCGACTTCGGGACACTTGTCTATCTGCAGGATGTCCTCGTTGACCCCAGGGTGCAATGGCGCGGCATCGGAACGGAACTCGTCATCCGTGCCTTCGAACCTTTCGCCGACGTCCGACAGACTGTTCTGCTTACCGACGATGATCCGAGATTGACGGCGTTCTACGCTTCTCTCGGATTCAGCGAGGCCTCCCCATCTGCAGGGGCGGCTCTGCGTGCTTTCGTCCGATGATGAGAAAGTGCCCCTGACCCGAAGGTCAGGGGCACGTCCGCTCAGTCGGTCAGCATCTGACCGTCAGAGTTTGCGTCAGTTGTTCTTCTTGCGACGCATGGTCAGAACAACAGCGGCTCCGCCGACGAGGAGGAGTCCGGCTCCGGCAGCAAGGCCGGTCAGCTCGGCACCGGTGCGAGGCAGATCAGAGCCACCGCCGTCACCGTTTCCGTCGTCGTTGCCGTTGTCATCGCCATCGTTGCCGCCACCGTTGCCGTCTTCGTCGGCCACGACCTGGAAGGAACCGGTGAGGGCTTCTTCGTCTTCGGCGTCGTTGGCTCCGGTGACCTCGAGATCGTACTGACCGAGGTAGGCCTCGGGGTTCGAGGCGCTGGTGCCGTAGATCGAGAATCCGACGACTCCGTCTGCATTGGCGGTCTCTTCGAGAGTGATGCCCTCGACATTGTCCGGACCGGCAACAACCTCGAGGCTGACCTTCTCGCCCTCTTCGAAGCCTTCAGCGGTGACCTGCACGCCCTTGTCTTCCTTCACGAAGTCAGAAGCAGAGACTTCCTTCGGGTCGACGGTCAGGCTGCGCTCGGCAGGGGCCTCTTCAGCCTCAACGGTCACAACGAACTCAGCCGGGGCGGAGTCCTGTCCGTTGACGTTGACGACTGCGGTGTAGTTGTACTCACCGGCTTCGGCAGGAGCCTCGGTCGAGAAGTTGCCGTCAGCATCGGTCTTGACGGTCACATTGCCCTCAGCGGGTGCGGCCTGAGCGGAACCAGCGTTGGCGCCAGCAGACTTCCAAGTCAGCTTCACTTCAGCATTCGGAGCGGCCTGACCGCTGATCTTTCCACCTTCGACGACTGTCTGGTCGCCGACCTTGGGAGCTTCGGGCTTCTCGTCACCGTCAGCGTCGGAATCAGCTTCGTCATCCTTGCCGTCGGCGGCTGCGGAAGCGTCTGCCTCTGCTCCGTCTGCGTCAGCCGAAGCTTCAGCATCGTCGCCTTCTGCAGCGGACGAAGCGTCGGCATCCTTGGCGTCTGCATCAGCGTTGTCGGAAGCGTTGGCGTCGTC
Source organism: Brevibacterium sp. S22 (assembly GCF_004745485.1). Classification (GTDB taxonomy): domain Bacteria; phylum Actinomycetota; class Actinomycetes; order Actinomycetales; family Brevibacteriaceae; genus Brevibacterium. The sequence continues at coordinate 157,152 of NZ_RHFG01000001.1, forward strand.
GCCTTCTGCGGCTGCCGAAGCATCCGCGTCCTCACCCTCAGCGGCAGCAGAAGCATCTGCGTCCGAGTTGTCGTCGCCAGGGGGCTCCTCGGCGGGGTCCTCGAAGGAAATCGACTGGTTCGACTGCTCGAGGGAGTAGTCGAGGTCGGCTACCCAACCGAGTGAGAACTCGGTGCCGTCGTCCCATTCAGCAGGTCCGCCACCGGAGATCACGCCCACTGCGGTGTCTCCCTGGAAGACACCGCCGCCGGAGTCGCCGGGCGCCGAGAACGGATCGCTCAGCGACGACTCAACAGCAAATCCATGCACCCAGCGATCGCTGACGCTCATGAAGTCGAACGGCGCCTGCTCGCGAGGGATGACCTGGCCCTCTGTCAGTCCGGTCGTGCGACCGGCCTTCTGAATGCTGCCTTCGGTATGCGATCCCACAGAGGTGATAGCCGCGACCGAGGATGAGAGGTCTTCATCATCAGACCAATCGGTGATACCGCTCTTCACGTTGTACTTCGACTCGTCGACGTCGATGACGGCGAAGTCGATATCGCCCTCACTGCCTGTCTCGTCATCAGGTTCGACAGGGCTGCCGTACTTGTTGTATCCCCAGGAGCCGAGAGAGCCTACCCCGGTGACTTCGCCACCCTGACCACCGGCGGCGGGAGAAGAGTTGGGAAGCTCGGTGTCGAGGATATCGTTCGAACCGAGGTCCTCGCCGTTCTCTCCGGTGTCTTCGGCACAGTGGCCCGCCGTCACGACGACAGGGTTACCCTGATCGTCCCATCCGGAGAATCCGGTCGAGCAGGCCCCTGTTCCGCCGGTGCTCGGCGAGGTCAGCAGATAGCCGGCGCCACCGACCAGATCGTCAGCGGCATGGGCTTCGACTTCGGGAATACCGGCCTGAACGACGACGCTGTCAGCCCCGTACTTCTTCTGGAGCTTCTCAATCTCTGCCGAATCTACGTCACCTTCGTTTTCGACACCGAGGTGAAGTGTGCCGTTGTCGAAACCGAAAGCATTGACGACGGGAATGGACTTCGCAGCCTTCTGCGCAGTCTGCTGAGTGAGCTCAGGCGAATCTGCCATTGCGGGCCCGGTGACGAGTGCGCCTCCGAGTCCGAGTGCTGTCGCTGCGGCCAGCGCCAGCGAACTCTGCACGAGTTTCTTCTGCATAAGTTGTTGTCTCTCTTGTGTGAGGGATCAAAATCACGAATCGATGACCTAAGTCACGATAAGGTTACGGGCCGCACTCAGGGACTACCAAAAAAGTACGTGGAAAACTGTGAACTTAATGAACGAAACTTCAACAGGTGTACAAAGCGACTTGCCTTTATCCGCCGCGCGACCACGGGATGAATTGACGATGCCCCCGGCCAGGAGGCCGGGGGCATCGACATTAGGCGTTCAGCAGACCGTCAAACGGTCAACATCACTGCACTCAGTTGTTGTTCTTGCGACGCATGGTCAGAACGATTGCGGTTCCGCCCACGAGGAGCAGTCCGGCGCCGGCAGCAAGGCCGGTCAGCTCGGCACCGGTGCGAGGCAGATCAGAGCCACCGTCACCGTTTCCGTCATCGTCATTTCCTTCGCCGGCTCCGCCGTCGGCATTGCCGTCGTCGTTGTTGCCGTCATCGTCGCCACCGGTTCCGCCACCGGAGCCGTCTTCGTCAGCAACAACCTCGAACGAACCGGTCAGTGCCGACTCATCCTCGGTGTCGTTGGCGCCGGCGACCTCGACGTCGTACTTACCGAGGTAGGCCTCGGGGTTCTCGGCGCTGGTGCCGTAGATGGAGAATGCGGCAGCGCCGTTCTCGTTGGCGGTCTCTTCCAGCTCGATGCCTTCGACACCCTCGGGTCCGCTGGCGACTTCGAGGGTGACTTTCTCACCCTCGTCGAAGCCCTTGACCGTGATCGTCACGCCGTTGTCTTCCTTCACGAAGTCGGAAGCCGCGATCTCCTTGGGGTCGACACTGATCTCGCGTTCGACCGGGGCGGGAGTCTCGGACTCGTCCTTCTCAACGGTCACATCGAATTCGGTCTGTTCGGACTTCTCGCCGTCAACGGTCGCAGTCGCAGTGAAGTCGTAGTCACCCTCTGCCTTGGGTCCTTCGACGGAGAAGTTTCCGTCCTTGTCGGCCTTGACTGTCTCCGAACCGCTTTCAGCAGCCTGAGCGTCGGCCTGGTTGCCCTTATCGCTTTCGGCAGCCTCCCACTTCACCTCGACCTCGGCGCCGGCCTCAGCCTTGCCCTTGACCTTGCCTTCTGGCTCGATGGTCTGGTCTTCAGCCTTCGGAGCGGCGGGAGCCTCGGGAGTCTCCTCCCCCGGCTTCTCGAGGTTGAAGTCCGTGCCGGACTCCTCGAGCGAGTGATCCAGGTCAGCCACCCAGGTGAACGAGGTGTTCGCGTCGAGGTCGCCGCCACCGGAGATGACACCGACGGCCGTCTTGCCCTGGTACACGCCGCCACCGGAGTCGCCCGGCTGTGAGAAGGGCTTGTCGATCGGCGAGGTCACGCCGAATCCGTGGACCCAGCGACCGCCGACGTTCTGGTAGTCGAAGTCGTACTCCGAGCGCGGCAGAACTTCGCCGTCGGTCTTACCGGTGGTGCGGCCCGACTTGTTGATCGCACCTTCCTTGTGTTCGCCGACCTCGGTGATCTCGGTCGTCGACTTGGCCAGATCGTCCGAATCAGCGGTGGACCAGTCGGTGATGCCGTTCTTGACGTTGTACTTCGACTCGTCGACGTTGATGACGGCAAAGTCGATGTCCGACTCACTGGGCTCGGGCCAGTTATCCTGGTCGGCGCCCTCGAGCAGGTCGCCGCCGAAGTTGTGGAAGCCCCACTTGCCGATGACGCCGTCGCCGGAAGCCTGGAATCCTTCTCCACCGTTGGCTTCAGAGGTCGAAGGCTTCTCGGTCTGATCGACAGTGGTGTCACCGTCGAACTCGTTGGTCTGCTCGTTGATGATCTTCGAGCAGTGTCCGGCAGTCAGGACGACGGGCTTGCCGTCTCCGTCCCAGCCGGTGAAGCCGGTCGAGCAGGCTCCGCCGTTTTCGCCGGCCTTGGCGAGGTAGCCGGCGCCGCCGACGAGGTCATTCTTCGCGTAGGGCTTCAGTTCCTTGATGCCCTCGGTGACCTTGATGTTCTTGTACTGCTTTTCGAGCTTCTTGATCTCGTCGGTCTTCTTGGCAACGCCGATGCTGAGCTCGCCGCCTTCGGTGCCGTAGGCGTTGACCCCCTCGACACCGGACAGAGCCTTCTGGACGTGAGCTTCACTCTGGAGGTCCAGCTTCTGCGGAGCGTTGTCGGCCATCGCCGGCGAGGCAACGAGCGCGCCGCTCAGGCCCAGCGCCGCTGCGGCACTGATTGCCAGCGAACTCTGCACGAGTTTCTTCTGCATAAGGTTGATTCCCTTGATCGTTGTCGATGCTTCGATTGCCCGACCCCTTCAACACGCTTCGCCGCAGTTCGGCGGTCAATGTCTCTGGTGTCAGATTTCCAACCGTGTGAAAGATTACGGTTTGATCACGAGACATGGCAAAAACCATCAGCGTCGCAGGTGAACACAACTTACAGAAGTCGAGGTTCACAAGCCGTCCTGTGTTCTTCCAGGGGCCTCGAAAACGGTGCCGTTATGATCAGGGGCATGCCGAACCACACACAGCTTCGCGCCCTGGCCGCTGCGAGACCCGCATCGAGGCTCGCGCTCGGACTCGCCGCCCTCGCCCTCACACTGCCCTTGGCAGCCTGCGACACCGGCGTCGACCCACGGAGCCCGAGCTCCCCCTCACCCACCGAATCCACCGAAACCGCGCCCCCCAGCGAAGAGGCCTCCGAGCCTGACCCGACCGGCAAATGGACCTCACCGGAAAAGGGTGACCCCTTCCTCGAATTCGCTGAAGACGGTTCGCTCGAAGGTTCTGACGGCTGCAATGCGATTATTACCAGCTGGAAAGTCGAAGGCGACGAGATCGTCATCGATTCCTTCATGTCGACTCAGAAGGCGTGCGCAGGCGTCGACACCTGGTTGAGCAAGGCGTCGACAGCCGCCATCGAAGGCGACGTCATGAAAGTCAAAGACAGCAACGGAGAAGTCATCGGCGGACTGGAGAAGGAAGACAAATGACACAGGAACTCATCGGCCGCTGGGTGGCTGAGACGAACGAACGAGCATTCCTCGAGTTCTCCGAGAACGGGTCACTGCGCGGCAGCGACGGCGCCAACAACCTCGTGACCTCATGGTCGGCCGAGCCGGAAGGATACATGATCAGATCCTCGATCATGACGCTCAAAGCCGCTCCCGGAATGCTCACGTGGGTCCCCAAAGCCAGGCGGGTCGAACCCGACGGTGACCGTCTGCGACTCTTCGACGCCGCAGAGAACCACCTCGGCGATCTCCATCGTCAGCCGCCGGGCACCACTGAAACGCTCGGCGCTCGGTAGATGGCCGGGGGTCTGATCGCACTCCTTGACGACGTCGCCGCGATCGTCAAGCTCTCGGCTGCCAGCCTCGACGATGTCGCTGCCGGTGCGTCACGAGCCGGCGCCAAGGCTGCGGGCGTCGTCATCGATGATGCGGCGGTGACGCCGAAGTTCGTCGAAGGAGTGAATCCGAAACGTGAGCTGCCGATCATCCAGCGCATCGCTGTGGGCTCGCTCTTCAACAAGCTCGTCATCATCTTGCCGGTCATCCTGCTGCTCAGCCAGTTCCTGCCCTGGCTGCTGACCCCGCTGCTCATGGTCGGCGGCACCTATCTGTGCTTTGAGGGTGCCGAGAAGATCGGTGAGAAGCTCGGGTGGATTGCCCACCATGAGAAGGAGACTCCCGCCGCGGATGAGCCGACCGATGGTGCGGCAGCGGAGAAGAAGGTCGTTCGTTCAGCCATCACCACCGACTTCGTCCTCAGCTGCGAGATCATGGTCATCGCCCTCAACGAGGTGGCCGGTGAGTCCCTGACCAGTCGCGCGGTCATCCTCGCCGTCGTCGGCATTGCGATCACCGTCGGTGTCTACGGTGTCGTCGCGCTCATCGTGAAGATGGATGACATCGGTCTGCATATGGCGAAGAAGGATTCCCCCGGACAGCAGAAGTTCGGTCGGTTCCTCGTCGGAGCCATGCCGAAGCTGCTCGCGCTGCTCTCCGTCGTCGGCACCTTCGCAATGCTGTGGGTCGGCGGCCACATCATCCTCGTCGGCACCGATGAACTCGGCTTCCACGCCCTCTACGGCTTCGTCCACCACCTCGAAGAACCCGTCGCCGCAATCGCGGCCGTCGGCGGATTCCTCGGCTGGCTGGTCAATACGTTCTTCTCCTTCATCCTCGGCGCGATCTGGGGAGGCATCGTCGTCGCTGTCATCGTCGGAGCCAAGGCGCTTGCGACGAAGCCAGGGAACAAGGACGCCGCTGCTTCATAGGCGGGCGCAATCTGTTCGTATCCGCTCGTCGGCGCCGACGGCTTCGAGCCCGTCCTTCATCGTGTCGCTGAGCCTTTCTGAGTCTGCTGCTCCTGAACAGGCGCGTCAGCGTTGGGAGAAGGTCTTCTTCGGTGCTCCTGCCACGATCATCGGAGCATCCGTGACCGGATCGTCGATGACCGTGCACTCGATGCCGAACACCTTCTGGACGAGGTCCGAGGTGATGATCTTCTCCGGCGGCCCCTGAGCGACGATTGCACCGTTCTTCATCGCAATGATCTCATCGGCATAGCGGCACGCTTGGTTGAGGTCGTGGAGGACCGCGACCATCGTGTGCCCGTATTCGTTGTTCAGCTGTGAGAACAGGTCGAGCAGTTCGATCTGGAAGGCGACGTCGAGGAACGTCGTCGGTTCGTCGAGGAGCAGCAGCGAGGTCTCCTGCGCCAACACCATGGCCACCCACACCCGCTGACGCTGACCGCCGGAGAGTTCGTCGACCTGCCGGGACGAGAGTTCCTCGGTGTTCGTCGCCCGCAGTGCGGTGAGCACTGCGGCCTCGTCTGTGTCGGTCCACTGTCTGAGGAACGACTGATGCGGGTGCCGGCCGCGGGCGACGAGTTCGCCGACAGTGATGCCTTCGGGCGCGATCGAACTCTGCGGCAGCAGACCCAGGCGGCGAGCGATGCTCTTCGTCTTCATCTTCGCGATGTCCGTCCCGTCGAGCAGGACCGATCCCTTAGCCGGAGGCAGGAGTCTGGCCAGGGCTCGCAGCAGGGTCGACTTTCCGCAGGCGTTCGGGCCGACGATGACGGTGAACTTGCCGTCGGGAATCGACACGTCGAGGTCGCGGACGACCTGTCGATGGTCATAGGACAGATCGAGATTCCGCGCGACCAGCGGTGACGGAGAGGTTGTGGATGTGCTCATTGTGCCTTCCGAGCTTCTTGGATGAGGAGCCAGATGAGATAGATGCCGCCGATGCTGACGGTGACGACTCCGACGGGCAGCTGGATGTCGCCGAGGGCATGCTGAGCGATGAGATCGGCCCCGACCAGCAGCAGCGCTCCGACAGCTGCGGAGGCGAGCAGACTGGTGCCCTGGGCGCGAGCGATCCGTCGCCCGATCTGCGGGGCCGCCAAGGCGACGAAGGCGATCGGTCCGGCGGCGGCGGTGACCACTGCCACGAGGGCGACGGCGACGACGATGAGTGCTGCGCGCACCGGTTCGTTCCTCACTCCCAGCGCCTTCGCCGTATCGTCTCCCAATTCCATGGTGTGCAGGTCACGGGCGAAGATCCCGCAGCCCAGACAGAGGACGATCGTGGCGACCGCTGCGGGGGTGATCGTCGACCAACCCATGCCGTTGAGAGACCCGGCTCCCCAGGTCGCTGCGGCCATCGCGAGTTCGAGGTCCGCGCGCAGGATCAGCCAGGTGTTGAACGCGTTGAGCATGGCCGTCAGCGCAATGCCGACGATGATGAGTCGGAAGCCTTGGACTCCGCCCTTCCACGTCAGCAGGTAGACGACGACGGCGGTGAGGATGCCGCCGATGATCGCACCGAACGCCGTGGACACATAGCCTGCGCCGAAGACGATGATGGTGACGATTCCGCCGGTGTAGGCGCCGGTGGAGAAACCGATGATGTCGGGGCTTCCCAGCGGGTTGCGGGTCAGCGACTGGAACACCGCTCCCGATACCCCCAGCCCTGCTCCGAGCACGATGCCGGCGATGATCCGCGGAGCGCGCCATTCTCCGACGACGGTGTTGACGATGCGTCTCTCGGCCTGACCGAACAGGCCCTGGAACACTTCGGCTGGGGTGAGCGAGAACTTGCCGAGCATGAGTGCGGCGAAACCGCAGGCCAGCGCCAGGAGCGTGACGATGCCGACGGTCAGAACGACGCGCATGTCGATGCGCTGGCCGAAGATGCGCAGCATCGGCCGTCCGAAGTCGATCTTCTCCCCGGGAAGCACGGACCGGTCGATGTTCATCTCGGTCGATTCGAGTCGGGTCGGTGCAGTCTTCACAGTCCGCTGGCCTTCTTTCGGCGTACGAGCGCAATCAGGACGGGGGCTCCGACGAAGGCCGTGACGACACCGACCTGCAGCTCTCCGGGTTTCATCACCACACGCCCGATGACGTCTGAGGCCAGGAGGAGGATGGGTGAGAGGAGAACGGAGTAGGCGAGGATCCACCGTTGATCGGGTCCGACGATCCAGCGGGCGATGTGCGGGATCATCAGTCCGATGAAGCCGATCGGCCCGGCTGCGGCGGTCGCGGCGCCGGCCAGCAGCGTCACCGCGAGGATCGAGAGGATTCGAGTGCGGTTGACCGAGGTGCCGAGGCTCGCAGCGAGGTCGTCGCCGAGTGCGACGGCGTTGAGCGAATGGGCCAGTGCCAGAGCCAGCACCGTGCCGACGGCGATGAAGGGCAGCACCGCGGTGACCGCGTCGAAGTCACGACCGGCGATCGCGCCGACGTCCCAGGAGCGGAAGGAGTCGAAGGCCCGTTCGTTCGTGAGCAGGATCCCCTTCGTCAGTCCTGTCAGCACGGCGGCCATGGCCACTCCGGCCAGAGTCAGTCGAATCGGGTCGACGGTGCGGGTGCGCCCGGACGAGCCGATGATGTAGACCCCGACGGTGGTGAGGAAGGCACCGACGAAGGCGAACCAGATGTAGCCGTTGATCGAGGTGATGCCGAAGAAGCCGATGCCGATCGTCACCGCGAAGGAGGCACCGGCGTTGACTCCGAGGATTCCGGGATCGGCCAGCGGGTTGCGCGTCAGTGCCTGGATGAGCCCGCCGGCAAGCCCCAGGCCCATGCCGACGAGGATGCCCAGCACGGTCCGGGGCAGACGGAGTTCGAGGACGACGAGTTGGTCATCGCTGCCGGTCGGAGCGAAGAAGGCGTCGAGCACCTCGGAGACGGGCATGTCCCTGGCACCGATGGCCAGGGAGGCCAGCACCACGACGACGAGAGCGAGCACTGCCGCGATCAGTCCCGTGGTGCGTTTGATCAGCAGAGCCCGACCGGTGGTACGTCCGGCATCCGCTTCCTCCTTCGCCGAGGAGAGTGTGGCGGATGCTGTCATCGGGGTCGGTCCTTCGAGTGGCTCACTAAGGTCAGGCTAACCACACTGTAACGCACTCCCCGATGACAGCCAAGCGCTGGAGGGATCAGCTGCCTGTGATCTTGCCGATCCTTTCGGAGACCTGTCGCTGGATGCGTGAGAGCATTCCGCTCATTCCGCGCAGCCGCAGCGGACTGACGACCTCCGACATCGACAGACGCAGCGGCAGGTCGGCGGGCACCGACAGGATCGCCTCGGCGCTGGCTCCGTCGAGCCCTTCGTGGAGGATACCGGCGAATCCGCGCGTCGTCGGCGCCTCCGGGGGCGCGGAGAAGTGCAGGCGCACCTCAGCCTGCTCCCCCGCCTCGGGGTCGGCCACCTCGGTGACGAGGAAGATCGGCGACTGGCATTCGGGCACAGGCTCGAGCAGTTCGGGATGATCCGTGTACTTCGCGGGCAGGTCCGGAAGGTCGGTCGCGAACTCCAGCAGCACCTGCAGACGGTCATCGGCCGGGGTTTCGGCGAAATCGACCACGATCTCCGCCAGCGCCTCCGGCAGGTCATCGGTTGTGGGTGTGGTGGCCTCAGTCATCAGCGCCCGGGCACCTCTCCGGGCTCGGCTCCGGTGACGATCGGCACGGCCACGACGTTGCCCCATTCGGTCCAGGAGCCGTCGTAGTTGCGTACATTTTCGTAGCCGAGCAGGTGCTTGAGGACGAACCATGTGTGGCTGGAGCGCTCACCGATGCGGCAGTAGGCGATCACCTCGTCGCTGGTGCCCAGTCCGGCCTGCTCGGTGTAGAGCTCCTTGAGTTCGGCTGCGGACTTGAAGGTGCCGTCCTCGTTGGCCGCCTTGCCCCAGGGCATCGACTTCGCACCGGGGATATGGCCGCCGCGCAGTGCGCCTTCCTCCGGATAGGCGGGCATGTGGGTGCGTTCGCCGGTGTATTCTTCGAGGCTGCGCACATCGATGAGCGGCAGTTCGCCGAGGCTGTCCCGGACGTCGGACAGAAAAGCGCGGATGACTGAATCGTCGCGTTCGACGACGGGGTATTCGGTGGGTTCGGGCCTCGGCTTCTCGGTGGTCATCTCTCGGCCTTCGGCCTGCCATTTCGCACGTCCGCCGTCCATCAGGCGGACGTCTTCGTGACCGAAGAGGGTGAAGACCCACAGTGCGTAGGCGGCCCACCAGTTGGACTTGTCGCCATAGACGACGATGGTGTCATCGCGGGAGATGCCCTTGGCGGACATGAGTGCGGCGAATCCTTCGCCGTCGACGTAGTCACGGGTCACGGGGTCGTTGAGTTCGGTGTGCCAATCGACCTTGACTGCTCCGGGAATGTGCCCGGTCTCGTAGAGCAGCACGTCTTCGTCGCTTTCGACGATGACGAGTCCGGGATCGCCTGCATGCTCAGCCACCCAGTCGGTGCTGACCAGTCGGGTTCCGTCCGCGTATTCGGCGAACTTCGGTGCGGGATCGGCCGGGATCGAAGTGCTCACGCATTCCTCCTCAGGGTTGGTGACTAGTTGTGCTCGACATGGCAACGCCGAGCGCGTTCAGCATATTCCTTTTCAGGGTCGGCTGAGGAATGCCGTCAAGGCTGAGACGAACGCCTGCGGCTTCTCCGAATGCACCCAGTGGCCCGAGCCTTTGACGGTGAGAAGGGTGGTGCGTGGGAACAGGCCGCGCATCTGCGGCAGGTCGTCACGGCTGACGTAGTCCGACTTCTCGCCGGCGACCCACAGGACGGGGTGGTCGAAGACGGAATCACCCATCTCCGGGAAATCCCCGATGATATCGAGGCTCGAATGCAGGAGTGTGAGGTTGGGCTGCCAGGAATACCCCGCCGAGGTGGGGCGCAGGTTCTGCAGCAGGAATCCTCTGATCGCGGCTTCGGGGATCGGCTCCTGAAGCGCCGCATCGGCGTCGGTGCGCGATTCGATCTGTTCGAGATCGAGGGCGGCCAGGCTGGAGAGGAGATGATCGAATACGCCGGTCGAGCCGCCGGCGTTGGGGCCGATGTCGACGACGACGAGGCGGTCGATCAGGCTCGGGTGGCGCAGGGCGAGCACCATGGCGACCTTTCCGCCCAGGGAATGCCCGACCAGGTGCACCGGCTGTTCATCAGGACCGACCGCCTCGGCGATATGGTTCGCAACGGCATCGGCGAGCTCGACGTAGTCGAAGGTCTCGGTCCATTCGGAGTCGCCGTGGTTGGGCAGGTCGACGAGGAGGCTGGAGAATTCGGGCTCGATGTCCTTGGCGATGCGGGTGAAGTTCTTGCCTCGGCCGAACAATCCGTGCAGGAAGACGACCAGGCGCCCGGAATCACCGATGCGAGTGCTGTTGATGGTGGTCACGTCTCCAGCCTATCCCGTCGGTCTCCTATCCGGTCGGCCTCCCGCGCAGACTTCCGTACCCGAGGGATCCCGCACCGGTAGGGTGAGGGCATGCACTTCTCCGAATATGACACTCGACTTGCCGGCTACGCGGTCATCGTCAATGACGACGACGAAATCCTCCTCAGCTGGTTCAACGGCGGGAGGGACCGCCTGCACGCGATCTGGACGCTGCCCGGCGGCGGAATCGAATTCGACGAGAGCATCGAAGCGGGCACGATTCGGGAGATCAGAGAGGAGACCGGCTACGACGCTGAGCTTGTCCGCCCCCTGACCACCCACTCCTTCACCGAATCACGACGCAATCCGGTGTTCGGCGATTCGACCTCTCGCCCCTTCAAAGGAGTGCGCGTCGTCTACGAGGCTCGGGTCACCGGCGGCACGCTGGGCACGCTCGAGGTCGACGGGACGACGGACCGGGCCGAGTGGCTGCCGATCGACTCGCTGACAGATGTGCGGCACGCCCGCATCATCGACGTCGGTCTCGATGCGCGGCGTGCCGCGTCGTAGTCGGCAATCGCGGTAGGACGGCTACTTGACGATCTTCTCGAGTTCGTCAGGCAGGTGTTCGGCCGCGTACTTCGCTGAGAGGATGGAGTTGAGCGAGAACGCCATCCGCAGGTCGTCCATGTCGTCGGTGAAGACGAGGGAGCGACCGTCCTTGACGGCGGGGATGCGCTCAAAGCCCTCATCGTCGGTGACGTCGGAATCGGGGATGTAGATCGGGAACGTCAGCAGCACATCGGCGTCGAGGGTCTTGAGGTTCTCCTCGGAGACCGGGACGGAGAATCCTTCGGCCTCGCTCTCATCGATCTTCGGTGACTGAGTGAAGCCGAGTCGCTCCATGACCTCCACCCGGCTCGACTTCTCGACATACGCGCCCCACCCGTCCGCAGTCTTCGCAGCAACCGTGGCGGTCTTGCCTTCGAACTCGGGATGAGCCTCCGCCGCATCTTCGAACGTCTGATCGAGATCGTCGAGCAGCTTCTTCCCGTCGTCGTCCTTATCCAGCGCTTGGGAGACGAGATCGACCTGCTGCTCCATCGTCGTCAGGTAGTTGTCGCCGCCTTCGGGAACGCCGACGGTCGGAGCGATCTCGGACAGACGATCGTAGCGCTTCTGCTCTCCCGAGCTGTTCGTGTCGAGGATGAGGTCGGGTTCGAGTGCGGCGATCGCCTCGTAGTCGGGTTCCATTGTCGCGATGATCTCCGGGTCCTGGTCATAGAGGTCTTCGGCCCAGGGGCCGACGCCCTTGCCGCCGAACTCCACCCAGTCCGAAGCACCGACGGGCTGGACGCCCAGCGCCAGGGCGGTCTCGGCGTCACCCCACCCGAGCGCGACGACCTTCTGCGGGTCGGCGGGCACCTCGATGGCACCGAATTTGGTGTCCACCGTGGGACCGGAGGCGGAGTCTGCTGAGTCCGATCCTCCTCCGCCGCAGCCGGCGAGAACGAGAACAGAGGCGAACAGTGGAGCAAGAATTCTGCGCATGGGAGGGAGTCCTTCTTGAAGTATTAGGCGAGCCTAGCTTAACCCATCATCATGCAGGTGATTGCACTCGACTCTCCCCCCGCCGCAGAACCCCCGCGTCGTGATTCAGGACGCCTTGATCTCCAGACCTTCGATGTCCATCTCGTCCAATCCGACCATGCGAGAGTCTCGGCCGGTGACGATGCGGTGGATGACCCACAGCAGCAGGAATGCCGGAAGCCCGGCATAGGCACTGGCGACCTGGAGCAGCTGACCGTTGACGATGGCCTGCACATTCTGGCCGATGATGACGACGACGAGCATGATGAGCGCGATGATCGGACCGATCGGGAACAACGGTGCCCGGTACGGCAGGTCCGCGACAGCACGTCCCTGCCGGACATAGGCGCGGCGGAACCGGAAGTGACAGCACGCGATGCCGACCCAGACGATGAAGCCGGAGAGACCGGAGACGTTCATCAGCCAGGTATAGGCACCACCGTCGCCCATGATCTCAGTGAGGAATCCGAACAGACCGATCATCGCGGTGGCCAGCAGCGCCATGACAGGCACTCCGCGTTCGTTGAGTCGGGCGAACAGCCTCGGCGCGGTTCCTTCTTCGGCCATGGCGTAGAGCATGCGGGTGGAGGCGTAGAGGCCGGAGTTGCCGGCCGAGAGGATCGCGGTGAGGATGACGGCGTTCATCATCCCGGCGGCCACGGCGATGCCGGCGCGCTCGAAGACGAGCGTGAACGGCGAGGCGGTGATGTCCTCGTTGTTCGCCGAGGCCAGCAGAGAGGGGTCCGTGTAGGGCAGGAGGAACCCGATGACGGCGATGGCGCCGATGTAGAAGAGCATGATGCGCCAGAACACGGTGCGGATGGCTCGCGGCATGTCCTTGCGAGGATTCTCCGACTCCCCAGCGGTGACGCCGACGAGTTCGGTGCCCTGGAACGAGAACCCGGCGATCATGAACACGCTGATGACAGACATCCATCCGCCGACGAACGGAGCCTCGCCCGTCGTCCAGTTGCTCATTCCGGGTGAGGTTCCGCCGAGGATGCCGAAGATCATGAGAACGCCGAGGACGAGGAACGCCAGGACGGCTGCGACTTTGATGGCGGCGAACCAGAATTCGCCTTCGCCGAAGGCCTTCGCGGACAGGAAGTTCAGCCCGGCGAGGAGGATGAGGAAGACCGCCGCCCAGATCCATGACGGCACATCGGGGAGCCAGAAGGACATGATGACACCGGCTGCGACGAGTTCGGCGGCCAAGGTGATCGCCCAGTTGAACCAGTAGTTCCAGCCCATGGCGAAGCCGAATGAGGGGCTGACGTATTTGGTGCCGTAGGTGTGGAACGATCCAGCCACCGGCAGGTGGGTCGACATCTCACCGAGGGACTGCATGACGAAGAGGACCATGATGCCGATCGCGGCGTAGGCCAGGAGGGCACCGCCGGGTCCGGCCTGTGAGATCGTGCCGCCTGAGCCGAGGAAGAGTCCGGTGCCGATGGCACCGCCGATGGCGATCATCTGCAGGTGGCGAGACTTCAGTCCCCGTCGGAGTCGGCGTTCTTCGCTCGCCGAGGCGGCTGTCATTCCCATGGTCATCCTCGTTCGTGGTTCGGCAGGTCCGCGCACGAAGACCCTGGCCATTCCTACCACACACGGGCCCGTTCGAGGCCGATGGGGACGCAGTCTGGGAGGAGGGTCACATCCGCTCGGGTGGGGATTCGAGCAGCTGCAGTATCGGCTTGAGCGCGGAGCGGATGCTGATGACGCGGAACGCCTGGTCGCGGGCGAATGCGAAGAGGCGGGACCGGCCGAACATCAGTCGGGCCAGAGACCGCGAATTGTCGTGAGCCGCCTCGACACGCGGTCGCTGGCGGGCTTCGAAACGTTCGAGTGCGGCCACCGGTTCGGAGGCAACTGAACTGCCCGCGCTTGAGGCCGTGCTGGGCCGAGTGGCCAGGGCGGAGAGTTCGCCGGCGAGCACTCCGGCCGATTCCATCGCCATGCCGGCACCGATTCCGGCCGTGGGGAGGAACCCGGCCGCCGCATCACCGAGCAGAACGGTCCGCCCGTGGCACCACCGGTGTGCCCGTGAATCCCGCAGCGGCCAGAAGAAGGGTGATTCCGCCTCCTCGACCGCAGTGAGACAGGCGTCGATCCGCGGCGTCAGCACCGTGAGACGGTTGCGGACCTCGGCGGCGAATCGTCGCGGGCCGAGCGGCTGCCGGGAGTCGGGACAGCCGAGGAAGACGCCGATTCCGTCCTTGACCGGATACATTCCGAGGAAGAATCCGTCGCCCCAGATCTCATCGACGGCACTCTGATCGTCATCGGCTTCGGCCCAGCAGACCCATCCGCCCCAGGTCGTGTCCACTGCCGACACGGGCGACGGCCCGTCGGCGCCTGTCGCGGCGGGCTTGGCGTTCTTTCCGGGGTCGGTCAACGCAGTCTTGCCGTTTACGAGTCCGCGGGTGCGGGAGTTCATTCCGTCAGCGATGACGACGACATCGAAATCGTGCTCTGCATCTTGGCCCCCATGGCCTCCTTGGGCCAGAGTCACAGTGGCTCCGGCTTCGGACAGTTCTGTCACTGTAGTGCCGAACGCGATCGAGCAGTCGCTGACGGTGAGCACGTCGAGCAGTGCTGCGCGGGAGATTCCGCGGTAGTCGCCGTAGTCGGCCAGCAGGTCACCGAGGCGGTCCTGCCTGAGGACTCTGCCGGTATGCGCACGGGCGATATAGCGGTCGATGCCGACGCTGGATTCGAGGTAAGCCTCCCGGCAGTCGAGTTCGTCGATGATGGGATCGACCATCGGCATGAGGGCGAGCATGTATCCGGCGCGGTTGTCGCCGATCATGCGGCCGGAATCGGCCGAGCGGTCGATGAGGACCGGGTGCATCCCGCGGCCCCTGAGCAGCTGAGCCAGGGTGATTCCGGCGATTCCGGCTCCGACGATGAGGATGCGCGGCTCTTCTGGACTCACGTCTTTCAGCTGGTCGTCGACCGTGACGCTGGTGATCATGTATGAGCTCCTTCGTCGATCCAGTTCAATGTGCCACCCTCAATGTGGACCGGGTGGTCCACACACGATATCACCGACTGGACCGGATGGTCCATAGACTGGATGGCGATTGCTACACTGACGACGTGTCCGAGACTGCATTGGCGCGTATGCGCCCCGAGAAGCGCGCCGCGCTCATTGACGCCGCCGCGCGAGAATTCGCTTCGCGAACGTTCGAGGAGGCGTCGCTCAATCGCATCATCTCCACCTGCGGGATGAGCAAGAGCTCCTTCTACCATGTCGTCGATTCGAAGGACGACCTCTTCGCCCTCGTCGTCGCCGATCTCGCTGCATCCGCCCGCCGGTTCTGGACACCGCCTGCTCCGGAGACTTTCTCAGACGGGTTCTGGGACCGAGCACGCTCGGTCTGGGGCAACATCGCGCGAACATGGCCGGAGAGCCCCGATCTCACGCGTCTGTGGCACATCGTCTATGCGAATGCGGACAGTCCCGCGGTCCGGGAGCTCGCCGGCCATGTCGAAGAGTGGGTGCGCGCCGTACTCATCGTCGGGCGTAAGGCCGAGGCGATCGATGTTGATTGTCCGCTCGAACTCCAGACACTGACGGTGTTCTCACTGCTGCGCACTTTCGATGAAAGGGCTCTGTCACTGACGGAGGACGACAGCGCGGCCGTCGATCCGGCGGAGATCTCGGTCCATCAGTTCCGACTGCTCACACGTCTGCTGCAGGCCTGACGGAGACTCACAGGGAGTCGGCCGACAGCTTCCGGTCCGAGGCCGGTGCATGAGGCAGGCCCCGGACGAGTTCGGGACCGAGGTCGGAGATGCTGCGGACGCCCATGAGACCCATGGCGGTGAGGATCTCCTGCTGGATGAGGGCGATCGCCCTCTCGACGCCTCGCTGACCTCCGGCCATGAGGCCGTACAGATACGCCCGGCCGATGAGCACGAAGTCCGCCCCGGCGCACAGTGCGGCGACGACATCGGTGCCGGACATGATCCCGGAGTCGAAGATCAGCTCCATCTCCGGTCCGACCTCCGCTCGGACTTCGGCCAGTGACGTCAGCGGGTCCGGAGCCCGATCCAGCTGACGGCCGCCGTGGTTGGAGACGACGAGTCCATCGGCTCCGACGGATTGCGCGCGCTGGGCATCCTCGGCAGTGAGAATGCCCTTGACGAACAGTCGCCCGGTCCACTGTTCGCGGATCCAACGCAGGTCATCGAGGTCGAGAGTCGGATCGAACATCGTCGCTGTCATCTCCGCCAGGGACTGGGAGGTGTTCGACAGTGATGCGTACTTCGGCGGTTCGGTGGTGAGGAAGTTGAACCACCAGCCGGGGCGATAGGAGGCGTCGAGGATGGTCCCCAGCGTCAGTCGGGGTGGGATCGTCAGACCGTTGCGGTGATCACGCAGACGCTGACCGGTGATCGGGGTGTCGACGGTGACCAAAAGGGTCTCATATCCGCTGGCGGCGGCCCGCTGGATCAGGTCAAGGCTGCGTTGCCGGTCCTTCCACAGGTAGAGCTGGAACCACCGGGTGGAATCCGGTGCCGCCTGCGCAACGTCTTCGACAGAGGTCGTGCCCATCGTCGACAGTGAGAACGGGATTCCGGCCTTCGACGCCGCACGCACTCCGGCGACTTCGCCTTCGGAGTGCATCATGCGTGTGTATCCGGTCGGGGCGATGCCGAAGGGCAGTGCGGTTCGGGTGCCGGCGATCGTCGTCGACGTGTCCGGGGCGTCGACTCCATGGAGGATTCGGGGAAGCAGCTCGACGTTGCCCAGCGCGTCACGGTTCTTCGCCAATGTCCGCTCATCCAGAGCGGCACCGTCGACATAGTCGAACGGAGCCGTCGGCGTCACGCGCTTGGCGATGCGGCGGAGGTCCCAGATGTCTGCGGCCGACTCCAACCTCGCGGCGACTCGGTCGAGGCGGGGCAGGTCGAACTGGAGCAATGGAGCGAGCTCTTTGAGATCAGGCAGTCGGCGTTTCATTTCTCTCCTCATTCTCGGCCCAGGTGGCGCTTCTCGGTCCGATTCTTTCACTCCCGGTTGAGGTAGGCGAGCACTGCCTCGACGCGGCGGCTCGTCGTCTCCCCCGCTTGGAGGCCGAGTTTGTCGAAGATCGCGCTGATGGCCTTCTCGACGGAGCTGACCGAGACGAAGAGTCGCTCGCCGATGCCCCGGTTCGACAGTCCCTCGGCCATCGCTTCGAGCACTTCGCTTTCCCGCGGGGTCAGGGTCGACAGCGTGTTCTGCCTCTCCGAGGTGGTGAGCAGCTGACGGACGACGTCGGGGTCGATGACCGTTCCGCCCTCGGCAATCCGATGGACCGATTCGAGGAACCGGTCGATGTCGGTCACTCGGTTCTTCAGCAGGTAGCCGACGCCCACCGACTCGGTGCTCAGCAGTTCTGTCGCATATTCACGCAGCACGTATTGGCTGAGCACGAGCACGCCGATGTCCGGAAAACGCCGTTTGATCGCCAATGCCGCCTCCAGCCCTTCGGTGGTGTGGGTCGGCGGCATCCGCACGTCGACGATCGCCAAGGTCGGTCGCAGCTCGGCGACCGCCCGCAGCAGCTCGCCTCCGTCTCCGACGGACGCGACGACGCTGATCCCTTCGTCTTCGAGCAGACTGCGGACGCCTTCACGCAGCAGCACCGCATCATCGGCGAGAACGACGCGCATCTGATTCTCCGTCTGTATCTCTGTCATGGTCACCTCTAGCTCTTCTCACTCTTCGTGCTGCCCATCTGTGCTTCGGCACCGAGCGGGATCCAAGCGCTCACCGTCGTGCCCGTGCCCTCTGCGGAGTCGACATTGAGACTCCCGTCGAGGGCACCGACCCGTCGCGCAAGCCCTTGGAGTCCTCCCCCGCGCGGATCGGCTCCGCCGCGGCCGTCATCGGAGATGGTCACGGTCAGCGCCGTCTGCGCCTCGGCGACGATGCTCACCGTGATCGCGGTCGCCTCGGCGTGTTTGACGACGTTCGTCACGGCCTCGCGAACGACGAAATAGGTCGCAGATTCCACTGCTGCCGGAAATCTGCCTTCCGGCACGGTCTGGAGGGTCAGCGGTACGGGGCTGCGCCCGGCGATCCGCTCGAGCACGGGGCGAAGCCCATGCTCATCCAGCGCTGTGGGATAGACCCGCCAAGCGACTTCCCGCATCTCGTCGATGAGGTCCTGGGACTGGATCAGCGCATCGTCGAGCAGGGATTCGGTCTTCACCGGATCCGAGGCCCGCCTGGCACGCGCGATGAGCATAGACAGGGACACGACGTTCTGCTGCACGCCGTCGTGCAGGTCGCGTTCGATCCGGCGTCGTTCCTCGTCGATGGCGAGCACGACTCCACGGCGGGTCGTCAGCAGTTCGCTGATGCGGGTGTAGACGGCGAAGGGGCGCTCCACCTCGACGAAATGCGCGTCGATGCGGCTGTGCGCCCAGCTGGCCGCCTCGGCCAGAGCGACGGTTCCGATGAGGTTCGCCGCCCCGTAGAGGACACCGACGAACAGCGTCGGCTGGGAGATCGACCACATGTCGAACCCGATGTTGACGGCTCCCCCGATGAAGAATCCCTGGAAGAGCGAACCGAGAGTGACGACGAAGAATCCGCCGAGGAGGTTCGCCGTGGGGATGATGGCGAGACCTGCGACGAGGCCGTTGCCGAGCAGGAATCGCCGTTTCATCGGTGCAGATGCGAGGACGAGTCCGAATCCGCGGGAGTGCCGGGCGAGTTCCCAGCCCCGGACTCTCGTGGCCACGCGTGAGGTGGGCGGGAGAACGGAGGTGATGACAAGCGGCAGGCACAGCAGACCACCCCACACGACAGCGAGGACGGACCGCGTCCACCGCGCGGCGAACATCCGTACTTCGGGAGGAAGGCGGGTGGACAGCGCGCTCGGCCAGGGCATGAATCGATCGTAGCAACGCCGATCGCCGACTCACAGGGGGTTCGACCGCAGTCTCGGATTCCGGTTTTCCGCAACGGCACTTGCCGGTCGACTGCACCGACTGTGTGCCCGACCGCGTACCGACCTTCCCGCCCGGTACCTAGCGTGGATAAGTATGGATCTCGCACTCGAGCTGCTCACTGCCTCTCTCACCTCTCCGTGGGTGTACCTGCTCATCGCCCTGGCCGCGGCTCTGGACTCGCTCGTGCCGATTGTGCCCTCGGAGACTCTGCTCATCACCGCTGCGACCTTCGCCGCGACGGGGCAGCCGCACCCAGCAGGGCTCGTCCTCGCCGCTGCGTCCGGAGCTCTCCTCGGCGATCTGGCGGCTCATCTTGTCGGCCGTTTCGCTGCGACCGGGGTCGGACGGTGGCGACGGTGGTCCCGAATTGAGAAGCTCCTCGGCTCCGCCCACACGGCTTTCTCTCGCCGAGGCGGGACTGTGCTCATCGCCGGTCGGTTCGTTCCCGGAGGCCGCAGTCTGGCGACCATCGGCTCCGGCCTGCTCGGGTTCCCGATCCGAAGCTTCCTGCTCTGGGACGGAGTCGGAAGTCTGGCCTGGGCGCTCTATTCGACGGGAATCGGACTCATCGGGGGCACGCTCTTCGAGGACCGGCCGCTGCTCGGGGTCGCCGTCGGCATCGGAATCGCCCTGGCCATCACCGGCAGCGTCGAACTCGCCCGACGCTTGCAGAGCATGCGCCGGCGCCGCCGCACACGCAGCAGGCGCCGCACCCGCAGCAGGAGTCGATTCGACAATCTCCGAGGCCGAGATGTCATGATGGAGAGGATGTCTCAAACACATGTGTGGTACGTCAGCTACGGATCGAACATGGCCCGCGATCGGCTCGCCTGCTATCTGCAGGGCGGGCGACCACCCGGTGCGAAGGTGACCTATCCGGGTGCCAGAGACAGCACCCTCCCCCAGGCAGAGGCCGGGATCGAGCTGCCCGGGACGATCTACTTTGCCGGAGAGTCGAAAGTCTGGGGCGGTGGCATGGCCTTCTACGACCATTCCGTCCCCGGACCGACACCGGCCAAGGCCTACCTCATCACTGCCGAGCAGTTCGCCGATGTCGCGGCTCAGGAGATGAATCGGCCGCCCGAACCCGACAGTCCGCTGGAGCGGCTCGTCTTCGACCTGCCCTCAGGCAGCTCACATTCTGTGGGCCCCGGCGGTTACGAGACGCTGCTCGTCCTCGATGATGTCGACCGCGTCCCCATGGTCACATTCACCGCAGCCCACGGTTCGACCGACACCGAACACACTCAGCCGCAGGAGCCATATCTGGCGATGCTGCGCACGGGCACGGCTGAAGTCAGGACCGCTTCTGGGCTTCCCCTGCCCGCAGCTGCACAAGTGTGAGGTCGAGCAGAGGAGTCGGCACTCCCAGCTCCGCAGCCTTGAGCGCCATGTCGCCGAGGATGTGCTCCGTTTCGCTCGGCAGCCCAGCCGTCACATCCCGGTAGAGGGATGAGGTGAAGGCCGAACCGTCCTCGGTGAGCATCTTCAGCGTCATGGCGTGTGAGGCCTCCGAGACCGGGTGTCCGGCCGTTGCCGCCACGGCTTCGAGCTCGTCGACGATGGCATGCACATGCGACCGGCCGCCGGCTTCCATGATCGCCCCGACCGGAGCACGGAACAGGCAGGTGACGACACCGGCCGCGGCGATGAAGGTCCACTTCTCCCACAGCCCGTCGATGATTCCAGCGACGGTCTGGAGCTTGAACCCCGGCACGTCGAGAGCGTCGGAGATCCGCGCGGGCACCTGGGCACCGTGGAGGTCGCCGATGGTCATCACGGCCAGGTCGGTGAGCTGAACGACGGCTCCGTCTCTGATGGTGCCGACGATCTTGACGAATCCGCCGAGCACCTGTCCGGGGTATCTGTTCTGCAGCTTCTCGATCTGAGCCATGCCGTTGAGGAACGGGATGATCGTCGTCTGCTCTCCGACAGCCGGTCCGATGTCATCGATGACCGAGTCGAGGCCGCCGGCTTTGACCGCGATGATGACGAGGTCGAAGATCCGTGGTGCGGCTTCGAGCTCCTCAGCGGTGATGACATCGACCTGATTCGTCCGATCGGCATCGGGAGCGGTGAAGCGCATTCCTTCTGCGCGGACCGTCGCCGCTCGAGCCTGCCGGAGCAGGAATGTGACATCACGTCCGGCCTCCTGCAGATAGGTGCCGAAGGCTCCGCCGGTGGCACCTGCCCCGGCGATGAGAATCGACAGATCCGCGCCTGCACCGGTTCCCTGGGCTGCGCTGTCAGCTGCTTGGGTCATTCCAACTCCTCCTTGAGCTCCCGAGCGGCCGCCGCGGGATCCTCAGCCGAGGTTATCGCACGAACGACTACGGCACGGTTCGCACCCGCCTGTCGGACCGCGTCCAGCCTCTCCCCCGCCGCGATCCCGCCGATGGCGAACCACGGTTTGTCCGCCTCGGCGGCGGTGGCGGTGAGCAGCGCCGTTCCCACGGCTGCGCGACCGGGCTTCGTCGGGGTCTCCCAGACGGGTCCGACACAGAAATAGTCGGTCTCCGGGTCCGCTTCGGCGGCGAGCGCCTGTTCGAGGGAATGGGTGGAGCGGCCGAGGATGACATCGGGGCCGAGTACGGCCCTGGCCTGAGAGCTGGTGAGGTCGCCTTGACCGACGTGGAAGACATCAGCGTCGGTGAGCAGTGCGACGTCGGCGCGGTCGTTGACGGAGAAGAGCTTGCCGTGGCGAGCGGCGACATCCCGGAGGACCTCCAAGGCTGCGATCTCCGCGCGGGCCTCGAGGCTCTTGTCCCTCAGCTGGATGATGTCGACGCCCCCGCGGTAGGCGGCGTCGAGGAACTCGGCGAGGTCGCCCTGAGAGGTCCTGGCATCGGTGCACAGGTAGAGCGACGCTTCGGCCAAACGGGCCTGCCTCCAGGCTCTCTTCGTCTGCCGTGCTGCGGTGCGCGGTGGCATCTGTGTGGTCATGGTCATAGAGTAGAGGAGTTCGCGGGAGCCTCCCAACGAGGCTGAGAGGGCGTAGGAGCCGACCGTCAGACCTGATGCGGATCATGCCGCCGGAGGGAGAAGTTGTGAGAGTCATTGTCGTCGGCGCCGGAATCATCGGCCTGTCCACGGCCTGGTACCTGCGCCGCCTCGGTGCCGAAGTCACCATCATCGATCCTGTCCCCGCGTTGGGGGCGAGCCATGCCGCCGCGGGGATGATCGCTCCCGCCGCCGAGGTGGTGTGGGGGCAGACTCCCCTGTACCCGTTGATGCAGGCCTCGGCGCAGATGTACCCGGAGTTCGCTGCCGAGGTGGCGAGCGCTGCCGCGGTCGACCTCGGCTTCACGGATGCCGGAACTCTCGTGTGCGCCGGAGACAGTGCCGATCTGCAGGCACTGCGAGAGCTGCGCGAAGCTCAGTCGCGGTCCGGTTTCGCCACCGAGCTCATCACCGGCAGCGCTGCCCGCCGGGTCGAGCCCTCTTTGTCGCCCGCAGTGGCCGGAGCCGTGCACATTCCCGGCGATCGGTCGATCGACCCGCGTCGGGTCTCCGCGGCTCTGATGTCTGCCCTGACCGCTGACTCAGTGTCGCACCTCATTCGGCAACGGGCAGTCGAGCTGCTGAGGGACGGTGATGCGACCGTGGGCGTCGCACTGAGCGATGGTCGTCGGTTGGAAGCCGATCAGGTGATCCTCTGCGCCGGCAGCACCAACAACACGATCCATGGTGCCCCGCAGCTGCCGATCCGGGAGGTCTGGGGTGATGTTCTGCGACTGCGAGCCCCCGCCGAGGTGACTCCTCTGCTGAGCCGCACCATTCGCGGGCTGGTCAACGGCCGCTCCGTCTATCTGGTTCCTCGCCCCGACGGCGAGATCGTGCTCGGTGCCAGTTCCCGTGAAGATGGTCGCTCCGGCACCCCCGCCGGGGCGATCCACCGACTGCTCGCCGACGGGCAGCGACTGGTCCCAGGCATTCTCGACGCGGAGATCACCGATATCACCACCCGAGCCCGCCCCGGGTCCCCCGATGACCTGCCGATGATCGGGCGCATCGATCCCGGCTGCATCGTGAGCACCGGGTATTTCCGCCACGGCATCCTCTTGGCCCCGTTCGGCGGCAGACTCGGCGCCGAACTCGCCCTGGGAACCGTGTCCGACTGGCCTCCTGACGGGTCGCTCGAGTCCGTGTCCCCACATCGCTTCACCACCGAAACCACTGCCGGCCCGAACCACGCAACTGCCTACTCGACGAGGAGCATGTCATGACCGACCGCGAACACCCACCGACCATCGTCCTCAACGGCGAGCATCATGAGCTCCCCGGTGCCACCTCGGCGCTCGACCTCATCGCCGACGTCACCGGACGGGAGCTGCAGACTGACGGGACACCGGCCGACGGCGGACGTCTGGGCATCGCCCTGGCCGTCGACGGTGAGGTCATCCGTCGCGGTGCCTGGTCCGGATTCGCCTTGGCCGACGGGCACACCGTCGACATCGTCACCGCAGTGCAGGGAGGCTGATATGAGCTGGACGATCGATGATGTGGAGATGTCGTCTCGTCTCGTGATGGGCACGGGAGGGGCGAGCTCCCTGAGCATCCTCGAAGACGCCCTGGTGGCTTCGGGGACCGAACTGACCACGGTGGCGATGCGCCGCTTCGACGCCGAGTCGAGAGACTCGGTCTTCACCATGCTCCAGCGTTTGGGAATCCGAGTGCTGCCGAACACCGCCGGCTGCTACACCGCCCGGGATGCCGTGCTCACTGCCCGCCTGGCCAGGGAAGCCCTGGAGACGAACTGGGTGAAACTCGAGGTCATCGCCGATGAGGACACGCTGCTGCCCGACCCCATCGAACTCTTCTCCGCGGCCGAGGAACTCGTCCTCGACGGATTCACGGTCTTCGCCTACACGAACGACGATCCGGCTCTGGCGAAACGCCTGGAGGATGCCGGGGTGGCGGTGGTGATGCCGGCCGGTGCACCGATCGGCAGCGGACTGGGCATCCTCAATCCCCACAACATCGAAACCATCGTCTCCCGTGCGCAGGTGCCCGTGATCCTCGACGCCGGTGTCGGCACCGCCTCGGACGCGGCTCTGGCGATGGAGCTCGGATGCACCGCTGTGCTTCTGGCCTCGGCCGTCACCCGCGCCCACGACGCTCACGCCATGGCCCGGGCGATGGCCTTGGCCGTCGAGGCCGGGCAACTGGCTGCCGGAGCCGGGAGGATCCCCAAGCGGCCGTTGGCAGTGGCATCATCGCCATTCGCCGGAATGGTCACAGCACAGTGAGCGCCGCTGCCGCCACTCATCTATCGCTGCCGCCTCTCGTCGACCCCGTGGAGTCCCTGTCCCGGGCGGAGTTGGAACGCTACTCCCGACACCTGAGCCTGCCGGGATTCGGATTCGAGGGACAGCGGCGCCTCCGGGCCGCCTCGGTGCTGGTCATCGGAGCCGGTGGACTCGGTTCGCCCGTGATCAACTATCTCGCGGCCGCCGGGGTCGGCTCGATCACGATCATCGACGATGACGTGGTGGAGTCGTCGAATCTGCAGCGTCAGGTCATCCACCGGGATGCCGACGTGGGCCGATCGAAGGTCGCCTCGGCCGCCGAAGCCGTGCACCGGCTCGATCCGAACATCGTGGTGCGCACGATCGAGGGTCGGCTGACCCCGGAGAATGCGCTCGATCTCTTCGCTGGCCACGATCTCGTCCTCGACGGTGCCGACAACTTCGCCACCCGGTACCTGTCCAATGATGCTGCCGAACTCATCGGCACCCCCTTGGTGTGGGGCACGATCTTCCGCTTCGCCGGACAGGTGAGCACGTTCGTTCCCGGCCACGGACCGATGCTGCGCGACCTGTTCCCGGATATCCCGGAACCCGATTCGGTACCCAACTGTGCCGAGGGCGGAGTCCTCGGGGTGCTGTGCGGAACCGTGGGCTCGGCGATGGCGACCGAGGCGATCAAACTCATCTGCGGAGTCGGTTCTCCATTCATCGGTCGACTCCTGCGCTATGAGGCGCTGACCGGGGAGTATTCGACTCTGCGGTTCTCCCCCGATCCCGACCGTCCCGCGGTCACCGATCTCACCGAGGCAGCCGCCGCCTGCGCAGCCGTTCCGGCCATCGGCACGGCCCCCGGTCCCACGGTGGACGAAATCGACATCGCAGAGTTTCGGGCCCGGGAAGACGATGTGGTCGTCGTAGACGTGCGAGAGGACTGGGAACGCGAACTCGCCTCCATCCCCGGTTCGATGCATCTGCCCCTCGGCGACATTCGAGACAGCGGGTGGGAGGCGCTTGAGTCGGTGCTCGGTGGCGCCGGCCGGTCGAGGTCTCCTGTCGATATCGTCATCCACTGCAGGTCCGGGGCTCGATCGGCCGAAGCCATCGAGATCCTGTCCGGTTCGGTGCCGGCCGGAGTCCGACTGCGTTCCCTTGCCGGCGGCATCGATGCGTGGGCGGGGCAGGATTGAAGCCTCCGGCAACGCGAAACGAGCTCAGGTCACGCGAAACTCGACAATAACGTCACCGGCGGCGTCTCTTTCGAGTTTCGCGTGACCTGAGGGGGTTCGGATCAGTGACGGCCCAGTCCCGACAGCCGCCGATGCAGTCCGCGTTCGCCGGCTGCCATCACCGCACCGTGCATGAGTCCCGACAGCGGTCGCATCGCCCTGATCAGGGTCCTGTTCGTCGTCACACACCACATCGCATCGATGACCGTCACACCCTCGAAGGCATTCAGAGTCCACCGGCCTTCGCCGCGCAGATCGCCCACTGATCGGAACCGGATGAGATTGGGTGCTTCGACCTCGTCGACCTCGATGGTGAAGCGCAGCGACCACCCGATCGGAGCGCGGACGAGTAGTCTGGCTCGGCTGCCGGGAGTCACGGAGATATCGGCTGCATCGTCATGTCCGACCCCGACCCGTTCGGCAGCGGTCAGTCCCGTCCACCATTCCGGCCACTGATCCACCCGTTCGAGAACCGCCCATACCGACTCGATTCCGGCGTCGACGATCCACCGTTCATCGAAATGGAAGGCGGCAGATTCTCCGGCCTGTGGGGTGACATGATCGTGGCTCATGGTACGACGGTAGTGTGCAAGGTGTGAGTGAGGACAAATTCGTCAGCAATCGTCGGCCATCGCCTCTGGGCGGCCGCAAACCGACCAAGGACGACCTGGCGGCGTTCGCGACGGACGATCCGAATGCGATCGACGATATCCTTCCGGCCGATTCCTCCGGACTGAAGATGCTCATCGTCGGCATCAATCCCGGCCTGTGGACGGCTGCGGTGAATGCCCCGTTCGCGCGTCCCGGCAATCGTTTCTGGCCGTCTCTGCATCAGGCGGGTCTCACCGATCACCAGGTCGATGCGTCGTGTGGACTCGATCCCGCGGATGAGCAGCAGCTCCTCAGCCGTGGAATCGGCTTGACCAACCTCATCGGTCGCGCCACTGTGCGTGCCGACGAACTCTCCCGGCAGGAGCTGCGTGAGGGTGCGGCTCACCTCATCGACCGTCTTGCCGCTATCCGGCCCTCTGCGGTGGCGATCGCCGGGATCACCGCGTTCCGCACCGGGTACCGGCTGCCGAAAGCTCAGCTCGGGCGTCAGGATACGTCGCTGATCGAGGGGTGGCCGGCCGATGTGGCGCTGCATGTGGTGCCGCAGCCGAGCGGGCTGAACGCCCACTATCAGATACCGGATCTCGCGCGGATCTGGCGTGAGGTCTGGGACAGCATCGACGACTAGGCCTCTTGGCCGGCTCCGGTGAAGTGCTGCCGACAGCGCGCGACATAGGTATCCAGCCCACCGATATGACTGGCGTCGATCGTGGTCGCGGCCAGAGTCGCGGCAGGGTTCTGAGTGCCAGTCGCCGAATCTGAGCCGATCGGGCTCCCCGTCTGCTCCAGTCGTTGGTGGAACACAGCGTCTTTCCCGCAGACGGTGCACACAGCAGTGAGTCTGAGGACGTCTTCGGCCACGGCCATGAAGCTCGGCAGCGGCTCGAACGGCTGCCCGTCGAAGGTCACACACAGTCCTTCGACGATGACGTCGATTCCCTGTCGGAGGAGTTCGTCGACTGCGGGGACGAGGTCCTGACCGAAGAACTGGGCCTCATCGATGGCGATGAGGTCATAGTCCTTCTGCCTGGCCGCCTCGGCGAGAGACGCGACGTCACCGAGCGGCACTGCAGGGATATTCACCCCGGTGTGCGACGTGATCGTCGAGATGTCCGAACGGGTGTCAAGAGAGTGGGACACGACGAGGACATCGACTCCGGCGATCGTGGCTCGCCGGACCCTGCGCATCAGCTCTTCGGATTTTCCGGAGAACATGGGTCCGGCGATGACCGTGAGGCGGCCGGAGTCAGTCATCGACGCTGACTCGCTTGGATTCGGTGTCGACGGTGACCTCCGTGTCTTCGCCGCCCTTCTCGAAGTCGAACTGGTATACCTGCTTGTCATCGTCGAATTCGAGCTTCCAGCTCACGAGCTTTCCGTCGGACTTCTTCTGCGCACGCTTGAGAGCGTCGTCGAAGGTCATCGGATCATTGAGGTCGATGGCCTGCTCTTTGTCGTCGGCGTCGTCTGTGTCCTCGCTGACGACCTTGCCGGTTTCGGCATCGATGTCGACATCGTGGTCGGTCTTGCCGTCGAGGACGGACACGTCGTACTGCCAAGCCTCGTCCTTGTCGTCCCAGTCGAGTTCGATGCTGTGAACGGTTCCGCCTCCGACCTTCTCCTTCGCCTTCTTGATTGCGTCTTCGGCACTGATCGCCGGCGAATCCTCGGCGAGGTCGGCATCGGCACTGAGGCCCTGACCGGACGAGTCCTGAGCCGCGGTCTTCTTCTCGTCGTCTTGGTCGTCCTGATCGTCTGTGTCGTCGTCGGTGGCCGCGCTCTGGTCGTCGTCTTCGGCAGAGCCGGCCGGGGCCGATTCGCTTGCCGCGGGTGAGTTCTGAGCTTCGTCGGATCCGCTTTCGGAATCACTTCCGCCGCATCCGGCCAGGCCGAGCGTGAGTGCCGCAAGTCCTGCCACTGTACTCATTGCCATGCGATTCGTCTTCATGGCTGCCACGCTAGCAAGCGAACGGCTCACACCAGAGGTTTCTGAGAACAATCTCATCTGGTCAGACGTCCACAACCGGTGGTCAGTCGAGACAGAATTCGTTGTCTTCGGGGTCGGCCATGACGATGAATCCGTGTTCCAGGGGCGGGTCCGGGTCGATTCGGCGAAGCCGGGTCCCTCCGAGTTCCGACAGCCGATGGCATTCGGCCTCGAGCGCGTCCATCCGTTCATCGCCGTCGAGTCCGGGCGCAGTCCGAACGTCGAGGTGCAGGCGGTTCTTCACTGTTTTGGGCTCGGGCACGGTCTGGAAGAAGATACGGGGACCGACTCGGTCCGGGTCATCGATCGCAGCGCGCATGTTTTCGGGACCGATTTCGATTCCGAGGTCAGCGATGAACTTCTTCCAAGCGGCGAATGGATCCTCATCTTCTCCGAGTCGTACCCCTGGAGGGCCGGGGATGATGTAGCCGAGCGCCTCGGCCCAGAATCGGGCGAGCTTCTCGGGATCGTGGCAGTCGACGGTGATCTGGACTGTGCGGCTCATTGTCTGACTCCCTATTGTCCGGTTCTGCCGTCGATGCATTCGCGCAGCAGATCAGCGTGCCCACAGTGGCGGGCATATTCTTCGATGCGGTGGACGAGGAACTCACGCACCGCAATGTCTTCACGGCCGACGTGTGTGTCGAGGTCGTCGTGTCGGCTGACTTCGGCGTCGGTGGCGGCCTGTTCCTGTTCGAGCCGGTCGAAGGCGTCGACCAGGACGGCGTCGTCGGGGTCGGGCGGAATTTCACTGAGGTCGAATGCGGCGTCCAAGCTCCCGTAGATCGGAGGTTCGGGTTTGCCGTCCGTGATCCAGTTCCGCCAGTCTCTCTCCACGTCGGTCATGTGTCGGACCAGCCCGAGCAGTGACATCGTCGACGGTGGGACAGAGAGCCTCACCATCTGTTCAGGAGTGAGGCCCTGACATTTCATATCCAGTGTCAGCCGGTAGTCGTGGAGATAGCTCAGCAGTGTGGCGAGTTCTCCGTCGGGACTGTACCCGTCGGTGTTGCGGGGATCGTCGTCGGGATCGACCCACATATCAGGGTAGACGGTGGCAATGCTCCAACGCCGCGGTGAGGTGGACATGGTGGCCATTCTTCTCCGGTGGGTGTCTGCGCACCAGGGTTGAGGACGATTTGTCAGGGTTCAGACAGCCAGTTGCACATCGAGTTCGAACAGGCTGGGGGTCTCTTCTCGGATTGCGGCTCCGAAGGCGAGCGCACCGCCGAAGAGGGCTTCGATCGTGTCGACCGTCTGCAGCACTCGGTCCCGGGAGAACTCGGGAATGAGCTCGCCGTGTTTGAGGTACCCCTTGAGTGAGCCCGAGGCGGCGGCCCTCACCCCGAGTCTTCCGGCGATGAGCCAGGTGATGCATTCGATTTCGAAGCGCACCTGGGCGGCCTCGGTCCGTGTCTCCGCGAATGCCGCTTGGAGGTCTGGCCGTGGCCCGCGGTGGCCGGAGATGGCAAGGGCGAGTTCGGTGAGGAGATGAGTGAGTATGACGGAGGCGCTGCGTGTCTGCGGAAGATCGTCCGGCAGCAGATTCTTCCGGTGCAGCGTGTTGATGACTCTGTGCAGTCCGTCCCACGTGGGTGGGCCAGGTGCCGGCAGAGGATTGAGAACATCGGTCGTGACGTCGGGCTGGTGTTGCGCGATGCGGGCCGCCTCGACCGCGGAGAGCTGAGGGGACCGACGGATGGCGGCGAGCAGATGATCCCATGGCATCGGCGGCTGATGGTCGAGCTCCTCGATGCTGTAGGAATCGATTGGGTGCGAGTTCTGATCCATGTCCTCACGGTAGATGCAGCCCCTGACACGAGATTCAGTGCCGACCGACGTCCGCCTGATCAGGCATCTGCATCTGCAGAGGCTGCGCAGCCCTGCGACCGCCGGAGACGATTCCTTCGACTTCTGAGCAGGGACAACCAGTCGATGCGGACGAGGACGTGAGCAGCCAACGCCACCGCGCCCATGGTCGGTGCCCCATAACGCCAGTCGGCGGCGGTCAGCGGCTTGCCGAGCGCAGCGAGTTCTCGTCGCGCGTACGCGGCGCCCGGCCACATGATCGGCACTGCCGTGAGCACCCCTGAGGTGTATCGGCGCGCCACCGCTGCCGAGAGCAGATGAGTGAACACGTGGGCTTCGAGACCGGCGACAGAGGACCGATAGAACCGGGAGTCACCTCGCGTTCGCACCCCGCGGATTCCGGCAGCGGCGAGCGCAGCCCCGACCAGGCCGATCGCGGCCACGCTCTGCTTCGTCGTCATCCGCAAAGCGTCGATTCCGGTGAGGTCGGCCACATAGTCGGCCGACGCGGGGAAGGTCAGTGTCTCCTCAGCATCGTGGAGGGCCCAGGCGGCGAACAGCACTATCGGTCCGCGCATTGCGTTCCTTTCAGACGACGGTCCTCACAGTCACATTGCACCATGCAATCGCCTCGAAGTACCGTCGCTTCGCTGCTCGGCACTCCCCTGCTCATCTTCGCTGGGCCCGCCCGCCGACCAGACGCAGTCGGTGGTGCGCGGACTCGTGCGCCCACCGTTGGTCGTGTGTGGTCGCCAGGACGGCACCGCCTCCGCTGAGGAATCGCTCGATGATCGCATTCAGCCGAGTCATCGCGGCCAGGTCGCGTCCGATCGTCGGTTCGTCGAGCAGCAGCACCGACGCTTCGGTCATCAGTGCCGAGGCGATGACGACGTCTTTGCGTCGGGGCACGTCGAGGTCGAAGGGGTGTTCGTCGGCGACCTCGGTCAGATCCGCCTCGGCGAGGACGGTGTCCACGTCTGACCGGCGTTGGTCGCGCACTTGAGAGCGGTCTCTTCGCCGATGTGGCGGAAGTGGCGCGGCGTGCAGCAGTTCGCGTGCCACTGTGGCGGCGGAGAGCTGCTGTCCCGGGTCCTGCCCCACCCACCCGAGGTAGGCGCTGCGGGCGTGGGTGGGCAGCGTGTCCATCCTGGTCATCTCGCCGAGGCGGCTGACCGTGATCGTGCCCGTCACGGTCGCGGACCGGCCGAGCAGACCGAGGAGGGCGCGCAGGAGCGTGGATTTTCCGACCCCGTTGGCTCCGGTGACGGTGGTGAGTTCGCCGGGCCGCAGATCGAGGTCGAAGCCGTCGAGGATGCGTCTGCGTCCCCGGTCCACGGTGAGGTCGCGAACAGTGAGCAAGGCATCTGACTGGCTGCTCACTGTCTTCGAGTGGGTCGCGGCGTCGTCGGCGAGGCTGTCCCAGACACCACCGGTTCGGGTCGGTGCGGTCGCCGTCTGCAGCCGTCCGGCGTCGAGGAAGTGGACCTCGTGGCAGATCCGAGTCAGTTCGTCGCCCTGATGTCCGGTGATGAGCACTGATCCTCCCCGGTCGCAGAATTCCTGCAGCACTGTCGCCAGACGCATTCGCATCTGCGGATCCAGGGATTGTGCGGGTTGGTCGAGAACGAGAAGGTCGGGCCCGGACGCAAGAATCCGTGCCAGCGCGACCAGCTGCCTCTGCCCGCCGGAGAGCGTGTCCAACCGGCGGCTCCACAGTTCGTCGATGCCGAGTTGTTCGAGCAGGTTCCGAGCTCGGCTGCGGGCTTCGGCCGGGTCGGATCCGTGCAGTCGACAGGCCAGCTGCGTCTCATCGCCGACGTGGCTGGTCATTCCGCTCAGCTGCGCTTCCGGATCATCTCCGAGCAGGGCCACCCGGCCGCCTCGGTCGATGGTGCCGGTCGTGGTGCCGCGGGAAGCGAGCTGTCCGGACAGCATGCGACACAGAGTCGACGTTCCCGATCCGAGTGGTCCGAGCACCGCGGTTATGGTTCCACCGGTGATGTCGAGGTTGATGCCGCTCAGTGCGGCAGTGTCCTCCCCGTGATAGGTGAAGCCCGCGTCCGTGATCTCAACGGTCATGTCAGGCACCGCCGATCAACTGAGCGGCACCCGGCAGCGGGAGAACTCCGATCACCGAGGCGACGACGCTTCCGAAAGTCACGAGCGGAGTCAGGATGCGCAGTAGGCGCTGCCCCGTCCCGTCCGTGTGGTCCTGGAGGTCGACCGTGCTCGGACTGGAATCGAGTCCGCTCACTTCGAGCACTTCGTGACGCTGATCGACGGTCAGCAGGATCGCGGTGACGAGTCCGACGACGATTCCCGGCAGCAGACGAACGCGCACTCGCCAGGAGTCGGTGGCCCAACCTCGGGCCTGTCTCGCTTCGATGATGTGCCGGGTGCGTGCGCCGATCAGTGGGATGAGTCCGATGGCCGAGGCACAGACATAGGCGACTGCCGGCGGCAGTCGGAGTCGACGCAGACCGTCGAAGAGGCGAGCGGAGTCAGTGCCGAGTCCGAACAGCGCACACAGTCCGATCAGGCTGCTCACTCGCAGCCAGATCTGGACGGCGATGCTCAGTCCTTCCACACTGAGGCGGGCGGGTCCGGCCTGCCAGAGTACGTGCACCTCGATGCCGGGATAGAACAGTCCCTGCACGATGATGAGCACGACCAGAGTCGGCAGGCACAGCAGCCCCACGGTCATCGCCCATGTCCGCGGCCGCACAGCCGGTGAGACCATCACTGTCACGAGCGAACAGGCCAAGATGATGACCGGCACGATCGGAGACGGGACGCCGAAGACGAGCAGCAGGCTGCAGGCAAGGATGACCAGTTCCGTGGCCGGATGCAGACGACGCTTCGGACCGACGTCCGGGGCAGCTTCCGCGGTATGTGTGTCGGTTGAGGCAGAGCTCATTCCGTCGGCTGTGCCGCTTCGACCGGTTTCGCTGGATCGGAGCCACGGGTCTTCGTCGCACGGGGCCGACTGTGGGCGGCGAACTCGTAGCGAGCGATGATGCGTTTGGGCAGCGACCGGATGACGACATAGGCGAGGGCGAAGATGAGCGCTTTGTCGACGATGTCGGAGACCATGCTCTGGGCGAACGTGGCGTTGAACATCTCGAGGCCCACAGCTTGGAGGATCGCGACGACTCCCCCGGTGCCGGCTCCCAGTCCGCCGCCGAAGACGTAGGCGGCGACGGGTGCCCCGATGGCACCGGCAGGTACACCGGCGACGGCGCCGACGATGACCGCGGTCCAGGGTGTGCGGAAGACTCCGAGTCGGGCGGCCCAACCGGCGGCGGCTCCGATGAAGGCGGCTCCGGAGCTGAAGGCGATGACGCTGGGGCTCAGGGTCACACCCCAGATGAGGTTCGAGATGATTCCGGTGAATGCTCCTGCTGCGGGTCCGGCCAGGACGCCGATGAGCACTGTTCCGATGGAGTCGAGGTAGAGGGGCACGGGCGTGTAGTTGCCGATGATCTGCCCGATGACGATGTTGAGCGCGATGGCGACCGGGATGAGCGCGAGGACGCTGCGGGGAACGAGCGGGAGGGTGCCGGCGGCGAGCAGGATGCCTCCGCCCAGATAGCCGAGCATGACCCACAGAGTGGTGTGGCCGAGGTCGACGCCGAGGTTGGCCGGTTGGGTCAGCAGCACGGCGACGTAGGTGCCGATGACGATGAGGGTGCCGAGCAGTGTGAGGGTGAGGGGAAGGGTGCGGTTGCGGTTTTGTCCGGGACCGACCGTGGTGGTCGGCCCCTGCCCAGACTGTCTGGAGTGTGCGGTCATGCGAGTGGTCCTTTCATCAGGGTGGTGCTGAGGTGGTCGAGGAATGCAGGAGCGTCGATGGTGCGGATGATCTCTGCATTCACGGGACGGCCCCAACGTCCCAGCCAATCGGCGACGGTTTCGCCTCGTGTGAGTGTACCCGTGAGTTCGACATCGACAGGTGCCCACCGAGTTGTCGCCCACGGCAGTTGGCCTGCAGCTCCCCTGACGGGAGCCGTGGCGGCCGTCTCCTGGGCGTCGGTGTTCGGCTCTTCGGGCTCCGCCCCGGTCGACGCGACGGTGGTCTGTCGTGCCCATGACAGGGTGCAGGCGAGGACGAAGGGATCGTGGATATGGGCGAGGTAGCCGAGTCCGTCGGATTCGTGGAACTCGAAGTAGAAGCGCAGCGCCTCGGACAGCTCAGCCACCATCGCCTGCCACGGCTGGCCGGAGGCCTTGGCTCCGTTCCGGATTTCAGTGAGTCGATCGGGTGTCATCTCCACGGCTTCGGTGGCTTCGATCGGGGCGATGACCGGCAGATGCTTGAGCCGACCGTTCGTGTGGGCAGTGCTGAAGGCAGAGAGGACCTTCGATGTGGATTCCGGGTCGAAGGTGACGTTCCATTCCGTCGTGGGGTGGGTGTTGCCGCGGTAGTTGAACGCTCCGCCCATGATGAAGAGTCGTTTGAACAGTCTCGGCAGCTCCGGGTCGATGTCGAGGGCGAGAGCGAGGTTCGTGGCCGGACCGATGACGACGCCGAGGAGCTGTCCGGGATGGGCGTGGGCTGCATCGACCCACGCCTGTGCGGCGGACACCGAGCTCACCGGGTCGATTAGGGCCGGCAAGTGCGCATACCCGCGCCCGGTCTCGCCATGAGTGAGGTCGGCGTATTCCAGTCCTTCGTCCGGCGCTGTCTGCGGAGTCTGTCGTGCCAGCGGAAGAGCGTGGCCGGCGTGGACGGGTATGTCGCTGCGGCCGGCCAGCGACAGCCATCCGCGGGTGTTCTCGACGACCTGTGAGGTAGCGACGTTGCCTCCGGTGGCGGCGATGCCGATGACGTCGACGTCGTTTTGGCAGCTCAGGTAGGCCAGCGCAATTGCATCGTCGATGCCGGGATCGCAGTCGAGGAAGAGCGGCAGTGTGGAAGGCATGATCCTATTCTGCCGGACGCGTGCGCTCACCACCGTCGGATGCGGGCCCAGTTTCCGCAGGCTTGGGTGGATCCTCGTCTCACCAGTCGGCAGCAGAGGTAGAGCGTCGTCGAGGGAGGTTCGTCGATTCCGAACCGTTCTCTCATGTCGATCGCTTCCTCACTGCCGAAGGGAGTGCCGATGAGCTCTCCGAACGGCATGCTGGTGATCCAGGGTTTGGCTGCGAAGGTGAAGGCGTTGAAGAACATCTCACAGTCACAGCAGCAGGCACCCATCCTGCTCAACCGCGCGAGCAGCGCCGTGGCTCGTGGAGCCGTCCGGTCGCGGAAGCTCTCTGCGAAGCGATGAGTGCCGTTGCAGCCGAATTCGCCGAGTTGGCGGAACACATAGCAGGCCAGGCATTCTCCGGGCCGAGGGGCGAAGACGCGGGCGGTTTCCGCGTCGATGATCGTTCTGACGTCGTTGTCAATGGTGTTCTTGTCCATGACCACACCGTTCCAGACGGTACTGACATGAAATGACGCAGATGCGTTCCGCTCACCGATTTTCGTCCTATTCCTGCTGGTCAAGGCCGGAGAATGTTTCTCACCTTAGAATCGTGCCCATGAGTATTCTCGTCATCGGTGAAGCCCTCATCGACATCGTCAGCACGAACGGTGCTCCCGACCGCTATGCACCGGGCGGAGCCCCGGCCAACGTGGCGCTCGGCCTGGGCCGCCTCGGTGACGATGTCGAGTTCCTCACCGATGTCGGTGATGACTTCCTCGGCGGATTCCTTCTCGCCCACCTGCGGGAGTCCCAGGTCGACGTTCTCACTTCCCCGCGCGGCGCCACATCCACGGCGCTGGCTCGACTCTCGGAGGACGGATCGGCCGAGTACGAATTCCAGCTGCGGTGGGATCCCGATTCATCGCTTCTCGGAAGAAATGCCCATTCCGCCCTGCATTTCGGGTCGATCGCAGCATTCCTGTCACCGGGTTCCGCCGTGATCGATCGGCACCTCGATGATGTCGCGGAGCAGTCAGATCAGCAGAGAGACAGACCCCTCGTCTCCTTCGACCCGAACATCCGGCCGTCGATCATCGGTTCCCACGACGAGGCCCTGCCGCGGTTCGAAGCTCTCGCCCAGCGTGTCGATGTCCTCAAGCTCAGCGATGTCGATGCCGATTGGCTCTATCCCGACCTCGCCGAAGATGCTCAGATCGATCGTCTGCTCGGACTCGGTCCATCACTGGTGGCGATGACTCGCGGAGGTGACGGTGCGATCCTGGCGACCGCCTCGGCGCGGGTGACAGCAGCTGCGTCTCAGGTCGACGTCACGGACACGATCGGGGCCGGGGACACATTCATGGTCTCCCTCATCCACGACCTGCACGCTCAGGAGGCCGCGTTGTCCGATCTCAGCACGACAGAGCTCACGGGCCTGGGCGAACACGCAGCGGCGCTCGCCGCGATCACGGTCAGTCGCGAAGGCGCCGATCTTCCGTGGGCCGCGGATCTCACGAACTGAGGAATTCGCCGAGCTGTCGCAGGCAGATGTCGTGGCCGTTGCGGTGGCCATCGATCATCCCCTCACCGACGAAGGACACGACCTGGTCGACGAGTTCGACTCGGGTGCCTGTCGAGGTGGGAATCAGGGCCCAGGTGATGATGGCGGTCGAGAGGATCTCATCGCCTCTTGTGAGAGTCTCAGTGGTCACGATATGACGGTCCGGCACGACCGCGCAGTACTGCCCGGTGGAGACGAATTCCAGCGCTCCGGGTGACCCGCAGCGGGCGCGGATCGCTCCACCCGGGCGGAACTCGTCGACATCGCAGACCATCTCCTCTCCTTCGGGGACTCCCCACTGCACGCGCTGGTCGATATCGGCGAAGGCGCTCCACACCGCGGAGACCGGGCGGTCGATATCAGCACCGAGGCTGATCGTCGCGGTCACGGGCGCACCCTGGTCGGATGCTGCCTCACTCACCGAAGAACACCACCTGGTTTCCGTCCGGGTCGGTGATCGGCAGGATGCGCTGTCCGCCACCGGGGCTCGGCTCGTCGTGGTCGATTCCGGTCACCCGCAGATGCTCGGCCATCTTGTCGAGGTCATCCACATCTAGGACCGCATTGGAGCGTCCGGCTCGCTGTGGGTCTTCCCAGATCTGGATTCCGAACTTCTCGTCGAAGAGCCATTGGGCCAGCCCCGCCATCGGCTTGTCATCCGGCTGTCGCCCAATGAGCCGGGAATACCATGCGGTCGCCTCCTTCTCGTCGGTGACAGCAATATTGGCCATGAGTCCAGTGATCATGATCGCTCCTTCGGGATCAGCCCTGAGAGTAAGTGATTGCAATATGCAATCACCTAGTACATGGAACCACATCTCGCGGGATCGGGCAAGAGAATCGTCGAATCGACCTCACACCAGCCTCGCCGCGATCCCCCGGCCATTGGGGCTGGCCGCAACCGAGGTCGACGCCCGGCTCAGCTACCGGGACTCTCAGCTTCCGGAGATCTCCGCCTCGTAAGCGGCCTGCAGTCGCTCCGAGGAACGCGGTTCGTCAGGATTCGGGCGCGGCACCCCGAGGTGGGTCTCCCGAAGCTCATCCACGAGACCTGCGACGAGTTGGGGGTCATCGGCCATGATTCTGGATCGGATCGTCAGCTCCGGCGAGGTCTCCCGGTGGGTCATTCCCCACGTTCCAAGGGCGACCATGACCGGCAGAGTCTGGATTCCAGCCTCGGTGAGGGTGTACTGGGCTCGCTGCCCGCGTGCGGCTTCCGCCTTTGTCAGCAGCCCTTCGTCGATGAGCTTCCTCAGACGACTGGCGAGCATGTTCGAGGCTATGCCCTCATCATTGTGGGTGAGCAGCTCGCGGAAGTGCCGACGATTGCCGAAGATGATGTCCCGCAGGACGATGAGCGACCAGTTGTCGCCGAGGACCTCGACGGCGGCGTTGATTGCGCAGCCCGAACGCGGCTGTGCAGGCATCGCCCCTCCTCCAGTGATTGCATTCTGAAACTACTTAATCTTACACTGGGTCCACTTCCCCGGAACCCACGCCATCCGTCGGACTGAAGACATCAGCCGAACCATCACATTGGAGTGCACATGGCCAAAGCGTGTGTCAACAACCTCTTCGTCTCCCTCGACGGATTCGCTGCCGGCGAGTTCGTCACCTTCGATCAGCCGATCGGCGAAGCCCAAGCACTGTTCTCCTACTTCGACGGCCGCGGCATCGAGGGCGTGGACAAGGTCGACGCCCCGGTGACCGCAGACCGTGCCTTGTTCGCCATGTGGGGTCAGGGCATCGGTGCCGAGATCATGGGCAGGAAGAAGTTCGGCCCCCAGACAGGGCAGTGGCCCGACGACGGCTGGCGCGGTTGGTGGGGAGAGGAACCGCCATTCAAGACCCCGTGCTTCATCCTCACTCATCATCCGCGGGAGCCGATGGAGTTCGACAACGGCACGAGCTTCCATTTCGTGGATGCCTCCCCAGCCGACGCACTCGCCGAGGCGAGCGCTGCCGCTGACGGCGGCAATGTCCGCATCGGCGGCGGTCCTTCGATGGTCAGACAGTTCCTTGCGGACGGCCTCGTCGACTTCATGCACCTCGTCATCGTCCCGGTCACCCTCGGCCGCGGGGTCTGGCTCTGGGAGGGCCTCGAGGGACTTGAGAAGGATTTCACGATCGAGAGCCTCACCACGGCCAGCGGCCTGACCCATCAATTGTGGAATCACCGAGGCTGATCTGCCCGAGGACTCAGGGGTCCGGTCCCTGCCGGTGCGGCAATGCCGATGGCCCGCCGTTCCCTATCGGAACGGCGGGCCATCGGGTCAGTGGGCCGCTCGGACCCGGGTGACGGCTCGGAGCGGTCGGACTCAGCTCAGCTGATCGCCTCGGCGATGGGGGTCTGCCCGTCGTAGAAGTTCACGGTCTCACGCAAGGCTGCGGATTCGGCGATGACGTGTGTGATGACATCGGCGACGAGTTCGCGGGAGGTCACCCGCACCTCGTCGGCCGGCCGGTCGCCGTCGAGGTCGCCGGCTTCATCGGCGATGAGGACCTTTCCGGTGGAGGGCTCGAGGGTCAGCCCGCCGGGTCCGAGAATCGTGAAGTCGAGATCGCTGGCGCGCAGGTGCGCATCGGCACCGGCCTTGGCCTCGACGTAGGGGTAGAAGGAGCTCTCCGGGTCGACGCGGTCCGAGTCGACGGAGGCGCTGGCGTAGGAGACCATGACGAAGCGTTTGACCCCGGCCTGTTCGGCGGCGTCGATCGAGCGTGTGGCGGCCTCGAGGTCGACGGCCTTCGTCCGCTCCGGGCTGCCGCCGCCGGCTCCGGCGGAGAACACGACAGCCTGGGCTCCTGCGAACAGGTCGGCGAGTACCTGGGTGTCGGCGGTTTCGATGTCGAGGACGACCGGGTTGGCCCCAGCGGTTTTGACATCTGATGACTGGTCGGGGTTGCGGATCACCGAATCGACGGCGAAGCCTGCGGCCTTGAGCTTGGGCGCGGCCAGAAGTGCGATCTTTCCATGGCCGCCGAGAATGACGACACGAGCTGAATCAGGCATATCTACCTCCGTTGT
Organism: Brevibacterium sp. S22; assembly: GCF_004745485.1. GTDB lineage: Bacteria > Actinomycetota > Actinomycetes > Actinomycetales > Brevibacteriaceae > Brevibacterium. Next base: position 196,891 of record NZ_RHFG01000001.1, read on the forward strand.
CGGTGATGCTTGGTGTCCGGTACAGCGACAGGTCGGCCGTAATTATTCCGTGCCGCCGGTATTCTGATGTCCATGACCGACGATCTCTCCCCTGCCGCCGTCGTGCGTCGGCTCGGCCGTGGACAGCAGGTCGTCATCCCCTCCTCGAATCGGCAGGTCCTCTTCGGTCTGCTCGTCGCACTCGTCATCGGCATCGGTCTACTCGCCTTCTTCATCTACGTCGTCACCGCCACAATCGAGGACGGGCGCAGCCCGTGGCTGATCATCATCAACCTGCGCATGTGGGCGTTGGTCATCGGCATCGTCGGGTGCCTCGTCGTCGCACCGATCGGTCTGTTCGTGCGAATGCGCAGGCGCGAATCCCTCGTCCTCTCCCCCGTCGGCGTCGCGTTGGCACGGCGCGGTGAGGTTCTGCCGGGCACACTGCTGTCGTGGCACAATATCGAGGCGATTGTGTTCGAAGAGGCGGCACGCCGTGGTCCGAGGGTCGCGACGTATATCCTCACCGAGGAAGCGACCCGGCGGCGACGCGGGCGCAGGCATCATCCGCGGTTACTCGTCAGGAATGGTTTTGCCCTCATTCCCGGCGACTCTTCCCGGTGCTGAAAGCCGCACATGCCCGTTTCGCACCACGCGTCCATGGACACCGGTAGGCCCGCACATGCGCGTGCCTTACCGTTGAGATCATGATCCGACGCCTCATCGCCCGCGCCTTCTGGACGTTCAGCAAGTGGAAGCTCGTCACCGAGCCCGCCCCGAATCGTCCGACGATCCTCATCGGGGCACCCCACACCTCCAATTGGGACTTCGTCGTGATGCTCGCGATCGCGTGGCGCCTTCGTGTCGATGTCCATTGGCTGGGCAAGCATTCCCTCTTCACCGAATGGCGTGGGCCGATCATGCGCGGACTCGGCGGGATACCCGTCGACCGGTCGGATCCGGCCAAGATCGTCGACGAGGTGGTCGGCCGCATGCGTAAAGGGGAGGTCTTCGCTCTCGTCATCACTCCAGACGGAACCCGCGGTGGGCACACTCACTGGAAATCGGGGTTCCATCGCATCGCCCGTCAGACGGGCCTTCCTGTCACCTTGGGCTACGTGGACTCGGCCACTCACACCACAGGCCTGGGTCCGACCTTGGAGATGACCGATGACCTGGTCAGCGACATGGATCGGATCCGCGAGTTCTATGCCGACAAGCACGGCATCCGGCCGCACCTGCAGATCACGCCGAGGCTGCGCGAAGAAGCCGCCCCCGGTGACGATCGCAAAGGCGAGGCGGAGCAGAGCTGAGATGGACGGTGATCTGCGGGTCCCCGCCGGACCGGGGATCCCTGCCGGACTGGTCGTCCCCGCCGCCGAACTGTCAGAACAGTTCTCCCGGTCATCGGGACCCGGAGGCCAGCACGTCAACACCTCTGACTCCCGAGTGCAGCTGAGCCTCGACCTGGCTGCGGCGACCTTCCTCACCGAACCTCAGCGCGAGCGGGTGCTCAGCCGGTTGGCACCGCGCCTGTCCGGCACTGTGGTCACCGTGACCTCGGAGAAGCAGCGGTCGCAGCTGAAGAACCGGCAGGACGCGCGGATGCGTCTGGCGCAGATGCTGCGAGAGGCGTTGGCCCCGCCGGTGCAGAGGCGAACCACGAAGCCGTCCCGAAATTCCCGTCGCCGCAGAGTGCGATCCGAACAGCGGCGGTCGGAGATCAAACGCAACCGCCGCCGGCCCCGTCTCGACTGATCCCCGGTGGTGACAGAGATGGTCGCGAAGAGCACAATGGGCGACATGAACAGCATTGAGATTCTCACCGACCTGTCCCAGCGCCCCCTCCAAGCGGCGCAGGCGCTGCCCGACCTCTCCCCCGAGGAACTCAACAGCCACCTCGGCGGTCATCCGAACTCCATCGCATGGTTGCTGTGGCACAGCGGCCGCGAGATCGACGTCCAGCTCTCCGACCTCACCGGAGGCCCTCAACAGTGGGAGGACTTCCGTGAGCGCTTCAACCTCGACGAGGCCGGCGATGGGTTCGGGCTCGGGCACACCCCGGAACAGGCAGCCGAGATCCGCGTCGACGATCAGCAGCTGCTCGTCGCCTATCTCAACGCTACATTGAACGCGTTCACCGAGTACCTGGAGACGCTGTCGGAGGACGACTTCGACGAGATCATCGATGAGAACTGGACGCCGGCAGTCACTCGCGGCGTCCGCATGGTCTCGATCATCGATGATGCGATTCAGCACGTCGCGCAGGCGGCGTTCATCGCCGGCGCTCCGGCCTGACCTCCGACGTCGGCTGTCCTGATCTCCAACGCCGCGCCGGCCTGTTCTCCAACGCCGATCAGGGGCGGCTGAAGTCCCTGACCTCGCCGAGGCTGTCCATCCCGGCCGCTCGATAGGTGGCGACGGCGGCGGTGTTCGATGACGGGGTGGCCACGTTGACACTCGACGCTCCCATCGACCGCAGTGCGCTTGCAGCACCGAGCGCCATTTCCGTGCCATACCCGTGGCCGCGGTGGTCACCATGAACTCCGAGAGGTTCGATGATGCCGGGGCGACCGTGTCCAGCGGACCAGACGGTGGTGGCTCCGACGGCAGCACCGTCCGTGGAATAGCCGACGAGGCACCGAGCCTGTTGGTAGGCGTGTCCTGCAGCCATCAGCTGCCATCGCTCAGCGGTCAGTGATGCGCCGGGGAATGCGGCGGATTCGACGCTGATCCGGTCAGCGATGCCATCCGCTTCGACAGTCTCGAACCTCAACGAGGTCGGTGGGACAGAATCTGACAGTGCGCGGTGCAGGACGGTCCAGGGTTCGTCGGGTGTCCATCGCGCCTGGGTGAGGGTGTGCTGCAACTCGGCCCCGAAGCGAGCCTCGACGATTCCTGTCCCCGGTGGGAGGAGATCGGACAGCGTGGTCTCGAGATCCGTCACGACCGCCTCGGCGAGGGTTTCATCCGAGGCATGGTCAGGCGAGATCGCCATACGGATGAGTTCGGATTCGTCGAGGAATCCGACAGCTGCGATCTCACCGTCGCGCGTCCATACCCGCAACGCCGAGGCGAGCGCTTGCGAGCCGAAGCGCTGATACCAACCGAGGTCGCCTGGATGGACTTGGACGGGCAGCCCCTCGCGCTGCCAGGACGCGACAGCATCGATGATGTTCGACAGGTCCTCGGCAGACGGAATCATCATGGTGGGTCAGCCTCGATCTTTAACCTGCGACGACGCGGGTTGCGAAACCAACAATCTCCGCTTCCGCCTCGGCGCGAGTCGTCGATTCGTTGTGGACTTCGTGCCGGACTCCTGAGAAGACTCGTGTGCGCACGTCGGCGTGACCGGTCTCGCGCAGCCTGTTGGCCACATGGTAAGCGCCTTCGCCGTAGTTCGCAACCGGATCCTGGTCACCCGCGAGGATGAGCACCGGCAGATCGTTTGAGATCGTCGCATACCAGGAATCGGCATTGGCTTCGTCGTAGATGTCGACGAATCCCTGCAGGAATCGCGCACTCATCGGGGCACCGAAGTTGTTGAACGGGTCACGGCCGTGATCGGCGACGACCGCTTCGTCGAGGGCAACCCATGCGGTGGGTCCTGCATCGGGACCACAGCGGTCGAGGAACCCGTCGAAGAGCTGTCCCACCAGATGGTCTGCGGCAGGTTCCGCACGATGGTCGCCAGCGGCCGCCTCGGCGAGTTCAGCGCGGTCAATGGTCTGTTCGATTCCCTTCATCTGCGCGGCGATTCCGCACAGCGCCAGCCCGGTGAGTTCGGTTTCAGGGCGGGATGCCATGGACCGGGCGATCATCGACCCCCAGCTGTGGCCGAAGACGATATAGGGCAGTCCGGGCAGGATCTCACGCGCCTTCGCCTGCAGAGTCAGCTCGTCGTCGACGACGACGCGCGCGGCCTCGTCTCCAGCGTCGGCCCAGACACCCGACTCCATGGCAGTGCGCCCGTGCCCTGCGTGGTCACTGGCGACGACGGCGAAGCCGGCATCGAGCAAGGTGCTGATGAGGTGGAGGTAGCGGCGGGAATGTTCGCCGAGGCCGTGGATGATCTGCACAATGCCGTTCGGCGCCGTCGTGGGAGTGTGGAGCCACGCGTTGATCGTGTCGCGATCGTTGCTCGAGGGGAACGTGATTTCATGCAGGGCCAAGGCCGGACTCCTTTGTCAGTTTCGCTGCCGGCCCCGTGATTTCGGTGCGGGCAGAACAATCGCTGAGATGCAGATACTGTACCGCGGATCTCAGGCATCGACTCCGTGCAGACGGGCGTGCAGATTCCGCACCTGGGTGCTCAATTCCGGATCGGGTCCGGCGACTTCGATTCCCGGGGCGACGTCCTGAACGGGCAGCGGCAGTACGGGACCGGGGGCCAGACCCCAGTCCTTGTGCCAGGCGCTCAGCTGCTGGCTGCTGCTGGCGTAGACGATGCGGCCGAGGCCCACCCACGCGTGCGCCGCTGAGCACATCGGGCAGTGTTCGCCGGAGGTGAAGACGACGGTTTCGGCTCGCTGCTGGGGTGTGAGATGGTCGGCTGCCCAGCGAGCGATTTCGAATTCGGGCGGCGTCGACGAGCACGGACCCGAATGGTTCGTCTCCGGCATCAAGGGCTTCGCGAGCCAGGTCGACGCACCGGGTGAGGAATCTGCGGTCATCATCATTGAGATCAAGTTGAGGTTCCATGCTCCTCATCCAATCACAGCGGGCATATCCTTGATCCATGCCGTTCGAAGCCGTGTCATTCACCGAGGTCTCCACCGAAGGTCTCGAGTCTTCCCCCGTCGCCGAGGCGCTGGCGGGCCTACGTGCCAACGAGGCACGGTACTTCTCCAATTAGTACAAGCACACGTTCACCGTGGCCCCGGCTGCTGAAGCACAGGACGTTCTGGACTGGGTCGAGGAGATCCTCGTGTCCGAACGCGAGATCGTTCCGACCTCGCCCGCGCTCGAAATCAGCATCAACGATATCGACGGCATCTACTGGGTGGAGGCCGCGAGCGACCCTTTGGCAGGTGGTCGTTCGCGGCCTCAGCTCATCGGGTTCAGTCCTTTTCAGGTTCAGTCTCTGAGGATGTACTTCAGGGTTTCGACCACCTGATCGGTCGTCTGGCACCAGGCTTGGGCTTCAGCGTCGACCTCTTTGAGCGGATGAATGATGTCGGCATCGTGGAGGGTCACATAGGGTGTGCCGAGTGCTGCGCAGTAGCCGGCGTCGAAGGCGGCGTTCCACTGCTTGTACTTGTCGCCGAAGCGCACGACGACCATATCGGCCTTTGCGATCAGGGTGCGGGTGCGGATGGCATTGACCTTTGACGACTGGTGGTCGCGCCAGAAGGCGCTGTCGTTCTCGCCGAGGTGGTCACCGGCGGCATCGCTGGCGGGATGGTCCGTCACCGGGGCGGTGAACTCGATATCGAGCCCGGCCGCCTCGGCGCCATTTTTGACCTCCTCACGCCAATCGGTGTGGATCTCTCCGGACAGGTAGACAGTGAAGCTCATGATCGAGTACTCCTGATTCCAATAGGCGTGGGACCGGCACGGCCCTTTCGGGACCACCATAGCCAATTGGTGGTCGTCAGCACCGGTCTCACCCAGGAGGTCGGGGTCAGCGAAAGCGTTCGGACAGGTAGGCTTCTGCGATGCTCAGATGCCCTTGGCTGCCGATTGAGTTCTTCGCCTTCTGTGTGTAGGCATGATTGGCGAGAGGAACCTGCACTGTCTGGACGTCGACTCCACGGCTTCGGGCCGATTCAGCCCATGCCAGTTGGTCGCTCGGTGTGATGACGTCATCGCGCATGGCAGTCATCATGAGCACCGGTGGCGCGGGTTCTTCCAAATGCGTGACGGAATCGGCCGCGGCGTAGCGTTCCGGGTATTCCTTCGGTGTGCCGCCCGTATAACTGGTCGCAAACAGTCTGGTTCCTGTTCCCGCACCAGGCCCGGTGGGAGCGTTCTCGTAGAGGCCGGTCACATCGAACGCCGGGTAGTCGGCAATGACCGCCGCCGGAACCGGAACCTTGCCACCACATGACGACTCGGCGGCGCCTTGCGCTGCGGCACCGGCGGTGTTGGCGACCATGTTGCTGCCCGAACTCTCGCCCCAGAACGCAAGGCGATCGGTATCTGCACCGATCGTGTCTGCGTGGGTCTGAATCCAGCTTGCCGCACAGGCGACCTGCGACGGTGCGCTCTGCCAGGTTGCGTTATCCAGGGTGGCGAGTTCGTATTCGACCGATACGACCAGGTAGCCGTGATCAGCGAGTTCACGGAGTTCTGAACTCGCTGCGTTCGGTTCGCCTGCGATCCAACCGCCTCCGTGGACGTACATGATCGTCGGGGCCGGACCCTTCTCTCCCTTCGGCTCGTAGATCGAAACGGAAAGATCGTCACCGGAGGTGGACTTGTCGTACACCTCTTGGCGGTCAGGTGACGCAGAGTCGATCGCCGAGAGCCCGAACGTGGCAGTGAACAGGTTCACCGAGCCACCGGCCGAGGTGATGGCGACGAGGAGCACAATGACGACCGCCAGATTCGCGATCGTGCTCACCACTCCGAATCCTGTCATTGCAGCTCCGGTCCATCGACGGCCTCGGCGCAGCCAGACGATTCCGAACCCAAGCACAATCGCTCCGACCACAGTTGCCATCGGCGCAATCGTCGGCGCAAACCGGGCCGCAGCGGAACTGACCGGGCCAAGCCCGGGAATGAGCGATGCCAGGCCGTTGACTACAGCGATCGCACCGAACACGAGCGCGAGGAGGACGCCCGTTGCCCGAACTGTCTTGGTGACGCGTTGGGGCACCGCGGGCTGTGACGAACGCTTGCTGGCTGTCACCTTCGGTCCTCGCTTTCCGACCTGTCGGGTTGAGATTCCCGCTGCAGCAGATCTCATCGTGGCGGTCACCTCCTGACGCCAGGGGCCACTTTAACGCAGTCCGATTCTCACAACCCAGATGAATCGGCCTGCGCCCACGGCCGTGGGAGGGCAGCCGAGGTCAGCAGAGAATCCCTGCACTGAGTCAGCCTCATCGAAGTCGCGAGGCTAGTCGGGCACGCTGGACGATCGGCAGATCCCACCGAGCTGGAATGCTGTTCGGCGGTCATTGTCGGCTCGAGGCGGTCGGCCCCCGTGTTTGAGGACGAGAGCATTGTCGCGGGCAAGTGATTGGAAGTCTTCTGCTGTGAAGTCGGGGACCAATACGCCGGCGGCGTGCCCCTGAGCGACAAGGCTGTCGTGGAATTCCGTTCCGGTTTGGCACAGGGCCAGCAACTGCTCGGAGCCGCGATACTCCTGGAGGAGAACCCCTGCCGGACGCGGACTCCTTGATCGGCCAAATGGGTCGCACGCGAGGGATCGCGGACACTGACGCCGATCTGCCCAGGCGGAATCCGCTTCAGAAGATGGTCGAACCATTTGAGGGCCCGATCGACCTGACGCTGCCCGAGCCGGTCACCCTCGCGGACTTCGCCGCTTCCGCGTCCGAAATCGGCGGACGCCGAATCGAGCGCGTCGTCGTGGACGACGAAAAATGGGTGGCCGATGCCGACACGGTCACCGTCCACTAGACGTCGAATCTGAGTTTCACCCATGAGACGTCCGACGAGGGTGCCGCTTCAACGTCGGAGTGAAATCCCATCGCTTCCAGCTCTCGAGCCCTGACGCATTCGGCCAGGGCCGGAGTCAGACGTGGCCTCGCTGCCTCGACTAGGTCGGCGGCAGTTGAGGCTACAGGACTCATCGCCTCGCGGATGCCGCGATCTGCAACCCCAGAGAGCACGGCCCCTGCACCGAGGTGGTCTTCAAGCGAGGGGCGCGGCGAGTCGTCGGCCTGCCACCACCCACCAGCTGCCATACCTGCCACCGATCCCGCACGCGCTGTTCGATCCGCGCCTTGACGTGGAGACCAAGCGAAGACTAGCCGTACGGCTATTCGAAAACCCACTCGCCGGAACCATCGAGTTCTCTCGGTTGAACATCGGCCGGAACTCGGTCAGATCAGCTGACGCGGGATCCTGACGGGCGACGACATCGATCGTGCGAGGCGTCATCAGTTGATCTTCCACCGCGGCTCGACTAGCCCGACTCCGGTGCTCCTCAAACATGCCACAGCAGAGCGTCTGCCGCACAGCGGCGTCGGCGGCCTTTGCCGAGGGAGCGCTGACGAACTGACGATCTCGTGGGTCGAGGGAACCGCCTCGGCGCTGCCCTCGGTCAAGGCCGGTCGAGCAGCGCCATGCCGAAACCGCCGACGACGGCCCGCACTTCGTCGAGGTAGCGCTGCGCCTGTTCGGTCAGCGGGATCCCGGAATGATCGATCCAGCCGATCTCGATGCGTTCCTCGACCTCGAGTGGAATCGCGACAATGGCCGGATCGAGATCGTCGCTGATGATGCCCGTCGAGATGGTGTAGCCGTCGAGTCCGATCATCAGGTTAAAGATGGTCGCACGGTCAGAAACCCGGATCTCCTGCTTGCTCGACAGAGTGGAGAGAATCTCCTCGGCGAAGGAGAACGAGTTGTTCGCACCCTGGTCGAAAGTGAGCCGCGGCAGGGCGGCGAGATCGTCAAGGGTGACGCGGTGGCGGGAGGCAAGCGGGTTCGTACGAGAGATGAAGATGTGCGGAGAGGCGAGGAAGAGCGGGTGGAACGCAAGCCCGGAATCTCGCAGCAGTTTGTCGATGACCTTCCTGTTGAAATCGTTGCGGTAGAGGATGCCGAGCTCACTGCGGAGCGTGCGAACGTCTTCGATGATGTCCCAGGTACGCGTCTCTCGCAGTGAGAACTCATACTCGGCAGCATCGCTGGCCTTGACCATCCGAACGAAAGCATCGACGACGAACGAGTAGTGCTGTGCCGAGACTCCGAGCAGACGCCGTGACGGTGGGCGCCCTAGGTAGTGCTGCTCGAGAAGTTCCACCTGTTCGACGACCTGCCGAGCATAGCCGAGGAACTCCACACCGTCGTCAGTCAAAGTCACCCCGCGGGCGGATCGGACGAGCAGAGCTCGATCCACACGGGTCTCCAGGTCCTTCATCGCGGCAGACATGGTCGGCTGAGAGACATAGAGGAGATCGGCGGCGGCGGTGATCGACCCCTCCGACGCGACCTGGATGAAGTACTGGAGTTGCAGCAGCGTGATGTTCTTCAGACCTCGAGGCATAGATCTAGGCTATAGGAATCCATAGTTCGCCCGAGTTACCCGATGACTACCGGGGACGGGCAGGATGGATCACAGACATGCAAACGACCGCAACAGGCCGAACACCCACCGAATTGGACGTCCATGACACCTGAGTTCTCATTCAGCATCACCACGACGCGATTCGACGAGGACTACTCGCCGTCGGAGAGCACCCGAGCGACGACGAACTTTGCCAACCTCGCCAGAGGCAAGGACCGTCAGCAGAACCTCCGCACTGCTCTGAGCATCATCAATCGCCGCTTCAACGAACTCGCGTCCTGGGACAATCACGACCGGGATCGATACGTCCTCGAACTCGACATCGTCTCCGGAGGGCTTCACCTCACCTCGGGCGGCCGGGAACAGGAGTTCCCCCTGCTCGAAATCCTGGATATCCAGATCATCGACAGACTGACTGGAAAACGTCACCCCGGAATCGTGGGGAACAATTTTTCGTCTTTCGTCCGCGATTTCGATTTCAGCGTGCGGCTGCCGGCTGCCAATGAGGCCGCAACCGAGTTCACGGTCCCCGATGACTTCGGTGATCTGCATGGCAAACTATTCCAACACTTCCTCGATTCTGCCGCCTATCGAGAACGGTTCCAGACGGCACCCGTGATCTGCATCAGCGTGTCCACAAGCAAGTCGTATCGTCGCACCGAGCATCACCACCCGATTCTCGGGTTCGAATACCAGCAGGACGATTATTCACTGACCGATGACTACTTCGCGAAGATGGGACTCCAGGTGAGGTATTTCATGCCGCCGGGCAGCGTCGCACCGCTGGCCTTCTATCATCGCGGCGACCTCCTCGGCGACTATTCCGATCTGGCGCTCATCGGCACGATCAGCACGATGGAGACTTTCCAGAAGATCTATCGGCCCGAGATCTACAACGCGAATACCGCCGCCGGAGAGATCTACCGGCCGACGCTGGACCGGCACGACTTCTCGGAGATGCCCGTCACATATGATCGCGTCGAACGCAACCAGCTCGGCATCAGACAGGGAAAGTTCACGGAGAAGTTCTTCGTCAACCCGCACCGAGAGATGCTCGAGCAGTGGGCTTCCGACCGACCCGTCCCAGTCGCATGACCGCAGGAGAAGAAACGATGACGCAGCCGCTGTTGCCCACCTCAATCGTCGGCAGTCTGCCGAAGCCGTCCTGGCTCGCGCAGCCCGAAACCCTCTGGTCCCCCTGGAGCCTGCAGGGCGATGCCTTGGTCGAGGGCAAGCGCGATGCCCTGCGCATCTCAACTCATGAGCAGTCCAACCGCGGCATCGACATCGTCAGCGACGGAGAGCAGACCCGCCAACATTTCGTGACGACGTTCATCGAGCATCTCAGCGGAGTCGATTTCGAGAAGCGCAAGACGGTTCGGATCCGCGATCGCTACGACGCAAGCGTGCCCACAGTCTTCAGCGCCGTGAGCCGTGAGAAACCGGTCTTCGTCGACGATGCGAAGTTCCTCCGCCAGCAGACCGATCAGCCGATCAAGTGGGCGCTGCCGGGTCCGATGACGATGATCGACACACTTTATGACGACCACTACAAGAGCCGCGAGAAGCTGGCCTGGGAATTCGCCACGGTCCTCAATCAGGAGGCAAAGGACCTGGAGGCGGCGGGAGTGGATATCATCCAGTTCGACGAGCCCGCATTCAATGTCTTCTTCGAGGAGATGAAGGACTGGGGAGTCGCCGCGCTCGAACGAGCCGCGGAAGGTCTGCGGGCCGAGACCGCAGTGCATATCTGCTACGGCTATGGGATCAAGGCGAACAACGACTGGAAAACGACCCTCGGGTCCGAGTGGCGCCAGTACGAGGAATCCTTCCCCCTCCTACAGCGCTCGAGCCTCGACATCGTCTCGCTCGAATGCCACAACTCCCATGTCCCGATGGACCTCATCGAACTGATCCGCGGCAAGAAGGTCATGCTCGGCGCCATCGACGTGGCAAATGAGACCATCGAGACACCGGAGGAGGTCGCCGCCACTTTGCGCAAGGCACTGAATTTCGCCGACGCGGACAAGCTCATTCCAAGCACGAACTGCGGCATGGCCCCCTTCGCGCGCGACGTCTCCCTCGAGAAGATGAGCGCCTTGAGTGCGGGAACAGCGATCGTCCGCGAGGAACTGTCAAGGGGCTGATCGCCGCCGCACTCCATCCGCACATGTCCCCAGCCGTCGGGCCTCTCCGCGACTATTCTGGCGTTCTGAGCCTAGGAAGTGCAGGACAGCTCAAGCTGTCGTTGCCACAGTGCCCCAGCCTCTGCCGCGGACGCCGGGCAGAACGGAGAGCGCCCGCCTATTAACGCTTGCCTCAGACGTTGAAGCGGAACCTTCGGCAGACCGGATTCCACGACGAGTCGAACGGCTGCGCGATTACGAGAGGTGTGATCGCAGAGATCCTGTCGCGCAGCACCCGACGCTCACGACGCAGCTAGTCGAAGCATCGCGGCGGCACTCCGATCGACGCGGCGAGCTTGTTCTGCGTGATCAATGCGTTTGTCGTAACTGCTCATGCCAGATCCACTCGGTCTTATTATCGCCTAGTGATCTGATATCGAACCCAGCGCATGACGGAGTCAGTCAGCAACGCTAGACGTCGAACCGGAACTCCACGACGTCGCCGTCGACCATGCTGTAGTCCTACTAGAAGTCGGTATGGATGACTCCGGCCACCTCGGGGGCGGTGGCACCCTTCGGAATCGTCCACGCACGGGATTCCTTGGGCCCGGCCGTCAGGCAGGTATGCCTACCGAGGTTGTCGAAGCCGATGCGGGCGAAAAACTGCACCCAAATTCGTCGACTACCCGTCGCGACGCACGTACTCGGCACAGACATCGACGATCCGAACGGCCGCGGTGATCGCTTCAGCCACGTCTTGGTTCGTCGCTGTCGGTCGATCGTCGTCGGGATACTCAGTCGCGTTGCGCACTTGACGCATCCACTCAAACTCGTCCAAGGCACTGTCGTTGACGAAGCCCGCTGCCGCGATCCCGGTGTTGCGATGAGCTCCGCCCACGGGTCGGACACGGAACCCTTCGGTGGCAAGAACCGCGACGAGCGCTTTGCGCGCACCATCGTACGCCGCTGTGAACGCCATCGCGTGATCGTCGGTATCAGCAAGCAGCTCTGCCGTACGGATATGGCGTTCTGCGGTCACGACCACAGCCAGCGCATGCTCGCGATTCCGCTCCACACGCTCCAGTCTTCGGTTCACGAGCATCTGATTGACGATCTCAGGCAAGGATCTCACCGGACCTCACATCGACTAAGGGGCGTGACCGAATCGTCGAGACGAACGGCGACGGGCCCTCAGAGTTCCAGTCAACCGGTGCGATACGCGTGATGTTCACGGGCAAGTCGAGCTTGTCACCTGCTTCGGCCGCAATCCCCGAGAGCGTCCTCCGCGGCGTCTCCCCCACGACGAGGACGTCTAAGTCGTTGGGAAACTCACCGCTTTCCCCGGACCGGCGCGCGGCCCAAGATCCGTAGATCAGCAGCTCCTCCACCCCGTCGATCCCGTCGAAGAGCTCACGCAAGATCGGCACCGGCCCGTAGGTCGCCGCGATCAGATCTCGCATCAGAGCGAACAATGGGTGGTCGGCATTCGCACTCACGAGACGGTTTCGCCCCTCATACCGGTCACGAAGCACGGCGGAGTCGACCAGTCGCCCCACTTCGCGGTGCACGACCGGGCCGCTCGTGTCCGTGCGCCGCCCAAGCTCTGCCAGCGTAAACTCCCGCTCAGGGTGCCCGAGAGTCTCGGCCAGAATCGCCCCAACGGCATCCGAGCGCACGAAAGGCGTCAGCTGCGGTGCGATATTCTTCATAGAACACGAAGATATCTTCCACTTATAGGAAGAGTCAAAAGTGTGGGCATCACTCGATGAACCGGAACTCCACCGAGTTCCGGCACGGACGACCATCACGGACCGACTCGGATGGCATCGCCCCACACCTCTACCCCGCGCTCCACATATTCAGCCACCGCTCGCCAGTGATCGCCGTGGCCGTTCAGAAACGTGGTCCCCCAAGGTTCCGCTCCGTCGCGATGAGCATCTCGAAGCATCTCGTACATCGCCCAGGTTCGTTGCGCCAACACGTCAGGAATAACGCTGAGCAGCTCCGCCTCCGCGCGGTACCCGTCAACAAAGGCGCCGAGTGACTGCCCTGCCACGTTGGGATCAACAGACATGTCGTTGAGCGTGAAGGCCTGCGCGGAGTACGCCAGGTCCCACAACCGGGTACCCGCAGCCGCACCATCCCAGTCGATAAATACCCAGCGCTCACCCAGCAGAAGGTTCCAGGGCGTGAGATCTCCATGACCTTCCGCCAGCGGTTCTTCCGTCGCCCTGCCCAGCAGATCGGAGTGCTCGCCGTTCATGCCACCTGCAGCGGAACGATCGAAGCGATCTGCTCACCTGCCTGGTCCTCGGCGCGGTCGAGCTCGTAATGACTCTGCAGGTTGATCCAGAACTCCGCCGACGTACCGAAGTACTTCGCCAGCCGCAGCGCAGTGTCCGCAGTGATCCCACGCTTGCCGTGCACGATCTCGTTGATCCGCCGAGGTGGGACACCGATGGACACGGCAAGCTTGTTCTGAGTGATCCCGAACCCCTCTATGAAGTCCTCCATGAGGACCTCCCCAGGGTGGATCGGCTCGATCTTGTCAGTGGCAGTCAACGATCTCCACCTCCTCCGGTCCGGCGTCTGTCCACACGAAGCAGATGCGCCATTGGTCGTTGGTCCTGATACTGTGCTGCCCAGCTCGATTGCCCTTCAGAGGTTCGAGACGATTGCCGGGCGGGACGCGCAGATCCTCGAGGACTTCCGCCGATCCCACCTGACGAAGCTTGCGTAATGCGACTCGATGGATCCTCGGATCTATCGACCGCACGCGCTCACGATGCCACAGCCGCTCGCTCTCCTTGTCGCCGAACGATCTGATCACCAGTTCAGTGTATAACGCAGAACGTCATTAACGCTAGACGTTAAATCTGAGTTCGACCGCATCCCGCACCCGAATAACCTCTAATGCAGTCACCACGCTGATCAGCCCTTCATGTTGGTTTCGAAACTTTCTGCGCGCCCTTTACGATTGAGTGTCGGAACGTGGTGAATAACCAACAGTTTGCATGTCAATATGACACGAATCGGAGCTTCGTCAAATCGGGCTTGTTGTCGGCCATACGCAGGAACTACTGCCACTTCTTGGCGCGACTAACGATCGAATACCGCGCAACCCGCCCGGAGCCAGTGTAGAACGCGCGAAGTGGGGCGAAGATACTATCCCAGAGCCGTTGCGCCCGGGACAACGTTCGCTTCAGAGTCCGATGCGGGACCTGACAGGCGACCCGCCCTCTGGAAAGGTCGAGCCACACAACGAGATAGGCTCGATCGGTAATCTTGCCACCGAGGACCGAGGTGTAGGACCGTTCCGCAACCCATGTCAGCCCTTGACTGAAGGCATCGGCGACCTCCATAAAGGAACCACAAGGTCCCCAATTCGGGCTGCGGAAGAGCGAATCGTTTTCGACGGGCCCAGTCGGTCAGACCACCTGTCACCCTAGGGTTGACACCTTGTCGAAAGACCGTCACCATTGAAGGCATGACACGTAAACCCAGGGGCGACAGTTCGATTGCAACCGAGTCGCTGCCCGAAGCGTGGGCTCAGGTCCTCGCCCATCGCGCAGTTGACGGTATGGACCTCGATGAGCTGGTCGCCCGGTTCACTTCCTGCGGCATCGGGCCGCAGGAGGTGAGCGCGGTTCTGATGGACGGCGGCGACAGCCTCTACGAGGCGGCCGCCGGCGGAGAGCCCGGTTGGGCCGAACAGTTCGGCGGACCCTTGGCCGTCGCGCTGCTCGCCGCCGAGGTCAGTGCCTTCGCCTCCCACCTGAACTCACGCGCGTCAGGGGCGCGTTCGGTCGCTGTTGACACGCTGCTCGACGACTACAGCGCTGTCGCCGTCGCCCGCGAACTCGGCGTCTCCCGCCAAAAGGTCTACGAGATTGCCCGCAGCGGCCTGCGCGGACCCCACCTCGATCACGTTCCGTGGAGAAAAACATGAACACCATCCGTGAAGAAGGCAATCTGCCGGACCCCGCCATCCAACCGCTGGTCCACCCGCTCGACCTGCCGGCTGCTCGCCGTTCGTTCGCCGCGTCGTGGTGGCTTGATCAGCTTGCCAGCCCCACGATGTTCCTCGCGCTGGCATCCATGCTCTGGGCCATCAGCAACAACTACATCACGCCCATCCTGGTTTCGCTCGTCGTTACCGTCTGCGCCGCTTTCGCCAGCCGCTACCAGTCGGGTGAAGCATGGTCACACATCCCCCGCAAACGTCACGACCACCAGCGCCACGTGCCACTGTGGTGGTCGGTCGCCCAGGCAGCGATCAGCACGCTCGCTCTATACGTCGGCCTGATCCTGCTGCTCGGCTGGATCATCGCCCGTGATTTTCCGCCGGGAGTTGCGGCCTTCTCCGTGGGCATGGGAATCGGAATCGTGCTGATCATGTCCACCACACCGCTATGGAACCTGGGAGCGCCGCGGCACCTGCGCAGCGAAGCGCGCGCGTGGTCCCCGCAGTACATCAGCCTCGCCCTCACGGCCGCAGCCGTGGTCTTTTCCAGCGTCACACTAGCTGGGGCTGCCGACGCAGAAAGCTGGCAGCTGATCGACATCGCGACAGGTACTGCCGTGATTCTGGCGGTCCAGTGCCTCTGGCTGCTGATTCACGTCGTGACGTCACGATCATCCTCCGGCCCGCGCACCTGACCGCGCACGCGGCCTGTTCGTGCGCACGGGCCTGACATCGCCACCGCCTGATCAGGCTCCTCCCTCGATCGAATTACCGAGACTTGCGCCGCACCTCGGGCGTTGCACTCTGCTCGAAAGGAACCCTCATGACCATCATCACCGTACGAGAGCTTCATAAAACCTTCGGTCCGACTGTCGCTGTCGACAACGTCACCTTCTCCGTAGAGACCGGGGAGATCTTCGGCGTTCTCGGGCCCAATGGCGCCGGCAAAACAACCACAGTGGAATGCATCAGCGGTATGCTCGAAGCCGACCGTGGATCGCTGAGCGTCCTTGGACGTCACCCCTTCCGGGGAGGTTACTTTCTCCGGTCTCAGGTTGGCTACCAAATGCAATCGAGCACCCTGCCCGCCCAACTGCGCGTCGGCGAGGCGCTGCGCCTGTTCGCCTCCCTCTATCCGAACCCGGCCTCCATTCCGGAACTGCTGGACACCGTAGGCCTTGCCCACCGCAGAAAGACTGCGTTCGCCGCACTCTCCGGGGGTGAACGCCAGCGCTTGTCGATCGCTTTGGCGCTGATCGGCAATCCGCGGATCGCCATCCTCGACGAGCTGACCACGGGTCTCGACCCGCTGGGCAGACGCGACATCTGGAACCTCGTCGAGCGGATCCGCAGATCCGGAATCACTGTGCTCCTCGTCAGCCACTTCCTCGACGAGATCGAACGTCTGTGTGACCGATTGGCAATCATTACGATGGGAAGATCCATCTTCGTCGGCACACCGGAACACTTGATCGCTCGAGCCGCAGTGCAGAATCCACACATCACAGGGCTGGAAGACGCCTACCTCACCATCGTCGATTCCGCCGCCAGTCTCACCGGCACCGAAACCGAAGGAGCACAATCATGAGTGCGCTGGCCACACTCATCCGCACGGAGGCCAGCCTCCTACTACGCAACCCGACCGCACTCTTCATGGCCCTGGCCTTCCCCGCAGTCCTTCTGCTGATGCAGGGATTCGTCATCCCCGGTACGCGCGAGGCGGTCACCGGCGTCAACGACCCATTGCTCGACGGGCTGCGCGTCATCGATCTGTTCGTGCCGATCGCACTCACCGCGGCACTCGGCAGCGTGGCGCTGACGAACTTCCCCTCTGCAATCGGCGGCTACCGGGAACAGGGCGTGCTGCGCCGGCTGGGAAGCACTCCGGTCGGCCCGCATCGAATCCTCGCATCCCAGCTCATCGTCTCCTCCGTCTCGCTGGTGGGCGGAGCGTTCATCGCCACCGGCGCGGCCATGCTGCTGCTGGGAGCACACGGCCCGCAGTCCGTCCTGCTCGTGGTCGTGACGTTCGGCCTATCAGCCATCGCCATGCTGTCGCTCGGCTCGATCATCGCTGCGCGTGCTGCGACCGCTCAGAGCGCCAACGGCATCGGGATGCTGGTCTTCATTGCCTCGCTGTTCACCGCCGGCGTCTGGACCCCCGGCCCGCTCATGAGCGAACCGCTGCGGCAGATCGCTGGCTACACGCCGCTCGGCGCGGCCTCACAGTCGCTGTCCGCCGCCTGGTACGGTCAGCCGTTTCCTCTCCTCCAGCTCCTCGTCCTGATCGCCTGGACGATTCCCAGCGCCTTCCTTGCCTATCGCACGTTCCGCTGGCGATGATAACTACCGGGCGCGCGGTTCATGGCCGCCTCGTCATATAACTGCGCCTATTCGTCCTGAGGCAAGTGCGTCGACCCGTGTACTACGCGGCTTTGCGATCTTGGACCCGAATCTCTTTTGGGGCCAGTACTATCACAAGACGGCTTATTTCAGTCCTGATCCTGGCCGTGGCAGTCGTAGTCGTCATGATGCGCGTACCGCGCAGCCTGCTGGTCTCGGGCCAGCAGGGTTCTCCACACGGTCAAGAAGTCCATCCTCCAGTGCACGGCCGATAGTGGGAACGTAGAGTCCCGTAGTCATAACACCCAGCAACAGGGCGCGAGTTGACGGACCCACCTACGCTATCAACGCTTCTGAGTTGGGAAGGCTACCAAGACTGACGTTCGGCGACAAAATTGTCTGCGCTCTGCATGAATAACCTACCAAGATGCAAATATCGTTCGGCACTCGCCAAGCCGACATCGACGTCAGCATTGAGTTGATCACCCCCGGCAGCTGTTGTGCTCGCTTTCTACCCGACGACCACGATCGCCAGTGGCATCTGGCGCGGCCCCCTACAACTGGAAGTATCCCGAAACGCAGCACTGCTTGCATGTTCGCAGTTCCCGAAGGCTGTGCCTCAGTCGACGTCTGGGTTCCTCTAGCTGTCCGCCAGCTGGCGATGTCAATGAGAAGAATGAGTTAGATCACCAAAGGAGAAGCCAAATGCGAAAGCCCCCACCCTCCACTTCGGAAGCAGACAGCACCGCGATGCGGGGCGAACGTCCACCTGGGGCGGTCCGGGCGGCGGTCGGCGCACTGATCGCGGCACTCGCAACCGGAATCGTTGAGATGACCGCACAGCTCTGGCCGATAGACCTTCTCGGCGACAGCCTCGTTTTGATCGCAATTCGCTTGCTCATCTACGCCGTCGTCCTCGCCGCTATTGTCCTATTCGCCCGCGGCCGAAATTGGGCACGACTTATCCTGCTATTTGGCCTCGGGGTGGTAGGAATGCTGTCCCTAATTATCGATCCCGCAATCTGGATATTCTCAGACTCCGACCTCGGGGCATTCATTGCCGAGATGGACGCTCAGCTGGCTGTGATCACCGGGAGCCGGATCGCGCATATCGCAGCCGTGATTGTCGCCGTGGTTGCTATGATTCAGAGAAGTACACGTCAGTACTGCTCGAAGGCGGCATTCATGTCCAAACGGTATACGCATGCGTCTCAGGAAGACCAATGACACCAGTCTCAGTTAGGCGACCGGAACGCCCCCGAGCGTGGAGAGCAGCTTCGTCGCCTCGTCATTCCTCCCTCCGGGGCTCGGAATTACCACAGCAGCACACAAAGGCGATGCTGGCAAGAGGACAGTTGGATCAAGCTGCGCTGTTTGCCGCCTTCGAACCTCTCGCACGTCTCCAATGTCTATTTCACATCCTCTCTGGCGGTCACGCGATTGTCGATCTTTCAGATATCGACTCGTTCGGCCCCAACGAGGAGCCAAATCAGAAAAGTACGAGGGCCATGCTTCCCACGCCGTGCCACTGCGGGTATGCTTCACGGCGCCAGACTCGCTCGGCGATGTCAGCCTATTGACCTCAGCGGTGCGGGCGCTGGACGTTATGTCCCTCGCACCATTGTCAGGCCAATCGGGCACGCCTGTGCCAGTCTATTATCCTCATTCGAGGTGGCGATATCTCTAGTTGGAGTTGGATACACCGTCGGCAAAATCTGCGCTGAATACAAACCGCACTTCGCGGACTCAAAGCCTCAACCTGCGGCGCCCACAGACCTACGTCTTGCTGCTCCAAAATCCCCGTCAAGATGGCAATATTGACCTCGACCTGACGCGTATTCCGGGGATGGGCTTGAGTCCGCCATCGCGCCCAAACGGAGGTCACCCTTGAGACAGCCCACCTGAGGAAACACAACTGTGTCATTGGACAAGAGACCTTATTCGGATATCGAACAGTAGTTCCTGAGCGCGGCGACGCCTTCAGCAACCGCTCGCTCCGCGCTCCCATCGCTCTTCTGCCGGTGGAGCCTCGAGTATGTCGGCGCTGCCGCACTGTCGACAACGGCATCCGGTTCACTTACGGCGACGTGAGCGGTCGTTGCGCTACCGATGACGAAGTTCGACAGAGCGTTAGCGTTCACCAGCGGGTCAACCGCCCCATCTTCGATCAGCAGCACGACCAGCCGTTCGGACAGCCTGAGGTAATGCGGCCCCCGCGGGGGCCGCATCGCGATCACCTGGCATGCCCAGCGGTGACGGACCAGATGCCGGAAGTAGGCGAGCATCAGAGCGTCGACGCCGTCCTCGACGATAGCTCGAGCCATTTCCGCATCGGCGCCGAGCGCG
This sequence comes from Brevibacterium sp. S22, assembly GCF_004745485.1. Lineage (GTDB taxonomy): Bacteria > Actinomycetota > Actinomycetes > Actinomycetales > Brevibacteriaceae > Brevibacterium. Next base: position 216,848 of record NZ_RHFG01000001.1, read on the forward strand.
GCGTCGAGACCAAGGTCAAAGAGGTCGTCTGCGGAATCGATCCGCGAATACAGGCTTGACGGTGCGACGCTGAGCCGTTTTGCCACAGCCCGCACCGTCACAGCCTGCAAACCTCCTCCATCAAGGAGCTCCACTGCCGCGCGGGCAATACCTTGAACGTCGACAGCCCGCGCTCGTCGCACTGGCTTAATTCGGCTCCAGTAACTCACATGTTAATTGTAACCGAACTATGTTAGTTTAGATGACATGCTCGACTCATCACTCCTCCCCGTACAGGATGATCAAGTGAGGCTCCGCCCCCTGCACCCTCGGGACGCCGCCGCTTATGCCGAGGGAACCAAAGATCCGGGCGTGCAAGAGTACGCCCATCTACCCCACCCCGAGTACACGCCTGAGTCGGTACGACAGATGATCAAACACGACGCCGAACCTGGTCTGCAAAGAGGCGACCTCGCTGTACTATCGATTGCAGACGCCGTAACCGATCGGTTCGTCGGCAGTCTCGTCATCTTCGACGTAAGAGGCCACAAGGCTGAAGTCGGGTTCTGGATCCATCCGGCCTACCGGGGCAGAGGTATTACCTCATCGGCCCTCCGCCTCGTTGCCCGCTACGCTCGCGACTGCGGCTTACGGGAGCTCACGGCCAAAACCCTACCGGCGAACATTGCGTCTCAGCGCGTCCTCGAAGCAACCGGGTTCATCCTGCACGGTCGCAAGTTGGACACTGCACCATCCGGGCACCGCGCCGAGCTCCTGGCCTACGCGCGACCGCTTAGCGAGAAACCGACCTGGACCGAATTTCTATAAGTTGACATCATGCCCTTGATTAGTCCTTCGACCCCACTACCGCATCACCCGTTACGAGTGCTGGTAGCCGGGAACTCCGGTGCAGGGAAGACGACCCTAGCCCAACTGATAGCCGAAGCGATGGGTGGGACCACAGAACATGTCGAGATCGACTCCCTGTTCCACGGCCCCAATTGGCAACCTCGAAGTAACTTCGTCGAGGAAGTTGATGCCTTCAGTCGAGCAACAACATGGGTGACTGAATGGTCCTACACCTCGATCCTCGGACAACTGCTCGCTGATCGGGCAGACCTCATGGTGTGGCTGGATCTTCCGAAGTGGCAAGTAGCTCTTCAAGTCCTCCAACGAACCCTAAAGCGGCGGGTACCCCGGCCGCAGCAGCTCTGGAACGGCAACGTCGAACCACCTCTTCACACCTTCTTCACCGACCCTGATCACGTGGCCCGGTACGCAATCAGGCACCACTCCAATAAGCGCAGAAAGCTCTTACAGTTGGCCGCCAGTCGGCGGGACCTGTTAATTATTCACCTGCGGTCTCATCGCGAGGCGAGTAAATGGCTCTCTGGCCCATTCAGAGCCTCAATAGGCCTTGGGTGATGCTGGATCAGCGCAGATTGGCTATACGCACATTCCAACCCCGCAGGTAAAAAGCGTGATTGATCTGACGATCGGTTCGAGAACGCCAACCCCAGCGGTTCCTCCTACGGAAAACAGGCTCCTATGACCTCGTTACCAGGTGCCGTACAGGGTTGAGGAGGATCCGCACAGACACCGCTTTCGTATGAGCGTTCTTATCGAGTTGGGATCGTCCAGTACTGGTGCCAGCGGATCGTTGACTAAACGAGTGCGCGGTCCGCGGCGCCATCGCCGAGCAGCTCTCTGCCCGCACACTCCAGGTGACCTACGGGATGATGTGCTAGAAGATTGCTACCAAATCGACAGAACTAGGGACTGCTGACGGTTTAGTTGACCCCGGGGTTTATGCCGCCAGAGCGACAGCCTTGTGGTGAACAAGCTGGTATTCAACCGGAGTCAGTTTACCCAAACGCCGTTGCCGACGCTTCCGGTGATAGGTCCGCTCGACCCAGTGGACGATCGATGTCCGCAACCTCGCTCGCGTGTCCCAACGGCCCCGGTCGAGGACGTTCTTCTGCAACACAGCGAAGAACGATTCCATCGCCGCATTATCACCAGCAGCACCAACCCTTCCCATCGACCCCACGAGCCCGTAATGCCGTAGAACCTGCTGGAACTTACGAGAACGAAATTGCGACCCGCGATCCGAGTGAACGACACACCCTGCCACGGCTCGCGGTCCGCCACGACGAGCCATAGCGTCATCAATCGCCGCCACAGCCAGGCGAGATTTCATCCTCGAATCGATGGCATAACCGACGATTCTGTTGCTGAACACATCCTTGACCGCGCACATATACAGTTTCCCCTCACTGGTGTGATGCTCGGTGATATCGGTCAGCCACAACTCGTTGACTGCCTTTGCTGTGAAGTCGCGTTCGACGAGGTCATCACACACTGGCGGGCCGGGCTTCTTACCGTGCTTCCGGGCCCGTTTGATCGTGTGGGAGAACAGCTCCTGCTGCGAGCACAGCCGCCACACACGACGTTCAGAGGCGCTGTATCCGCACGCCTGGAGCTCATCAGCGATGAACCGGTGCCCGAACTCAGGATCGTCCGTATGAACGTCGTATGCGGCATTGATCAAGTGCGCCTCCTCGAGCTCCCGGTCAGAGACAGGTTCCGCGCACCACTTGTAGAAACCCTGCTTGGTAAAGCCGAGCACCCGGCAGGCCACTGCCACCGGCACCCTGGCGGCAGCAAGGTCGAGGACCAGCGGGTACATCATTTTGGGTGATGACCACCGAGCTTCAAGTTCGCTTGCGAGAGATACGCTGCAGCCTCGCGGAGGATCTTGTTCTCCCGCTCGAGTACCCTGATCCGCTTCAGTGCTGCTGCCTGGGCGCGAGACTCCTCGACATCACGGGAGGGCTCGAGTCCGTGCTCACGCAGCCGTGAGTCACGTACCCAGGCCTGGAGAGCTGACTTCGAGATGCCGAGGTCGGCGCAGACCTGCTTCTGGGTCATCCCGTCGCCCAGGAGCTCGAGCGCTGATTGCTTGAACTCATCGGTGTAGATCTTTGGCATGACTTCCATCCTTCCTGGAACTTATCCAGTCGTGAAGTCAACTAAACCCTCAGCAGTCCCGACTGGCCGCGAAGTCCGTCGATGGGGCGACCGCGTTCTCCTACCCGCTGATCTTCCTCCCGTTTCTCAGCTCGGCGTTCGTCCCGACGGACACCATGCCAGGACCCGTGAGATGGTTCGCGGAGCACCAGCCGACAACAGCCATCATCGACACGATCCGCAGCTTGCTCGCGGATCAGCCTGTCGGCGGCGACATCTGGATCGCCATCGCGTGGTGCATCGGTACCCTCGTCGGCGCCTACTGCATCGCGGTGGCGATCTACCGACGAAAAGTGCAGTAACACCTGCCTTTCACACTGACCAAGGCCGGGAGAAGCGCCGATCACGGTTGTCCGGCCGCCGGATTTAGCAGTAGTCAGCGTCCGCGCACGGCCATCGAGCTGTCCGCAGATGACACGCGGCATGGACGCATCAACCTGTTTATATCTGACTTCCAGCGCAGTACGACGCATCGGAATAAAGCCGTTAGACCTTGAAGACGGGCGCTCCCGGGCGATACGGTGTATGCGTGAAGACCGGAACGGCAATCTGCCACGCACAGGACGGCTATCCGGTCGCAGGCTGAGAATCGACCGGCCCACCGGGCCGGCTCCCCTGCGAACCAATCCTCCCCGCTGTCATCTCAGAGCTCGAAGTCCTCCATCTGGACTGCAAGCGCGCTTAGCGCGCTACGCATGTCATCACCAACGGATGGAAACGAAAGGTTCTAGATATGACCGCACTTCTCAATCACACAATCATCGCAGCACTTGATCGGCACGAATCGGCTGCCTTCTACTGCCACATGCTGGAGGCCTCCGAAACCGAATCGTGGGGTTTGTTCAGCAACATCATGATCGGCGGAGGCGTGATGCTGCAGTTCGCTGAACCACCCTTCCCCATTCAGATGCAACACTACGCATTCCTGGTATGTGATGATCATTTCGATCGAGCACTCATGCGCCTGAATGACGGTGGCATCACGTACTGGGCGGATCCGCAGATGAGCCGTCCTGGTCAGACGAACACAGATCACGGCGGGCGCGGCGTGTACTTCAAGGACCCCGCCGGTCACGCGCTTGAGCTCATCACTCAACCCTACGTGTGACGCCGCGGCCGTAAGCGCCCCGAGCACGCGGTCCGAAGAACGCTGACCGAGGGGACCCGCAGCGCCCGCGATACAGCGGTGCGTTGCGGGCCGTAGGCGCGCAGCCGGTACCTGCTTACCCTTCCACAGGGCAGCTTTCCGGCTTACAACAATCCACGCTCGAGAGCCAGCGTGACCGCTCGCGTACGATCCTCCACCCCCAGCTTCGCGAAGATTCTCAGTAAGTGCGTCTTGACCGTCGACTCAGCAATATGCAGCTCCGTTCCTATTTGGGCGTTCGATAGGCCAGCAGCGACATTGCGAAGGACAGCCAACTCCCGAGGCGTCAAAGGTTCTTGACGCGGAGCGCGCACCGAGGCCGCGAGCACTCCAGCGGCTAATGGCGCCAGGGTAGTGTGGCCGGCTGCTGCGCTTTCCAGGCTCGTCACGAGCTCCGCAGCGGGCGTGTCCTTCAGCAAATATCCCGTTGCACCCGCCTCAATCGCGCGCAGTATCGCTGAATCCGTTTCGAAAGTAGTCAGCACCAGTACTCGCACTGGATTCGCCATCGCACAAAGACGGCGGGTGGCAGTGACCCCGTCGATGACGGGCATCCGTAGATCCATGAGAACGACATCCGGAGTCATTCCGTCGAGAACCATCCTCTCCACGCGCTCGATGACCTCCGCCCCATTTACGGCTTCGGCCACAACTTCATGTCCCGCATTCTCCAGAACAGCACGCAGGCCAGCGCGGAAAATGGGATGGTCATCAGCGATCACGACCGCAAGAGAAGTGGATCCCACGTCCGTTACGCTCCCGTCCCCTCGGCGGCTTGGAAAGGCAATCGTGCCGTCAGCGTAGTGCCGTGCCCACGGGACGCCGCAACACCCAGTGACCCACCCTCGATCTCCAACCGAGAACGCGTGCCATGCAGGCCATATCCCGGAGACGGTAGATCGGCGTCGAAACCCTCCCCGTCATCGTGAACTTCCAGTACAGCGACATCGTCAACATCATCAACCTTCAAGATCACTCGCGCCTCACCTGCATGCGAATGCCTCTCGACATTGCGCAGCGCCTCCTGTGCGACGCGCAATAACACGACTTCGAGCCTCGTTGCCGCGGGCTGCCACCTGGCGGAGTCTACGGAGGCACGGATCCTGGTTCGCTCTGACAGATCCCTGGCGAGTCGCTTCACCGCCAAGGCAAGATCCATTGGAGGCCGCGATCGCGCGAGCAGGCCGCGCGCCTCCGCGAGACCATCGCGAGCAGCGACTTCAATCTGTTCGATCAACCCGGGACGTACCGAATCGTTCTGCCGAGCGGCCTGCGCCAGGATTGCGATCGAACTGAATGATTGCGCGAGAGTGTCATGGATGTCCGCCGCGATACGCGCACGCTCATCAGCTGCCCCCTGGGATCGTTCCTTGGATGCCAGCTCTGCTCGCGCGGCCTCTAGCTCCGATACCGTCTCGGATAGACGCGCAACAAGCTCACGGCGTTCGTGGGAGCGGACCTCAACGCGCCATATCCACGCCGCAAGTCCGATCGAGAACGCCGCGACACCGAAGCCCATCGCGAGAGCCGATCCGAGCACATCACCATTGACTCCGCCCTCGCTCCAGATCACGACAAGCACCATGGCCGTGGCAGCAGCGACGGTAGCTAGCAGCCCGCGGATAAATGTTTCGAGCATGATCCAGATCAGCGGAAAGGTGACGAACAGATGTAATCCGTTGTCGCTCACGGTCAGAAGCGCCATTGCAAGGACTGTCATCATGGCGACCCCGCATTCTCCGGCCCCCGAACCTGGCGGACGATATAAGCCCAGTGAGTGAGGCCGTAGGACGCCGCCCACAGCAGGGCCAGAACTATCGCCGATCCACCGGGCGCGAGCGCGATCTCCACACCGGCGGCGACGAAGACCGCGACATGAACAGGCCAATTCGTCCGCCAGTTTCGCTCCGCCTCGGACGCCAGAGGAACGTTTCCGCCAGTGAGCAAGTGACGGTGCCGTGCTTGCTTCACCGGGAGAACCAGCGAAATGCGCGCCAGGTCAACGCGGCCATAGCGACGAACCATAAGCTCAACGCTACCGCCACCACGGGTAGCTCTCCGATCGCTGCAACCCCGAACGGTTGGGGCTCGATCGCGTCAGTGAATTCGACCGGCAGCACAGTATGCCGCAGCCCTCGGGCGATCCATGCCTGCGGAAACAGGTAACCGGCGCTCTGCAACCAGCCGGGAAGCTCGGTCATCGGTATGTAACTCCCGGAGAAAATGCTCAGCACAACCGTGATGGGAGTGGCAGACGCTATGGCGCTTCGCGCGTTCGGCATCGCGGAACCGAAGGCGACTCCGGCAGCAGTAGCAGCAGCGGTGCCGAGGACTAGGGCATGTCTCCTTTATTCGAGGCTGTGGGGCTGACACTGTGGATGGGTGACTACGCACGACCGCCATCAAATCTTCACTGACGAGCAGTGGGAGAAAATCAAACCACTGCTGCCCTCGAATGCCGGCAAGAGAGCCCGACCGTTTGAGAACAATCGTCGGATCGTCGAAGGTATCGTCTACCGATACCGGGCCGGCATCGCCTGGCGCGACCTGCCCCGTGAGCACTTCGGCCCCTGGCAGACAGTGTGGAAACGCCACCGCCGCTACGCCGCCGACGGCACCTGGGACCGCGTGCTGGCCCAGGTGCTCTCTGAAGCCGACGCTGCCGGTGACATCGATTGGAACGTCTCCCTCGACGGCACCATCAACCGTGCCCACCAGCACGCGACGAACACAACCCGCCCCGATCAAGACACAGGGGGCTACATCGAATTACAAGAATCTGCCCGATCAGACGTGTGAACCGGCCGGACACGGCATCGGACGCTCACGTGGTGGACTGACGACGAAGATCCACCACGCCGTCGACGGCAAGGGCAGACCTCTGGCTGTCGTGGTCACCGGCGGGCAACGCCACGACGGAGTGATGCTGCCGCAGGTTCTGGCCGACATTCGAGTCCCACGGGTCGGTGGCGGTCGTGCTCGCACCCGTCCGGACGCAGTGTTGGCTGATCGTGCTTATGGGTCCAAAAGCAACCGCGAATACCTGCGTTCGCGCGGAATCCGTACAGTGATCCCGGAGAAGAAAGACCAGATCGCGACTCGAAAGAAACGCGGCAGCAAAGGTGGGCGACCGCCGGCGTTCGATGCCGCCGCGTATCGGAACCGCAATGTCGTCGAGCGTTCGTTTGCCTACGTCAAACAATGGCGAGGTTTAGCGACGAGATACGACAAACTCGCCGTCACCTATCGAGCGGCCGTCGTGATCAGCGCAATCCTGAAATGGCTACGTCGATAAACTTGGTTGCGAGCTAAGCAGCTTACAAATATTCAGTACTCCAAGGACCGGTTGCGGTTCCAACGATCACAGTATCTACATCAGCGCCATCAAAATGTACGGCTCCTGCCGGTACATATAAGAATGATCCCGATGGGTAGGATCTGGCAGCACCAGGTTCGAGCACCGGGCCGTATCCAAGTCTGAGTGTGCCCGCCGCTACATGGAGATGGGCAGCTGCAGAGTGTGAGTGTGGTCCATCGTAGACACCAGCGGGAATGAAGAATGCATAGGAGAACATTTCTCCAGGAGCACGGCTGCCAATGAGAGTCGCAGATTTCGTGCCATCATCGTGCGTTACTTCCCACGGCATGTCATTTGGGTCAAAGGCTGCTGCGCCAGGCAGAGAGTTGATCATGGTCCGAGCCTAGTTCTTTGCGCAGCCACACAGCTGGCGGGATTCGGACTTCACACTTTGCAGAATCTCCCGCCATTTGGGAGACGTGCCCTAGTAGAGCGCCGACACCTGACGCAACCCTCCGGCTCACCCATGCTGTGACCGCAGCTGTCAACCAAAGTACCACCAGCGATCCGGCGACCGCATAAACGATGAGATACAGCAGGCCAGGGTCGACAGGCACATCGTGCGCGCTGTACATGTTCACGGCATGTGAGTGCAAGGTGCGAGCTGATTGTTGATCGATGGCCGCTGCAACCGCAGGGACGGCCGAAAGCGCCGCCGCCGCCCCAAGGGTCCGTCGGCCGTAGGCCAGAGGATTCACTTCATCCCTCCCGGGCGTTCGCCCGGCTTCTTTTTCGAACATGTTCCTTAATTAGGTCACGAGGTACCCACGGTCCAGCAGGTTGTTACACTCGACCTATGTCTGATGCCGTGGGAAGGTTCCGAGGCGCTGATGCCCGGGCACGCTTCATGCGCGCCTTCGACCGAGCGATGGAGACCTGGCCCGCGCGAGTCGACCACCAAGTCGAGACGAGCTACGGAACGACGGTGGTGTCGGCATCGCGGACGCGCCGCGCTACCATCCCGGCCCTCCTTCTTCCCGGTGGCGGAAGCACGATCGCCTCGTGGGGCCCATTCGTCAGCGCCTGGGAGTCCGAGCGGCAGATCTTTGCCGTTGACACCATCTGGGACGCCGGCCGGAGTGTCCAGACCAAGCCACTTCCGACGGGCGCGGAGGTTGCATCATGGCTCGAGCAGACCCTCGACGGCCTGGGGATCGAGAAAGTGCACCTGGTGGGTTTCTCTTACGGTGGCTGGGCCGCACTGAACCAGCTCGTCCGCTTCCCCTCCCGCCTCCAGAGCGTCACTGCGCTGGACCCACCCGGGTCCCTTGCGCCGATCCCCCTGGGAACATGGGCACGAATGCTCGCCATGTTGCTCGGCGATGAAGAACGATATCGCTCGTACTTGGCCTGGGTACGAGGAGGAAAGCTGCCCGAATCAACAACACTCGACCTGCTTATCGCCAGCAGGCGAGAGTTCGTGCAGGCAGGGACGCCGCGCCCACAGCGCATCGCCCCGAGCGAATGGGCCGCATTCGACTCGCGGGTTGCGGTCCTACTCGGCGGAAAAAGCCGGTTCGTCCCCCGCAGAGCTGAAGCGACCCTTCGGCGCCGTGCTCCCGAGTCCGAGGTCAAACGTTTTCCCAACGCCAGTCACGCGCTGCTCGTCGACGAAGCCGAAGCGATCACGCAGTACGTGAACACCTTCATGCGCGATCGTGATGCCCTCCAGACGCTGCTCCTAATTGCGATCACCTTCGCTAAGCCCACGCCCTGCCACAGGTGCTCGCGAATCCTGGGTCCCGGCTGCTCATCCCGTGGGCGACGGGCGTCACGGTCAGGGGCGTTACGGCGACCGTGCAGTCCGCCGTAAACCATGCCGGCAGCGGGCGACAACAGTGCGCCGGAGCTATAATCTCGTCATGAGCATCGAACGCATCGTCCCCGACCTCTCTGTCACGGACCTCCGCCGGAGCGTCGACGAATACGCCGCGGTATTCGGTCTCGACGTCGTCATGGACCACGGATGGATCGTCACCCTGGCCGATGCGGAGGGGCGTCAGCTGAGCCTGCTCTCCGCCGATGCGACCGCTCTTGAGAATCCCACCGCCTCCGTTTTCGTTGACGACGTCCAAGCCGCCTACGAACGGGCCGTGGCGGCCGACCTGGAGATCGTGCACCCTCTCACGACCGAGACGTGGGGTGTGACCCGATTCTTCTTCCGCGACGGCTCAGGCAATGTGATCAACGTCGGCATGCATGCTCGGTGAAGGCTCGAATCCCACCGTAAGACGGCGCTGCACGGGTGACCAGCCGACCGGCCTCCGGTCGATTGGGCCTATGACCCCTTTGGGTCACGCAGCGAAGACATCGCTTCCAGCAGCGTGTCATGGATGTACTCGAGATCGGGCGATACCTCGGCCCACCCGACGTCGTTTCCTGCGGCCGGCCATTCCTTCTCATCATCATGCACGTCCCACGCCGCGTCGCCGTGTCGCCAGATCCACCACAATTTCGCACTCGCGTCTTGCACACGCGCGAACTGCGCGCCGAAGAAATCGGTTGGCTTCGTGACCAGACGTGCTCCGCGCGCGAGGGCACGCTCGAGCACCAGCTCAAGGTCGTCGACGTACACCTGGAGCAGGCTCGGCGTGAACGGCCAGCCCGGCTTACGCTCGGCGAGCATGATGGTGGTCGTACCGACGCGCACCTCACTCTGTAGCAGCAGCCCGTCTTCATCGATGGTGCGGGCTTCCACTCGCTCCTCGCCATCAAAGACCTCGATCACGAACCGCGTCACGTCATCGGCATCTCTCGTGATGATGAAGGGGTTGACGGTGGCATAGCCTTCGGGGGCGGGAGGTGCGGACATCGTTTGCTCCAATACTCGAAACCCAGTGAGAACGTGAGCTCTCAGTCCATCACCGCAGGAACGCCACCGTCTTGAACAAAAACGCCCTCACCGACCTGCCAGAACCTGGGCCGGCGTCTGGCCGTGGAATACCCTGAGCGAACGAGTCAGATGGGCCTGGTCCGCGAATCCGCATCGCTCAGCGCATTCGATCGGCGGCACGCCCTGCAGCAACAGGGCATACGCTTCACGCGCGCGCGACACCTGCTCGATCTGCTTACGAGTAAGACCCGTCGCGGCTCGGATCCGACGTTGCCGACGCCGCGTCGAATAGCCCGCATCATCGCCAGTGAGCATCCGTTGAACAGCGTGGTCATGGCGCAACACATCGAGCTCCAGCAGTCCCTGTACGAAACTCTCCAGATCCTCGAACTCAGGGAACGGCACCGCCTGCATCCCGAGCGTGATGAACCCGTCCTCGACGACGAACTGCTGCTCCGCTCCGAGCAAAAGGTCCTTGCGCACTCCGGGCAGAACGATATGAGTCTTCAGCTGAACACCCCAGCTGTGCTCCCCGACTGTCGAGCGAATCCAACGGTGCCCTATGGAAGGGCCGGCTATTCCGGCGCGAAGCTCCCCATCTGCCGCGCGGGTGAACCATAGGTCCCAGTGCTCGACAGCCGGCACGAGGTAGCGCTCCTCTCGCGTCGCCCGTGCCTGCCACATGCACTGCACAACAGGCGAGTCAGGATGGCGTTCTTCGTACATGCCCCCATTTTCGCCGTCGACCTCCGAGGGGACTCTTCACCTTCAGATCGATCGGCGGATCTCCGCTGGCTCTCGTCACGCCAGCTTGTCCTGCCGCCTCACGCGGTCCTCAGATGATCCCGTCGATGATTGAACCGTCGGCGCGCGTCGGGTATCTCTTGTGCAGAGCCGGAATCCGCGCCCAGAGCGCCACGAGCATCCGCGGTCGCTCCGCGATCCGTGCGCCAACTGCGTAGAAGCGGGTTGTCGGCACCGCCGCTGGTCACACGTTGAACCGGAACTCCACCGCGTTCCGTAGCCGAATAACCTCGCGTGCTATGTGACCCACTACTTGCCCCAAAGACACACACGCCAGCGCCACCCACGCTGCCATGGGTTTCGAGGGACAATCCCGTCGCGTTGCCCTCAACGGTGCGCCCAAGAAGGTCTGGAAGGTCGTCCTTGATCCAGTTCTCGATCCCCAACACACCCGACGCAACTAGCGGTGACTTGTAATCCCGCCCCTTTTTCACATGGCTAGCCATGGGCCCAGTGCGCTGGTTCGATCTGGGCAAGCTCACGCAAACGAACTCCCCTCCATCATGAGACGGTGGACGTCACCTCAGCGAGACACCTCTCGGCGATGTCCGACCCGGAGCACGAGGACTACCAGCTCGTCATCCTGGTTGTCGTATACGACACGGTAGTCACCGACGCGGATGCGGAACTCTCCCCTACCTCCCTTGAGCTGAATGCAGCCCGGCGGACGCGGGTCAAAGGCGAGGCCATCGATGGCCTCAAGCAGTCGACGAGCCGTCGATTTGTCGAGCTTCCGAATAGTCTTCGCTACCGAAGGGGCGTAGCTGATTGAGTACGGCATCGAACCGGTTCAGAGGCCAAGTTCGCGCATGAGCTCCTCGTGGGAGACTCGCCCCTCTTCATTGCGAGCCTTGGCGGCGCCGCGAACATCAGCTTGGTCCTCCAATGCCTGCAGCGCACGATCAAAGAACTCGGGGGACACGACCACGGCACGGCGACCGGCTCCGCGCGAAGTGATCTCGACGGGCTCTCGCTGCGCCACGGCGATGTAGTCGCTCTGCTGATTACGGAACTGGGAAAGGGTCACGGAAGCCATGGGCTTATGGTACAACTTGCACAAGTTGCGCACAAGCAGACAGTGGACGCGACGTCGAGACGTTGAATCGGAACGCGACTACACGTTGAAGCGGAACTCCACCACGTCCCCATCGACCATGATGTAGTCCTTGCCTTCCATCCGGACCTTGCCGGCGGACTTCGCAGCAGCCATCGAACCGTTCGCATCGAGATCATCGAAGGACACGATTTCGGCCTTGATGAAGCCCTTCTGGAAGTCTGTATGGATGACTCCGGCCGCTTCGGGGGCGGTGGCGCCCTTCGGAATCGTCCACGCACGGGATTCCTTGGGACCGGCAGTCAGATACGTCTGCAGACCGAGGGTATCGAAGCCGACACGAGCGAGTTGATCGAGTCCGCTCTCCTCCTGACCGGTCGACTCGAGCATTTCCCGGGCCTCTTCTTCGTCGAGTTCGGCGAGTTCGGACTCGAACTTCGCGTCGAGGAAGATCGCCTCGACGGGAGCCACGAGGGCGCGCATCTCGTTCTTCTTGTCCTCATCGGCGAGCACCTCGTCGTCGACGTTAAACACGTAGAGGAAGGGCTTGACCGTCATCAGCTGCAGCTCACGCAGGGCACTGACGTCGAACTTGTCGGCCTGCATCGCCTGGTAGAGCGTCCGCCCGCCTTCGAGGATCTCAGTGGCGGCGTCGATCGCGGTCAGTTGCTCGGCCGGTGCGCGCTTTCCCTTGACTTCCTTCTCGATCCGCGGCCGCGCCTTCTCCAGCGTCTGCAGGTCGGCGAGGATGAGTTCGGTGTTGATCGTGTCGATGTCATCGGCGGGGCTGATCTTGCCGTCGACGTGGACGACGTCGTCGTCGACGAATCCGCGGATGACCTGGCAGATCGCATCGGCTTCGCGGATGTTGGCGAGGAACTGGTTGCCCAGGCCTTCCCCTTCGGAGGCGCCGCGCACGATTCCAGCGATATCGACGAAGTCGACGGTGGCATTGAGGATGCGTTCGGAGCCGAAGATCTCAGCCAGTCGCGTGAGTCGCTCGTCCGGCAGTGGGACCACGCCCACGTTCGGTTCGATCGTCGCGAACGGGTAATTCGCCGCGAGAACTTGGTTCTTGGTCAGTGCGTTAAACATGGTCGACTTGCCGACATTGGGCAGTCCCACGATTCCAATAGTCAAAGCCACGGTATCCAAGTCTAGCCGTCGCCGAGGTGGTCCTCGAATTCTCGTGTCAGTGCCCTCTGTCACCCTGGGATCATGAATGCTTTCCCCGCATCCGCAGTCATCATCGTCTTCATCGTGGCGATCGTCCTCGCCGCCGTGCTCGGATTCCTCCTCGGCCGCAGTCTCACCCGTTCCCGCTATCTCGAAAGACTCACTCGCGCCGAGACCACGTCACGCATCCTGTCCGAGCGCACCGAAGATCTCGAGGCCGATGCGCAGATGGCCGGTGAGATCACCGCCGCCATCGGGCCGTTGGCGGCAAGCGTGAAGAATCTGCAGGAGAACCTGCACTCCCAGGACCGCACACAGATCGAACAGATCACCCGACTGAACTCCCAGATCGGGCACCTCAGCCAACAGAACCTCCGCCTCCAGGAATCGACCGGGTCACTGGCCAACGCTTTGAATTCGACGACCCACCGTGGAGACTGGGGCGAGGTCCAGCTCAAACGCATCGTCGAATATGCCGGCCTCCTCCCCCACGTTGACTTCGACACCCAGGTCAGCGCCGAACGCGATGGCAAGCGCCACCGACCCGATATGGTCGTCCACCTGCCCGGCGGCGGCACGATCGTCATCGATGCGAAGACTCCCTTGTCGGCGCGGATGAACGAGGACTCCGTCGAGGCGGCCGACTCCGGCACGGGCGGTCAGGACCATGCCCGCGCCCTGTTGCGCCATGTTGATGCCCTGGCGTCGAAGGAGTACTGGAAGGCGTTCGATGCCTCCCCCGACTTCGTCGTCTGCTTCGTGCCCACCGAGGGTCTGCTCTCCGCGGCCGCGGCAAGCTACCCGAAGATGATCGATCATGCACTGGGCAAGAACGTCGTCCTCGCCTCACCAGCGACTCTGCTGGTGCTGTTGAAGACCGTGGCGCTCAACTGGCGGCAGGCGGACATGTCCACCTCGGCGGCCGAGGTGCTCCGACTCGGCACGGAACTCTACGAACGTATCGGCACCCTTGTCACCCACGTGTCACGGATGGGTGCCAGCCTGGACCGCTCGGTCGAGGACTACAACCGGTTCGTCTCCTCGCTGGAGTCGCGCTTCCTCGTCACCGCGCGAAAGTTCCCCTCGACGGGAATCGTCGCCGACGAGCTCGACGCCGTGGCCGAACTCGATACTCGTTCTCGCGGCATCAGCGCCGAGGAACTCAGTCGGCCGCGGGCCATGGACTTCGATGATCGTGGTCCGACTCATCTGCGCGGTCGGCAGACGGGGACAAGTTGAGAATCGACAGCGTTTGTCGACTCCGTTGAGTCGTGGAAGTCCCCGTCGCGTCACGTAGCGGAATTGCTCAGCTCAGCCGAGTTTGCGCAGTTCCTTCGGCAGCGAGAAGATGAGGTCCTCTTCGGCGGTGACGACCTCTTCGACGGTGTCGAATCCGTATTCGGCCAGCAGCTGCAGCACGTCCTGGACGAGGCTCTCCGGAACGCTCGCACCTGAGGTGACACCGACCGTGGCCACGTCGTGGAACCATGTCTCGTCGATCTCGCGGGCGAAGTCGACACGGTAGGCAGCCTTCGCCCCGTGTTCGAGAGCGACTTCGACGAGGCGAACGGAGTTCGAGGAGTTCGCCGACCCGACGACGATGACGAGATCCGCGTCGGGCCCGATCTTCTTCACTGCAACCTGTCGGTTCTGTGTGGCGTAGCAGATGTCATCGCTGGGTGGGTTCTGCAGATGCGGAAAGCGCTCACGCAGGAGCTCAACGGTCTCCATCGTCTCGTCCACGCTCAATGTCGTCTGGGAGATCCACACCAGCTTCTCGGCGTCAGGCACCTCGATGGTGCGCGCCTCCTCGGGGCTCTGTACCAGAGTGATGTGGTCCGGGGCCTCTCCCATGGTCCCTTCGACCTCTTCATGCCCGGCATGGCCGACGAGGAGAATGCGGAAGCCGTCCCGGGCGAACCGGATGGCCTCCTTGTGGACTTTGGTCACCAACGGGCAGGTCGCATCGATCGTCGACAGCGAACGTTCAGCCGCCTCGACATGGACGGCCGGTGAGACTCCATGGGCGGAGAACACGACTCGAGCGCCTTCCGGGACCTCAGCGGTGTCATCGACGAAGACGGCTCCTCGTTCGGACAGGGTCTCGACGACGTGGCGATTGTGCACGATCTCCTTGCGGACGTAGATCGGTGCACCATAATGCTCGAGCGCGCGTTCGACGGCGATGACGGCCCGGTCGACACCGGCACAGTAGCCGCGCGGCGCGGCCAGCAGCACTCTCTTGTCAGCATTGACCGGAGTGCGGATCTCGCCTGGTGTCAGACGCCGGCGCGGAATGGTCGGGGCAGGTACTGAAACGACAGTCACCCGTTCAGTCTAAGCCGGAGGCCTCTACGGCGGCCAGGAATGGGCTGTGTCAGAGCTGTTCGTTAGGCTGGGGATTCGGAAGGGGACTTAGATGGCGCAAAGAATTTCCGGCACGCCCGGCACGCTCGGCGAATCCGTCGAGCCGAAGGAGCTCGCCGCCACCGCAGCAGAGACCACAGCGGAGAATCCGTGGCCGCTGAGTCTGCTGTCGTCGAAGATGAAGTCCTATATCGATCGCATGTCGAGCGTGTGGATCGAAGGGCAGGTCGTCGAGCTCAATCATCGCGGCAAGGCCAGCTACCTGACTCTGCGTGACACCGACGTCGAGATGTCCCTGCCGGTCCAGGTCTGGAAGAACGTACTCGACCGCACCGGGGCGCCTCTGACCGAGGGCAGCCATGTCGTCGCCAACCTCAAAGCCGACTTCTGGACGAAGACCGGGCGACTGACGATGCGAGCCAACGACATCCGTGCCGTCGGACTCGGCGAACTCCTCGCCCGCCTCGAACGACTGAAGAAGCAGTTGGGTGCCGAAGGGCTCTTCGACCCCAGTCGGAAGCTGCGCCTGCCGTTCCTGCCGAACCGGATCGGTCTGATCACCGGACGGGATTCTGATGCGCAGAAAGACGTCATCCGCAACGTGCACCTGCGCTGGCCTGCCGCCGAATTCGAAGTCCGCAACTGTGCGGTTCAGGGCCCGGACGCCGTCCCCGGCGTGATGAAGAACCTCGCTGAACTCGACGCAGACCCGCAGATCGATGTCATCGTCATCGCCCGCGGCGGCGGCGGCATGGAAGACCTCCTGCCGTTCTCCAACGAAGCGCTCGTCCGCGCTGTGTCTGCAGCCCAGACACCGGTGGTCTCGGCGATCGGACACGAAGCCGACCGGCCGATCCTCGATGAGGTCGCAGACATGCGGGCATCGACGCCCACGGATGCGGCAAAGAGGATCGTGCCGGATGTCGCCGAAGAAGGCATGAATCTGCTGCGCGCCCGAGCCGAGCTCGAGGCCGCTGTCAATCGCATTCTCGACCGCGAACAGGAGATGCTCACCGCCGTGCGTTCGCGCCCGGTGCTCGCCGAACCGCAGACGATGATCACCGCTCACGAGAACGAACTGGCGATGATCCGCCGTCGCAGCCTGCAGGCGACGAACGCATCGGTCGTCCAGGCCCAGAACGAGATCCAGCACCTCCGTTCCCAGGCCCAGTCCCTCTCTCCCCTGCGGACGCTGGAGCGCGGATACGCCGTGGTTCAGACCGACGAGGGACAGGCCGTCCGCAATGCCGACGAGGTCACGACCGGCGACACCGTCCACGTCCGGGTCGCCCATGGTCGATTCGATGCCGCGATCACCGACGTCTCACCGGAAACGGACGATTCGACGACCGACGGATGACCACAGCTCCACACTCCGCCCACATTCCACTCACTCTGCGAAGGAGACACCGATGACCGAACCGACCACCCAACAGGATCAGCCCGATATCAGCACCCTCAGCTACGAGCAGGCACGCGAAGAACTCGTCATGACAGTCAAACGTCTGGAGACCGGCAATCTGCCGCTCGAAGAGTCGCTGCAGCTGTGGGAACGAGGCGAGGCTCTGGCCGACCGGTGCCAATCATGGCTCAATGGGGCACGCGAACGCCTCGACAAGGCTCGTGAGGAGACTTCGGACGACGCCGAGTAGGTCTCGGCTGTTCAGAGGTCAGGCTCAAGCCCAGCCGATGGGCTGAGAGCGCCGTGCCGGCTCACCTCCGGTCAGGCGCCTGACATCACTTCAGTTGGGCGGCCACCTGATCGGCGAAGCTGTTGATGGTGTCCGGTGCAGCGGTGGCACTCATGACGACATACATGTCGCCCTTGTGCGTGACCCAGTATTCCTTCGCCTCTTCGGTGCGGTAGATCTGGAAGTCGGCGCCGCCGACAGTCACCTTCTCGGCGGCGACAGCCTCATCGGTCTTCCGCTTCGCCCAGTTCTCACTCGCTTCGGCCTGTTCGATGCTCACCCATTGGTCCTCGGGACCGATGAACGACATGTACCACGAGGTGTATTCCGAGTCGCCCACACGATCGAGGCTGGCCTCATTCGAGGTCCACCCACGCGGGATCTGCGGAACGATCAGGTCGAAGTCGGCATTGCCCTGCGACTGTTCGGCGATTCCCTGATAGTCGACGACACGTTCGGAGTCGACTTCGGGCTGAGGGGCGAGGAACAGGATCCCGACGGCGACGGCCAGACAGGCGAGGATCGCGATGATCATATTGACCCAGTTCGAGTTCTTGCGCAGGGAGCGCATCTCTTCACGGGACCCCGGCAACATCACTCCGGACTCGTCAGCCATGGACTCTCCCTTGGGACTCTGCGTCGACTCGTCGACGACTGTTCGAGTACCCGTCTCGTCAGCAGCATTTCGGACATTCACACCGCCATTGTCCTCGGCTCGCGCGCGAAGGGCCAATTCCAGCTCAATCGCGTGACTGCGGCCACAAGCGGACACCGCTGTCGCGACCCGGATCACAGGGGTGGCACAATTGGAACCATGAGTGACTCCAAAGAGCCTGTTGACGTGAAATCTCACCATGACCGAGGACGAGTTGATGAGGAGGCTCCACCTGTCGCAGTGACCGACTCATGGTCACAGAAGGCTCAGGTCGAGTCGGACGCACCCGACCGCAACTTGGCCCTGGAACTCGTCCGAGTCACTGAGGCTGCCGCCATCGCCGCCGCACACTGGGTCGGCCGCGGAGACAAGAACGCCGCCGACGGAGCAGCCGTGGCCGCGATGCGCAACGTCATCTCCACCGTCCGCATGGCCGGAACCGTCGTCATCGGCGAAGGCGAGAAGGACGAAGCTCCGATGCTCTTCAACGGCGAGCAGGTCGGCGACGGCGGCGGACCGCACTGCGATGTCGCCGTCGATCCGATCGACGGCACCCGCCTGACCGCGTTGGGCATGCCCAACGCGATCTCGGTCATGGCCGTGACCGAAGACGGTGCGATGTATGACCCTTCAGCCGTGTTCTACATGGAGAAGCTCGTCACCGGCCCCGATGCCGCCGACGCCGTCGATCTGCGTCTGCCGATCGCCGAGAACATCCGTCGCGTCGCCAAGGCGAAGGGAACGAAGGATCCCGCCTCGGTGACGGTGATGATCCTCGACCGTCCCCGCCACCAGCAGATGATCGATGAGATCCGCGCCGCCGGTGCCCGCATCCAGCTCATCACCGATGGCGACGTCGCCGGAGCCATCGCCGCCTGCCGTCCCGGAACCGGCGTCGACATGCTCATGGGCATCGGCGGCACCCCGGAAGGCATCATCACCGCTTGCGCCATCAAGGCGCTCGGCGGAGTCATCCAGGGCCGTCTGTGGCCGCAGGACGACACCGAACGCGAAGCCGCCGCCAAGGCCGGCCTCGACGTCAACCAGGTGCTCAACACCGATGACCTCGTCACCGGAGACAACAGCTACTTCGTCGCCACCGGCATCACCAACGGCGATCTGCTCGACGGAGTGAAGTTCCAGGGCGGCCACGTCACCACACACTCGCTGGTGATGCGGTCGAAGTCGGGGACCGTGCGCCAGGTCTTCGCCGAGCACCAGGCCGCGAAGACGCATTCCTACGTGGAGGCCGCTGAAGAAGCCGCACGCCGCGGACTGGTCTGACCTCCCATCGCACCCGGTCCCGGGCGCGATGCACACAACTCGGAAGCAGGTGCGAAAGCAATGCCCAATCAGGCGTGGAACCGACTCCTCGAGGGAAATCAGCGTTTCGTCGACGATGTCCCTCGACACCCCAACCAGGACACCGCACGACGCGAGTCGCTGTCGGACAGCCAGACCCCGTTCGTCACTCTCTTCGGCTGCTCGGACTCCCGAGTCGCCGCTGAGATGATCTTCGACGTCGGACTCGGCGATATGTTCGTCGTCCGCAATGCCGGACAGGTCGTCGACCCGGTCACCTTGGGATCGCTCGAATACGGGGTCGAGATGCTCGGCACTCCCCTGCTCGTCGTGCTCGGACACGACAGCTGCGGAGCCGTGACCGCTGCCTACAATGCCTACGACTCGGGTGAGACTCCCCCTGGCTTCATCTCCGACGTCGTCGCCCGTATCCTGCCGACGGTGGCCCGGGCCCGGAAGAACGGGCGCACCACGATCAACCAGACCGTCGGGCAGAACACCATGGACACGGTCGACAAGATCATGCAGCTGTCCACGATCATCAGAACCGCCGTCGAAGACGGCCGACTCATCATCGTCGGACTCACCTACCAGCTCCACGACGGCCGCACCACGGTCGTCGCTCAGTACGGAGGCGACGAGGCCGCGGTCTCGACCTACGCCTCCTGACCATCGGCCACCTCGGTGGTCAGCCGCTCAGGCTCTCAACGAGCCTGAGCTCTGCAATCATCTCCCAGGCATCGAACGGAAAGGACAACAATGACCGAAGAATTTCGCATCGAACACGACACCATGGGTGAGGTCAAAGTCCCCAAGGACGCCCTCTACAGTGCACAGACCCAGCGTGCCGTCGAGAACTTCCCGATCTCGGGCAAGACCCTCGAATCCGCTCATATCGCGGCTCTGGCACAGGTGAAGAAGGCCGCGGCGAAGGCCAACGCCGAACTCGGTGTGCTCGACGAGACTCGCGCCACGGCCATCCAGAACGCCGCCGATCAGGTCATCTCCGGTGAGTATGACGCCCACTTCCCCATCGACGTGTTCCAGACCGGTTCGGGAACCTCGTCGAATATGAACACCAACGAGGTGCTGGCCTCGCTGGCGACCTCGGCCCTCGAAGCCGACGGCATCAGCGTTCACCCGAACGACCACGTCAACGCTTCGCAGTCCTCGAACGACGTCTTCCCCACCTCGGTGCACGTGGCCGTGACCAAGGCCCTGGTCAACACCCTCATCCCGGCTATGGACACCTTGGCGACCTCGCTGGAGAACAAGGCGAAGGAATTCTCTTCCGTCGTCAAGTCCGGCCGCACCCACCTCATGGACGCCACCCCGGTGACTCTGGGCCAGGAGTTCGGCGGCTACGCCGCTCAGGTTCGGTACGGAATCGAGCGCATCGAAGCTTCCCTGCCCCGCGTCGCCGAGGTTCCGCAGGGCGGAACCGCTGTGGGCACAGGAATCAACACTCCCGACGGCTTCTCCTCCCGCGTGGTCGAGATCCTCGCAGAAGAGACGGGCCTGCCGATCACCGAGGCCCGCAACCACTTCGAGGCTCAGGCCAACCGCGACGGGCTCATCGAAGCCTCGGGTCAGCTGCGGACCATCGCCTACGGCTACATGAAGATCTGCAACGACCTGCGCTGGATGGGTTCGGGCCCGAACACCGGCCTCGGCGAGATCGCCATCCCCGATCTGCAGCCCGGTTCGTCGATCATGCCCGGCAAGGTCAACCCGGTCATCTGTGAGGCCACTATCCAGGTCGCCGCCCAGGTCATCGGCAACGACGCCGCAGTCTCGCTGTCGTCGACCAACGGAGCCTTCGAGCTCAATGTCGGCATTCCGGTCATGGCCTCGAACCTGCTCGAGTCGATCCGCCTGCTCGCGAACTCTTCGACGGTCATGGCTGAGAAGATGGTCGACGGACTCACCGCCAATGAGGAGCGTGCCCGCTTCCTCGCCGAGGCGAGCCCCTCCATCGTCACCCCGCTGAACAAGGTCATCGGCTACGAAGCGGCTGCGAAGATCGCCAAACACGCGGTGGCCGAGAAGATGACGGTCAAGGAAGCGACGATTGCGCTGGGCTTCGTAGAGAACGGCTCCATCACCGAGGCCGACCTCGACAAGGCTCTCGACGTCACCACGATGATCGGCGACTACAAGTAACCATCGGTCTGACTGACCAGCACACGGCGCCCGGACGATTTCGTCCGGGCGCCGTTCTGTGCTTTCGACCCACGCCAGTGGGCCGACCGCTTACGTCGCCGTCGACCGCTTACCTCAGCGCATGACGCGGCACAGCAGCGCGTACGTGAGCGGTCGGGGAAGTTCCGCCCACAGCAGCGAATCCGGAGGATCAGGATCGGAACGGGTCGAACTCCTCGAGCACATCGGTGACCAGAGCAGCGATCTCCGACCGCTCCGAGCGCGTCAGGGTGACATGAGCGAAGAGATCATGGCCCTTGAGCTTCTCGATCACCGCAGCGACGCCGTCGTGCCGGCTCACTCGCAGATTGTCCCGCTGGGCGACATCATGGGTCAGCACCACCTTCGAATTCATTCCGATGCGTGAGAGCACGGTCAACAGAACATTGCGCTCCAATGACTGTGCCTCATCGACGATGACGAACGCATCATGGAGGGACCGTCCTCGGATGTGCGTCAGCGGCAGCACCTCGAGGATCTCTCTGTTGACCACCTCGTCGATGACGTTCTTGCTCACCAGGGCGCTCAAGGTGTCGAACACGGCCTCCGCCCAGGGATTCATCTTCTCGCCTTCGCTGCCGGGCAGATAGCCGAGGTTCTGCCCGCCGACGGCGTAGAGCGGCCGGAAGACCATGATCTTCGAGTGCTTGTTCTCCTCCAGCACCTTCTGCAATCCTGCCATCAGGGCCAGCGCGGACTTCCCCGTTCCGGCTCGCCCTCCCATCGACACGATTCCCAGCGCATCATCGAGCAGCATGTCGATGGCGATCCGCTGTTCTGCCGATCGGCCGTGGACTCCGAAGATGTCGCGATCCCCGCGCACCATCGATACTCGGTTGCCGCTGCGCACCCGGCCCAGACCAGAGCCGCGCGGTGAGGTGATGACGACTCCGGTGTTGACCACCTCGTCAGAGACCTCATCGGTGACGATCGACCCCGAATCATAGAACTCGCTCATCTGCTCGTCGTCGAGGCCGAGCTCACCCATCCCGGTGAATCCGGAATCGACGGCCAGCTCCGCCAGATACTCCTCAGCATGCAGGCCCAGGGCAGAGGCCTTCACACGCATCGGCACGTCCTTGGTCACGACGACCACATCACTTCCTTCGGCCGAGAGATTGCGGGCCACGGCCAGAATGCGGGTGTCGTTCTCCGTCCGGTCGAAGCCGACCGGCATCGTGGAGGCGTCGATGTGGTTGAGCTCGACCCGCAGCGTTCCACCCGCATCACCGACCGGGATGGGCTGATCCAATCGGTCGTAGTCTGAGCGGAAGTCGTCGAGGATGTGGAGGGCTTTGCGAGCTGTGAAGGCGAGCTCGGGGTGGTTGCGTTTGCCTTCGAGTTCGGAGACGACGATGAGCGGAATGACAACGTGGTGTTCGGCGAAGCGCAGAAGCGCTCCGGGATCCGACAGCAGCACCGAGGTGTCGAGAACGTAGGTGTGGACTTTTTCAGCCATGAGGACCTCTGAGGCGTGAGTTCCGCCGAGATCCGGTTCTGACATCCCCCGATCTCGGGTTGGTGTCGACCAACTACATTCAACCTAACCCGGTTCGCCCCTGCTGGCGGCAGCGGCACGCGTGCTCGGTCAAGTCGAGGTTATGAACTTCGAGTGAATGCGGGAGATCTCAGTCATTCGGCCGGTCAGCAGGGTCCATCACCGGCCCGGCCTATTTGCCGAAGCGACGCTGACGCAGACCGTAATCGCGCACGGCACGGAGGAAATCCGTGCGCCGGAAATCCGGCCAGTAGGCTTCGCAGAAGTAGAACTCGGAATAGGCGCTCTGCCACATGAGGAAGCCGGAGAGTCGCTGTTCTCCCGATGAGCGGATGATGAGGTCGGGATCGGGCTGGCCCTTGGTGTAGAGGTGTTCGCTGATCTGCTCCGGAGACAGCTCGGAGATGATCGCCTCCAGATCCGTGCCGTCATCGGTCCGCGACCGCAGCAAGGACTTCACCGCGTTGACGATCTCCTGCCGACCTCCGTAGCCGACAGCCACGTTGACGCGCATTCCGCAGTCGCCGTTCGTCGTCACTGCTTCCAACCGGGCCCGCAGGTCGGTCGGGAGGATGTCGAGATCGCCGACGAGCTGGACGCCGACGCCGTCGAGCGCGGCGATCTTCTCCACCAGATCCGAGATGATCTCGATGAGGATCGAGACCTCCTCGGCCGAACGCGCGAGGTTCTCTTTGGACAGGACGTAGAGGGTGACGATCTCCACATCGATCTCGTGGCACCATCCGAGGAATTCGACAATCTTCGCAGCTCCGGCCCGGTGGCCGTCGGCGGTCGTCGCCCCGAACTCCTTCGCCCACCGGCGGTTGCCGTCGGTGATGACGCCGACGTGCCGCGGAACCGGAACCGACTTGTCGAGCTCGCGTTTGAGCCGCCGCTCGTACAGCCGGTAGAGCAGGTTCACGGGTCGCGCCACAGCTGTCCTCTTCCATATGAATCTTCGGTCGGGTCGAACACTGTACAGACTACTAGCCGAAGATGCTGAATGAGGCTTCAGGCCCGCTCGCTAATATGGAGTCATGAATGAACCGTTCATCGATTCCTCTCCAGTCGTTCCCGACGGCTCCAGGCCGGTCGGTTCCGCAGGTGCGGATGATGCTCCGCCCGCCGATGACCAGCGCATCGCCCGTCGCCGCTCGGCGCTGCGGGCCGAACTGACGAAGCTGGCCGGTCAGGTCAAACCGAAGCTGCGAGGCTGGTTCCACGCCGGCGCATTCCCGCTGGCGATGCTCGGCGGGCTGGCGCTGGTGATCATCTCCCCAACGGTCGAATCGCGTATCGCGGCTGCGATCTTCGCCATCACCGGCATGCTTCTCTTCGGCACCTCAGCCGTCTATCACCGGGGCCGCTGGCGCACCCGCGTCCGCCTCATCCTGCGGCGGCTCGACCATGCGAACATCTTCCTCATCACCGCCGGCACCTACACTCCTCTGGCCGTGCTGATGCTCCGCACCGACCAAGCGATCTTGCTGCTGTCCGTGCTGTGGGGCGCCGCTGCACTCGGCGTTGCCTTCCGCACGATCTTCACCACTGCACCGAGGTGGCTCTTCGTCCCCATCTATGTCGGCTTCGGTGTTGCCGGAGTCGGCTACATCCCCCAGATCTGGGCGACGAACTTCGCCGTGGGGCTCCTCGTCGTCCTCGGCGGCGTGTGCTATATCACCGGGGCGGTGATCTACGGAATCAAACGGCCGAACCCGTCACCGAAATGGCTCGGCTTCCACGAGATCTTCCACATTCTCACGATCCTCGGCTACGGCTGCCACCTCGCTGCGCTCATCACCGCCGCAGTCGCGGCCTACTGACCTTCGAACACGACACCGCCAGGCGGGCCCAGCACCATTCTGCGTTCCTCACATCTGTTCGCGTCCAGATGTGAGGAACCAGATCTGGTCGTGAGCGTACGCGATGTGGCGAGCAGCGTACGCAATGTGATGAGAGCGGACGCGTACGCAATGCAGCGGGAATTCAGAAGGAGCAGGCGGGCCGGTCACGTTAAGACGGACAGGGTCAGACGCACCGTTGCACTGCACGCATATTGACACCGACTCAAAGCAGTGGGGGCGCAGTCACCAAACGGTGACTGCGCCCCCACTGTTCTCTGGGCGGTTCAGGCGCTGGAGTCCGAAGACAGACCCTCTGGCCCCTTCTCGTCGCCGACTGATGTGCTCTCCCCCGGCTGCTGCCCGGAGGCATCGTCTGTCCCGGCCTCACCGTCCGCGCCCTCGGATTCGCTGTCTGCGTCCTCGGATACGCTGTCTGCGGTCTTCGATTCGGGCGCTTCCGGGCCCGAGAGCTTCGACTGGTTGGGCACCACATGCTTGCGCAGCGGAATCGGGTAGGCATCGCTGGCGCCCGAGCGCGCCCGCACCCGGCGGACACGGCGCAGCGCGTCGCGAATGAGGAAGATCGTCAGGATGACCACTGCAAGTGTGGCCAGGAACCCGATGGTTCCCGGTGTCACCAGATCCGGGTCCGGTGCCCCTCCGTCGGGAGTCGGCGGTGGAGTAGACGCGAGGATCATGCGTGGGAGTCACTTTCGGTCAGGGTGGCGGAATCGGCGTCGAGATCATCGTCGGCCGGCGATTCCGGGAGCATCCCCTCATCGGGGACACGACGACCGTCATCGGAGGTCACGGCCGCAAACAGATCGGTTTCCTGGAAGTCGATCTCCGGGTTCAGCGGCTCACGGTCCGTGAGATCGACTGCCAGTTCGAACTCTTCGGTCGGCCAGTACGTGCGAGCAGCCTTGCGAGAAGCGGAGAAGAAGCCGCCCTCGGGGTCGATCTGAGTGGCGTGGGACAGAAGCGCACGATCGCGGGCCGGGAAGAATTCTGCGCAGGAGATGCGGGTGCTCAGCCAGTTTCGGCGCTGGTTGTCGCGCTTCTTGAAATCCTCAAGATGGTCGGCGAACGGAGACTCGAGTCCCGCCTCGAGCATCTTCTCGTGGATGGTGATCCATTTCTTCGCCGAAAGATCCTGATTGTAATAGATCTTCTGCACCTGCCAGGGCTCACCGAGCTCGGGGTGGGAGGACGCGTCGGCGGCGGCCTCGACGGCGGCCATGGTCACTGCGTGGTTCTTGATGTGGTCGGGGTGAGGATAGCCGCCGAGTTCGTCATAGGTGGTCACCACCTGTGGGCGGAAGGTGCGGATGATATGGACAAGAGGCAGCATGGCCACCTCGTCCGGGACCCGATAGAAGCATCCGGGAGGCGTCTGATTGTCGAAATCCCCGTCGGGCAGCCCCGAATCGACGTGACCGACCCACACATGTTCAGCGCCGAGAGCTGCGGCCGCGGTGGCCATCTCTTCGCGGCGGAGCCCGGCGATATCTCGACTGGCTTTCGGACTCTGCAGCAGAGCGGGGTTGAGGATGTCGCCGGCCTCACCGCCGGTCATGGTGGCGATGAGCACCCGGGCGCCCAGAGAAGCGTACTTCGCGCTCGTTGCCGCACCCTTGGAGGATTCGTCGTCGGGGTGGGCATGGACGGCCAGCAGGCGCAGCCCATGGTACGGAAGCGAAGTCATATCCTAAATGTCCCTTTCGATTCAGCCTGGTGGCCACCTGCTGCCGGTGCTGTGGCTGACATGATCGCCGGCAGAGGATCGACTACTCTAGATTAGTGCGCGAAGTACTTAAAGAGGAATTCAATGACTGAGGTAACAGTGGCACCACCACTGCATGATGATCGCTACGGCCGGACCCGCAGACCCAAGCGAGAGCTGAGCCGTCGGGCGAAGATCATCGCCGTCGTCATCGTTGCCGCAGTGGTCGCCGTCATCGCTGTCTGGTCATTCAGCCCGCAGACGGAACCCACGACGCCGCGCACTCTTGACTATTCGGTTGTCGACGACTCTTCAACGCACGTCAGCGTCGGAATATTTCCCGATCAGGAACGCGACGTGCACTGCACCGTCCAAGCAACGAACGAGCAGGAAGCGGTCGTCGGCTTCACCGAGGTGACCGTTCCCGCCGATCCGAACGCCGATCCGAATTCGCCGAAGCGCATCGACATCGACCTGTCCACGACACAGCTGGCCGCCTCCGGTCATGTGGACTCCTGCTGGTTCGAGTAGGTCCACAGTTCGTGCGGTTCGGTCACCTGGTGAGAACACAGCAGCCTGGCTGCCCCAGTTCCTTCGAATAGTTCTCGCACGAGGGCGCGACTTGCGATCGCGAGCCGCCGACTCGCAGGCGGGGACGTGACTGAACTCATCGTTTTTCTCCGCTGATGCGTTACACTGTAGTTTCATTCAACTTCCGGGCGTGCCCATACGCCCGGTTTTTTCGTTGCCTGACACGCCCGTCAGTGCACCGACCGAAGAAGGAGATGTCATGACCGAGGAAGTCACCCAGGAAGAGACATGGTTGACCCAGGAAGCCTTTGACCGTCTGTCGAAGGAACTCGAGCATCTCTCCGGACCGGGTCGTGCAGAGATTGCTGAGAAGATCGAAGCCGCCCGCGACGAGGGTGACTTGAAGGAGAACAGCGGCTACCACGCAGCGCGTGACGAGCAGGGCAAGCAGGAAGCACGCATCCGCCAACTCGAGGTGCTGCTGCGCAACGCCAAGGTCGGCTCCAGCGACAGCGACGGTAAGACCGTGGCTCCCGGAACCGTCGTCACTGCAACCGTCGCCGGCAACAGCATGCGGTTCCTGCTGGGTAACCGCGAGATCGCCGGAGACTCCGATATCGACGTCTTTTCGGAGAAGTCGCCTCTCGGCGCCGCTGTCCTCGGTGTCAAGGCCGGAGACACGACCTCTTACGAGGCTCCGAACGGCAAGACCATCGAGGTCAAGGTCGACTCCGTCGAGGCTTTCAACGGCTGATTGAGAACTCTGCTCGACAGGTCGGCCCTGAGGTGCTTCGGCGCCGATGCGAACATCCGGCAGAGTTGAGAACTGAGAGAAGTGGGCGGGTGCGATCGCACCCGTCCACTTCTCTATTCACTCCGGACCGGACGAATCTCGCCGGATCGCCCGCCGTTCCGGACCTCAGTCCTCATGGTCCCTCTTCGATCCATCGGACTCTGCCGAACTGGACGTGCCCGAATCTGACGAGCCGGTCTTCCCGGACTCTGTCGCATCGGGCGACTCGGACGCTGTTGCACGTTCGCCTTCTGCGGTCTCGTGGACGGCTTCAGTGAGCCGTTCCTTCGCCGTCGCCAGGACGGCGGCGGCTTCACGCTCGTCCGAATCCTGCGGTGGGTCCTCCTCCGCGTCCTCGGCTTCACCGGCATTCGTCCGCACGACATAGCTGACGACGCTGTTGAGCACCGCCACAAAAGGAACGGCGAAGAGGGCCCCGACGATGCCGAAGAGGAAACCGCCGCCGGTGACCGCGAGGATCACGGCCAGCGGATGGACGGACACGGCCTTGCCCATCAGGAAGGGCTGGAGGACTTGGCTTTCGATCTGCTGGACGGCGATGACCACGGCCAACATGATGATCGCGCTGACCAGGCCGTTCGAGACCAAAGCCACGAGCACGGCCACTGCTCCGGAGGCGATGGCACCGACGACTGGGACGAACGAGGTGAGGAAGACCAACACAGTCATGGGGATGACCAGAGGGATCCCGAGGAACGCAGCACCGATGCCGATGCCGATCGCATCGACGGCGGCAACGAGGACCTGGACCCGCACGTACTGCACGAGAGTCGTCCACCCGCGCAGGGAGGCACCCGTGGCGACAGGGCGGGCAGGGACCGGAAGCAGATTCATCACCCACCTGAAGATGTTCTCTCCGTCATAGAGGAAGAAGAACGTTGTGAACAGGCAGACGGCCATGCCGGTGAGGAAGGTGCCCACCGAGGAAGTGGCCTGGAGGGCACCGCCGAGAAGCTGGCTGCTGTTGTTCTGGAAGAAGTTCGTCGCGGTCTTGATGGCTTCGTCGATATAGCTCGAGATCGTCGAAGCATCGATGCCGAAGGGGCTCGTGGCCAGCCAGCTGCTGATTCCGGACACACCGGCGATGACCTGTTTGACGAGGTCGGGCATACCGGAATAGATCTGCTGACCGACGAGGCCGAAGAGCCCGAGGACGACGACGATGAATCCGATGAAGGAGATCGCCGCGGCCCCGCCTCGAGGTACACGCTTCTTCTTCAGCCACCCGGTCAGAGGTGCCAGCAGCGCGGCCAGCAGCAGGGCGATGAGCACAGGCAGCACAACGCTGGAGATCTTCGACAGCAGCCACAGTGCCACACCGATCGCCACGAGCACGACGAGCGATCGCCACGACCACGCGGCGGCGAGTTTGAGGCCAGGGGCCACATAGGGTTTGGCCTCGGCTTCGATCCGGCTGAGCGCGATCTCCTCAGGGCTGACCGCCTGCGCCGGGGTCACTTCGGGCTCGGATTGGGCACGCGAGGATCCGCGTCCCCGCCGGAACGCCTCCCATGCCCCACGGAAACGGTTCGAAGGATGCTGCTGATCGTTTTCGGTCATGACTCAACAATAGTTGTTGATGCGCTGACAAAGGTGCAATGATGACGCCGGAGGAGGGAAAATCCGTGGGAAGACGCTTGATCTATACGCTGGCGACCATGGCGGCGACGGCCGTCGGTGCCGGCGCTTCGGCGGCAGGGCTGCTCCGCCATCAGGCAGGATCGCTGCGCCGCTCCTTCGATGACGACAAGAACCGTCGTTTCTCCACCTTCACCGAGGCGATCGCCGCCCCACGTGATCACGATGACGGCGACTCCGCCGCCTTGGCCATCATGGGCGATTCCTGGCTGTGCGGGGTCGACGTCGACCCGGAGCAGGCACCTCCCACTCTCATCGGCCGCGGGTTGGCGCGGATGCTCGGCACCACCGTGCGAGTCCAGACCACCGCCCGCCCTTCGGCGCTGTCGGATGATCTCCACCGGCAGGTCGACGAAGTTCTGCGCTCCCCCTGGCTCTCACGTCAGCTCTCGGACCAGTGGAGCGAAGACCGCCGGTTTGCGATCATCTCGATCGGCACCGGAGACATCATCCACCCGATCCAGGCGACCATCGGCGTTCCCGTGCTCAACCAGGCCATCAACCGACTCCAGCGGGAGGGCCGGTACACGGTTTTCGTCCTCGTCTGCCCCAACCTCGGCGGTCTGCCCGGTCTGCGCGATCCGCTCAAGACGTCCCTCCGTCGGACTTCCCGGGTCCTTGCCGGTTCTCAGTGGCTGGCCGCTCTCGCCGCACGTGCTGTCCCGTTGCGGTCGACGGGATCACTCAGCGGGACGACACGCCGATCACTGCTCAACGACTCGGGACGCTTCCCCAGCGAACTCGGCTACGCACAGCTGTCTTCGACCCTGCTGTCCGCGATCGCCGAACGCATCGAGGCTCCCGTCATCGTCGATCGCAGCCTCGATATCCCGGAGAAGGGCGAGACCGCCCGCCGACACGAACTCGTTCCCGGCGCTGAGACTCAGTCTGCCGCCGAGAGCGCATCCAGCGCCGATCCGCAGCCTGCCGACGCACAGGCCCCCGTACAGGCCGCGCCCCGCGGACAAGACTCGGCGACGCAGGACGACTCGGCCCACCAGGTTCCGAGTCCGTCGGAGGCCCGCTCGTGATCCCCGTCGTCCTCGCCTCACAGTCTCCGTCGCGCCGTCAGATCCTCCAAGCCGGCGGAATCGACCCGGTCATCATCGTCTCCGAGGTCGACGAACGTGCCATCGAGGACGAGTTCTCCGGTTCCGTCGGGGATCTCACCACGGCGCTGTCGGAGGCCAAAGCCCGCGCTGTCATCGACCGGATCATCGCTTCCGCACCTCCGACTCTCCAGGATGCGGATACCGTCGTCATCATCGCCGGGGACTCCCTCCTCGAATTCGACGGCCGGGCCATCGGCAAGCCGGGAACGGCCGAACGCACTCGCGAAGTGTGGTCGATGATCGCCGGTCAATGGACGCAGCTGCATTCTGGTCATTCGGTCGCCGTGCTCACCCGAACGCTGCAGTCGATCGAAGCAGCCGAACACCTGGCAGCTGACGGCCGCACCGACGCAGCCGAACATGTCTCTCGAGCCCGCTCGACGCAATTCGAACTCAGCGCTCTGCGCTCGAAGCGGTCGACCACCTCGGTGCTCATCGGCTCCCCCGAACCAAGCGAGCTCGAAGCATACATCGCAACCGAGGAGCCCTTCCACGTCGCCGGGGCTCTGACGATCGACGGATTCGGCGGCGCCTACGTCGACCGACTCGACGGCGACCATCTCACTGTGCTCGGGCTCAGCCTGCCCGTGGTGCGCGAATTGGTCACAGATATGGGCCTGTTCTGGCCCGACCTGTGGACTATCAAGCGCTAGACTCGGTCCTGGTGCGGTGACACGCCCGAGGACATTGAAGTTCTCGTCCCAGTTTTTTATCGCTGTTCTACAAACCCTTGGTGCGGTTCTCTAAATTGTTCTGTGATCATACAAAGGAGCACCATGACCACAGTCCTCCCCGACTCCACGACCTCGGTTCTGAGCACCACTGTTCCGACCGGGGCCGTCCGCCGAGTCCTCATCGCCAATCGCGGTGAGATCGCTCTGCGCATCATCCGGGCCGCCCACGACCTCGGCATCAAGGCCGTCGCCGTGTACACCCGCGCCGATTCAGATGCCGATTTCGTCGAACTCGCCGACGACGCATGGCTGTTGGACGGTTCCGGTGCCGGGGAGACATACCTCGACGTCGAGAAGATCCTCGCTTTGGCCAAACGCTCCGGCGCTGACGCGATTCACCCCGGATACGGCTATATGGCCGAGAACGCTCAGTTCGCGCAGGCTGTCATCGATGCCGGGCTGATCTGGATCGGTCCTCCCCCGGCCGCGATCGAGCTCCTCGGTGACAAATCCGGAGCCCGTGCCGTCGCCGAAGCCGTCGACGCTCCGGTCGCGCCCGGTTCCGATGGCGCCGTGGCCGATCTTCGAGAGGCCGCAGAAGTGGCCGACAGGATCGGATTCCCCGTCGTCGTCAAGGCCGTCCACGGCGGCGGTGGGCGCGGTTTCCGTGCCTGTGCTTCATCTGCCGATCTCGAAGCCGCCTATACCGCGGCGACCCGTGAGGCCCAGAGCGCCTTCGGTCGCGGTGAGTGCCTCATCGAGAAGCAGATCGTGCGTCCCCGTCACCTCGAGACCCAGTGCCTGGCCGATGCCCACGGCAATGTCCGGATCGTCTCGACGCGTGACTGCACCCTGCAACGTCGCAATCAGAAGATCGTCGAGGAAGCACCTGCCCCGTTCCTCACTGCTGAGCAGGAGCGCATCGTCTCCGAAGCCTCGGCCCGCCTGCTCGCCCACGTCGGCTACGTCGGCGCCGCGACCTGTGAGTTCCTCCTCGGCGAAGACGGCACCATCATCTTCATGGAAGCCAATGCGCGTATCCAGGTCGAGCACACCGTCACCGAGGAGGTCACCGGAGTCGACCTCGTCGGCTGGCAGGTGCGCATCGCTTCGGGTGAGTCTCTGCCCGATGAGTTCCCCGCCGTCCGCGGACACTCCTTCCAGTTCCGCATCAACGCCGAAGATCCCACCACATTCTTCCCCGCCACCGGCGCGGTGAAGAACCACCGTGAGCCTTCGGGCCCCGGTGTGCGTCTGGACTCGGGCATCGGCGAAGGCAGCGTCGTCGGCACGGACTTCGACCCGATGTTAGCCAAGCTCGTCGTCACCGGTGCCACCCGGGACGAGGCCTTGGCTCGAGCCCGCCGAGCTCTGGCCGAGTACCGGATAGAGGGAGTCTCGACGTTGCTGCCGCTGCATCGTGTGCTCGTCGACGAGCAGGCGTTCGCCTCCGACTTCAAGGTCTGGACCAACTGGCTCGAAACCGCTTTCGTCAATCCGCTTGTCGATCCACAGCTAGGAGAACAGATGAGTACTGCAACCGACAGCTTCAGTGTTGTGGTCGAGGTCGATGGCCGCCGCATGACCGTTTCGGTCCCCAAGGACGTCATCTCCGATCTCGGTCACGTTCCCAGCCCCAGTGTGCCGCGGCGCAAGCGCGGGCTGAGCAGCCGCAAGGGTGCGAAGATCGCCGACGACTCGAACGCGCTCAACGCTCCTATGCAGGGAACCATCGTCTCCGTCTCGGTCAACCCCGGTGACACCGTCGAAGCCGGCGATACCCTCGCCGTCATCGAAGCGATGAAGATGGAGCAGCCGCTCAAGGCCGGTCACTCGGGGACCGTCTCCGAGGTGCTCGTCGATGCGGGTGCCTCCGTGAAGTCCGGTGAGGCGGTCATCCGCTTCGCCGCCTGATTCGAACCACCGCCGGACTCCCACTCGCTTCGCATCGAGCAGGAGTCCGGCTCATTTCTCCCTGCCCGGGTCACCGCTGAGAATCGGTGATCCGGGCGGTGATGTATTCGGATTCGGCGTCATTGCCGGGACACGCCAGGCTGGCGGCATAGGCATCCTCTGCTTCGGCAGTGCGACCGAGTTCTTCGAGGGTGATCGCCCGGGCGATGTGGTAGGGCCTGTGCCGCAGCAGGTGCGGCTCGTCGGCCAGCTCGTCCAGGGCGCCCATCGCCGCCTCAGGTCCGGAGACCTTGCCGAGGGCGATCGCGGTGTTCAGCGCGACGACCGGCGTCGGTTCGATGTCGGAGAGCATCCGAAAGAGCACGAGGATCTGCCTCCAGTCCGTGTCGGCGAACCTCGCGGCGTCGGTGTGGAGGGCTGCGATCGCCGCCTGGATGGTGTAGGCGCCGGCCCCTGGTTCTCCGGCGGCCGCACCGACGAGCCCAGTCCCCTCGGTGATGAGCCGGGAATCCCACAGGCTGCGATCCTGATCGGCCAGCGGCACGGGCAGCCCGTCGGGCGCCACCCGAGCGGGGTCGCGAGCTCGAGTGAGCAGAAGCAGAGCCAGCAGACCACGTGCTTCGGTCTCGGCAGGCAGATATCCGACCAGCAGTCTGGTCAGTCTGATCGACTCCTCCTGCAGATCCACGCGTGTATGGTCGGGGCCTGCGGTGGCATTCATTCCCTGGGTGAAGATGAGGGAGAGGACGCGGAGCACTCCGGGCAGCCGGTCGCTGAGTTCGTCGGGTGCGGGGCGGCCGAAGGGGATCCCGGTCTTGAGGATCCGCCGTTTGGCTCGCACGATCCGCTGCTGCATCGCTGCGGTCTCGACGAGGAAGCCGGCGGCCACCTCGGCGGTGGTCAGTCCCGAGAGGAAGCGCAGGATGAGGACGAGGCGTTCGTCCACGCGCAGGGTCGGGTGCGAGCAGGTGAAGAACAGTCCGAGACGTTCGTCGGGAATGTCTGCGGCATCCATCTCTTCACTCAGGCGCACCGCATGGTCGTCGTGGTCCCCTGGCCGCAGTTCGTCCTCGATACGCAGTCGGGCGAGATGCCGGGTACGCACTTCGTCGGCGCGGATGAGGTCGATGGCGCGGTTCTTCGCCGTGGCCATCAGCCACGCCTGGGGACGTTCGGGCACTCCCCGACCGGGCCACGTCTCGACCGCGCGGAGCACGGCATCGTGGAGGGCCTCCTCGGCGAGGTCGAAGTCACGGAACCGGGTCACCAGAGCCGCGAGCAGCCGCCCGAAGTCCTCCTCACCGATGGCGCTGAGGACACGGGCGACCGCTTCGGACTCGGGACCCATCAGTAGTCGGCCACCGGGCGGATCTCGATGTGTCCGGCCCTCGCTCCGGGGCTCTTCTTCGCCCAGGCGATCGCCTCGTCGATGTCGGCGACCTCGATGACGTAGCTGCCGCCGACGAACTCGTTGGATTCGGCGAACGGGCCCGAGGTGACGAGCGGTTCGCCGCCTGATTCGCTGACCCGGACCCCGAGCTCGGGGCCCTCGAGGGCGAAGCCGCCGACGACGATCCCCGCCTCGGTGATCTCTTTGTCGAATGCCATGAACTCGCTGGGATCCGCGCCGCCGTCCTCACCGCATTCGGGGTCGTCTGTGCGTCCCATGAGCAGAAGTGCGTACTTCATGTCGATCTCCTTCGTCGTTCCTCATGTCATGCCGGGCGGCCTGACACCATGATGACGGTCGAGGTGTAAGAAGATCGACAGCTGCGGAGAAAAACTTCTCCGCGATCGCGAAAGCGCCGATATCAGAGGTGGCGGTGGAGCTTCCGTGCCGCTTCGGTCAGCGAACCGCTCACCGAAGGATAGACGACGAAGGATGCGGAGAGCTGATCGACCGTGAGCCGGTTCTCCACGGCCATCGTGATCGGCAGGATGAGCTCGCTGGCCCGGGGACCGACGACGACGCCGCCGAGGATGGAGCCGGATCCTCGTCGGGCAAAGATCTTGACGAAGCCGTCCTCGATGCCGAGCATCTTGGCGCGCGGGTTCGTGTCCAGCGGCAGCATCACGGTGTCGATGTCCGTCGGGTTCTCGCGGTAGTTCTGCTGTGTGAAGCCGACAGTGGCGATCTCGGGTGCGGTGAACACGTTCGAGGCGACATTGCGCAGCTTCAACGGCTGCACGGCATCGCCGAGTGCGTGATTCATTGCGATCCGCCCCTGCATCGCAGCCACCGAGGCCAGAGGCAGCACACCGGTGCAGTCACCGGCCGCATAGATTCCGGCCCGTGAGGTCCGCGAAACCCCGTCGACGACGATGTGGCCGGATTCGCTGACCCGCACACCGGCCTTCTCGAGACCGAGACCTTCGGTGTTCGGAATCGAACCGACAGCCATGAGGCAGTGGGAT
Source organism: Brevibacterium sp. S22 (assembly GCF_004745485.1). Classification (GTDB taxonomy): domain Bacteria; phylum Actinomycetota; class Actinomycetes; order Actinomycetales; family Brevibacteriaceae; genus Brevibacterium. The sequence goes on from NZ_RHFG01000001.1 coordinate 252,609, forward strand.
CCTTCGACGCGGCGACCATCGGCGAGCACCACTTCGACTCCGTCGTCGGTGCGAGTCACCGAGGCGGCACGGGAGCGGGAGAGGACGTTCATGCCCTTGTTGCGGAAGACGAATTCGAGCACATCGGCTGCATCCTCGTCCTGGCCGGGCAGAACCTTCTCCCGCGAGGACACCAGAGTGACCTCGGTGCCCAGGGCGCGGTAGGCCGAAGCGAACTCGGCACCGGTGACACCGGAGCCGACGACGATGAGGTGTTCGGGCAGCTCATCGAGGTCGTAGAGCTGGGTCCAGGTGAGGATGCGCTCGCCGTCGGGCTGCGCGGTGGGCAGCTCACGCGGGTGCGCACCGACGGAGAGCAGGATCGTCGAGGCTTCAAGTGTGTATTCGGTGCCGCCGGATTCGACGACGTGGACCTGGTCACGGCCGGCCAGAGTCGCCTTGCCCTGGATGGCTTTGACGCCGGCCCGGATGAGTCCCTCGTAGATGTCGTTGGCCTGAGCATCGGCCAACGCCAGGATGCGCTTGTTGACAGCTTCGAGGTCGGCGGTCACTCGGCGCGTATCGGCTTCGGTGTCGTCGTCGCTCTCGATCCGGATCCCGAGCCCGTCGGAGCGTTCGATCTCATCCATCATCTCGGCGGTGGCGATGAGCGACTTCGACGGCACGACATCGGTGAGCACGGCGGAACCACCACACCGGTTCGCCTCGATGAGCATGACATCAGCACCGAGCTGAGCCGCGACGAGCGCGGCTTCATAGCCGCCGGGGCCGCCGCCGATGATGACGACGCGATCTGCAGTGGAATCAAATTCAGTGTTCACACTCAGATTGTCTCAAATCGCCACGATGCTTGCGAACGGCCCCTGAGGATCACACCTGATCAGCTCGGTTCGACCACCTCGGCGGTGTCCTTGTGCAGGGTCGACAGGTGCACATACGACTGTGCGTTCTGGCGGACCTTCTCAACTCCTTCGTCGGTCATCTCACGCCGCACCTTCGCGGGAACTCCGGCGACAAGCGACCGGGCGGGGATCTGCGTGCCTTCGAGGACGACGGCACCCGCGGCGACGAGGGACTCGCTGCCGATATGGGCGTCGTTGAGCACGGTCGAGTGCATTCCGATGAGCACATCGTCGTCGACGACGGCTCCGTGGACGAGGGCCTGGTGGCCGATCGAGACCCGGGCGCCGATGACGACGGGCTTGCCTGCGTCGGTGTGCATGACGGTGTTGTCCTGCACGTTCGAGTCCTCACCGATCGTGATCGGGGCGGCCTCGGCGCGCAGAACGCATCCGTAGAACACGCTGGCGCCCTTCTTCACGTGCACGTCACCGACGAGGGTGGCACCGGCTGCGATGAACGCCCCGGGATCGACCTGCGGGGTGTGGCCGCCGACGGCGACGATGCGGGGGCCGGCGAGATCGTTGGTCATGAGTCCTCCATCGGTTCACGAGATGTCTGCGTGCATTCACCTGCTGTCTGCATGTGCCTGCCAGTCTATTCGGAGACGCTCCGGCAGGGGCGGAAGGACGAATCGCGGACCGATTTGCGCGATCGCCCTCATAGCAGGACAATAGGAAAAATTCTTGTCAGAAATTTCACACTGCCGGACCCTTGTGCGCCCAATTGCGTTATGTGAACCTTGACAGTGAGAGTTGCGCGCCCGGAATTCGGACGCGATCAACCGCGTTCACTGAATTCGTCGAAAGGTCACCATGGATTGGCGACACCGTGCAGCATGCCTCAATGAGGATCCGGAGCTCTTCTTCCCGATCGGCAACACCGGACCCGCGCTGCTCCAGATTGAGGAAGCAAAGACTGTCTGTCGCCGCTGTGAAGTTGCAGAGACCTGCCTCCAGTGGGCTCTCGAGTCCGGTCAGGATGCAGGAGTCTGGGGCGGTCTGAGCGAAGACGAGCGTCGCGCTCTCAAGCGTCGCGCAGCTCGTGCCCGTCGTGCCGGCTGATCCGCCGGCAAGCGAGGCAGGCGGTCCTCTCAAACTGCCGAAGCTCTGACTGAACAATTGAGAAGCAGCCACATCACCGACTGAGTCCCTTGTTCTGACGGCGCATGATCATCGTCGGAACAAGGGACTCAGTCGTGTCCGCGCCTTGCCGCCGGTTCGCAGATGGCGGGCAGCGGTCGCGACAGCTCAGTCGATCTCGCCGTCGGGCTCACAGCCGGACAGGTGCCGCTCAGTCGTAGGAGTCGGGCCGCAGCGGAACGTCGAGGACGGCGACGGTTCCGCCGCCTTCTCGTGCCTGCCATTGGATCGAACCGGCCAGGTCCGCCGAAACCAATGTGCGCACGATCTGTGTGCCCAATCCATTGCCCGGGTTCTGCGTCTCCCCCAGCCCGATGCCGTCATCGGCGATCGTCACACTCAGATGGTCTCCGTCGCGTTCGGGAGTCACCCACACATGGCCATTGAGCGTCTCCCCCTGTTCCAGGCCCTCGAGGTTCTCGGTCGGAAACCCGTGCTCGATCGCGTTCGTGATCAGCTCCGTGATCGCCAGGGCCAAGGAAGTGGCATCGGCGGAGGAGATGGTGCCGAAGCTTGCGCACCGTTTGAGTTCGATGTGCACCAGCGGACTGGTCAGCTCGGGTGTCAGGCGCAGACCCTTGTCGACGACTTCGTCGAAGTCGACTTCTGATTCGACGCCTTGGCTGAGCACATCGTGAACCACGGCGATGATCGAGACCCGACGCATCGCCTCGGTCAACGCGCTCTTGGCCTCCGGGTTGTCGATGCGGCGGGTCTGCAGCCGCAGCAGAGCCGACACGGTCTGCAGGTTGTTCTTCACCCGGTGGTGCATCTCTTTGATCATCGCGTCGCGGGAGAGCAGCTCCCGCTTCCGGCGGCGGATCTCGGAGACGTCACGAGCGAGTACGATCGCACCGGTCCGCTCCCCTTCATCCGTCAGCGGAATCGCTCGCAGAGACACACTCGTCCGCCCGACTTCGAGTTCGGTCCGCCACGGAGCACGTCCGGTGAGCACCAGCGGAAGCGTCTCGTCGACCTGACGCAGTTCGGCACCGAGACTCGACACCACCTCGGAGAGGTAGCTGCCCTCGATCTCTCCGCCGTAGCCGAGACGGTGCATCAGCGATACAGCGTTCGGAGAGGCATATTGGACATGCGAATCGCGGTCGAGGATGAAGATGCCGTCGCCGACCCGCGGATCGCCGTGTCTGGCCCCGGACGGCGCGTCGCGGTCGGGAAAGGTGCCCTGCGCGATCATCCGCATCAGCGCCATGGCCGTTTCCCGGTAGTACTTCTCCAACCGGGACGAGCCCCTGCGGCGGACCTCTTCCGAATACCTGACGACGAGCGCGATGGCCTCACCATCGCGGAGGATCGGCACCGCCTCGGCGAGGATGTCCACATCGGAGGATCCGGCACTGACCCCCATTCCGTGGGCCCCGGCGACGTGGGTGACATAGCTGCGGGTGCTGCTGGCCTGGTCGAGCATCTCCTTCTCCAGACCGGTCGCCCGTGCCCCGATCAGGTCCCGGTTGAACAGCGTCGCCCCGGTCGTCGATCGCGCATGGGCGACCACCGTGTAGGCGCCGCTGGGCGAGGGCACCCACAGGACGAGGTCGGCGAAGGAGAGATCGGCCAGCAGCTGCCAGTCCGCGACCAGCAGATGGATGTATTCGACGTCTGACTCATCCGTGAGGCCCTCGGCCGCCAGCAGTTCGTTGAGCACGATTCGTTCCTCCCAGGTGAGATCAGCAGACCCGGGTTCCCCACGGATCTGCTGAAAAGTCGATGTTCAGACGCTACCACTTAATCAGGGTACGAATGGACTCGCTGAGGCGGCGCCTTCCGACCGAGTACGGTTGACCCGCTGACCACGGCCGGCGCACCGAGCACGCCTGGGGCCCATCATGGGGTCGTTCGGCCGGTCACGGCCGACCATGGGGTCGGCCGTGACCGGAATCGGATCAGCTGTTGTGTTCGCTTTCCCAGGCCGAGGAGCGGACCATCGACCGCAGGGAGCGCAGCAGCACCGACAGCGGGGCCTGGGTGACGGCGTCGAGTCCGAGGATCGTCTCCGTCGTCTCCAGCACTCGGCCCACGACCGTCTCGTTGCGTTCGAGCCATTCGGCCAGCCGCTGCTTCGCCCGCTCGTCCGGGGTGCCGGAGATCGGCGAATCCGTGGCGCCCAGGACCGTTCCGGTCACCGACAGGATCGCTGCGTAATAGTCATCACGCATGGATCCGCGGGCCAGAGCCGACCACCTGTCGCTGCGGTCGAGTTCACCGATGAGGGTGAGGATCTGCGAACCGGAGAAGCGTTCGTTCACGGCGTAGTAGACCTCTGCGACATCCTCGGCGGATTCGTTCGCGCGGGCCGCCAGCTGGGTGATGTCCAGCAGCACGAACTCGTCGAGCAGGGCAGCGGACCGCCAAGCGAGTTCGCTGGGCACACCTTCGTCGATGTAGCCCTGAGCCTTCGTCTGCATGGTCTCCGCATCGTAGCCGTCGACGAGTTCCGGAACCCGGGAGCGCAGAGCCTCGACGACCTTGCCGTACATCTCGATGCCCGAATCGACGTCGAGGCTGTCCGGAGCCTGCTGCACGAGCCAGCGCGACGAGCGGTCGAGCACACGCACATAGTCGTGCTGGAGCTTCACCTGCACCTCGGTCGGCACCTGGTTGTCCAAGGCGCACACCGCTTCGAAGAAGTCGTCGAGACCGAAGATCTCCGAGACCACGACGAACACGCGCGCGATCTGCGGCACCGAGGCCGGGGTCTCCTCCAGCATCCGATAGGTGTAGGTCAGTCCGCCGCGGTCGACCAGCCGGTTGACGAGCTTCGCCGTCGCGATCTCCCGATGCAGCGGGTGCTCGGGGATGAGCTCCCCGTACTTCTCCTGCAGGGTCTCCGGGAAGTAGGACACGAGTTCCCGACGCATCCACGTCTCATCGGGTACGGGGCTGTCGAGGATCTCATCGGCTGCGTGCATCTTCACATAGGCCAGCAGCACGGCGAGTTCGGGTGACACGTAGTAGCTGAATTCGCGTTTGGCCAGTTCGTCCGCGTTCGGCAGGAACTCGACCGCACGATCGAGGTCGGCGTTCTTCTCCAGGTAGCCCAACAGCCGACCATAGGTGCCCGACATGGATTCCGTCTGGGCTCGTGCCTCTCCGAGGACGACGTTCTGCGCGTAGTTGTTCGCCAGCACCCGGTCGGCGACCTGGTCGGTGAACGAGTGCAGGACCTGTTCCCGCTCTTCTGCGGCGAAGGCTCCCTTGTGCACGAGGGTGCGCAGGAGCAGTTTGATGTTGACCTCGTGGTCCGAGCTGTCGACGCCGGCCGAGTTGTCGACGGCATCGGTGTTGATCTCGACGCCGTTCAGCGCCGCTTCGACACGTCCCAGCTGAGTCACACCGAGGTTGCCGCCCTCGCCGACCACACGTGCCCGCACATCGGCGCCGTCGATTCGGATGGCGTCGTTGGACTTGTCGCCGACATCGGCGTGACTCTCGGTCGAGGATTTGATATAGGTGCCGATTCCGCCGTTGTAGACGAGGTCGACGGGTGCCTTGAGGATTTCGGACATGAGGTCTGCCGGGCTGCGCTTTCCCGGTTCGACTCCGAGCACCGAGGCGGCCTCCGGGCTGAGATCGATCGATTTCGCCGAACGGGAGAAGACTCCGCCGCCGGCGGAGATGAGGTCTCGGTCGTAGTCCTGCCAGCTCGAGCGCGGCAGGTCGAAGAGGCGCTGTCGTTCGACGAAGCTGCGTGCGGCCTCGGGGTTCGGGTCGAGGAAGATGTCCCGATGGTCGAACGCCGCGACCAGACGGATGTGCTCGCTGCGCAGCATCCCGTTGCCGAAGACGTCACCGCTCATATCGCCGATGCCCACGACCGTGAAGTCTTCGGCGGCGGTGTTGAGCCCGAGCTCGCGGAAATGGCGTTCGACGGACTTCCACGCACCCCGGGATGTGATGGCCATCGCCTTGTGGTCGTAGCCGACCGATCCGCCGGAGGCGAAGGCGTCACCGAGCCAGAAGCCGCGGCGTTCGGCGATCGCATTGGCCACATCGGAGAACCGTGCGGTGCCCTTGTCGGCGGCGACGACGAGGTAGTAGTCGTCCCCGTCATGGCGGACGACACGGTCGGGATGGACGACGACGCTGGAGTCATCGCTGCCGTACGTGAGGTTGTCTGAGACCTCGAGCATGCTTTCGATGAACACCTCGTAGGCAGCCTGACCGGCAGCCATCCAGGCGTCCCGATCGCTCATCGGCGGCAGCTGTTTGGGGAAGAACCCGCCCTTTGCGCCGGTGGGCACGATGAGGGCGTTCTTGACCATCTGCGCCTTGACGAGGCCGAGGACCTCGGTGCGGAAATCGTCCCGACGATCCGACCAGCGCAGTCCGCCGCGAGCGACGGTGCCGAAGCGCAGATGCGCGCCTTCGACCTGCGGAGAGTACACCCACATCTCCAGTGCCGGCTTCGGCTTCGGCACGAAGCTGAGCTCGTCGGGTCGGATCTTGAGCACCAGGGCGGTCGGCAGAGCACCGGATTCGGCGATGTAGTAGTTCGTGCGCAGGGTCGCCCGCAGCAGCTCGAGGGAGGAGCGCAACACACGGTCCGCGTCGAGGCTGGCTACTTCTGTGAGTGAGGATTCGATGGATTCGTCGATCTCAGCCATCGCAGCTTCGCGCCTGCCCTCGTCGACGTCCGGATCGAACTTGGCGGCGAAGTAGTCGACGAGCAGCTTCGAGATCTGCGGATAGTCGCTGTAGACCTCTCCGACGTAGGTATCCGAATACGTGAAGCCGGCCTGACGCAGGTATTTGCCCAGTGCGCGGATGATCGTCACATGCTGCCAGGAGAGCCCGGCGACGACGAGGCGGTCGAAGACTCCCGCTTCCTTCTTGCCTTCCCAACCGGCGATGAAGGCTTCGGCGATGCGGTCGTAGTCGTCGTCGGCCAGGTCCTCGGAGAAGCTGAGACCGAAGTCGTAGATGAAACGGTGCGAACCGTCGGCGAGGTCGAGTTCGTGGGGACGCTCGTCGACGACGTCGGCACCGAATGCTGTGAGGTAGGGCAGGACTTCGGACAGGCTGACCCGGTCGTGGCGGTAGAGGACGAGTCGGACGGAGGCGTCCGTGTTCTGTTCGGGGCGGTAGAGGCGCACTGCCGGCCCGTCACCGGCATCGAGGGCTTCGAACCGAGCGACGTCGGCGACCGCCTCGGCGGGGGTGTGATGTTCGCCGTAGCTGGGAGGGAACGCCTTCGACCACAGGTCGGCCCGAGCGTGCGAGGCCCCGGAGTCGCCGGTGTCGGCGGGGACGAGGAACGCGTGGACGTCTTCGGACCAGGAGCGGACGGCTCCGACGATGCGGTCCTCGACCTCATCGGCGCCGATCTGCGGCAGTTCGGAGTCACGGGCGACGCGGGCGATGAAGTGGATGCGGGCCAGCGCCGATTCGCTCAGCAGCACATCGAAGTCGACGCTGTCGGCGTTGTAGAACCTCCGCAGCACTTCCTGCACGCGCACACGGGCATCGGTGTTGTAGAGGTCGCGCGGGAGGTAGAGGATGACGGAGACGAAGCGCTGGTAGGGGTCAGCGCGGACGAACACGCGCGATTCCCGGCGTTCCTGCATGTCGACGATCTCCATGACGACGTCGAAGATCTCTTCGGTGTCTTCGTGCAGGAGATCTTCGCGCGGGTAGTTCTCGAGGACTCCCAGCAGCTCGTTGGCCGAATGGGATCCGGTGGGGAATCCGCTGGCCGAGAGGATCTTCGCGACCTTCCGGTCGATGACCGGGATGTTGAGGACGCTGTCGTTGTAGAACTCGGGTTTGAACACGCCGACGAAACGGCGTTCGCCGACGATCTCACCGTCTGCGTCGAAGGTCTTCACGCCGATGTAGTCCATGAAGGAGGATCGGATGACGCGGGAGCGGGAGTTCGCCTTCGTCAGCACCAGCACATGCGGTTCCAGGGCCTTGTCGGCGACAGCCCGGCTGAGCGGGGACTTCACGAGGGGGCGCAGGGTGGAGATGCCCATCGAGGTGTCCTCGATCGGTTCGAGGCTGCTGTGCTCGGCGTCATGGATGTAGTCGTATTCGCGGTAGCCGAGGAAGGTGAAGTGGCCGTCGAGCCAGGTGAGCAGGGCAGCGGCGGATTCGGCTTCGGAGGCCAGCTCCGGGCGCGGTGCATGTGCGCTCAGCTCGGCGGCGATGTCTTTAGCCTTCGCGGCCATTGCCTGGGCGTCGCGGGCTGCCGCTGCCACATAGTCGAGGACTCCGCGCAGGCGGTCTTCGAGCGCGGCGAAGTCGGTGTCGGAGATGCGGTCGATCTCGAGACGGATCCAGGATTGCTGCTGTGGGGCGCCGTCCGCTGCGACGGCAGGGGCCTCGGAGACCGTCGGGATGCTTGCCGTATCCGCACTGAGTGCGGGAGATTCGGCTGGGGAGAGGATCTTCTCTCCGGCGCCGGTTCCGGTGACGGTGATGATCGGGTGGTGGACGCGACGGATCGACCTGCCGTTCGCGGCGAGGTCGCTGACGATCGACGACACGAGGTGCGGCATATCAGCCAGGACGATGGCGATGACCGTGTGGTTGTCGCGGAACTCCGGCGAGTCGACGCTCGGATTGTAGATGGCGATCGCCGGTGTCTGACCGTCGTATTCGGTCCCGAGAGCGAAGTGATGGGCCGCCGCTGCCGCGTAGGCCTCGGGGTCGCTGGCCCCTGTTTCGAACCGCGGATAGTACGCTTCGAGGAAGTTCTCGGGGGCTGATTGCCCCCTCTGCTTCCTCCACTCTTCTGCAACGTTCGAAATTGAGACCTGTGTCACTGTGCCACCTCTATGATCAACGAGCATTCGTCCGGCGATTCGACATCGAATCGTCACTGCCCACACTATGCCCAATTATCGAGAAAGGCACGCCGAGCGGCATGCGGTGGTGTACCGTTCATTCGCTGGCAGACTGGAGCTATGCGAACTCTGACCCTCAATCATGACTATGCGGTTGATCTGTCGTCATTCCTGGCCAAACTCGCCGATCCCGGTGTGTGGGAGAAGCTCGGCTCCGAGGCCAGTGCCGAACATATGGACCCCGACACCGAGATGACCGTGCGGACCCCGATGCCCAAGTCCGAGCTCCCTGCGGCTCTGGCCTCCAGGCTTCCGGAGAACACCGTACTGGTCGAGGTGTACATGATCCCCGGGGATGTCCTCGGCACCGAGGCAGAGATCCGCATGACCGCCCGTGCCGCAGGCGTGCCCGTCGAGATCGATGCGGTCCTCGAGCTGCGCGAAGCGGAGTCAGTGACGAAGCTGACCGCACACGCAGAGATCAGCTCATCGATTCCGATGTTCGGAGCGATGATCGAACAGGCCGTGGTCCCGATCCTGGAGAAGCGACTGAGCGACCGGCTGCGCCGCTTCGAATCCGCCTGAGTCCGACGGTCGACGAAGCTGATCGCCGATACGTCGGTTCAGCTCTCGTCGCCGAGCAGCTGATCGAGTTCAGAGGAGTCGTACCACAGCAGATCGGAAGCGCCGAGGTGGTCCTCAGCCCCGCTCGCGCCCGTCTCCTCGGCCAGCCGCACCGCTTCGTCCCAGACGACGTCTTCGTCGAGGTGGAAGCTTGCGACCCGGGTCATATCGACCTCGGCGAGGGTGATGAGTTCGAAGCCGTCGGTCAGCAGTTCAGCCGGGCTGGACTCAGGGGCGTCATAGGCCACGATGACACGGCGCTCGGGGGCCGCCTCGGCGACGGCATCGGTCTCAGCAGGATCGAACTCCGCGTTCGCGGCCAGGGCGGCGGCGATGCACATGGCGTCGAATTCAGCTGTTTCGAACTCCTCGCCGCGCAGGCTGCGCCCCTGGGCATCGGGGGCGACGGCGCGGACGTCGGTGAGTGTCGAACGCAGCGCGGTCAGGGTGGTGGGAATGTAGCAGCGAATGGCCATGCCCCTCATCCTAGTCCCGCGGTCCGCTCCCCTGACCCACCCGCATCTTCCGTCCGCGACGACCGGTGCGAAGGCGCTCGCGTCCTCCCTCGGCTCTGCGGGACCGGCGACGGCCCGGCAGGAGCTCGTCGACCATCCCGGCGAGGTCGCCGACGAGGACGGACCGGGGATTCTGTTCGTGGAGGGTGTGGCCGGCGAGCATCGCGGCGTCGGCGGTGGAGCGGTCGTCGCTGAGCATGAAGTCCGGGGTGATGCGCACGAATCGGGCGAGGACCTCTCTGATCCGAGTCTCGGCGGGGTGGCCGACCGCGCTTGAGCGCACCTTCGTGATCACCAGCCGCAGCTTCTCCCGCACAGTTTCGGCCCGCGCTGTGCCGAGGAGTTTGACCAGCCGCTGCAGACCGATCGGGTCCCCCGCGGCGAGGACGAGCACGGTATCGGCGGCCTCAAGGGCGGCGCGAGTGGCGCAGTGCCGGTCATAGAAAGGGTCAGCGAGGTCATCATCGGGATCGATGCGGTCGCTGACGTCGACGATGACGACGTCGTAGACCTTCGCCAAGCGCTGCAGCACCGTTTCGAGGACGGAGGCGCGGATCTCCGGCCACCGCTCGGGCCTCGTCAGCCCGGTGACGACATGGAAGTTCTCACGGATCGCTGCATGCGGCACCGAATGCGGATCGAGTCTCCCGGACGGGTCTGTCTGCGATCGGCACAGACTGGCCAGGTGTGAGGATTCCTCTGTCAGCCCGAGCGTGGACGCGACCATCCCGGAGACCGTGTCGGCGTCGACGATGACGCTGCGCCTGCCCTGGCGGGCGGCCTGATCAGCGAGATTGACGGCCGTGAGGGTGCGTCCGGGCGACGACCCCGTCCCCCAGACCGTGATGATCACTCCCGCTCCGCCGACGGCGCCCGGTGGCGTCGTCGGGCGCGGCGGGACCACGGTGGCGGCACGGATGTCCTCGATGGCCGACGCCATCGTCGTCGCATCCGCATCCGTCGAGACCACGGCGGTGATGCCGACGGCTTCGAGCACGTGCGCGTCATCACCGAAGCCGAGCACCTTCGCTCCGGACGCCGTGATCGCGGTGATCACCTCGGCGTCGAGACCTGGAAAGTATCGGCCGATGATGACGACGTCGGCTCCGCCGGTGCGGCAGTGGGCCAGCAGCTCCACCTCGTCGGCGGGGCGGGCGACGATCGTGACATCGTCGATCTCGCTGAGCAGCTCGAAGAGGATGAGGTCGTACTCGAAGTCGACGGCCAGCAGGACCTGTGTCATCACTGCCCGCCGTCGTCGGCGGGAACGGATGGGGCGCCGACGACGGAGAGCACGCTGCGTCCGTCGAGGGCCGCGAGCACGCCGGGCAGGTCCCCAGAGCCGACGAACACTTCGATCCGGGCCCCATCGCCTGCCCCGAAGCTGCCGACGTCTCGGGTGATGTGGGCGACCGGAGCGGAATCGACGATCTGCTCGGGCGGTGTTCCGTCCTCGTCGATCCCGTTCTGGTCCGGTTGGGCCCAGACGTCGACGAGGCTGCCCGAGCCGACGACGCTGGGAACGGAACCGGCGATGTCGATCGCCACGACCCGTCCTTCGAGTTCGGACAGGGGCGCCACCGCCGAGGCGGCCAGCAGCTCCCCCGCCGCAACAACGCTGCGCACGCTCGTGTTCGCCGGCAGCTCGGCATCGGCCGAGAGGTACTTCTTGCCGAGATCGGCGAGATTGACCTCGGCGACGGTCAAGTCAGCCGGCTCGAGGACTTCACCGGGGACGAGGGCGTGGGCACTCGCCCACACGCGGGCAGTCGAGTTCGCCGAGGTGACGAGCAGATAGGTTCCGACGACCGCGAGAATGACGAGCACCGCTCCGACCAGCAGCCGTGCGTCGGTCCAGCGGGGGCGCCTGCTTCGCTTCGAGAGCTCCATTGCATCTCCAGATTCGCAGAAGTTTCACTGACAGAAACCGTTCCTCAGTGATAATATTAGGCATCAAATGATGCCAAAGCGGTGTTTTTGGCAAATCGCACCAACAAGCAGATGGACATCTGGAGGCAGGTGGACATTTGGAATGGGAGAAGTCACCTCATGGCCGTCGAAAGTCGCTTCCTGCCGCTGACCGATGTGGCCGAGCTGCTCAATGTCTCGATCGCTCAGGCCCGGGCACTGGTCCGTTCGGGCGATCTCCGCGCCATCAAGGTCGGCGGGCGCGGCCAGTGGCGAGTCGAGAAGTCCGAGATCGAAGCCTATATCCAACGGATGTACGAGCGCACCGAGTACCAGATCAAGACCGGATCCATCGAGGACTGACCCTCCCACTTCGACTCTGATCTCCATCACACCCGGCTCATTCGAAGGGATTCGTCCGGGCGTGGACGGCACTGATCGCAGCGAAGGGAACGATGCGGCCGGCGATTTCGACATAGTCGGCGCCGACGAGTTCGCATCGTCCGCGGATACCGCCGGAGCGGTCGGCAACATCGATCGACACCTCTTCATGAGCGGCTGACCAGCGGCGCAATGCGGACCCCATCCCCAGACGCTCAAGCCCACCGACTTCGAACCGATGTACCTTCGTGGTCAGCCTGAGTCCACGAACGGCACTGATCGCAACGGCAGAGACCTCAGCCCCGGCAACGACGACGATGTCACGGCCGAGGAAGCGCACCGCACCATTGACCTCACGATCAGACATCGTCACCCGCACCGTCGACCCCACTGCTCCACGCAGCCGTTCGAGCAGAGTCCTTTCGGCGGCCTGACCGGCGACTTCATCTCCGTACTCACCTCGCCTGGCGTGCACGCGTGCCGCTGAGTCGGCGGCTTCGATATCCGCCAGAAGTGCATCGATGCGATCGTCCATAGACGCCAAGCCTGCCCCAGCTGTAGTCCACTTTCAAGACTTGAAACGAAGATGCGTCGAACTACAGCCATGTAGTTAGAACTTATCCATTGACAACAAATTGCATCTAACGGCATCATTAAGTCCAATATCCAATGGAGGATGTCTAAATGTATCTTTTGATTGCATGTGCGGGTTCCTGGCTGGTTCTGCTCGGTTCGTTCTTCACCGTATGGACACAGATGCCCCAGCCGCGGACGACCACCGACATCGTCGTCATCGCCATCATCGGCGCGACAGCGCTCTTGTTCGCGAGGCTCGGTCTCGTCTCTCTGCTGGCACTGCTGCTGCGAATCCTTCCTTCCGGTCGCCTCCGGTCGACCCTTGCGGGCCTGGTCGTGACGGCGATGCCGCGGATTCTGGCGTCGAGCGTTCTTGCCATCGTCTCTGCCGGCCTGGTCGTCCACTCCGCTCAGGCGACACCGGTCGCGTCCTCCGGGCCCGAACCCGTGAATCCGACGGTGACGTCGACGGCTCCGGCCGATCCCGGCTGGCCGACGATCGACGACGACGGCCAGGTTGAGGATGCCCCTGACCAAGCGGAGTATGCCGACGACGCAGAGTCACCAGAGGAATCCGAGTCACCGGAACGAACACATCTGCCCGATCCCGGATGGCCCACCGAACCGCCGCCGGGCAATGCGCATTCATCACCCCCGAGTAACTCTGGCACGGACAGCTCCGGAGAATCAGATCAGGATGACGAATCCGACCGCGGTGGGACACCAGATCGGCCCGGAGTGGGCGACGACGCTTCTGTCCCCGCAGGTTCCGGAACCTCCACACACGTTGTGGCTCAGGGTGAGAGCCTGTGGTCGATCGCGGCCGGGCTGACCGACTCTGCTGAAGAGACTCCGCAGCTCGTCGCTGCAGTCTATGCCGCCAACGAGGACACCATCGGACCCGATCCGAGCCTCATCATTGCAGGTCAGAGATTGGAGATCCAGACATGACCGCCCCGCTCACTCTGACCCGACCGCAGGCTGCGGTGCCGCCTCGGCGACAGGTCGCTTCGCCGTCCACGGCACAGTCTTCTCGCAACCCGATCCGAGGTCAGGATTTCGCAGACGAGCGGGCGCGGATCGCGGCCACGGCCACCTCGTTGGCGGTTGCCTGTCTCGAGGTCCTCTCCGGTGTCAGACGCAGCGAGACGATCGCCCGCTGGGTCGAACCGGAGCTGCTGGCGAAGATCGATCACCGCTGTCAGCTGCGCGCCGAGGTGGCGCCGCAGCGGGCGACCGTACCCGGGGCGCGTACGGTGCAGCCGGGCACGGCACATGTGTGCCAGGTCAGCCCAGAGGTCGCCGAGGTCACGGTCATCGTCGCCGCCGCCAACCGCGTCCGGGCGGTGGCAGTCCGCTTGGAGCTGCTCACCACCCGGTGGACGCTGACTGCACTGCAGACGATGTGAGCCGCCGAGGGATCTGGGTCAGTTCTTCGCCTTCTTCTTCGCGCGACGTTCAGCGCGGTTGGCCGGGGCCGCTTCGTCATCGTCCTCCGTTTCGGAGACCGAGGAGGAACCGGCCTCGGACGGGGCCGACAGCTGCATCTTCGGAGTCTTGTGACGCAGCTCCTCAGCATCGACTTCGACCTCGGGCTCGCCGTCGTCGGTGCCCGCTGAGGAAGTCACCTGAACCTGCAGCGTGTTGGTCAGGCGGACGACGTCCTCCTTGATCCCATCCTGCATGGTCTTGAACATGTCGAAGCCCTCACGCTGGTATTCGACCAGCGGGTCCTTCTGGGCCATGGCGCGCAGTCCGATCCCGTTCTTCAGATAGTCCATCTCATAGAGGTGTTCGCGCCAGCGCTTGTCGATGACGGAGAGCACCACGCGGCGTTCGAGTTCGCGGGTGGCTTCCTCACCGAGTTCCTCTTCGCGCTGGGAGTAGAACACGCCGAGATCGGACTGGATCTCCTGGTTGAGTCGGTTCTTCGTGAGGTTTCCAAGACCGCCGAGTTCCTCGGCGAGGTCTTCGGAGCTGATCGACGGTGAGTAGATCTTTCCGAGGGCGTCGAAGAGCTCGTCGATCTGCCAGTCCTCGACCGGTCCCGTGGTCGCTTCGGCAACGTAGGCGTCGATGACCTCTTCGCGGAATTTAGCGACCTGCTCTTCGAGATCAGCGCCGTCGAGGACTCGGCGACGCTCGTCGTAGATGACGGTGCGCTGGCGGTTGAGAACGTCGTCGTATTTGAGCACGTTCTTGCGCTGTTCGGCATTGCGCTGCTCGATCTGTGACTGGGCTGAGAGGATGGCGCGTGAGACCATCTTCGATTCCAGGGGCACATCGTCGGGCACATTTGCCGTGGCCATGATCCGTTCGGCGGCTCCCGAGCCGAACAGGCGCATGAGGTCATCGGTCAGCGACAGGTAGAACCGCGATTCGCCGGGGTCTCCCTGACGGCCGGAACGTCCGCGCAGCTGGTTGTCGATGCGCCTGGATTCGTGCCGTTCGGTGCCGAGCACGTAGAGTCCCCCGAGCTCGACGACCTCTTCGGCCTCTTCCTTGACCTTGTCCTCGGCGGCTTTCAGCACAGCCGGCCATTCGGACTCGTACTGATCCTCATTCTCGGCCGGGTCGAGGCCGCGACGTTCCATTTCCGCGACCGCGAGGAACTCGGCGTTGCCGCCGAGCATGATGTCGGTACCGCGGCCGGCCATGTTCGTGGCCACCGTGACAGCGCTCTTGCGTCCGGCCATCGCCACGATCGAGGCCTCACGGGCGTGGTTCTTCGCGTTGAGGACCTCATGCTTGACACCGCGTTTGGCCAGATGCTTCGACAGGTATTCGCTCTTCTCGACGCTGGTCGTGCCGACGAGGACCGGTTGTCCGGTCTCGTGGCGCTCGACGATGTCGTCGACGACGGCATCGAACTTCGCGACCTCGTTCTTGTACACGAAGTCGGATTCGTCGACTCGCTGCATCGGCTTGTTCGTCGGAATCGGGACGACACCGAGCTTGTAGGTGGACATGAACTCCGCGGCCTCGGTCTCGGCCGTACCGGTCATGCCGGAGAGCTTCTCGTAGAGACGGAAGAAGTTCTGCAGGGTGATCGTCGCCAGGGTCTGGTTCTCGGCCTGGACCTTCACCCCTTCCTTCGCCTCGATGGCTTGGTGCAGGCCTTCGTTGTAGCGGCGGCCCTTGAGCACACGACCGGTGTGCTCGTCGACGATGAGGACCTCGCCGTCGAGGACGACGTAGTCTTTGTCCTTCTTGAACAGCTCCTTGGCGCGGATGGCATTGTTGAGGAAGCTGATGAGCGGGGTGTTCTCCGCGTCGTAGAGGTTGCCGATGCCCAGGTAGTCCTCGACGCGTTCGATGCCGGGTTCGAGGACGCCGACGGTGCGCTTCTTCTCGTCGACCTCATAGTCGCGGTCGGTTTTCAGGCGCTTGACGACCTTGGCGAATTCGTCGTACCAGCGGTTCGCATCACCTTCGGCAGGACCGGAGATGATGAGCGGGGTACGTGCCTCGTCGATGAGGATCGAGTCGACCTCATCGACGATGGCGAAGGAGTGTCCGCGCTGCACGAGCTCATCGGCTGACCATGCCATGTTGTCGCGCAGGTAGTCGAAGCCGAATTCGTTGTTCGTGCCGTAGGTGATATCCGCGGCGTACTGCTTGCGGCGCAGGTCCGAGGGCATGTTCGCCTGGATGCATCCGGTCTCCATGCCCAGGAAGCGGAACACGCGTCCCATCAGTTCGGACTGATAAGTGGCCAGATAGTCGTTCACCGTGATGATGTGGACCGGATTGCCGGTGAGAGCGTTGAGGTAGGCCGGTGCCGTGGCGACCAGGGTTTTGCCCTCACCGGTCTTCATCTCTGCGATATTGCCCAAGTGCAGGGCGGCGCCGCCCATGAGCTGAACGTCGAAGTGTCGCAGACCCAAAGTCCGGCTCGATGCTTCGCGCACGGCGGCGAAGGCTTCTGGAAGCAGGGAGTCGAGGCTCTCGCCGTCCTTGAAGCGCTCCTTGAACCGGCCGGTTTCCTCACGCAGTTCGGTGTCGGTCATCTCGCTGAACTCATCGGACAGCTGATTGATGGCATCCGTGTATCGGCGGAGCTTCTTCAGAGTTCTGCCTTCACCTGTGCGCAGAAGCTTCTCGAGGAAATTAGCCACTTTTCTCCTAATCGGCATGTCTGCCGGACAACAACTCGAACGACTGTATAGCCCCTAGCTTAATGGCAGGTGAGTACCTTCGAAGTCCACGGCTCTCAGACCCAGCCATGCAGCCATCGTCTTGAGCTCGGCAGCCAGTTCCGTGGTGTGCTCCTCCCCCGGCTCCCATGTCACCGTGTGAGCGCGCAGGATTCCTGCAGCCCGGTCCCGGTGCAGATCCACCCGCCCGACGAGTCGATCGCCGAGGAGGAACGGAGTCACGTAGTAGCCGTGGACCCGTTTGGCGGCCGGAGTGTAGATCTCGATGCGGTAGTGGAAGTCGAAGAGCCATTCGATGCGCGGACGATAGAAGACCAACGGGTCGAACGGCGCCAGCAGTGCTCGAGCGGTCACTGTGCGCGGAGTCCGTGCCTCATGCCATTTCAGAGCTGGGACCCCTTCGACATCGACTTCACGGAGTTCGCCCGAGGCGATGAGCTCGGTGACCGCGGCGTCGGTCGGTGCGCGCCGCTGCCGAAAGTAGTCGGCGATGTCCTCGGGCCTGGCGACTCCCAAGGCCCGTGCGGCGATGCGGGTGAGTTCGAGGACGTTGTTCTCGACCCCGGAGATCCCGCGCGGAAGCTGCGCATTCGGGTCGAGTCCCAATCGAGGATCCTCCGGCGGCCCATAGCTCAGAGGGATCTCAGGCAGCTCTGGCGAGACGTCGCGAGCCAGTGCATAGATGCGTTCGAAGTGGTCATTGCGCCCCGAGGCGCTGATGATTCCACCGGCGAACAGTGCTTCGAGGGCGACTTTCACCTGGCTGGGATTCCAACCCCAATGGCCACGGTGTGTCTCCGGCAGATCATGGTCGACCACCTCGGCGACCTCCCGTGCCGTCTTCGGCCCCGAGGAGAGAGCGGTGAGGACGGAGGACTGGAGATTCCGGAATTCTTCGCCGGTCTCCGGATGGCGCTGTCCGAAGTCATTGCGCCACCATTCGCTGTGGGCCCGGGCGAAGTGCTTCCACGTCTGCGGCGGAACGAAGGCCGCGGCATGCGCCCAGTATTCGACGCCCATGCGCGGTGAGGAATAGAACAGACGGTCCAGGGTCTCCCGCGGATAGGGACCGAGACGGGAGAAGTAGGGCAGATAGTGAGAGCGGACGACTCGCGCGACGGAGTCGATCTGGGTCAGCCCCAAGGTGGCGAAGACGGACTTGAGGTGCCGGGCGGTGACTTTCGCCGGACGCTGACGGTCCAGTCCGGTCGCCGCGATCGCTGTCCTGCGGGCCGCGGCCCGTGTCATCCTCTGCATATCCCCACGCTATACCCCAAATTGCTACCTGACGGCGGCTCTGCAACCTTGCGCAAGGTTGCAGAGCCGCCGTCAGGTAGTAATTTGGGGTCAGTCTATGGCTTCTTCGAGCTCGTGGTCGAGCGCGATGACTCCGTAGCTCCAGCCCTTGCGGCGGTAGACGACGGAGGGTTTGCTCGACTCCTCATCGATGAACAGGTAGAAGTCGTGTCCGACGAGTTCCATTCGGTTCAGGGCCTCTTCGATGCCGATCGGTGAGGCGTTGAAGGTCTTCTCACGCAGCACCACCGGCGAATCGCCTTCGGCCTTGATCCGCCCGTTCGTCTGATCGACGCTGCGGTCCTCATCAGGCTTCGCATCATCTGCGTCCGCGTCGGGGATCATCGGTTCGGCCACCGGCATCTTCGCCAGCACCTCGGCCGTGGATTCCTTGCGGTGATGGCCCGAACGCGGCACCTTATGCCGGTCCCTCGCTCGCCTCAGACGTTCGACGAGCTTCGCCCATGCCAGATCGAGTGCCGCATATTTGTCGCTTGCCATGGCCTCTGCCCGAATTGCCGGCCCTTTCGCCACAACCGTGAGCTCAACTCGCTCACTCGTCTCGGGCTGGCGGGAGTTCTTTTCGTGAGTGACATGCACTTCGACACGCTGAGCACGAGGGGCAAGCTGTTCGACTTTGGCGATCTTGTCCTCGATGTGGGCTCGAAAGCTGTCGGAGATGGTCAGTTGACGGCCGTTGACAACGATGTCCATGATGTGTCCTTAGCGACTCGTTCTTCGGATTCATCCGATCCCATGCCCTTGGATGGGTACCACCGTTATACAGTAAAGGGAGAGACAAATCGAGTGCCCCCGCGACCGAGCCCGAGAACAGCTCCAACAGCGGGTCTGATCTGCACCGATGCTAGCAAGCGTGTGCTTTCTGCCAAGGTAGCGCCGGTGGTGGAGAAGTCGTCGATGAGCAGATCTGCAGACGCGGAACCTGCGCCTGAGGCCGGACGTGATCCGGGAATCCCAGCAATTCTCCTCCGGTCGAGATATTGAGTCCGCTCCGCGTTCTGTGCACGCTCAATCGCTCCGAGCCCGACCTGGTCGCGCGAGCGCTTCGCCGAGAGCACATCATGGACTTCCATGGGCAGCTCCGGCGACAGCTCCTTCGCCCGATTCGCCAAGGCGGCAGTATGCGATCCGCCACGACGACGTCTGGCTCGATCCGAGCTGGGCGCTGGGAAGAGACGGATTGCTCCGCCGGAGTATCCGATGAGGTCGAGTGCAGCGACGATCGAACGGGTCAGTGCCAGAGCCAACGGATCGAGGATGTCCCGGCGACCTTCGTCCTTGAAGCCGACGACCATGCGGGAGATCTGCGAGTTGTATTCGCAGACCCCGACGATCGGCATCGTGCCGTAGCGCGGTTCCATCGCCCGCGGAATCCCTCCCAGCAGCTGCAGGCAGCGGGTGCACAAGGAGACGTTCTCCCGCCCGCATCCGGCGCACCGGCGGGGCAGGAGCAGTTCGCCGAACTCCTCGAGCAGCCCCATGGGAGCAATCTACTATGCTCAGCCAGCCCCGGTCAGCCGTGCTCGACCCGACCGGTCAGCCGGGATAGGACGGGTCCTTGGCGGCGACGTCGACGAGCTTCTGCCACGCATTCGAGTTGTAGCTGTACAGGGCACCATCAGAGCTGGTGACCAGGATCGAGCGTCCATCCACCCCTCCTGCGATGCGGCTTCCGTCCGAGACTTCGCCCAGCTGTTCTGCAGGGCCGGTGACTCCGATGCGGAACGGCTGCACAGAATCTCCTTCTTCAGCGGCCAGTGCCACCAGAGAAGTCGATCCCGCCCAGGAGACGTCCTTGATCTCGTCGAAGCTCGCGCCCACTTCGATCGGTGTCTCGGAGACCTGGCCCGACGGATTGCCCGCCTTGTCCCGCGGCACACCGACCACATCGACGCGGTCCGGCTCTCCCTTGTGCCGGCTGAGCAGAGCGACGCGGGTGCCGTCTCGAGAGACCTCGATATCGACGAGCTGCCGACCGTTGAGGAAATCGGCGGCCACGGTGAAGGCTTCGCCGTCACGGCCGACCGCCTTGAGCTCGCCCTTGTTCTCCGCCTCACCTGTCCAGGTCGTGTTGAAGCGATCGATGCTGGGGCGCACGAGCTTCTCGCCTTTGAAGACCGGGGTGGCGTCGACGGCGTCGGACCTCAGCCGCATGAGCTGTTTGCCGTCATCGGCCAGGTACACATACAGGGAGTCGTCCAGCGACACCGCGGGGTCACTCGCCTTCGCCTTCTTCAGGTCCGGACTGTTCTCGACCTTGGCGAGGGTCGTTCCCGAGACTCGGGAGAGTCGGTTGTCGGCGAGCACGACGGGCGGTCCGTCGACCTGGACCGAGGTGTCGGTCTTCGGCTGCAGGCTGGCCGGCACGGTCTGTCCGCCGATGGTCAGCTCGATCGCCGAGATCGAGGGAATCACCTGCAGAGTCGTGGCGATCTGCTGTCGGATCAGTCCCTTCTCACGGTCCGACGGGGCCGGGTTCTGCGGTCCCAGGGCAACATGGGCGACGCCGTTATCGATGGTGACCACATTCGAATCGCTCAGCTTCGCCCCGTCGGGGATCCCGGTGATCACGGCACCGGACAGGTAGGGGGCGGGCCCGCTGAGCAGTTCATTCATCAGCACGGTCGGGGTCGAGGAGGACCGGAGGAACCAGCGCGAATCCGGGACGAGATAGGAATAGTCGGAGGTGAAGAACTGCAGTGAATAGTTGAGGAAGATCGTACGGAAGTCGGTTTGGCTGATGAGCAGCCCGTCCGGCGCCGAGGAGATCCTCCACTCCCCGTTCTCCTGCCGCAATGAGAATTCCAGGGTCGATTGGGTGCCCGGTTTGGTGGAGCTGAACACGCCGGAGGAGTCGACGAGGCCGACGACCGGAGCCGAGATGCTCATCGTCTTCTGATCGGAGGTGACCCCGACGTTCAAGGAGTCGAGGTCCGTATCGTTCGGCAGCACCGACACCGATTCCTGCGGGCTCCACTTCTGTGCCTCGCCCTCGGTGAGGAATGACCGAGCCACGGAGAAGTTGTTGCCGGTGCCGGCTCCGGCCCGGAGGAAGCCCCGCACGATGTCCGATGGGCTGTCACCGGGTTCCGGACCGTCGGGAATCCGTGCGTTGTTCGCACCCGGATCACTCGAATCGTCTTCGATATGGCCGACAGGTGATGAGGTCGGGATCGACGAGCAGCCGACGAGCGCAAGGGCTGTGAAGACGGAGACCAGCATGGTCTTCACCCGGAAGCCACGGGATGTCGTGCGCTTCATGACCGTCCTCCTTCGCTGTCGTCCACTCTGTCGCCGCCGTCGCCTTCGCTGTCCAGTTCCGGATCGGTGGTGTCCAATTCAGGATCCGGGCTGTCCAGTTCCGGATCAGGGGTGTCCAGTTCCGGATCTACGTCATCCGCGGACCGTTCCCCCACCTCGCCGGCGTCCGGTTCCGCAGTGTCTGACTCAACGAGCTCTGATCGGACTGTCATCGTGGCCGACTGGAGTGGGAAGGATTCCTGCGGGGCCGCCTCGGCGGGAGTGTTCTGCTCCACCTCGAGCATCTCCGGCTCGGTTTCGACGACGATCGGGATCGAGCCGGTCTGAATGCGCACGGAACCGTCCGAGGACAGCGGTCCGGCGACGAGCGCCGAACCGCGGATCTGCGCATCGCGGGGCGGCAGCGGCAGAGGTGAGGAGGTGATCTCCTGGTCGGGACGCCGCGGAATCGTCAGCCGGAAGCATGACCCTTCGCCAGGCTTACCCCAGACCTGCAGCCAGCCGTTGTGCAGGTGGGCGTCCTCGAGCGAGATGGCCAGGCCCAGGCCCGAACCGCCGAGGGTGCGCTTGCGGGCCGGATCGGCGCGCCAGAATCGGTCGAAGACGTGCTCGACCTGTTCTTCATTCATGCCGACTCCGTGGTCACGCACGCTCACAGCCACCGCCTCGGCGTTGGAGGCGACGTAGATGTCGACCGGGTTGTTCTCACCGTGTTCGATCGCATTGACGACGAGGTTGCGCACGATCCGGGTGATGCGCACCCGATCGACCTCGGCCATGACCGGTGACGACGGAGCGTGGACGACGATCGCCGTCGACATCTGTTCGGCCACCATCGACACGGTCTCGACCACGGAGGTCACGGTCGCGCCGATATCGACGGGTTTGGCCACCAATGCTGCGGCTCCGGCATCGTAGCGAGAGATCTCCAGCAGGTCGGAGAGCAGGTTGTCGAAGCGTTCGGCCTGCGAGTTCAGCAATTCGGCACTGCGCGCGGTGACAGGGTCGAGGTCGTCGCGGGAATCAAAGATGAGATCGGCGGCGGCACGGATCGTCGTCAGCGGCGTCCGCAGTTCGTGGGAGACGTCGGAGACGAACTGCCGTTGCAGCACGGACAGTCGCTCCATCTGCTCAATCTGATGCTGGAGGGTGTCGGCCATGTCGTTGAAGCTCTCGCCGAGCACGGCGATCTCATCATTGCCGTGCACAGGCATGCGCTCATCGAGGTCGCCGTCGGCGATGAGTCTGGCCACCTCGGCCCCGGTGCGCACCGGAGTGACGACGAGCCGGGTGACGATCCAAGCGACAGCACCGACGAGGACGACGAGGACGAGGGCGGCGACGAACATCGACCGCTGCACGAAGTTCAGCGTGTCCTGCTGTTCGCTGAGGTCACCGAGGTAGTACAGCTGGAACTGACCGGCACCCGGAATCTGCAGCTCCTGGGTGATGAGCAGACCCGGCCCGGTGCCGTCGGGCAGGCTCACCGACTGGTAGAGCTTGTCATCGGCCGGGGCTTTGCGGATGGCCTCGCGGAGCTCATCGGTCATCGGCACCTGCGATGCCTCACCGTCCTCGCTCGGTTCACCGGCGGTGACTGTCGAGAATGAGGAGTTCGGATCCTTCGGCTGCAGGGTCAGAGAGTACACCGACCCGGCTGAACGGTTGTAGATCGATGACAGCTGCGAGCTCAGCGTGTCCTGAGTGACCGCCTGACCGTCGACCGGTGCCAGGGACCGCAGTTCGGCCAGAATCGAACGTGTCTGCGAGGACAGGGAGTCCAGGCGGGTGTCGAAGAGACCGCGGGCGATCTGCTGGGACATATAGGTGCCGACACCGAAGATCGCCACCGAGGTGAGCACGATCGTGAGGACGACGATGCGAACCTGCAGGGAGTGGCTGAACGATCGGAGAATGAAATTCCAGAACGTCTTCAAAGCCGAGGCCGCGGTGCGGACGGGTCCGTCCACGGCTGACTCGGAGGTCACGCGGCTCGGCCGGCCTTATAGCCGACGCCGCGGACGGTGACGATGATGTCCGGCTTCTCCGGATCGCGTTCGATCTTCGACCGCAGACGCTGCACATGCACATTGACCAGCCGGGTGTCGGCGGCGTGACGGTATCCCCACACCTCTTCGAGCAGAGTCTCCCGAGAGAACACCTGCCACGGCTTGCGGGCCAGGGCCACGAGCAGATCGAATTCGAGCGGAGTCAGCGACACCGGGGATCCGCCCTTGGTCACCGTGTGACCGGCGACGTCGACGACGACATCGCCGACGGTCAGCAGCTCGGGAGCCTGCGGTTCGGAGATCCGCAGGCGAGCACGGACACGCGCGACGAGCTCCTTGGGCTTGAACGGCTTCGGCACGTAGTCATCGGCACCGGACTCGAGGCCGAGGACGACATCGACAGTGTCGGACTTCGCCGTGAGCATGATGATCGGCACCGACGAGATCTCGCGGATCTCCCGGCACACTTCGAGTCCGTCCTTGCCCGGCAGCATCAGGTCGAGCAGCACGAGGTCCGGACTGACCTTCTGGAACTCTTCGAAGGCCTGGTCTCCGGTGGCACAGAAGAAGGGCTCGAAGCCTTCGCTTTTGAGCACAATTCCGATCATTTCGGCCAAAGCCGTGTCATCATCAACTACGAGGATTCGAGCGTTCATGCTCCCATTGTCCCTTATGTTCGCGTGTTCTTCGGTTCTCGACACTCCTACCCTATCGGGCGGAATCGACCACTAGGTGCACCGCCTCCGCTGACAGCGGTGCCCGCAGCCTCGACCGCAGGCCCATCGGAGCCTGCGCCCGAGGCTCCCGTGCGTCTCCCCTGCGTCTCGGTCCGACGAGATCCGCACAGACGGTATCGGACAGGGAGACTTCTCGGCATGAGCAGGTGAAACATGGCAGGATTGGCGTAATGGGACAGACGAATGCATGGACCTCGGAGGTCGACTGGCAGACCGGCCAGTGGCAGCGACGTTCGCCGTCCCCTCCCTCACGGCGCTGGCAGCCTCCACCACCTCGCGGGCTCCTGCCCAAACGCCCGCTGACGTTCATCGAGGCGCTGGATTCCGGGTTCCGCCTGCTGCGATTCATCCCGACGCTGTCCGTCGGCTCCGCGCTCATCGTCTTCACACTCTGGAGCCTGCTGCTCGCCGCGATCGGCGCCCTCATCGCCGTGCAGTTCCTGCCGTTCTTCAATGACCTCAGCGGCAATGACGAGGCCGTCTCCGGTTTCCTCGCTCTGGCCCAGCTGGGGTCGGCGTCGCTGAGCCTGCTCAGCCTGGGGCTTGCGCATCTGCTCTCCGGGCTCATCGCCACCGGCACTCGCGCCTCCTTCGGTGCGCGCAGAACCACCCTGTCGATGGCGTGGAGATCCCTGTCCGGTCGCCGGTGGCGCCTTGTTCTGGCCACACTGCTGATGTGCGCAATCAATCTCGGCCTGCTCCTGGCCCTGACTGCTCCGACCCTGCTGTTCTTAGGCGCCGATTCGGCGGTCCTCGCCTTCGTCTGGGCCGCATTGGCCGCGCTGCTGTGGTTCATCGCTCTCATCTGGATCAACCTGCGCCTGGCCTTCCTCGGCTCGGCGATCGCGGTGGAGGATCTGAGCGTGCGAGCCGGAATCCGACGCTCGTGGAGGCTGACTGGGCGTGGTTTCTGGCGGATGCTCGGCCAACTGGCGCTCGGATACTTCCTCTCCAATCAGCTCGTCCAGCTCATCATCTCCCCGATCGTCTTCATCATCTCCCTCGCCCTGGGCATCGGCATCGCCACGACCACCGACTCGACGACCGCGCAGACTGCCATCACGCTCGTCTCCGTCGGTCTGCTGCTCGGACTCACACTGATCTCCTCAGCTGTACTCTTCGCCTATTTCGCCTGCCTGGTAACGGTCTGCTTCTTCGACCAGCGGATGCGCACCGAAGGCCTCGACCTCGTCCTCATCCGCGCTGAGGAGGATCGATGATCCTCTCCCCCGTCACCGAGGCGGTCACCCGATTCCGCACCGCTGTGTCCTTCCGGTCGGGCGACGCCCAGCTCAGCACCTCCTCGGCGAGCATCGACCGGGACACCGGTCGCGAATGGGTTGAGCACGAACTGTCGAAGTCCGAATACGCCGCCAACGACCTCACCCCCTTGGAACAGATCGGCCGGTGGCTGTCCTCGCTGTGGGATTCACTCGTCAGCTCCGCCCTGAGCGCGAACTCCCCGTGGCTGCTCATCCTCGTCATCCTGGGTCTCGCGGCGATCATCGCCCTCATCGTCTGGCGCGTCCGCCGGGCTGGATTCCGCCGCGTCGGGGTCCCGCTGTCGGCCTTCGACCCGGTCGTGTCCCTGCCCGAACCGGGCCCGTGGCGCGACAGCGCAGCCAGGGCAGCCCGTGCCGGAGACTTCGAGACCGCGGTCATCGACGAATCCCGGGCGATCTTCGCCGTCCTGTCGATCAAGCAGATCGTCTCTCTCGAGTCCTCGGCCACAGCCAGTGAGATCGCCCATTCCGCCGAGGCGGCCCTGCCCGACCACGGACCCGCCGTCCACGGTGTGGCCGAGATCTTCAACGACCTCCGCTACGGGGAGGAAGCCGCGCAGAAGGCGAGCGCCGATCGCGGCCTCGACGCGATCTATGCGGATCTGTGCGCACTGGACCGAACCCTGAGCGCACTGCCGGTCCGTCACCGCCAGGAGGCACCGGCATGAGCGCACAGCTGGATGTCGCCGCCCGCGGCACTCGTTCGAGCTCCCGGATCCCGCTGCGTGCCCGTCTGCGTTCGGCCTCGGTCTGGATCGTCGCAGCCTTCGTCATCCTCATCACCGTGATCGCGCTCGTGCTGCTGACCGGTGATGACGAGTCCGAGGAGCCCCTGCACTATGACTCGCCGGCGCGCACCGGCACGAAGGCCCTCGTCGAGACCCTGCGCGACCACGATGTCGACGTCACCACCACCGAGGATCAGGAGCAGGCCCGCACGGCCGCCGCCCGGCCCGACACCACCCTGCTCATTCCCACGAACACCGAGGCGCTGTCGCGCGGGGACATCGCCGGCCTGCAATACGCCCTGCGCACCCACGGCAACCGGCTCGTCCTCGTCGACCCGGGCCCGACGGTCACAGAGTTCACCGACCGCATCACCGTCAACGACAACCTCAGCCCTCTGGCCACCCCGGATGCCACGTCCCCACCGTCATGTGACTCACCGATCACCCGCCAGACCGGGGCCGTGACCACGGGCGATGTCGAATATGCGGAGACGAAGAAGGGCACCGACGGAATCAGCGCCTGCTACCCGTTCACCGGTCCCGGGGTCGACGAGATCGACGGTGCCGAGGTGCCCCCCGGGTCTGCGCGCGGACAGTTCGTCACCGATTCGCGAGGTTCCGTCCCGTTGACCGTGCTCGGCAATCCCGACTGGGTGACCAATGAGCATATCGACGAGGAGGGCAATGCCTCCCTCGTACTCTCGCAGCTGTCGGAGACACAGAACCTCGTCGTCTACTACCCGACCTTCGATGATGCCGGGCAGCAGCAGTCGGCGCCGTCGCCGATCGATTTCGTGCCCGGCTGGTTCCTCGCCGGCGTCCTGTGGCTGATCCCCTGCGTGCTCGTCCTCCTGCTCGTCATCGGGCGCCGGTTCGGCCCATTGGCTCTCGAACGTCTGCCCGTCATCGTGCCGGCGGTGGAGACCGTTCACGGCCGGGCCGCTCTGAGCTCCCGCAGCCACGACCGGGAGGGAGCTCTGCACACGCTGCGGACTGGTGCACTGCTGCGCATCGCCAAACGTCTGAGCCTCAGCCCCGATGCCCGGACCCCGGACATCATCACCCGCATCGCGGCCACCACGGGAGCCGACCCGGGCTTCCTCCACCATGTCTTCGTCTCCGCGTCGGCACGCACGGACGCCGAACTCACTGAACTCGTCCATCAGCTCACCCAGATCGAAAGTGAGATCCCATGACCCAGCCGCCCCAGGACCCCACGAATCCTCAAGCACCAGCCGCGTCGCAGGCATCAGCTGCGCCGCAGGCACAGACCGCCGCCGCACTGCAGACCCCTCCGGCAGAACCGGATCCGGTGCGTGAGGCGTTCACCGGTGTGCGCACCGAGATCGCCAAGGCCGTCGTGGGCCAGGATCAGGCGGTGACCGGAATGCTCATCGCACTGCTGTGCCAGGGGCATGTGCTCCTCGAAGGAGTCCCGGGAGTGGCGAAGACTCTGCTCGTGCGCAGCTTCGCGGCCGCAGTCAGTCTGGAGAGCTCACGTGTGCAGTTCACTCCCGACCTCATGCCCAGCGATGTCACGGGGTCGTTGGTCTACGATGCCTCCGCCTCGGACTTCTCTTTCCGTCCCGGCCCGGTGTTCACGAACATCCTCATCGCCGATGAGATCAACCGCACCCCGCCGAAGACCCAGTCGGCTCTGCTCGAGGCCATGGAAGAGCATCAGGTGTCCGTCGGCGGTCGGTCCCGGAAGCTGCCCGAACCGTTCCTCGTCGCGGCCACGCAGAATCCCGTCGAGTACGAAGGCACCTACCCGCTGCCGGAAGCCCAACTCGACCGGTTCCTGTTCAAGCTCGTCCTCGATCTGCCTGAGCGGGAGCACGAATTCGAGATCCTCGACCGCCATGCCCGCGGCTTCGACGCCGGAGCCCTGTCATCGGCGGGTCTGCGGCCGGTGGCGGATGCCGAACTCATCGAACGGGCCCGCGAGGCGATCGCGAAGATCTACATCGCCCCGCAGATCATCACCTATATCGTCGACCTCGCTCGAGCCACCCGCCAGACCCCGTCCCTGGCGCTGGGCGTCTCACCCCGCGGAGCGACGAGGATGCTCGGCGCCGCCCGTGCTCATGCCTGGCTCAGCGGCCGACACTATGTCACTCCCGACGACGTCAAGGCCTTGGCCCATATGTCGCTGTCGCACCGGGTCATCCTGCGACCCGAGGCACAGATGGACGGTTTGGATGTCAATCAGGTCCTCGATTCGATCATCGCCACGACCGAAGTTCCTCGCTGAATGACCACCCGGCTGTTCCTGCTCACCCTCCTCGGCCTCGTGCCCGTCATGCTGGTGCCCACGTGGCCGACGGCGCTGATCGTGGCCGGTGCGATCGTCGGGATCGCGGTCCTCGACTTCTTTCTCGCGCCTCGGATCCATGGACTGGAGCTCCAGCGCACACCGGGTCCGATGGTCCGCCTCGGCGACGGCACCCACAGCACGCTGACTCTGCTCAACGGGACGAATCGCCAGCTGCGGCTCTACGTCCGCGACGCTTGGGCGCCGAGCGCAGGGGCCGTCCAGACGCGCACTCGCCACGTGTTGGAACCGGGTGAGCAGACACAGGTGCGCACCGAGCTGCAGCCGACGCGGCGAGGTGCGCTGCCCGGCGATCTGGTCACGGTCCGCAGTCGCAGCGTGCTCGGCCTGATCCACCGACAGAAGAGCATCGACGTTCCTGTCTCCGTGCGAGTGCTGCCTCCGTTCGTGTCCCGTCGGGAGCTGCCGTCGAAGACGCAGAAGCTGCGTGAGCTCGAGGGGCGGTCTGCGGTGATGATCCGCGGAATGGGCACCGAATTCGATTCACTGCGCGATTATGTCGACGGTGACGATGTCCGATCCATCGATTGGCGAGCAAGCGCTCGCGCCCAGAACCTCGTGGTCAAGACCTGGCGGCCGGAGAAGGATCGTCGGGTCGTCATCGTCGTCGACTCCTCCCGTTTCGCCGCCCGCCGCTGCGGTGAGGGCACGGTCTTCGACGCCGCGCTCGAGGCTTCGCTGCTGCTGACGGCTCTGGCCACCGGCGCCGGCGACCGGGTCGATGTCATCGTCGCCGATGCCCGGGTCCGCGCAGTCGCATCGAGCCATCGAGCTCACGACCCGGTCCATGACCTCTCGGTCGCACTGACGCCTGTGCACCCAGAACTCTATGAGGCGAACTGGGAGTCGATCGCCGCCGCCGTTCTGCAGACGTCCAGACAGCAGGCTCTCGTCGTGTTGGTCACACAGCTCGACGAAGCGACCTTCGCCGAGGACATCCTGCCTGTGCTGCCCACGCTCACGACTCATCATCGGGTCGTCGTCGCCGGGGTCGCGGATCCCACTCTTGCAGAGTTGGCAGCCGAGCGCGGCGACGCCGAGGACGTCTATACGGCGGCGGCCGCAGAAGCGGAGATGCTGGCCACGGCGTCTCTGCAGACACGACTGCGCGGACTCGGCGTCTCATCCGTCCACGCTCTGCCGGAGAAGCTTCCCGGAGCGCTGGCCGATCTCTACATCCGGCTCAAGGTCACCGGCGGACTGTGACCGAGCCTGCCGCTCAGCGGTCGGTGGAGACGACCGAATAGCCGGCCTGGTGTTCGTCCAGGTCGGCGCTGAGACCGACCGCGGCCGCGCGTCTGCCGAAGTACCAGGCATAGACGACGACCGCGGCGGTATAGGCCACTCCGATTGAGATCTTGATCGCCGGCGGAATCGGGTTCGGAGTCACGAATCCCTCGATGAGACCCGAACCCAGCAGCAGCAGCACGAGGCCGCCGGCGACGACGAGCAGCGAGCGGGCCTCACCGGCGAGTCTGTCACGGCGCAGGCGCGGACCCGGCACCACCCACGCGAAGAACAGCCGCAGCCCCGCGGCCGCGGCGAGGATGATGCAGCTGATCTCCGGGATCCCGTGCGGCAGGATGTAGAGGAAGAAGTCCGAGGCTCGGTCGAACTCGAACATCATCGCCCCGGAGAAGCCGACGTTGACCGCGTTGGAGAACAATCCGACGACGACATAGCCGCCGGTGATGCCGAGGAGGACGAACTGGACGGCGATCCACGCATTGTTCGTCCACACGCCGACGGCGAAGAATCCGTTCGGATTCTCCTTGTAGTAGTCCACGAAGTCGTGTTCGGCGAACTGCCGTCTGAACTCACGGCTGCCGAAGGTCTCGAGCACTTCCGGATGCGTTCCCGCCCAGATCCCCGACAGGACGGCGACGGCGAGGAACCCGGCAGCCACGATGACGAAGTCCCACCGCAGTCGGTACAGCGACAGCGGCAGGCTGATGACGAAGAATCGCGCGAGTCCCGACAGCCCTCCGCTGGGCACGGACGAGAGATGGTTGCGCGAACGGTGGACGATGGCCGAGAGGCGGGCAGCCTCGAGCGAATCAGGAGCCACGGTCGTGATCTGCGACAGATCCTTCGATGCGGCCCGGTAGAGCTCGAGAAAACGGGTCGTCTGCCCCGGTGTCAGCGTGTTCTTCTTCGCCAATGCCGACAGCTCCTGCCAGTCATCGCCGTGCAGCTGGGCCAGCAGGTTCGGATCCATTCCTCCACCCTATCGGAGACCACGCACGGGCACCTCCGACCCGGCCGGAGATCACACGGCCATGCTCTGGGCGAAACGCCCACCTCGGAGCCCTCGGATATGACACGATGGTCGGGTGAGTACTCTGATCACCGGTGAAGCCGTCGAACTCAACGTCCAGCCGGCCGCTCTGGCGGCTCGGGCACTGAGTTGCCTGATCGACTACATCGTCTATTCACTGGTGAATATCGGGCTGCTCATCGCCATGTTCTGGCTGATGCTCAAGGTGCTCGATCTCAACGGGCTGCTCCTCGGCTCGCTCATGACCGTCATGACCATCTTCGTGTTCGTGCTGCTGCCGATGCTCGTCGAAGTGCTCAGCCACGGTCGCTCCCTCGGCAAGCTCATCCTCGGGCTGCGTGTGGTCCGCGACGACGGCGGCGCGGTGCGATTGCGGCATTCCTTCATCCGAGCCCTGCTGTGGCCGTTCGAGGTCGTCTCCAACGGCGGCGGGATCGCGGCACTGTCCGGGCTGCTCTCGCCGCAGGCCAAGCGCCTCGGCGACTATCTGGCCGGAACCATTGCCGTGAGCGAACGCAGCCGGCCTCTGCCGCCGATGCACACTCATGTGGCCCCGCAGCTGCACGACTGGCTGAACCGCACCGACGTGACCACGATCCCCGACGGTCTGCATCGGCGCATCGTCGCGTTCCTCGCCATGGCACCGCAGCTCGGCACGGAGTCACGGTGGCAGCGCGCGATCGAACTCGCCACCGAGCTCAACCCCTATGTGGCGCCGGCCCCGCCGGAGGGGACGTTTCCCGAACAGTTCCTGTCCGCAGTCATCCACCGACAGCGCATCGCGGAGGTCGAGAAGCAGCGGCGGCGTGCGGACCGTGCGAATGCGTTCCGGTCCGGGGTCGACTCGCTTCCCTACGGGCTCAGCCTCACCCGCCCTTGAGGACTCGACCCGCCTCTCGGCAGCCGACAGGCGATCCCGGCGTATGAGAAACCCGGCGTATGAGAAGGTCCGCTCTGCCTGCACGCAGAGCGGACCTTCTCGCACGACAGACCGCTGCCTGCTCGATCAGTAGCGGTAGTGTTCGGGTTTGAACGGCCCCGCCACGTCCACTCCGATGTACTCGGCCTGTTCCTTGCTCAGCTCGGACAGCTTCGCCCCGAGCGCAGGCAGGTGGAGGCGCGCAACCTTCTCATCGAGTTCCTTCGCCAGCCGGTGCACCGAATTGCCGTAGTCGTCGTGGGCGTTCCACAGCTCGATCTGTGCCAGCACCTGGTTGGCGAACGAGGCACTCATCACGAACGACGGATGGCCGGTGGCGTTGCCCAGGTTGAGCAGGCGTCCCTCGGAGAGGACGAGGAAGTCCGTGCGATCGCGGCCGAGTCCGGCCTCGGCGGGCACGGGCACGCTCCACTCATGGACCTGCGGTTTGATCTCGATCTTCTCCACTCCGGGCAGGCGGGACAGACCGGCGAGGTCGATCTCGTCGTCGAAGTGGCCGACATTGCCGACGATGGCACCGGGTTTGAGCGTCTGCAGGACTTCGACGGACACGACCCGGGTGTTGCCGGTCGTGGTGATGATGATGTCGGCCTGGGGAGCCGCCTCGGCGAGGATTTGGACCTGGTAGCCGTCCATCGTCGCCTGCAGCGCACAGATCGGGTCGATCTCGGTGACGATGACTCGCGCCCCCTGCCCGCGCAGCGCCTCGGCCGCTCCCTTGCCGACGTCGCCGTAGCCGATGACGACGGCGATCTTGCCTCCGATGAGGACGTCGGTGGCGCGGTTGAGCCCGTCGGGCAGCGAATGACGGATGCCGTAGCGGTTGTCGAATTTCGACTTCGTCACCGAGTCATTGACGTTGATGGCCGGGAACGGCAGTGCACCCTGTTCGGCGAGGCGGTAGAGGCGGTTGACTCCGGTCGTCGTCTCCTCGCTCACGCCCCTGATCTCAGCAGCCAGGCGGGCAAACCGACCGGGAGCGGCCTCGATGGAGGCAGCGATCTGCTTGAGCAGGACCTTGAACTCCTCCGGGTCGTCCTCGGCGGCGGTGGGCACTCCCCCGGCGGCTTCGAATTCGGTGCCCTTGAGCACGTACATGGTGGCATCGCCGCCGTCGTCGAGGATGAGGTTCGGACCCTCCTCGAAGTCGAAGATCTTGTCCGCGGCCCACCAATACTCATCCAGAGTCTCGCCTTTCCACGCGAAGACCGGGACTCCGGCCGGGGCCTCAGGGGAGCCGGAGCCGACGACGACGGCGGCTGCGGCTTCGTCCTGAGTGGAGAAGATATTGCAGCTGGCCCACCGGACTTCAGCGCCGAGTGCGACGAGGGTTTCGATGAGCACCGCGGTCTGCACGGTCATGTGCAGACTGCCGGCGATTCGTGCCCCGGCCAAGGGCGCGGTCGAGGCGTACTCCTCACGCAGCGCCATGAGGCCGGGCATCTCTCTTTCGGCGAGGCGGATCTGGTGTCGGCCGGCCTCGGCCAGGCTGAGATCGGCGACCTTGAAGTCGGTGGAATCGAGCACGGTACCTCCATACGGCGGGCTGTCGGATCGACTTCGAGTCTATTGCCGGGCAGGCGACTTGTCGCGTCGTGCCCGATCCGCGGACAGCAGATCTGCGGCCTCACGCGCGCATACCCGCACCCGCGCCGACGTATAGCTGCACCCGCGCGGCCGGCGACGGAGAGCCCGCCTCAGGTGCGGGCGGTGACGAAGTCCGTGACCTGGCGGGTGAGAGCGTCCAAATGCGCCGAATCGGCGGCTTCGACATTGAGTCGGATGAGAGGTTCGGTGTTTGACTTGCGCAGGTTGACCCACCAGTCCGCCCCCTGCAGCCCGATCCCGTCGAGGTCATCGATGGTGCTGGTGGGGAACTCACCAGCGTGGGCGACGAAATCCGCGAGCACCGCATCGGGATCGGAGACCGTGAAGTTGATCTCCCCCGACTGCACGAACCGATCATAGTCCGCGACCAGCCGGGACGCCGGGGCTCGTGATTCGGCGAGGGCGGAGATGAGGTGGCAGGCGGCGAGCATCCCCGAATCGGCGCCGTAGAACTCGTCGAAATAGAAGTGCGCGGAGTGTTCGCAGGCGAAGACGGCTCCGGTCTCACGCATGAGCGTCTTGATTCCCGAATGCCCGACCTTCGATCGCAGCGCATGTCCGCCGGCGGCGGCGATCGTCTCGGCCACGCTGCGGGAGGTGATGAGGTTGTGGATGACGGTGGGGCGGTCGTCGCCGAGCGCTCGGGCCCGTGCGATCTCCCGTTCGGCGACGAGTGCCCCGACGGCAGAGGCCGACATCGTCGCTCCCGTCTCGTCGATGAAGAAGCAACGGTCGGCGTCCCCGTCGAAGACGAGCCCGAGGTCTGCTCCGGTGTCGACGACCGCGCGTGCGGCGTCGACGAGGTTCTCGGGTTTGAGGGGATTCGCCTCGTGGTTGGGGAAGGTTCCGTCGAGTTCGGTGAAGAGTCCGATGACATCGAAGGGCACCGAGGCGGCTCCCGCATCCGTGCCGAAGACCTCCCCGAGGAGGCGCCCGGCCATGCCGTTGCCGGCGTCGAGCACGATCGTCAGTCCCGTGACCTCATCGACATGCGTGAGTTCGCGGATCCGTGCCGCGTACTGCTCCCGCATCCGGGATGCCGCTGCCTCATCCTCTTCGACGGTCCGACCGTCGCTGCACGGTGCCGTGATCGCGAGCTCCTTGATCCGGGAAAGGCCGGAAGCCAGGCTGACGCCGCCTGCGCGGGGTCCGCAGATCTTGATCCCGTTGTAGTCGGCGGGGTTGTGGCTGGCGGTGATCATGGCGCCGGGCAGATCGAAGATGCCTGAGGCGAAGTAGAGCTGATCTGTCGAGCACAGGT
Source organism: Brevibacterium sp. S22 (assembly GCF_004745485.1). Taxonomy (GTDB): domain Bacteria; phylum Actinomycetota; class Actinomycetes; order Actinomycetales; family Brevibacteriaceae; genus Brevibacterium. The sequence goes on from NZ_RHFG01000001.1 coordinate 287,375, forward strand.
CCAGCAGGACGGCTCTCGCTCCGGCGGCGTCGACACCGGCGGCGAAGGAGTGGGCGAACCCGGGAGAGCTCGGTCGCATATCGTGACCGATGACCACCTCGGTGCTGGCGTGGATCTCGGCCATCGCTCGTGCCGTGGCCCAGCCGAGGGTGAACAGGATGTCCTCATCGAGCTGATCGGGAATCCGTCCGCGGATGTCATAGGCTCCGACAGCGACGTCGAGGGCGGCCGATCTGGCCCGCCCGAGCTCGGAGTCCGGCAGAATCTGCGCTGCGGAATCGGTTCCGGTCGAGCTCGGTTCGGGGTGGCTCATGAGTCGCCGATGATGCGGAGGTGACCGTGTCGGCGCCCCGAGGCCGCCGGATCATCGGCCGATCCCGCTTCGGGACGCGGCGGAGTCCTATCCGCACGGCCGGCGGCTTCCCTGACGGCGTCGGCGATGGCCAGCAGGTCATCGTGGCTGCGTTCGGGCGGGGCCTGTCCGGAATCGATGCGGATGAGCTGCCAATCCACGGGTGGGGTCAGCTTCGCCGCATGTTCGGCGCACAGGTCATGAGCGCCCGGCTCGGCTCGCCTGCCCAGGGGTCCGATGACGACCGTCGCATCAGCGTGCACGTACGTCATGGTGGCGGCGGCGGGGCGCGAACAGCTGACTTTTGAACACATTCTCACGGCTGACACAGTCCCACACTCTACACGCCACGGCCCGCCGAATCGCTCAGGCACCGCGGCCTCGCACGTAGAATGAAGTGCTATGAGACCAAGGCGACATCGCGACCGACACGGGCGGGGTCTGCGGTCGCCGCTGCACCGGGCCGAGGTGCCTGCGCGGCTGAGTCGAGCGGAGAGTTTCGCCAAGGTCGCAGCCGCCGAGTTCGCCCGGATGCGCGGACGCGAACCCGATCTCCTCGCCGAGGTGGTGCTGGCCGTCGACTCCGTCCCACCGGCGAGCTCGACCGAACCGAGCTTCGGTCGCGTCTTCCCGGCCGCCGGGAACCGTCCCACCCATATCGTCCTCTACCGGCGGGTGATCGAAGACCACGCCGGCAGTGAAGCCCGGGATGCGCTCATCGCCGAGGTGGTCGCCGACCAGGTCGATATCCTCCGTCGCACCTGAGACCGACCGTCCTGCCTGAAACAGACCGATCCGCCCGGGGCCGACTGCCCGCTTGCTGCCGGTACGTCGCGGTCGAATCTCTTCGTCCGGCTCGCCGAGGCGGTCCTCCGTCACGGCGGGGACTCAGCCGAGGCGGATATCCCGATAGGCCACGCCTGCAGGAGCCGGCGCCGGAACGACAGTGGAGATTCCGTCCTCAGTCGTCACGACGAGAGTCGCGTGCACCCCATCAGCCTGCGAACCCGCAGCGTGAGATCCCTTGAGGACAAGTGCGCGCACCGAGTCGTCGGAGACGTCGCTCGGGCTGAGCACGGTCGTTCCCGTCGGATTGAGCTCGATCGACTGCGGATCAGTCAGCGAACCGTCGTCGAGCATTCCCTGCACCTGAACATGCCCCTGACCGGGTGAAAGGTGCAGGGTGGACTCACCGGTGCGCGGAAGTGCCATGATCTGGGTCTCGGCCAGGGAGTCGGTGGACGGGATGCTGCCGAAGTCGGCGGCACCCTTCTCTCCGTCCTTGCCGATGAAGGCACCTGCCTGGATGCGTCGGGGCGATTCGAGGACGAGGCTCGTGGCATCGAGATCGCCGAGTTCGGCTTCCGCGACACCTCGGCCGACCACGGTCATCGAGGAACGGGGAATGTCGATCTCGCCGTCGGGACCATAGGCTTTCAGTGAGACTTCGGCGAGATCGCTGCCCGGGTTCGCGACCCGCACTCGCACATCCTTGCCGCTGAGCCCGGTGAGCACCTGCTGGCGGTCGGCTCCGGCGCCGCCGGCAGCGAGGTCGATGCCCTGAGGCTTGAGGCCGTCGAGGACGGTCTCCTGAATGGAACCGGCCAGGACTCCGCCTTCGACCGTGACATCGACGGCCAGGGCTTCGGCCCCTCCGGCCAGACCGCCCAATGGAACGGCACGCTGCTCACCGGCCTTGATGCTCAGCTCGGTCGGTTCGGCAGATTCGCCGCCGGGAGTCATGAGGGCGACCTTCGCCTGCACAGGAACGTCGCCCGGGTTGCTCAGCAGCAGCTGCGAGTTCGAGCCGGCCTCACCGGATCCGGCGACGATCCGGAAGTTGCTCGAGGCCTGGGCACAGGTGAGTGTGGCGAGTCCCGTGAGATCACCGGAGCTGCCTTCGACGGTTTCGAGTCCGGTCGTCAGCGCGGGTGCACCCGGACGGGCGACACCGGTGACGAGCTTCGTCGAGTCGATACTGTCGTCTCCGGAGACGAAGCCCTGGCCGGCGGAACTGTCGAAGTCGATCGATCCGCCGAGGTCGGCGACCTGCAGGCGGGCCGATGAGGTCGATCCGTCTGCGGCACCGATCGGCGCGGAGGCGGAGACGACGCGGGTCGAGACCTTCGAATCGTCGACGAATTCGGCATCGGTGCCCTCGGCCTCCCCCGCTGTGAGCAGAGGTCCGGGACAGACGACGCGGGTGTCCGCGGTGGGCATGCGCACCTGTTCGGGACTGCGATCCAGGGTGCCGGGGGTCAGCGGAGTGAGGAACGAGGTCATGGCCACGAGCACTCCGGGTACGGCGATGGCCGTGAAGGTGACGATGCTGCGCTGATGCTTCATGCTTTCGCCTCCGCACGGCCGGTCTTGGTCGTCTTCTCGTTCCCTGCCCGGCCGAAGGGGACGGCTACGATGAGGCTGAGCAGTCCGAGCACCCATCCGGCGATGACTCCCGCCGGATAGAGCGGTGAGTTCAATGAGATCTCGACCGTTCCGCCTGCGGCGGGCAGGTCGAATTCGCTCGCCCACGCGTCTTCACCGGGTTTCGGCTGCGGCAGCGGTTCGCCGTCGATGCTCGCGGTGATTCCGTGCGAAGCATCGGCGATCGTCAGGGTGCGTCCCTCCTCACCGGCAGGCACCTTCGCGGCAGCACCCTGCATCGCCGCCGTGGAGACCTTCCCTTCGGCGTCGCGGATGAGGAAGCGTCCGCTGTAGGGCTTGTCGACGTGCCACAGCTGTCCCGACGAGGTGGGCCCGACAGGCAGCAGTCCTTCCGAAACAGACACGGAGTTCGCGAGGCCGCCGGCGTTCTTGCCGACGAGGACGAAATCGACGCCGAGCTCACCGAGGATGTTCCCGAGGTCACCGGCATCATCGGCCGAGAGCGCGGACGCGGCCTGGGCCACGAGCACCTGGTCGGAGGTGATCGGCAGGGGGCGACGCTGCCACGGCCACCCTCCGACGGTCTCGGCCGAGGTCACGGTCGATGTGCCCAGCACTGTGCCGTCGGCAGAGGAGATGAGGGTGGCCAGAACCTCTCCGTCGACATTGTCCAGACGCAGAGTGCGCGCCTGAGTCGCACCTTCCGCGCGGTCGGCCGCCAGGGCGGGAACGCTGCTCTCGGAGGTCGCGATGACTGCATCAGTCGAGGTCGTGGCCCGTCCGGCGCCGATGGCGATGAGCCCGACGGCGGCCACTGTGACGAGCGCAACGAGGCCGCGCATGGGGATCCGGCCGGAGGCCGCGGAGCGTCCCTTGGCCGCACCCTTCGCCTCATTCGAACCGGCTTTGCGGCTGCGCACTGCGCGTCGGCCGGCAGTGCGGTCGGCGCCGAGGGACAGCAGCAGGATCGACCCGAGGCTGACCAGGGTCAGGCCTGCTGCCGGGTACGAGCCGATGAGGTGGAACGGTCCGGTCTGCGCGGGCAGATGCACTTGGATCGCGGCGAGGATGAGCCCGCTGAGGTAGAGGCCGACCGCCCAGGACAGGCGGGAGAGTTCGAGCCTGGCTTCGATGAGGGTGAAGAAGGCCAGGATGAGCATCGGCAGCACGAGGAGCGGAGCCCAGAGCTCGAGGATGCCGGCAGAGACACTGCCGAGGCCGAGGCCGGAGATCACATCCGCCAGCCAGGACATGTCGATCGGCGTGGGGAATCCGACGGCCAGCAGATACGTCGGAGCCGATTCCGCGGCCAGGGTCTGCCCCGGCATGGTCAGAAGCGTCCCCGGTTCGCGGACCACGGCCCACAGCCATGGCCATCCCAGGAACACGGACGGGGCCAGCAGCCACAGATGGCGCAGACCGCGGCCGGATGCCAGCAGCACCGCGGTGCCGAGGACCGCAACCAGCAGGAGGAGCGGAACACCGGCGGTGATGATGAACAGCAGCAGGCCGGTCCCGGCTGCCGCAGCGATCGATCCGGCGGTCAGGCTGCGGCGCAGGGTCAGCGCCGCCAGCGGTGCACAGATCCAGACGAGGACCACGCCGAGGCGGCCTTCCGACAGCGCGGTCGTGAACAGCGGAGACGCGATCCACAGCAGAGCGGCGAAGCCGCGCACCCACCGTCTCGCAAGGATGCTGCCGGCGCCCGCATAGGCGGTGACAGCGGCCAGAATCGGTGCCGCCAGCAGCAGCGAGCGGACCATGACGTCGACATGGCCGAAGAAGACGAGGGACAGGACTCCGAAGACGAGGTGGTAGGGGTCGGACGGCACTGCTGAACCGGTCGAGACATCGAGGTGGCGGCCGAGCAGGCGGTCGAAGATCTCGCCGAGACCGATATCGGTCGCTCCCAGGGCGCCGCCATCGAGGTGGCCGGGGCCGAAGAGTCTGTAGCTGATGAGACCGCTCATCACCGCTGCAGCCAGGATCACGTACGTCAGAGGTGCGCGCAGCAGGCTCGAACCACCGGAGATCTCCAGGCGGGAGAAGGAGTCGATGGCCTCCTCGGTGTCGCCGACCGGGTTGAGTTCGGCATCGGCGTCGGGTCCGCCGGTGGGAACCTCTGCCGGGCGCGAGTCTTCGCTCTCACCGCTCATCGTCCGGCGTTGGACGGCCAGTTCATCGTCGTCAGCATAGAGCGCGGCGACGGATCGTCTGTCCGCCTTGGTACGGCGGGCGTTGGCACGTCGCAGCGGGGCGGTGGTCGACACATCGGCGGGAAGGCCGAAGAGCGCCGAGAAGTGCCACCCTGCCGGACCGAAGTTGTTCGACAGCAGCCCTCCGACGATGCGGCCGAGGTGGCCGACGGCAAGCAGGCAGAACAGAGAGAGCAGCCCCTGTCCGGCGAGGCTGAGTCGGTAGCGCTGTTCGGTGCGGATCTGTGTCTTCGAAGTCGGCGGGTGGGGTGAGGAGCCGAGACGAGCGGCAGAGGCTGAGGAGATCTCCATCCGAGCGCGCGGTGCCAGCAGCACACGGGCGCCGAGGTCGCGCAGACGACGAGAGTATTCGAGACCGGAATAGGCCGGGCCGAGCACCCGGGACGGTGCTCCGATGCGGCGGAGTTCAGAGGAGGCCAGGAGGAGGCCGGGCAGGTCGAGACCCAGCGTTTCGATCTGACTGTCGCGCTGGCCCTGATCGATTTCGCCGGAGCCGACCGGATTGAACCGCTCCCCCACCGAGGTGGTGCTCACTCCGGCGGAGACGATGCGACCGGAGCACATGAGCTTCGGTCCGACGGCGGCGATGGATTCGGTCTCCCCGATGGCGTCGAGCAGCTCATCGAGGCAGTCGGGTTCGGGACGAGAGTCGGGGGTGAGGAACCACAGAAAATCCGATTCCGCGACCTCCGGCATCTCACCGGCCTCGCGGACAGTCCGTCCCCCGAGATCCACCACGGGGATCTCGGGGAAGTGCGGACGAAGAGCTGTTTCGAGCTCGACCTTGCTGGCATCGTCGCCGGAGACGACGACGATGGTGACGGCTGGACTCACACGACCTTTTTCTTGAGCCGGCGGCGTTCGCGTTCGGACATTCCGCCCCAGATGCCGAAGCGCTCATCGTTGGCGAGAGCATATTCAAGGCATTCGGAACGGACATCGCAGGAGGCACAGACCCGCTTGGCTTCGCGAGTCGAACCGCCCTTTTCCGGGAAGAACGCCTCGGGGTCGGTCTGAGCGCAGAGGGCCTGGTCCTGCCAGGACAGTTCGCCGTCTTCTGCGGCGCCCAGGAGCAGCGACAGCGGTGAGACGGCAGAGTTGTCCGTCGGCAGCGGTGTCAGATCGCTCGGATCGACGGCCAGCGGATCCGGCAGCGTCTCGGGCGTACGTGCTCCTGGTTCGATGAACCAGTCTTCGGCACGGCGGGAGGTGACTCCCGGTGCGGCGGTGAAGTCTTCTCTCTCCCGCCATTCTCTCTGTGCACTTTGCACGGTTTTCCCCTTTCTCACGCTCGAGCAGTTCCGTTGCCGTGACTGAGCCGTTCAGTCCGATGTACGGTCGAACTCCGGAGGATCCCTGCTCGGCGCGTTCCCCTTAGGTATAAATTACACGCGTGTCATTACCACCCCGTCAAGCCCTTATGGAGTAATGAGATACCCCATGAGACGCTATTCGAACATGCGTTCTCATGCACACGCGCCAAGAACCCCACATATAGGCAGTCGCCCTACCATCCGGCACAACCTGTGGGATCCGCCTGAACAAACCTGGAGAATTTAGAAACTGGACGCCCTCAATGGGATTATGGAGGAATGAGAGTGGAATCACCGGTGGCCGAGCATGAATGATCGTCTGCTCACCGTCTACGCGCCTCCCGTCGACGAAGAGATCGCGCCGGGTTCCGACCTCTCCGCGATCCTCGTCAACGCCCTGCGGCGCAACCGCATCGACCTCAAAGACGGCGATATCCTCGTCGTCGCCTCCAAGGTCGTCTCCAAGGCCGAGGGGCGGATGCGCACGGTCGCCGATCGGGACGAGTTCGAGGAGCTCGTCTCGGAGACCGGCACCCACTTGGTCGCCGAACGCTCCTATCGTTCCGGCACCACCGTTCAGGTCGTACGCACTCCGGCGGGCACCGTGCAGGCCGCAGCGGGTCTCGACCAGTCGAATTCCGGCGGTGCCGTCATCCTCCACCCTCTCGACAGCGACCGCTCCGCCGATGGCCTGCGCCGACGGGTGGAGGAGGCATTCGAGGTCCGCATCGGCCTGGTCATCTCGGATACGAGTTCACGCCCGTGGCGGGTCGGGGTCGGCGATATCGCCATCGGCCTGTCTGGGTTCTCCGGCCTCGACGACCAGCGGGGCCGCCCCGACGACGACGGACGCGTCCAGACCGTGACCGTCCGCGCGATCGCCGACGAGATCGCGGCGGCCGCCGATCTGGTCAAAGGCTCCTCACGCGGACTGCCGATGGCATTGGTCCGCGGCGCCGGCGGGTACCTCGACAACGGCTGCGATGGTGCCCGAGCTCTCTCCCGTGAGCTAGACGAAGACTGGTTCCGCCACGGCCATGTCGAAGCCATTCAGCGCGGGCTGGGTGTCACCGATCTGCCCGGCAGCGCCCCTGCCGGCGACAACAGCGACGACATCCTCGAACGCGTCTCCCGAGCGATCCGCGTCGTTCGCGGCGGCCAATCGCGGACTCCTGGACATACCGCGTGGCGGATGCGCATCGAAGGCGCCGGATCGCGGATCACACTCAGCCCCTCCGACTCACCGGCCACCGCTCAGTCCGGCGGTCCCCCGCTGCTCGAGGCGATGGTCGGGCTCGGGTCTCTCGTCGAACGTCTCCACACAGCACTCTTCGCCGAGGACCTCAGCGCCTCCACGCGCTATCACTGGGTCGATGGAGAGCTCGGAGCCTTCCCCCGCGGTGTGACGATCGACATCGGCCTCATCGTGCCCTGACCCACTCGACCGGCACCCCCGACGAACAAGCATGGAAGCGAATATGGATCTCTCAGTCATCTCCCGCACCGGCGGCCCAGTCCTGATCTGGCGCGGACCCGATTTCGATCGCCTCGATCTCACCGGCCCGGTCGTCTCGAATTGGGTGAATAAGGGAGTCGGTCTCTTCGGCGACTACGACCTCGGCCCGGACTTCACCCTCTTCTCTCCGCTGCCGGAAGGTCTGCACTGGCGCGAACTCGTCGCAATCCTCAGCGTTCTGCTGGCCGGAGGCAGCGTCGTCATCGCGGCCGAACCGCCGACGGAGGACTTCATGGCGATCGTTCCCTTGGGTCATGAGGATGATGACTCGGTGGCAGATGCCGACGAGGTCTTCGTCTTCAATCCTCCGGCGCTGGCTCTGAGCACCCCGGTCGGTTCCGACTTCATCGACGTCAACTCCGCCATCCGCGCCTACCCCGATGTCACAGCACGCCGCCTCAACGCTTCGGGAACTCTCGAAATCGATGGTCAGGTCATCGACTGGACGCGCTCCGAGGCGGTCGACCCGGCCCGCCCGGAAGGACTGCTCGTCTCGAACTCGACCCCACGGCCGGCCGAGTGGCCGCACTTTCTGCAGCACCTCCTCGGCGGTGGTGAGGTCCTGCTCACCAGCAGAGTCGACGATGCTCGCATCCCGGACCTGGCCGACGGGCTGGGAGTGGTCCATGGCACACTGGGCACATGGACAAAGTAGTTGATACCCCCGCAGCAGCGGTGGCCGACATTGCAGATGGATCATCGATCGCCGTGGGCGGCTTCGGTGTCGTGGGCGTGCCTGAATTCCTCATTCGCGCGCTGCAGGACCAAGGCGCCAAAGACCTCGAGGTGATCTCGAACAACGCCGGCGTCGACGGCCGCGGACTGGGCATCCTGCTCGCCGACGGACGCCTGCGTCGGATCATCGCCTCCTATGTCGGTGAGAACAAGGAATTCGCCCGCCAGTACCTCTCCGGCGAACTCGAAGTCGAACTCACCCCGCAGGGCACGCTGGCAGAGAAGATGCGCGCAGGAGGCGCAGGGATCCCGGCGTTCTACACCATCACCGGTGCCGGTACCCAGATCGCCGAGGGCGGAATGCCGTGGAAGTACGACGCGGACGGCAACGTCATCAAGGAATCCCCCGCCAAGGAGACGAAGGTCTTCGACACCTTCGACGACGAGAAGGAATACGTCCTCGAGAAGTCGCTGGCCCCTGACTACGCTCTCGTCCGAGCCGCCGTCGGCGACCGCCACGGGAACCTCGTGTTCCACTCCTCGGCACGGAACTTCAATCCGCCTGCCGCGCAGTCCGCGCGCATCACCATCGCCGAGGTCGAGAAGCTCGTCGAACCGGGAGAGATCGATCCGGACCACGTGCACGTGCCCGGAGTCTTCGTCCACCGCGTGGTGCCCCTGACCCCTGAGCAGGTGGCCGACAAGCCCATCGAGAAGCGCACCGTCCGAGAAGCCTGAGGAGACACAGATATGTCATTGACACGCAATCAGATGGCGGCCCGTGCCGCCCAGGAACTCGAAGACGGCAGTTACGTCAACCTCGGCATCGGCATGCCGACGCTGGTTCCGAACTTCCTGCCCGAGGGCGTCCACCTCGTGCTCCAGTCCGAGAACGGCCTGCTCGGAGTCGGCCCCTACCCCACCGAAGATGAGATCGATCCCGACCTCATCAACGCGGGCAAGGAGATCGTGACCATGAATCCAGGCGCCGCCTACTTCGACTCGGCGGCGAGCTTCGGCATGATCCGCGGAGGCAAGATCAACGCCGCGATCCTCGGCGCCATGCAGGTGGCGGTCAACGGCGACATCGCGAACTGGATGATCCCGGGCAAGATGGTCAAGGGCATGGGCGGAGCGATGGACCTCGTCCACGGTGCCCAGCGCGTCATCGTCATCATGGACCACGTCGCCAAGGACGGTTCGCACAAGCTGCTGGACTCCTGCGACCTGCCGCTGACCGGCAAGGGCGTCGTCGAACGCATCATCACCGATATCGCCGTGCTCGACGTCAGCGGAGATGCCTTCACCCTCGTCGAACTCGCCCCGGGCGTCACCGTCGACGAGGTCAAGGAGAAGACCGGCGCCGAGGTGATCGTCCCCGCCGACGTCCCCACCGTCGAGGTCGCTGCCTGAGGCCGATCCCACCACGGACGACGAAGCGGGCCGGTTCTCTGATCTGAGACCCGGCCCGCTTCGTCGTTCCCGCGGCTGCGTCCCGAGGCGATCGAGCTCCCGGCAGCAGGAGGAGCTGCCCGGCCCCGCGGCAGCGGGAGGAGCAGCCCTGCTCGAGAAGATGGAAACCGCCTCGAAATCAGCATCCGAACGTGATCACTTCTTCATGTTCGGCCCCTCGCGCCTCTCCTCTGCCGACCCCTGAGCAGCGCCATTCACAGCCGGAAGCAGAATTGTCTGGTCGTTCCGCGGCGATTTCTTCGAGGATATCGCCGCGGAACGACCAGACAATCCACCTTCAGGGGCATTCAGGGCTCTGCGCGAGCGCGACCGCGTCCGGCCGATGGTGCACCGCAGGAGCCTTCGCACAAACAGCAGCGCAGGAGCTATCGGGAAGCGGTTGTCGTTCGCACTACGGCGCTGTCCGATACCGCGGCAGCAGTGCACTTGCGAGGGCCACCGCAGACCGAGGCTGGCGAAAGCTGCCGCAGAATGGGGCTGCGGGTTCCTGCTCGCCGACGCCTCAGCGCCCGCCCGCCCCGGTGCCCAGTCCCGTCGTGGCCACGAACAGATCGCCGTGGCCGTCTGCTGTCACCGTCGGTTCGTTTGCCGCGATGAACGCACTCTGCCCTCGTTCGAGAGTGAGCGTCGAGCCCAGCGAGCTGAGCGTAACAGTTCCCGCGGTGCACAGCGCGATCGCAGCACCCCGCCGCTCTACCGTGTTCAGGCGCGGGCACCGCAGCGCCTGCAGAGCGAAATCGTCGGTGGGACCGAGCAGCATTCCGGAACGGTCCGGTTCGACCATCCGCGGCGCTCCCGCACGAAAGTCCGTGATCGTCGACAGCTGTTCGATGTCGACATGTTTCGAGGTCAGCCCTCCGCGCACGACGTTGTCGCTCGAAGCCATGATCTCGATGCCGGTGCCGAAGAGGTATGCGTGCAGCACCCCGGCATCCATGGTCAGTGCCTCGCCCGGCTGCAGGTGGACGCGGTTGAGCATAATCCCGACCAGTGCGCCCGGGTCGTGGGGGTAGTCGGTGACGAGTTCGCATAACGTCTGCGCAGGGTCGACGGCGCTGCCGGCACGGCTGATGTGCCCGACCGGCAGTTCGTCGATTCCGTGGACGGCCACCTCGTCGACGAGCCCGGGTGTCCGTGGGTCGCTGAGGATGATTTCGACGGCGCGAGACAGCGCTTTGGCCTCGCTGAAGGACTTCAGGGCAGCGATGATCGCTCCGAGCACGTCCAAGGACGGCGGTGTCAGAGGCTGGGAGAGCATCCGTTCGAAGGTCGCCCGCACAGCCTTGCGGGGGCGGAAGCCCGTGAGCGCGTGGAAGTCCGTGAGCGCGTAGATGAGCTCGGGTTTCGCCGAGGGGTCTTTGAAGTTGCGATCGGGTGCATCGAGGGCTGGTCCCGCCGCCTCTTCGACTGCGAATCCGGCGCGTGCCTGTTCCCGATTCGGATGCACCTGGATCGACAGGGCCTTACTTGCCGAGAGCACCTTGAGCAGGAACGGCAATCTCGCCCCGAAGGACTCGAGGGAGTCGTGCCCGAGCAGACCCTCCGGGTCCCCCGCCAGGTATTCGATGAGGTTGGGTCCGAGTCGAGGCTCGGTCTCGGTCGCCACGCCGCCCGTCGACTCCTGACCGCCGAGGCGGTTCTGCCCTTCCAGCTGAGCCTGGGTTCGCGCGGGGCCGACTTCGAGACGAGAAGGGCTGACCGGGTGGGCGCCGAGCCAGAGCTCTGCGCAGGGGGTGCCGTCCGGAACAGTGCCGAGGATCGCGGGAATCGCGTCTGTGCTGCCCCATTCGAAGTTTTTGACCGTGTTGTGCAGACGATGCACTGCGGGCCCCCTTTAGACAGGATCGAGTCGGATTCACATCCGGTGAGTTCCGGTTGTGCTCCGTCCAGCGTAATCCCACCATCACGCGCAAAGAAGGCACTTCACTGACTGTTCAAGCGAAGTCACAATCTATTCACCGCTTGTCACCTGGGAGGATACATTCGACTCGGTCAGCGCTGTCCACAGAATCATCTGGGAAACCAGACAGTGCCCCGAGGGAGATCCGCAGTGGGATCGTCCTCAGGGCACTGTCTTCCTGACGCTGTGCGCACTGTCCTCGATGCCGGGGATCAGCCGACTACGCGGATGACCTTGGCTCCACGGTCGAGCATCCAGCTGTAGCTGCGCTTCGTGGTGTTCGTCCGCGTCGAGCCTGCATCGTACATCTGGCCCTTGGTCTCGGAGATGATTCCGATATGACCGGGGATCCAGATCAGGTCGCCGGCCTTGGCGTCCTTGATCGAGATCTCCTTGCCGGCGTAACGCTGCTGACTGGTTGTGCGCGGCAGTTTGACGCCGTTCTTGCCATAGACGTACTGGGTGTATCCCGAGCAGTCCCAACCGGACTTGGGCGAGGTGCCGCCCCAGACGTACTTGACGCCGAGGTTGGCCTTCGCATCCTTGATGATGGACGCACGCTGGGCCTCAATCTTCTCGGCCTTGGTCGGCTTGTCCTTCTTCTTGGAGTCGTCCTTAGACTTGTCATCCTTCTTGGAGTCGTCCTTGGACTTGTCATCCTTCTTGGAATCGTCCTTGGACTTGTCATCCTTCTTGGAATCGTCCTTGGACTTGTCATCCTTCTTGGAATCGTCCTTGGACTTGTCATCCTTCTTGGAATCGTCCTTGGACTTGTCATCCTTCGAGTCTTTGTCGTCTGCAGAACCTTCCCCGGAGTCTGCAGGCGACTCGTCATCGCTGGACTCGTCTCCGGGCGGAGTCGTGCCGCCCGGAGCATTGTTGTCGGTGACTCCGCCGGCGATCGACCCCTTGGCGGAGAACTCGGTGGTTCCGTAGCCTTCGGCCCAGACGAGCCGTGCACCCTGGAAGAGCTGCTCACCGCGGCCCTTCTTGTAGACCACGTCCGACTTGGGGTAACCGAGGTGACCCTTGACGGTCCCCTTGTCGCCCCAGTACTTCATGATCGTGCCGGCGGCGTAGTGGGCGCCGGTGTCCTTCGACCAGTAGAACGAGCCCTTTTCGAAGCGCTGCGCGACGCCCCCGTCCTTGAGGCCGCCCTTCTCCGCAGAGGTGGGCAGCCCCAAGTCGGTGACTGCATTGCCCTTGTACGCCGAAGCGATCGCTCCGGACAGGTGGTAGGCGCCCGTCTTCTTGGACCAGTAGACAGTGCCCTTCTCGAACTTCTGCGCCTTGGCGCCCGAGACGCCCTTGACGTCGTATTCCTTGCCGAGAGCCTTACCGAGCTTCTTTTCCTTGGCGTACTTCTCGATCGAGGTCTGTGCCTTCGGCTTCTCGGTCTTCTTGTCGTCGTCCTTTTTGGAGTCATCCTTCTTCGAATCGTCCTTCTTGGAGTCATCCTTCTTGTCGCTGGGCTGTTCGCCGGTCTTCAGAATCGAGTTGACCGTCGAGCGCATCTCGCCCAACTTCGCGTAGAAGGCATCACCCGGGCAGTCGGTCTGCCCCAGGTCGCGGTGTCCGACCAGGTTCGACTTCGTCGCCTTCGAGATTCCGTTGAGGGAGAACTTCCAAGCGATCGCCGAGGCGACGGCATCGCGGGTCTTCTTCGGCGGAGCCGCACTGTTGTAGGTACCCAGCACGGAGATGCCGAAGGTTCCGCTGTTATGTCCGGCGACGTGGGCACCGATGACGGCCTTCGAGACGTCACCGCCGCGGGCATGCCAGAGGCGTCCGTACTTGTCCGCGACGACGTTGTAGCCGATGTCGTTCCAGCCACGCCCATCCTGATGGTAGGCCTGGATACCGCGGATGATTCCGGGGACGTCCTCGGCAGAGTAGCTGTTCGAACCCGAGGTGTGGTGAACGACGGACTGCTTGATACCGCTGGCGTAGTCCGGGCTGCCACGGTAGGCCTTGGCACCCCACGAGCTGCGCGAGCCGATCTTCGGCTTCGACACCTTCTTCGCCACGGTGTCCACCGTGGACGATCCGGGAACGTAGTTCTGGTTGGTCACCGTCGCACCCGCGGCTGCGTCCACATTCTCGGCGGAGGCCGCCTCGGCGTCGGTCGACTCATCGGTCGCAGCCTCTGAGGCGTCCTCGGAAGCGTCCGACGTCTGCTGATCGAGCTCGACGGGTGCGTTCTCGGAGACTGCCTGGGCGTCGCCGGCGTCGCGCTTGGGATCGACGAGCACGAGCTCCGCGTCGCTCGGTGCGGAATCGCCGAGGATGCGCATCTGCACACCCGAAGCGTTCGTCACCGTCATCGGCTCCGAGCCGTTGTTCTGAGCTTCTTCCTGCTGCTCCTCGTCGAGCGTGTCCCAACTGCCCCATTCGGACCCGTGCTTGATGCGGACCTGGATGCGGATGTTGGACTTCGCTTCGGAGAAGGTGAAGCCGACGAGGCTCGGATTGTTCGTCGGAACATCGAGGACGTCCGAGATCAGTGCGATGTTCACACCGTCCTCGGTCTTCTGCCGGACCGAACCGGAGATGTCCTCGTCGTCGGACTTCTCGTCTTTCGCGCCTTCGTCGTCGGACTTGTCGTCGTTGGACTTCTCGTCCTCGGACGTCGACGGATCCTCGGTCTTCTCATCCTCGGCGGGTGACTGCTCCGCGTCGGAGGGAGTTGAGGATTCCGACGGCTCGATCTCGGCGGAACCGGATGTCAGCCCTGCCGAGACGTTGTTGACCGTGCCGGTGGCAGCCGTGGCGGAGGCATTGACGACATCGGGCACCTTGGCCGAGGCGAGAGCGGTCTGCGACTTGAAGATGTTCGGCAGATTGCTCGTGGCGCTCTGATTGGCGGCGGTGGCGGTGGAATCACTGGAATCGCGGGCACCGGGGACGTCGAGTCCGTCCTTGCTGACGTCGAGCGCCTCTTTGGACACTTCGGGCGACGACGTGGCTGCAGCAGCCGTCGTTGCCGTGACCGCTAAGGTGCCGACCAGCGCAACAGAAGCGCAGCCCGCGACAGTGGGCAATAGATATTTCATCGTTACAGCCTTTTCGAGGAAGACAGGGAAGTTCAGGCCTCGAGGTCCCCTGCACCGTTGGCAGAACGGTGGGCAACCCCAACATCTCAAAATTGTTACACATTTTCGGCGTGTCAGACTAGCCACAGAGCAGAATATTCTAATTACACGAGTGTGATTCCCAGTATTGGCAAGGGACACACCGAGCAAAAGAATTTCCCGGAATCGTCGTGGGACCGACCGATTCGGTCATTGTTCCCATTTCGACCGGACCCACAGCGGTGCCTCAGGGCACGTAGCAGATCGCCTTTGCGTCGGCTTCATCGCCGTTGTCAGCAGAGCTGTCGCCGGCACCCTGTGCCAGCAGCTGCGGCCCTGAACCGGAGTTCGGATCGAGTCCCGCATCGACTCCGGCAGCGGCTGACTGGTCGCCTCCGGGAACCGAGAACGCGCCTTTGTCCTCCTCGGAGGACTTCGACGACTCTTCGATCTTATCCGCTACCAGCTGATGTGCCACATCGAAGTCGGGCTGCGACGGAGTGATGCGTGGCGGGGTGAGGTCGACGGATTCGATCTTCTGCGACTTCACCTTGAGCGCGAGGTCGACGAACGAGTCGACCTGAGACGACGGGATGTCCGTCGCCACGGCCCCCGGAGTGGCTTTCGCGATCGACTGGTACCGGGTGAGCACGGTGGCCGGATCGAGCTGCTTGACCATCGCGGTCTGCACGCAGCGCTGACGGATCATCCGCTCGTAGTCGCTGGAGAACTCCCGGGAGCGGGCGAACCACAGCGCATTGAAGCCGTCGAGCTTCTGCTTGCCCGGTTCGATCCAGCCTTTGACCGGCCCATGCTGACCCGTGCTCGGATCGACCTTCGACGAGATCGGCACCCGCTTGCCGGAGACCAGAGTGATCCCACCGAGGGAATCGATGAGGTTCTCGAACCCCTTGAGGTTGATCATCGCGTAGTACTGGACTTCGAGGCCGGTGACACCCGAAACGGCGTCCATCGTCGCCTGCTCTCCAGCCTCCTTCGGGTCGTCGAACTCGTCTTTGTGCTCTTCGCCCTGTTGGAAGACAGCGTTGAGCAGGCATTCGTCTCCGCAGTTGTATCCCTGCGGGTAGTGCTTGTGCAGCGGAGAATCGTCCGGGAACGGCACGTTCTCCATATTCCGGGGCAGACCGATGATGACCGATTTGCCGGTCTTCGCATCGATCGAGACCAGTGACAGCGAGTCCGGTCGGATTCCCGTCCGCCCCTTTCCTGCGTCCGAACCCAGCAGCAGGATGTTGTACCGGCCGTCGACGGGCTTGAGCGCCTTGCCCGAGGCGAACAGGTCGCTCATCAGACCCCGCTGGGAATTCAGAATCGTCGTCCCCCAGGCCAGAGGCCCCACGACGATGAGCAAGAGCGCGCAGAAGGCCGCCACGAAGCGTTTGCGGGCCTTCCGGGAGATGGTGACGATCCGGACGCGGCGCAGGGTGTCGAACAGACACAGGGCCCAGTTGATCGCGATGACGGGCACCCAGATGGTCAGAAAGGTGAGAATGAACGGGTTCGTGCCGATGGTGAACAGGAATGTGCGGCTGATGAGGACGATCACTCCGGCCACAAGAGCCAGGATCCAGCTGATGCCAGTGATCGACAGTGAGATCTTCGCCCAGCGGCGATAGCCGAACAGGAGCTGCACTCCCCCGGGTACGAATGCTGTGACGAGAAGCAGGAGCCACGCCCGCACATCACGCGTCGGCTGCGAGGCATACGACGGGTGGCGGATCGGGTCCACGTATCTCGTTTCGGCCACTGACTTCCCTTCGCCTCGCGCTCTGGTCATGGACTGATGTTGACGTCGACATCCGCGGACGACCGCGCACAGGTCGTTTCGCCTCATCGGGCGCCCACCGCAGACTACTGTGCCAAAGACAGTTCAGAGTCCACTGTGTTCACCTATTGTGTCGCGTGAGAACCGTCGATTCCGGCACATCCGCGCCGCGCATGTCGCATTCTTCGCACGTGCGATTCTTCACAGGCAGAAGAACGGGCACTGCGGGCTCTCCCATCAGGAGAACCAGCAGTGCCCGTTCGACTCAGCCCGGCCGAGTTCGTACACGGCTCGGAGCAGAGACCTTGAACCCGCCTCAGGCGAGGAGCTTGCGCCCCATCACCATCCGCTGGATCTGGTTGGTGCCTTCGTAGATCTGCGTGATCTTCGCATCGCGCATCATCCGCTCGACGGGATGGTCGACGACGTAGCCGGCACCGCCGAGCAGCTGCACGGCATCGGTGGTGATCTCCATGGCCGCGTCCGAGGCGTAGGCCTTCGCGGCGGCACCGAAGTAGGTGAGGTCCTCATCGCCGCGTTCGCTCTTGGCGGCGGCGGTGTAGGTGAGCTGACGTGCCGCCTCGAGCTTCATGCCCATATCGGCGAGCATGAACTGGATGGCCTGATTCTCCGCGATCGACTTGCCGAACTGCTGGCGATCCTTGACGTAGGCAAGCGCGTAGTCGAGCGCGCCCTGGGCGATGCCGACGGCCTGAGCGGCGATCGTCACACGGGTGTGATCGAGCGTGCGCAGGGCGATCTTGAGGCCCTCACCGGGCTCACCGACGATCCGGTCGCCGGGCAGGCGGACGTTGTCGAAGAGCAGCTCACGGGTGGGCGATCCCTTGATGCCGAGCTTGCGTTCCTTCTCGCCGAAGGTGAAGCCCTCATCGGACTTCTCGACGACGAAGGCGGAGATGTTGCGTCCGCGTGCGCCTTCGGGGTCTGTCACGGCCATCACCGTGTAGTACTCGGATTCCCCGGCGTTCGTGATCCAGGTCTTGACCCCGTTGAGGATCCAGTCGTCACCGTCGCGGACGGCGCGGGTCTTCATCGAGGCGGTGTCCGAGCCGGCTTCCCGCTCGGACAGTCCGTAGGAGAACCCGGCTTCGCCTGCGGCCACCGACGGGAAGTACTTCTTCTTGATCTCTTCGCTCCCGCCGAGCTGCACGGGCATGCTGCCGAGCTTGTTCACGGCCGGAATGAGCGAGGACGAGGCGCAGCCGCGTGCCACCTCTTCGATGATGATCGCCACGGCCAGTGCGTCGGCCCCCATACCGCCGTATTCCTCGGGGATGTGAGCCGCGAAGAAATCCGTCTCGACGAGGGCGTCATGGGCTTCCTGCGGATAGCGCGAGTCGGCGTCGACCTCGGCCGCAAACGGCGTGATCTTCTTCTCGACGATATCGCGCACCGCGGCGCGGATCTCTTCGTGCTCTTCGCTGGGCTGGTAGAGGTCGAACATCATTCTCCTAGGACTTATCAAACGTTCAGCAAAATCTATTATTCCTGCAGAGCCCTGCCTTTGTCGAGGGCGACTTGCCGCAGCTGGCCCCGATAGTCGTCGAGACGGGAGCGCAGAGCTTCTGCTTCTGCCCCCTGGCCGGCCCCGAGGATGCGCGCCGCCAGGAGGCCCGCGTTTTTCGCTCCCCCGATCGAGACGGTCGCCACGGGGACTCCGCCGGGCATCTGGACGATGGACAGGAGCGAGTCCATTCCGTCGAGGTATTTCAGCGGCACCGGCACGCCGATGACAGGAAGCGAGGTCATCGACGCGATCATCCCGGGCAGGTGGGCCGCTCCCCCGGCTCCGGCGATGATCACGCGCACTCCGCGGTCGGCCGCGGACTTCGCCCACGCCACCATGTCTTCGGGCATGCGGTGGGCCGAGACCACCTCGGCACTGGATTCGATGCCGAGCTCGTCGAGGGCCTCGGCGGCGGCCTGCATCGTCGGCCAGTCCGAGTCCGACCCCATGACGATGCCGACCGGAGCCGCTGTCGGAATGGATCCTTCGTTCGCTGTGGTCATCTGTGCTTCCTTCACTGCAGGCGGTTCGGTCCGGACGGTGCTGATGAGTTGC
Organism: Brevibacterium sp. S22; assembly: GCF_004745485.1. Classification (GTDB taxonomy): domain Bacteria; phylum Actinomycetota; class Actinomycetes; order Actinomycetales; family Brevibacteriaceae; genus Brevibacterium. Next base: position 306,145 of record NZ_RHFG01000001.1, read on the forward strand.
GGGTGGTTCCCGGGCGCAGATCACACCGGGGCTCAGTGTGTGTCGGAATCTCCGTCGGCCAGGAGGTCCTCCGGATTCGGCATCTGCGGATGTGGGTCGACGTCGACCCCGGCGATGAAGTCCGCGGCATGCCGTGCCCGTGCGAGCACGAGCTGCCGATCCTGCCCGTAGGCGTTGACGTGGCCGACCTTGCGGCCCGGCCGCACGCCCTTGCCGTAGAGATGGACCTTCACGGCCGGGTCGTGAGCCATGACGTGCAGGTACGGCTGATAGAGGTCTTCGTGCTCAGCGCCGAGGATGTTGACCATCGCGGACACCTCTTCCCTGGCTGCGGGGCTGCCCAGGGGCAGGTCGAGGACAGCGCGCAGATGCTGTTCGAACTGGCTCGTCACCGATCCGTCCTGAGTCCAGTGCCCGGTATTGTGCGGACGCATCGCGAATTCGTTGATGAGGAAGCCGTCGTCAGTCTCGAACATCTCCATGGCCATCACGCCGGTGACTTCGAGGGTGCCGGCGACGGTGAGGATCGCCTCGGTGATGGCCCTCGCCTTTTCGGCAGGCAGATCGGGGGCCGGGGCGATCGCCTCCTTGCACACCCCGTTCTGCTGCCAGGTTTCGACGACCGGCCACACGGCGGTCTGTCCCATCGGGGAGCGTCCGACCATAACGGCGAGTTCCCGGGTGAAGTCGACCTTCTCCTCGGCGAGCAGCTGCGGGACCTCGTTCAGCCACTCGATGGCCTGCTCGAGGCTGTCGATGACGCGCACTCCCTTGCCGTCGTAGCCTCCGCGCGGTGTCTTGAGGATGAAGGGGTAGCCCACACGCGCGGCGAAGGCCTCGACATCGGCGGCCGAGGTGATCTCGGCCCATGCCGGGTTCGGCAGTCCGAGCTCGTCCATCTTCGTGCGCATCCGGATCTTGTCCTGAGCGAAGATCAAGGCCTGCGGTCCCGGACGGACGGCATGGCCGGCCGCCGCGAGTGCCTCGAGGTGTTCGGGCGGGACGTGTTCGTGGTCGAAGGTGATGACGTCGACGGTTTCGGCGAAGGCCTTGAGGGTCGGATAGTCCGTGTAGTCGCCGACGGTCACCTCACTGATGACCTGGGTGGCGGGGGCGTCGGCGGTCTCCGCGAGGACGGAGAAGCGGACGCCGAGGGCTTCTGCGGCTGGGGCGAGCATGCGTGCCAACTGGCCGCCGCCGATGACACCGATTCGTGGAAAAGTCACGTCTGTCATCCTATCGTCAGCTCACGATGTGCTCACGCCGGGTTCACAGAGTGCCAGAGGACAAGGAATGTCAGACGGCACAGAGTGTCAGAGGACGAAAAGCGTCAGACGACGAGGAGCGGGATCTGCAGCTCCTGCTCCGTCGTCGATCCGTGGTGGCCGATGAGCGCCAGCGCCGAGGCGGATTCCACATCCGAATCGACGACGGCGAAGCCGTCGGTGCAGATGACGAGGAAATCCCCGATCCGCGGATAGACGTGCGGGGCGACGGGGCCGAAGTAGCCGCGGGCGATCGCCTCGGACTTCGGCAGGATGAGCCCGCGATCGCCGATCGTCTCCTGCCAGGTCGAGAGCACGTCTGCCTGGGCTCCGTCAGCGGCGTAGAGGTGAAGTGCCCGCGGCTCCCCGCCGACGTGGCGCAGACCGGCCTTGAGTTCAGGGGTCTCGGCGAGGTCGAGGCGACGTTCGTGGTCGACGTCGACCATCCCGTGGTCGGCGGTGATCAGCATGGTCGCGTCGTGAGGAAGGTCGGAGGCGAGCCGAGACAGGGCGAGATCGACGCTTTCGAGCTCCTCGGTCCAGGCCGCAGAGTCCGCACCGTGCACATGCCCAGTCTTGTCCAGATTGCCCCAGTAGAGGTAGACGAGGCGACGGCCGGGAGCCTTCGCCTCCGACAGGGCCTGGGCACAGCGTTCTTCCAGGGTCTTCGAATCGCGGAATCTGCCGCCGCGCAGCGATGCCCGGTTCAGCCCGCGGCCGGCGAACTTCTTCTCACCGAGGCTGACCACATCGATCTCGGCATCCGTGAGGCGTTCGAAGAGCGTCGCATCGGGGACCCATGCGATCGGGTCGACGTCGAGGTTCCACGTCAGCTGGTTGAAAACCGCGTCCTTCTCCGGGTCAAGGACCCGGTAGCCGACGACTCCGTGCGCACCGGGCAGACGGCCTGTGGCCAGTGAGGACAGAGAGTTCGCCGTCGTCGACGGGAAGCCGGCGGACAGGGTCCGGCGCGTCCCGGCCTGTGACCGGAAGAAGGGAGTGTAGCCGCTGTAGCGACGCAGCTGCGCCTCGCCCAGACCGTCGATGAGCACGACGATCGTCGCCCGGGATTCCCGGTCCAGCCCGAGCCCGCGTGCCCGATCCGACATCGGCGCATCGAGAGCGTCTCCGGCTCCGAGGCCCAGCGCAGCGGCGGGGACGACGTCGGAGAGCATGGGGCCCGCATAGTTCGGGGGCCCCAGCAGCTCACTGTCGGGGTGAGACCGCGCGCCCTGCTGAGTTGAGTTCTCGCTCATCAGCGACGCGACCGCAGCCGGGCGTGGAAGACTGCGGCACGCAGTCTGCCGGCGAAGTCGGCCATGCGATCGACGGCGGCCTGCCCCTCGGCCTCGGCCGAGACCCGGAGCATGACATCCTCGGCGAAGATCGACCCTCCGTATCCGTGGTCGCCCATGCAGTTGGGGTCTCCGCAGGTCTCGGGGAAGGCCTCGACCCGCTTCGACGCACCCCAGGACATCGTCAGCGAGACCTCGACAGGCTTGTCGCCGGGCTTGTAGGCGGCCGGATCGGCGAAGGTCCGACCGACCATCACGGTGCCCAGACGGTCGAGCTCGATGTCCTCGCTGCTCGTGACCGCACGGGGCTTCGATCCGGGCTCCGCATTCGGATCGTCATCGACATGTGCCAGCAGCAGCCGGGTCTCGGTGAGGACGAAGGCAGTGACATGCCGGTGGATGGATTCGATATCGACATGAGTGTCGATGTGGACGAAGTGGGCAAGTACCGGTTCGTCGTAGAGAGAGTCGGCGAGTATGCCTTGAGTGAGTTGGGGATAGTAGCCGGCCGAATGCAGATCGTGAACGAGAACCTCGGGTAATGCCATGCCCACTATTGTGCCCCACTCCTCTGACACTTCCCAGCGCGGTCGGCCATATCCGGGCGCCTGACGCATATGCTGGAACCATGGAAAACTATCCTGCCGGGTGGGAAGCCGATGTCGTCCTCCGCGACGGCGGAACCGCCCATCTGCGTCCGATCACCCCTGACGATGCCGCTGCCCTGGCCCGCATGCACGAGGCCCAGTCACCGGAATCCGTCTATCTGCGCTTCTTCGCTCCGATGCCCCGACTGCCGCAGCGCGACCTCGACCGTTTCGTCAACGTCGACCACCGTGACCGGGTGGCGCTGATCATGCTCATCGGCGATGACATCATCGGCGTCGGCCGCTTCGATCGGCTCAGCGACACCGACGCCGAGGTGGCCTTCAACATCGCCGATGCCCACCAGGGCCGCGGGGTCGGCTCGATCCTCCTCGAGCATCTGGCCGCGGCCGCGCGCGAATCGGGGATCCAGCGCTTCACCGCCGAGGTGCTGCCCCAGAATCGTTCGATGCTGCAGGTCTTCCAGGCCGCCGGCTACGAGGTCTCCCGCGGATTCGACGACGGCGTCGTGGCCGTGAACTTCGATATCGATCCCACGGCACGGTCCATCGAAGTGCAGGCCTCGCGGGAGCACAGGGCCGAGGCCCTGAGCGTGCGCACGGTCCTCCACCCCGCCTCGGTGGCGGTGATCGGCGCCAGCCGCAAACGCAACTCCACCGGTCATCTGCTCATCCGCAACATCACGGCCGCGAAGTTCGCCGGCGATCTGTGGGTCGTCCACCCCGAAGCCGATCAGATCGCGGGAGTCCAGGCGTATCCGAGCCTCGACGAGCTGCCGGGCAAGGCCGACCTCGCCGTCATCGCCGTTCCGGCCGAATCCGTCACCGAGGTGGTCAAGGACTGTGCCGTGCACGGGGTCAAGGCCGTGCTCGTCATCTCCTCCGGCTTTGCCGAAACCGGTCCCGCAGGAGCCGAACTCCAGCGCCGCATGGTCGCGACCTCCCGCGCCTACGGAATGCGCGTGGTCGGGCCGAACTCCTTCGGTCTGGTCAACGAGGCCGCCGACTTCTCGCTCAACGCCTCCTTGGCCCCGTTCCTCCCCGCCTCGGGAACCCTCGGACTCTTCAGCCAGTCCGGGGCGCTGGGCACCGCCCTGCTCGCGGCGGCGAAGAATCGCGGACTGGGCATCTCCACCTTCGTCTCCGCCGGCAACCGGGCCGACCTCTCGGGCAACGACCTCCTCCAGTACTGGGAGGAGGATCCGGCCACGCAGACCGTCGGCCTCTATCTCGAGTCCATCGGCAACCCGCGCAAATTCTCGCGCATCGCCCGCCGCGTCTCTCGCGTCAAACCCGTCATCGTCATCAAATCCGACCTCACGGGCCGGGAGCTGCCTCCAGGGCATATCGTGCGCACCTCGTCCCTGGCGCCGAACACCCTCGACCAGGTGCTCGAACAGGCGGGAGTGATCCGCGCGGACACGATCCACCAGCTCTTCGACCTCGCCCAGGTGTTCTCCACCCAGAAGCTGCCCGCAGGTCGGCGTGTCGGAGTCATCGGCAACTCCGCTGCGATGAGCACCCTGATCATGCAGCGCGCCCGCTCCGAGGGTCTGCGCGTCGACACCGACCCCGTGTCCCTGCACCCCGAGGTCGATGCGGAGACCTTCCGGACCGAACTCGATGCGATGTACGAACGTGACGATGTCGATTCGGTCATCGTCACCTTCACTCCTTCGACCGGTGTGGAAGAGACCGAGATCGCCGGACTGCTGTCCGAATCCGCGGCGCGTTCCGGAAAGGCCACTGTCGCCTGCTTCCTCGGCATCCACGGCGTCCAAGACGAGCTGACCTCGTTCCTCACCGACGAGGACGGCGATCGGATCTCCCACACCGTCCCCAGCTACATCGGTCCCGAAGATGCCGTCTGGGCTCTGGCCCGGGCCACGGACTACGCCCGCTGGAGAGCGGCTGATCATGGTCGCTACACCGAATTCGACGATATCGACGACAAGAGGGTGCGGGCGATCATCGACTCCGCTTTGGAAGGGGCGAAGCCGGGCGCACCCGTCCGGCTCGAACGCGATGACACCCGGGACCTGCTCAACGCCTACGGAATCGAAGTTCTGCCCTATCTTGCTGCCTCCTCGGTGGAGGAAGGCATCGCTGCGGCCGAGAAGATCGGCTATCCCGTCGCTCTCAAGGCCGTGTCGAAGGTCCTGCGGCACCGGATGGAGCTCGGCGGTGTGCGACTGAATATCGACACTCCCGAGGAATTGGCCGAGGACTTCACAGCGATCCAGGAGACGATCCGGCAGCTGGCCGGTGAGGAGGAGCCGCTCGTCGATGTCCAGGCCATGGCCCCACACGGTGTGCCCTGCGTCCTCCGAGCCGGTGAGGACCCGCTGCTCGGTCCGCTGCTGGCCTTCTCATTGGCGGGAGACACCACTGAGCTGCTCGGCGATGTCGCTCATCGGGTCGCCCCGATCACCGACAAAGAGGCCGGGGACATGATCCGGTCGATCAAGGCCTCGCCCAGGCTGTTCGGCTACCGCGGTCTGCCGCCGATGAATATCGAACCGCTGCGCACTGTGCTGGAGAGACTCGCAGTGCTGGTGGAGAACCATCCGCAGATCCTCGAACTCGTCATCCACCCGATGGTCGCCACGGAGACCGAGTCGCATGTGCTCAGTGCCCACGTCGACCTGCTGCCCGACCCGACTCGGATCGACGGAACCCGCCGTCTGCTGGGCTAAGACCATTCGAGAAGAGACCCTCTGAGCTGAAAGGAGAATCCACGCCCACCGCAGGGTGTCTTCGAATTTCACCGTCCGAGCGCCTGATTGGCGCGTCCTATACCAATTCGCAGACTTGACGGGTAGTGTCTGTATCCGTTCACCACGAAATGTTATGAATTCGTGTTTTAGTGAGTGGCCGCTCCGGGGGTCGCCGTCTGTGGCCAATCACTGGCCATCCACCGTCCCAGGCGTCCGCAGTCAGCGGGTGTCCCATGAGAGCGAGGCCTCACAGTCATGATTTCGCGCAGAGACGTCGTCACCGACTCCGCGATCGCCGTAGTCGCCGAACAAGGAGTCCGCGGACTCACCCACAGGGCAGTCGACGCACTGGCCGAACTGCCCGTGGGGTCGACTTCGAATGTCTACCGCACCCGCGATGCCCTGATCACCGGAATCATGGAGCGCATCGGAGAACTGAATTCCCAGCAGCTCGAGCGTCTGCCGGAGCTCATGCGGACACCGGGTGCCGATCCCATCGAAGTCGCCATCGACTTCTGCATGAACTGGCTGACCACCGACCGCAGCCGGTTCTACACGATGATGATGCTCAGCCTGGATCCGGCGCTGCCGCCCGAGGCCGTGATCGCCAAGGAGAAGAACCTCCGCGCGATCAAGGACTTCATCATGCGCTTCGCCGGCATCGACGCGGAATACGCGCAGCGGGTCAACAGCTCGGTCGCGGGCATGATGTTCAGCGAACTCGTCGCCGGCACTGCAGAGCGCTCCCATGTCGAGGCCTACCTCAAGGAGTTCTTCCAGTGGCTGCGCAGCAGCCGCGAAAGCGCCTGATCTCCGACACGGACCCTCCGGGAACGCCCGATTGAACCGGAGATCGCAAATCGAACGCTAGAATCGACGGGTGCCCTCCCCCACTGAGGTCAGGCTTCGGCGCGGGCGGGTGTTCGAATCGAACAGTTCGTGCGTCAAAGGAGTTCCATGCCCGAAGGCAGAGTCATCGAAGTCGACGTCTCCTCAGAGATGGAGAGTTCGTTCCTCGAATATGCGGTCTCGGTCATCCACTCCCGCGCCCTGCCCGATGCCCGTGACGGCCTCAAACCCGTCCAGCGGCGCATCGTCTACCAGATGGGCGATATGGGCCTGCGCCCTGAGCGCGGTCATGTGAAGTCCTCTCGCATCGTCGGTGATGTCATGGGCAAGCTCCACCCGCACGGCGACACCGCGATCTACGACGCACTGGTGCGTCTCAGCCAGGGTTTCATCATGCGTGTGCCGCTCGTCGACGGCCACGGCAACTTCGGTTCCCTCGACGATGGTCCCGCTGCCCCGCGTTATACCGAGGCTCGGCTGACGACTGCGTCGATGCAGATGATCTCCGGACTCGACGAAGACGTCGTCGACTTCGTACCGAACTACGACAATACGCTCACCCAGCCCGAGGTGCTGCCCAGCGCCTTCCCGAACCTGCTCATCAACGGCACCTCGGGCATCGCGGTGGGGATGGCTACGAACATGGCCCCGCACAATCCCGGCGAAGTCATCGCCGCCTGCGCCCACCTCATCCGCAACCCGGAAGCCGGGCTCTCGGAGCTCATGCGCTTCATCCCCGGCCCGGATCTGCCCACCGGTGGGCGGATCATCGGCCTCGACGGTGTGCGTGAAGCCTATGAGACCGGTCGCGGCACGTTCCGCACCCGGGCCACCGTGTCCTTCGAGAACATCAGTGCCCGCCGCAAGGGCATCGTCGTCACCGAACTGCCCTACCTCGTGGGGCCGGAGAAGGTCGTGTCGAAGGTCAAAGACGCCGTCGGGGCGAAAAAGCTCACCGGAATCGCCTCGATCGATGACTACTCGGACCGCAAGAACGGCATGCGACTGGTCATCGGAATCAAGAACGGCTTCAATCCCGAAGCCGTCCTCGCCGAGCTCTACCGCCAGACACCGCTCGAGGAATCGTTCAGCATCAACAATGTCTGCCTCGTCGACGGGCAGCCGCGGACCCTGGGACTGCGCGAGCTCCTCACCGTCTATCTGTCCCACCGCATCGACGTGGTGCGCAGGCGCACGGTCTTCCAGCTGCGCAAGGCCAAGGACCGGCTCCACCTCGTCGAAGGTCTGCTCATCGCGATCCTCGACATCGATGAGGTCATCCAGCTCATCCGCTCCTCCGACGATGCAGCCACGGCACGGACCCGCCTCATGGATGTCTTCGAACTCTCCGAGCTGCAGGCCACCTACATCCTCGACCTGCAGCTGCGTCGGCTCACGAAGTTCTCCCGACTCGAGCTCGAGGCCGAACGTGACGAGCTGAAGAAGACGATCGAGTACCTCGAATCGCTGCTGGCCGATGAGGCGAAGCTGCGTGAGCTCGTCGCCGCCGAGCTCGAGGCCACCGCCGAGGTCATCGGCACACCGCGGCGCACTGTCCTCATCGAGGGATCGATGAAGGAGCTGAGTGCCAAGGGCAAGAAAGCTCCGACGAACCTCAAGATCGCCGATTCCCCCTGCCGGGTGCTGCTGTCGACCTCCGGGCGCATTGCGCGTACCTCGGACGCCGCTCCCCTGGCACGCGAGGGCCGACGCTCCAGCCATGATGCACTGGTCTCCGAGATCGTCACCACGACTCAGGGCAAGGTCGGCGCCGTCACCACCACCGGTCGCCTGCACATGGTCGATGTCGTCGACCTGCCGGCCCTGCCGCCGGCTGCGGCCCGGCCCAATGTCGCCGGTGGGGTGAAGATCGCCGAATATGCGGCCCTGGAGAAGAACGAGAAGATCATCGGTCTCATCGACCTCGACCGCGAGTTCGTCCTCGGCACTGCCGAAGGAGTCGTCAAACGGGTGTCGGTGGGCGGTCGGCCGAACAAGAACGAGTGGGAAGCCATCACCCTCAAGGGCAAGGACTCCGTCGTCGGAGTCGCCCAGCCCGAGGACATCGACGATTCTCTCTCCGTGTTCGTGACCTCGAACGCCCAGCTGCTCGCCTTCGACGCCTCCGGTCTGCGCGCGCAGGGCTGGAACGCCTCCGGTGTGGCCGGAGTCAAGGTGGCCGCAGATGCGAAGGTGATCTTCTTCGGAATGACCCCGAAAGCGGCGAAGACCGACGAGGACGGTGCCGCGGATGCCGAACTCGGCAGCTTCGCTGTTGTCACGATCGCCACCGGTGAGAACTTCTACGGTGCCCCGTCGTCGTCGATCAAGGTCAGCGAATTCTCCGAGTTTCCGACCAAGGGGCGGGCCACCTCGGGCGTGCGTGCCCACAAGTTCCTCAAGGGCGAGACCGAGCTGTCGCTGGCATGGGTCGGCGACTCTCCGCAGGCCGCCGCCGCTGCCGGCGGTGCCCGCACGCTGCCGGCCGAACTGTCCCGTCGTGATGGGACGGGATCGCCGCTGGAGTCGAAGATCGATGTCGTCGGCACCCTGCCCCGCCTCGGCGGCGCCGAATCCGTCGACTATTCCCAGACGGACGACGATGGCGGCTCAACCGACGCCGAGGCGGTCGCGGGGACCGCGTCCGGTGCGAAGAATCCGAAGTCCGGCGCTGACCGGTCCGCGGGGAGAGAACAGCAGGGGCTGGCGACGAGCTTCGATGAGCTCGAGCTCGACCTCGATGAGGCCAAGGATGAGATCGCGCGATCCAAGTTCGACACCGAGGGTGCCGTGATCGTCTCTCACGACGACGATGACGATGAGGACGACGATTCGGCGCTGTTCTGACCTCGGAGTCTGAGGTCGAGGTCGACAGCTGAAGCCAGCGCCTCGGTGCCGGGTTCAGCTGTCGGTCTCAGTTCTCGGTTTCGTCGTCGAGGTCGAGGCGCATCTGGGCCGCGGTGCCGCGTTTCATCTCACCGATGGAGGTCTCACCGAGTCCGTGCAGCGAAATCGAATCGCGGGGTTCGAAGACGTAGTCGTCCGAGGCCGAGAGCACTCGTGCCGTCTCCTCGTCGGTGAAGATCGTGCCGGGATCGGCCACGGCCGTCAGGCGTGCGGCGAGGTTGACGCTGGAGCCGAAGATATCGCCGAGGCGGGAGAGCACCCGGCCCCAGACGAAGCCGACGCGTGCCTGTGGCAGGTCCTCGGCAGCGGAGACGCGTTCCATCAGTGTCATGGCGATCTCGGCTCCGGCCAGTGGGGTCGAGGCGGCGAAGAACACCTCGTCGCCGACGGTCTTGATCACCCGTCCGCCGCCGGTGGCGACGATGTTGTAGGCCATGCCCTGGAACTCCTGGACCATGTCCGCCAGCTGCCGCGGCTCCATCTTCTGTGACAGGCGGGTGAAGGAGACGAGGTCGATGAACCCGACGGCACGGGCCAACGGCATCGAGGAGTCGTACCAGCCCTGCCGGTTGTCCATGGCCAGCCCGTCGGAGACGTTGACGTTGAGACGGCCCATCACGTCGGCGAGATTGCGCCGCCAGGAGTAGGTGAGCATCTTCTGCAGCGGGTCGATCATCTCTTCGACGACGGCCAGGGCGTCCCGTCGGGCTTCCGGGTCGGTCAGCCCTTTCTCCTCGGTGAGGAACTCGACGAGGGTCTCCATCTGCCAGACGACGAGGCGATCCGTCGTCTGGCCGATCGCCCGGGCCAGAGACAGTGCCGTGGTCTGGTCGATGAGACCGTCCGCGACGGGTTTGGCCCAGATCCGGAGGGCGTGGGCATCGCTGACGGTGTAGGCCTTGTCAGTCGGCTTCGCCTGGGACATTCCGAGTGCTCGCCACATCTTCCGGGCCGAGACCGTGGAGATTCCGCCGAGCTTGGCGGCCTCACGCCGGTCGAGGACGCGTTTGCCGTCGAGGAGGATCTCTTCGAGGCGTTCGGCCGCGGTACGGGTCTCATAGATCGTGTCGTCGAAGTCTGGGCCGTCATCGTCGAGGGCATCCTCATCGATGATCGGCAGCGCCGTGGTCCGCGGATCCTCACGCAGTCCGCTGAAGAAGTCCTCATCGACGTCGACGCCCGGTTCCGCATCGGCGGAGTCCGCGTCCGCGGAGGCCGTGCCCGCGGAGGCCGTGCCCGGATCGGCGGTCACCTCGTCGGCGAGCTCTGCGCCGACCTCCCCGGCCTGGGGAGCGGATCCCGTCAGACTCCCAACCGGCTCCTGTTCGCCTCCGACATCGCCGAACAGATCGTCCGCACTCGACACGGCAGCATCCTCGGTGGACTCATCCGCGGAGCGGTCGGCCGCCTCGGTGCCGGGCCGGATCTCACCGTCCTCGCTCGGGTCTGCACTGGTCGAAGCTTCGGGACCAGGATGGGGATCGGGATCAGACTGGGGATCCGCGCCCGACCGAGGTGCGGTCTCCTCCTGCGGCTCAGCGCCCGTCGGCTCTTCGTCGCCTGACTGTGTTTCATCGCCTGACTGTGATTCAGCGTCGGGTGGCTGACCGTCCGTGGAGGCACCTTCGGAATCTCCGACCTCGGGCGTGCCCACCGTCTCCGGACCGACGATGTCGAATCCGGCGGTGAAGTCCGAAACCGCCATCAGCGATCGCTCCTCTCCGGAGCTGACGAGGATGCGACAGGACGCAGATGGTGGACGTCTCCGGCGCTGAGCGACACACGATCATCGATGATGAGATCGGCTCCGGAGTCCAGCCCCGTGGCGGTGCCGATGATGTCCGAGCCGTCGGGCTTCTCCACTCGAACCTTCGACCCGAGCGTCACCATATGATCACGCACTCTTCGCGCTGTGCGGCTGTCGCGGAAATCCTCATCTCCATAGTCGATCAGCTCTCTGTAGCAGGGGATCAATGTGCTCAGGATCGAGACTAGCAACGCTTCATGATCAATTTCTGAGCCATCGGCACCGGTTTCGATCGCCAGAGAACTCGCGTCCGCCCGCGGCAGATCCGCAGGCTCCAACCGGGTGTTCAGACCCATCCCCAACACGATCTGCGGACCGCTGGCCAGGGGCTCGACACGCGCGAGGATTCCGCACAGCTTCTTGCCGTCGGCGGTGAGCACATCGTTGGGCCATTTGATTGAGGCGGGCACTCCCGCCTCGGTGACGGCGCTGTGCACGGCTTCCCCGGCGATGAGCGGTATCCAGCCCCACCGGGAGAACCCGGCCGGGGGTGTGAGCAGAATCGACCAAGTCAGGGACCGGCGGGCGGGCACCGTCCAGATCCGACCCAGACGACCGTGTCCGGCGTTCTGAAAATCTGTGCCGCGGATGGTGAATTCGTCCATGGGCGCACCGCTGTCCGCGCGTTCCCGGACCAACCGCGCGAGTTCGTCGTTCGTCGACGTGCAGGTATCGTCCCAGATCAGAGGAGGAAGCGAGAGACCACGATCCGCGACTGTGCGGTGCACCGAGTCGACGTCGACGAGAAGAGGATTGTGTTGGCTGTTCACCAGTCCACTCTAGATTCTTTTGGCGAGAGTGCACAATGAAGTCTCACGTCATCGTTATTGTGGAGACATGACGGATACTCCACGGACCACAGCCGAGCGCATCGACGCTTTCAGCCAGCGCCGAGAAGCGGCCCACACCGGCAACCAGCGCTCGGTGGACAATCAGCACAAGCGCGGCAAGCAGACCGCCCGTGAACGCATCGCAGCTCTCCTCGACGTCGACTCCTTCCAGGAGATCGACGAATTCGCCCGTCACCACAATCACCAGTTCGGAATGCAGGACAACCGCCCCGACGGTGACGGAGTCGTCTGCGGTCTGGGTACGATCGAAGGCAAGACCGTCGCGGTCTTCGCCCACGACTTCACCGTCCTCGGCGGGTCCCTGGCAGAGGCGAACGGACGCAAGATCGTCAAGGTGCAGAAGCTGGCACTCAAACTCGGCTGCCCGATCATCGGCATCAACGACTCCGGCGGCGCGCGGATCCAAGAAGGCGTCGGATCGATCGCGCTCTTCGCCGAGATCTTCCGCCTCAATGTCGCCTCCTCCGGCGTCATTCCGCAGATCTCGCTGATCATGGGACCTTCGGCCGGCGGCGCCGTCTACTCCCCCGCGCTGACCGATGTCACGATCATGGTCGACCAGATCAGCCACATGTACATCACCGGTCCCGACGTCATCAAGACCGTCACCGGGGAGTCGGTCGGCCACGAGGAGCTCGGCGGCGGACGGACCAACAACACCGTGTCTGGTAACGCCCACTACCTCGCCGCCGATGAGGATGATGCGCTCAACTATGTGCGCGATCTGCTCTCTTTCCTCCCCCAGAACAACCTCGATCCGGCGGATGCCGACGAGTTCGAATCCGATCTGTCGGTGACTCCCGAGGACGAGGCGCTGGATACGCTCATGCCGGATTCGCCCTCGCAGCCCTATGACATCCTCGATGTCGTCACCACGATCCTCGACGACGGCGAATTCCTGCAGGTCTCGGAGCTCTTCGCCCCGAACGTCGTCACCGGCTTCGGCCGTGTCGAGGGAGTCAGCGTGGGCATCATCGCCAACCAGCCCATGCAGCTGGCCGGCACACTCGACATCGACGCGTCGGAGAAGGCTGCGCGCTTCGTGCGCCTCTGCGATGCCTTCAATCTGCCGATCCTGACCTTCGTCGATGTGCCCGGGTTCCTGCCGGGCACCGATCAGGAGTACGGCGGCATCATCCGGCGCGGGGCCAAGCTCATCTACGCCTACGGCGAGGCCACCGTTCCGCTCGTCACCCTCATCACCCGCAAAGCCTACGGCGGCGCGTACTGCGTGATGGGTTCGAAGCAGCTCGGTGCCGATATCAACCTCGCCTGGCCGAGCGCCCAGATCGCGGTCATGGGTGCCCAGGGTGCGGCCAACATCGTCTACCGACGCAAGCTCAAGGCCGTCGAAGAGGCCGGTGAGGACGTCGAGGCGGCACGAGCCGAACTCATCCAAGACTACGAGGATGCCCTGCTCAACCCGTACCTCGCCGCCGAAGAAGGCTACATCGACGCCGTCATCAGGCCCAGCGAGACCCGCAGTCGGATCGTCCGCTCTCTGCGAGCGCTGAAGAACAAACACGTCGACGCTCCCGCACGCAAGCACGGTAACATCCCCCTATGAGCGATGATCTGCACACCGACGCCGAGGCGAACCTGCCCAGTGATGCTTTCGTCGAGGTGACTGCCCCCGGTGAGGATTCCGCCGCCGAGGCGGCCCCGACCTCGGCCGAGACGCTGCGGGTGCCCTCGGTGGAGGGACGGTCACAGGTGCGTGCCGATGACGGCGAACCCATCAGTGACGAGATGGCCAGTTCCGCGGCCGTGGCCGCGGTCGTCGCGATCCGTCAGGTGGCGATCGCCTATGCGGCCCAGCAGGCCGCAGCCGCGGACGAGTCCGAAATCCGCAAGGGTGATCGGGCCGGCTTCCGGGCCCCGCGCCGGAATGTGCGCAAGCGCCTCCCTCAGACCTGGGACCAGCACCTGGGTCGCTGAAGCGCTCACGCAAGAAGACAGGGCCGGCGGATCCTCTTCCGCCGGCCCTGCTTCTGTCCTGGGACTGACTACTTCAGCCGATACTGTTGCTTGGCCGGGTCGAGCCACAGACGATCCGGAGCATCGACATCGTGGATGCTGTCCGCATCGGCGTCGAAGTCCGGCTGCGCCTCCGAGGCCACGGAGATCGTGGAGAGGCGTCCGGAGTCCTCCTCAGCGTTCGCTGCGGCGTGTCCGCCCATGTCCTCTCCGTAGACGGCCTCACCGCGGGCCACCATGCCGGCGACGTCGGAGAGTTTGAGCTGCGGGAGGAACCACGCGAGGACGAAGGCCACGAGGAAGACCGGAACCATGTACCAGAACGACGGGGCCAGAGCGTCGGCGTAGGCACCCACCACGAGGTCGTGGATCGGACCCGGCAGTTCGGCCACAGACTCAGGCGTGAGCGAGTCCGTCGACGGGGCTCCGGCGGCCGCATTCGCCGTGTCCGCCGGCAAGCCGTGCATCGCCTCGGCGATCTTGTCCGACAGTCGCGTGGTGAAGATCGACCCGAACAGGGCGGTGCCGACCGAAGCGCCGATCTCGCGGAAGTAGTTGTTCGTCGAGGTGGCCGTGCCGACGAGCTTCGGATCCACCGAGTTCTGGATGACGAGGACGATGATCTGCATGACCAGGCCCAGGCCGAAGCCCATCGTGAAGATCATGGTGCCGATGAGCACCATCGAGGTCTCCGCAGTCATCGTCGTCATCCAGGCCAGCGCGGCACCGGCGATGAGGGTGCCGACGAGCGGATAGATCTTGTACTTGCCGGTCTTCGACACGATGATGCCTGAGACGATCGACGTGAGCATGACGCCGGCCATCATCGGCAGCATGAGCAGGCCCGATCCGGTGACGTCGGTGCCCGCTGCCATCTGCAGGAAGGTCGGCAGGAATGCCATCGCGGAGAACATGCCCAGCCCCAGCAGCAGGCCGATGGTCGTCGAGAGGACGAACGTCGGGTTGCGGAACAGGTGGATCGGGATGATCGGGTTCGACACCTTGGACTCGACGAGGACGAAGAGGGCTCCGGCGACGATGGTGCCGATGATGAGTCCGATGATCGTCGGTGAGTCCCAGTCGTAGTCGTGGCCGCCCCAGCTGGTGACGAGGATGAGCTGTGAGGTCGTGGCGACCATGAGGACGATGCCGAGGACGTCGACCTTCTGGTCCGACCGGTGGCTGGGCAGCTTGAGCGCGAAGAGGGCGATGAGGAAGGCGACGATGCCGATCGGCACGTTGATCCAGAAGCACCAGCGCCAGTCCATGTGCTGTGTGAAGAACCCGCCGAGGACGGGTCCCAGAACGCTCGAGATCGCGAACAGGCCGCCGAGCGGGCCCATGTACTTTCCGCGTTCGCTGGCGGGGATGATGTCGGCGATGATCGCCTGCGACAGGATCATCAGTCCGCCGCCGCCGAGACCCTGGAAGCCGCGCCAGGCGATGAGCTCCCAGAAGTTCTGCGCCATACCCGAGCCGAACGAGCCGATGACGAATATCGCGATGGCCACGAGGAAGATGATCTTCCGTCCCCACATATCTCCGAACTTGCCGTAGAGGGGCATGACGATGGTCATCGCCAGCAGATAGATCGTGACCAGCCACGCCTGGTGTTCGACGCCGTCGAGTTCGCCGACGATCGTCGGCATCGCCGTGGACACGATCGTCTGGTCGAGGGTCGCTAAGAACATCGCGGCCATGAGTGCGGAGAAGATGAGGATGATCGTCCGCTTCGTCAGGACGATCGGGGCCTTCTCGGCCACCGGTGAAGCACCGCTCATGCCGATTCCTCCTTGAAGATCGTGCGCAGTTCGTCGAAGATGTTTTCGATCACTGGGCCCGGGTCGCCCTCGAACCTACGCATCCGTGTGAAGGTCGCTTTGAGCGCCATCATCGCCAGCGCGGTCACGGCCTCGGCACGTGCCGACACCGGCTCGTCTTCCGGTTCGCGAGGGCAGGATGACGTCGCGTCGTCGTCGTACCCGACCGGCGCCGAGGCGGTGCGAGCAGTTCCGTCGAGTCGACGCTGGATGATCTGCCGGAAGAGCCGTTCGTTATTGCCCATCCGCGCCATCTGCAGCTGCAGCAGCGAAGGATCCTGTTTGAGCATGAGGTGGTACTGGTGCATCTCCTCGCGCTTGCTCATCCGGGTGGCGACGATGAAGCCGAGCAGGTGCTCGAGATCCGCGACGAGGCGGCCGTGCGGGCCTCCGGCCTCGAATTCGTCGATAGCAGGTTGGTCCTCTTCGTCGAACACGGTGTCGGCACGGCCGAGAAGGGCCTCTTCCTTCGACGAGTAGTAGTTGAAGAACGTCCGTCTCGAGACTCCGCAGCGTTCGCAGATGTCTTCGACGGTGACGTTGTGATAGCCCTTCTCCAGGGCGAGGTCGATCGCGGCCCGGCGCAGGGCCTGACCGCGTTCGCGCTTCTTGCGTTCGCGCAGTCCCTCGGCCGGAACCGGGGTCGCGCTGTCTGAACTGGAAGTCATGACCCCATTGTTGCACTCAGTGCATTTTTTCCTCAAGTGCAATTATTGTGGTCTCTGACACACTCCTCCGGACAGCGTCGCTCGCTGACATCGTCGCAGCGTGAGTCAGTAGCCGAGCTTGGCATTGGCCAGGACAGGCACCGCCTCGGCGGCCTTGTCTGCTCCTGCCAGGTCGAGGTCGACGATCTCGAGGCGTTCGGCGCCGTCGATTGAGGTCAGCACCGTCCCGAAAGGGTCGGAGACGAGGCTGTGCCCGACCCCGGTCGGCCCCTTCTTCGGCACATCGATGCCGGAGACCTCGGGGTCGGCCTGGCCGAGGGCGGCGACGAACATGTTCGAGTCCAGCGCCCTGGCCCGGGCGAGCAGTTCCCACTGTGCGACCTTTCCGGGGCCTGCTCCCCATGACGCGGCCACGACCGCCAGCCGCGCGCCCCGACGGCTGAGCTCAGCGAAGAGCTTGGGGAAGCGGATGTCATAGCACAGGGCCAGTCCGATATCTTCACCGTCGACGGTGAAGAGCACCGGCTCCTCCCCTGCTTCGACGGTGTCCGATTCCTTGAAGCCGAAGGCGTCGTAGAGGTGGATCTTCGCATAGTCGCTGCGCTCACCGGTGGGGGTGTAGACGGCGAGTAAGTTGATGACCTTGGCCGCAGTGGTCGCGAACTCGCCGACGACGACGGTGATGCCGGTCTCGACGGCAAGCGCACTCAGCGCGGTCCGCCACGACTCGGTGTGCTCCTCGGCGAGGGTGCGCAGTCCTGTTCCGAACGCCGACATCGTCGCTTCGGGGAAGACGACGAACCGAGCTCCTGATGCGGCCGCCTCCCGGGTATAGGTGCGGACCTTGTCGAGATTGTCGGCCACCTCGGTGGTGGTGTTGATCTGAGCGAGCGCGAACTTCATTCTCATCCTCCGGCGACAGAGACTGGGGCGGAGGACGGCGGCGCCGAACCTCCGGTCGATTCTCTCCAGGCTATCGCGATCCCGCCCCCTCCGGAACTACCTGACGGCGGCTCAGCAACCTCGCACCAGGTTGCTGAGCCGCCGTCAGGTAGTTCCGGGGCGGCCGCCTCGGTGACGTCCGTGCACGACGACGTAGACTCCGATGGCGACCACGACGAGACCGGTGCAGACGAAGAACATGCCGTTTCCGCCGGTGAACGGGTAGAGGAATCCGAGGACGACGGGGCCGATGCCGGAACCTGCGTCGAGGAGAAGGAAGAACGACGCGGTGGCGACGGGGACTCGGCTCATCGGCACGGACTTCACGGTGATGGCCTGCATGCACGGCATGAGGGAGCCGAAGCCGAAGCCGATGAGCACTCCGGCCAGGACGATCCCCGCCATCGTCGGCCACATCGCCAGCAGCACATTGCCGGCGATGTCGGCGACGAAGACGGGGAAGATCACCGCATTGTCGCCGAAGGTGTCCTGCAGTCTGCCGACGAACAGGCGAGCGAACAGAGAGGCCGCTGCGAAGGCAACGAAGAACAGGGACGCAGCCGAGGCGACACCGTGTTCGGCTGCATAGCCGGCGAGGAACACGAGCGCCGCGGCGTAGGCGGTGCCTGCCAGGAGCATGACCGACCCGATCCGCAGCCCGTCCCGATCGACGAGGGTGCCGAGCTTGAGATGCCATTTCGTATGCCGCTGATAGTCGCTGATCTCCTGCCCCGGCAGCCGGATGAGCAGACAGCAGATGAGGGCGAGGACGGACATGAACGCCGAGGCGACGAAGAGCATGACGAAGTCGAACTCACGGGGCAGGATGACTCCCAGATACGGTCCGAGCGCCGTCGACAGGGTCGTCGCGGTGCCGAAGTATCCGGTTCCCTCACCCCGCCGGGAAGCGGGGATGATGCTCTGGATGGCGGTCATGATCGCCGTGTTCCCGGCACCGAAGGCGATTCCGTGGACGATGCGCAGAACCAGCAGCAGGGTGAGGTCGCCGGCGAAGATATAGGCCAGGGAGGCGAGAACGGAAACCGCCATGGTGATGATGAGCAGCTTGCGCCGCCCGATGAAGTCGAGGTACTTCCCGGTGAGCACACGGGCGACGACGGCACCGACGACGAACGACGAGGAGGCGAAGCCGGCAGCGGCCTCACCGGCGGAGAACCGTGCCACTGCATACCCGGCCATCGATGTCATGAGCAGGTAGAAGACCATCGACATCGACAGATTGAGCCCGATCCCGACGATGAAGTCCTTCGTCCACAGCTTCGCTCGTGCCACTGGAGATCGGTCTCACTTTCTGCTGCCTGCAAGGAACAGTGACACATTAGCGGGTTCGCGGCGATCGCGCGGTCTGGTCCACCGGGGATGTGACTCAGCTCGCGATAGGGTGGTCACCATGACTGAGAAGAGAACCCCCACCGCCGTCGATGCGGTCGCTGAAGACTACGTCGATGACATGCTCGCCCTCTCCCCCTCTCTCGCCCTCTACCTCGGACTCGACGGTGCGCAGGGCTTCGACGACTTCTCGCCGTCCGGACTCTCCGCACTCAACGATGTCACCGTCCGGACTCTGGCCCGCCTCGATGACGTCGCGGACCGCCCCGACCTCGACGACGTCGATCTCGTCACCATCGATGCGATGCGTGATCGCCTCGGAGTCGACCGCGATCACTTCGCCGCCGGGATCAGACACGCCAGCCTCAACGTCATCGAATCCCCGCTGCAGCAGGTCCGGGACGCCTTCGACCTCATGCCCACGGAGACCGTGGCTGATTGGGAGACGATCTCAACCACTCTGGCCGCTGTGCCCGGCTCGCTCGCCGGCTACCAGGAGTCCCTGGCGATGGCGCGTGAGACCGGTCGCGTCGCCGCCCGCATCCAGGTGGAGAAGGTCATCGAACAGGCCCGCGCCCTGGCCGAACCCGGCAGCAATTTCGATCGCCTCGTCGCCGGAGCCGATGTTCCCGACGCCCTGCGCTCGGACCTCGACAGCCACGCCGAGGCGGCTCGTGAGTCCGCCGCAGGACTGGCCGATTTCCTCGGCGAACAGCTGCTGCCAGCAGCCGGAGAGGACGAAGCCTGCGGTCGGGAAGCCTATGCTCTGTACTCCCGGGACTTCCTCGGCGCCGAAGTCGACTTCGACGAGACCTATGCCTGGGGTCTCGACGAACTCGGGCGCATCGATGCCGAACAGCGCGAAGTGGCGGCGAAGATCATGCCCGGTGCCGACCTGTTCGAGGTCATGGACGCCCTGAACAGCGACCCGAAGCGCACCCTCAAGGGAACCGAGGCTCTGCGCGAATGGATGCAGGATGTGGCCGATGAGGCGATCCGCGAACTCGGCAAGTCCCATTTCGACATCCCCGACCCTGTGCGCACGATCGAGTGCATGATCGCCCCCTCTGCCACCTGCGGAATCTACTACACCGGTCCGACCGACGACTTCTCCCGCCCCGGCCGCATGTGGTGGTCGGTGCCCGAAGGCGTCACGGACTTCGCCACGTGGCAGGAGAAGACGACCGTCTACCACGAGGGTGTGCCCGGTCACCATCTGCAGATCGGTCAGGCCACCTATGTCTCCGGGACCCTCAACCGCTGGCGCCGCCTCATGTGCTGGGTGTCCGGCCACGGTGAAGGGTGGGCACTGTACGCGGAGAAGCTCATGGCCGATCTCGGTTTCCTCGACGATCCCGGCGATTATCTGGGCATGCTCGATTCGCAGCGCCTGCGGGCCGCCCGCGTCGTCCTCGACATCGGCTTCCACCTCGGCCTCGAGGCTCCGGCCAGCCTCGGCGGCGGGATCTGGAACCGGGAGAAGGCCTGGCAGTTCCTCACCGACAATGTGGCCATGGACCGGTCATTCCTGGCCTTCGAACTCGACCGCTACCTCGGCTGGCCCGGACAGGCGCCCAGCTACAAGATCGGCCAGCGCCTGTGGGAGCAGTATCGTGACGAGGCGAAGGCGGCGGCAGGGACCGATTTCGACCTCAAGGACTTCCATACGCGGGCATTGGGTCTCGGTTCGGTCGGACTCGACACCCTGGGCCGCGCCATGAAGCGCTCGCAGTGAGGTGAAAGACCGAATGAGATCCAGTGAGAGCCCTCAGTCAGAGACCATGCGAGTCACCGAGGCACTGCGCAATGAGATCATCGAGGGCCGCCGTCGCCCGGGCTCACGGCTCGTCGAACGCAATCTCGCCACTGAGCTCGGGGTCTCCAGGGTGCCCATCCGAGAGGCGCTGAAGAAGCTGGCTTCGGAAGGTCTGGTGACAAACCGGCCGAACACCTGGTCGACGGTCAGGGAGTTCTCCCCCAGCGACATCGCCGACCTCAACGAGGTGCGCACGGTCTTCGATGTGCTCTCCTTCGAACTCGCCGCTCAGCGCCATACCCGCGAAGGGCTGACCCGGCTGGAGGCCACGATGCTCCAGGGCCGTGAGCTCGCGGAGGCCGGGGACGTCGCGGGTGCTCATCGCTGTGCCGCAGAATTCCATGCCATCGTCACCGAGCTCTCGGGCAATGAGCTGCTCGGTGAGATCGGCGCCCTGTTGGATTCACGGATGCGGTGGCAGCTGAGCCAGCATGATGATCTCGCGGTCGTCGCCACCGAGCATGCCGAGCTCTTCGATGCGATCGCCCGCCGGGACCAGGCCTGGGCCGGGTCTCTGGCCGCCCGACACCTGGGAACGAGTCAGGAGCAGCACGACAAGCATTCGAAGCGCTTGGCCGAAACCGGGCCCGCGGAGGATCAGGCCGGTCTTGGCGCTGCGGAATCGGAGGGTGCGGATTCGGCCGTCGCTGACTGACCGAGCGGCCAGCCGCTGAGCTTCTTCTCTCGGGCGGGAGCATAGGTGCGCACCTTCGAGGTGCTCAACCCCAGTCCGACGAGTGATTCGGCCAAGCGCACGGCCGCCGCGACCCCGTCGACGACGGGCACGCAGCAGCGCTCCGTGATCGTCTCCCCGAGCTCCGCCATCCCGCCACAGCCGAGGACGATGACCTCGGCACGGTCCTGCTCGACCGCCTCGGCGGCCTGATCGGCGATCGCATCGATCGCGGCCCGCGGATCCTCCTCGAGCTCGAGCACGGCCATCCCCGATGCCCGCACGGACACGCAGTGGGAGTCGAAACCGGCCAGCAGCAGCCGGTCCTCGATGAGCGGCACGGTGCGGTCGAGTGTGGTGACGACGGAATAGCGGCGGCCGAGGAACATCGCCAGGGCCGCCCCCGCCTCGGTGATGTCGATGACGGGCACGTCCAACAGCTCCTGCAGACCTTCACGCCCGTGCTCTCCGTATCCGGCCTGGATCACGGCATCGAACTCGCCGGAGTACTTCAGGACTGCGTCCATGACGCCGAGTGCTGCGAGGTGGCTTTCGACATTGCCCTCGCAGGATTCGGCGCCGAACGTCGGGGTCAGACCGATGATCTCGGTTCCCGCCGAGGCGGCCTGCCGTGCCGCTCCGGCGATGCCCTCGGTCATGGACGCGGTCGTGTTGACGTTGACGACGAGGATTCTCATCAAGCTGTCTCCTGTTCGGGGTCAGTGCGTGGTCGGGACGGCGATCTCCTCGCCGTCGACCTCGCGGAAGGTGAAGTCGCGGCGAGCGATGACGAAGTAGATGAGTGCGGCGATCGCGGCCCCGGAGAACCACGAGAATTCGGAGAAGCCGGAGAATGCGGGCACGAGGGCGAAGACCAGCGAGATCGCCGAGGCGGGGATGAAGGCTCCGATGGCTCTCCAGTTGACTCCGCGGTGATAGAAGTACTCGCCGTCACCGGCCTCGGTGTAGAGCTGGGGCACATTGACCTTGGTCTTGCGGATCACCCAGTAGTCGACCATGATCACACCGAACAGGGGCCCGAGCAGGGCGCCGAGTCCACCGAGGAAGTAGACGATGACCACCGGTGAGTCGTACAGGTTCCAGGGCAGGATAACGAAGCCGATGACGGCGGAGATGATGGCGGCGCTGCGGAAGTTCAGGTGGCGCGGGAACAGGTTCGTCAGCGCATAGGTCGGGGCGACGAAGTTCGCCATGAGGTTGACCGCGACGGTGAGCAGGAGCAGCGACAGGGACGCCAGCACGAGCAGGATCGGACTGCCGATGGATTGGACGATGTCGGCCGGTGAAGTGATGACGGTGCCGTCGATCTTGTACTGCGCACCGGCCAGAGAGATGACGACGAGTCCGAAGACGAGCATGTTCACAGGGATGCCCCAGAAGTTGCCGACGACGATCGATCCACGCTTCTTCGCGGCCCTCGTGAAGTCGGAGAAGTTGAGCACGAAGGTGCCGTAGATGGCCACCCACAGTGAACCGCCGCCGAGGATGTGCATCCACATCTCTCCTCCCGACAGGGCGTCGTCGGTCGACCAGGCGATGGAGAAGTCGACGCGGATGAGCATCCAGACCGCCAGGGCGAGGAAGGTCACGAGGATGATCGGCCCGGCGATGGCTTCGTAGCGACGGATCATCTCCATCCCGTAGCTGACGATGATCACCTGGACGACCCACAGCAGAGAGAAGGAGAACCAGCCGAGTCCGGAGAGTCCGAGGAACTCGGCATCGGCCCAGGACTGCAGTCCCGGCACCATCGTCAGAAGCACGACGTTGAGGACGCTCGAGGCCAGGTAGGTCTGAATGCCGAACCAGGCGATGGCGACGATGCCCCGCACCGAGGCGGCCAGCTGGGCCCCGTGGATGCCGAAGGAGATCCGGCTCATCACCGGGTAGGGCACTCCCGTCTTGTATCCCATGAATCCGGAGAGGGTGAGCAGAAAGAACAGCAGAGCGGCGCCGACGAGGAGGGCGACGAGGATCTGCCAGGCACCGAGGCCGAGGGCGAAGAGTCCGAGGGCGAAGCCGTAGTTGCCCAGAGAGTGCACATCATTGGCCCACAGGGTGAAGACGCTGTAGGCCGTCCAGCTGCGCCCCTCCTTGCGGGCCGGGGCGAGGTCGGCATTGTAGAACCGCGGGCTGATGCGATGAGCCGCCAGCTGTTCGGGGCTGGGCCCTAGGCGTGTGGGCACGGGCGCCCCCGCTGTCTCGGTCTTCCTCATGCCGTCCGCTCCTTGGATCCAATCAACGCCAAACTGGGATACCAAATGAGTAAACACAGCTTCGTGGCCCGATAATCTGACCAGCTCAGAGTAACCCAGCTCACATCGATCGGACAATGAGTCGGACACGAAAACTTCATCATAGCCGGAACTGACGCGGATGAATGGATCCACTCCAGAGAACGGCTCGATCACAGCGCGATCGCTCGAGCCTTTCGCTCTTTGGCATACCATTGATGCTTCAGTTGAGGATTTCACCTGGTCATGTGCGATGTGTTCGACGACGGCCACGTTCGATAACCGCCGTCGCGGTGCTCAGTCTTCGTGCTCGACGTCCTTGGCGGTCGGGTCCCAGGCGACGATTCCGACGGCGATCGCACCGGCCAGCGGTGCGCAGGCGACGATCCAGAAGACCCCTGTGCCCAGAGAAGCCGCAAGAATCGGGAACATGATGAGCGAGACGATCGAGAACGCACGCAGAACGGACTGGTTGAAGCCGATGCCGATTCCGCGCAGCCGCGTCGGATAGGACAGAGTCGCATAGTCCATGAGGTTCGCGCCCGGTCCGCCGGCCTGAGCGAAGACGAAGGCGGCGAGCATCGCGACCGAGACGAGGACGAGCGCTCCGTTCGGGATTCCGACGATCGCGAGCAGACCCAGCGCAACAGCTTGGACGACGAACCCGATGAAAGTGATCCTACGGGTGCCGAAGCGGTTGATGATCGACATGCCGAGCAGGCCGCCGAGGGCGCCGAAGCCCAAGTTGATGATGAGCGAGGAGACGATCGTGATCAGCGGCGTCTGGTGGAAGAGCGTGGTGATGATGAGCGGTGTTCCGTACGCCACGGCGTTGTAGCCGAAGGTCGAGAAGACGGAGACGCAGAGGGCGACGATGGTGCGCACCCGGTATTTCGGGGAGAAGAGTTCGGCGAATCCGCTCCACCGTCCGGCCGCCGGCTTGCCGGACTCGCCGGTCGGGCCTTCTGCTGCACCACTTGATGCCTCGGGGGCGAGCGTGACGTTGAGGTTGTGGTGGGAGCGCATGACATCGACGGCCGCACGCAGGTCGCCCTGGTTGGCCAGCCATTCCGGGGACTCGGCGAGGTAGCGGCGGCGGACGAGGAGCACGACGAGGGCGGGCACAGCGCCGAAGCCGACGACGATGCGCCACAGGATGGCATGCTGGTCATACGGCAGAGTCACGAAGATGATGAGGACGATGAGGTAGCCGACACCGGTGGCGATGTACCATGCGGGCGACCACGAGTTCACGCGCTGCGAGCGGTTGCCCTTGCCCTTGAGCTTCGAGAATTCGGCGAGAAATGCCATCGCCACGGGCATGTCGAGTCCGACTCCGATGCCCATGACGAAGCGGAAGGCGATGAGCACCCATTCGTTCGGAGCCAGCGCGCAGCCGATGGCCGCGATGACGAAGAAGACCATATCGGCCATGAACAGCCGGTAGCGGCCGAACCGGTCGACGAGGTAACCGCCGAAGAGGGCTCCGATGACCGCGCCGACCATGATCGAAGCATTGACGAGTCCGGTCATGAACCCGGAGAGCCCGAACTGGTCCTGGATAGCGGTGATGCCGAAGGCCAGAGAGGAGAAGTCATAGGCGTCCATGAAGATCCCGCCGAGGGCGAGGATGATCACTGCCTTCGTCTTCGTCCCCTGCGAGCCGAATTCGGCGAGGATCGAATGGATGTCAGCTGCGGAGGACACAATGCGCGAAGCCTGTGGACCAGCGATCGCCTGAGGTCCGGATGTCGTCTGAACCGCTTCCGCGGCGGGATCTGATGAAGTCACAATCGACAAGTATCGGACTCTTGCCGCCGATCGCCGATTCCCGTTGTCACACTTCGTCACCGAAGCCGAGAACACGGCCGGCGGATGGGAGAACGGCCGCAGACTCGTATGATCTGCGGCCGTGTCCCGATGCCGACTCACACTGAGCGAATCACACGCGGGCGCCCTCGCCGAGGCGGTACCGGGCACCCGTGTGGTCCTCGGCCAGTCGTGGGCCACCGCCGGTGAGTGCTTCGCGCACCGTCGCGCCGGGAACCGGTTCGGGCAGCAGTCCGCGGCGGCGCAGCTCGGGAGAGACATACTTCGTGAATCGCTCGGCATCGGCCGGGCGCACGGCCGCAGCGATGTTGAACCCGTCGATATCGGCCTCAGTCATCCACCGTTCGAATTCGTCGACGATGGTCGCCGGCGAGCCTGTGATGACCGGTCCGCGACCGCCGAGGGCGACGAACTCTGCGAGGTCCCGAATCGTCCACGCCTTGTCTCCGGCCATGGTGGTGAAAGAGGCGAGCGCGGACTGGTTCGCATCGGTGGACACGTATTCGAGGGTGTCCTCAGGGTTCGCTCCGGAGAGGTCGACTCCGGTCCACCCGCCGAACAGGGAGAGCGCCGACTCCGTGTCGACGTAGCGACGGTAGTCGGCCAGCCGTTCCTGGGCCGCCTCGTCGGTGTCGTCGACGATGACGGTGGCCAGCGCGAAGATCTTCACGGAATCGCGGGCACGGCCGCGCTCTTCGAGCCCGTCACGGACCTTGTCGACCCAGCTGCGCAGGATCTCCGGTGTCGGTCCGGAGAAGAAGATCGCCTCGGCGTGGTCGAGGGCGAACTCCTGACCGCGCTTCGAGGCACCGGCCTGGAACAGCAGCGGCGTACCTTGGGGCCCCGGCACGGCGAGCGCCTGTCCGGGGACATTGAAGAACTTGCCCTCGTGGCCGATGTCGTGGACCTCGTCCGGGTCGACGAAGACGTTCGCCTCGGCGTCGGCTTTGAGCGCGTCAGGACTGATCGATCCCTCGCAGAGCTTGTACATGACCTCCATGAACTCATCAGCCCGGTCGTAGCGCTCATCGTGCGGGATCTGGCCGGAGAGCCCGAGGTTGCGGGCGGCGGAGTCGACATAGCTGGTGACGATGTTCCAGGCCACCCGGCCGTTCGTGAAGTGGTCGAGGGTGGTCAGGGTGCGGGCGAGGAGGTAGGGCTTCTCATACGTCACCGAGGCGGTGACGCCGAATCCGAGGGTCTGCGTGGCTGCGGCCATGGCCGGGATCGCGACGAGTGGGTCGAGCAGCGGGAACTGGACTCCCCCGCGGTTCGTGACATCGGCATTGCCGCCGTAGACGTCGTAGACGCCGAGGATGTCGGCGAGGAAGAGGGATGAGAACCCGCCCTCTTCGAGGGTCTTCGCCAGATCCGTCCAGAAAGACAGCTGGGTGAATTCGTCGACGCGTGATTCCGGGTGGCGCCACAGTCCGGGCGACTGATGGACCGGGGTCATCATATCGAAGGCGTTGAGCAGGATCGGTTTCGTCATCTGTTGTCTCCTGATTCGGTGGTGGGCGATGAAGTACGAGGGATGAATGCGCTGTCGGCTCAGGCGGCGCTGCGGGCGAGGTCGCGTGCCGGGTCCTTGGCCGCCGCTGCGGCGATGAGCGAGATCACGCACAGCAGAGTGAGGTAGCCGCAGATCAGCCACGGCGAGTTTCCGCCGGCGACGTAGAGCAGGGCGGCGACCATTGGCATGATTCCACCGCCGATCACGGTGCCCAGCTGGTAGCCCATATTCACCCCCGAGTAGCGGACCTCGATGGGGAACTGTTCGGCGAACCAGGCGGCCTGGGGGCCGTAGACGGCATCGTGTGCGAGGTTCATACCGAGGATGACGATGATGGGCAGGAAGGCCAGCGGCCCCGCATCGAGGTACGCGAAGAAGATCCATCCGAACACGGCGATGCCGATGAAGCCGCCGATCGTCACGGGCTTGCGGCCGACGCGGTCGGAGACCCAACCCCACGCCGGCCCGGTGACCAGGCCGATGGCCGAAGCGATCATCACGGCGGTGACTCCCGAGGTCGAGTCGTCACGGTTCTCCGCCAGGTAGCTGAGCATGTAGACGGTGATGAGGTAGAACACACTGTTCTGGGCCAGGCGCAGCCCGATCGTGATGAGCAGGACCCGGGGATGGTCAGTGATGACCTTGCGCAGCGGAGCCTTGGCGACCTTGCCGGAGTCCTTGAGCTCTTGGAATTCCGGGGCGTCGGAGACGCCGAGGCGGATCCACAGCCCCAGGCCCACCAGCAGCGCGGAGGCGAGGAACGGAATGCGCCAGCCGAACGATTCGAACTGTTCGGCACTCATGAGGCTCTGGACGACGAAGAAGGCGCTGGTAGCCAGCAGCATGCCGGCCGCGGACCCGATCTGAGTGAAGGATCCGAAGAACCCGCGTTTGCGCGCCGGAGCGTGTTCGACCGACAGCAGAGCGGAACCGCCCCATTCGGCGCCCGCGGACAGACCTTGGACGATGCGCAGGACGACGAGCGCGCCTGCGGCCCACCAGCCGATGACCGCGAAGTTCGGAACCAGTCCGATGAGTGTCGAGGCGATGCCCATGGACAGCAGGGACACCACGAGCAGCGCCTTGCGTCCGACCCGATCACCGAGGTGGCCGGCGATGATTCCGCCCAGGGGTCGGGCGAAGAACCCGACGGCGAGGGTGGCGAAGGAGGCGAGTCGGCTGCCGAGTTCGCTGTCGGAAGGGAAGAACTGGACGTTGAAGATCAGGGCCGCCGCGGTCCCGTAGAGGTAGAAGTCGTACCACTCGATCGTCGTTCCGGCGAAGGCCGAGGCCAACACCCGCTTCTTTCCGGCAAGGAACCGCTGTGGCGGATCTTGAGTGGTCGGATCGGTGACCGAGGTCTGGGTCATGGAAGGCTCCTGCTGCGCTCACCGGGTGAGACACGTGAGTCGGGGTCGTCAGTATCGCTGAGCAATCTATGTCCCCGCACCCGAGTTCGCGTCGCGCCACGTCATTGGCCGACTTTGTCTGTCACAGAGAGTCACACTGCGTCGCCATATGACCGTGGCCACCGCTCCTCACGTGGTACGTTGCAATCATCGAGGACAACGACCGACGCACACCGACCAGCGCTCCTCAGACCCTCGACCCCTCGCACGAGTGATGTCGCCGGTCCGGATCGCTCAACAGAGCATATGAGGTGAAGGAATGACGATCTTGGCAGACCCTTCGGTCACACCACCTGCTGCAGCCGATGCCGCCTCACCGGAGAACCTCCGTGAGACCTTTTCCCACTTCCCGCAGGGAGTCGCTTTCATCGGCGCGACGATCGACGACGCACCGATCGGGCTCGTCGCCTCCACACTGACGGTCGGAGTCTCGCTCGATCCGCCCCTGGTCAGTGTTGCCGTTCAGAAGTCGTCAGCCACCTGGCCCACCCTCCGCGATGCTCCTGAGCTCGGGATCTCACTTCTGGGAACGGACCAGGAAGCGCTGGCCCGGCAGCTCGCGTCGAAGGACCGCTCCCGCCGCTTCGACGGCATCGATCCCGAGCTCACTGCCGCCGGTGCGGTGACGATCCCCGGCAGCTCGGCATTCCTGTGGACCCGCCTCTTCAACGAAGTCGAGGCCGGCGACCACACCGTGGCGCTGCTCGAGATCCTCGGCACCCGCAGCCCCGACGGCCCAGAGGCCCTCGTCTTCCATCGCAGCGAGTTCAAAGGCATGCGCGTGTCCTGACCGCTCCCGCAATGACCACCTGGGGGTCTTGACGCACGTTCGAACACATGTTCGAATTGAGCCATGAGGTGGAACGAACTCACGGCCGCCGCTCCGGGCGGCGACGCCCTAGACGCACCTGCCGGAGCCAGCGCAGAGACGACACCGGAACTCTTCGGCGTCAGAGGACTCGTCCGCACCGTCCGCACTCCCGAATTCTCAGGCGTCACGTTCCACGAGGTGCTCGCGAAGTCCGCCCTCAATCGGGTTCCGGCGGCCAGTTCGATGCCGTTCACCTGGACGATCAATCCGTATCGCGGGTGCACCCACGCCTGCGTGTACTGCTTCGCCAGGAGCACCCACCGCTATCTCGACCTCGATTCCGGCGAGGACTTCGACCGGCAGGTCATCGTCAAGATCAACACCCCCGAGGTGGTCGCCGCCGAGGTTGCCAAGCCGAAATGGTCGCGCGAGCTCGTCGCGCTCGGCACGAACACCGACCCCTACCAGCGCGCCGAAGGCAGGTACGCGCTCATGCCCGGCATCATCTCGGCCCTCGCCGAGCACAGCACCCCGATGTCGGTCCTCACCAAGGGCACGCTGCTGCGACGGGATCTGCCGCTTCTGGCCCGTGTGGCTGAGGACGTCCCAGTGGAGCTCAGCATGTCGATCGCCGTCCACGATGACGAGCTCCAGCAGAGCCTCGAGCCGGGCACTCCCACCACTGCGGCCCGACTCGCGACCGTTCGGGCCGCTGTCGAACTCGGCTTCGACGTCACGGTCTTCATGATGCCGATCATGCCCAAGCTCACCGATTCCCGCGACCACCTCCACTCCGCGCTGCGGGCAATCAAGGATGCCGGTGCCGCACGCGTCGTCTACGGCGCGCTGCACCTGCGCCCGGGAGCACGGGAGTGGTTCTTCTCCTGGTTGGAGCGCGAACACCCTGAGCTCCTCCCCCGCTACCGCCGCATGTATGCGACCTCGTCGTATGCCTCGAAGGACTATCGTCGCTGGCTGGGTGAGCGCATCAACCCGCTCATCGACGGCTATGGGCTGCGCGGACGCAGCGATGATGACTACCCCGCGACCACTCGACGGCAAGGTCGACGACACCAGGCTCCCCTGGCACCGTCGCAGGCGCCGCTTCCCGTCGACCTCGTTCCGCCCGCGCAGCGACCGCTCTTCTAGGCGGTTCCCCGCCGACGCACCGGAGGGCCGCTGACTGCGAAGCCACAGACCGACGACAGCTCGCTCACGGTCGATGCAGACGGACGTACTCGGCGGGCGTAGTGCCGAATTCCTTCCGAAATGCGTCGATGAATCCGCCGGACGTCGCATAACCCACCGCCACGCCCACGCGATGAACGGGTTCGCCCTCCATAAGCCTCGTGAGCGACGAGAGCAGCCGGGTCTTGGTCCGCCATCGGGCGAATCCATGTCCGGTCTGGGACTCGAACGCCCGCGCGAGGGTGCGAGCACTCACCCCGTGAAGTGCGGCCCATTCGCTCAGCTGCGTAGGCAGATCCGGGTCGGCGATGAGGGAATCAGCGACGGCCCGCGCAGCAGGGTGAATCGGCAAGGGGAGAGTAGTATCGCGATCCTCCGCCTCGTCGAGGAGATCAAGAAGGAGCCGACAGCACGACGCACGACGATGAGGACTCAGAGCGCGCCCGGGAAGATGACGCATGATCGCTCCGACAAGCGGGTCGAGCGCAATCGCGCGAGGACGCATCCAGCGCTCGCCAGCAGGACGGAGCACCGGGCTGAGATAGACACTCACCGTCGCGCCGGGGCCGAGCAGTCGGCTCGAATGCACGACGCCCGCGGGGATCCAGAGCAGGGTGTCCTCGTGAACCAACCAGCGATGCTCGCCGATGACGACTTCCATCGCACCCCCGGGGAACCAGTAGAGCTGGTCGCCTTCGTGGCTGTGCGGAGCGAACGACTCGCCCCAGTGTTCGGCAGCGGAGAAAGTCGCCGTTGTCACTTCAGCGTCATTGAAAACCATAGTCTCGCCTTCAGCGGCTGCCATTACGTCAATCCCCGCCTTCCGATTCGTCACAGACGACACCCTAGTGTCACTTGAACATCATTTGTGTCATCTGATCAGAGTAGAACATCGCCAATGACAAAGGTTAGCCTTACCTCGAGTGCCGGCCCGGCACCGTCCCGATATCGCCCCGATGAGAATCGAGCACCCATGCCCCTGAGCCGCCGACTGCGATCGGTCATGCCGTTTGTCGCCCTTGTCACCGCCGTTGCCTTGACTGCCTGTTCCTCGGCGCCTGCCGACCAAGAGGATGCCGGAGGAACATCCGGACCCGAGGACGGCTCATTCCCGGTCACCATCGATCACGCCTACGGCACGACGACGATCGAGAGCGAACCGAAGAAGATCGTCACCCTTGGCCTATCGGATCAGGATCCCCTGCTCGCTCTCGGCGTCGCCCCGATTGCCGTCGCTCCCTGGTGGGGAGATTACGACTACGCAACCTGGCCCTGGGCACAGGACGAACTCGGAGATGCGAAGCCGACGGTCCTCAACGGCGGGGAGCGCAACGATGATCACCCGCCGGTCGAGGAGATCGCCGAACTCGAACCCGACCTCATCATCTCGCTGTACAACGGCACCACGGAGGAGCAGTATCAGCAGCTCTCAGAAATCGCTCCCGTCGTCGTCCCCGACAAGGAGTACACGAACTTCTCGATCACCTGGCAGGAGGCGACTCGCGCCACCGGCGAAGCGCTGGGACGCGAGGACGAGGCACTCGACCTCGTCGACGACCTCGAGAAATCATTCGCCGACGCCGCATCCGACCACCCCGAGTTCAAGGGCAAGAAGGCTGTCGTCGCCGAACGCTTCGACGCCGGCGAATCCGTTGTCCGGACGGGCAACGACGTGCGGGCGCAGTTCTTCTCCCAGCTCGGATTCGACGTGCCGAAGTCCATCGCGGAGTTCGAGCCCAACGACGCAGGCGAGGTCTACGTCCCTGATGAGCGCATCGATGAGCTCTCGAAGGACCTGCTCGTCTGGAACGCCGGATTCAGCCCCGACGCGAAGAAGACCGTTGAGGGCCTCGGCCTCTACCGGGATCTGCCCGTCGTCACCGACGACCATGTCCTCTGGGTCGAAGACGAGGTGCTCTCCGGGGCCTTCAGCTGGGGAACAATCCTCAGCCTCCAGTACGCGCTCGACGAGATGGTCCCGCAGATCGCGAAGACGGTGGAATAGTCCGCGGGCTCCCACGAGCGGCGGGAATACGGGTGACTCGCGCGCGGTTGCTTCTGTCATGAAGATTGAGATCTGGTCGGACATCGCCTGCCCCTGGTGCTATATCGGAAAACGTCGTTTCGAAACGGCCCTCGACGCTTACGCCCACAAGGACTCCGTCGAAGTCGCCTGGCGCAGCTTCCAGCTCGACCCGAACCTGCCCGATCACTTCGACGGCACCGAGACCGAACACCTCAGCCAGATGAAGGGCATGCCCGCCGCACAGGTGCGGCAGATGTTCGACCATGTCACGCAGCAGGCCTCTGAAGTCGGCCTGCACTACGACTTCGACTCGATCGTCGTGGCCAACAGCTTCACAGCCCACCGTCTCCTCCACTTCGCCAAGACTCACGGGCTCATGTCGGAAGCGAAGGAAGCGCTGCTGTCGGGCCATTTCGAGAAGGGCCGCGACATCGGGGACATCGGCTACCTCGCCGAGGTGGGCCGCGAGATCGGCCTCGACCCCGATGAGGTCCGACGGGTTCTCGCAACCGATGAGTACGCGGACGAGGTGCGGGCCGATATCAGTGAGGCCCGCTCGCTCGGCGCCAACGGCGTTCCGTTCTTCGTCATTGACCGCAAGTACGGCATCTCCGGGGCACAGCCGGCGGAGGTCTTCGCCCAGGCTCTCGAGACGGCCTGGGACGAAGGGCAGAAGCTCACCGTGCTCGCCGGCGCTCCGCAGGCAACCGGAAATGACTCGGCAGAGGATTACGCCGAGGGCGCGGTCTGCGGCCCTGAGGGCTGCAGCTGACCCCAAACCCCCAATTTGCTACCTGACGGGGGCTCTGCAACCTGGCGCCAGGTTGCAGAGCCCCCGTCAGGTAGCAAAAGTGATTCGAAGCCCTGGCTCGGAATCGCTCCGGCTCGGGGCAAGGTTGCTTGTGCCTCGAGCCGGCACCGCCTGTGACCCGGATCAGAGCATCGGGACGTTCGGATAGCGCACGGCGCCGTCCGGGTCGGTCACAGGTGCGCCGAGCATCCCCGCTGCGGCATCGATGAGGAAGCGTCCGACCTGCTCCCAACTGCCCTTATTGGCATCCTCGTTCATCTTCGCCTCCTGGTCGGCACAGACGCCGACGACCATGCTCCCCAGCAGATATGCTCGGCCGCGCAGTACGCCTTCGGGGATCCCGTCGATCGCACCGTTGATGAAGCGCAGATCATCGGGCAAGTCAATGTCCCTGACCACCTCTTTGGCCACCTCGACGGCGGATGGGACTGCCGAGATCTGGGACATGAACTGCGCCCTCCAGCTCGGCCTCGGAAGACTGTCGAGCAGTTCGATGAGCGGGCGCAGGCGGGCCGTGACGAGCTCATGAATGTTCGGCGATTCGCCCAGCTGTTCCATCAACTCATTCCTGCGCCGGGACATTTCGTCCTGATGCCGTTCGACCAGTGAGCGCAGCAACCCGTCACGGCCTCCGAAATGGTAGGCGATCGCCGAATGGTTCGCAGCTCCGGCATGTTCGACGATGCGCCGATTCGATACCGCATCGATCCCATTGCGCGCGAACAGCTCTTCGGCGGCATCGAGCAGCGCGTCGCGTGCCCGGTCACTCTGGGTCATCATCCCCTCATCTTTCCATTCGCTGTAGAAATCACAAGTTCTCGATTTTACGATTTTAAGTCACCTGTCTTAAACTGGGAAAGTTCATCGTGGTCGACGAGGATCACACGACTTCCGGCACTACAGGAGGAAGACCATGTCCGACCGTCAACCACGCACGAGAAAAGAGGCCCTCGAGTCCGAGCACCCTGCTGCCGACTCCGATACGGGGCCGATCGCAACCGCCGACGATCAGGCTGAGGCCAAACGTGCCAAGGCCGAGATGATCGGACGTACCGTCGCGATCTTCGTCATGCCGCTCATCTTCGTGGGCATGATGATCACGAGCTATCTGGGGACCATGCACTCCCCCGCACCCAATGACATGCCCATCGTCGTGTCGGGCTCATCGGAGAAGGCCGACGATGCGAGGTTCGCCATCAACGGCTCCGAACCCGGCGCTTTCGATATCGACGTCGCCGACGATGCCTACTCCGCCAAGGAGAAGGTCTACGATCGGGAAGCCTCGGCGGCAGTCATCGTCGAAGGTGACACTGCTACGATCGTCACCGCCAGCGGAGCAGGCGCCCAGCAGTCGACCACCGTCGAACAGCTGATCACCCCGGCCCTCCAGGATGAGGGACTCAAGATCACCACCGACGACATCGTCCCGCTGCCGGACAACGACCCCTCGGGCATGGCGGCGATGTTCCTCATGACGTCCATAGTCATGGCTGGCTACATGCCCTTCAGCGTGCTGCGGTCGAATTCACCCGAGCTGCTGAAGTTCAAACGCATCGTGCCGATCCTCGCCGGCTGGGCGGCAGCCATCGCCGGCCTCGTCTGGACCGTGGCCTGCCCGATCCTTGACGTCGTCGACGTCAAGGACACGGTGGCGGTGCTCGGCATCGCCTGGCTAGGCGTCTTCGCCATCTCCTCCGTGCAGCTCTTCATCACCCGCCTCGTCGGCGCCCTGGGCGTCATCGTCGGCATCCTCTTCCTCATGGTCCTCGGAATGCCGTCATCGAACATGGCGATACCGGTCTACAACATGCCGAAATTCTTCCGCTTCCTCCACGAGTTCCTCCCGATGCCGGCCATCGGCGAGTCAATGCGTTCGGTCCTCTACTTCGACGGCAACGGGGTCACCGGCCACCTGCTCGTCCTCGCCCTCGGCGCGGTGGCCGGCCTGCTGCTGACGAAGATCTACGACTTCTTCTACGCACGGCGCAATTCCCACCCGGTACCCCTGGACGTCAATGTGGCTGCGATCCACGGCGGCCGGAGGCCGGATTCGAAGCTGATCCGCTACGTCTCGCTGACGCTCTTCCCGCTGGCGATGGTGACGATGATGATCACATTCATGCTCGGAGCCATGCATTCGCCGACGCCGAAGGATATGCCCGTGGCCGTCGTCGGAGCCTCGTCCGAGCAGGCCGAGGACACGATCAAGCAACTCGATGAGCAGATGGACGGCATGTTCGAGTTCACCGCACTCGATGACAAGGATGAGGCAGAGCGCCTCGTTGAGAACCGCGATGAGGTCGCCGCCCTTGTGCTGCCCAGCGAGAAGAACCCGGACTTCGAGCTCCTGGCCAATCAGGCCGGCAACAACGCCTCCTACCGTGTGGCCGTGCAGGTCTTCGAGCAGGTGGCACAGGCACAGGACTCTGAACTCACCGTCGACGACCTCAAACCCCTCCCCGACCGGGACAAGAACGGCGTAGTCGTGATGTACGTGGCGATGGGCTGGATCCTCGCCGGCTTCATGGTCATCATCGTCGCCGCCAACGCCAACCCGTGGACCCGGCCGCTGAAACGGATGATGCCGATCATCCTCGCATATGCACCGTTCATGTCCTTGGTCGTCGCAACCATCGCGGGACCGATCACCGGCGCCGTCGACGGGCACTTCGCGGCGCTGTGGGGTGCTGGAACACTCGCGATCGCCTGCATCTCCATGTTCGCCATGGTCTTCGAAAGACTCTTGGGCATGTTCGCGATCATCCCGGTCATCGGTACGCTCATGTTCGCCGGTGTGCCGTCGTCGAACGGCGCGCTCTCGCAGTACATGGTGCCGAAGTTCTTCGCCACTCTGCACGACTTCCTGCCGATGGCGGCCTCGGTCGAGACGATCCGCTCGATCCTCTACTTCGATGGCGATGTCGTCACCGAACATCTGCAGGTGCTCGGCCTGTGGGGTCTGGTCTCGCTCGCGCTGGTCTTCCTCATCGATGGGATCAAACCGCCGCGCACGGCCCACGACTTCGGCAATCTGCATCTCGAACGCGAACATGAGATCGCCAAGGAACAGCGCAAGCGGGCACTGGCGCTGGGGATGTCGCCCAACACCGACGACGAGGTGGTCGACGACGGTTCATCGCACAACCACGATTCGCACCAAACGGTGCAGAGCTCCGTCGTCGTTGACGAATTCGACGGCGAGGATTCCGTCCGCAGAGCGCCGACCGCCGGTGACGGTCTGACCCGCAGCCGCGACCCCGAGGACGGTATGATCCCCTCAACGGTCTGACCTCCGCCCCCAATTTGCTACCTGACGGCGGCTCTGCAACCTGGCGCCAGGTTGCAGAGCCGCCGTCAGGTAGTAATGGGGCGCTTTTTTCCGTCGGGGTCTGGGGCTATGGTGAGTGACTATGGACGGTTCCCCTGTCTCGCTCGACGGCATGTTCAGCAGCACCAGCGTGCTCGAGGCTGGGCTCCTGCTGGCCAGCTTCGTGCTCTGTTCGCTCATCGGCTTCGAGCGCCAGTTTCGGCAGAAGGCCGCGGGCTATCGCACCCATGTGCTCGTGGGCATCGGCACCTGCGCCTTCACCCTGATCTCGGCATACGGTTTCGCCGCCGTGCTCGACAATGACGTCCGCCTCGATCCCTCGCGAATCTCCGCCCAGATCGTCTCGGGCATCGGCTTTCTCGGTGCCGGTGTCATCTTCAAGGGCCGCAACATGGTCCGCGGGCTGACGACGGCCGCAACGATCTGGGTCACCGCCGCGGTCGGCATGGCCTGCGGAGCGGGCATGCTCTCGCTGGCGACCGTCCTCACCGCACTCCACCTGTTCACGCTCTTCGTCATCGCACCGCTGATCCGCAGGATCCCCAACAGCGACCATCGCAAACTGCTGCGCATCGTCTACCAGGACGGGTCCGGGGTCCTCCGAGACATCCTCGCGCTGGCCAGTCGCATGGGGTTCTCGAACTCCATCGTCGATTCTCGACGCTTCGAAGATGACGACGGCAAACGCATGGTCCAGATCGACGTGAAGTTCGAGGGCAAGCGACCGCTGCACCTCCTCGTCGCACCACTGATGGATCTGCCCGGCGTCGGGACGGTGAGCATGCGCGAGGACCGCGTCCATTCCTTCGACGATGACGGTGATTCGGTCTGACCGACGCGCCGCAGCGGGTTCAGAGCACCGACTCGCCGCAGCGGGCTCAGAGCGCGAGCCTGGAAAGCAGGCCTTCGATGCCGGCCCGGACGCGCTGCCGTGAGGAGTCCCCGAAGACCGTCGCTTGGACGACGGCGCCTTGGAGCATGGCAAGAATCGCCGGCACCAGGGCAGCGGCCTGTGCCCGTGCGGATTCGGGTTCAATCCCTCGCTGCTCGCGCAGGTAGCTGGCGAGGTACTCGGTGAACTCTTCGAGCAGTGCTTCGAAGATCGTGCCGACGAAGCTCGCGAACTCTTCGTCATACGACGCTTCGCCCCAGACCTGCACCAGAACCGAGGAGAACGGGTTATCGACGAGCAGAGAATCGAGGAGCTCGACGAACACCACGTGAGGCTCCGTCACCTCGCCTTCCGACTGCGCCGTCTGCAGGACCGCGATGCGCGGTTCCATCACTCTGCGAGCGACATCGATCATCAGATCGCCCTTGGAGGCGTAATAGACGTAGACGGCACCGGCCGACAGATCGGCTTCCTTGACGATCTCGGCCATCGACGCGCCGGTGAAACCCTTACGGGCGAAGCAGGCCAGTGCGGCGTCCTGGATCCTGCGACGCATCGCCTGCCTGTGCTCTTCAGTGACCTTCGGCACGTCTCTCCTATAAAACGAATGACCATTCTTGATATATCCTAGTCCACGGTTTCATAATGAACGAGCATTCGTTTTCGATGATTGGACAGACATGAGCACGAGGATCCTCAGCAGCTCGACGACAGGGGCGAACCCGGCGGCAACTCCGACGGGCGCAGGCGCTCGGTCCGCCGGGAAAGAGCAGTCCGCTTCGTCGCAGGGTTCCGGAGATCCCGCAACTCCGTCGGACGACAAACTGCCACGGCACAGCGTCGGCCGCGCCATCGGCATAGCCGTCTTCGCGGCGGCGATCGTCAGCGCCATCCTCCTTGCCTTCAGTTGGCCGACCGTGACGGCCGACCCGAAGGACCTGCCCATCGCGGCCGTCGGCGATGAGAAGCAGATCGACCAGGTCGTCGACAATGCCCCCGACGGCATGCTCGACCTCAAGGACGCCGACTCGCGTGCCGATGCCGTGGACATGATCAAACACCGTGACGTCTATGGCGCACTGGTCCTCGGTGACGAGCCCGAGATCCTCGTGTCCTCGGCCGCCTCGCCTGCAGTCGCCCAGCAGCTGCGGTCGATGGCCGCGCAGATGCAGCAGCAGATCGACAAGCAGGCGATCTCCGGCATGCAGGACGGACTCGACAAGCTGCAGGGGGCGCTGAAAGCCGCATCGCAGGCACCGGCAACAGGTCAGCCGGGAGCAGGGCAGGCCCCGCCGGCGGCCGGCGATGGACAGGACGTCTCGGCGACAGAGGTGCCTCAGATCAAGGTCACCGACGTCGCTCCCCTCTCCGACGATGACTCCACGGGTGCGGGCCTCGCGATCGCCGGACTCCCGCTGACCATCGGTGGCATCATCGGCGGTGTCCTCACCAGCATGCTCGTTCACTCCCGCCGGATGCGAGCGGTCGCTGTGGTCGTCTACGGGGCCGTCGGCGGCCTCGCCCTCACCCTCATCCTCCAGTCCTGGTTCGGCATCCTGCAGGGCAACTTCGGACTCAATGTGCTCGCCGCCGGCCTCGCGGTCGCCTCCACCGCGGCGCTCATCAACGGCTTCGTCTCGCTCCTGGGCTCAAGCGGCATCGCCATCGGCGCGATCCTCACGATGTTCATCGGCAACCCGATCTCCTCTCTGCAGCAGCCGAAGGAGTTCCTCGCAGGTTCTTGGGGCGACATCGGTCAGTTCTTCGTCCCGGGAGCGGCAGGCACACTCCTGCGTGACCTTTCGTACTTCCCGGACGCTGCGATGGCCACCCAGTGGTGGGTGCTCGTCGGCTGGTTCGCCCTCGGCATCGCGCTCATTCTCATCGGCCATGTCCTGGCCCACCGGAAGAAGCGAGCAGCCGCGCACTGACCCTTCCCCCTACCCGGTTCGCCCTCCCCTGCCCGGCGCACCTTCCCCAACTGACTCCCATCGCCCCTGGTCATCGTTTCTCACGAAGACTAGGGTCGGTGGGGGTCAGTGGTTTCCGAGACCGAGGCCGAGGAGGAATCCACCGTGGCATTCGACGATGTGACGATCTGCCGCACCTGCGGAGTGGAAACGACGACACCGCCGCCTAAGCTGTGTCCGATCTGCGAGGATGACCGGCAGTGGGTCCCTGCCTCCGGTCAGGCGTGGACGACTCGGGCGGAACTCGAATCCGAGGGCCACCGCCTCACCACCACGGAACGCGAACCGGGTCTCTTCGCCCTCCGCGTCGAACCGAAGTTCGGGATCGGGCAGACCTGCTATCTGATGTGCACCGATTCCGGCAATGTCCTCTTCGACGTGCCCGCCTACATCGACGCCGAGGCGGTCGCAGCGGTCCGAGACCTCGGCGGAATTGCGGCGATCGCCGCCAGCCACCCGCATATGTTCGGCACCCAGATGGAGTGGAGTGCCGCCTTCGACGATGCTCCCGTCTTCGTATGCCGGGCCGATCTCGATTGGGTGCAGCGGACCGGGCCAGCCATCTGCCCCTATTTCCACGAGGCGGTGCCGGTGCCGGGAGTGCGGCTCCGACGCACCGGCGGCCATTTCCCGGGCAGTGCGGTGGCGGTGTGGACGGGCGCCGACGGCACCGGGGTCATGCTCAGCGGCGACTCCATCGGTCCGGTGCCCCGGTCGGGGTGGGTGACGTTCATGCGCAGCTTCCCGAACTATCTGCCGTTGTCGGCCGCCGTCGTCAGACGCATCGCCTCCGCGGTCTCCGATCTCAATTTCGATCGGATGTACGGCAATTTCGGTCAGCAGATCTCCGACGGTGCCTATGACGCCGTGCAGACGTCGGCCGAACGCTACGCACAGTGGGTCTCAGGCGTCCATGACGATCTCACATGAAGGCGACCGATGATCGCGTCGGAGTCAATGCGAGCTGATGAGTGCCGCCTCGCTGTGGGGGTGCCCAGCCGCACCGAGGTGGTGCCCCATTCAGCGGGACCGGAACTGCGCGGTGACCGGGCAGTCGAAGGGATCGGCTTCGCCGAGGCCCACCCGGTTGAGGTAGCGGATGATGATCGTATAGGACTCGAGCAGAGTCGTCTCGGTGTAGGTGATGTCCTTCTGGCGGCAGTATTCGCGGACCATCGGCTGCACCCGGTGCAGGTTGACACTCGGCATGCTGGGGAACAGGTGGTGTTCGATCTGGTAGTTGAGCCCGCCCATGAGGAATCCCATGAAACGACCGCCGGAGATATTGCGTGACATCAGCGTCTGGCGACGCAGGAAGTCGATCTTCACATCCTTGGGAACGATCGGCTGTCCCTTGTGATTGGGAGCGAAGGAACCGCCCATGTGCACACCGAAGACGGCGAGCTGGACGAGGAAGAAGACGCTGCCGATGAGGGGGCCGGCCGCCCAGATGGCGAGCGCAGGGAACCCGATGATGCGGATTCCGATGAACACGCCTTCGATCCAACGGCGTTTGATCGACGACTGTCCCCGGACGATTGCCTTGACGGATTCGACGTGCAGCTGCAGACCGGCCAAGGTCAGCAGGGGCAGGAAGAACCAACCCTGACGCGCGGCGAACCATTTGGCGAGCCCAGTGCGCTGCCGAGCGTCCTCGGCGACGAAGACCAGGGCGCCGGGAGCGATGTCTCCGTCGACCCCGGCCTTGTTCGGGTTGGCGTGGTGCAGCGCATTGTGCTTCTTCAGCCACCATCCGTAGCTCAGTCCGATGAAGAGGTTGCCGATGATCGTCGACACCCACTCCCCTGTCTTTCCGTTGGTGAAGATCTGGCGGTGGGCTGCGTCGTGGGCGACATAGGCGGTCTGGGTGAACAGTGCGCCGAAGACGACTGCGGTCGCCATCTGCCACCAGCTCTCACCGATGAGGAAGAGCATTGCGAAGGACGCGACGTATCCGAGCCCGAGGAGCACGAAGCGCATCGTGTTCCAGCCCGGGCGCCTGGCCAGCAGACCCGCTTCTTTGACCTGAGCCATCAGCGCGCTGAAGTCGCTGGTGAATTCCTGTTCGGCGGTTCCCCGTCTGGCCCTCCTGCGTTCGAGCACTGCGGCCCGGGTCTCCCGATCAGGTGCCGGAGTCGACAGAGCGGTCGGAGCTGAGGTGGACGGCTCGGAGGTCATGAGGTCAGACGGGTTCATGGTTCCCACCGTATGGTTGTCGGGCCGGATTTTCGTCACCCCTGGGAGCCGTTCTGCACCCCCTACTCGGGTAGGGGGTGGAGGTGAGGGCGAATATGCACCCTCAGCTGGTGGGGATGATGAGACCGGATTCGTAGGCGGCGATGACAGCTTGAGCGCGGTCACGGGCATCGAGTTTGTACAGAATCCGAGAGACGTGGGTCTTCACGGTCTGCACTGCGATGTGCAGGTTCGCTGCGATCTCGGTATTCGAAGCTCCGCGGGCGACTCGGATGAGGATTTCACGCTCCCGGTCGGTGAGTTCGGGCAGGGCCATGCGGTTGGGCTGCTGCCCGCCGGTGGCGAAGTGTTCGATGACCCGTTTGGTCACGCTCGGGGCCAGGAGGGCTTCGCCTGCGGCGACGACGCGGACCGCCTCGGCGAGGTCATCGGGTGGGGCGTCTTTGAGGAGGAACCCGCTGGCCCCGGCGCGGATGGCGTCGAAGACATAGTCGTCGATATCGAAGGTGGTGAGCATGATGATCCGGGTCTCGGCATTCGCGGCGACGATCGTGCGGGTCGCTTCGATTCCGTCCATCAGCGGCATCCGCACGTCCATGAGGACGATGTCGGGGCGGAGGTCGGAGACGAGGTCCACGCATTGTGCACCGTCTTCTGCCTGTCCGATGACCTCGATATCGGCATGGGCGCTCAGCAGTGCGGCGAAGCCGGCGCGCACCATCGTCTGGTCATCAGCGATGACGATCCTGATCATGGGGTCTCCTTGTCCGCGTTGTCCGCAACCGATCCATCGCTGTTGTCGGCGCGCGTTTCGTGGGGCACCAACGGCAGCACTGCTTCGACTTCGAAGCCTCCGTCGACGGTGGCTCCGCTGCGGATCTCCCCACCCACTGAGGCTGCTCGTTCACGCATTCCGATCAGCCCTTGTCCGCTGTGTCTGTCGTGCTTCGTCGCTTCGCTGGCGCCGTCGCCGTGGTCGTTGGTGACGGTGATCCAGACGGCTGAGCCGCCACCGCGGATGCGGATGGCGATGGCGGAGTTGCGGGCGTGGCGGATGGCATTGCTCAGGGCTTCTTGGATGATTCGGTAGCCGGCGAGTCCGGTGCTGTCGCGCATGAGGCGGTCGATCGGTTCGCCGCTGCGTTCCACGGTGACCTGCACACCTGCCTGTCGGGCCTTGTCGATGAGCGGGTCGATCTCGGAGAAGTTCGGCTGCGGCGCCAGTTCGCCTCCGCCTTCATCGTTGCGCAGGACGCTGAGCAGTCCGCGCATCTCTGTCAACGCGGTGCGGGCGGATGTGGAGATGTCTTCGAACTCTTTGGCCACCTCGGAGTCGATTCCGGCATGACGCAATGGTGCACTGGAGGCCTGGATGTTGATGATCGACATGCTGTGGGCGACGATGTCGTGGAGTTCG
Source organism: Brevibacterium sp. S22 (assembly GCF_004745485.1). Classification (GTDB taxonomy): domain Bacteria; phylum Actinomycetota; class Actinomycetes; order Actinomycetales; family Brevibacteriaceae; genus Brevibacterium. The sequence continues at coordinate 349,333 of NZ_RHFG01000001.1, forward strand.
CGGGCGATGCGGGCTTTCTCCTCGATGGTCACTCGCTTGGAGTGCTCCTCCGCAGTGTTCTCCTTCTCCTGAACCAGTTGGGAGCGGATGAGCTGCCACTGCTGGATGATGACTGCTGCGAGGTAGACGCCGCCGGCGATGCAGGAGTAGATGAGGATGTTGACGACAGCACCATCGGTGCGGGTGTCCACGACGAAGAGATGAGTGATGAGCACCGCGGTGGCCGAGCCCGCGATGCTGCCGAGCAGGCCAGCCAGGGCCACGCCCCAGTGGGCGCGGAGTCCGATGATGAGGATGATGACGATCTGAGTGATCATCATCGGAACCATCCACGGCCACGGCACCCCGGACACGAGGGGCCCCAACACCGGCAGCACCGTGCAGGCGGCGATCGACATCAGCGTACCGAAGAGCGGGCGCAGCATGGACAGCGGCATGGACCCGACGTGGACGATGGTGACGACGAAAGCCAATGCGACGGGAGCCTCGTTGACCGAGACGGCGATCGACGATTCCACCGCCAGCATGACGATGGCGAGAACGATCACCGCTGCCCAGGCCAGAGCCTCGGGATTGAGTCGACGGTTCGGCGGCATGAACCTGTCAAAGACTTTCGTGACAATCACAGACACCGGGTTCCCTTCTGCGATTCCGGCCGACCGTTGCGATCATAGCGTGTGGACTGCCACATCACCTGGGAGCGGCACATGGTGGTCAGCGCACGGGCCGGAACCAGGAGTGCCCTGTTCAGCTTCCGCGGATCCCTTCCGCCAGGTGCGCATGCTCTGTTCCCGCAAACTTCTTGCGGCCGCCCCAGGACAGTGCGAGGTAGAGCACGAAGGAGATGGCGAAGGACGGAATCGTCGCTCCGATCGGGCTCGGATAGGCATAGGTGAGCACATAGGAGACCAGCGCCCCGAAGACCCACACGCCGACGGCCATCCAATTGATTCCGCGAGTGTAGGAGTAGACGCCGCCGGAATCCCTGAGGATGTCGGGAGAGTAGGCGCGGCGTTTGATGATGTAGTAGTCGACGATGAGGATAGCGAAGACGGGGACGAAGAAGGCGCCGATCATCACCAGGAAGTCGGTGTACTGGTCCAGCAGGGCCAGCCAGGTCGAGCCGATGATCGAGATCGCGCCGAGGATGAGAGCCGTCGGCAGGAACTTCAGCTTCGTCCGGCTCTGCGCGCCGACGACGGAGTTGACCATTCCGTAGACGACCATCGTGTTCGTGGCCATGACGGAGAGGAAGATGACGATGGCCAGCGCCCACCCGAATTCGGCGGCCAAAGCAGTCGGGTCGAATTCGGCCGGGTCTCCCCCGTCGAGCAGGATGAAGCTGAACGCAGTCAGACCCAGCAGCATCGCCAGCACTGTCGAGGTCAGATAGCCCAGCCCCGAACCGAGGATTCCAGCCCTCTGGGTGCCGGCCAACCGATTGAGGTCACCGGAGAGGACCGTCCAGGAGACAGCTGTGGAGATGACGATGTCGAGTGCGAGGACCGGAGTGAACCCCAGCTCCGGCCGGCGCTCGATGCCCGCGTATTCGCCCGGTGAGTGACCGGTGAAGGCGATGACGAAGACAGACGCCATGACCAGCAGGATGAGAAGAGCGAACCAGGGTTCTGCCTTCTCGATCCCCTCATGGCCGAGGATCGCCAATCCAACGACGAGCGCTTGGCAGAGCACGGAGAAGAGGATCGGGTTGGAGAACCCCGTCGTCTGGGCGACCACGTAGTTGACGCTGATTCCCGCCAGCATGGCCTGCACCCAGCTCCAGCCCATGAGGATGATGACGTTGGCGGCGACCGGCAGAAAGCTGCCCTTGGCGCCGAAGGCACCGCGAGTGATGGCCATGGTCGCCAGACCAGTGCGGGTGCCGATGTTGCCGATGAGTGTGAGCACGATGGTGCCGATGACGGTGCCGACGACGATGACGATGACCGCAGCCGTGAAGTCGACGCCGGGGACGAACAGAGTCCCGGTCAGCAGGGTCGTGACGACGAGGTTCGCGGCGAGCCAGATCATGAACATCCGTCCCCCGCTCAAGGTGCCGCGGATGACTCCGGAGTCGTGACCGGATTCCAAGCGCTGTTCGAGACGGCGGTACCAATTCACTGCGCGGCCTCCTCGGTGTCGGTTGTGCTCGGTGTGGATTCATCCATGGTCGCCGGTGACCTTTCGCAGGCTGAGAGGTGGACGATGCCGCCTGCAGAGACAATGAGCTCGCAAGCGACAGATTGAGGCTGAATGACACATTAACGAGTCTGTGGCCAGCCGCACTATCCGCGGTGGACGAATTGGACGCTGAACTATACGGATTGGCCAGTCCGGAGCCGTTTCCCCACGGCAAGAGACGTGACCAGTTCATATGTCGAATGCGGCGCATCCCTGCAGGTGGCATGCGCTAGCTTGAGTCGCGTGCCCTGGCAGCCGACCAAACCCGACTGGTTGTGTGGAGCAAAGGAGAATCTGAGCTCATGAGTGCAGAACTGATCTGCGTAGTCGTCCTCGGCCTGATGTTCGTCATCGGAACCTGGCGCGACATCAATATGGGTCTGCTCGGCTTCATTGCCGCTGCCGGTGTCGGCGGCCTCGTCCTGCACCAGGCGCCGGAAGAGTTCCTTGCGGGATTTCCCGTCGACCTCTTCCTCACGCTCGTCGGCCTGACCTACCTCTTCAGCTTCGCCCAGAACAACGGGGTGATCGAGGTGATCGTCCAGTGGTGCGTCAAGCTCGTCGGCGGGCGGATCGGGCTCATGCCCTGGATCTTCTTCGCACTGACAGCGATCCTCATCTCCCTGGGGGCGCTCTTCGCGGTCGCTATCATCGCTCCGCTGGCACTGTCGTTCGCACGCCGGCATCGGATCAATCAGTTCATGGTCGGCCTGCTCGTCGTGCACGGGGCATTGGCCGGTGCCTTCTCCCCGATCAGCGTCTATGGCATCTTCATCAATGACTATCTGGAGAAGAACGGCCTCACCCCCACACCTCTGAGCCTGTTCCTGGCCCCGCTCGTCTTCAATATCGTCTTCGCTGTCGTCGTCTGGCTCGTCCTCCGGCACAGGCCGGGTCTGCGTGCGGACGCCGACGACGCACTCGCACCATCCGAGTCGGCTGCCGAGGGCGGAACGACCATTCGACTGACACACTCACAGATCCCGACTCTGATCGGGCTCATCGCAATGGCGCTCGCTGTGATCGTTTTCAGCTGGGACGTGGGACTTGTGACCATTACGATCTCGGTCGTGCTCGCCGCCATCGATCCGGCCGCGGGCAGAGCTGCGATGTCGAAAGTCTCGTGGTCGATCGTCATCCTCATCTGCGGTGTGCTCACCTACATCGCAGTGCTGCAGGAGGCCGGAACCGTCGAATGGGTGTCCGCCGGCATCTCGGCGATCGGCGTGCCCCTCTTGGCCGCACTGCTGCTGTTCTACATGTCAGGTCTGATTTCGGCTCTGGCGTCGTCGCTGGCGATCATCGGAGTCGTCATCGCTCTTGCCGTGCCGTTCCTCGAATCCGGCGACGTGCATATCGGCGGGTTCGTCGCCGCCCTGGCGATCGCCGCAACCATCGTCGACATCAGTCCGTTCTCGACCAACGGTGCGATGCTCCTGGCCAATGTTCATCCGAGCATTCGTGACCGCTACTACAAACAGATGATCGGCTACGCCGGTCTCATGTGTCTCATCGGTCCGGGGCTGGCCTGGGTGGTCGCTGCAGTGCCGACGGTTGTCGCAAGCTGAGCAGCCGCTGGTTCACATATGCCCGGTCGTCTGGAACCTCTCGTGCCACGACAGAGCCTCGGCGAGGATGTGCGGGGTGTGTCGACCGGTCGGATTCGCGGCGATCGCCCGCTCAAGGTAGTCAGTGAGGCGGCCTCGGTAGTCCGGGTGAGCACAGTTGGCGATGATCTTCCGTGCCCTGGCCACCGGCGGCAGCCCGCGCAGATCGGCCAGGCCCTGTTCGGTGACGAGGATCTGAGTGTCGTGCTCGGTGTGGTCGATATGGCTGGCGAACGGCACGATCGCGGAGATCGCTCCGCTTTTGGCCTGCGAGTTCGACACAAAGAAGTTGAGATAGGCGTTGCGGGCGAAGTCACCGGAGCCGCCGATGCCGTTGATGATCGACGATCCGGTCACGTGGGTGGAGTTCACATTGCCGTAGATATCGGCCTCGACCATCCCGTTGATCGCGATGATGCCGAGGCGGCGGATGGCCTCGGGATGGTTCGACATCTCCTGGGTGCGCAGCAGGATTCGACCCTTGTACGACTCGATCCGGTCGTTGAAATCCGCAGCCCGCTCAGCCGAGAGTGAGAACGCCGTCGCCGATACCGAGGAGAGCTTCCCACTGTCGATGAGATCGAGCATTCCGTCTTGGATGACCTCCGTATAGGCGGTCAGCCCCTCGAACTCGCTGTCGGCCAGATTGCCCATCACCGCATTGGCGACATTGCCGACACCTGACTGCAGCGGCAGCAGCTCCGGCGGCAGGCGATCTGCGTCGATCTCATGGCGAAGGAAATCAACGAGGTGGCCGGCGATCGCCTTCGAGTCCTCGTCAGCGGGTTTGAACGGCAGGTTCCGGTCCGGAGCGTTCGTCTCCACCACGGCGACGACCTTCGCCGGGTCGACCCGCAGGTAGGGGTCGCCGATGCGCTGCATCGGCTGGAGCAGCTGGATCGGCAGCCGCTCGGGCGGACGTCGGGTTCCGTAGTAGACGTCGTGGAAGCCTTCGTAACCGCGTGGATGCCAGTCGTTGACTTCGAGAATGACCTTATCGGCCAGGTCGAGCCACGTCTTCGAGTTTCCGACCGAGCTGCCGGGCACCAGCAGACCGTTGGGCAGGATCGCTGCGACTTCGACGACAGCGACATCGAGGTTGCCGTAGAAACCGAACCATGCCTGCTGAGCCGAATGGCTTAAGTGAGTGTCGACATAAGCGGTGTCGCCGGAATTGATCGAGGCGCGCATCGCCGGATCGGATTGGAACGGCAGCCGCTTGCTCACCGCGTTCGCCTCGGCGAGGACTCCGTCGAGCTCCGGTGCCGTCGATGCTCCGGTCCACAGTTCGACCTGGAAGTCTTCGCCCCGATGATGTGCTGCCCGGGCACGTTCCGCCACCGCTCCCGGCACTTCCTTCGGGTACCCCGAACCGGTGAAACCGCTCATGGCCACGCGTTGACCATTGTCGATATGGCGGGCCGCCTCGTCAGCGGTGACGGTCTTCGTGCTCAGCTCGGGACAGGTGATTCTCGACATGACTCGCAGTCTATCGGGCGGCCGGATGCTCGGCCGAGGCGGTCCCGGTGTCGCGGGCAGCGGTGTCGCGTCCGCTGTCGAGCCGCTCAGACCCAACGACTCCGGGAGCCGTTTCGGAATCTCTGGTCACCACCGCATGCTCAGCCCTCGACTGCCGAATCACCGTCTGGGACAGACTGGGCACCGGAATCGTGACGATCGTCGCCAGGAGCAGGGCGAAGGTGAAGATCATCGTGCCGATGACCAACGGCATGCCCAACGCCAACACCCCGACGATGACAGCCGGTGCACCGGCCCCGGCATAGAAGGCGAGATAGAGTGCCGCGGATATGCCGGCGCGATTCTTCGGAGGAGTGAGCACGTCGATCTCCCGATTGGCTCCCCAGTAGCTCAGCCCGTGTCCGACGCCCGTGGCCACGGCGGCGAACACCATGATGATCTTCACCGCCGAGGGGCTGATCTCCGGGAGATTCGATCCCAGCAGGAGCGCCGCACCGACCCCCATGAGCGTCAGTCCCAGGGTCTGTGCCGCCCGAGGCTGGAACTTCGGCGCCACCAGCTGGCTCGCAGCAGAAACGACCAGGACCGAGCCGACGATGAGGCCGGAGGTCAGAGTTCCCGAGTTCGGAATGATCGACTGCGCCATCGACGGCAGCAGTGCGAGGAAGAGCCCGAGCGCCGTCCAACCGATGAAGCCGGTCAGTGCGGCGATATTGAAGCTGGTGCGCATAGCACCCGGCACGGACGGCCATGTCGGCCTCCACCGCTGCCGAGTGATCGGCCGCTGCAGCGGCATCATCGCGATGAGGACCATGACGATGGCGATCAGGACCGTCATGACGAGGAAGGGCAGAACGAGCGGCGACGTCGACAACGACGAGACGACTCCAGCGAGTATCGGGCCGAGCCCCGACCCCAAGACGAATGAGATCGTCGCCAACGTCGACCCCAACCAGACCCTCCGCGCCGGCGAGGCCTCGACCATCAGAGCGATACCGGCGCCTGTGCCCAGCCCGAGTCCGATGCCGACCAGTGCCCTGCCCGCGAACAGTCCTGCGATTCCCGCGGTCTCCACCCCGAAGATCGCGGTGCCGAAGCCGACCAGTCCGACCGCGGCCAGCAGCACCGGTTTGCGGCCGAAGGCGTCTGCCGCCGATCCGAACAGCAGCAGTGACGGCAGACAGCTGAACACGTAAGTCGCGTAGAGCGCAGTCATCACGGACTCGGACATTCCGTGGGCCTCCTGCAGAAGCGGATACAGCGGGCTGGCCATGTTCGCGGCGGCCGAGAGGATGAGCAGGACGAGCGCGCCGAACCACAGCTGCCGCCTCGTGCCTCTGTTACGTGCGTTCTCGGCCAAACGGAACCTCCATCTCCTCGTGTCATCGTCTGTCTCTCCAGGACCACGGCCGCCTGCCCGAACCTGCTCTGCAGACTCTGGGGACCATTCACCGAGCCCTGTCGCTTCCATGATGGGGCCGACGGAGTATTGTTGTCTATCGTAAGACTCTCCACGAAACCATTCGATAGGACCACATGATTGACAGCCGACTCACCATGTTGAGCATGATCCAACGACACGGCACGGTCACTGCCGCGGCGCATTCGCTGCGCTACTCGCCGTCAACGGTGTCTCATCAGGTCAAACAGCTCGCCGCAGAGCTCGGAGTCACCCTGCTCGAACAGCATGGACGCAACGTCAGGCTCACTCCGGCAGCCGCGGCCCTGCTGCGCCACGTCGATGTCATGTCGGCGGAATGGGAGGTTGCGCTCGCCGACCTCGGTCGGTTCTCCGAGACGGTGTCCGGTTCGTTGGGCCTGTGCGGTTTCTCCACCGCCGCGAGCCTGCTCCTGCCGCCGACGATGCGGGCTCTCAATGAGCAGTTCCCGCATATGCACACACAGACGATCGAGGCCGAGCCCAGCGAATGCTTCGATTTCCTCCTCTCCGGGGATGCCGATATCGGCATCGTCGTCGCTGCGCCCGACATCCCTGCCGGTGGCGACGATCGTTTCAGCCATCACTTCCTCATTGACGATCCGCTCGACCTCATGGTTCCTCTCGACCACCCGTTGGCTGAGCGGACATCGGTCACGATCGCCGACACCGTCGATGAGACGTGGATTCTGGGCAGGCCCGGCACCGGCTACCACCAGCTCCTCATGGCCAGCTGCGCGGCCGCCGGCTTCGCGCCCCGGATCGGCCACTTCGCAGATGACTGGAACACCGGAACCGCGCTCGTCCACAGCGGCTTCGGAGTCTGCGTGGCCTCAAGGATGTCGCGGTCGCAGGATCTCCACCCGGTGCGTCGAATCCCCATCAGCGGTCACAATGCGCCGTCGCGCCACATCACGGCCGTCACTCGGACCGGAGCAGATTCCCGTGAGACCGTGGCCTTCGCCCTTGAGACGCTGACGGTCGAGACGAAGCGCCTGATGAGTCGTCTCGGAGAGGAGCTCGGCGGCTGAGCTCAGAGGTCAGTGTGGTTCTCTGACCACCCGGAAGCCGATGTTGGAGGCCGAGGAGTCCGGTGTGTTCGAGGAGCGGGCGGCCACCCGGTAGCGGTTGCAGTAGGAGTCGTGGCACAGGAACGATCCTCCGCGCATGATCCGCTTGTCTCCGGTTGCGGGGCCGCGCGGATCGGACTGCGCGGAAAGCTGGTAGTAGTCACGGGCGAACCAGTCGGCGCACCATTCCCATACATTGCCGACGGTGTTGAACAGCCCCAGCCCGTTGGGTTCGAAATGACGGGCGGGTGCGGTGCCGACGAAGCCGTCGTCGAGGGTGTTCGTGCGCGGGAACTCGCCCTGCCAGATATTGCAGTTCCATTCCCCGTCGACCAGCAGCCGGTTGCCCCACGGATAGCGTCGGCCCTTGAGCCCGCCGCGGGCGGCACATTCCCATTCGGCTTCGGTGGGCAGGCGCGTGCCCGACCACCTGCAGTATGCCTGCGCGTCGTCCCAGCTGATGTGGACGACGGGGTGGTCTTCTCGGCCCTCGACAGTGGAGCCGGGGCCTTCGGGAGCGGACCAGTTCGACCCGGAGACTTCGACCCACCACGGTACGCCCGGAGCCTGTCCGAGGATGTGGGCTCGCGCCCCCGGATTGGTTTCCAAGAGCATGGCGAACACCGCTGAGGTGCCCAGCCGTTCGGCTGTGGTGACGAATCCCGTATCGGCGACGAACCGGGAGAAGTCATCGTTCGTCACGCTCGTCGTCGCGATCTCGAAATCGCTGAGACTCACGCGGTGACGAGGGCCTTCGCCGTCTGCCGGGTGGCCGTCGCCGTAGGGGTCTCCCATGTCGAAGTCGCCTACGACGTTCACGAAGTCAAAGCTGAAATCCAGGCCCGCCCCAGGATTCGCGGCAGGAATCGCGGCGAAGCTCGCTGACGGACTGTGGGCTGCCTCGGTGAGGGTAGTCGCCGGAGCGCAGCATGAGTGGCCGCTCTGCGCCCCGGCAGCGCTCGGATCTCCGCTCTTCGTCACGTGTGGGTGCCCCTTTCGGTTCGGGTCCGCCAATGTGCGAGGCGGACTCTGGGTTCACCCTATGACTTCGGTCGACGCCGGGGACAGTCCGGATACCCTGGAACCATGTCTTCCGACTTCATCAAACAGCGCCCCGGAGTTCCCGCCGGTTTCTTCTCCGCCGAGGCGGCTGGACTGCATTGGTTGGCCGAACCAGCTGCGGTCCCCGTCGTCGAGGTCCTCGATCAGGGTGAGGATTTCCTGCGACTTGCGCGGTTGGAGGAGGCAGGCCCGAGCGCTGCCGCAGCTGCCGAGTTCGGACGCCGCCTAGCCGGGCTGCACAATGCCGGGGCTCCCGGCTTCGGGTGGTCTCCGGCCGCTTCGGCCTTCTTCGGTCCGCTCGATGCCCCTTTTGCGGTGTCGACCGAATCCGGGCCCTCATTCGCCGACTTCTGGGCCGACCGTCGGCTCACTCCACTGCTGTCCTCGCTGTCCGGAGAGCTGACCGGCGACGAGGAAGCCCCGATCGCCTCGGCGGTGGAGACGATCAGCGCAGGCAGCTTCGACGGAATCTGCGGCCAGGGCAGCGAAGAACCTGCACGAGTCCACGGTGACCTCTGGGCAGGCAACCTCATGTGGACGGCTGCCGGCGGGACTCTCATCGATCCGGCCGCGCACGGCGGACACCGCTTGGAGGATCTCGCTCTGCTTGCGCTCTTCGGCACCCCGTTCCTCGAGGAGATCTTCTCCGGATACGAAGAGGCTCATCCGCTGCCGGAAGGATGGCGTGAGGACCTGCCAGCGCACAGCTTCTTTGCTCTGCTGGCCCATGTTCGCCTCTTCGGTCGCGGGTTCCTCGGCCAGACGGTCAGCGCAGCCCGGTCGATCACCGACCGGGCGAGGCAGCTCGACCGGTGAGGTCACTTCAGTGAGATCTCCACAGGGTCGGAGAAGAGTCCGCCTGCGAAGGTGAGCCGGTTCGCGTCGACGTCGTCGGGGACGATCCGATGGACATCACCGGATTCCTCCAGGCGGCCGACGTCATCGCCACGATGGTGATGTGGGTTCTAGGACACTGAATTCAAGTCGCGATTCGGCTGCCCGAGGATCTATTCCGGTAAGAATTCACCGTTTCTTTATCCCCCACAGCAGAAGTGGTTGTCGACTCAGTCTAAAATTGATCCTGATGGTTGCTGAACCCTATGTCGAATCCGAGAAGACGATCAGCAACCCCTCAGATCGCAGTCAGTGGACAGAACGAGCACAGGGGTTGCTGTCTTGGGCAACCTCGTTCTGGGTCTTGTCGGTCGCTTTCGTCGTCATCACTCTTGCCGCGGCCGGCCCGTTGCGCGTCTGGGACTACAAGCTCAATCGACGGTGGCTCTACCTCGTCGAACCCGATCTTGTCTGGTTCTTTCAGCACATCCTCGATCCCATCGCAGGTCAGGCCGTCTGTCTTCCAGTATTGGCGATCACCGCGATCGTTCTGGCGCGCAAACGTCGGTCCTGGCGACCGTTCGTCTTCGCGATTGCCGTCGAAGCGGCCTTCTATCTCGGCATCGGTTCACTCAAGATCCTCCTTGCCCGACCGGCGACCACACTGCACGACCCGCGGTTCTTCCAAGGTGGCCTGATCGACATCGGCGGTCGTGGAATCAGCTACCCGTCTGGGCACGCTGCCGAAGCAGTGCTCATCTACGGTGCCGTCGCCTACCTCATCGCCACTTACAGCAGCGTGTCCACCAGAACAGTGCAGCTGCTGTGGTGGGGCGTCGCCGCGGTCAGCGTGAACTCTGTGGTCGTGTCCTTCGCCCTCGGCTGGCATTGGGCCACCGACCTCATCGGCGGTCTGCTGATCGGCGGAGTCTTCCTGCGACTGCTCATCTTCGCCGACAAGCGAATACCCGACCTCAGCACATAGGGGAGTCTCGAACGACGGAGTTCCGGACCAGCAGGGTGCGCGCCCGGAGCTCCTGCGCTCAGAGGTGTCTGCGACTGCCGGCTGGGAAGCCTCACAGCCAGGAGTCGTCCAGGTCGGCGAACGTCGTCGCCCTGTTTTCGACGAGGTCGAACCACGGTCCGGTCTGTGGCAGTTCATGGGTGAAGAAGTACCGTGCCGCAGCGATTTTGCCGTTGAGGAACGCCGATTCGCCACGTTCACCGGCGGTCGCCTCGGCGGCCACTGCCTGCTGCAGCCACAGCCACGCCATGACCGTGTGTCCGACTGCCTCCAGATAGGTCCACGCGTTGTCGAGTGCCACTGCAGGATCCGCGCCCGACCACACTGCGGCGGTCACGGATTCGATGCGGTCGACGGCTGCGCTCAGCGCCGCTGTCTCGGCGGACCATGCGGAACGGTCGGCGGCCTCGGTGAGGGTCGACCGCATCTGCTCCAGCAGCACCTGCAGGCCGGCTCCGCCCTGCATGACGACCTTGCGGCCGAGCAGATCCTTGGCCTGGATGCCGTGCGTGCCCTCGTGGATCGGGTTGAGCCGGTTGTCCCTGTAGAGCTGTTCGACATCGTGATCGCGGGTGTAACCGGCACCGCCGAGCACCTGGATGGCGTGATCATTGGCCTTCAGGCACCACACGCTCGGCCAGGTCTTGACGATCGGGGTGAGCACATCGAGCAGGAGTGCGGCACGATCACGCTCTGCCTCGGTGTCAGCGGTTTCGGAATCGTCGAGCAGGCGTGCGGCATAGAGGACGAGGCCGAGTCCACCCTCGACGTAGCTCTTCGACGACAGCAGCATGCGCCGGACATCAGAGTGCTCAGCGATCGGGACCGGCGGAGCATCGGATCCCTTGGCACCGTCGGGACGGCCCTGACGGCGGTCGCGGGCATAGCGCAGGGCATCGAGGTACCCGTGGTAGCCCAGACCGACTGCGCCGGCGCCGACGCCGATGCGCGCCTCGTTCATCATGTGGAACATGCAGGCCAGTCCTCTGCCCCGCTCCCCCACGAGGCATCCGACCGCCCCGGCGGAACCTGACGGAGTGTGCGCCCCCTCGCCGAAGTTCAGCAGGGTGTTCGTCGTTCCGCGCCAGCCCATCTTGTGATTGAGCCCGGACAGGACGACATCATTGCGCTCACCGAGGCTGCCGTCGTCGTTGACGAGGTACTTCGGAACGAGGAACAGGCTCAGTCCCTTGACCCCGGGCAGGTCGCCTTCGGCGCGGGCGAGGACCAGGTGGACGATGTTCTCAGAGAGTTCGTGATCGCCGCCGGAGATCCACATCTTCGTCCCGTGGACTCGGAAGGCATCGTCCCCGCCCTCGAGATCCGGGACGGCCTTGGTCGTGACGTCGCCCAGCGAAGAGCCGACTTCGGGTTCGGACAGGCACATGGTGCCGAAGAAGCGACCGTCGAGTTCAGGCAGGACGTATTTCTCGATCTGCTCTTCGGTCCCGTATTCGAGCAGCAGATTCGCATTGGCCATGGTTAGCATCGGGTAGCTGGCGGTACCGATATTGGCCGCCTGGAACCAGGCGAAGCAGGCCTTCGCGACCGTATGGGGCAGCTGAATGCCGCCGACGCTCTCATCCATCGTCGCCGAAAGCAGCCCGACGTCGGCGAATTGGTCGAGCGCGGACTTGATCTCGGGGATCAGCGTCACCGCGGTGCCGTCGAAAGACGGTTCATTGAGGTCGGACTTGCGTGCATGGGTGGCGAACCGCTCTTTGGCGAGTTCCTCGCTAGCTTCGAGCACGGAGTCGAAGACCTCGCGCGAATGGTCGGAGAAGCGCTGCCTCGAGCAGAGTTCGTCGACCTTGAGCCAGTCGTAGAGCTGGAACTCGATGTCCTTCGCGGACAGGACGGACTCTGTCGCAGTCGTCAAGACGCCATTGCCATTCTTCTGTTCAGTCACGAGACCAAACTAAAGCTAATCGTTCGTTAAGTAAAGCGATTCATCGCCGCGCGGTGCAACGGTGCGACTATTGATCCGCCGGGACGTCCGACAGCCGACCTTCACCCCTGGGTTTCGGCACGCAGGAGAGCTATAATTCTCCTTACAATCTGCATGGGAATGGGGCGAAGGATCATGACCGCAGAACAGCATCGACCGACGAAGCTGGCGACAATGATCGATCAGATCTCCCGCGCTTTCAGAAGCGCGAATATCGGCCAGGGGCAGAAAGTCGGTTACCGCGAAGACAGCTCCGAAGAACGACTTCGGTCCACAGCTGAGCACGAAGGGGTGAAACTTTACCGCAACCCTGACGGTTCACATCGCGCCGTCGACGAATCCCACTCGAGTTACGAGGACTGATCGTCGACTCAGCGTCCGCACGTGGAGGCATTCCCCTGGACGAATCCATGAAAGCGACTATGGTCACAGGTACAACGTCTTCGAAATGAGGTGTTGAAAGATGACCGATCGAAAAGATCCACAGCACAAGATCGATAAGATCAACGACAAGCTCGACGAATTCGCATCGAAGGCCAGCGGTCCCGATGTCTCCTACGGGTCGACCCCCGGGTATGCCGAAGACCCGTCCGAAGACGAGTTGAAGAACGCCGCCGAGGCGGAAGGCGTGACTCTCCATCGCCGCCCGGACGGCTCACACGAGGCGATCGACGAATCCGCAGCAACACCAGCCGCAGATTCAGAGGATTCAGGGTCGTCGGCCGAGAGCTGATCGGTCTGCTCGATCGAAAAACCCGGTACGCGGTCATCCGCGTGCCGGGTTTCACTGTGTCCCAGGTAATATCGCCAAGGCCATGACGCCTCGCCGCGCCGTCGGCGGAACAATGATGCTGATATGAAAGGCAGAGCCTATGTCCTCCCCCACTGCCTCGACTGCGCAGACCTCGGACTCGAAGACGCAGCCGTCGGGATTCCTCCGGATCCTGCGCAACTACCGTTTCCCACTCTTCATCCTCACCGGGGTCGTCATCGGCGCGATCATCGGGCTGATCTTCGGCCAGCGAGCCACCGTCATCAATCCGTTCGGCACCCTGTTCATCAATATGATGTTCACCCTCGTCGTGCCGCTCGTGTTCTTCTCCATCGCCTCCGCAGTCGCAGGAATGTCCTCGGCCAAGCGACTGGGCAAGATCCTCGGTGGAATGCTCGGAGTCTTCGCCGTCACCGGCATCATCGCTTCCATCGTGATGATCGCCGCACTGTGGATCTCGAAGGCCACCGAGGGCGTTCAGGTCGAGATGACACAGCCGAAGGATGTCGAAGAAGTCGGTTCCATCGGCGACCAGCTCGTCCAGACCTTCGTCGTCGACGATTTCACGAAGATCCTGTCCGCCGAGCACATGCTCGCTCTCATCGTCTTCGCCGTCATCGTCGGCATCGCCACCAGCAGCATCGGTGAGAAGGGGAAGCCTTTCGCAGCATTTTTGGAATCCGGCTCCGAGGTGTTCCTCAGGTTCACGTCGATCATCATGTACTACGCCCCGATCGGTTTGGGCGCCTATTTCGCAGCGCTGATCGGCGAACTCGGAGCGCAGCTCGTCGGCGACTACGTCCGCGCGTTCCTCGTCTACTATCCCGTGGCGATCATCTACTTCGTCGTCGCGTTCACGCTCTATGCGTTCCTCGCCGGAGGCCGCCGAGGCGTGACGAAGTTCTGGTCGAACATCATCGAGCCGACGGCGATCTCCCTGGGCACGTCCTCCTCGGTGGCGGCGATCCCGGCAAACCTGCGGGCCGGCGAGCGCATCGGAGTCCCCCGCGACATCAGGGAGACGATCATTCCGATCGGAGCGACGATCCATATGGAGGGGTCGAGTCTGTCCGCGATCCTCAAGATCGCGTTCCTCTTCGCCGTCTTCCAGCGGGACTTCTTCACGCCCGGGAACATCCTCATCGGCATCGCCGTGGCTCTGCTCGCGGGAATGGTCATGGCCGGCATCCCCTCGGGAGGGTTCATCGGTGAGCTGATGATCATCACGCTCTACGGGTTCCCTGCCGCAGCCCTGCCGATCATCCAGATCATCGGCACCGTCATCGATCCTCCGGCCACGACAGTCAATTCGGTCGGCGACCAGGCGAGCTCGATGATGGTCGCTCGCGTCCTCGACGGCAGGGACTGGATGGATCAGGCAGAGGATGATCACGATTTGATTCCGTAAGCTCAGTCAATCTGTCACACTTCCGAGCTCACAGATTCGGACAAGGTCCCTTCTGGTCGAATGTCTCGGAGATGTCATAGGAACGCAATAGAACTTCCGCAATCGCGGCTCCGTTTCTCAGCTTTTGTTCAGGTTCCGGGAATCAATTCTCACCTGGGCAGACGATACTCATTTCCAGCAATGACCGTGATCTGGAAGAGGAGATGCCACCATGCCCACCACCATCCGCTATCGAGCCGCAGTGTGGGGAATCGCCGGTCTCGCTTCTCTGGGTCTCGTTGCCGGACCGACATCGGCTTTCGCCGATTCGAACTCCGCAACAGGAGCTCAGGCACCACAGAGCTCGGGCTATCCGTTCAGTTCCGTCGAGTACGCCGACAAACTGGTCACCGCCTACGGCAACGGTGATGACTCGGAGCTCGATCGTCTCGCCACACGGAATGTCGTCGATGCCCTCTCTGAGCACAGCGGCGGGCACGCGAAACGCTGGCATCGCACGGCGGCCGATTCCGGACAGGGATACACCTGGGTGTCGTACACGAATCTGGATACGCATGAGGTGATGAACCTGACGGTGAGAAACTCAACCGCGGTCGACGGGGATGGCGATGCCGTCCGTGAGGTCGATTTCGTCGGTTGAGGTCGGCCCACCTTCGCCTCCACTTCCCAGATTGTGAGCGACGCCTTGTCAGCACGGCGGACTCGCTCGGTAGACTCGGAAATCATGGTCGCCCTGAATGAAGTCCCACGTCGCAGCTACACCGACGGACCGACACCGCTCGAGCACCTTCAACGCCTGTCCGACGAGCTCGGCGGACCGCAGATCTGGATCAAACGTGATGACCGCCTGGGGCTGACCCAGGGTGGGAACAAGACGCGCAAACTCGAGTTCCTCATCGCCGATGCCCTGAACCAAGGCGCGGACACGCTAATCACCGTCGGCGGCGTCCAGTCCAACCACTGCCGACTGACGTTGTCCGCCGCACGCGTCGAAGGCCTCGACTGCCACCTCATCGTCGAAGAGGACCTCGGTCCCGAGGGCACTTCGCTCGGTCCGGCAGGGGCTAATCCGCCAGAGAACACAGGCAACTTCCTGCTCTTCGACCTCCTCGGCGCGGATTCGGTGACGGTGCTCGGCCACGGGGCCGACCTCCTCGGTGAGGCCGAGCGTCTCGCCGCTGAACTGCGTGCCCATGGCAGGAAGCCGTATGTCATCCCTGTCGGCGGGTCGAATCCGATCGGTGCGCTCGGCTACGTGGACTGTGCCATTGAGATGCTCGACCAATTCGCCGAGGCTGGGGTGAAATCGCCCACGATCGTCACCCCCAGCGGGTCAGCCGGAATGCAGGCAGGACTCATCGTCGGCCTCCACAGCGCAGGAGGCGAGATCCCGGTCATCGGCATCAATGTCAGCCGGACACAGGCGGAACAGGAACCGAAGATCGTCGACCTCGTCGATTCCACGGCACAGTTCCTCGACCTGCCCCCTGTCCCCCGCGAGACCACGGAGGGACTCGGCGACTATTTCGGGACCGGATACGCTCTGCCGACTCCCGGGATGGTCGAGGCTGTGCGTCTCTTCGCTCGCACCGAGGGGATCCTCCTCGACCCCGTCTACACCGGCAAGGCCGCGGCCGGCCTCATCGATCTCATCCGCACCGGCCGCTTCTCCTCCGAGGACGCAGTCGTCTTCATCCACTCAGGCGGAGTGCCCGGACTCTATGCCCGCACCCAGGCATTCGCCTGACCGACTTCGGACCCCACCACCAACGGAAGGCAGACAGATGACAGTTTCGACAGCAGACCTGTGGGACGAACGCGGTGACGAGCTGTATTCGATCGCCCTGGACTTCGACGATTTCGGCGCCAAGACCTCGTTCTCTGGACCGGCTCGCACGATCCGCTGCTTCCAAGACAACGGCCTGGTCAAGCAGATCCTCAACCAGCCCGGCGACGGTGCCGTCCTCGTCATCGACGGGGCCGGTTCGATCGCCACTGCCCTCATGGGTGACATGATCGCCGAGGCGGGGGTTCGGAACGGCTGGAACGGCGTCGTCATCAACGGCGCTGTCCGCGATCGTGAGGCATTGGCGGAGATGGAGTTCGGGATCAAGGCGCTGGCCAGCAACCCGCGCAAGAGCGCGAAGGCCGGTGCCGGAGAGATCGATGTGACCGTGGAGATCGGCGGCGCGACCATCCGCCCCGGAGCGATGGTCTTCGCCGACGCCGACGGGGTCGCGATCGAGAAGTAGTCATGGGAGATCATCTGCGAAAGATACGGTACTTCCCCGACTTCGGAAGAAAATCTCCCCTCTGGGAGAGTTTCACCGACAAGTATGCGATGGACCCGTCCGACTATGGTCTCTCCGATGAGCTCTCACGTCGACTTCGAGAGCTGATGTCGTTCTGGAATAGTCATTTCATCGATGCGCCCGGATCGGATTTCGAATGGGATTCGGCCGAGAACGAGCAGTTCTATTGGACTGAGGGCGACCGACTCCTCGAACGGCTTCGGTCCGAAGTCGACGGCATCGCTATTGTGCTCGACGAACGCCGAGGAAGACCCGGCTCGATCGCCGAGGCGACCGAGACCAAACGCTGACAGCTCAGCGGTGGATTGTGTCGAAGCTCTGTTCCGCGGAGTCCCAGATGTCGGCGACGACGATCTGGCCGTCGGCGGTGAGCTGCTCGACGGTCGTCCGGTCGTAGAGGTATGACCAGTCCCCGGCCGACACGTCTCCGGTGACCATGAGGATGTCGTAGTCGAAAGCCGCTTTCGAGGTCGCTTGGACGATCAGCGCAGTGGCTTCCATATCCTCTGCCCGGTCCTCGTTCGAGGCGAAACCGACATGGAGGCGTTCAGGTTCGGTCTCCTCGTTGAAATCGGGGTTCGTCTCGGATTCGAGACTCACTTCGACACCGTCCAAGGCCTGTGCCACATAGTCCGAGAGCTCCTCCAGGGAGTCGAAGCCCTGCGCCGCGACGTCGAGGGTCGCTGTCGGCGTCGCCTCGGGCTCCGCCGCGGAGTCGGTGTCGCTGCCACAGCCGCTGAGACCGATGAGTGTGGCCGTCAGCAGACCCGCGACCGCGAGCGCAGGGGTGGACTTCGAATCGAACCTCATGGGCACCAGCCTATCGGCGAGTGCCGGTTGATGTTGCATCGCCCCGGGTCATCGGCGAGCGGTCTGAGCTGAGGCACTTCGGAGAGCGTCAGCTGACTCGGGACCTCGTGATTGCCGGCGCAGATCGGGAATACATCCGATATCAAGTTAGTTGAAGTTTAAACTAACTTGATCTACACTGAGATCAACAGCCCAGCCGCTCAGGAGAACAGCATGACCACCACCCAGGCACAGACCTCCACCGACATACCGACCTCCGCCGTCGACGAAACGCGACTCAGCGCGGCCACCGGAATGGACGCAGTGACCCTGCGCGTCGGCGACCTCGAGACGATGTCAACGTACTACTCGAACGCTCTGGCGATGGAACCACTGGAGGAGTCCTCGCGCGGCTCAGAGGTCCACCGCGTGCTCGGCCGCGGCACCACTCCCCTCGTCAAACTCGTCGCCACCCCCGGCCTGCCCGGCGTCGACCCCAAGCAGGCCGGCCTGTTCCACACGGCCTTCCTGTTCGACACCAAGGAAGCCCTGGCCGGCACCGTCGCGCATGCCGCGCAGAACACGAACAGCACCTTCGTCGGCTCCAGCGACCACCTGGTCAGCCAGGCCTTCTACTTCACCGACCCCGAGGGCAACGGCATCGAACTCTACATCGACCGCGCACGTTCGGAATGGTCGCACTCACTCGACGGTGAGGTCCAGATGGACTCTCTCTATCTAGACCCGAACCGCTTCCTCGAACGCCACCTCAACCACGACGTCCTCGCGAATGCCTCCGCCGAGCCCGGAATCGTGGGCCACGTCCACCTGCAGGTCGGCAACGTCCCGCAGGCCCGCGAGTTCTACGTCGACGCGCTCGGCTTCGAGCCGTCTCTGTCATCGATGCCCGGAGTCCTCTTCGCCGCAGCCGGCGGATATCATCACCATGTCGCCATGAACACCTGGAACAGCCGTGGCGCCGGCCCCCGGGCGGCCAGCCTCGGCCTCGGAGACGTCGCGATCACCGTTCCCGGCCGCGAGGACCTCGACGCCCTCATCGCTCGCCTACGTGCACACAACCTCGACTTCGCTGATGACGGTCGCTCCGTCCGCCTCGTCGACCCGTGGGGCACACAGGTCACGCTGGCCACCGGTTCCAGCTCCGTCGGTGAGACACTGGCGCGCTGACGCTCTGCCGACACAACTTGCTCCGTCGGCGCGAACGAACGAAGGCGGGCGATGCCACGAGCATCGCCCGCCTCAGTCGTTTCCCCTGAGATCAGCGCGCGGTCCGCAGCCGCTCGACTGCTGCTTGCGGGTGGAGGTCGAGTCGGCGCAGCAGCTGGGCGTTGAGGGCGACGACGATCGTCGAGATCGACATCAGGATCGCGCCCACGCTCATCGGCAGGACGAACCCGATGGGGGCGAGGATTCCAGCCGCCAGCGGCACCGACAGCAGGTTGTATCCCGCCGCCCACCACAGGTTCTGCTTCATCTTCCGGTAGCTCGCCCGAGAGAGCTCGACGATCGAGAGCACGGAGCGTGGATCGTCGGAGGCGAGGATGACCCCGGCAGAGCCGATGGCCACATCGGTTCCGGCACCGATGGCGATGCCGACATCGGCCTGCGCCAGAGCAGGCGCATCGTTGACACCGTCACCGACCATCGCCACACGGTGACCTTCATCCTGCAGTTCGGCGACCTTGGCCGCCTTGTCAGCGGGATGGACACCGGCAAAGACACGGTCGATGCCGAGTTCGGCCGCCACGGACTGCGCGACCGCCTCGGCGTCTCCAGTGATCATCACGACCTGCCCACCGGTGGCATGGAGGGCATCGACGGCATCGCGAGATTCCGGCCGGATCTCGTCGGCCAGACGCAGAGCACCCACAACGGCTCCGTCGACGAGCACATGGAGGATGATGGCGCCTTCGGCGCGCCAGGCCTCCGCAGCCTTGGCCTCAGGGGCATTGTGCGTCTCGAGCAGCCTCGGACCACCGACCTCGACTGCCTCTCCCGCGATGACAGCCGAAACTCCGACCGCAGGCGACGAGAAGAAGTCGGATGCTCGCGGGACTTCGATGCCCCGCTCAGCGGCAGCCCGGACGATGGCGGTGGCCAACGGGTGCTCACTGTCAGCTTCGGCCGCGGCAGCCAGACCGAGCACTTCGCCCTCGGTCCGGTGGACCCCGACGCCGAGGACCACCTCGATGCCGGTGACCGTCGGCTCGCCCTTCGTCAGAGTGCCGGTCTTGTCGAAGAGCACGGAATCCACCGTGCGCATCGTTTCGAGTGCGAGCCGGTCCTTGATGAGGACTCCGGCGCGGGCGGCCCGCTCGGTGGCGATGGACACGACCAGCGGAATTGCCAGGCCCAAGGCGTGAGGGCAGGCGATGACAAGCACGGTGATCGTGCGCACGACCGCCGAATCCGGCATCCCGATGAGCGACCAGACGCCCGCAGTGATCACGGCAGATCCCAGAGCGAACCAGAACAGCCAGGCCGATGCCCTGTCGGCGATTCGCTGGGCCCGCGATGAGGAGCTCTGGGCATCGGAGACCAGTTTCTGGATTCCGGCCAGCGTGGTGTCGTCACCGATCGCAGTGATCTCGACGCGGAGTCCGGAATCGGTGGCCACGGTACCGGCCACCACGGATTCGCCTTCACCCCGTCGCACGGTGGCGGATTCCCCTGTGACCATGGATTCGTCCACATGGGCTGAGCCGTCGATGATGCGACCGTCAGCGGGAACCGTAGAGCCGGGACGAACGAGGACGATGTCGCCGACGACGAGGCCCGCCGGGTCGACGCTCACTGCCTCTCCGTCGACGATCTTCTCTGCCTCATCAGGCAGCAGTGCGGCGAGGCCATCCAGCGCCGAGGTGGTCTGCGCCAGCGACCGCATCTCCATCCAGTGACCGGCGAGCATGATCACGACCAGCAGCGCCAGCTCCCACCAGAAGTCGAGCTGCGGGTCGAGCAGTCCCAACGACGAACCCCAGGAGGAGATGAAGGCGACCGTGATCGCCAAGGCGATGAGCAGCATCATGCCCGGACTGCGGCCCTTGATCTCGTCGAAGCCGCCGGTCAGGAACGGCTTGCCGCCCCAGATGTACATGACGGTGCCGAGGATCGGCGAGAGCCATCGGAGCGCACCGAGGACGCCGCCTTCGGGGACCTCATATCCGAGGAGGTGGCCGAACATCGGGCTGAAGGCGATGACGGGCACGGCGATGACGAGCATGATCCAGAACAGGTGCCGGAACTGTGTGACGTGACCCCCATGGCCGGCATGACCCGCGTGGTTCGAATGGCCCGCGTACCCCTCGTGCCCGCCATGGTCGTGATGAGCGTGATCGGTGGGTTCCATCGCCCCAGCGTGTTCGGAGTGGCCCGTCTCTGCAGGCCGGTTCCCGTGATGCCGATTATTCCGCCGTTTGTCCATGCCTCGAAACTATACCCCCAGGGGGTACAAATCAACGGTGATGCCCCTCACGTGCAATCCTGTGCAACCCTGGCTCTCGCACCACGGGCGCTTTAACGTCGAAGAACGCCGAACGCCACAGACAAGCCCCATGAAAGGACGCGCCATGAGAGCAGCACGATTCCACGCACGCAAAGACATCCGGATCGAAGACATTCCAGAGCCCGAACTCCTGCCCGGCACCGTTGCCATCGACGTCGCCTGGTGTGGCATCTGCGGCACCGACCTGCACGAATACCTCGAGGGCCCGATCTTCGTCCCACCGGCCGGACACCCCCACCCGATCTCCGGAGAGGAAGCCCCGATCACGATGGGCCACGAGTTCTCCGGCACGATCACCGCCCTCGGCGAGGGTGTCACGGACCTCGAGGTCGGAGCGAACGTCGTCGTCGAGCCCTACATCATCGCCGATGACGTGGACACGAGCATCGGCCAGAGTTACCAGTTGTCGAAAGACATGAACTTCATCGGACTCGGCGGACGCGGCGGCGGACTGGCTGAGAAGATCGTCGTCCAACGCCGCTGGGTCCACCCGATCGGCGATATCCCCCTCGACGAGGCCGCCCTCATCGAACCCCTCTCTGTGGCTCACCACGCCTACGTCCGCTCGGAGGCACAGGCCGGGCAGGTCGCCGTCGTCGGCGGCGCCGGGCCGATCGGCCTCCTCACCGCCGCGGTGCTCAAGGCCGAAGGGCTGACGGTCTTCATCTCCGAACTCTCCGAGGCTCGCAAAGCCAAGGCCCTCTCGACCGGAGTCGCCGACGAGGTGTTCGACCCCAGGGACGGGGACGTCGCCGAGGCGGTGCGGCAGCGCACCGACGGCCACGGCGCCGATGTCGGATTCGAATGCTCGTCGGTGCCGGTCGTCCTCGACATGCTGCTCGACGCCGTTCGCCCAGGCGGAGTCATCGTCAATGTCTCGATCTGGGGCCACAAGCCCGAGGTCGACATGCCGAAGCTCGTGCTCAAAGAGATCGACCTGCGCGGCACCATCGGCTACTCGGGCGACCACCCGGCGACGATCGCGCTGGCCGGCAGCGAGGAACTCGACCTGTCCGCCTTCATCACCGCGCGGATCGGCCTCGATGACCTCATCACAGGAGGCTTCGACGAACTGATCGACAACAACGAACAGCATGTGAAGATCATCGTCGACCCGCGCGCCTGAGCAGGACTCCAACCACACATCAGAAGCAGGACGGGAAGGGTCCTCCGCTGACTCCCTGGCCTTGGGCTGCGGAATGGCACTGACCCACCAAACGGAACGGCACGCACTACGGAATCCCGGCCGGACTCTCGAGTCCGGCCGGGATTCCGGTCTCTTCACTATCCGCCATCAGCCCAGCAAAGCAGCGAGAACCACGGGGACGAACGCCGCAAAGGCATTGTTGAAGGCATGGACGACGACTCCCGGCCAGACCGAACCGGTCCGGTGGAACAGAATTCCGTTGACGATTCCGACAATGAACGCAACAGGCAGGACGGGGTTGATTCCGTGAGCGAGAGCGAAGATCGCTGCGCTGACGATGATGCCGACCCACGGCCCGAAACGCAGCAGACCACGCCGAGTCCGGCACCGAGGAGAAGTGACTTCCAGGACGCCTTTCGCAGCCCGAAGGCCGCGAGTCCGCGACGCTTGATCGCATAGGCGGCGGCGAATGCGGCCAGTCCCATGATCCCGGACAGCGCAAGCGCAATGACGCCGCCCAGCACGGAGAGTTCGTCCGGGATAACCTTGAGGATGAGGAAAACCGCCCCGAAGGCAAGTCCATAGGCGATGAGGCCGACGATCATCTCCGACCAGCCGAGCCGCGATGCGGCTCGAGGTCCGGCACCGTCGACGGATGTCGCATCGTCACTCGCACCCACATGCGGGCGACCCTGAGTGTGATCGTCGATAGGCTTTGCCCCGCTGTCGGGAACGTTGTCTGAGGTGTCGATCGGGAGTTGCATGACTCGGTCCTTCCGTAGAACTCCGACTTCTTTGACACCCTCAGCCAAAACCGTGCCCTAAGGGCAGGGTCAAGGGCCCATTCGGAACTTTCCTCGGATTCGCTCGGTGTTCGACCCTCGCCCGATGCCCCATTGATCTCCTCGACCCGCACCAGCACGTCGATCTGGGCGCGATTGTAGAGCTGGACCATAGCCGCGCCGATCGTCTCCTCCAGATGTCGACGTCTGCGATGAGGCACCTCCCCGAGCCGGTCTGTCCATCCGCATTTCTCAGCGATGGCCCTGACCTGCGGAGCATAGCGCCGAGCCAGCTCCCTGCGAGTCTCATCGTCAGCGTCCGCGGGGAGGACTTGAAATTCTCGAGATGCCTCGGTCGAGTTCACTTCGGCGAGCATCGCTCTCAGCGAGGCGATCGACTCTACGTCGAGGACTTGGGAATAGACGAGCAGCAGCCCTCGATCCGCTTCGGTGAGAGCGCCTCTGACGGCTCCGAATCCTCTCGGAAGGTCCACGGCAGTCCCATGCTCGAATATGGCGGCGATATCGTCGCGCATCTGCTGTCGGCGAGCGATGTCTGCGGCCAACTCCTCATCGAGCGCCGCCAGGGTCGAACGTATCCCTTCCGCGGCCTCGACCTGCTTCGGCGATCCGGTGCCATCGATGTCGAACGCCGAATCGAAGTCACGGATCTGGTTGAGCGAGAAGCCGAGTTCACTCAGCCGTCTGATCTGCAGCAGCCGCACAAGGTGCTCGGTGCGGTACTGCTTGTAGCCGTTCGCGGTGCGTTCCGGCGCGGCCAGCAGTCCGCGACCGTGATAGTGCCGCACAGTCTTGACCGTCGTACCGGCCAGATCTGCCAGCTCACGAGTACTCCATGCCATCGGCGACGGCCTCCTCTCGACTATCCGGCCTCGCCGAGTGCGAGCGGTTCGAGGTCAGAGCCGCGCGCTGCAGTCCCCGCGCCCTCGAAACGAAGCCTATCCGGACAGTGCCCCTCTGCGCATTCGCCTAGCCAGGTGGAGCGCATCTACATTCAACATTGCATAACTGCGCAGTTATGACACATACTTGCTCATACTGTTCAACTTCACAGCCAGCTCACATCCACACCGGCTCATCGAGTCGGCCCCGGCTCGCCTACGAGTCGGCCTCACTGCGGAGGATCTCATGGATCTGCAACTCATCCTGGCGCTCGCAGCCGGGATCGCGACGATCGTCGTCATCGTGCTCGCGACCCGGCTCGACGCCTTCATCGCCCTGTTGGTCGCATCCGTCGTCACCGGCATCGTCGCCGGTCAGGACCTGCTCTCACTCGTCGATGCGATCACCACCGGCTTCGGAAACACCCTGGCCAGCATCGGCATCGTCATCGGCCTCGGCGTGGGAATCGGCAAGATCCTCGAAGTCTCCGGGGCCGCGGACTCCCTCGCCCGAGCCTTCCTCCGCGCCTTCGGCCAAGGTCGCGAGCCTTGGGCGATGGGTACCGTCGGCTCTCTCGTCTCCATCCCGGTCTTCTGCGACTCCGGCTACGTCATCATGAACCCGCTGGCCCGCTCGATCGCCCGCGTCAAGCGCGGCGGCTATGTCACCCTCGCCCTCGCGCTGGGCTGCGGCATGACGCTGACCCACCACATGGTGCCGCCGACCCCGGGCCCCTTGGCCGCCACCGGCATCCTCGGCGCGGACATCGGCGCCGTCATCCTCACCGGGCTCATCTTCACCGTCATCCTCCTGCCCGTCGTCGTCATCTACGCCCGGTGGATCGGGCCGAAGCTCGAACCCGTCCTCAACACCGCCGTCAAACACGACGTGTACGGATCGGTCACCGCCGCCTCGGCGCGCTCTGGAGGCTCCCGCACCGAAGGCGGAGCCGTCGACACGATCACCGAAGACGATGAGACAACCTCGGCGAAGAAGCCCGGAGCCTTCCTCGGCTTCCTCCCGCTCATCGTCCCGCTGCTGCTCATCGTCGCGAACACCGTGTCCACGGCCATCGACAAGAACGCACAGGGCGCACTTTCCGGCGACGAATACGAACCCTCATCCTGGGTCGCTCCGCTCGCGTTCCTCGGCAACCCCGTCGTCGCTCTCATCATCGGCCTCATCCTCGCCGTCTACACCCTCCTGCCGCGCGTGACCCCACGCAGCCAGGTGCAGAGCTGGCTCGCCGACGGAGCCGCCTCGGCGGGCCTCATCCTGCTCATCACAGGTGCCGGCGGAGCGTTCGGCATGGTCCTCACCGAATCCGGCGTCGGCGATGCCCTCGCCGAGGCGATCGCCTCGATCAGCCTGCCTGCGCTCCTCGTGCCCTTCATCATCGCCACGCTGGTACGCATCGCGCAGGGATCGGGCACGGTCGCGATGATCACCGCCGCCTCGGTGACAGCTCCGCTCATCGCCCCGCTCGGACTCGATCCGCTGGTCGCGGTGATGGCCTGCACCGCCGGTTCGATGGTCTTCTCCTACTTCAACGACTCGTACTTCTGGGTCGTCACCCGCTTCACCGGCCTCGACGGCATCAATGCCATCAAGGGCTGGTCGGGCATCACGACGGCCGTGTGGGCCGGTTCCATTCCTCTGCTGTTCGTGCTCGACTTGGTCGTATGAGCGTGACCGAAGCCGCGGAGCCGAGTCCGCGGATCCTCATCATCGCCGACGACCTCACCGGCGGCAACGCCTGCGGTGCACTCTTCGCCGAGGCGGGACTGAAGACCATGACCGTCACCGGTGCCGACGATCAGTCGTCGCTGGGCGCGGCCCTCGATGCCTACGACGCGATCGTCGTCAACGCGAACAGCCGTCACCTGCCGTCGGCCGAGGCGGCGGCGATCACCGCATCCATCGTCGCGGCCGCCGGTGACGTCGACCTGCTCGCGTGCCGCATCGACACGACATTGCGCGGGAATGTCGGTGCCACCGCCGAGGCGGCGCTGCGAGCCCGTGCCATCCTGGTCTCGGCCGGTGGTTCCGGCTCCGAAGATGTGGCCGCGGCCCCGACCCGGGTGCTCGGCCTCTGCGTGCCCGCCTTCCCGAGCTCCGGCCGGGTCACCGTCGGCGGTCGGCAGCTGCTCAACGGCCGCCTGCTCGAGGACACGGAACTGGCTCACGATGTACGCTCCCCCATGACCACCTCCGAGGTGGCGACGATCCTCGCCTCGGGAACCGGACTGACCTGCCACACGATCGACATCTCGACGGTGCTGGCCGGCTCGGAGGCGATCCGTGCCGAGGTGCTCTCCGGCATCGTCTCCGGTGCCGATGTCATCGTCGCCGACGCGCTCACTCTCGACCACATCGACCGCATCACCGCCGTCATCGCAGACCTCACTCGTGAGGCGGCGGAGACCGGATCCGAACTCCTCGACTGGGTGGCCATCGACCCAGGACCCGGCAGCATGTCCCTGGCCCGCGCCTTCCTGCCCACCCGACCCCGAAGCATCCTGCTCGGGGTCTCCGGATCGGCCACCGAGGTCACCCGCACCCAACTGGCCGCTCTGGCCGAGGACCCTGACATCCACGTCATGCGCGTCGAAATCGATGCCGAGGGCCTGCCCGATGTCGAGGCCACGGTCCGCGCGGTCTGCCAGGTCGCCTCGGCGAGAGCGATCGTCATCGCCACCGTCCTCGACGCTTACGATCTGCGCGAGCTCACCGCCGAAGCCTCCGAGCTCATCCCCCGGCGACTGGCGATGATCACCGCCGAAGTGATGGAGAGGGTCGACGTCGCCGGCCTCTACTCCACCGGCGGTGATGTCACCGCCGCCGTCCTGTCGGGACTCGATGCCCTCGGTATGGAGATCGACGCCGAGATCATCCCGCTCGCCGTCGGCGGCAGAATCGCCGGAGGACGCGCCGCGGGACTGCCGATCGTGACGAAGGGCGGTCTGATCGGTGACGCTGGTACGGCCGCTCTCTGCTTCGACCACCTCAACCACGCCGCACGCAGCCGAGGCTGACCGGCGGTCCATCCTGTCCATCCCTTTCATCCATCCACTGAGGAGAAGCCCATGACCGCACCCGTACTCGCCGTCACCGTCGGAGACCCCGTCGGCATCGGACCGGAGATCACCGCCCAGGTGCTCTCCGAATTCGCCGGTCGCGACGACCAGCACGGCGTCGCCG
The DNA here is from genome assembly GCF_004745485.1 of Brevibacterium sp. S22. Classification (GTDB taxonomy): domain Bacteria; phylum Actinomycetota; class Actinomycetes; order Actinomycetales; family Brevibacteriaceae; genus Brevibacterium. Next base: position 376,816 of record NZ_RHFG01000001.1, read on the forward strand.
TCGCCGACCTGTCCGTGATGAAGCGCGCCGTCGACGTCCTCGGCCTCGACGTCGAACTCCGCGCGATCACCGACTGGTCGACCCCGTCCGCCGGCGAGGGCGTCATCGACGTCTTCGATATCGGCGTGCTCGGTAACGACCTGCCCGAATGGGGCGTCGTCGACGCTCGCGCCGGGCAAGCCTCGGTCACCGCGATCGAGGTCGCCACGAAGGCCGCCATGGATCGGCAGATCGCCGGCATCGTCACCGGTCCCATCAACAAGGAAGCCGTGTGGAAGGCGGGCTCGGAGCACCTCGGACACACGGAGATGCTCGGTGAGCTGACCGGTGTGACGAAGCAGGACACGATGTTCGTCGTCGAGAACACGAAGGTCCCCGGCCACAAACTCCAGATCTTCTTCGCCACGCGCCACATGTCCCTGCGCAAGGCCATCGACGCCCTCACCGTCGACACCCAGATCGACTCCATCCAACGCGCCCACCGCGCCCTGCAGCTCTACGGTGTGACCTCGCCGAGGTTGGCGGTCGCCGCACTCAACCCCCACGGTGGCGAGAACGGGGCATTCGGCGACGAGGAGATCGAGATCCTCCGCCCCGCCGTCGAGCAGGTCAATGCCGAAGCCGCCTTCGAGGTGGCCGGACCGATCCCGGCCGATTCCGTCTTCCACCAGGGACTGACCGGACGGTACGACGGGATCCTCTCCCAGTACCACGATCAGGGTCACATCGCTTCGAAGACCTTCGACTTCGACGGCACGATCTCCGTCACCGTGGGTCTGCCGATCCTGCGGACCTCGGTCGATCACGGCACCGCTTTCGACATCGCCGGTCAGGGTATCGCCGATGCCGGCACCATGCGCTCGGCGTACCGCGCCGCCATCGGATACGCTCCGTTCGCCGACGGCATCCGCGCCGAGTACCTGCAACAGTAGGCTGAGGAACATGCCTGACCGCAGCGTGGATCGCTGCGGTCGGCCCCGTGCCGAAGGAGAGGAAGACAGATGGCGATCCGATCGGGTACGCAGCGACGCCGCGAAGCCATTCTCGGCCTGCTCAAGACCGGTTCGTGGAGCATCCCGCGCCTGGCCGGGGAACTCGAGACCTCGGAATCGACGATCCGCCGCGACCTACGTGAGCTCGCAGCTGACGGCGAGATCATCCGCACCATCGGCGGAGCCGCCGCGCCCGGCTATGTCGAACCGCCGTTGGGCGAGCGGATGGAACAGCAGGCCGAAGCGAAGGATGCCATCGCCGCTCGAGCTCTCGAACGGCTCGACGATGCCCGAGTGCGCACTGTGTTCCTCGACGCCGGCTCGACGACCGTGCGCCTGGCCGAGCGGATCAGGGACCGCAGAGAGCTCACCGTCTTCACCCGCGGCCTCGAAATCGCGCTGGCTTTGGCCCATCCCGACGGCCCCAAAGTGATCATGGTCGGCGGTGAGGTCTCGACTCTGTCCCACGGAACCACCGGTGCACTGTCCGATCATGCGCTGTCGCGCATCCATGTCGATATCGCATTCCTCGGTGCCGATGCGGTCGACTCGGCTCAAGGACTCGGGGAACCGAGCCTCGACGAGGCGCGCACGAAGGAGCTCATCGCCGAGCGCGCAGACCAAGTCCTCGTATTGGCCGACAGCTCAAAGTACGGTCGTGAGGTCACCGCTTGGGCACCGCTTCCGGCCGGCTGGACATGGATCGACGAATACGGGGAACACGCGCGGAGCTGAGCCGTGCACTGTGTGGCCCGCAACGTTGAGAACTGCGTCGTTCCGCGCGAACGAGAACCATACCCCTCGGAAACGTTCAGACAAATTCGGTCATTGATCGAATCTTCTGTCAACCGGATTTCCATAACGATAACTTCACTGTTCCCTGTGAAGAGAGCTTGCCGTTTCAAATCCGACCGAAAAGATCATATCCCCTGGTCAGACATGTCGCAGTCGAATAATTCAGTTAAGACACGCCGCCGATTTGACACACATTGTCGATTGAGAAGCTGAGCGCGGGCTCGTAACGTGGCTTCCGTTCCAAAGAAGGATCACTTCGACAGTGATCCGCATGAGTGGAGGAATTCATGAGCATCCCCAATACCTCAGGATCCGCATCACCGACATCCCCGACCGAACCCGATCTCAAGACCGTCCGTAAAGCCGTCGCCGCCTCGGCGCTGGGCAATGCGACCGAATGGTTCGACTACGGCCTCTACGCCGTCTCGGTCACCTACCTCGCCCAGCACTTCTTCCCCGGCGACCACGCAAAGCTCATGGCGCTGCTGGTCTTCGCCGTGTCGTTCATCTTCCGCCCTCTCGGCGGCATCGTCTGGGGTCCGATGGGCGATCGCCTCGGTCGCAAGCGCGTATTGGCGCTGACGATTCTGCTCATGGCCGGCTCGACCTTCTGCATCGCCCTGTTGCCGTCCTACGCCACGATCGGCGTCGCCGCACCCATCATTCTCGTTCTGCTCCGAGTCATTCAGGGCTTCTCCTCGGGCGGTGAATACGGTGGCGCCGCGACCTTCATGGCCGAATATGCCCCCGACAACCGCCGCGGATTCTTCGGCAGCTTCCTCGAGTTCGGCACTCTGGCAGGAATGGCCGCCGGCTCGCTGTTCGTCCTCCTCCTCCAGCTGGGTCTCGGAGAAGAGACGATGACGGATTGGGCATGGAGGATTCCGTTCGTCTTCGCCGGCGTCCTCGGCGTTGTCGGCCTCTACCTGCGGAATCAGCTCGACGAGTCGCCTGTCTATGAGGAGCTCGACAACGGCGGACAGGACAAGACAGTCAAGGAAGTCTTCCGAACCCTTTTCACCGACCACTGGAAGCAGCTGCTCATCCTCGGCGGCATGGTCGTGGCGGTCAATGTCGTCAACTACACGCTGCTGTCTTATATGCCCACCTACCTGCAGGACCCGGTCGGCATGAGCCCGAACGCCTCGCTGACCGTCATGTTCCTTGCTCAGGCGTTCATGATGCTCCTCATCCCGTTCGGCGGCATGCTCTCGGACAAGGTGGGACGCAAGCCCGTCTGGTACTTCTCTCTCATCGGACTCTTCGTCGCCGCGATCCCGATGTTCATGCTCATGGCCAACGGCTTCGTCTGGGCGCTCATCGGCCTGGCCGTCCTCGGAGTCCTCTACATTCCGCAGATCTCGACGATTTCGGCGACCTTCCCGGCGATGTTCCCCGGGCCGGTTCGCTTCGCAGGCTTCGCGATCTCGTACAACGTCTCGACCGCTCTGTTCGGCGGTACCGCTCCGTCGATCAGCGATGGCCTCATCGGGGCGACGGGCAACACCATCGTTCCCGCCTATCTCGTCATGGCCGCATGTGTGATCGGCTTCGTCGCCACGATCTTCATGAAGGAGACGAATGGTGCTTCGCTGCGCGGCTGCGGCCTTCCCGAGACCGGCGCTGACGTCGTCCTCGACGAATCCGAGCTCGTCGGCGACACCAAATGACCCACCCCGCGCTCGAACCGGGCCCAGGCGACTGATGCGGGCCCGGTGACGGAGACAGACCACCGACTCCGCCGGACGAACTCTCGTCCTGCAGAGTCGGTGATTCTCTGTGCCGCCGGGGTCAGTCCGGAGCCGCACTCAACAACAGCGTTCGTGCGGTCCGCTGCCAGGTGGCGAGCATCGGCTCCCAATGCGAGTCCCGCCGGGAGAAGGTGTAGGTCACAGCCATTCCGCGCATGCTGGCGAAGATCATCGTGAATACATCGTCGAATTCCGGGCCTTCAGTGATGATCGGGCCGAAGAGCTCACGGGCGTTGTCTCTGACTCGGTCGAGGACGAACTTCTCGTGCTCACGAATGTTCGCGGCCAATTCGTCATCGGTGCGCGAAGCCGTCCACAGTTCGAGGGCGGAGAAGAAGCTGCCATGCATCAGACCGGTCCACAGGGTCCGGATCGCCCAATCGCTGCGTGCCTCGACATCGTCAGCTGCGGGCCGCTCCGATTCCAGCATGCGGCCGAAGTCATCGTCCTGGTCCTCCAGTCGCCGGCTGAGTCTCTGCTCGCCGAGGCGGCTGACCGCGGCCGTGAGCAGATCCTGCTTCGACGGGAAGTGGTGGAGCAGACGCCCCCTGCTGACTCCCGCGATCGACTGGACTCTCACCGTCGTCGTCGCAGAATAGCCTTCACTCAGCAGGCACTCGATCGTGGCGTCGAGGATGAGCTCGCGCGACAGCGCGGTCCGCTCCGACTGACTGCTGACATCCATCAGTTCCCTTTCCGTCATGATCGGCGCAGGCTCTGTTCGAAGCCGTGATCTTACGGCAGTACTCGATTCCCTTCCGACTATCTCACACTTCCAGTCTGCATTGACTGTTTTTCACGAGGCTGCCAGACTGAACGCATGATCAGTGACGGGGGCCACACATTCGCCCCGGTCCGATGACCGGCACTCCGGCCCGCCACACGGCGACCGCCGCTTCAGAAGAGGACACATTCGGTGAAGAGGAATCTGTACAACGAAGATCACGAAGCATTCCGGGGCTCGGTCGGAGCCTTCCTCGATCGTGAAGTCGTGCCCCACTTCGATGAATGGGATGAGAACCATCTCGTCGATCGGGAGATGTGGCGCAAGGCGGCGCAGTCAGGCATCATCGGCCTGGCCATCCCAGAGGAGTTCGGCGGAGGCGGTGTCTCTGACTTCCGGTTCGAGATGGTGCGGGCCGAAGAGGTCGCTCGCCGTGGGGTCGGTGCAGCCACGAGCGGCTGGGGCGTCTCCGACGGCATCGTTCCCGGCTACCTGATGAAGCTGGGCACTCAGGCCCAGAAAGAGAAGTACCTGATGGGGCTGACCTCGGGCGATATGATCGGCGCGATCGCCATGACAGAGCCGGATGCCGGCTCGGATCTGCAGAGCATCACCACGAAGGCAGTCCGCGACGGCGACGAGTGGGTCATCAACGGCGCGAAGACCTTCATCACCAACGGCATACACTGCGATTTCGTCATCGTCGTCGCCCGCACGAACCCGGAAGCCAAGGCCGCTCAGGGCACCTCGCTGTTCATTGTCGACGCCGGCACACACGGCTTCGAGAAGGGCCGCAAACTCAGAAAGCTCGGTATGGATGCCCAAGACACCGCCGAACTCTCGTTCTCTGACGTCCGGGTGCCCGCCGATGCCCTCCTCGGCGAACTCGACCAGGGGTTCATCCACCTCATGGTCAATCTCCCCACTGAGCGCCTCCTCATCGGGTCGGGGACTCTGGCATCGGCGCGGGCGGCGCTGGAGTGGACGGTCGAATACGTCTTCGACCGCCCTGCCTTCGGGCAGACCATCGGCGATTTCCAGAACACCCGTTTCGAACTCGCCGAGCTCGAGACCCGCGTCGATGCGCTGGAGGCGTTCGTCGACCGGTGCGCGCTGGCACTCAATGACGGAGACCTCACCGCGGTCGACGCTGCGAAGGCGAAGTATCTGGGTTCGGATCTCGAGATCGAGGTCGTCAATCGCTGTCTGCAGCTCTTCGGCGGCTACGGCTACATGCTCGAATTCCCCATCGCCCGCGTCTTCAAGGACAACCGCATCCAAGCGATCTTCGGCGGAGCGAACGAAGTGATGAAGGAACTCATCGGACGGGATATCGCCAAGCGCCATCGCAAGAAGTAGAGCGAGCTACTCTCCGGCGACCTCGATGAGGACCTTGCCCATCACGGAGCGTTCGTCGAGTTCATTGATCGCCGAGGAGGCCTCGGCCAGAGGATAGTTCGCGTGGATGCGCGGATTCAGACTGCCTGCGGCGACGTGGTCGAGAACGGCCTCCCACTGCTCGTGGATATAGCTCGAGTGACCCCATGTCGCCGCACCCCAGGCGACTCCGTCGACGGAGATGTTCTTCAGCAGCAGTCGGTTGACCTTGATCGAAGGGATCTCTCCGGCGGTGAAACCGAGAACGAGGAGACGACCGAACGGAGCGAGCACTCGCGTCGAGTCGGTGAAGCGGTCTCCCCCGACTGGGTCGAAGACGAAGTCGACGCCGCCCGGATAGATCTCCTTCGTGGCGTCTTTGAAGTCGTCGGCAAAGACGACGTGCGTCGCACCGAGCTCCCGCACCGCTTCGGCCTTCGCCTGGGTCGAGACGACGGCGATGGCCTCGAGTCCCATGGCCAAGCCCAACTGCACGGCGGCCGAACCGAGTCCGCCTGCGGCACCGTGGACGAGGAGGCTCTGGCCCGGCTGGGCATTCGCGCGCAGACGCAGTGCGAAGTCAGCGGTGAGCACGTTCATCGGCATTCCCGCGGCGGCGGCCAGAGAGACCGAGTCCGGGACCTTCACAGCGGATTCGTCATCGGCGATGAGATATTCGGCGAAAGTGCCCTTCCCGGTGATCGCGGCGACACGGTCACCGACGGAGTAACGGGAGTCCGGCCCCACCTCGGTGACGACTCCCGAAGCCTCGGACCCCAGAGTGAAGGGCAGGTCGTGCTTGACCTGGTACATCCCACGGGTCTGCAGCACTTCGGGGAACGTCACTCCGGCATACGCGACCTTGATGAGCACCTGCCCCGACCCCGGGACCGGGCGCTCCACATCAAGGTGCTCCACATCGTCGGGACCGGTCAGAGCAGTGACGCGAATGGCTTTCATGGCTTCCTCACTAACGTTTTGGTTCACACGGAGCCGATCGGCTCCGGTCTCGGCGGTCATCACACCTCTATCACATCGAGGGACTATGACCGTGGTCACTTTCACAGCTTGACTCCCCTGCTTGGGATGAATACTGTGAACTCTACTGAACGATTGTTCACTCGGGAAGGTCAAGGATGACACAAGCACCGGCAGGATTCGATGCGGACAGCATCGGGAGATGGATCGAGCGGAAATTCGGGATCACCGATTTCGACGTCGACGTGATATCGGTCGGTCGCTCGAATCTCACGTTCACCATCGTCGTCGACGGCAGTCCGCGGTGGGTCCTGCGTCGTCCGCCCTTGGGCCACGAGGGCGGCAGTGCGCACAACGTCGCCCGCGAGGGGCGGATCATGGCAGCACTCAACGACAGCAGTGTCCCGGTGCCGACCGTCCTCGATATCGTCGATGACCCCGAGATCCTTGACGTGCCGTTCGTGTTCATGGACCACTGCCCCGGATTCCCCATCAACACCCCCGCAGAGTGGGAATCCATCCCTGCCGAAAACCGCCGCGACTGCGCTTTCGGCATGGTCGACGCGCTGGCGGCCATCCATTCCGTCGACGTCGATGCCGTCGGATTGGACGACCTGCGCAGGCCCGGCGGACTCATTGACCGACAGCTGCGCCGGTGGATCGGTCAGGTCGAGGCGATCGCGATGCGCGAGACCCCGATCATCCACGAGGTCCACGATGTGCTCCTGGAGGCGATGCCCGACCCGGCGGGCTCACCCGTGGGAATCGCGCACGGTGACTTCAAACCGAACAATATGATCTTTGCGCCCTCTGGGGCGGTCAACGCCGTAGTCGACTGGGAGCTGACAGCCATCGGCGAGGTGCTCACCGACCTCGGCTATTTCGTCGCCATGCTCACCGTTCCCGAAGAGTACACAAGCATCTGGGTGCCCCAGACCGACGACGGATTCCCCACCGCAGACGAACTCATCGACCGCTATCAGGAAGCCAGCGGTCACGAAGTCCACGATGTCGGCTACTATTCGGCGTTTGCGATATGGAAGCTCGCCTGTATTCGTGAAGGCGTCTACACTCGCCTGGCGACCGGGAAGATGGGTGACCTCGATATCGACCCTGAGGAGGCCGGTGCCGGTGTCGAAGAGCTGGCCCGTCAGGCGCTCGACCTGCTGGAGAGATCATGACCTCGACGCTGAACGGCAGGCGTGCAGTGGTCACCGGGGCCGCAGGAGGGATCGGTGCCGCATTGGCCGCCGAACTCATCGACCGCGGAGCAGCAGTCGTCCTTGCCGATCTCTCCCCCGATGTCAGCGACACTGCCGCTGCACTTGGTGCCTCCGCCTCCGCGTGGATTGGGGACGTATCCTCGGTGAACGGAATCGGTGCGCTCATCGACTTCGCCGACGACCGCCTCGGCGGGATCGATCTGTACTTCGCCAATGCCGGGATCATCGGTCCGGCGATGCTCGGGGAGACTGACGCGGACTGGGACGCGATCATCGACGTCAATATGCGCGCTCATATCCGCGCGGCCCAAGCGCTCGTCCCCCGCTGGCGGGCAGCCGGTTCCGGATATTTCGTTGCCACCGCCTCGGCGGCGGGCCTGCTCACGCAGATCGGATCGGCCGCGTATTCGGTGACCAAGCACGCATCGGTCGGTTTCGCCGAATGGTTGGCCATGACCTACCGCGACGATGGAATCCGCGCCTCGGTGATCTGCCCGATGGGCGTCAACACGAATTTGCTCGACGATGCCGGTTCCGACGGAGGTGCTGCGCAGAGGGCTGTGACCTCGGCCGGAATCGTCCTGGAACCCGCCGAGGTGGCCACCATCGTCCTCGACGCCGTCGAGCACGAGCAGTTCCTCATCCTGCCGCATCCCGAAGTCCTCGAGATGTACCGGATGAAATGCACCGACTACGACCGCTGGCTGCGCGGAATGTCCCGCTACCAAACCCGACTCAACGAAACGTGACCAGGAGCCTCGCCACCGAGCCAGGCCCGACTGAGACCGAACCTCACAGCTGTGTGAGATCCACCGAGAGACAAGGAGCCCACGTGTTGGAAATCAGCGAACGCGGACGCGAGTATCAGGAGCGCCTCAACGCGTTCATGGACGATTTCGTCTACCCGGCCGAGCCGATCTACTCTGAGCAGATGGCCGCGGCGGCCAGCCCCCACACGCAGCCCCAGATCCTCGAAGATCTCAAGGCCGAAGCGAAGAAGCAGGGCTTGTGGAACCTCTTCCACCCGCACCCGGAATGGGGTCCGGGCCTGACGAACCTCGAATACGCTCCGCTGGCCGAGATCACCGGCCGCAGCATGGAGATCGCCCCTGAAGCGATCAACTGCAACGCTCCGGATACGGGCAATATGGAGGTCTTCACGGTCTTCGGCACCGATGAGCACAAGGAGAAGTACCTCCGTCCCCTGCTTGAGGGAAAGATCGCTTCGGCCTTCGCGATGACCGAACCGGCTGTGGCCAGCTCCGATGCGACCAACGTCGAGATGAGCATGGAACGCACCGATGACGGCTTCGTCCTCAACGGCCGCAAATGGTTCGCCTCGAACGCGATGCACCCGAACTGTCGGGTGCTCATCGTCATGGGCAAGACCGACCCCAGCGCTGAAGTGCACCGGCAGCAGTCGATGCTCGTCGTGCCCATCGATGCCCCGGGTGTCACAGTCGTGCGCAATTTACCCGTGTACGGCTACGCAGATCGGGAGGGTCATGCTGAGATCGTGTTCGAGAACGTGCTTGTGCCGTTCAAAGACATCCTCAAAGGTGAGGGCGAAGGCTTCGCCATCAGTCAGGCACGGCTGGGCCCGGGCCGCATCCACCACTGCATGCGCGCCATTGGAGCCGCCGAGCGGGCACTCGAGCTCATGGTCGGGCGCGCCGAATCACGTGTGACCTTCGGTGAGAAGCTGTCAAGCCGTTCGAACATCCAGGACTGGATCGCCGAATCCCGGATCGAGATCGATCAGGCCCGCCTGCTGACTTTGCATGCCGCGGACATGATGGACAAGTACGGCAACAAGGTGGCGAAGAACGAGATCGCCGAAATCAAGGTGGTCGCACCGACGATGGCGCTGAAGGTCATCGATCGGGCTGTTCAGGTCCACGGCGGCGGCGGAGTCACCGAGGACTTCCCGCTTGCTCGGATGTGGGCGCATATGCGCACTCTGCGTCTGGCCGATGGGCCGGATGAGGTGCACAAACGTTCCATCGCCCGCAATGAGATCAAGAAATATCGTGGTTGAGGTCGTCTTCTCCGCGATACAGTGAGACCCCACCGGACCCGCAGCGATCTGTGCGGGTCCGGTACTGCCTGCGAAAGGATGTTCGATGACGAACAGCTGGTATGACACTCGCCCCTGGATCACGACACTGGGCGATCTCGCACACGAGCCCTATGTCCTGCCCGACTCGACGCCGCTTGCGGATCTTGCCGCGACCGTCGCTGCTCGCGGTGACGAAGAGGCCTTCACCTACTACGGCTTCCGACTGACCTGGGCCGAATTCGATCGGTGGACGACGGCGTTCGCGGCGTTCCTCTCCTCCCGCGGAATCGCACCCGGGGCTCGTGTGGGCATCTACGACCAGAACACCCCGGCCTTCGTCATCGCGACCTATGCCACCTGGAAGGCAGGCGGAGCCGTGGTGCCGCTCAATCCGATGTATCGCGGCGAACTCGAACACATCTTCGCGGACTCGGAGATCAGCGGACTCATCGTGTCGAAGGCCGCCTATCTCGATCGGGTCAAGGACTATGCCAGCGGTCTGCCGCTCGTCGTCCTCAGCGACGATCGCAGTTTCCAGAAGCACGGTCCGGACGCGATCTTCTCAATGTTCGCTGAGCTTCCCGAGATCCCCGATCTGCCCGATTTCGCGACTGTCGTCGACGACAACCTCGACACCGAATTCACACCATACTCCCCCACACCGTCCGACCTCGCTCTCATCGCCTACACCTCGGGCACCTCGGGACGGTCGAAGGGCGCGGCGGCGACACATGCGAACATCTCGAGCAATTCGCGCTACTGTCTGCGCAACCCCGTGCTCGGCCCCGGCGACGGCTATCTCACCCTTGCCCCGCTGTTCCACATCACCGGCTTCATCTGCCAATTCCTCGCCGCGGTCGCCGGTGGCGCGCGACTCATCCTCAACTACCGGTTCGAGCCCGGTTCGTTCATCGCCCTGTGTGCTGCGGAGAAACCTGCCTATATGGCCGGGCCCGCCACGGTCTACACCGCCCTGATGGCGCATCCGGACTTCGACCCGGCCAAGTTCGCCTCGTTCAAGTCGATGATGTCCGGCGGGGCTCCCCTGCCGGAGGGGCTGGTCAAGAAGTTCGAGGACCGCGCGAAGATCTATGTCGGTCAGGGCTACGGACTGTCGGAGACCTGCGCTCAGGTCGCCACCGTACCGAACGGCTTCCAGGCCCCGGTCGATCCGGACAGCGGGAACCTCGCCTGTGGTCTGCCGCAGCCGGACGTCATGATCCGCATCCTCGATGATGATGGTCAGCCCGTAGGTCCAGGAGAGGTCGGCGAGGTTGCGATCTCCGGGCCGCAGGTGGTCTCCAGCTACCTCAACAATCCTCAGGCCACGGCCGAGCAGATCCCGAACGGCGAGCTGCACACCGGCGACGTCGGGTTCATGAATGAGGACGGGTGGCTGTTCATCGTCGACCGGAAGAAGGACATGATCAACGCGTCCGGCTTCAAGGTGTGGCCGCGTGAGGTCGAAGATGTGCTCTACACGCATCCTGCTGTGCAGGAGGCTGCTGTTGTGGGCATCCCCGATGACTACCGCGGAGAGGACGTGGCGGCCTTCGTCACCCTGCAGCCCGGCGCCGAGGCGGCCGCAGAGGAGATCATCACCTTCTGCCGAGAGAAGCTCGCTTCCTATAAGGCTCCGCACCGGGTGACGTTCATCGATCAGCTGCCGAAGACGAGCTCCGGCAAGATCCTGCGGCGGACCATCCGCGCCGATGCGGTCGAAGCCGCCCAAGCGGCCAAAGCAGCAGCGAGGGCCACTGACTGAGACAGGGCCCCGGCGGCTGGGCCCCTTGACTGCGGCTGGGCGCCGGGCGGCTGGGCGCCTTGACTGCGGCAGATCCTCGGCACCAGCGGCTGATCACTGAGTCTGTCTGCCGCCGGCGCCTCCGCGACTGAGTCCAGGGACACGCCTCACATCACCTTTGGTGCAGACGCTCCCACATTTGGTGCGCTGCCCAATCACACCTCGTCCCCTGCATCTGGATCGAAACAGATGCAGGGGACGAAGTGTGGTCTGCGTGCACGGACCACTGCTTCACCCCTCACGGGAGTCGGTCGGAGAAGTCGGAGGTCTCGACACCTGTCGGACGGGACTCCGGGCCCTCGATACTTGTCGGACAGGGGCTCGAGGACCTCGATGCTTGTCGGACAGGGCTTCCGAGACCTCGAGGCTAGTCGGTCAGGGGCTCGGGGACCGCGATGCCTGTCGGTCAGGGGATGCGGGAGGCTGGATATTGATCGGCCTCGCTGATGATCTCCGGAGTCTGGTCTTCGTCCTCGATGATGCCCGCCAACTCCCAGCGGCCGTGGACCGGGCAGCGCTGAAAACGATAGGCGCCGAAGCGGATCGATTTGAATGAGACCAGGGGAATCCACCGCGTGCGGTAGTATCCGCCGCCGGAGCAGCCGACGATGACTTCATCGGCGTAGATCTTGTCGGTCATGACCTCAGGTTATCGCATGGAGACTTGTCTGCTGATTCTCCACTCACCGAACCGGGTCGGTTTGGTCCACCGGCTGCGCCTCGAACTTCACTGACTGCGCCTCGCACGTCACCGGCCTCGCCCACCCGCCATGCCTCTCTTCACGCGAGGCTGACTGTTTCGGCGCCGCCGATAGAGCCGAAGCGGTCAGGCTGGCAGGTGAGCAGGATGACCTGAGCCTGACGACCGACATTGCCGAGGATGACGTTGAGCGCGGCCAGACGCTTCTCGTCGGAGAAGCCGAAAGCATCGTCGAGAATGACAGGGGCGCCGGAATCCTCGTCGACCAGGGTGGCCACGGCGAGGCGACCGATGAGCGCCAGCTGTTCCTTCGTCCCGCCCGAGAGTGCGTCGAAGGCGACGGTGCGTCCGTCGAGTGTGCGAGAGACGATTTCGAGGCTCTCAGAGATCTCCACCGACAGTCCCTGGCCGAAGATCACCCGTCCCAGCTTCTCGATCGCATCCTTGAACGGAGCGACGTATCTCCGCTGGGCCTCTTCCTTGTGCGTGAGCACGGTGTCACGCAGCAACCTGATCGCATTCGCCTGCCGTTGCAGGCGGGCCAGCTTCGACCGAATGGATTCCACGGTCTGCTCCGCGGCTTTGAGCTTGTCGTAGATGCCTTCGGCCGCCCGATCATCGATGAGTGCGGAGAGCTGGTCGACTTCCTGGCGGTCCTTCTCCTGCTGCCTCTGTTTGCTCTCGACGAGCTCGACAGCGTTCTGCAGCCGCATCTCCAGGGTCTCGGGATCGGCGGCTTCGTACTGAGAACGTGCGGCAGCGGCCTCATCCTCCACCTGTGTCAGAGTCGTCACGGCTGCAGACAGAGCGTCGTCGAGTGACTCGTCGGAGTTCGCTTCCCTGTCCGAGTGCAGACGGGTGCTGAGGTTCTGGAGCGTCGACGCCGCCTGCTCATGCGTCGACTGCGCCCGCACTGCTGCCACGCGCGCTTCATCTCGGTCGACGCGAATGCGCTCGAGAGTGGTCCTGGCGGCCTCGACTCCCGCACCAGCGTCATCGACGGCTGCCGTCGTCGATTCGACTCGCGCTTCGAGGTCGCCGATCGAGGGCGCTGATTCAGTCGGTTCCCCTGGGTCTCCCGCCACATGCTCGGCCCGGGACAGTGCAGCATCGAGTCGGTCTCGGTCGTCGTCTCCGATGAGCACACGCAGAGTCGATGTGGCTTCTGCCAGCACAGCCTCGGCGTCGGTGCGCACCTCACTGCGTTCGCGTGCCTGTTCGAGCGTTGTCACGCCGAGGTGGTCGAGCTCGGCGTCGAGTCGGGTCTGCGCGGATTCGAGAGCCCGATCGAGTTCCGCCGGCGACTGCCCTGGGCGCACGGTGATATCGACGACGGAGTCGACGAGGATCTGCAATTCCGCGGTGACGGCGAATTCCTCAGCGGAATCCTTCGGCACTTCGGATCCGTCGATGCTCACTGCGGTCTCGCCGAGGCGGCGGGCGACGATCTGTGCGGCGGCCGCGGTCTTCCCGTTCTGCGCAATCCGCAGATCGGTGATCAGGCCGCCGAGGTTCTCGACGTCCTTTGCGGTCACGGTGATCGACCCGATCGTCGCCTTGGCCTCGGCGACTCGACGTTCCTGTTCGCGGATATCGGCCAGTCTCTTCCGCAGAGAGTCGATTTCTCTGCGTGCACGGGCCCGAGCCAGATCGGCGGATGCGGACTTCGCCTCTTCCTGAGCAGTCACGAGTTCGGTCTGCCTGACTTCGAGGCCCTTCTGCGCCTCGGCGAGCGACGAGTCCTCTTCCTGCTGTGCGGCCGTGACCTTCTCGAGTGCGTCTTCGGCAGTCTTCACCGCCTTTTCCGCAGTGGTCACCTCGGTGATGAGTGCCTGGCGTCGGTCGCGAGTCTCCTCTGCGCGCTGGCGTTCACGCTGTGCGGCACCTGCGCGTTCGAGAACTCGGTCGAGCTCGTTCTTGAGCCCGGTCAGGGCCTGCACAGCCTCTTCGGCGTCTTCGCGTTCGGTCACTGCCGATTCCAGTTGAGCGTGCACACTCTTCAGCCGGTCCTTCGCCCGAGCATGCCTCTCGACGAGCGCGTCCATATCCGCGCTGCGAGCCTCCAGCTCACGGTACTGCTCTTCGGCTCCGGGGAGTTCCTCGGTGAGCCTGCGCAGCTCGCCAGTCTCTTTGCCTTTGGCCGTGAAGAATCTCAGGTATTCGGTTTCGACTCTGTCAAGGAAGGCATCGTGGTCAGCCGGTTCCTCTCCCGCCTCGCCCAGAGCACCGTGCAAGGCCTTGATCTCGGCCAACGATGCCTGATCGAGGCTGCGGCCTTGAGCGACATCGAGGGCGTCGAGCAGGTCGACGTCGACGGTTTCGTCCAAGATCGCCAAGAACCGTTCGTGTGCCTCGCTGCCGCTGAGCTGTTCGGGGACGGGCCGGAGAATGCTCAGTTCGGTGAAAGGCTGTTTGATCCAGCGTTTGCGGTACCGGACTTCGTAGTCCCCGGTGCTCAGGTGCAGTTCGACCTGTGGGCCGACGTCGGAGCCGACCGGCTGGGTGTCTTTGACACTGGCCTTGCGGGAGCTGTCTTTGTCCTCGCGCAGTTGTGTGATGGCTTGGTGGATCGAAGATTTTCCGACTTCGTTCGGCCCTTCGACGATCGTCACTCCAGCACTGAAGTCGACGGTGGCGTCGCTGATGGCCCGGTAGTCGGTGAGGCGAATGGAATGGAGTCTCATGAACGGCTCCTGGCGAATCGGAAGAGCAGTCCGAGTGCGTCTTGGGCCGTGACTGCTGAGTCGTCGTCTGCTGTGGCCCGGGTGGAGAGTTCCTCGAGGGTCTCCTGCAGGTATCCGCTCAGTCCGAGGTCGGCGAAGTCCTCATCGGCGGCGACGACCGCCAGGTCCATGTGCCGGTCCCAGAGCGAGACGAGGGCGAACAGGTCGGAGAAGTGTTCGAACAGTTCGTCGAGACGCGCTTTCGCCGCTGTCGGCAGAGTGCCGCGCAGGATCAGCCACACCGCTGTGCGGTCCTTGTCGGGAACGGCGTTCATCCGCTCTTCGAAATCAGTGACGTCGTCAGCAGAATTGAGGTCTGCTTCGATGACTGAGAAGACCCATGTGCCGACGTGGATCTTCTCGACCTCAGCCCGATGAGTGTCGGCGTCGATCTCGACGAGGAGCACATTGCCCGGATCGGTCTCTCGACGAGAGGTCACTTCCGGCGCTCCGGGGTACCAGATGCGGTCGGCGACTTCGAAGGTCGCATGCCGATCACCGAGCGCGACGAACTGGGCGCGGTCCTCGTGCAACAACGCCCGCAGATGGTCGGTGTCTATCGTGGCAAGCGATTCCCGATCCGGGTCGAGAACGCTCACCGCTCCGTGACCGGCGATGATGCGGATATCACCGGCAGCCACCTCGGCGAGGTCATTCGTCGCCGCGGCGACGAGATCCCCTTGGGGATGTTTGGAGAACCAGGGCGCTCCGACGATCTCGACTCCGGGGACGACGGCGAAGGGATCGCTGCCGCGCAGGACGTGTACGTGAGAGGGCACCTGTGAGGTGAAGGCCGGGGAGTCATAGATCGACGCGGCGTCCAAAGGATCGTGGTTGCCGGGGAGGAGCACGACCGGAACTGTGAACGCGTTGAGGACTTCGAAGGTGCGGGCGATGATCGCCCGGTCGAGCTGGTTGGTTTCGAACACGTCACCGCAGACGAGGACGAACTCCGCGTGGTTCTCGGCGGCGAGCGCACCGATGCGGGCGACTGCGTCGAGGCGGGCACGGTGGAATCTCGGTCGCGCCTCCTCGCTGAGGTAGTGCGCAGTCATGCCCAGCTGCCAGTCCCCCGTGGCGATGAATCTCATCTGCTCCTCCTCGTCCCGGTCCCATCCTACGGTTGCGGGTTCACCATATCCGTCGTCACTGACATAAGTGCTGCACATCACACACCCGCTCATCTGCAGCCATCCCACCTGGGCGGATACTGCCGATTGTCGAACACATGCAATCTGCGGACCGGCCCTCACCAACGGTTGCCGGCCGACATCCTGCGCACACTGTGGTTGATGCCGGCCTCATCCGAGTCGATGCTTCTCGCGTCGTCGCCCTCACCGGCACCCTGTACCGCGTCTGCCTGCTGACGCGTTCGCGGGCGTGAGGGCCGTGTAGAATCTGGCATATTCTCATCCATCTCCGACAGGGGCGTCAGGTGGAACTCGTCAAGTTCGACAGCATCGAGCTGGCTGTGGATCGCTTCGGGTCGCGTCAGGATGAAGCAGTGCTGCTCATCGCCGGCGGCGGGCAGTCGATGGACTGGTGGACGCCCGATTTCTGCCGGATGCTCAGTGGGCAGGGCTTTCAGATCATCCGCTACGACCATCGCGACACCGGCCGGTCGACTTCGAGTACGCCCGGTCACCCAAGGTATTCCGGAGAGGATCTCGTCACCGATCCCCTTCGCATCCTCGACGAGCTCGGAATCGCGTCCGCTCATCTCATCGGACTGTCGATGGGAGGTGGCATCGCCCAGGTCATCGCTGTCCGATTCCCCGAGCGGGTGCACACACTGACGCTCATGGAGTCTTCCCCTGCTGGAGGAGACCCCGGGCATCTGCCTCCACCGACAGCGGAAGTTCGATCGACCTTCGCCGCAGATCCACCGGACATCGACTGGACCGACCGCGCCGCCGTCGTGGAACATCGCGTCGAGATCGAACGCCCGTACGGGGGTTCGTCGGGATTCGACGCCCGTCGAACCCGCGAAATCGCAGAAATTGAGGTCGATCGGACCACGGATATGGAATCGTCGATGAGCAATCACTTTCTCATCGCCGCAGGTCCTGACATCGATCCCGCCGCCATCGCCGCTCCCACGCTTGTCATCCACAGCACCACAGACCCGTTGTTTCCCGCAGCACATGGTCGGACACTGGCCGAGATGATCCCCCACTGCGACATTCTCATGCTCGAGGGAACGGGCCACGAAGCTCCTCCTCCGAGCCAGTGGAGCACGGTGATTCCCCGACTGCTCACTCACCTGCGGCAACCGACCGGTCCGGTCGGCAGCCTCGGCGAGGCTCCATCGTCTGACTCCAGCTGGTTGGACGATATCCGCAGGGACTACGACATCGACGCCGAAAGCTACGCCCGTGAAGTGGACGGGCTGCTCGAGGGCAGCCCCCACCTTCGGTCAAGTCTTCGCGTCTTCGCGGAGCTGATCGGCGAGGGCACGGGAGATCGCGTCGCCGACGTCGGCTGCGGCACAGGTTACGTGACCGGCTATCTCAATGAGCTGGGAGTGGACGCCTTCGGCATCGACATCTCTCCTGGAATGTTGAAGATCGCTCGCCACGATCATCCCTCATGCCATTTCGAGATCGGCACGATGACCCAGCTGAGCACAGAGGATGCACAGCTGGCGGGAATCGTCGCCTTCTGGTCGATTGTGCACGTTCCCGACAGTGCCATGCCCGGCGTCATGAAAGAGTTCAGGCGGATTCTGCGGTCCGAAGGACTGCTGCTCGTGGGATTCCACGTCGGAGACGGTGCGGAACACACGTCACGGGGGCATTCCGGTCGCCCCGTCAGCATCGACAGCTTCCTGAGACCGCCGAACGCCGTCGCACAGTGGATGCGCGACGCCGGCTTCACGGTGATCTCTGAGTTGACTCTTCGCCCCGCTGATCCTTCCCCAGGCGCCCTCTTACTCGCCCGTGCAGACTCTCAGCCGACGGCTGTGCGCACTGGGCCTGCTTCCATCCCCGAGAGCGTTGACGAATAAGGTCGAATTGCGATCGGAGTCGGCGGCTACTCTGTGCGGTTGGAATGTCAGATGATTTCTGTCGGGACGAACGGAGCCCACGCCGGAATCGGAGTTGCGAGGACAGCGAATCCGATCAGCAGCATGAAACCGACCGCTCCGGTCTCACCTGCTCAGATGCCACCCTGCAATGAAGTCTCGCAACCGTTGGACCACACGGCCGGGACGGCGCACTGCCGTACACAGCGCAATATCACGGACATAGCCGCGCCCCCGCAGCTCTACTTCGACCATCGAGTCCATCGGGCGCACCGCCCGAGGGATGAGCGCCACGCCCATCCCTCTTCCGACGAACTCGCGGATCGTGGAGAACTCCGTCACCTCGATCTTGACCTGCGGGACAAAGCCAGCGGAATCACACCATCGGTCAGTCAGCTCCCGCAGGTTGTACGTCGCAGGGGTGGAGATGAACTCCTCTTCTGCCAGCTGCGCCAAGGTGACCTCGGCCCGATCGGCGAGACGATGGTCGGCGGGTACCGCAGCGACGATTGGTTGGTTCGCGACGATTTCGTGTGGGACCTCCGCCGGTGGCGGAATGATGATCGCCAGATCGAGGGTGCCCTTCTGCAGATCGGCGACGAGCTCGGCGCCATGGGCCTGTTTGAGGTCGAGACGGATGCCCGGATGCTGACTTCTGAAGGCGGCCAGCAGGTCGGGCACCTCACCTTCGCCCATCGTCAGCGGAAATCCGAACCGGATCGTGCCGTGTTCGGGGTCGGCCGCCTCGGCGATATCGACCATCGCCGCGCCGATCTCGGTCAGGGGCGTGCGCACCGCGTCCACGAGATCCCATGCCGCCGTCGTCAGTCCGATCGCCCGGCCGCGCGGGACGGTCAGCGGCACACCGAGGTGGCTCTCGAGTGCGCGGATACGGCGGCTCATCGTGGACTGCGGTATGCCGAGAGCGGCGGCGGCCTCGGTCAGGTGACCATCCTGATCGGCCAGTTCGACGAGTTCCCGCAGAGCCGTCAGCGGCGCCGTTCGAGCATCGGATGATCGTTCCATATACGGATCATACAGTTCCAATAGTTCATTGGACGGATGATTCATTCGGGCGCATGGTGAGGACATGACTGCGAGCCCCCAGCACACCACCCAGCTTCCCGATGCCGATGTCGCCCTCATCGGCGCGGGCATCATGTCCGCGACACTGAGCTCGATGCTGACCCTGCTCGACCCTGATCTGCGGATCCTCATTCTGGAGCGAGCCGAGGACATCGCCGGAGAGAGCAGCGACCCATGGAACAATGCCGGCACAGGGCACTCGGGCTACTGCGAGCTCAACTACATGCCCGATCCCACCGACGGGACGAAGCCTGCAGAGATCGCCGGACAGTTCCATCTCACCCGGCAATGGTGGGCCCATCTCGTCCGACTCGGACTTCTCGACCCGTCGGAGTTCATCCATTCGGCTCCGCATATGAACCTCGTCTTCGGCGAAGCGGACGTGAGCTACCTGCGCCGACGCGTCGAGACCTTAAGCGCCGATCCGCTGTTATCCGAAATGGAGTACTCGGAGGATCCGGCCACGATTGCGCGGTGGGCGCCGCTGACGATGGAGGGGCGAGCCGACACTGATGAACCGCTGGCTGCCGCCCGTCATCCGCGAGGCACCGATGTCGACTTCGGGGCCCTGACCGAAGCCCTGCTGAGGATCGGGACCACCGAGGTGCGCAGCGGACACACTGTGACCGGGCTCAACCCGAGCACCTCGGGCTGGACGGTCAGTGGTTCGACTTCGACGGGGCCGTTTGCGGTGCACGCGAAGACCGTGTTCGTCGGGGCAGGCGGTTTCGCGCTCCGACTCCTGCAGAAAGCGCAGATCCCCGAAGTCCGCGGCTATGCGGTGCTTCCGGTCGGAGCCGCCTTCTACCGGTGCTCGACCCCAGCGGTCGCCGCCCGCCATGAGGCGAAGGTCTACGGACAGGCCGATGTGGGTGCCCCGCCGATGTCGGTGCCGCATCTGGACCGGCGAGTCGTCGACGGCAAGGAGCATCTGCTGTTCGGTCCGTATGCGACCTTCAGCACGAAGCTGCTCAGGCAGGGTCGCCTCTCGGACTTCTTCACAACCGTCAGGCCCGACAACCTGCATGTCATCGCGGCGGCCGGCCTGCAGAACCTCAGTCTCGTGTCATTCCTCATCAAGGAGCTCGCGGCAGGCCCATCGCGGAAGTTCGCACAGCTGCGGCGCTACTTTCCGCTCGCCCGACGCAATGAGTGGACGCTGCTGCCGGCCGGACAGAGAGCGCAGCTGGTCAAACCGGACCCGAAGAGGATCGGCGCCCTGCAGCAGGGCACCGAACTCGTCGTATCCGCCGACGGATCGGTCGCGGGCCTCCTCGGGGCGTCCCCCGGAGCTTCGACGGCGGTGCCGATCATGTTCGATCTGCTCGAGCAGGCCTTCCCTGCCCAGTGGCACGACGGCTGGAGGTCCCAGATCGCCGAGGCGGTCCCCGACCTCGATCGCAGCGACTGGACCGCCGAGGCGGTCGACCGCTCTCATTCCCAGACCGACGCAGTTCTCGGACTGTCCCAGGCCAGTTTCGGGTGATGCGCGCAGACTTCTGCCAAGCGCCCTCGGACCCCTCCGCCGATGTGGCCACCCGCGCATCAGATCAGACGCCTCATATCGCCGGTTGAGGCATTGGCGGAAATGCACAGCGGAAATCGCCCAGCTTTGTGGCAGGTTGAATTGCATGCGAGGCCTTTCGACCCTAATGTGACTGACAACACTTACTGTTAGGGAGATCACACATGAGGCGTCTGACCCGCAATTTCGTCGCAATCTGCTCCACCCTCGCATTGACCGCCGGGCTTGCCGCCTGCAGCAGCGGCTCCGACGAAGCCGGCGGTGCCGGCGACACGATCGTGGCCGAGACCGCCTTCAACCTCAAGACGATCGACCCGCACCGGCAATTCGAGTTCACCGGCTCGACGATCGACACCGCCATCTACCAGACGGCTCTCGAATTCGAGGACGGTGACCTCACGAAGCCGACAGATGGACTCTGCTCCTTCGAGATGTCCGACGACAGCAAGGAGATGACGCTCACCCTCAAAGATGAGGATGCGAAATTCTCCAATGGTGACCCCGTCACCGCCGACGACATCGTCTTCTCCTTCGAACGCCTCCAAGGAATCAAAGGCAACCCCTCGTTCTTCCTCGACGGGGTCACAGTGAAGAAGGTCGATGATCAAACGGTCAAGCTCACCAGTGAAGAACCCAATCCTGCACTGCCCTACATCCTCCCCAACTCCTCGATCGGGATCGTGAACTCGAAGGTGGTCAAGGAGAACGAGGGAACCACAGACGAAGAAGACGGGGCCGAACAGTTCCTCAACGAGAACTCTCAGGGATCGGGACCGTACAAGGTCGAGAAGTACGACGCCGACAGTCAGGTCGTGCTGACCGCGAACGAGCATTACAACGGCCCCGAACCGAAGTACAAACGAGTGGTTCTGCGGAATGTCTCGGCAGAGACTCAGCTGACAGATCTACAGTCGGGTCAGGCTCAGGTCGCCTACGACCTCAACTCTGATCAGGCGGGGCAGATCGACGAATCCATGGGCAAGATCTCCAGCCTGCCCTCGACCCGCAGCCTGTACATCTTCAACAACGCAGATGAGAAGATCGGCGGCCCCGCAGCTGATCCGAACTTCCGCAAAGCTGTGATGGCTGCGATCGACTACGACAAACTCATCGACCTCGCCGGTGAAGGATCGCAGCGCATGGCCAGCCTCGTGCCGAATGAGTTCGTCGGTGCCGTCGCCGAGGACGAAGCTCCTGAACGCGACCTCGCGAAGGCGAAGAAGCTGCTGCAGGAGGCCGGCTACGACGGGGAGAAGGTCCCCTTCCACTACTCGAGTGATCAGGCCGTCAACGGAGTCGACCTCGCGCAGCTGGCCGAGACCCTGCAGGCTCAGCTGAAGGAAGCCGACATCAACCTCGACCTCAAACCTGCTCCGAGCTCCACTCAGCTCGACGGCTTCCGCTCGGCCAAACAGCCGATGGGAATCGGGACCTGGGGTGCCGACTTCCCCGATCCGACGAACTACAACGTCTTCATCCCCGGCGGCAGCGTTGCCGAACGCGTGAACTGGAACGAAGACCCGAAGCTGAAGAAGCTGGCGGATGAAGCGGCTGAGGCGAAGGGCGATGCGCGCGATGCCGCCTACGCGAAGCTGTTCAAGGCGACCACCGACACCGCGGTGTGGATCCCGCTCGTCCAGCCGGTCGACACCGTCGCCGTCGGTTCGAGCATCACGAAGTTCGTGTCCAACGCCGACGTCTCGTTCGACTTCGCAAAGGCAGAGTGAGGATGGCGGAAGCCACCACGGCGCCACACGGTGGTGAAGTCGCAACCGCGTCGGATGAGACGGATGCGGCGCAGCGAATCAAACCGCCGAAGCTCCATCCGCTGCTCCGTTTCATCCTCGTCCGGATCGGGATCTCGATCATCCTGATCTGGGGCGTGACGGTCGTGACGTTCCTGCTCACCAACCTCGTGCCCACCGACCCGGTCGCCGCCATCCTCGGCGACCGGGCTGCGGCAGACCCCGAGATCGTCGCGCAGACTCGGGCGAAGCTCGGACTCGACCAACCACTCCTCGTCCAATACTTCACATACCTGGGCAATCTGCTCCAAGGAGACCTGGGCGTCTCCAACCAGACCCGCACACCCGTGCTCGCCTCGATCGGGCAGGTCTTCCCCGCCTCGATCGAACTCGGCATCGGAGCGATTCTCATCTCCGTGATCCTCGGCCTGCTGCTCGGTCTGCTCAGCGCTCTCAAACAGAACAGCCTCGTCGACCACGCGATCCGCACACTCAGCCTCATCGGCATCTCGGCACCCACGTTCTGGATCGCCACCGTCACCTATTTCGTGTTCTTCTTCAAACTGAGAGTCGTCCCCGGAGCCGGACGCCTCGATCCATGGATCACTCCTCCGCCGAAGGTGACCGGCCTCTACACCGTCGATTCCCTTCTGGCCGGTCAGCTGGCGACATTCACCAACGCGCTCGGCCACCTCGTTCTGCCCTCGTGCGTTCTCGCGCTCTTCACCATCGGGCTGCTCACGCGATTCAGTCGCTCCAGCGTCCTCGACATCATCAGACTCGACTACGTCACCGCTGCCAAGGCGAAGGGGCTGCCGGCACGAACCGTGGTCTTCAAATACATCTTCCGCGGTGCGCTGGTCCCGATCATCACCGTCGTCGGTCTGGCGTTCGGGTCCCTTCTCTCCGGTGCTGTGCTGACTGAGACCGTCTTCGCCTGGAACGGAATCGGCCAATATGCCTACCGCGGCGCGACCACACTGGACCTGCCCGTCATCATGGGCGTCGGACTCGTCATCGGCATCGTCTATATCCTCGTGAACTTCATCGTCGACCTGATCTACGGCTTCGTGGATCCGAGAGTGAGGGTGAGATGAGCATCGGCACCCCGAAGCATTCCGACAATGCCCCCACCAACACCGAGGCGGTATCGCGCGATCCTGTCGATCCGGGGCTGAAGAGGTGGCAGATCCGCTTCCCGAAGGCCCTGCGCACCCCACTGGGGTTCGTGGGCGCGGGCATCCTCGTGATCTGGCTGATCGTGGCGATCTTCGCACCGCTCCTTGCCCCGTTCGATCCTCTGGCCCAGAACTTCCCCCGGCTCTCGGCCCCAAGCAGTGAGAACCTGCTCGGCACCGACACCCTGGGCCGAGACGTGCTTTCCCGGATCCTCCTTGCCGCCCGAACCACTCTGCCCGCCGCGGTGTTCGTCGTCATCTGTTCGGCGCTGCTCGGCTCGGTCCTCGGCGCCATCGCCGGATACTTCGGTCGAGCCGTCGACGAGATCATCATGCGCATCGCCGATCTGGTGTTCGCCTTCCCCACAATCATCCTCGCCATGGTCATTGCGGCCGCACTCGGCCCGGGACTGAAGAATGCGATCATCGCGATCCTGCTCGTCTCGTGGCCGTCCTACGCTCGTGTCACCAGGTCGCTGGTGATGACCGCCCGCGGCAGCGAATACGTCATCGCCGGGCGCCTGCTCGGCTTCAGCGCGGGCAGGTCTCTGGCTCGCGAAATCGCCCCGAACGTCATCTCTCCTGTGGTCGTGCTCGCCACCCTCGATGTCGGTTCAGCGATTCTCACGATGGCGGGACTGTCATTCCTGTCTCTCGGTGCTGTTCCGCCGACGCCCGATTGGGGTGCCATGATCAGCGAAGGAGTCTCTCAGTTCGCGGCCTGGTGGATCGCGTTCTTCCCCGGGCTCTGCATCCTCACCATCGTCATGGCGTTCAATTTCATCGGCGACAGTCTGCGCGACAGTCTTGACCCGCATACCGCGCAGGAAGTTGGTGAGACGACGTCATGAGCATGATCAGCATCAGAGATCTCAATCTGTCAGTCACCACGAGCAAGCAGACTGCTCATATCCTCAAAGACGTCTCTTTCGAGCTCGAGGCAGGTCGCATCACCGGAGTCGCAGGAGCATCCGGCTCCGGCAAGACCCAGACCGGCCTGGCCATCTTGGGGCTCTCCCCCGCGGGCGCGGAGCTGAGCGGCAGCATCGGCTTCGACGGAGTCGAACTGGTGGGCATGCCCGCCAAGGAACACAACCGTCTGCGCGGAGTGCAGCTGTCCATGGTGTTTCAGGACCCGGCTTCAGCGTTCCACCCCATGCTCAGTGTCGGCGACCAGATCACTGACCACCTTCGCCACCACCAGAAGGTGTCGAAGAGAGAGGCCCTGACCAAAGCCATCAAGATCCTCGGTCGGACCAGAGTTCCCCACCCGGAGGAAGCGGTGAAGAAGTACCCGCATCAGTTCTCCGGCGGACAGCTGCAGCGCATCGCCTTCGCCTCAGCGATCATCTGCGACCCGAAGGTCCTCATCGCCGACGAACCGACCACCGCACTCGATGTCACCGTTCAGGCGGGCATCCTCCGCCTGCTGCGTGAACTCTGCGATGATCTCGACCTCGCTGTGCTGCTGGTCACCCACGACTTCGGCGTGCTCTCCTCAGTCGCGGACACCATCGTCGTCATGAAGAACGGGGTCGTCGTCGAGTCCGGGGAACGGGAAGCCGTGATCACTGCGCCGCAACACGAATACACACGGTCACTCATCGAATCGCTGCCAGGAGCGGAGGTCTGACCATGACATCGATTGACCAGGCTTCAACCGCCTCCGCCGACCAGACCCCCACCGCGGGCGCACCTCTGTTGTCGCTCGATTCCGTGGCGTGCGAATACAGACTCGACGGCGGCGGACGCTTCCGGGCGGTCGACGGCGTGTCTCTGCAATTGGGCCGGTCCGAAGTGCTCGGACTCGTCGGCGAATCCGGCTGCGGGAAGTCAACCTTGGCCAAACTCATCTGCGGTTTGGAGAGACCTGCCGGCGGCTCCATCACCTTCGATGGCAACCCGGTCAGGGCGCTGGGCTTGAAGAAACGGGCGCAGGAGCTGCTGGGAATCCAGATGGTCTTCCAGAACCCCTACGCATCGCTCAATCCGCGTCGACGCATCCGCGACCAGCTCGAAGACGCATTGGCCCTGAACCCAGACGGCTCCTGGACCGTCGACTCGCTGTTGGATGCCGTCGATCTGCCGTCGGACTCCGCGCATCGCTATTCGCATTCGTTCTCCGGCGGGCAGAGGCAGCGCATCGCGATTGCTCGCGCCCTGGCCGCGGGGCCGAAGGTGCTCGTCGGAGATGAGCCCATCGCCTCACTCGATGCGTTCCTCCAAGCACGGATCGCTCGCATGATGCGCGACCTCGCCATCGATTCCGGAGCTTCGATGATCTTCATCAGCCACGATCTCTCGGTTGTCCGCGATATCGCAGACAGGGTCGCGGTGATGGAAGCCGGTCGAATCGTCGAAGTCGCCCCGACCGACCAGATCTGGGATGACCCACAGCACCCGTATACGAAGAAGCTGCTGGCCGCGATTCCGAAGGTCGACGGCAAGGGAATCATCCCCGGCAGCAGCTGACCGGCTATACAGCGGCGCTTCGCCGCGCGGCATCGAAAGGACGCGTTGTCATGGTCACCTTGATACGTGGGGCGGAGATCTGCGCACCCGAACCGCTGGGCGTGTGCGACATCCTCGTTGAGGGTTCGCTCATCGCCCATATCGGCGAGGTGGACAGCAGCTCTGCTGCGAAGCTGCCGGATTCGGCGATCATCGATGCGACCGGGCTGACTGCTGTGCCGGGTTTCATCGATCCCCACGTCCACATCGTCGGAGGCGGAGGTGAGGGCGGGTATGCGACTCGCACACCCGAGATCGATGTCGCCGACATCATCAGCGCAGGAGTGACCACCGTCGTCGGCTGCCTCGGCACCGACTCCATCACCCGATCGCACCGGGGGCTCATCGCCAAGGCTCGGGGCCTCGCGGAAGAGGGCATCACGACGTTCGTCTATACCGGCAGCTACCAGCTGCCCGCGCGGACCGTCACCGGTTCCGTCGCCGACGACATCGTCCTCATCGACAAAGTGATCGGGGCCGGAGAGATCGCCATCTCCGAAAGACGATCGTTCCAACCGACGATCGAGGAACTCGCCGACATCGTCAGCCAGTGCCACGTCGGCGGGCTGCTCAGCGGCAAGGCCGGAGTCACTCACTTCCATGTCGGATCGCATTCGACTCGGCTGGCACCTCTTCATCGCCTCCTCGACGACTATCCGATTGCTCCGCCTGCCGTCTATGCCACCCACATCACCCGTGATGACGAGCTCATAGCCGAGGCTGTCGACCTGGCGGCCAAAGGGGCGTTCGTCGATATGACGGCAGGGCCTTCCACCGTGGATGCGGTGAGGAAGTTCGTCGATTTCGGCGGCAGTCTCGATCAGCTCACTCTGTCCTCGGACGCCAATGGAAGTCTGCCGAAGTTCGATGTGCATGGACGCCTGACGGAACTGAAGGTGGCAGACCAGTCGACGCTCTTCGATCAGGTGTGGGCGTGTGTCGACGACAGTGGCCTGTCCCTGTCTCAGGTCCTCTCATTCGTCACTGCCAACACTGCCGATGCCCTGAAGCTCACGGGCAAGGGACGCATCCGTGCCGGCTGTGATGCCGATCTTCTCTTCGTCGACGACGAGCAGAAGATCCAGTATGGATTCGCGTTAGGCCGCCCGACCATCAGCGACGGCGAACAGCTGATCAGAAGCACCTTCGATCAGACTCCGCTCTGAGCTGGTACTCCCTGCCTGCACGTGGTCGGTCTCGGCTCACCGGATTCAGTGTCGGATGATGCGTGCGGACCTCCGCTGTGCGTACTCGGCTGGGCTGAAGCCGGTGACGCGGACGAAGTCCGTGCTGAAGTGCGACTGGTCGAACCACCCGAAATGAGCGCCGAGGTCGGCCAGAGTCCCGTCCCAGCCGCGGTCGATCGCTCCGACGGCATCGATGACTCGTGCCCTGGCCAGGATCTTCTTCGCACCGACCCCGCAGAAGCCGCTGAACATCCGCTGCAGTGTGCGTTCGCTGATCTCTGCTCTCTCCGCGAGGATCTTCAGACTCACGACTTCGGGGTCGGCAAGAATGTCGAGGGCCCGCTTCAGTCGTTCGAACGCCGGGTTCATCTGCGGTCTCCAGGACAGCAGCCAGCTCTCCACCGCCGCAGCCAATTCGCTGAACTCCGGTGCTGCGTTCCTCTGCGACTGTGAGAACATGTCCGCCAGTCCGAGGTCGGCCTCCAATCTCGGAAACCACTGCTTCGCAGACACCGTCGAATCGCGGATGCTCAGCGGCCTCTGGTCGGAGAAGGCCAGTGTTGCGCCGGGCTGAAAATTCACGCCGAAGACTGCGCCACGACCGAAGATTCCCACATCGAAACGCCGTTCTGTCACTGGCCCGGTCACCCAGGCTCCGGGCCCAGCAACGTGGGCACGCCGGCTGTTGCCGAACTCGAAGGTGAGATTGATAGTCGGTTCGGAGACGGTCGCCGCCTGATAGCTCTCACCATCCGGCAGGTCCCATTCGACGGCCCAATATCGTTTGACGAAGGGACGCAGGCGCTCGGCGACGACACGCACGGACGAATACTGCGCGTGCTCGAGCATCTCCCCCGGCTTGAGCACACGTCCGAAGAAATGCTGCGGCATCTCTTCCCTCTGTGACGCATTTTTCCTAGTGGCGTCATCGTCCAT
Source organism: Brevibacterium sp. S22 (assembly GCF_004745485.1). Lineage (GTDB taxonomy): Bacteria > Actinomycetota > Actinomycetes > Actinomycetales > Brevibacteriaceae > Brevibacterium. Next base: position 405,135 of record NZ_RHFG01000001.1, read on the forward strand.
GGCACAAGAATGTCAGACATGACTGACACACAGAAGACCGACATCGCCGACAGCACCAGCGCAGAGCCCGTCGCCACACTGGCGATGGTCACCCTCGACGCACTGAATGCCGCCGAGCTCGGAGAGTTCTACTCCTCCATCCTCGGCTGGCCGATCGCCTACTCGGACGAGAACTATGCAATGCTCACCGGACCGAGCCACGCTCTGGGCATCGGCACGGTCCCGGACCACCAGCGACCGAACTGGCCCGACGACGGACACAAGCAGTTCCACCTCGACCTCGCCGCCGATGACGTTCAGGCGGCGGCCGATCGCTGCGTCGAGCTCGGAGCCACCCGCGCCGATCCTCAGCCGGGCGACACCTGGGTCGTGCTCATCGACCCGGCCGGCCATCCGTTCTGCATCTCGGACGCGAAGAACTGGGGGTGAGCAGTCCTCAAGCTGTGTCCGGTCGGGCTCTCAGCTTCGGCCGCGCTTGTCCGCTCGCACGATGTAGTGAGACCCGTCCAAGCCGTCGACGAGGATCGTCGCCGAATGCTTCGCGTTCGCTCCCGTGACGATCCAGTTGGGCTTGAGCACACCGCGCAGACCGGCAACGGGAGTGATCTCGATGCCCATTCCGAGTTTGACCGTTCTCACGACCTTCGCGCGGGCCAAGGACCGTGCAGTCCGCTCGGCCTCGACACACGTCGGCATCCGTCCCGAGTGCTCGCTGAGCAGGCTCGACCACTCCTGTGGGGTCGCCGAGGCACCTCGCGGTGTGAAGCCGGCGATCACTCCCCGCCCGGACAACGCATTGACGAGCACATCCATGCGCTGCCCCGGACCGCCGGGAGCATGCCTGAAGAGTCCGCGTGTGCGCACGTCCAGGCACGCCCACCAGAACGGGTGGTGAACGTCTCTGACCTCGGCGACGGCACCTGGGAGTTTGCGCTGGAAGACGGCGAGCGCCTCGGCGGCGGTGACGTGCGGATTCATCCGCACCGGGTTGTCGACCTGCAGGTCTGAGCTGACCGGCTGCCCGGTTCCGATCTCAGCACTCATCTCATGCGTCCTTCGGGACTTGACCGGCCAGGGAATCGTTCTGACCGGTGAGCATGGAAGCGGGGATCGCGCCGATCTTGTCGGTCTCCTTCATCGCCTCGAGCACATGGGCAGGCACCGGGTGCGAGCGCTGGGTGGCCAGGGAGACGAGGATCAGGGCCACGGTCGAGAACACGATGCCCACGCCCATGGGATCGACTCCGGTGACATCGACGAGTCCGGTCAGCTCCCACACGACCGAGGACACGGTGCCGGCGATCATCGAGGCGATCGCGCCGGGCACATTCGCCTTCTTCCACCAGGCTGCGGCGATGTAGACGGGGACGAACGCGGCACCGAGCACGGTTGTGGAGAAGATGACGACCTCGGCGACGGCGGGCGGGTCGTTGACCGCGACGAAGTAGCCGATGATCGCCAGCACGAGCACCGTGAACCGAGAGACCCACACGGACTGCTTGTCGGACATGTCCCTCTTGAAGAAGCGTTGGAACAGATCCTGGCTGGCGATCGTACCGGACTGCAGCAGCAGAGCGTCGGCGGTGGACATGATCGCGGCCATGATTCCGGCCATGACGATGCCTACGGCGAAGTCCGGCAGCACCGTGTCGGCGACCTGGAAGACCGCGAGTTCGGGATTGTCCAGGGTCGGCAGCAGAATGAGCGCCATGATTCCGACGATGTACGGCGCGGGGATGAACAGCAGATTGAAGCCGGTGGCGTAGAGGCTGGCGCGCCTGGCCACCGAGGGACGCTTCATCGCCATATGGCTGACGTTGACATGCGGCCACCCCATATAGCCGATGGAGAACACGAGCACTGCGCCGACGATGACTCCCCATTGAACGGATTCGATGCCGTCCGGACCCCACATCGTCAGCAGGTTCGGATTGATCTGCCCGACCGCCTCATTGCCGGCCGTCCATCCGCCCACGGCCTGCAGACAGCCGATGAGGATCCACACCATGCCGATGAGCATGATGATCGCCTGCACGAAGTCCGTATAGGCTACGGCGAGATATCCGCCGAGGAAGGTGTAGAAGACGATGACGCCGACGGCGACGAGCAGCGCCCAGGCGTAGGGGATGCCGGTGACCATCTCGAGTCCGCGTCCGCCGGCGATGAACTGACTCATCACGTAGAAGAAGATACAGAACAGGGCGACCGGTGCGGCGATCGCGCGGATCCACTTCGACGGGTATCGGTGTTCGAGGTATTCGATCGAGGTCAGGGAGCCGAGGATCTGGGAGAGTTTGCGCATCCGCCGACCGAGGATGGACAGATTGAGCACACCGCCGCCGATGTCGCCCATCGCGTACCAGAGTGAGAAGTAGCCTTTCGTATAGGCCAGCGATCCCGCACCGAGGAACATATACCCGGACATCGACGACGACTGCAGGCGCAGGGCGGTGACCGCGGCGCCCAGGCTGCGCCCGCCCAACAGGTAGCCTTCGCTGCCCTTCGACCCGATCTTGAGCGTCCACAAGCCGATCCCGGCCATGGCGACGAAGTAGATGACGAGGAACCAGGTTTCGATGTTCATGCCGCTCCTCCGTTCCCCTTCACCGAGGCGGCCCCGCCGCCTCGTCCGTCAGCGTCGTTCGCCAGGGCTTGGTCCTCAGCCACGTCCTCGGCTTTCCATCCGCGGGAGAGGAAGACGAAGACGAGGGTGTAGATCACCCAGATCGCCGGGATGCCGAAGATGATGACGACCGTCGCCGTCGGGAGACCGAACACGTTGACCACCTCGTTGTGATGTGAGAGAAACAGCTTCTGTGAGTGAGATTACAACTTAACGCGAGAAGTCTGAGACTGCCGTGCCGGGTTCGCATGGTGGGAAGCGCTGGTCATAGTCGAGTCCGCTGCCACCTGGTGCGCGGCATCATTCGACGGTGAACTGACGTTCGTGGAGTCCCGTCGCGGCACTCGGAATAGCGGGCCTGCGCTCCGAGGTCTGCACGTTTCCGTCCAGGTCGATCGCGCGCACGCTGACGGTATGCGTGCCCGTGCTCAGTCCCGTGTGCTCGCATCGCCACTGCCGCCACGTATCGGCGGTGAGCTCCTCGCTCAGTTCAGCTTCAGCCCAGTCCCCGTTGTCGATGCGCACCTGCACTTTCTCGATGCCGGTGTGCTGCGCCCATGCCATACCTGCGGTGACGATCCGGTCGCTGCTCTTGGGCGTGACGGTGGCGCCGGGTCGGGGTACGTCGATGCGCGAGGCCGCCAGCACGGGCCCGTGCGTCGACCAGCCGCGGGTCGTCCAATACGCTTCCTTGTCCGCGAACGTCGTCACCTCGAGGTCGGTCACCCATTTCGTGGCCGAGACGTATCCGTAGAGTCCTGGGACGACCAAGCGTGCCGGGTATCCGTGGTCGCGTGGCAGAGCGTGGCCGTTCATGGCCACGGCCAGCAGGGCAGCCCGATCATCGGTGAGCACTTCCAGCGGGGTGGAAGCGGTGAATCCGTCATCCGAGCCCGACAGCACCATATCCGCACCGGCGGTCGGCTTTGCCCGCGACAGCAGTTCACGGATCGGATAGCCCAACCACTTCGCGTTGCCGACGAGGTCGCCGCCCACCTCGTTCGATACGCAGGCCAGGGTCACATAGTGCTCCTGAAGAGGGAGGTCGAGGAGTTCGGCCATGGTGATCGTGACTTCGTCCTCGACCAGACCGTGCACGCGCAGAGTCCACGTCTCCGCGTCGACCGAGGGTGGGAAGAGTGCGGTGTCGATGCGGTAGAAGTCGGAGGTCTCCGTGACCAGCGGGGTCAGCCCGGGCACGTCGAGTGCAGCGCCTGCGGGGATCTCCGGCGCCGAGGTGGCCGGCCGTGGGAGGACGAGTTTCGTCACCGTTCCTGCCGCACTGCGGGCCAGTGTCGCCGCGGACTGCCCGGCCGCGACGGCGGCGATGCCGACCGCGCTCAGTCCCGTGGCCAGTCCGAAGAAGGCCCTCCTGCCTGGCCCGGTGGGAGTGCTGCTCTGTCTGCGCGGGCCCTGGTCCGAAGAATCGTCAGCGGAGATGTCTGCAGACGGGGTGCCCGAACGAGCCGGGGCGTCGGCGAAGCGGAGGAGAACGGCGAAGACCACGGTACCTGCGGCGATACCGCCGAGACTCGGCACAGTCGCCAGGAGTTCGGCACCGGAGCTGAATCCGACGACGGCCGGCAGCAATCCGAAGCCGATGAGCAGGACGAGGGCGAGGCCGCGGCGGCGGACGCCGATCCAGCCGATGATCGCTCCGAGACCAGCGCCGCCTGCGACGATGGTGATGACGAGGGCGAGTTTGTCGTGCGTGCCGAAGACCGCGATTGCGGATTTGATGAGAACGGTGGGCAGCAGCGGGATGAGGGCTTGGCCGATGAGCAGTGCCGGAGCCGACGCCGCTGCCAGTGAGCGGGCGATGAGTTCGGCCGTGCCGAAGTAGATGAGGGTGGCGACGATCCCGGCGATCACGGAAGGCCACGTGCGTGGAGTGTTCACCATCATGCCCTCCCTGTCCCCCTCCCTGTCCTCGCCCTCACGCCAGGCTGCGACGCAGGCGCACGGCCGCCTCGGTGAGGGCGGAGATTCGGTTCTCGCGATCGGGCTCGGTCAGCGTCCGGGCCGAACGCAGGCCGTGTTCGAGGACCACGACGACCTGATCGGCGAGATTCTGGTCGCCGAGCTCCGGAACCGGTCGGGAGTCGGAGGCGATGGCGGAGAATTCGGTCAGGGCTTCGCGAATCGCTGCGCGTCTGGTCGGCGCCGGCGGTGCCGCCTCGTCGAGTTGGGCGGTGGTCAGGGAGATGATCCGGATGCGCAGACGGCGCACCTCCGTCTCGAGCTCCGCCGCTGCTGTGGTCATGGACTCATGATAGTCCTCGTCGATCGGAACAGCGGCGGAACTGAAGACGATGCTCAGGTGTCGGCCACCCAGACGGTCATGGTCTCCTGATAGGTGTCCAGGGCTTCCGGACCGTTGTCGCGGCCCCAGAATCCGGACTGTCGCAAACCGCCGAACGGGGTGGCTTCGGTGCCTTCGCTGTAGCCGTTGACGGCGAGGGTGCCCACGCGGATCCGACTCGCCCACCACCGCACTTGGGCGATGTCCTCGCACCACACGCTCGAGGCCAGCCCATAGGGTTCGCCGTTGATGAGTTCGACGGCGTCTTCGCGGCTGGTGCGTTGCAGCAGCTGGGTGACGGGGCCGAAGATCTCGCCGCGGCCGAGTTCGCTGTCGTCGGGCACGTTCTCGATGACGGTCGGCGGGTACCAGGTGCCGGTGTCGGGGACTTCTGCGCGTTGGTTGAGGATCCGTGCTCCCTGATCCACGGCTTCGTCGACCCAGGAGGTGATGCGACCGTGGGCGCGGGCGTTGATCACCGGCCCGATGTCAGTGTCGGCTTCGAACGGGTCGCCGACGGTGAGTGATTCGGTGGCGTTGATGAGGGCGGTGCGGAATTCGGCGAACCCATCGTCATCGTCTCCGACGAAGATCACGCGGGACGCGGCGGTGCAGTTCTGGCCGCTGGTGCCGAACGCGGCCCCGACGATGTCGGCGGCGATGGCGGGGAAGTCCGAAGCGTGTGCGGAGTCGACGATGTAGCCGGCGCGACCGCCGAGTTCGAGGGACACCTTCTTGAGGTTCGAACGCGCCGAGGATTCGAGGAAGGATCTGCCGACGGGTCCGGATCCTGTGAAGGTGAGCACATCGATGTCGTTGTGCAGTCCCATGGCTGCGCCGATTTCCTTGCCGGTGCCCGTGAGGACGTTGAGGATGCCGTCGGGGACTCCGGCTTCGGTGGCGAGCTTCGCGAGGTGGAGGGCGCTGAGCGTCGAGTCCTCAGAGGTCTTGACGACCATCGCATTGCCGGCGGCCAGGGCCGGGGCGATCTTCCAGCCGAGCATGGCCACGGGATAGTTCCACGGCAGGATGGCCCCGACCACTCCGCTGGGCACCTTCGTCACCCATCCCCAACCGTCCGGGTTGTGCAGATACCGCCCGTCGTCGCGGGAGATGAGGTCGGCGCTGAGTCTGAGGTTCGCAGCGACGTCGGGGACATCTTCGTCGACGCTGCCGAGGGCGACCTTTCCGGCTTCGATGCCATCGAGAAAGGCGATCTCCTCAGCGTCGCCTTCGACGAGGTCGGCGAGACGGCGCAGGACTCGGGCCCGCAGTTTCGCGTCTTCGGCCCAGTCGGCTTCGTTGAAGGCTGCGCGCGCGGTGGCCACGGTTTCGTCGAGCTGCTGCTGACTTGCCGCGGAGAGGCTGCCGATGACCGTTGCGTCGCTCGGTGAGATGAGTCCGATCTCGTCTCCGTCGCCGGTGACGGCTCGGCCGCCGATCCATTGTCCGAAGTTGCCGTCGATGATGGCTCGGAGTGCGGTTCGTCCGCGGTCGACGAGGGTGTTCTCGGCTGCTGTCGTGGTGCTCATGCTGTGTGTTTCCTCTCCAGTTCGGCGATTGCGTCGAGCAGCGTCGCCAGTGCTTCGGGGGCGGCAGTCGGCAGGGGTGGACGCACCGGTCCCTGTTCGCGGCCGGTTTGACCGAGTGCCTGTTTGATGAGTGAGATGAATGCGGAGTCGTCCTCGATGAGTCCGAGGGCTGGCCCCAGACTCCTCCACAGGTCGACGGCACCGGCCCAATCACCGCGGTCGGCCAGCTCCCACAGTCTCCGGCAGTGACCGGGCAGCAGCCACGCGGAGGCGGCGACCCATCCGCTGGCCCCCTGGACGAATCCTTCGAGAGCGATCCCGTCGGCACCGACGAAGATCTCGGTGTCTTCGCCGAGGCGGCTGCGCAGCTCCCGGACGCGGGTGGCCGCACCAGAGGTCTCTTTGACACTCCAGAGACGGCCGGTGTCCTGGAGGGAGGCGAGGTGGTCCGGGAGCAGGTCGGCGCCCGTGGAATGGGGATTGTTGTAGACCATGACCGGCAGCTCGGACGCGGTGAGGACCGGATGCAGGGCGGCGATGACAGCTTCGGGTTCGAGCCCGCCGTAGAAGGGCGGGGTGACCATGACGGCGTCGGCGCCCCAGTCGGCGGTCTTCGAGATCTGGGCCGACATCTCTGACGGTGTGTAGGCCATGCACCCGATGACCACGTGCGCGCGGCCGTCGACGGCGGAGACGATGGTCTTGATCTGCGCTTCCCGTTCTGCAGTGCGCAGCGCCAGCGCCTCTCCCGTGGCGCCGAGTCCCAGGAGACCGGTGACCCCTGAGGCGAGCACCTCGTCGATGCGACTGCTCAGGGCGTCGAGGTTCTGGTCTCCGTCCTCGGTATAGGGAGTCGTCGGAACGGCGAACACACCGCGCATCGGATTCGTCATCGAATCGTCCTCTCTGACAATGAGAATTGTGGTCCGCTCATCGACGATGAAGTCGGTCCTCCGACGCTGTTCGTCGGTATCTCAGACGATAGGCAGAAAAGTGATCACAAGCAATGGGGAGGGCGCAGTCGTCCGGATTTCCGTCGATCAAGTCGCAGCGCGGATGTCGATCTGTGCACCACGTGACATCCGCGCTTCGCCTTGATCCGCAGTCGGTGTCCCTCGCTGAGGTGGTCGGTGACCCTCGCCGAGGCGGTCGGTGACCCTCGCCGAGGCGGTCGATGACCCTCGCCGAGGCGGTCGATGTCCGGGGTACGGCCGCCTCGGCGAGGGGATTCTGCTCGTTTCGCCCCTGCGCGGACGACGAAGGCGCGGTCGGCGAAGGGCGTACACGACCGTGCGCGGATGCCGAAGACGACGAAGGGCGGATCCCCTCCGCGGGGATCCGCCCTTCGTTCAGTGCTCTGCCGCAGCGCACAGGCGTGGGGCGAGAGCAGCTCTCAGTCTCTGAAGTAGGAGATGAGGCGCAGGATCTCGATGTAGAGCCAGATGAGGGTGACCATGAGCGAGAATGCGCACATCCAGGAGTACTTCTCCGGAATCTTGTGCTTGACGCCCTCTTCGATCATCTGGAAGTCCATGATCAGAGTCATCGCGGCGAGCACGGTGGCGACGATGCCGATGATGACACCGAGCGGAATCCCCATGATGGAGAAATCGCTGCGGAGGCTGGTGCCGGTGAACATGGCGATGCCGAAGCTGAGCAGCGAGAAGATCGCGTAGCCGCCGATGGCGATCATCATGAACTTCATCATCTTCGAGCCGTAGCGCACGCCCTTGAACCTGAAGAGGGCGAGCATGACGCCGAAGACGCTGATCGTGGCGAGCACGGCCTGGAGGACGATGCCGGAGTACATGGACTCGAAGATCGCGGAGATGCCGCCGAGGAACACACCCTCGAACGCGGCATAGCTGATGATCAGGGCCTTGTTCGGTTCCTTCTTGAAGGCGTTGACCAGGCCGAGGACGAGGCCGATGAGCATCGCCGGGAGGGCGAGGATGGGCACGAGCCAACCGACGACGGCGCCGGCGAGGAGGATGGTGAAGAGCACACCGGTCTTCATCATCACATCGTCGTAGGTCATCGCACGGTCGGCGACCTGCGGTCCGGCGTTGCGGTTCTCCGCGGCCGGCTGGTTGAACAGGTTGTTGAGCTCCTGATCGGACATGACCGGCTGATTGCGTCCGGCCTGGGCGCCTTGGTTGATCGCCCGGTTCATCATGGGGTTACTCACGGTCGAGATCCTTTCGATCTGAGTAGGATGTGCACAGCCTAATCGCTGTGCAAGTGATCTTTCACGATCACAGTCTAACCGGACGGTCTGGACGGGAACTGAGGATTCCAGCCTGCGTCCCCCGACGTTGCATGATCGTGATCCTGTGGTGGACAACACGCTGCTCCGCACAAGAATTCCCGGCCGCCGAGAAGATCTCATGCCGAGTTCCGAGCACAGGTTTCTCGGCTTCCTGCACTGTCGGCTCAGCCCATGTGGTAGTCGGTGGCCGAGCCCGGTCCCCACGGGATACCCGTCGCCCACCAGATGAAGAACAGCAGACCCCAGAAGAGGAACATCGCAAATGACAGCGGGATCGTGAACGACAGGAGGGTGCCGATGCCGGCGTCCTTCCGGTACCGCTGGATGAACCCGAGCACGAGGACGAAGTACGGGCTCATCGGGGAGATGATATTCGTCGTTGAGTCGCCGATGCGGTAGAGCGCCTGTGTCGTCTCCGGTGAGATCGACAGCAGCATGAACATCGGCACGAGCACCGGTGCCATGAGCGTCCACAGGCCCGATCCCGAGGTGAGGAACATCGCGCCGAGCGCGGTGAGCAGCCAGCCTCCCAGGAGGATGACGAAGGTGCCCGTGTTGAGTGCGCCGAAGAATTCGGCTCCCTTGATCGCGAGGATCTCGCCGAGGTTGGACATCGTGAACAGCGCGAGGAACTGGCTGGCGGCGAAGAAGAGGACGATGACCGGCACGAACGGCAGAAGCCCTTTGGCCATCATCTCCGGAATGTCCGCGGTCGTCTTGATCGACCCGGTGGCGCAGCCGTAGACGATGCCGACGAGGAAGAAGCCGACGCCGATGATTCCGGCGATTCCTGCCATCAGTCCCGATTCGGGACCGAAGCCTCCCGCTTCGTCGCGAAGGAACGAATCGGCGGGCAGGGCGAGGAAGAACAGGATCGCCGCGCACCCGACGATGCCGAGCACTGCGAAGACCATTCCGCGCTTCTCTTTGGATTCGAGCTCCATCGTGACGTCGAAGTTCTCCGGATCGTTCTCGTCCTCGGGGTCGAGTTCGATCTGGTCGGCGCGCTTGGTCAGCAGCAGTTCGGTCACCAGAGTGACGGCTGCTGCGACGACGAACATGGAGACGAAGTTGAAGTAGAAGTTCGCGACCGGGCTGACGGTGTAGCTGTCATCGATGATGTGGGCGGCGGAGGTCGAGAGCCCGCCGAGGATCGTGTCGAGCGAATTGACCATGGGGGCTGCCGAGTATCCGCCCGAGGTCGCTGCGTAGGCGACGACGCAGCCGAGCATCGGGTTGCGGCCGACGGCTTTGAACGCGAGCCCACCGAGCGGGATCATGATCATGTACGAGGCGTCGGAGGCGATCGACGAGGCGGTGCCTGCCAGGGCGACGATGAAGGTGATCCACTTCGGGGAGGCTCCGGCGATGGTCCCGCGCAGCATTGCGGCGATGAGTCCGGACTGTTCGGCCACGGCGACGCCGAGGAGGACGATGATGACGAGTCCCAGCGGCGGGAAGGTGACGAAGTTGTTCGTGGCTCCCGCGACGATCTCACGCAGCGATTCGGTGGCGAAGAGGTTCGTCACCGTCACTTTCTCGTCCGTGGCCGGGTTGACGGCTTCAAGGCCGGTCGCCGAGAAGATCGCCGAGAGGATCATGACGATGACTGCCAAGGACAGGAACAGCCAGAATGGGTGCGGCAGCTTGTTGCCGACCTTTTCGATGACGACGAGGACGCGCATCAGCCAGTTCAGCTCGGGCCCGTCGCTTCTCTTCTCTGCAGCCGCGGGTGTGGTGCTCGACATCAGGTCTCCTCGGTCGGGGGTGGCGCTGGCCCGGGTGACGCCCATGTGAGTGCGATCACCTTAAGGAGCAAGTGTCATGGACAATCAGCGTTGTGTCACGGCAATCTCATATACCGGAAGCACCGAGGCGGCTCGCCGCATCCCAACCTCGCCGCGGCGGCGAACCGCTCCCTGCCGAGGCGGCGCATCCCTCCCCCGCCGAGGCGGCCGTGCACTTGCGCGGTCCGCTGAGGCCGTGAATGCGAAAGGGCGCCGATCGCAGTCTCCTGCGATCGGCGCCCTCGGCGACTGTCAGATCAGCGTTCGATGTCTCCGCGGATGAACGCTTCGACCGCCTCGTGGGCGGCGTCGTCGTCCTTCTGTTCCGGAGGTGACTTCATGAAGTACGAGGAGGCGGAGATCAGGGCTCCGCCGACTCCGCGGTCGAGGCCGATCTTCGCCGCACGCACGGCATCGATGATGACGCCGGCGGAGTTCGGCGAGTCCCACACCTCGAGTTTGTACTCCAGGGATACGGGGGCATCGCCGAAGTTGCGGCCCTCGAGGCGAACGAAGGCCCACTTGCGGTCGTCGAGCCATTCGACGTAGTCGCTGGGACCGATGTGGACGTCACGGTCGGACAGCTGGGCGGAGGTGTTCGAGGTCACGGCCTGAGTCTTCGAGATCTTCTTCGACTCGAGACGCTGACGCTCGAGCATGTTCTTGAAGTCCATGTTGCCGCCGACGTTGAGTTGGTAGGTCCTGTCGAGGACGACGCCGCGGTCTTCGAACAGCTTCGCCATCACACGGTGGGTGATGGTCGCTCCGATCTGGGACTTGATGTCGTCGCCGACGATCGGGACGCCGGCGGCACGGAACTTCTCGTCCCATTCCTTGGTGCCGGCGATGAACACGGGCAGGGCGTTGACGAAGGCGACCTTCGCATCGATGGCGGCCTGAGCATAGAACTCGACGGCCTGCTGCGAACCGACGGGCAGGTAGCACACGAGCACATCCGCCTCGGCGTCTTTGAGGGCCTTGACCACATCGACCGCGTCGCGATCGGATTCGACGATCGTGTCGCGGTAGTACTCGCCGAGTCCGTCGAGGGTGGGCCCGCGCAGGACCTCGATGCCGGTCGGCTCCACATCGGCGAGTTTGATTGTGTTGTTCTCGCTGGCGGTGATCGCCTCTGCGATGTCGACGCCGACCTTCTTGCCGTCGACGTCGAAGGCGGCAACGAAATCGATGTCACCGACGTGATAATCCCCGAACTCCACGTGCATGAGACCGGGCACCTTCGTCCCTGGGGACGCGTTCCGGTAGTACTCCACGCCTTGGATCAGGGACGAGGCGCAGTTGCCCAGTCCGGCAATCGCGACTCGAATCGATTTCGTTCCCACAATTCTCCTTTGTCTGTACGGGTTTCACCGAGCGGCGGGAGAAGTCCCACGCGGGCGGTTCGCCCTGTGGGGCTTCGCTTCGGCCCCAACTATCCATAATAATGTCCGCGTCAAAATGCCGGACACCGGCATCCGAACGTCGCTGCTGTCGTCTCAGCTGACGACCAGGGGTTCGAGGACCAGGTCGGGGTGATTCTTCTGCACACCCTGCAGCCGCCACCGGTCGGAGAACAGAGCCAGCAGCTCCCCGTCGGACCGGTGGAGCACCTCGACCGACCGTTCGCGGGCCAGGGTCGGCACGCATTCGGGGGTGGTGCGTCGGGCAAGGGAGAAGTTGAGTCGCTCGAGGGTGCAGGGGGCGTTGAATTCGTGGGTCATCCGGTCTTCGGCCACTTCGAACTGCATGGGTCCGACAGCGCCGAGCACCGGTGCCTGATCACCGCGCAGATCCGATCGCAGCACCTGGATGACACCTTCGTGGTCGAGCTGTTCGATGCCACGGCGGAACTGCTTGTACTTCGAGGAGTCTTTGGCGCGGATGACCATGAAGTGTTCGGGCGAGAACGTCGGAATGCCCGGGAACTCAACCTTCTTGTTCAGGTAGAGGGAGTCACCGACCCGCAGTGCGGAGGCGTTGACCAATCCGACGACATCGCCGGGGAACGCTTCGTCGACGACATCGCGGTCGCGGCCGAAGACCTGCTGAGCATACTTTGTGGCGAAGGGCTTGCCGGTGCTGGCATGAGTGAGCACGGCACCGCGTTCGAAGACTCCCGAGCAGACTCGGATATAGGCGAGTCGGTCCCGGTGGTTCGAGTCCATTCCGGCCTGCACCTTGAACACGAAGCCGGAGAACGGATCGTCGACGGGGCGGGGCTGATCGTCTCTGTCCAGTCGGGCCTCGGCGGCCGGGGCGAGGTCGACGAGGAGGTCGAGGAGTTTGTGGATGCCGAAGTTGAGCACGGCGGAGGCGAACATCACCGGCGTCGACTTCCCGGCGAGGAAGGTCTCCTGGTCATGGTTCTGGTCTTCCATCTCCAGCAGATCCGACTCATCGACAGCGGTCGTCCACGCATCGCCCTCGAGGTCGGCGGCCGCCTCGGCGGGGTAGGTGTCCTCACCGGCGATCGTGGCGCCGCCATCGGTGCGGGTGTACTTCGTGTACTCGCCGCTGGACCGATCGAGAACGCCGCGGAAGTCGCCGGACTGGCCGACCGGCCAGGTGATCGGGGTGGGCAGGAGTCCGGTGCGCTGCTGGACTTCGTCCATGAGTTCGAGCGCGTCGAGGCCGGGGCGGTCCCACTTGTTGACGACGGTGATGATCGGGATATTGCGGTGGGCACAGACCTCGAACAGCTTCATCGTCTGGGCCTCGAGGCCCTTGGCAGCGTCGATGAGCATGACGGCGCAGTCGACGGCGGAGAGCACGCGGTAGGTGTCTTCGGAGAAGTCGGCGTGGCCGGGAGTGTCGACGAGATTGAACACGGCGTCGCGGTATTCGAACTGCAGCGCAGCCGAGGAGATCGAAATCCCGCGGTCCTGTTCCATCTGCATCCAGTCGGAGACGGTGGCACGGCGGCCGGCTTTCCCGTGGGTAGCTCCTGCCTGTCCGATGGCGCGTGCGTGCAGGGCGAGCGCCTCGGTGGTCGTCGATTTGCCCGCGTCGGGGTGCGAGATGACAGCGAACGTGCGGCGGCGGGACGCCTCGTGTCGGATGTCCTTGTCGGAATACTGGCCAGAAGTCACCGCAATATCCTATCGTTCTTCGGCCTTGCCCGGCGTGTCCGTTCAGTCACAGTGGCCAGGGCCGCTGTTCCCGAACTAGCTGTGCGTCTGACTGACGGTCTGTGGCGGATCGCTCGTCCTCACGGCATTGCGTCCAGCGTCCTGTCGGAATCTGCCCATATGCTGGTGGCGATGTCTGAGGAATATGTCGATTACGCTGGCCGCTCGGAGCCGAAGGAACGTTGGCTCAAGGCCCTGCCGCTCATCATCGCTGGGGTTCTCGGCGTCCCGCTGCTCGCATTCGCGATCATGTTCTCGCTGCAGATCGCACAGATCACGAAGTATATCTTCGACATCGGCACCTCGGGCTGGGAAGCCTTCGCGATGGTGATGCTCAGCCTCTCCGGGGCCTTCTTCGTCATCGTCTGGATCGCCTTCCTCTTCATCGGCTCTCGTCGCCGCACGTGGAAATGGCGGATCTGGTGGGCGTCGGCTGCGTTCCTCGTCGCGGCCGCTCTGCCGCTGTGGGCGCTGGCCGACAAACTCATCCACCCCGGAGCCTGAGCGTCCTCCCGCACAATTCGCGGGATCCCTCACACTTCGCGGCGCCCCCTATATTCCGCAGCACTTCCCACACTTCGTGGCACTTCCCACCACTTCCCACACTTCGTGGCACTTCCCAGCACTTCCCACACGACGTGGCACCCTCTACATTCCGCACCACTTCCCACACTTCGTGGAGCATCCGCCACCTCTCGCGGCATTCCCTACCGCCGGTGACTTCTCCTACAGGCAGTGGCGCATCCGTCACCGGAAGCGCCGAAGCACCCCGGTGCAACGAGTCGTTATGCCGCGAACGGTGAGGGATGCCGCCGGCGGGCACACTCGCCAACACTGCCCACAGCCACACTCCCTGGAGCTGTTCGAGCGTGAACCCACGTCAGAGCTGAGCGAGCGCCTTGGCGATGCGCTTCTCCGACACCGGGTGCGCAGTGCCCAGCGAATTCGCGAACAGGGACACTCGCAGCTCTTCGAGCATGAGCACGACCTCGACCCAGTCATTCGGCAGCGAGACGATCAGCTGCGACCATTCGGCTTTCGCCAGCGCCGGGAAGCGATTGCCGATCTTCTTGGACACATCGTCGCTCACACCGGTGACCCGGTCCATGAGCTGCTTATCGCGGATCGGCGAATCCTGCATTCCACTGATGCGCACCACTTCGGCCTGCACCCAGCGGGGCAGTTCGCGCAGCATCTGCGGAGTCATCGCCGCAATCGCCGCCGCGCTCGTGCGCGATGCCCGCCACGCCTGCACATCGGCGAGGTTGGACAGGATCGCCAACGAGGAGGCCTTCGACACGAGCTTGTCGAGCTCGGTCGCCGTCTTCAGAGCCTTCATCAGGGACGGCAGCAGCGACGAACAGATCACCGGCAGCCCGGCGTCGACGTCCTTACGCAGTCGTCCGAACTCATCGGCGGTGGACACCCACGACGTTTCGGCCGGCCCCGACCGGTCGGCGACGAGTCCGCGGATCCCGACCCTGATGAGGCCGCCGAGCAGTTCGTCGGCGATCTTCTGATGACCGGCGAGGACGAGCTTCTCCTGCGTGGTCAGTCCATCCTGCAGGTACTTCAGTGCTTCGCCGGTGTGCTGCGCCAGCAGGGTGATGATCGCCTCTCGCGTGGCCAAGCGTGCTTCCGGTGCGGTGTCGAAGGCCACGAGGTCGACCGCCGTCGATCGATCTGCAAGCCCCGGAACGACACCGGCCGCGGCCTGATCGGGGTCGGCCAATTCGCCGAACGACCAGTCCGTCAGCCCGGTCTGCGGGGTGAACTCGTTCTGCTTCTGTCGGGCCTTGCGCACCTGCGGTTTGGCCTTCGTCGTCAGTGCGGCCAGGTCCTCACCGAGGCCGACTGTCTTCTTCCCGTCGACGACGCGGAAGGTCAGCCGCAGGTGAGCGGGAATCCGCGACCGATCGAAATCATCGGCGGTGACTGTGATCGGCACGAGGTCGTTCAGCCCTCCCCCGCCGGCACGTTCGCTCAGATACGCGGCGAGCACCTCCGGCAGGCTCCCCTGATATGGGGTGAGCGCGGGCAGGATCTCGCGAGCGACGTCGGGGGCGGGCACGAAGTAGCGGCGCTTGTTCTTCGGCAGTGAGCGGATATAGGCGGCGATGAGTTCCTCGCGCAGCCCGGGGACCTGCCAGCTGAATGCGTCCGCATCTACTGCGGGCACCGCCTCGGCGGGGATCTCCACGCTCACTCCGTCCTCGGTGCTGCCGGGGTCGAAGGAATAGCGCAGCTTCGCCGGGGTGCCGTCGGCCAGTTCCCATTCCATCGGGAAGTCCGAGGCCACCGAGGCGGTGAGCTCCTCACTGTCGTCGCTGAGCAGCACCGAAGTGGTGAGATCGAGCAGGTGCGCGTCCCGTCGTTTCTGCTTCTTCCACCACCCCCGGAAATCCGCCGCCGAGGTGATCCCCTCCGGAATCCTGTCATCGAAGAATTCGAAGAGGGCATCGTCTTGGTCGAGCACGCGACGATTTCGTGTCCGCGAGGCCAGATCCTCGGCGTCGGCGATGACTCGGGCGTTGTGGTCGAGGAAGCCGAAGCGTTCGTGCCAGTCGCCTTCGATGAGGCCCTTGCGGATGAACGCGTCGCGCGCGCCTTCTTCGTCGATGGTGCCGTATCCGACACGGCGGTCGCTGACGAGTGTGACCCCGTAGAGGGAGATCTTCTCGTACACCATCGAGGCTCCGGCCTTCGTCGACCAGTGCGGGTCCGAATGCTGCCGGGTGACCAGGTCGCCTGCGGCTTCGACGACCCAGTCGGGGTCGATCGCGGCCACGGTACGTGCCCACAGCCTGGAGGTTTCGACGAGTTCGGCGGCCATGACGAAGTCCGGATTGACCTTGAAGAGCCCGGATCCGGGGAAGATGGCGAAGCGTGTGCCGCGTGCCCCCTGATAGTCCTTGTGCCGCTCCGATCGTGAGCCGATCATCGTCAGCAGTCCGGTGAGCAGAGCTCGGTGGATCGCGGCGGCATGCGGGTCGAGCTTGGCTGCTGCCACCTGTTTCCCGGTGTCTCCTGCGGCTCCGGTGGCGCTGTTCTTCTTCGCCGAACGTTTGGCGGCGCTGAGCTCGGCGAACCCGATCTTCCCGCTCGCACCACGGCTGTCAGCTCCGCGCCCCCGAGCGCCTCCGCCTGGAGTGGTGGGATCGCTTGAGCCGCTGCAGGTGTCGCCGGCACCTCGAGCAGGCCGATCCCCAGCGACGAGGTTGCCGGACGAGGCACCGGACCCACCCGTTCCGTCGCTCGAACTGCCGACGACCGAATCACCATCGACAGACCCGCCGTCGTTCGGCTGCCAGACGGACTTCTCCACCCGAATGCCTGCCGAACCCAGCAGGGAGCGCAGCTGACCGACGAGGTCCTGCCATTCGCGGATGCGAACGAAGTTGAGGAATTCGGATCTGCACCGCCTGCGGAATTTCGAGGATCCCATGTCGGCCTGCAGGCTCTGCAGGTAGTTCCACAGGTTGAGGTAGGACAGGAAGTCGCTGCCGCGGTGGGTGAAGCGCGCGTGCTTCTCGTCGGCGGAGGCTCGGACTTCGGCCGGTCGCTCCCGGGGGTCCTGGATGGACAGTGCGGCGACGATGACGGTGACCTCTCCCCCACAGCCGGCCTCGGCACCGGCGATGACCATCCTGGCCAGACGGGGGTCGATGGGCAGCACGGTCAGCTTCCGGCCGATCTCGGTGACGTGGATCTTCCCGGCGGAATCGCTGGTCAGCGCCCCGAGCTCGGTGAGCATCGTGCGTCCGTCGCGGACGGCTCGGACGTCGGGCGGGGTGAGGAACGGGAAGCCGAGGATCTCCTGATCGCTGGCGGCGAACCCGAGCGAGGCCATCTGCAGGATGACGCTGGCGAGGTTCGTGCGCAGGATCTCGGGGTCGGTGAACTCAGGGCGCGAGTCGAAGTCCTCTTCCGAGTACAGCCGGATGCAGATGCCCTCGCTTGTGCGCCCCGACCGGCCCTTGCGCTGATTTGCGCTGGCTTGGGAGATGCGCTCGATCGGCAGCCGCTGCACCCGGGTGCGGTTGGAGTACCGGGAGATGCGGGCCGTGCCGACGTCGATGACGTACTTGATTCCGGGCACCGTCAGCGAGGTCTCGGCGACGTTCGTGGCCAGGACGATACGGGGTCGCGAATGCGGTTGGAAGACCTTCTGCTGCTCCCCGGCGGAGAGTCGGGCGAACAGCGGCACGACCTCCCAATTGCTCATCCGCGGGCGTCTGCGCAGGTGGTCGGTCAGAGCGTCGGCGGTGTCGCGGATCTCTCGTTCGCCGGAGAGGAAGACGAGGATGTCGCCGGGGGCTTCGGCGGCGAGTTCGTCGACGGCTGAGATGATGCCGTCGGTCTGCTCCTCGACTCCGGTTTCGTAGTTCCCGGAGTCGCCGGGACCGTCCAGTTCGTCGTCATCATCGACGTCCTCGCCCAGCGGCCGGTACCGGACCTCGACCGGGTAGGTCCGCCCTTCGACCGAGATGATCGGGGCGTCGTCGAAGTGTGCGGAGAAGGACTCGGGGTCGATCGTCGCCGAAGTGATGATGACTTTGAGATCGGGGCGGCGGTCGAGGACCTCCTTGAGGTAGCCGAGGAGGAAGTCGATGTTGAGGCTGCGTTCGTGCGCCTCGTCGATGATGATGACTTCGTAGTCGCGCAGCAGTTTGTCGCGGGAGAGTTCCGAGAGCAGGATTCCGTCGGTCATCACCTTCACACGTGTGGAGTCGGCGACCTGCGCGGTGAAGCGCACCTGATAGCCGATGGTGTTGCCGAGTTCCTCATCGAGTTCGTCGGCGATGCGTTCGGCCACGGTCCGGGCGGCGATCCGCCTGGGCTGGGTGTGGCCGATGAGTCCGTCGATCCCGAGTCCGAGGTCGAGGCAGATCTTCGGCAGCTGGGTGGTCTTCCCAGACCCCGTCTCGCCGGCGATGATGACGACCTGGTTGTCCCGAATCGCCTCCGCGATCTCGTCCTTCGCGGCGGTGACCGGCAGATCCGCGGGGTAGGTGACGTCGACCTGGTGCGCCGCGCGGGCGTCGGTCAGCCGGGCACGTCGCTGCCGGTGGTGCGCTGCGGTGGTCTTCCGTCGCTGCTGCGAACGCCCGCGTCCGTTCTTCCGGCGCCGAGGCGGCCGCTGGGAGCTCTCGTCCGCGGGCGGGGTGGGGTTCTCTTCTGCCATTGCCCTCCCAGCTTAGCGTCACCCCCGGGCTCACCAGCACCGAGGCGGATGCCGCCTCGGCGCCGGGTGCGTCCTTCCAGGGTGCAGAGCTCCCCGATGCTCGGTGGTGGGCTCAGTCGCCGCCGCCCCAGAGCGGGGCGAGAGCCGAGTAGAGCTGTTGGATGCCGAGGATGATGAACAGCAGCGCGGTGATCGCCAGGGCGATGTTCGTGTGCAGCTTATTGGCCCATTCCTTCGGGATCTTCTTGCCGTTGAGGAGTCCGAGCAGGGTCACGGCCAGGAAAGGCATGAACAGCGACCCGAGGACACCGTAGGCGAGGATGAGGCCGATCGGTTTGCCGAGGATGAACAGCAGCATCGGCGGGAACGTCAGCCACAGCACATAGAACTTGAAGTACTTGCCGCCGGTCAGGGTGTCGGGATGTCCTCCCGGCTTCTTGCGCATATGTCCCCAGAAGTCCGCGAACATCAGCGAGACGCCGTTCCAGACCCCGATGATCGAGGAGAAGGAGGCGGCCCAGAATCCGATGAGGAATCCGATGCCCACGACCTCGCCGTAGCGGTCTTTGAGGACGTCGGCGAGGTCGAGCAGTCCCTTGTCCTCTGCGGAGATCGAGACTCCCGCGGCACGGACGACTTCGGCGCCGACGATGAGCATGGCGATGACGAAGATGCCGGTCATCACGTAGGCCATGGTGTTGTCGATGCGCATCACCCGCATCCACTTCGGGGTGTGCCAGCCCTTCTCACGCAGCCAGTACCCGTAGGCGGCCAGAGTGATGGTGCCGCCGACTCCCCCGGCCAGAGCGAGGGTGTAGATCACGCCGCCCTCGGGGATGATCGGGATGAGCCCGGTGAGCATGTCGGGGACGTTCGGGACGGCGATGATCGCGAGTCCGACGACGGTGATGAACATGATGCCCACCAGGACTGCGGTGATCTTCTCGAACACGGCGTAGCGGCCGAACCACACCATGGCGAATCCGGCCAGGCCCATGAGCACCGACCAGACGGTGAGGTTGAGTCCGGGGAAGAGCGCAGCCAGCGGCAGGGCGGCAGAGCTCATGGCTGTGGCTCCGTAGACGAAGCCCCAGATGATGATGTAGGGACCGAAGTACCATGTCGTCCATCGGCCGAGTGACTGCCAGCCTTCGAAGATCGTCTTCCCGGTCGCGAGGCTGAATCGTCCGGCGCCCTCGACGAGGACGATCTTGAGGATGACGCCGACGATGACTGCCCACAGCAGTCCGTAGCCGAACTGGCTGCCGGCCACCAGGGTCGCGACCATATCGGCGGCACCGACGCCGGTGGCCGCGACCACGAGACCGGGGCCGACGACCTTCCATTTCGCGGGGCCGGAGGCCTCTTCGATGCCTGATACGGTCTCTGGGTCTCCCGTGTCGCCGGGGCCAGATCGGTTCGACTGTTCGCTCATGGCGTTTCCGCTTTCGTCTTCGGCCGCGCACAGACTCGCCACATGTTCGGGGATCATCGGATCCTCCCGCACATCGGCAGCGCAGCGGTCTCCGTGTGTCCACAGTCATAATAGGGGACAACGGCGCTGCAGCAGTCATCCCTCAGGGCAGTCTGACTCTGATCGGCCCGCCTCAGAACCGGTCGGCGATGCCTCGCAGACGTGCGAGATACGCTTCACGATCGGCTGTCGGCGGCAGGTTCGGGGCCGCCTCAGAGAGCCCGGCGGCCCCGTCGATGCCTTCCCGGACGATGTCGATCTGGCCCAGATGTCTGGTGAGGTCGACGAGGACGTGGACCATGCTCTGCCCCAGGGTGGTCTCGTCGTGGCCTTCGGGCCAGTGCGGCACCCGTCCCGGCGCATCGAGGCCGCGAGTCTCGATGGTCTCGTCGGCGAAGTCAGCGACTCGAGCGTAGAGATCGAGCAGATATTCGGTGGTCTCGGTTTCGGGCGCACACCAGTCGGCCTGTGGGTCGAGGTCGATATCGGCGTCGGTGACGACCTCCTCGGGGTGCGGCCAGGATCGACCGAAGGTGTCGCCGAAGTAGACGATCTCCACCTGTGCCATGTGTTTGAGTGCACCGAGGAGGTTGAACCCGGTCGGGGTGCGCGGCCACCTCAGCGACTTCTCGTCGAGTCCGGACAGTTTCCACCGCAGGTTGTCGCGCCCCCGGTGCAGGGACGCTCGCAGCAGGGACTTCATCGTCTCGTCGTCGCTCATGAGCACAGGCTTCCACACCCGCTGCGCACCGTCTACCGTTATCCTCGAAGGGTGAGTGACGACAATTCTTCGCAGGATTCCCGCAGCCGCATTGCTCGTCGGGTCTTTCCCGACGGCGAGGACCCGGATCCGCGCTTCACCCTGGCCAATGAGCGGACATTTCTGTCCTGGATCCGCACGGCACTGGCGTTCATCGGCGGCGGGATCGCCGTCGAGGCCTTCACCTCGGAGATCTTCACCACCGGTCTGCGGGCGACCCTGTCGATCGTGCTCATGGTCATCGGCTTCATCCTCGCGGCCGGTGCCGCCGTCCGCTGGCATCGCATCGAATCAGCGATGCGCCGCAAGACCTCGCTGCCGCTGCCTCTCATCATTCCCATCGTCAGTCTCGCCTCGGCGCTGGGTGCGGGACTGCTCGTGCTGGTGTTCGCCCGCCTGCTGTGATGTCGGAGTCAACCGGGCCCCCATCCTCAGAGCCCTCACCGCATCGTCGCCACCGGCTGCCCAGGCCTCCGCGCAGTCCTCACACGCAGCCGCATGCCGATCCGGCACTGCAGCCGGAACGCACCGTTCAGTCATGGCTGCGCACGAGCCTGACGATGACGGTCGTCAGCCTCATCTTCATGCGCTTCATCAACGTCTTCCAAGGCTGGTCGGTGGCGATCTTCGTCGTGTGCATGGCCATGACCATCGTCGCGATCGCGATGCAGGTCAGGCGCTACCGGCTCGGTTCGGTCTCGATCCGGGCCGAACGCGGCCGCCCGACCCCGTGGGCCGTGGTCTTCCTCAGCACCTCGGTGTGCCTCATCGCGGTGCTGAGCATCGCCTCGGTCATCAAAATCAGCCTGCTCTGAGCCTCCACAGCCGCACGGCCGGGCAGGTTCCCTGACCGGCACCCTTCACATCCGCTCTGCGTTTCTCATTACGAGATTATGAGACCGCCGTCCGAGCCGCTGACCTGCACGCCTAAACTGGTGTGCATGAAGGATGCACGCGAAGTCTCCACCGCCCCACTCGTCACCGTCGGACTCATCGGCGGTTTCCTCACCGCCCGCGAGACCGGGATCCGCCCCCTCGGCGGCGTCGTCCTCGCTGCGGCCGGCGCCTACGCTGCCCGCTCCTGGTATGCGAAGAAGGGGTGGCCGGCCGCAGCCGGGCTGAGTCTGGCCTATCTCGGCGGGTTCGGCGCCTCCCACCCGTTGGCGAAGAAGATCGGTGCCTGGCCCGCCGTGTTCGCCGTCAGTGCGGTCAGCGCCGCCGCGTCCTATGTCGTCTCCGATATCGCCGAGGCGGACTGACACCAACCGTCCCAGACGCAGGAAGCGAGGACCCCGACTAGACCATGCTGGCCGTATTCGAAGGTTTCGCAGTCATCGCCGGAGTCATTCTGGTCGGGTTCGTCCTCGGCCGCTCCGGCGTTCTCGGACCCCACGGCCAGCAGGTCATCGCGAAGCTCGTCTTCTACGCCGGCACTCCGACCCTGCTCTATGTCACTGTCGCCGAGACCGACCTCGGGCTGATCTTCAACACCGCCCTCTTCGCCACCGGCGGTTCGGCGCTCATCGTCGGTGCCGCCCTCTTCGTCCTCACCAAGTGGATCAGGCGTCGCAGCACCGGTGAAGCGATGTTCTCCGCTTGGGCGACCAGCTACGTCAACATCGGCAACCTCGGCATTCCGATCGCCGCCTACGTCCTCCGCGACATCGGGTATGTCGCCCCAGTCCTGCTCTTCCAGCTGCTCGTCCTCGCCCCCATCGGCATGGCCGTGCTCGACGGGGCCGGGAAGAAGCAGCACGATTCGCACTGGTATTCCGCGGTCCTCCAAGTGCTCAAGAACCCGATCGTCCTCGGTGCCGCAGCCGGAGTGGCCGCCTCGGCGACGAACTTCGAACTGCCGCGGTTCGTCTTCGAACCCATCGACATGATCGGTGCCACCGCAGTCCCCGGCGCCCTGCTGGCCTTCGGCATCTCTCTCAAGGACGGATGGGGAATCCCCGTCAAAGGCAGCCGCGCACAGCTGAGCTTCATCACCGGGGCCAAACTCATCGCCCAACCGCTCATCGCCTGGGCGATCGGCAGTCCCCTGCTCGGCTACGACGGAATCGATCTCTTCGCCATCGTCGTCACCTCCGCACTGCCGACCGCGCAGAACGTCTACATCTACTCGATGCAGTACCGCGAGTCCGAGGCGCTCATGCGCGACGCCGTCTTCATCACCACGGTCCTGTCGGTTCCTGCCCTCGTCATCATCGCCGCCCTGCTCGGCTGACTCGGCACGCCCCTCCCCGACCGACCGCTCACGGTCACGGTGGGGACCGCTGCAGAGCCGCCTCGGCGAGGGCCCCGTTGAAATCGGCTGCCGTGGCGTGTCCTCCCCGGCTTGGGCCGCGTGGTCACTGACAATGGGGATGTGTCCAGAGACGAGAAGAACGAGACCGAAGACCTCCTGAGCAGGCGGATGAGTTCAGGGTCTGCCAGTGCTGCCGATAAGCAGTCACAGGCTCCTCTGGAGGCGGCCAATGACCCCTCGACCGACACCGAGGCGTTCGATCCGATCACGGATCCCATCGCCGAGGATGCCCCCAAGCATTCCGCGGACGCGAAGCCCCAGACCGGCCCGGTGAGGGTGACTCCCGCCCAGTCGGCGAATCCGCACTCTCAGCCCGCGACCGCGAGCACGAGAGCCGCCGAACAGACCGCCGCGCAGAATACCGCCGGCGCGGATGCGGCTGCTGCGACATCGTCGTCAACCGATGCCGGTGCCACTCGGGAGGTGCCGCAGAATGCTCGCACCGCGGTGATGAGCGAAGCCGATTGGGCGGCGGTGTCGAAGGCGGCGACGTCGACCGATGCCCGCGATCCCGAGGTGCCCGAACGGCGCCGGTCGGTGCTCGATGTCATCGGCACGATCTGGATCATGCTCGCCACCCCATTCGTCCTGTTGGCCCTGTCAGTGCGCTTCATCGCCTCGGGGATCTTCCTCAAATTCGAGTACTTCCGGCCAGGGTTCCCGGCCGATCAGTTCGGATTCAGCGCCGCCGATCGTGAGCACTACGGAACCTATGTCATCGACTACCTGCACAACTTCGATTCCCGGCGCTACCTCGCCGATGTCGTCATGCCCAACGGGGAGCCGATCTTCATCTCCGAAGAGCTCGGCCATATGGCTGACGTCAAAGGCCTGATCTCCCTGCTCTACCTCGTGGCGCTTGTCGGCATCATCGGGTCCGTGCTCTTCGGCCTCTATATGTGCCGCAAGGGCGGCTCGGGCATCCACTCGGGCGTGCGTCTGGGGTCGATCTTCAGCATCATCTTCATGGCCGCTGTCACCGTCGTCGCTGTGCTCGGCTGGGACAGCTTCTTCCGCGGATTCCACAAGGTGTTCTTCGCCGATGGGACCTGGGAGTTCTACGCCGATGATTCGCTCATCCGCCTCTTCCCGCCCCAGTTCTGGGTCGATGCGGGCATCGCCGGCGGCGGAGTGTTCGTGCTGCTGGCCATCGTCCTCTTCTGTTTCAGCTTCGCCGGTCATAAGAAGCGCCGGGCGCTGCGCAAGGCACGTAAGGACGCCGAAGCAGAAGCCTGAGTCGCTGCGACTGAGGTGAGTCTCCGTTGCCAAGCCTCTGCGACTGAGCTGAGTCTCTGCTGCTGACTGAGCTTTTGCGATCGATTGCGGGTGAGAGTCCCGCTCCACGGTTCCGGCCGGGTGGTCTTTCCCCTTCCACCCGGCCGAATTTCTGCCCAGATTCGGTCAGGCTGGAGACGTCCGCGAGCTCGCACCAGCGCGCGCTCGGGTGGGTCGTCCACAGAAGGCGGACGTCGATCGAACACTCGGATGTCGACGTCCCCATCCACGCCGATGCCGACCAACAGATCGGCACTCCGGGCTTCCCGGACGACATTCGTGGGCGCTTTCCGACCATCAGGGACTTCTTCTGCGCTGCGGCAACATCACATGCGGGGACACCCGGCCAACGCCTGACCACATCAACCGATCGGTGGATACCTGGGCCGACGGACTGTTCCTACTGTGAAGATATGAAGACACCACTCACTGTGCTCGGCCCAGGGAGAACAAGCCCACCCGGACGCAACCTGGCCCCGGATCTGGCGCGAGGACTCATGCTCGCCCTGATCGCGATCGCCAATGTCATGATCTATCTGCATGGACGACCGTACGGTCCGCGCCAGCACATCGTCGAGGACGGCGCCGTGGATCGGACGGTCACCGCAGCGACGGTGATACTCGTCGATGCTCGGGCCTATCCGTTGTTCGCCGCTCTCTTCGGATACGGTCTGGTCAGAATCATCCGCAATCAGCGTGCGCGCGGATTCGGCGAAAGGGCGGCACTGGCTGCGGTGCGCCGTCGGTCAAGGTGGCTGATCGCGCTGGGCCTGGTACATGGAGTCCTGGCCTTCTCCGGGGACATCCTCGGCTGGTACGGGTTGTTGGGCCTGATTGTCGCCGGGATGCTGAACATGCGTGACCGCACTCTGCTGTGGCTGGCAGGCTCCTGGCTGATCGTCGCCTCGGGCGTTCAGGGGCTGGTGTACGCGGGGTCCGGAATCAGCAACCAGCGCAGTTTCATGTGGTCGTTCGCGATCGCGGACCCCGGAAGGGCGGCCGCCTGGAGAGCCCTCGAGTGGGTGACCTCCCCGATCGGACTGCTCGCTGTAGCCACCCCTCTGCTGATCGGTGTATGGGCGGCCAGGCACCGGATTCTCGAGAACCCGGACCGGCACCGCACGCTGCTGCGGCGTACGGCCGCACTCGGGCTGTCCGGTGGTGTCGTCGGCGGAATCGGAATGGCTCTGGTCACCATTCAAGCAGTGAAGACCTCCGATGCTGTGACTGTGGGCCTGTCATGGATGCACATCGCCACAGGAGTGCCTATGGGCTTGGCATATGTGGCGGTGATAGCACTGTGGTCCGCACGGCTGCGCAATCGCTGCGGGGCTGGTACGCCCAGGATCATCAGTGCTCTCCAGGCTGCCGGCGAGCGGTCCTTGAGCTGCTATCTCGCTCAGACCGTCGTCTTCGCCAGTTTGCTGCCGGCCTGGTCATTGGGTGCAGGGGCCGTCCTAGGCACGGGCGGAGCGACGCTGTTGGCGCTGGCGACATGGGCAACTACGGTCGCCGGGGCGGCGCTCCTGGACCGGCTCGGTCGCCGGGGCCCGGCGGAAGCACTGCTGCGGCGGTTGTCGTATGGGCGCCCTCTTCTGCCGCCGCTCCGTGGGACCATAGTGTCGTGGAAGCGGTACAGGAACCGATGAAGGCGTCGCGCACCCGACCGGGTGGGCTGTGGGCCGCTCTGCCTCTCGGCGTCCTGTTCGGCTGCGTCATCCTGACCGTGTTCACCGGAGACCTTGCGCCCCACGAGTTGCGCTCGACCATCATCGCGTGCGTCGCAGTCGGCGCGTGGCACGGCGGCTGGGTGCTCGCGCGCCCCCACTGGTTCGAGACACGGCTGCTGCCGATGGCACTGTACTTCACCGGCCTGCTCGTTCTCGCCGACTTCCTTGCCGAGCTGAGCACCACATTCTTCCTTCTGTATCTGGCGTGCTACCCGATGGCATTCGTCGCCCTGCCCGGTGCCTGGGCGTACGCCGGAGTCGGCGCGACTGCCGCGCTGTCCCTGTTCGGACTGCCGTGGGGGTCTTGGACTCTTGAGGGCGTTGTCATCGAACTCGGTGCGGTGGCACTCGTATCGGTGGCCGGAGGGGCGATCCGTGCACTCGAAGCCGAATCCAGCCGTCGGCGCTCAGCGCTGGCTGAGCTGTCCGCTGCGCGCGATCAGCTGCAGCTCGCCTTGGCTGAGAACCTCGCCCTCCAAGAACAGCTCATCGTCGAAGCACGAGACTCCGGCATGCTCAGCGAACGCTCCCGGCTCGCCGCAGAGATTCACGACACCCTGGCCGCGGGGCTGGCCGGCATCGTCAGTCAGCTCGAAGCACTCGACGCTCAGTTTGCTCCGGAGGATCCCCTGCGAGCACGGGTTCGCATGAGCAGCGACCTTGCTCGTGAGAGCCTCCAGGAGGCGCGGCGTTCGATCCGCGCCATGCGGCCCGGTCCCCTCATCACCGCCACGCTGCCAGACGCCTTGGAGACCGCTGTCGCCCATTTCGAGAACACTCATCCGATTGCAGTCGAGCTTCGCATCACCGGCGACATCCGACCGGTCCATGCGCTGGTCGAGGAGGTGGTGCTCAGGTCAGCAGGGGAAGCTCTGACCAACGCCGACCGACATGCCCGGGCCGCCGCAGTCCATGTCACGCTGTCCTTCTTCGACACCGAGGTTGCTCTGGACGTGGCTGACGATGGCATCGGGTTCGACCCGGACGCGATCACCGCCGGCCACGGTCTGTCCATCATGCGCGACCGCGTTCAGGAGCTGGGCGGTCGGATCAGCATCGAGTCCTCGCAGACTCCCGGCACGACCGTCACCGTCGTCGTCCCCAACGTGGCACCGCACGGCGTTCCGAGGTCAGTGCCGCAATGAACAGTCACGAGCCGATTACGATCTTGGTGGTCGACGATCACCCGGTCGTTCGCGACGGGCTGCGCGGTCAACTCGCCACACAGAGCGATCTCCACGTCGTGGCCGATGCCGGGAGTGCAGAAGAGGCTCTCGCCGTGCTCAGAAAGCATGCCGTCGATGTTCTGCTCACCGACCTCCGAATGCCGGGGGTCGGCGGCGTCGAGCTCATCAAAGCCGTGCGCACTGATTTCCGAAACACAGAGGTCGTCGTATTGTCCACCTATGATGCCGACGACGACATCGGCTCGGCTCTCGCCGCAGGTGCACGCAGCTACCTGCTCAAGGATTCGCACCGCGAAACACTTTTCGCGGCGGTTCGAGATGCACATCTCGGTTCGGCCACGTACTCACCCGCAGTTCAGAGTCGCTTGCGGAACCGTTCAAAAGCCCCTCTGCTCAGCGATCGTGAGATGGAGGTGCTGCGCCTTGTCGCGAGTGGAAAGACGAACTGTCAGATCGGGAGTGCTCTGTTCATCGGCGAGGCCACTGTGAAGACCCATATTCAGCACATATTCGGCAAGCTCGGCGCAGCCGATCGCGCCGCCGCGGTCGCTGTGGCGTACCGAGGCGGACTGCTGTGACAAACAGAATCGGCATCCATGCGCCGATCGACAAGACAGCAAGCTGATGGGATGTCTGCTGATGGGATGTCTTCGGAATGCTGGTCATACCGGGATTCGGTCTGAAGCGGCCGACCTCCGGCCTGGCGGCCGCCCCTCCGAGTGAAGTACCTCAGGGAGACGCAATCGTCGCAGCGGTTGTCCTGCTGACCGCAGCCACCTGGCCTCACCTGGTTCCCGTACTGGCGACCTCATCGTCCGACGCCACATCCTGCCCATGCCTTGACTTCGGACGGTCGACCCGCGGCGCAGATGCTTCTTATGGACCGGGCACGCGCAGACAGGCAGTGCTGTTGCGGCGCTTCACCCCGTACTCACTTCAGAAGAACCCTGTGTCCGGTGCGGCAGAACGAGTTGAATGCTAGTTTAGTGACCATTAGGAAGGATGTAGTCACTACGAAGGAGCGATCAATGCCCCGCCCTCGGATTCCCGAGCGCCGCAACCGCCTACTCGCCGCGGCACGACAACTCGCCCTCGAGCAAGGCTGGCCCGCCACCACCGTTGCCGAAGTGGCTGCCCGAGCCGATGTCGGCAAGGGCGCCGTCTATCTCGAGTTCGACAGCAAAGCTGCGATATTGGATGCACTGATCACCGATGGCATGCAGACTCTCAGTTCCGCCGTGCACCGGCGAGTCCGGGAAGCCGACGAGGTTGTCGACCTGCCTGCCATCTATAGGTTCGCCGTTGATGCGCTCTTGGACGACAAGCTGATGCGAGCGTTCTACCTGGGCGATCAGGACGTGCTCGGTGACCACGTCCGTTCCGTCCCCGACAACCGGTACCGGCAGCGTTTCGACTGGCTGACCGACTACATCACTCGCCTGAAACACGCCGGTGTCATCGATCCGCGGTCCGACCTGCAGGCTGTAGCACTGATGTTCAGTGTCTTCACCATCGGCCTCCTGCATACTCCCGGAACTCTCGAAGCGATCACGGACGACGAACTCCGCCGAACGGTCGGCCTGTTCGCCGAACTCGTCGGCGAGGGCCTCGCCAGCGATCGACCCGTCGATTCCGCGGCTGCCCGTCAGGCGCAGTTGGCGATGATGGGCAGTCTGCAGACTCAACTCGCGCATCTGCATCCTGAACAGTCAGGGGCCCAGTCATGACGTCTTCGAACCACACATGGACGGTGCTCGGAGCCCCACTCTGCCGAAGTGTTCGAAGCAGCAGCATACCGACCAGATCAGACCACTCCTGAGGAGGATCAGACGTGGCCGACCACCACATAGTCGACTTGCCCGAAGGCACGATCCACTACCGGATACTCGGTGCTTCCGGGCCGCCGGTGGTCTTACTGCACGGCGGCGGAATCGACAACGGAGGCTGGATGTGGCATTGGCTTGCCGGAGATCTTGCCGCCGACCACCGCGTTTACGTACCCGACCATCCCAAGCACGGGCGGAGCTGGCCCTGGCGAGCGCGAGCAGATCAGAGCGGTCAGGAGAACATGCTGGCCGCGATGATGGACCACTGGGGACTCGATGCGGCAACCCTGATCGGGCTGTCTCTCGGTTCGGCGACCTCCCTTGGCTATGCACTGAGGAATCCTGAGCGTGTGCACCGCCTGGTACTGACCTCGACAGGCGGACTCCAACATCGCTTGCCCAAGCACGAACTCGCCTGGCTGTCGTTGCGGACGCCGCTTTCGTGGCTGATCGGCCGAAGCATGACGGCGCAGTCGATGCGCCGCTGGGTGCGCACCAAAGTGGCGTTCGCCGAATATGTGTCATCGGCCGATGTCGAGGCACTCGCCGACCTCGCCGCCGAAGAGCTCCTCACCAAGCGTGCACACGGCGGTCACATGTTCTGCGATTGGAATCGGTTCGAGACAGCACCACGTCATCACCGGGTGAACTTCATGAGTCGGATCCCCGAACTCACCCAACCGATGCTGTTCGTCCATGGAGTCGACGATGCCGCTGTTCCCATGCGATACCCGCGCGAGGCTGCCGCGGCTGCCCCTCATGGCCGACTGGCTGCGATACAGAAGGCTGGACATTTCGCGCCGGTCGAACGTCCCCGTGAGTACTCGGCCATAGTCCGCGAATTCCTGACAGAAACGGACTCGGTTCAGGACCGCCCGGGTCGGTGAACCGCGATCCGCCGGTCCGTGTCCGACCGATGCATTGACTACTCACCAACTCAATGGAGGCGTACAACCGATGAAAGCGCATCGCGTGCGGGACCATGCTCTCGTTCTTCGAAACGTCCATGTCTTCACTGGCCGCGGAAACACGTTGGATGGTGTCGACGTACTGGTCCGGGAGGGGCTGATACGGGAGAGCAGCCGGACCCGCCTCGATCCGCGCGGTGCGAGGGTCATCGAAGCTGCGGGGAAGACTCTTGTCCCCGGATTGATCGACACACACGTACATCTGGATTTCCTCAGCGTCCGCAACGGCATCCACGGCTGGTTTCAGACGAGGTTCGCATTGCCGCGGGCTCTTGAAGAGCTGACGCGAAACGGGGTGACGACCGTCCGAAGCATGGCCGATCCTCTCGCTCCGGTCAATCGCCTGCGAAAACGCGTCCTGAGGGGAAGTTTCGCGAGTCCCGAAATCCTCTCAGCGGGACCGGCGCTCACTGCTCCAGGCGGGCACCCCACATCTACGCTCGCGAAAGACAATCCCTGGCTGCGCAAGCACATTGCGGTGACATTGGACGACCCCGAGGCGGCCCGCGCCGCTGTTCGAAGGCTCCACACTGCCGGAGCCGACCTCATCAAATTCGTGTACCAAGGTGGGCTCTATGGCCCGGACCGCATCAGACTGCGCAAGCTGGACCACACCATCGCACTCACGATCATCGAGGAAGCACATCGTATCGGACTGCCCGTCAGCGCTCACACGCATTGTCAGGAAGATGTCGACGCACTCCTGTCCAATGGCATCGACAGCATCGAACACGGCGTGATCGAACATGAGTTGCGGGGCACCGAGACCTTGCAGACGTGGAGGCTAGCCGGTGCGCGACTGGTGCCGACTCTCAGCATCGCCGCTCTGTTTCCCGGGCCCTCCGGTGGGTTGTACATAGACACCGCGCGCAAGAACCTCGCCTGTGCATACGAAGCCGGTATAAGCGTCGTCGCAGGGACTGACAGCATGATCGGGGCGATGCCCCCGAACACGCTCCATGACGAGCTCCGCCGTATGGTTCACGCCGGCATGTGCGAGTTCGACACTCTCCGTGCCGCCACTGCTGACGCCGCCGATCTTCTGGGACTCCGGGACCGAGCGGTCATCGAACCTGGCCGCCGAGCCGACATGGTGCTCCTTCGTTCCGACCCGCTGGAACGCATCGAGAACATCGCAGACATCGACTTGGTCGTCCAGGACGGCACCGTGATCTATCACGCCCCTGATCCCGCCCCCGCCCAGGCTCGGCTCCTACAACCCATCTGGACCTCCGGTCATCGACTACATCGACCTCACCGAGACCACCGTTCGGTGCCATGCGACTGTGCAGTACGACCGAAACCGCTTCTCCGAACATGGGGTGCGCAACCTGTCCTATTTCGACCGACGCACTGGGACTCTGCTGCGCATCGAAACCGTGGACGCTGATACGAACCTGGTCACAAGGAAATGGAGGTGCGAGATCCCGGCCGCGCAGACGGATCTGCACGCCGTCTCTGACGGGCAGAGCATCTCGTTGACCGGAACGCTCGAAGGCACTCCAGTCACGCGGAGCTATCCGCTGCGCGGGCGGACCTGGATGCAGCTCCTGCTGTTCGACGCCGCCACCTTCATCGTTTCGGGCGAACCGACCCTGAGCCTCGTCGCCATCGGGACAAGCGGTCGAGGCGCATTGCAGCTCACCGATTTCGAACTCTCCAGGAAGAATTCGGATTCGCGAGGAGGAACCACCGTCGAAGCCGAACTCGTCATGCCTATGTGGCGACGCTTCTGGGGCGTCTCCGCCCTCTTCGATGCCGACAACGGCGACCTGCTCAAGGAACAGATCCGAGGCAAGAAGGACCACATCCTCGAGCGGAGAGGGCAGACGTTCCCACGCTGATCATCAGGCGTCGGCGCACGGGCGGCCAACGCTCTTCAGCGGCACCGCATCGTGCACCTTCCGACCGGGGGTCGGGCCCGTACCGACTTCGCGATGTTCGCCGATCCTCATGAGCACGGCATAGCCGCCGCCCGAGCTCGGCGTGCCCTGCACGCGCCCGCATATGCACTCAGCCGTTCAGTCTCAGTCACACGGATGGGTCCGAACCGCCGGACAACGAAGCTCGCGTGCTTGCGTCAGCTGGAAGGAACGTCTCGAGGTGCAATGAGTCCACCGTGACATCAGCGGGCCCTACGATGCGACTGGCGACGCTGAAGAATCGCAGAGGGCCGCCGTCGGAGTCCAGCTCCAGCAGCACCACGGGCCCCTGAGGCTCGCCAGCAGGCTCTCCCCGGTTCGGATAGCCTTCGACCTCTGCAAGCAGCGCTTCAAGCTTGTGGTCTCCTCCTGTGCTGCGGATCCGCTGGCGGAGCTGATGGATCAGATGGGCACGCCACTGACCCAGATTCCTGATCCGAGCAGACAGCCCGAGAGGGTGAAGCGCGAGTCGGATGACGTTGATCGGAGGCTCCAGAAGTAGGGGATCGCACCCCGCCAGGAGCGCATCGATCGCATGATTCGCATCTATGATGTCCCACGAGTCGTCCAAGAGCAGCGCCGGATACGGAGCATGTGCATCGATCAGACTGCGCACTCCGCTCATTACTGCCGAGAGTTCCGGATCGTCGATCGAGTGTGCAGGGTGCAGCGGCGCGAATCCACCGGCCAAGAGCAGATGGTTCTGTTCACCCATCGGCACCTCGAGCACCTCGGCAAGACGGAGGATCATCTTCGACGTCGGGCGCGACCGTCCGTTTTCGACAAAACTGAGATGGCGTGTGCTCACGGCGGCCCGATTCGCAAGCGCCAACTGACTCAGTGACCGATGCTCGCGCCAACGGCGCAGCGCGGCACCGATGGTGACGGGGAGAGCGCTAGTTGCCATAGCACAAGCATACGAACATCTGCGTCCCGCCACCATGACCTCAGAGGTCATCGCGCTGGTCGCCGAACAGAGTCATGCTGGCTGCATGAACACCATCACCTCAACTCCGCATCCAACCATTCCCGAGAAGGTCACCCTGCTACGCACGACTCTGCTGCTCGATGCAGCAATCACTGGGGTCAACGGCCTCGCCTACCTGATCCTGCCCGCCCAGTTGGCCACAGTCTTCGGGACTCCCGCACTCTTCCTGATGGCCGCAGGAGGTTTCCTGTTCTGCTGCGCGATTGTGTTCCTCCTGATCGGACGTGCCTCGCGAATTCCCTCGTGGGGAGTCTGGTTCGCGATACTCGTCAACACTGCGTGGGCGGTCGCATCCATCGTCTTCGTGCTGACATCCGACTGGCTGACCCAGATCGGTCAGCTGTGGGGAGTCCTCCAGGCTCTCGTCGTCTTCGGCTTCGGCATCGCTCAGTTGCTCGGATGGCGCCGCAGTCAGTCGTAGACCTCGGTTCGGAGGGCAGAGCATTGGCACAGCCGAGCGTACGAGACCAGCCGAACAGGCGCAGAGGAAGGCATTGACCGTCATCACCGGATCGCCATGGGAGCATCATTCCCCTTCCAGGCGGGGCCATCTCAGATTGGCGCACTCACTTTCGAATGTTCAACGGCGACAGCCAACCCATCCAGACAGCGACCCAGAGCGTGCTCGATCATCTGTTTACGGTGTACGCATGGGCGAATCAGATGCTCAGGCTTTTCGCGGCGCCACCGTGATTGACGCAATGGGCGCCGCTCCCCGACCGAACCAGACGGCCCGCGGCTCGGCACCCGTCGCAGCCGCGCTGTGGATGTTGCCGACAGTCGCCAGCGCCTTGATCGCCATCCTCGGCGGCCTCGCCGGGACGCTGTACCGAGATGCGACGATTGCACTCCCGGTCACATCCTCGGCGCAGCCGTCCTCGCGATCTCCGCTTCCAGTGTCAGTCTGACCCTGCATAAAATTCGATCGCGGAGACCCATGATCAGAGGAATGTGGTGAATCGGTTTGGTCGGCGCAGGCCCCGGGCCGAAGTTGTATTTCCACTCGCCGTTCCGGGTCGCCGCCGACGCAGGTGTCCGACACCGTTCTGGCCGATCGCGCTTATGGGCCCAGAGCGAATCGTGTGCGCATTCGTTCAGGCGGCACTCGGACGGCAGGCGTGATCAGTGCGGTCCCGCCGATGAAGGTGACTCACCCTAGTCGCCGACGGCGTCGCGGCCGCGGCGCACGAGCAGGGGGTCCGCCTCGTAGACGACCGAGTGGTCTTTGTCCTCGTAGTCGAGTTGGTTGAGGAAGTGGCGCATCGCATTCAGGCGGGCGCGTTTCTTGTCATTGCTCTTGATCGTGATCCACGGAGCGTGGTCGGTGTCCGTACGGCGGAACGTCTCTTCCTTCGCCTTCGTGTAGTCGTCCCAGCGGTCGAGGGACTCGAGGTCCATCGGCGAGAGTTTCCACCGCCGCACCGGGTCGATCTGGCGGATCGCGAACCGGGTGCGCTGCTCTCTTTGGGTCACGGAGAACCAGAACTTCGTGACGTGGACT
Organism: Brevibacterium sp. S22; assembly: GCF_004745485.1. Lineage (GTDB taxonomy): Bacteria > Actinomycetota > Actinomycetes > Actinomycetales > Brevibacteriaceae > Brevibacterium. The sequence continues at coordinate 439,903 of NZ_RHFG01000001.1, forward strand.
CCGGAGTCGATGAGCATCTTCTCGAATACGGGAGCCTGTTCCATGAAGGTCTCGTATTCGTCATCGGTGCAGAAACCCATGACGCGTTCGACGTTGCCCCGGTTGTACCAGGAGCGGTCGAACATGACGATCTCACCGCTGGTGGGCAGGTGGGAGATGTAGCGCTGGAAGTACCACTGTCCGGCTTCGCGGTCGGAGGGTTTGTTCAGGGCGACGACGCGAGCGGCGCGGGGGTTGAGATGTTCGGTGAAGCGCTTGATCGTCCCGCCTTTGCCGGCGGCATCACGACCCTCGAAGACGATGACGTGTTTGGCGCCGGTGTCCTGGCCCCAGTACTGGAACTTCAGCAGCTCGACCTGCAGCTTGTACTTCTCGAGTTCGTACTCTTCGCGGTCCATCTGTTCGTCGTACGGATACCCCTCCCGCCACGTTTCGACGGCTCGGCCCATGGGGTCGATGAGGTGCGGATCCGTGGTCTGGCTGTCCTCGACGGCGTACCCTTCGAGGCGGAGTTTGTCGATGTACTCCCGCAGATTCTCTTGGAACAGATTGTTCACGAGATCCTTCCCTTTCGCTGTCGACACCAGGTTGCGCCTCGTGCACGATAGTGTGCTCAGATGAATATCAGGTTATGCGATCGACGTCGCGTCGCGGGATGATTCCAACGCTCAATATCGGCGCGAGTGCGATGAGCCCGAAGGACAGCGGATAGCCGAACGCGGTCACCAGGGCACCGAATCCGGGACCGAGCAGGGCCGACATGACGAACTGTCCCGTGTTCTGGGCTCCCAGGGCCTTGCCCGACCAGCGCGGGCCGGCTGCTTCTGCCACGGAGGCGAAGGCCAGACCGTTGTCGGCCACAGATACGGCCGAGGCGAGGATGAACACGATCGCCGCGACCACCGGCATCTCTGTGAGCGACAGCAAGGCGATGGCGGCCACGCAGACGACCGCCGCAATCGCGACCACCCGCATCAGGCCCACCCTCGAGCTCGTCCGATCCGAGAGACCGCCGACGACCATGCGCCCGATCGCGCCGGCGATCTGCGCGGCGGCAACGATCGCTCCGGCAGCTCCCGCTCCGATGCCTTGGACGGCGATGAGCCAGACGAGACCATAGGTGGAGAACGCGAACTGCGGCACGACGAGGAGCGCAGAGACCGCGTGGATGCGCCACAGGAAAGAGTCGCTGCGGTAGGGATTGACCGCTGAGGCGGGGTTCGACTTCCGCTCCCCCGCCGAGGTGGTGCCCGGTCGGGTGGAGCCTCCCCCGTCCGCTTTCGGTTCGGCGAGGGAATCGTCGACAACCTCGGTGGCGGCGTCGGGGTCGGCCACCTCGGTGCGGGTGGGAGCCTGATCCGGCGGATTGCGGATGAGGGCGAAGCAGATGAGGGCGAGCGCTCCGGTCACGGCGGCGACGTACCAGAGGTATGCGGGGAATCCGCCGGCACCGGCGATCGGTGGGATCGTCACGGCCGCGACGCTTGTGCCCAGCGGTTGGGACATCTGGCGGATGCCCATGGCCAGTCCCCTGCGGTGGCGGGGGAACCAGCCCATGACGACGCGGCCGCTCGCGGAGTTCACGGAGGCGGCGGCCGCACCGGAGGCGGCGATGACGATAACCATCCAGATCGGTGAGTCGACGACGAGGATGGCGGCGGCCGAGAACACCGCGGTCAGCCCGATGCCCAGAGTCATGGCCAGCCGTTCACCGAAGCGGTCGGCGAAGGCGCCCCAGGCGATGAGGGTGAGGATGAGACCGAAGCTCGGTGCGGCGGCGACGGTGCCGGCCTGGGTGAGGGTGAACCCGAGGTCAGTGTGCATATAGGGGATGAGGAACGCGGGGCCGGCGATCGCGATCGTCGCCGCCATCTGCGTGAGGACACCGATGACGAGGATCATCCAGGCTTGGGGACTCGGCCGTTCCGTCATCATCGGTCCAGGCTAGCCCTAGGGCGCAGACGGCCAGCCGCGCGTCTCAGATCGCGGGTTCGAAGTTTTGGCTATACAGTGAGTTCTGAACATTCCCCCTATAGCCCAATCGGCAGAGGCAGTCGACTTAAAATCGATTCAGTGTGGGTTCGAGTCCCACTGGGGGGACCAATGAAGTTGGCCCTGACCTGCAATGATGCTTTCCGCGCGGATGAGTTGATTCCGATATGGAGTCGAGAACCCCACGGTTACCCATCTTTTTCGTTTCGGTTCTTGCCGAATCGATCGAGGATCTCCGACATATCGGGAGCCGCGGTCGCCTTCTTTATATAGTGCTTCGCAGTGACTGATGTGCCCGAGTGCCCAAGCACAGCGGCAGCCGCTTCGAGAGTCGCTTCGGCGTCGATGAGTGTAGCTACGGACTTCCGGAATACATGCGGAGAGATCTGACCGTCACTCTCAATATCCTTGAGCGCCGCTCTCAGCGTTCGCCGATAGTTGTTCGGCCATTTCCATGTACCTTTGCCGGATGGAAAAACCGCGTTAGTTTCAGTGGGAATCGCCTCGACACTCCGGCGAAGCAGCACTTCCACCGCAAACGCAGGCAGAGTGAGGATCCGGAACCCGCTCGAGGTCTTTGTGTGCGATTGTCTTAAAAGGCCATTCTTCTTGAGGTAAACAAGCGTACCCGAAACTGTCAAGGTTGGCTGGTCCCTCAGATCGACATCGCCCCATCGCAGTGCGAGGACTTCGGAGATCCGAAGCCCGGTCGCCAACATCACATCGACAACATCGAGCAGATCGCTTCCTCGCCGCGGTCCGCGATACCCTACCCCGTCTTGCCAGGCACGTAGTCCCTCACGAAGAGCCCCGACCTCATCGACACTCATTGCCGCGACGGGCTGTTTCGGCTTCGCCGGAAGGCGCACATCCCGCACCGGATTCGACCGAATCGCGTCGTGACGAACGGCCAGTTTGAACATGCCGTTGAGCACGGACCTCGCAGTCTTGGCGTTCCCCGGTGTCGCTGCAGCGAGATTCCGGAGGAAGCGATCGACCCGGGACACAGTGACTTCCATGAGCATGTACTCGCCGAGAGCCGGCAGTACATGCCTATTCAGGCTGTCCGTGTAACGCTCAACAGTCTGAGCCGTGCAGTTCTCAGTGAGGTCCGGGTCGGCAAGCCACAACTTCGACAGTGCGGTCACGGTGGTGCTTCCGGCGATCGAGTCGCCCGCAGAATCAACCTCGCTACGCAGAGCTCGGAGGAGGTTGCGTTCAGCTTTGGCCCCAGACGCACCATAGGCTTCACGCTGCCGAGTCTTACCGGTGAAATCACGAAACCGCGCCCGCGCCCGCCATCTGTTCTCGGCAATCTCTTTTCGTGTAATCCTGCCCCACGTTCCGAGCTCCAGACGCGGCCTAGGCATTTCCGCCGTCTTCACCGATATCTTCGAGGTGCACCGCATACTCGACTATTCCGTACTCTTCAGCCATCTTGGCGTTGGCAGCTCCATCCGCAGCCCCGAGGACTTCAGCAGCCTTGTCGAGCAAGCCCAAGTCGCGGGCCCGCTGGATGCGTCGGGAAGCAGTAGCTCGCGAGACGTTGAGCGCCTCAGCTGTCGTTGAGATCACCGGGCGTCCCTTGCCGTACCACTTCACAAGAGTTGCCACGGTAGCCGCCTCATAGATTGTGTCGTCGCCTAGCACTTGACCACCGGGCCTCGGGACCCGTCCGCTGAATTCCGGAGAATACTCCCGGAAGTTACCGACACCCGATCGGTGGGCATCATCGATAGCCGACAGGATGTCATTGATCGCGATTTTGGAGAGGCCGCCGGTGCCAATTGCCTGGGCCCCTTCCGGATCACCAAGCAGCATTCCCGTAATCACGAAGTCCCCGTGCTCAGACTGCGCGACACGCACCCACAGTGGAAACGGCACGCCGGAAACATCGATGCGGTGCCAAAAGTCTGCCTGTCCCTCGGTACGACCTACCGCTTTCCCCCAATCGCCATCAACCAAACCTTCATTCTCGGCAGGGGTCACAACAGGTACGGGGCGTCGGTCAGCAAAGTTCATGGAATCCAGCGTAGCAATTGCACTGATTATCGGCAATCACTGCAATCTTCTGATAAGATTGTTGCATTGATAGTTTCCTAACGGCGCAACAAGAGGAGATGGTGACCGTGACAGCATCGACGAGTAACGCCAGGTGGCTGACTGCGGAAGACCTCGCTGCTGAACTGCGGATCCCGAAACAGACGATTTACAAGTGGCGCGTCGAAGGGTTCGGGCCGACAGCGCACAAGATCGGTCGCCACCTTCGCTTCTCTCGCGAAGACGTCGATGACTGGTATTCGACGCTGCAGGAAGACGACGACTTCTAATAAAGGACTCCACCTCAGCAGAACCAGACTCATCCGAATGCAAGTTGCCGACACGCTCACTGACTTGACAGCCCCTGCGTCAGCGGCAGTATTCGGCAACACACGGCCCAGAGGCCACTGCGTCCACCTCGATGCGAACCGACTAAACGAGAATGAGAGGCACCATGGATTTCAGTGTTCCGCCAGTTTCGAACCACATCGTCAACCACCTTTACCCCACCAGCCCCGACCACGACCTCGTGCCTCTCTGCGGAACCACTCCGGGGCCAGAGCAAAATGGCACCTGGCACACCGGGCACGGTCGGGACGAGTTCAGTTTGCTCTTCGATTTACCTGTCCATATCTGTTCCGTGTGTCTGAATTTCATCGGCAGCCCGGATGATGTGGACGGCAGGGAACCCTACTAAGCTCTCATTTCCACATGGCGGATCCAAGCAGCCTCGAAGCCTAATTCATACGCCGAGGAGCTCCGCGCCTGGTGGACCATAGCCTGTCCACTGAGCGAAACAGAACCTTGGCGTCTTCCTACTGCTATCACTCTCGAACCGGCACGAGGCTAAAATCCATACGCTCGTCGCCCATTCGCTTCGGCGAAAAACTGCAATTGAGTATGATCCTAAGATGGGCAGGGGCAGAGTCGACTTCGAACGCGGCATCGCCCGCCTGTCTTCATATGCCCGCTATCACGGTCACGCGAACCCCAAAGCCGACGAAGTATGGCTTGGATGGAGTGTTGGCCTCTGGGTCTCCAGCCTGCGGGTTAAGTTCCGTTCAGGGAAACTCACCGATACACAGGTCGCGGTCGCCGAGGAGATAGGGGTGAGATTCACCCCTCCATACCGGGACCCGAAGCCGAAGCCTCCTTCTCGGGAGGAGCGAAAGGTCAGCGCTTACCTCGAACGACTCGCACGGCTCGAGCCCTTTTATCGCAAGCAAGGTCATATCAACGTGCCTCAGCTGACTGGCACGAAAAGTTGGCCCGGAACAGGACGATGGATCGCCCGCATTCGCTCACAGTATCGGCAAGGAACACTCCCACAGCACATCATCGAATCTGCCGAACAGATGAATATCGACTGGAAACCGGGCCGTGGAGCGCGGCAGTAAAGGATCCTCGACGCCAACTACGACGATGACTCCCCACCGCTTTTCCGACCCAGCGTATCTTGCCCTATGCATGTTGGCTACATCATGGTCCACAAGACACTTGCTGGGACGGCTTGCCTTCCGAATCGCATATTTCATTTCGGCTACCTCATTGCTCTCCGCGGTCAGCTGACTGCTTGGCGCGATAAGTCTATGCATGCAGAACACGCTTCCCGACCAAGTCGAGCATCGAGGAGCAAACCTGCACCTAAATACGCCGCGTACTTACCTATCGATGGAGTCATGCCCGTCGGTGCGTAGGCTGGCTGCTCGTTTAAGTGCCCCAACCGAATACGGCAAGTCACACCACGAGCAGCGCTTGCACCCTGTCGTATCCATATGTATACACTGGTATTCATCCGGTGACGAGGCCGGCTACGTATTAGTGATAAGGAATAGGTGGATGACTCAACACAATGTAGTGAGAGACAAAGCCATGAAACGTCGAGTGGTGCTCTCATCATTCTTCGGGACCGCAGTCGAATGGTACGACTTCTATCTCTATGGAACGGCTTCAGCCCTAGTTTTCAACACCCTGTTCTTCCCCGACTTTGATCCACTGGTCGGCACGATCGCATCATTCGGCACTTTCGCAGCCGGCTTCCTCGCGCGACCGCTTGGCGGAATCGTATTCGGACACTTCGGCGACCGCATCGGCCGCAAGTCAATGCTCGTTTGGAGTTTGACTGGGATGGGAGCGGCCACCTTCTTGATCGGTCTCCTACCGGGCTACGCGCAAATCGGTATCGCTGCCCCATTGCTGCTCATACTTTTGCGACTGCTGCAAGGATTCGCAGTCGGCGGAGAGTGGGGAGGCGCAGTCCTCATGTCGGTCGAGCACGAAGAGGATAACAAACGTGGACTCGCTGGCAGCTGGACGCAGGCAGGATCTCCGGCAGGGTTGGTACTATCCACCGTCGTGTTCGGGGCCGTTAGCTTGATGCCCCAAGACGCATTCATGTCTTGGGGGTGGCGAGTTCCATTTCTCTTCAGCGCAGTTCTTGTCGTCCTTGGTCTAGTCATCCGAATGAAGATCGTCGAGAGTCCAGAGTTCGCTGCTGTCGCTAAGACCGAGACCAAAGCACCAATGCCGGCATTGCAAGCTATACGCAAGCACCCTCTCAACATTTTGCTTGCCGCGGTCATGTGCTTGGCACCTTTCGTCAACTTCTATATGTTCGCAACATTCATTCTTACGTACGCCACCACCGAGCTTGGGTTCGACCGAACTTTCGTCCTAGTTGTAGTCGCAGTCTCCGGATTCGTAGAAATCTTCACAATTCCAGCCTGCGCAGCATTGTCCGACCGCATCGGTCGAAGGAAAGTGTTCCTCGCCGGAGCAGTGCTCTTCGCCATCTACGCATACCCGTTCTTCCTGATCAACGAGGCGCTGCCGAACACTACGACGTTCGCGATTACCGTCTTCATCGGACTAGCGATCATCCACCCGTTCATGTACGGCCCTATGGCCACGCTCTTTGCCGAGCTATTCCCTCCGCAAGTCCGCTACAGCGGTGCTTCTCTGGGCTATCAAATCGGCGCAATTCTCGGTGGAGGCTTTGCCCCACTGATTCTTACATCGCTACTTGCCACCGGTCTGGGTGCAATTGCCACGATTCCGCCGTACCTCGTCCTGGTCTCTGTCCTCACGTTCGTGGCTGTCTGGTTCGCAACTCAACCGGGACGGCGATTTGACGCGATTTCCCACCCTGAGGAAGTCAAGTCATGACGCAAGCAAACATCAGTAAGTTCCGGCAACTTGTCCAGGAACATCAACGTCTCGATGCCATACTCGGATCGGACGACGAGCTAGCCCATCTATTGCCGGTTGTAGAAGTAACTCTCGGTGTGCTGGCTCAAGACGAGGCGGGTCATTACTACGGAATAGTCATTCGAGCAGACCGTGAAGCAATACGCCTCACCCACTCCGGATCAATCCCAGAAGCTGCAATGCCGAATACCGCCATGTATGCCAATTCAGCCGCTTGGGACGAATGCCTCAGCCGTCAGCCTGCCCCAAACTTTCACCACTTCTTCGCGATGCGAATGCGCGTCCCAGAGACAACGGTAATCGGGGACGAGCAAACCTTTGCCCAACATGCGCACATTTTGCGACGTCTAATTGAAATTGGTCGCGAGATAGTGTCGGGATCAAGTCCGGCGGCGTCAAAATATGACCTCGACCGCTCCCCCATTACGGGCAACTATCTCTCCGTCTCGCTAGAGAATCGTCTGATCGACTTGCACGTCGAACATAGTGGTCCTGTGGACGGACCAGTCCTGTTGTTCCTGCACACCGCTGGCGCAGATGCAAGGCAGGCACACTCCATCATGAATGATCCTACAGTGGTGAACCGATACCGAACAGTGGCCTTCGACATGCCCGGGCATGGATTTTCCGACCGTCTCGATGACGAATTCGGGTCATGGTCGTTGACTACAGAAAGATACATTGCCGCCATCGAAGCGGTCATTACTCAGCTGGATCTCGACCAACCGATTCTCATTGGTGCCTCGATGGCGGGTCAAGCCTGCTTGGCAATGGCGCTACACCGACCGGACCTAATAGGAGGTGTAGTCGCTTGCGAGGCCGCCGATCATGTCCCAGGACGGACGACACCCTGGCCGACGGACCCTCAAGTGAACGGAAGCATCTTCGCGGCTGAATGGATTGATGGGTTAATCGGTCCACAATCACCGCAACAACTTCGATGGGACATCCGTTGGCAATATTCGCAGGGCGGCTTCGGGACGTTCACGGGCGACATCGATTTCTATTCCGGAAGTTGGGACATCCGAGGGCAACTCTCTCGCATAGACACGAATGCGTGCCCCGTAGTCATGATGACTGGGGAGTATGACTATTCGTGCACTCCGGAAATGTCAGAGGCTACGGCCGCAAGCATTAAGGGAGCAGAATTTTGGGTCATGCCCGAGCTTGGCCACTTCCCTGTTTATGAGAATCCCGTAGCGTTCTCACCTCACCTGTCCAAGGCGCTTGCCCTCATCGAAAGGAAACGCAATGCCTGAGACCCGCATGCTCATCAACGGTGAACGTGTCAAAGTCAATCCCGAACATACTATTCAAGTAATTAGTCCTATCGATGGGGCTGAATTGGGCAGTGTGTCTGATGCATCCCCGTCCGAAGTGGCCGCGGCCATTGATGCAGCTCATGCAGCTTTTGAAACCTGGCGAACAGTCAGCGGGGCAGAACGCAGCCGAATGCTCAATCGTCTTGCCGACCTCATCGATCAACATGCTGGTGATATCGGACGTCTAGAGTCACGCGACAACGGGAAACTCTTCCGCGAAACGACCACCCAAGCCCGTTTTTCCGCACGCAATTACCGATACTTTGCGGGGATAGCTGACAAAATCGAAGGGAAAACAATCCCGCTGGACTCATGGGATACATTCGACTACACGCAGCGAGAGCCGCTTGGGGTCGTGGCGCTAATCACTGCTTGGAATTCTCCAATGCAGTTGTTGGCTAACAAGCTCGCACCCGCTCTAGCTGCGGGTTGCACCGCAGTGGTGAAACCGAGCGAACTCGCACCACTGTCGACACTCAAGTTTGGCGATCTAGTCATACAAGCAGGTTTCCCACCCGGGGTAGTCAACATCATCACCGGCGGCGTCGACACCGGAGTCGCCTTGACCACCGACGACCGATTGGGCGGAATCAGTTTCACAGGCTCTGTAAGAACCGGTCAAGCCATCGCGCGGGCGGCAGCACAAACATTGGTACCAGTCACTCTTGAACTTGGAGGTAAGAGTGCCAATATCATCTTCGATGATGCTGATCTGGACCGCGCCATCGCGGGAGCCGTAGCTGGAGTTTTCGCCGCTGGTGGGCAGACGTGCATCGCTGGTTCCCGACTCCTGGTCCAGGAGGGAGTCGCCGACGAAGTAGAGTCGCGTTTGGCGGACATTTCCGAAAGCATCCGTCTGGGAGATCCATTCGACGAAGCTACACAAATGGGTCCAGTTGCGTCGGCAAGCCAACGCGAAAAGATTCTCTCTGTTGTGGAAGACGCGAAGCAGTACGCTCGGCTTCTCTCTGGTGGCACTAGTCCAACTGATCCGCAACTTCAGGATGGAAGCTACGTCAGCCCGACGGTCTTTACCGATGTCTCCCCTGCTTCCCCGTTGGCTCAACAAGAAGTTTTTGGACCAGTCCTTGCGATCACTCGATTCGAAGACGAAGCAGAAGCTATCGAAATAGCAAACTCAACTGAATTCGGTCTCGCGTCGGGGCTTTGGACACGCGATCTCAGTCGAGCTCACCGAGTGGCACGAGACCTCATCGCCGGAACAGTGTGGATCAATACCTACCGCTATTCTGCAGCCCAAGCCCCATTTGGCGGAGTCAAAAAATCTGGCATCGGGCGAGAACGCGGCCTAGAGGCCATCGACGCATATTTGCGTACGAAGAACGTACTTGTCGACCTATCTGAAGAAGCGAAGGATCCGTTTTCCCTCCGCTCTTGATCGCATGGCCAAACCTAGAAGAAGGAGCTCTAATGTCCGACAACAATCAGTATGGTCTTATCGGACTCGGTCAGATGGGACTGCCAATATGTCAGCGCATGTCGCAAATCGCCAAGGTGCGGGCATTTGATATAGATCCGGCACGACGGGCAATGGCAGACGGGATCGAACACGTTGACACGACTGACGCGATCGGATCTCTCACTGAATGTTCGCGGATCGTCCTTTCGTTGCCAAACCCCGCGATATCTCAGTCCGTGGTAGAGGAACTCGCGCCCCAGTTGGCCCCGGAGACTGTACTCATCGAGACAAGCACTGTCTTACCCTCACACGCTCGTCACCTTGAGCGCGTCGCCAATAGGTATGGAGTTCACGTAGTCGACGCGGCAATTCTTTCTGGTGTAGATCAAATGTCCTCCGGCACTGCGACGTTGCTTGTCGGAGGTGCCCCCAATGACATCGAAAAGATAGGCGACCTACTCTCTGTACTGGGCCCGTCAGGATCTGAACGGTTCGGAGCGTTGGGCGCAGGCATGGCGGCCAAAGTTGTAAACAATGCGATATCTCACGCCGTCATGGTCGTACTCACCGAAGCGTTTGCTCTCTCCCAGTCCCAAGATCTCGACCTCGGCCAAATCGCACAAATGCTCATGCAATCGGACGGTGGGCTCAAACGTCCAATGGACTACCGGATGGCTGAACGGGTAGCGAATGCTGACTTCGAGGGAGGAATGCCCCTGGAAGCGGCAAGAAAAGATTCGACGCTTGCACTGGCCCTCGCTGAGGAATCGGGAGTCCCACTCTTTGCGACTCAGGCTGCACACACGGCTTACGAGCTCGGAGTAGCCGAGGGACTCGGCCGGCAAGACTACTCAGCTATCGCCCTCCTATGGGAGAAGTGGACGGGAGATTCGCTGCAGTTCGGAGGCGAATCGTGAATACTCGGGCCGAAGACGGCGTCTACGCATTGCGCTATGCCACACGGGATGCCTCAGTTCGCGGTGAGCATTTCTACGGCCATCCAGAAGGGTGTATGGATGCTTGGCCGATTCACTACTACATGTGGGCCATCCTCCGAGGAAAAACGGTTATCGTCGTCGATGCCGGTTTCACTCGAGAAGAAGCGGCGCGAAGAGGACAACGCAATTACGGCAAATCCCCCATCGACCTACTCGGTTCGCTAGGAGTTGAGCCGCACGAGGTTAGTCATTTGATCCTCACCCACTTGCACTACGACCACACCGGTTTCGTCGGAGACTTCCCGGCAGCAAAGGTGCATGTCCAACAAGCCGAACTAGATTTCTGGAGATCACCGATGGCAAAACGGGGTGCGTATAGCCACCTCGTCAATTCAGCCGATTTGCAGCAAATCACACGCCTGGAAAAGGACGGTCGCCTCTCCGTTGTTGACGGGGACTTTGATCTTGCTCAGAGTGTCACAGTTCATCTTGTTGGGGGCCACACTGCGGGCACTCAAGTAGTGCGTGTGGCGACTACCGAAGGTCCGATCGTCCTCGCCAGCGACGCTAGTCACTTCTACGAAAACTATGAAAATGACAAACCATACGGTGTTGTCCATGAACTATCGCTCATGTACACAGCTTTCGACAAGCTGCACACCTTAGCTGAGCCTGACGGCACGATCGTGCCTGGTCACGATCCTTCCGTGCCCAATCGACATATCCCGATGCCGGAACTAGACGAGGCAATCACCCAGTTGCATCCAACTGCGAATGAGGAGAACAAATGAATGATCCAATTAGAACCGATGTCATCGTTGTCGGTGGTGGCAATGCCGGGTTCTCTGCCGCCCATGCTGCAGCAGAACGAGGAAGAAATGTAGTAGTCGTTGAGCGTGGTGATGAAGCCAACTGCGGAGGGAACAGTTACTACACTGCTGGAGCTACGCGAATGACACATGATGGGCTCGACAGCCTGCTCGATCTCGTCGAACCGGATGAGAGACTTGCACGTACCGAGGTTCCGCCTTATAGCGCCGATGAATATGCAGCAGACCTAAAGAAGGTCACAGAAGGCAAGGGCGACGAGCAAATGGCGGAGATCCTAGTCACTGAAGCAGCCGACACCGTTCGATGGCTTCACAGCCTGGGGCTGAAATATCGCCTCATGTACGAGCGACAAGCTTACCAGCGTTCCGACGGTACATATCTGTTCTGGGGAGGTCTCCACGTCGGCAATGTCGATGGTGGCGAGGGCCTTATTCGTGACCATACTAAGGTGTCGCAACGACTAGGCGAGAATGTGATTTATGGCGTAGAGATCACCGAACTGATACTGGAAAGCGGAAAAGTCGTTGGAGTACGCGGGACGTCGGGAGAGCAGGACTTTGAAGCCTACGCCGACTCGGTTGTTATTGCTGCAGGAGGGTTCGAGGCTAGCCCAGAGCTGAGACAGAAATATCTCGGGCGCGGGTGGGAACACGCAGTCGTACGCGGGACACCTTTTAACACGGGCAAAGTGATAAAAGCAGCTCTAGACGCTGGCGCAGCACGTGGTGGAGATTGGTCGACATGTCACAGTGTGCAGTGGGACGCGTGGAACGAGAAAAACGCATCAAATCGAGAGCTCACCAATCGCCTCACGCGTCAGGGCTATCCATTCGGAATTCTCGTCAACCGTGACGGAGTGAGATTCCTTGACGAAGGTGCCGACTTCCGTAACTACACCTACGCCAAATATGGTCGTGAGATTCTTCGTCAGCCGGGATCAATCGCCTACCAAATCTTCGATACGAATCTGCGACCGCTTCTCCGTGCCGAAGAGTACGAGATGCCCGGAATCTCCGAGGTCCGCGCTAACTCAATTGCCGAGTTAGCAAGAAAACTTGATGTGCCCGAGGGGCAACTTACCGAGACCATCGACTCCTATAATCTGGCTATCAATACACAGATAGAATTCGATCCCACTGTCAAAGACGGAAAGACCGCCACAACGACCCCGCCCAAAAGCAACTGGGCAGCACCAATTGCCACAGCTCCGTATTACGCGTATCCAGTCACATGCGGCATCACCTTCACTTTCGGTGGCCTGAAGGGAGACCTGCACGGCCGAGTACTGGATGAAACGGGACAGCCAATAGCGGGGCTCTTCGCGTGTGGAGAAGCTCTCGGAGGACTGTTCAGCGTCAACTATCCAGGTGGGTCCGGACTCGCAGCAGGAATGGTCTTCGGCCGACGGGCTGGCACGATAGCCTGAAGACTCGTATATACAACGTGACTGCGGAAGGGCCGGTGAGGGAACGGGTGAAGCGTTCAGCATACGAACGAATCCGAGAGTCGATTCTCGTTGGCGAACTAGCACCTGGGCAGATTCTATCGGAGAACGCCCTCGCCGAACGGTTTGGTGCCTCGCGGACGCCCGTCCGCGAGGCACTGCATCGACTTGAAATTGAGACCCTCGTTGAAAGGGCAGGACGGAGTGTACGAGTTCGCGAAACTAGTCCGGAAGAGATTCTGGACATCTACTACGTGCGCATTTCTTTAGAAGGCGCAGCCGCAAAAGGCGCTGCAGAACGAGCCAGCGAACTCGACGTTGCTCGTTTGAAGGTGGCGGCACAAGATCTTGCCAACGCTGGGACGCCTGAGGAACGGGCACATACTAATCGTCGGTTTCACGAACTGCTCTGGGCCGCCAGCCACAGCCCCACCCTCATCGATTTGCTCGAACGACTCAACGTCCATTTAATCCGTTATCCTCGCACTACTTTTGAGCGAGAAGACCGGTGGCGTGCGGCTATTCTGGAACATGAGGAGATCCTCGAAGCGATAGTTCAACACGATTCTGTAAAGGCACAGCGGTTGGCAGAAGCACATATGACCGCTGCCCGCGAGGTAAGGCTATCGATGATGACAGAGTCGCCAGAAGAATGACATCAGGCTACCTTCTCGACGGTTCCTGCGAGGTGTGGGAATGACCAGTCGCGAACCATTCGACCAGCTCCCAAGACTGATGAGACTCTCATCTGAGAACATCTATCGCCTCATGCATCTCAGCGGGAACGTCGATGCCTGGCACGAGGAATCACTTACCGATGTCCTGCGAGCCCACCTTGCCGGTGCTCAGTACAAAGTCGTGGGTGAATGTCCGGTTCACCGGTCGAGGAAGCGTTGCCGCGATTGGGACAGAACCTCAGTTAGAGAAATCGACGGCTCGATTGCCCTTTCGACAAAGCAAGAAGAGTCAAAACACGGTGCCGACATGCTGATGACGCTGACGAACGGCGATCCCGACCGTGCTCGTCCCGATGACGAAGAAGTACGCTTCCTCCTCCAAGCAAAGAGGGTTCGTCTGGCAAGGAATTGGTCTGAACGAGACTCCAACCTCGATCCGACCAGCGATCAGTTCGAGAAGCTCGTCCAGAGCGCATACGAGTACGGCGCATACCCCTACTACCTTCTTTACGTGCAAGAAGAGGATCCTCACCAAGCGACTCCAAACCAGTGCAAGATCCATACGTCGCCTCAGGATTGTGCGGCAATGCTTGTCACTGCGGAAGACCTCGAGGACCACTTCTCAAGCAAAGACAAGGACGACCCACGCGCCCTCTTGGAACGAGGTACGCCCCTTCGCTGCCTACTGGATGTTTGCGGAGGTCGCAGTGACAAGGCCTCGATATTCAACCGAGCGAAGAAGTTTGCCGAGTCCCAAGGCTCCGAGACCCCTAAGCGCAAACACCCCAATCCCACGAGGAGCAGCGGCATCTCGTCGATTGTGATCAACCCAAGTTCATTCACTCGGACAGACGATGTCGACAGCGACCCAAGCGGAGATGCTCTTGTTGTGCTTCTCGGAACAGCAAGCGATGTCCCTGAGGGCGTCAAGGACGGTGTCGGGGAGCAACGTCGAGGCGGAGGATGGCATCCGGACTACTCCGCCATCGATTTGCGAGAAGCTGCGCGTCAGTGGTGGGTGGTTTCAGCAGAACGTGCACGAACGGTTCGATATCTCGTCGCGGTCGGGGACAGAAAAGTCAGAGGTTGCTACAAAATTACCGGTGCCCAGCAGGTGCGAGGTGGCCGGTACGAGTTTGACGTCGAGGAGCTGGACCGAGGATCCAAAGTCGCACGCCGCTTGACGTTGAAGACCAACAGCGCTGTTAGAGCGCGAAAACGCGGCGCTAGGAATCCGATCTCTTATATCACCGTCTGACGTGGTGATCAGTCAAAAGCTGAATCAGACTTCCTCGCCGACGTCGTCAAATGCGCGGCAGGAAGCACCATCAATGAGGCCGACCATTATCCCGGTATGAAGCACTGCTCACAACAACCTGAGCCATAGGCATATCACCGCGTTGCAGATGGTGGCACGACAGGCGCACCGAGTCCATCGGACAAATCTTCAAGGGGACTGATGCACGGTTTGGTGACATCTGATCTGGCTTGTTCTCAGGCAAGTTTGGAAGGATAGACACCATGCCACAGCCCTACCCGAAAGAGTTCCGCGATGACGTCGTCCGTGTCGCATTGAACCGCGACGAGAAGACCACGATTTCCCAAATCGCCAAGGACTTCGGCGTCCACGAAGGCACCATCGCGAAATGGTTGCGCCAAGCAGATATCGATGCCGGCAACAAGCCGGGCAAGTCCACGGACGAGTCCGCAGAGCTGCGAGAGCTCAGACGTCGGACTCGTCTGCTGGAACAAGAGAACGAAGTCCTGCGCCGTGCCGCCGCCTATTTGTCGCAGGCGAACCTGCCGTCAAAAGGCTCTACCCGCTCGTAAGAGAGCTCGCCGCCGACGGGATCCCCGTCGCGGTGTCGTGCCGGGTCTTGAAGCTCTCCCGTCAGCCGTACTACCGGTGGCTGGCCGCCCCTGTTCCCGAAGCCGATGTCATCGAGGCGTATCGGGCCAACGCCCTGTTCGACGCCCACCGGGATGATCCCGAGTTCGGGTACCGGTACCTGGCCGACGAAGCTGAAGCGGTTGGCCAGACGATGGCGGTGCGCACTGCGTGGCGGTTGTGCTCGCACAACTCGTGGTTCTCGGTCTTTGGCAAGGGCAAGGCGAAGAACGGCAAACGGCCGGGACCACCCGTCCACGACGACCTGTGCGCGGTCGTCGACGCCGACGGGCGCACCCGTCACGAGTTCAAAGCTGAGGGTGTGAACCAGCTATGGTTGACCGACATTTCGGAGCACAATACCGATGAGGGCAAGCTGTACCTCTGTGCGATCAAGGACGCCTGCTCAGGGCGGATCGTGGGCTATTCGATCAGCTCGCGGATGAAGGCTCGGTTGGCAGTTGATGCCCTCGAGATGGGTGTGGCGCGCAGGGGTGGTGACGTGGCCGGATGCGTGGTCCACAGCGACCGTGGTAGTCAATTCCGGTCGAAGAAATTCACCCGAGCCTTGGAACGTCACGGCCTAATCGGATCGATGGGCAGAGTCGGTGCTGCTGGCGACAACGCGGCCATGGAATCGTTCTTTGCACTCCTGCAGAAGAACGTTCTCGACCGCCGTCGGTGGGCTTCCAGGGGCCAGTTGAGAATCGCGATCGTGACCTGGGTCGAGCGAACGTATCACCGGCGTCGATGGCAAGCTCGGTTGGGTCGTTTGACACCTGTTGAGTACGAAGCAATTATTGAGTCACCTGCAGTCGCAGCGTGACACCCGAATTGTCACCGATCCTTACATCAGTCCCGATCCCCCGAGGCTCCCCCGCACCTTTCGGCGAAATTGGGAGCTCGACCGCAAGCACCGGGGGAAGGTACGTGTTTCCCACCTGCGGGAACTGTATCGCCCCTTTAATCGCTGCGGACTGCGTCGGCTGGGCGAATGGTTGCAGTTTTCAATGACGGGTAAATTGAGGCGATGATTCCAGTCAAAGTGCCAGCTATAGGGCCCGCGACGAGGAACCAGAACGGCACAAGAGGATTCCACCCAAGAGCCACGGTTATCCCGATCGCGAAGATGACACCGAATCCCACGCCGCATAGGCCACCTATCGAGCCCAGCAACCCGCCCTCTACAAGGAACTTCACCACGACTTGTTCACGAGAGAAGCCTATCGCGCGCCTCAGGCCGATTTCCGATGTTCTGGCCATAACTGATGACAGTGTTGCGTTGGCAACGATCAAGAGAGTGAGGATCCAAAGAACGATTCCCACGCCCATGAGAAGCCCGTCGACGTCTGTAGCAACTCCCTTACGCAGGTCCCCAAGGGATTCAGCGCCGGACGCAGCGATCTTCGATGCCTGACCTGGAGCTGCAAGGTCTGGAACAAGTGCCGCAACCGAGCTCGAGAATCCCAAATCCGTTCTCACGAGGAGTTCGCTGTGATCGTCGTAGTCCCGAAACTCCTCAGCGACTTGTGGCGGGATAAGTATCGACTGGGCGAGTTTTGGGTCTCGTTCGCTGGAGACGATTCCGATTGCGGTGAACGTTTGGATACCAAACCTGAAGGTCTGATCGTAGCTATGCGCGCCGATTCCGAGCTGCTTGGCGACGGATGCACCGACTAGTGCAATGTTATCGTCAGGTGCCTTGCTCCAGGTCTTTGCAATCGAGGCGGGAATCAGATCGACATCATTGGCTCCGAAGTAGCTTTCGTCCACACCGAGCACGCGCACGTCCTCAACTTCTGGCCCGCCCGGTAAACGAGAAATCGTTCGTTCTCCGGGGCTGATAGGCAGGTATCGTGTTGCGGAGTTGACATGAGAGATAGTTGACACAGCCTCCGCGGATCCTTCGGTAAGTAGGTCCAGACTTGAGGCGGTCGCGCCCGTATCATCCGATGCGGAGCTGTCGTGAACTTGGTAAACACGAACTTCATCTAAGGCTGTAGCCGCGAGCTGCTCATCAATTTGGTTTGCTGCCGTGACTGCGACGACTCGTGACGCAATGAGGCCGGCGATTGATAAGGTGACAACGACAACGATAATGAGGCTTTTCACGCGTCTCGCGTTTGCGTCTCTGACAACATCAAGAAGCAGGTCACGCATGCGTGCTCCGCTGTTGGAGAGATCCGTGTCTTAACTCGTACGAGCGATCGCACTGTTCTGCGAGCCGGTGATCGTGGGTGATTATGACGACGGCAACGCCACGATCTCGTTCAGCGTTGAGCATGTCGATGATGCGCTGCGAATTATCGGGGTCAAGGTTTCCAGTGGGTTCATCAGCCAGAATGATATCTGGGCCCCGCACTATCGCCCTCGCAATAGCCAGTCGTTGACGTTCACCACCGGAGAGAACTCGAGCCGGTTGGTGCAAGCGATGAGAAAGCCCGACCTTCTCGATAGCATCTTCAACAAGCTGGAGGCGATCGTGCCGAGGAGTTCGCGAAGCCCACAACGCTAGCTCAACATTGTCCGAACATGTTCGTACTGGCAGGACGTGTGAGTCCTGAAAAACGAACCCCAGGTGATCAGCGCGGAGCCGGTCAATTGTTCGAGGTGAAGCTTCTTCTGTGCTCACTCCCATCACTGAGGCAACACCAGATGTCGGTCGGTCGAGAAGGCCAATTATGTTCAGAGCCGTTGACTTGCCTGACCCGCTGGGGCCGACAATTGAGACAGTTGCGCCTGGATACACGGTGAGATTGAAACCGGTCAACACCTGAGTAGGTGGATGACCGGCATAGGACTTCGAAATGTCAGTGAACACGGCCATGGGTTCACTCATCAGGGGCCGACGACAATCTTGTCTCCTACGGTGATGCAGTCAGAGGATACTTCTATCCACCCAGATGCCTCTTCTCCAGTGCTGACACGGCACTTCTCGTCGGCTCCCGGCAATAGTACGTAGTTTCCTTCAGGGTCCTCTCGCAACCCGACTAGTGGAATAGCGGTGCTTTTATCGCTATCGTCGCCCGCTAGCGTGATGCTTACGGCTGCAGCGTCTTGAAGTTCGTCGGGGAAGTCGTCTTCAGATTCGAATGTTACATCGTAGCCGGGAGGGATCTTGTCGTCTTCTCCGCTGGCCTCTTTGAAGTCCGATATTTCTTTAACTGTGAATATCTCCTGGCTGACCGTGCTGTCGGTCGTGCTCACGGTGACTTCTGTCCCTGTTTCGAATTTCTCGGCTTGAGACAGATCGACGCGGGCTTTGACCGTGCTCTCACCTGAGCGAACGGTCCCGAGCACGGGTTCTTCAGAATCGATGATCGAGCCTCTTTTGACGATCTTCTCGATATTCGGGCTCCCCGATGGTAGAAAATAAAAGTCGGAGAGTCTGAACTGCACTCCCGCCTTCGCTTTTGCGGAGTCGAGCTGCTCAAGAAGCGTTTGGCGTTCTTCGTCGTCAACCTCAGAATCTGACTTCGCCTCGTCGTACGCAGCCTGTGCTTCCTTGACTTCGTCCTGTCCGGATGACGGAGCTTTAAGGTCGTAGCCGGAATACAGTTGGGCGATGCCATCGCGAGTGGACTGGGTAAAGTTCTCAGACCGGGCGGAGGCCTTGCCAAGATTGCTGAGCAGTGAGTTCAGCTCGCGAACATCGTCGCCAGAGTCTCCTAGGTCGAGATTTCGATAGAGTGGAAACTCTGTGCTCACGGCAAAAATTGGGCGCCCAGAGACGATCGCGATCAGTTGGCCTGAGTTGAGCACGTCGCCCTTCGACACCTCGACACGAGTCACCACCTGCTCGCCTTCGCTAGCTTGAAGTGTGATGTCGCTCGTCTTGCCGCGCCTGACATTGCCGCCGATTGTTGTGTCGCTGGTCAGCGCCCTTTCTTCGACTTTGGCGAGTCCTGTAACAGTTTGCTCGTCTGTGTCTTTCAAATCATCAAGCGGAGCGCGGAGAAAATAGCCGAGCATGAAGCCGACGATAGCGAGGACACATCCGACAACGGAGGCCAATCCCAGTGGTGTACTCAACCACCCAAGTGGTCGTGATTTGCCATTAGCCTTCATAGCTCTTGATGACTTGCCTTGCGTCCTCTAGTACTGGAACAGCTCGTGATCGGAACTCCTGATATTCCGAAGCGTGCTTCGTGACATATTGCTTTTGCTCTTCCCAGAGATTGGCAGCCCACGCATCAACAAATTTGGTTGACTCCTTGCAATCGACGTCTTTGAGGGCCGTCTTGATCGCTTCCTCTTCATCCATCGTGGAGACCCCAGACGGGATGAATCCTTCTCCGTCTATCTTGATTCCATTAGAGTCCATGCAGCCAACCCAAGTTTGCCGAATTTCTTCCCGTGCCTCGTCATTAACGACAGTGTTATCGACCAAGGTGGGCTGGATTTCGTTAGCGAACTCGTTCTCAACTTCGGAGAACTGCTTCACGGAAGGATCACTGGTCGCACAGTCCCGGAGAATAGCTATGTCATCTTCGGAGAGTTGCTCACTAGTGACATTGTCTTTGGCTTCTGTATCGGGGAGGGAGTCGTAACCATATTTCGCCGCTAGAGTAGGTGACCAGACGCCGATGTCGGTGTAAGCTTTCTCCGAAATTTCGTTGCGACGATCGTAGGGAGAGTACTCGATCCCTTGTTTATCCGCGCACTTTGAAGACGCAATGCTGTTGGCGTACCCGATTGTCGTCTCTTCGTCCCATGTGAGTGTCAGTTGTCGGCCCGGAGTTTCTATCGATCCGTCTTCGTAGTCGATAGTCGAGGTCATACCCTCCAAGCTGTCGGTCTGTTCGTCGTCTGCGTTATCGCAACCAGCAACACCCGCTGTCAGAAACGCGACGGCCAAAAGGGCAACCGCCCGGCGCACAGCCGAGCGGTTGCGGTTTGAACTAAGTGTCTTCACGAGCACCTTACCCATTTGTGACTACTGATTTTATCCTGGAAGTTTTTCGAGCTAGCGCCTGATGTCTCGCTGTAGCCGCCTCCGTTTTTCAAGTAGGGGTCCGACGTGATTCCGCCACTCGCTGGCCGATTGAACCGAATGCCGGCACCCTTGTGGCTGGTGTTCTGGTAAAAGACTACAGCACACCGACTGCCACGGTTGGCGACTGAATTGGCCTTGTCGTTGGGGTTCCCACTCGCATTGTTCCAGCTGATCGTCTTGTAGTTCTTGACAGTAGCTGATGCTTTCATGTAAGAGCCACCGTATGTGTTGTTGTTCCACACGCAAGCAGTCCCACTGGAGCAGCTGCCAAGCGCCGCATGTGAGGGCGTCGCGGCGGTCAGCGTCATTGCCGCTACTGCGAAGAGGAATGCAGCCAAAGCTGCTGCGGGTTTGATAAAGGGGATGGACTTCATTTGACTTCCCGACTGTTTCGCCAGGCCACTTGACTGTGCCCTGGCTGTGAATTTTCATCCTGAACAATGAAAATAACTTGTCAAGTAGTCGACAGGTTTTACAGTCTGGAGGGGTTGCGCAGGCGTCAAGGCACCTTTGGGCTCTTCACGAATGGGGTGTGTAGTGCTGGCCTGAAGCCGCCCGATTCGAGCAAACCCCTTGCGATGCAGTTCGTCAGGCCGCGGAACCCCAATGCCGATCCTCGCAACCGTTCGAAGCGACCACTGATGGCCGCGGTGGGCCCATTCGAGGTGTCGGGGTAGTCGAAGAACGCGAGGATGTGGCCGAGCTTGCGGATCTCGACGAGAGCGGCGCGAATGCCAGCCCCGATCGCGTCGATCACGGATTCCGAAACCTGACGAACTACGTCGCGAGGTCACTTCTTGAAGGCGGAGGATTCGGGCCCTAGCTACACCCCGGAATACGATGAGCCGATGAAGCCAATTCGCTAGCGTGGTGTACTTCGGTTGGTTATTAAGAGCGGGCAGTACGTGTTGCCAGCATGGGGAGCTGTTTCACTCTGTCTACCGGGTATACCCCTTTGACAATCGAGTTCTAGGCCGGAAGGATACTGTCAAACGGGTTGCGATTCCAGCGATTGGACACATATGCCTACCGACTCCGAGAACCCCTCAGATACCGTGTTCGGACAGACCCTCGGCTACGTGCGCGTCAGCAGCGCCGATCAGAACCCTGGCCGGCAATACGAGATCATCGGTTGGTGCGATAAGACGTTCGAGGACAAGCTCAGCGGGAAATCACGCGCCAATCGCGCGGGCCTGAACAAGCTCATCGACTACGCCCGCGAAGGCGACCATATCCGTGTGGCCTCGCTGGATCGCCTCGGACGAGACGCCCGAGATCTCTACTCTCTCGTCGACACACTGACCGGGAAGGGCTGCACGGTCACCTTCGTCTCGGAGAACATCACCGTCTCCAAAGATGGCAGCTCCCCCATGCAGGAACTGTTTCTTACGTTTCTGTCGGGCATGGCCCAGTTCGAGCGCGCACGGATCCTCGAGCGCCAGCGGGAAGGGATCGAGCTGGCGAAGGCTCAAGGCGTCTATCAGCGCAAGCTCACCGACAAGGACGTGCAAGCCTGCCGGGCGATGGTCGACATGGGGATCTCCATAGCAGAGGTCGCCCGCCGCTATGAGGTCTCCCGCCAGACGCTCTACAACGCACTCAAAGGCTCAGGAGCCTACTCCCCTACCGGGTGAAGTCCCTTGCCCATTCTTCCCGTTGCTTCAGCTAGCACGAGGACGGCCCGACTGTGAGCCTCGGTAGTCTCGTCGGCGGCGCGGCTCATTGCAGCTTTGGCCGCCTCGGCGTCAATGCCTTCCTGCAACTCGTAAGCACCAGCTGCGACTCAACCTCTTTGCCCGGTTGGCGGATACTGAGAGTGCAGTTTCCCACACCACTCCCCGCCGCAATGCTAAGTACCGGAAATGCACTGCTTGAGGGTAGCCAACATTCCCCAGCTGGGGCTCTGGCTGGTTGCCCCAAGCGCTATCCTGCCGACCAACTTCACGGGAAACCCGGCCACTGCGTGGCGTTGATCACCTACCGCATAACGTTACCCTTCCGACACCTCATCCACTCTTCGAGACGGATACTGTGAATTTGCTTAGAAGAGCATCCATAGTTTTGAAATGAGATTCATGAAAACCTTTAACATACGGTGTCGTTCGATTTTACTGTGCCTGTCTGCTGCAGCGCTGATCGCTCCCGCTGTCGCGTCTCCAGCAGTTGCTGACCAACCCGTTGTTCGCACCCAGGGGGCAGTACCGAATCGGGCACTCAAGCTCAACGACCTCGGAGCAACCAGCGTCCAGAGTGCCTCGACCTTCGGTACAACCCAACCCGAGGATGAAGACGACGAGAGCATGATCCTGTCGTCTTTCGAGCCAAAGACGATCGAGGCAAGCGACGTTACTTCAAAGGACGGCGTCAAGATTCGCTTTGATCTCCCCGCTGGATGCGGCAGCACAGGAACGGCTGGCACAGTTGACTGCGGCTTCGGCTCGGCTACATTTGACCCCGCTGTTGTTGATGCTGACGGAAACGACGTCCCTTACCGCGAAACCTCACAAGACAAATCAATCCGCCTCGAAGTCACCCCATCATCGAAGACAGTGTTCCCTCTGACGGCAACCATGTACATCGGCGAGACGCTGACTACCGAAGACGGAGAAACGGCCACCGAAGTTGCCAGCGAAACCTTGGGTGATGTCATTGCGATGGGGGACGATCTGGAGTTCACCGATGAAGAATTGGCGCAAGAAGAAACCGACCTCGATGCCGCGCTAGCCGAAGAAGCTGAGACCACACCCCCGACGTTCGGACCTGTTGGCCCTCTGACTCCCTACGCCAAGAAGCCGGGGAGAGTCACCATCCCCAAGAATTATCGGTACTGCCCGAAGTCGTGTAAGCCGAAGAGCTGGCATGACTATTGCACCTCCTCTCCAGACCAGCCTGTGGTTGGTAAGTATCGAGTCGATTTCCGTGGCCCGTGTGCCCGACATGATATGAACATCCAGGCAATCATGGGGAAGAAGATCTCGAACTCTGCTAAGAAGAAGCAGTGGTACAGTGCCAATGGAAAACTCAAAAGGCAGATGAAGCAGCAGTGCCAGCATCAGTTTTCCAAAGGTACGGTCTTCCGCCAGAACTGCTACATCACGGTAGGCGTCTACTATGCAGCAGTGACAGCAAATACTTTCGTCAAGAAGCTGTAGGAGGCACTCAGTCGTGAATTCATCAAGAAGTCTTGTCCTCGGAGGGCTTGTTGCTTTTGTCGCTGCGATGGTGCTCTATGTTCTCTCTCTACCGGCGTTCATTTCGATTGTGCTCGTTCTGGTCTCTGGTGTACTCGTGGCTCTAGCTATCCACCGATCACCAATAGCTCCGGAGTCAGCGAGGAAGTGGGTAGCTTCCGGCATGGCCCTGACTGTTTTGCTGGCCGCCGGGCTTGTGTGGGCTGGCTACTTCAGTCCGATCACAGCAATTCTCGATGGCATGATTCCCCTTCTATTGGGGGTTGCAACAGTCGTCTTCGTTGTCATCGCGGCGGTCAAGATTTACAGGTCAACAGGTACTAAACAAATCTGAGCGCCTCCCGTATGTGGCCGTCGCACTTCGAACTTGGAGCAAGTACCTGTGATCCGTAGACCGACTCTCTTCGCTCTATCCGGCGCGGGATGCGTAGTCCTCGGCGCTGTCACCCTCCTCCCTGACTTCAGCTCTCACGGGTGGTCTGTTGTCCGACAGGCACTGTCAGCGCTCCTAATTGCTGCCGCCATCCTCCTTCTGCAGCTGTCGATTCTGTACTCCGCGTGGGAAACGTCGAAGAAGCGGTGGATGGGAGTTGCGAACCTGGTGTTTGGTGCGCTTGTTGTTGCAGAAATGGCCTGGCTGTTCTTGTCGAGCTCGATCGACTACCTGCCGGCGATCGTGTTCGCCCCTATGGTCCTGCTCTATGTTTGCTGGGTGGTCATCGCTGTGACTCTCGTGGCCAGGGATGGCGGGAAACGCCACGGGCAACCATATGAGGTTCCCCGCAAGTCGTGGACACGTGTGCTACGTCACGCAGCCTGCGTTGACGCTTCCTTCTCCACCTGACCAGCCTGCCGACCAGCCAGAAGATTGCCTTCGAACTCCACCGGCGGCACCATCCCTAACGCGGAATGCAACCGTCGTCGGTTATAGACAATCTCGATCCACCGAGCGACCTCGCGCTTGACCTCGGTCCGCGTCTGCCACACCCGACGATCGAAGAACTCCGACTTCAACGACGACCAAAACGACTCCGACATCGCGTTGTCCCAACACACCCCGGTGCGCCCCACCGACTGCTTCAACCCCAGCTCACCGGACGCGTGATACAGCTGCGTTGACGTGTATTGTGCGCCGCGGTCAGCATGAAAAATCACGTCATTCGGAGTCATCGCTCGTATCGCTGATCCACACAGCATCTAAGTCGCCCTGGTCCCAAACCCGTTTGACGAGATCAGGAATGTGATAAGTGTCCACACCCGGCAACGTCGTCACCGGCTGGAACTTACGAGGGCTGACTCCCTCGAGGCCTTGGCGTCGCATCGACGCAGCGACCGTCTTCTCATCCACGCACCGACCTTCACGAGCCAGTTCCGCTGTGACTCTGGGTGCCCCATAGACATCGTCAGAATCGGTGTGGACCTGACGGACCTGTGCGTCGAGGTCTCGCTGCACCCTCGCCCGCTTAGACGGACCTGCCGACCGTCGTTTCATCCACGCATAGAACCCGGACTTCGTGACTGCGAGGAGCCTGGCCATGCGACGCACCGAGTAATTCGCCTTCTCCGTTGCCATCAGTTCGAACTTCTCTTGTTTCGAGGCTTCGACGCGAAGAAGGCGGCCGCTTTTCCCAGAAACTCGTTATCTTGTTTAAGCTCGAAATTCTCCCGTTTCAACCGTGCCAGTTCACCACGTTCGTCCTCTCCCAGAGGCCCGGTTGACTCGCCTTCGCCGCGGAGTCTGTCCTTCTCGGCCTTGACCCAAGTGCCCAGGGTCTGCTCGCCGACTCCGAGCTCCTTCGCTACCGCCGCGATCGACCGACCCGTGCTGATGACGAGATTCGCGGCCTCGATGCGGTACTCCGGCGTGTACGAACGCCGCTGTCGCTTCTGATCTGACATGTTGAACATCCTTCCAGCAGGACCTGAAATCCCGCTACCTTGGGTGTCCACTATTCGAGGCTAACCTCACATAGGCCTAAAGGTTCGGTCAGTAGGCACCATGAGTCTCCGCCGCTGCGGTAGCGGTGGAGACTCTGTGTTTGAGGAGGATCTTCTGCCCGGTCGGGAAGTCGGCTATCGCCAGGATGCTGGCTTACCTGCACTGACCGAGGACATTGAACGGTGGCGGAGCGTACTGACTTTCAGTCATGGGTGGGGCCTACGTGTCTTTCAGCGAGGTTTCTGCCTGCTCCCAAATGTCCTGGCTAACCGTGAAACGGTTGGTCGACGGTTACCCTGCTGGCGAGCCGAAGCGGCAGACTCTCTACAACGCACTCAAGGGAGCTGGAGCCTACTCCCCCACCGCCCGGTAGTAGATGGACATAATAAGGTGGCAGCGACCACGCTCTTCAAGCGCGTGGCCACTGCCACCCAATAACTGAGCTCTAGAACCGTTCTATGCAGTGTGAAGCGCGCAGGGAAACGCCGACTTCCGTGACTTACCGATCTTCTTGATCCCAAGCGTGTAAATCAGTGCCCATGCGATCCCGGCAGGTGCCGCTATGGCGAACGTCAGACCCGAGAGGTACATGGTTGTTGGGAACAGCCAACGAGGACCGGGTCCGTCTAGCGTTGATACGTTAAACCCGAAAATGGTGCCAAATACATACATGTATGCGAAGACGGCCAAGAAAACTGCGGCGGCAAGGCAGGCAATTGTTAGGAGCGTGAATGCGATGAGGGCATCACAGCGTTTCATCACAACACCTTCTTTAGGAGGTTACTGCGCTTGCGGCAGTTGAACTTCTCCGTGTTTCAGATCTTCATCGTCTAGTCGAGCGAATCTTGGCAGCGAGCACTATGCCGACGACCGCCGCGATTAATTCGGCTATTCCCGCGATGGGAAAGAACACCTCACCAGGCCCGCCGTAGACGTTCGCGTCACGCTCGAAACCTGCGATAGTGCCGGTTGCGATGGCAATGCCGACTAAGACAATGAAAGCCACCAGAACTATATAGAATCCGGTTCGCGATTTCGTCAAAGTACACCAGCTTTCACCTAGGGTTGCCGAGATCTGGAATCGTCTTTCAGATCAATTCTAGGTGCGGAGAGTCAGTAGGCGAGCGTCACCTTGGAAACCCAGATTCCGTTGGAGTTCAGCGCACAAGGTGTCCGTGTTGCGGCCTTGTATCCGGCCGCCGCTTGTCTCTGCATGTACCGAGAAGCTTGCTGTTCGCAGTTATGGTAGTTCGCGCCAGGCACATATGCGTAGGCCACTCCTGCGTGCGCGGCCGAAGGTAGAGCCACTAGGGCGCTTGCGGCGATCATGGTTCCCAGTAGGACGCTGAGGATTCTGGGTGCGGTCTTTCGCATGGGTCTTCTCTCCTGATATTGAACGGCACGCGCGAAGATTGATTCGCACAGTTTTTCGGTCAGTGAATTTTGCTTGGCAATCGAAACTACTCTGCAACCATATAACGTCAGCGTTGCAGTAAACCCGTCGACATGGGGACTTCGTTGGCCGAGGCCGCCCCGCGCTACAAGGCCTTCCTGCAGACCTCCTGCGGCACGCTCGAGGGAGCCGGGGCTTACTCTCCTGATGCGACACTAAAGTGGTCCGAGAAATTCTCGTGACCGCCGCAACATTCTTCACTCGATGTTGCAGCGATCATACAAGCGCGGCAGAGCACGATCAGGGTTGAAATCAATCCCGACAGCGGCCCCATCCTAGGACAAACCGAACGGCTTCAACTTCCACAGGCTGAAAATTTGACACGTCGAGACCGACCGCACCCACAGCGGGCGAGCAGTTCCAGGCTCTGCCTGTTGCGGCGCGGCCTTTTAGTCTGACAGTGACGTTCTTTCCGACGACAGAACCTGCATATCCAAACTGGATATGCAGGTTCTGGGCTGCTTGGGTTGGATTGGTTATACGGAGCCTCGGGAACTGGCTGTGGCCGGAGTGTCGAGAGGAGATGCAGTGAAATGTCGCTCGAATCGCACTGTAACCTGCCGCTGGCAATGATTCTGCCCTTGTCAGCTCAGGGAACATCTATGAACACGGGCTAACGCAGCGGCCCAGAGCTGACGTAGACATGTTCACGCGGGTGGATGTGAGGCGATGAACACCACTATCACCATGAATAGAGTGATCGCCCCGAACACAGCGCCGGCAACGGCGGAAAGGATTCTGGGTGCCCGACCTGACTCGTAAGCGCGGATTCCCATGAATCCAAGCCAGATAGCAACAGCAGCACAGGGGACTGCGACGAAGTCTCCGATGATAGGGATAACCGTACTCACGAGCGCGAATATGCCGAACGCGAGAGCATATCGTCCAGACCTGGAACCGGAGAGGCCTCCGGTCGGTTGACTAACCATCGACGCGAGCAGTCTTACCGCCGCGGCCGGCTGCTTTGGGCACCGTTCGGTCCCTCATCGTCATCGTCCCCGATCGCCCGATCAGTTGCTCTGCGAGCTTTCCGGATTTTGTCGTCGTGTTTGCCGCCGGTGGCATTACGCGCAGCGTTTTCGGCCTTGTCGAGGAACTGTCGGCCTTTCTTGCTCCGCAAAGCCCTTTTCGCCTGCTGAATGAAGTTCCCGATTCTCATGACGCCTCCCTGGGGTATGAGGCAAATAATAAACTGAAAAGCGTCGCCGCCTGGCTGTGTTTGCGTGCACTCATGGCTATCGATCTGCATACTCACAGTCACTTTGGAGCACCTCGGGTCTTGGACATGTCTCCGGCCATTTAGGCTGTCTCGCTGACACCCCGGTTGGTGAGGACGCAATACCCTCGTCAGGTTTTCACTGCCCAGCAGCGGGAGAGAATCAACTGGACATCTGCCTATGGGAAACCGGCTCAGTGGGAGTTCTCGTAGGCCTCTTCGATATGCGCAGGGATGCGCCCGCGGTCAGAGACCTCGTGGCCAGCTTCCCGAGCCCACCTCCTGATGGCATCGAGCTGTTCTTTGTCTCGGCGTGGCCGTGTGCCTCTCGACTTCGAGCGCAAGATCCGTGGCTGCTTCCTTGCCGCTGCGATGAATGGGCGCAGTGCCTCTTCGAGTTCGTTGATGTGAGCGCTCGTGAGATCAATGCTGTAGGTGACACTGTCGATCGTGAACTGAACAGTTCTACCCTCGTCTTCACTGGTGATGAGAGTGCCGTCGGTATCGTCGGTGATGGTTTCGATCAATCTCCTGGCCATGGTCCGAGTCTACTAATCGTGTCGTGTCAGTGTGGAACGCGCGCGATGCGAGAACGTTCGTTTTCGGTTCCTGAGTTTGCCAAGAATCTTCCCTTACAGCTTTGCGGCTAGTCCGCTTATGATCGCGCCCGCCGCTGAACCGAAACTCACTACAGGCAGAAGCATCAGCCAACACAGACTTCGGCTAGCCTTATAAGTGATTGTTCATTCGTGCCGATGAGGCACCAGTGGACCGCGAGAAGAACGGTTCGAAAGCTTCAAGAGGAGGCTTCGTGGATAGAGTGTTGTGCAGGGTCAACCGTAAAGTCTCAGTGGTCCTTTCCGACGACGGAACCAGGATCCACCTGGTGAACAAGGGAGAAATTCAATCAGCGTGGGTGCTTGCCAACTTTGATCAGATTCAGGTCATCGCACCGAAGAGCTTCTGGAACTCGGGCTACCTTAGATTCGTCTCAAGCGTTTCCGCGGATCCGTCGGGAGCCAAATACTCTCCCCACTCCGATCCCGACGCTGTGGTCATCGTCGACCGACGCGATCTCCAGGCAGGAGCCATTGTCATGCACGATCTGCGTACAGAACTCGGCGTGCCTGTCATCGGCAACGGCATCTCCGATGAACATGGCGCGTCACCGAATGCCGCTGGCGGAATCAACATTTCGGTACGCGACAAGAAGGGCCATGAAGTTATCAGGCTAACCGAAACGATCATCGCCCTCGACGACGTGAGAGTGGAGATGTCTATCGACAAGGTTGAAGAGATCCGGGTCAAAAACGCAACGTTCGGCTCGAAATTCGTGCAACTAGTGCCCACGGGGAGTATTGATGCTTGGCCTCAGTCCGCCCCAGATCCCGAGTTCCCACTGGCTGTAAATACCGAAAGGGTCTTCGGTACAGAATCATTCGGAGCTTTTCTCCAAGCGATCGAGCTTCGCCATCCAGAACGCCTGGTCCGGTTGCATAAGAGAGACGAACAAGATCGGGCCCTGGCGCGTTTCCACCGGGAGCTGCATAGGACCACCGGCGACCCGGTCCCAATCCCCCCTGGCGCAATGATCTTCGGAGTAGGTGTCTATGAACACGAAATCTGGTTGGGGGATGCGCATCGTGACGCCAGCATCGGTGGATCGATCTTGGGCGTATCAGCAGAATATTCGGTCTCGGGAAACATCATCACGACTACAACTACAGCCACGTCTATGGCTGGCAATACACATATCCAACGGCCACAGGACGAGCGGGTCTTCCAGCTCAACGTGACCGGCCCTGAAGTATCTTTCACTTCGACAGCAAGCGCTGGCGATGGTGCTACCGACGCGCTCGTCAGCGGTCTCGTAAACGTGATTAACATGGCAAGTCACGCAGCAGGGCGGGCGGGAGCACAGACACAGAGCTCGGCAATTCCTCCGAAGCCGCAAAGAGACCCAAAAGCTGCCGATCAGTCTCTGGTCGAGTCGGATAACGGAAACTCAGAAGCGCTTCGCCGGCTCCTAAAACTCTATACATCGGGACTCATCACCGAGGAAGAATTCGCACAAGCGCGAGCTGACCTTCGCTAATCAAACACGCCCCTACCTAGGGCATGTCTCCTTTATTGGCGGAGCCATGTCAGGATCGCGCTGATCACGACGGCCGCTCGATAGGTGATGGCGAGCTTGTCGTATCTCGTCGCTAACCCCCGCCATTGCTTGACGTAGGCAAACGAACGCTCCACCACGTTGCGGTTCCGGTAGACACCGGCGTCGAACGCCGGCGGCCGCCCACCTTTGCTACCGCGCTTCTTACGAGTCGCGATCTG
>NZ_RHFG01000020.1 GCF_004745485.1 Brevibacterium sp. S22
TCGAAACGTCCTTATCGACCATGACCCCATCGTCGGCGTGCCCTGCTGCCCGGCGGAAGTGTTTCGCGGGGATTTTTCTGTGAGGCACGACCCCTTGGAACGCGGGGACTTTCTACGAGTCTCGTCGGGACGTTGACTCCGCGGACCTGGGCGGTTCATACTTGAGCTTCAGGCGGCGATGGCGCGAGCGGAACGGCTCAGGCAGCGACGACGCGAGCGGAACGGCTCAGGCGGCGATGGCTCAGGGCGGGCGGGGAGCGGTATGGACATCTGCGAAGTCGATGGAGTGAGCCTCGGTGTCGACGAGTTCGGCGAAACGGAATCGCCGCTGGTCCTCTGCCTCGGCGCGCCGACCATGCTGTCCTGGCCCGATGCTCTGTGCCGGCACCTGGCAGCGCGGGGACGTCACGTTGTGCGCTGTGATCTCCGCGATGCCGGAGCCTCAAGCAGGGGCGACCTCACAACGCCGAACTACACTCTGCGAGATCTCGCCGCCGATGCCGCCGAACTCGCTCGGACCTTCGACGACCGGCCCGCGCATCTGGCGGGAATCGGCATCAGCGGGATGGTCGCCCAGATCGCAGCCCTCGACCACCCAGATGCGTTCTCGGCACTCACCCTGATCGGGACCAGGCCGGTCGCTCCCGGACCCGTCGACGACGATCTGCCCGATCATGATCAGGCCACGATGGGCCCGCTGTTCGATCGACCGCAGCCGGACTGGACGGACGTCGAATCGGTGGCGGACTTCATGTCCGCAGGGGCGCAGATCCTCGGCGACGACCCTGCAGAGGCACGCGCAGTCGCTGCGAAGATCTGGGCTCGGACTCGGGCCTCCGACGCGCAGGCTCACCTGGCCGATCAGCTCGGAACGGTGTTCTCGCGCCTCGACTGCAGGCCGCGCTGGAGGCAGAGACTCCCGCTGCTGCGGCTGCCGACGCTGGTCGTGCACGGTCGCCTCGACCCGTTCTTCCCACTGGGCAATGGAGAGGCGCTCGCACGGGAGATTCCAGGTGCCCGGCTGCTCATCCTCGACAAGGCGTCCAGAGCCGTGCCGGCCACAGACATCCCCGAGGTCGCGACGGCCATGGCCGCACTCTGACCCGGCGTCGCATCAGCTCAAGGGATCAGTCGGTGCCGGGGGCCGCCTCGGTGCCGGTGTCTGTTGCATCATCGGGAGTCTCGACGATGCGGATCGGGCGCAGCTTCGCCCAGATGAGGAAGACGGCAGCGGTGATGATGAGGCCGATTCCGGTCCACAGGTTCGCGTCGACGCCGCCGGTGCGTTCGGCTTCGTCGGGCGTGAAGCCGAAGATTCCGGCGAACGTGAGGATGACGCCGAAGATCGCCAGCAGCACACCGATGAAGTTGCGGACGTCGAACGCGCCTGCGGTCTTGGTCAGTTCGTTGGATTTGCTCATGGGTCTCATTGGCTCCTTTAGCCGAAGGTCACGTTGAGGATGATGACGAGCACCAAGGCGACACCCGCGACGGGCACGGGACGCTTCCAGAAGGGCGCCTTCGGTTCGCTGAGGTCCTCGAAGTCGGACTTCGGAGTCTCAGAGTAGACCAGTCCGCGCAGTTCGGCAGCGGGCTTCGGTGTCGTGTAGAAGGTGACGATCACGGACAGGAGGATGTCGACGATGAACGCAGTGCTCGCGGCGAGGAACGCGGCACCCTGACCGGGCAGGTCGAGGACTCCGGTCTCGGCGAGGATGAACACGGCCACGGCCGAAAGCGTGCCGCCGACGAGGCCGACCCAACCGGCGGTCGCCGACATCCGCTTCCAGAACATACCGAGGATGAACGTGGCGAAGAGCGGGGCGTTGAAGAAGCCGAACAGCGTCTGCAGGTAGTCCATGAGGTTGGAGAAGTTGCCGGCGATGAGAGCGGTGAAGATCGCGACGACAGAAGCGCCGATTGTGGCCCAGCGGCCGATCTTCAGGTAGTAGTCGTCCTCGCGGTCCTTGACCACGTACTGCTGCCACAGGTCATAGCTGAAGACCGTGTTGAACGCTGAGATGTTCGCGGCCATGCCGGCCATGAACGCGGCGAGGAGGCCGGCGATCGCCACACCGAGCAGACCGTTGGGCAGGACCTCGCGCATCAGCAGCAGGAGCGCATCGTTATACGTCACACCCGTCTGCTCCAGCGCGGCCGCCTCGTCGATGGAGGCCGAGATCTCCTTGAACTGCGACATCTGCGGAACGAGCACAGCGGCGATCATGCCGGGGACGACGACGATGAAGGGAATGAGCATCTTCGGGAAGGCGCCGATGATCGGAGTCAGACGCGCGGCATTGATCGACTTCGAAGCCATGGCACGCTGAACCTCGACGAAGTTCGTCGTCCAGTAGCCGAAGGAGAGGACGAAGCCGAGGCCAAAGACGATTCCGACGACAGAGAGAATGGGGTTGGAGAAGCCGGAGAGCTGCTCGCCGGGCCAGCTGCTCAGCTGTTCGGCGCCGAGCATTCCGTCATTGCTCACCTTGTCGACCAGACCGTCCCAGCCGCCGACGCGGTTGAGGCCGATGAGCGTCAGCGGCAGGAGGGCCGCGACGATGACGAAGAACTGCAGCACCTCGTTGTAGATCGCCGCGCTCAGACCGCCGAGGGTGATGTAGGACAGGACGATGGCGGCGGCGACGATGAGCGTGATCCACAGCGGCCAGCCGAGCAGACGGTTGACGATCGTGCCGAGCAGGAACAGGTTGACTCCGGCGATGAGCAGCTGTGCGATGGCGAAGGACAGCGCATTGACGAGGTGAGCTCCCGTGCCGAAGCGTCTGCGCATGAACTCCGGAACCGACCGGACCTTCGATCCGTAGTAGAAGGGCATCATCACGACACCGAGGAACAGCATCGCCGGAACCGCGCCGATCCAGAAGTAGTGCATCGTCGGCATGCCGTACTGAGCGCCCGTGGCGGACATGCCCATGATCTCCACGGCGCCGAGGTTGGCCGAGACGAACGCCAGCGCCGTGACCCATGCCGGCAGGCTCCGTCCGGAGAGGAGGAACTCGATGCTCGAGGAGATCCCGCGTTTGGCGAACCACCCGATTCCGAGGACGAAGATGAAGTAGATCGCTATCAGCAGATAGTCGATCCACTGTGCGTCCAAGCGGATTGCTTCCAAGGTTCCTCCATATGCGTCAGTGCATGGTTGCAAAGTGCGTCAGTGCAAGGCTGCGTGTGGTGTGTGACACCCCGAGTGGACACTTTAGAGGATTGTGAGCCTGATCGCTAGTGATCGAACCTGAACAGTTTTGATCGTTTGAGGCGGAGCCGCGGAACACACGCATCAGCGCGCACTTCTACGCGCTTACGAAGGTTTCTGCGTGTTTCAGCCCGGTTCGGGCGCGTCGGCCTCGCCGCCGCGGCGTCGTGCTCGCTCCTTTGCCTGAACCCGAGACAGCAGCACCTGAGCGACGGCGACGACGAGCAGCACAGCACCATTGACGACGGCCTGCCAATTCGAATTCGTCAGCCCCATCCGGTTGATGAGGTTGGCAACCACCTGCAGCAGCACGACGCCGACAAGAGAGCCGACAACAGTTCCAGCACCGCCGGTGAGCAGCGTACCGCCGAGGACGACTGCGGCAATCGCGGTGAGTTCGAGCCCGACACCGAGGGTGGTCACCCCGGACGCCGTATACGACGCGGTCAGCGCTCCCGCCGATCCGGCCATGGTCCCGGACACCGCGAAGACGATGAGGGTCGAGCGCAGCACCGGCAGACCCATGAGGCGGGCGGCATCGGGCTGACCGCCGATGGCCAGCAGAGTCGAACCGTAGGAGGTGCGGTGAAGGACGAGGACACCGACGGCGAAGAGGACGATGACGATCCACACGGGAAATCCGAGGCCGAGGAAGGACCCACGGCTGAGTTCGAGGAACGCCGCATCAGCGGGCACCTTATAGGTCTCAGACCCTTCTTCGGTCAGCGCCAAGAGCAGACCGCGGGCGAAGAGCAGCCCGGCGAGGGTGACGATGAAGGAGGGGATCGAGGTGAATGCGACGATCGCGCCCTGGACGAGTCCGATGAGGGTGCACACGATGAGCGGAACGAGAACTGCTGTGAGGAATCCGTACTGAGACGCCCACGCGGCGAGGACTCCGCCGAGCGCGAAGACCGACCCCACCGAAAGGTCGATGCCCCCGGTGAAGATCACGAAGGTCAGGCCCAGAGCCAATGGTGCGAGGAAGGCGGCCTGCAGCGCGATCTGGCTGAGGTTGCCCACGGACGCGAACGAGGGAAACGCGAACGAGGAGACAAGGATGAGGCCGAGCAGAATCACCAAGGCACCGTTGCGCTGAGTCAGGCGAGCCAGCTTCTCAACTCTTGTCCGCGTGCCCGCACCAGCGGGAGCCGCCTCGGCGGTGGAAGCGGTGGTCATGTCTTTCTCCTTCCGACCTGGAGGGCGACGGCGACGACGATGACGACCGCCTGAACCATCTGGGAGACGGAGTCCGGGATGTTGTGGGAGACCAGGGTGGACACGATGAGCTGCATCAGCAGCGCACCGCCGACGGTGCCGAGGATGCGCACTTTCCCTCCGGCCAGCGAGGTTCCTCCGATGACGACGGCGGCGATCGCAGAGAGTTCCATGAGCAGTCCGAGGGTGCGTGGGTCACTGGCCTGGGAGCGGGCGGCCACGAGGACTCCGGCAAACGCGGCGAGCAGCCCGGAGAGGACATAGACGCTGACCAGCACGGTTCTGATGCGGATTCCGGCGAGTTCGGCAGCCAGCTTATTGCCGCCGATCGCCTCGACCATGATTCCGAACGTGGTGCGGCGCATCAGGAATGCGACGATGAGGACGAGGATGACGGCGCTGAGCACCGAATACGGGATGCCGAGCACGGAACCGGACCCGAGCGCGGCGAGTCCGGGGTCGGAGAGATTCTTGATCTCACCGCCGATGACGTTCGCCAGACCGCGGCCGCCGATGAGCACGGCCAAGGTTGCGACGATGGGTTGGATGCCGAAGTACGAGACGAGCACGCCGATCATCAGACCCGACAGCCCGCCGGCGAGGATCCCGACGAGGATCGCCGGCACGGTTCCGTAGCCGATGTAGAGCGGCATGATGGCTGCCGACAGTGCCATCACGCTGCCCACCGACAGGTCGATGCCCTTCGTGCCGATGACCATGGCCATGCCGAGTGCCACGATGAGCACCGGAGCGGTCTGAATGAGCTGCAGGCGAAAGTTGTCGACGGTGAGGAAGTGCGGAGTGATGATCGCGTTGATGACCACCAACAGGGCCAAAGCGACATAGACTCCGTAGTTCGCGATCCATGCTCGCACCGTCATCGAGCGCTTCCCCGGCACCGAGGCGGTGGTGGGAGCGGCCTTCATCGCTGACCTCCATCGACCAGGGCTGACAGAAGTCGAGCGTTGTCCACCTGGTCGTCGGTCAGGACCTCGCTGATCTCTCCGTCGCGCAGCACGAGGATGGTGTCCGAGCCGGCAACGAGTTCTTCGGTCTCCGAAGAGATCAGGACGACGGCCATGCCCTTCTCCGCCAGTTCGTCGATGAGAGCCTGCACCTCCTGTTTGGCACCGACGTCGATGCCGCGAGTCGGTTCGTCGAGGAGGAACGCCGAGGGCTCGGTGCACAGCCACCGGGCGATGAGCATCTTCTGCTGATTGCCGCCGGAGAGTTCGGAGAGGAGCTGGGTGGAGGACGAGACCTTGATGCCCAGCCGGCGAATCCACTGCTCGACGAGTTCATCGATTCTGCGGTTCGACAGCACTCCGGCATTCGAAACCCGCGGCAGGATGCCGAGGATGATGTTGTCGCGGACGCTGAGTTCAGGGACGATGCCTTCGGCTTTCCGGTCCTCGGACAGCAGCGCGATTCCTGCTCTCAGGGCCGCCGGCACGGATCCGCGTCGGACCGTTCTGCCCTCGACGGTGATCTGTCCGGAGCTCGTTTCGAGGCCGCCGTAGATCGCCTTGACGATTTCGCTGCGGCCGGAGCCGAGAAGTCCGGCCAGGCCGACGATCTCTCCTTCTCGAACGGTCACGTCGACTGAATGCAGGCGGCCGGGCGCGCTCAGGTCTTTCGCCTCAAGCACCACCTCCGCCGCGGTTTCGGAAGAATCGCTTTCAGTGAATGAGGTGACGCCGTGTTCGGCGATGTCGCGGCCGAGCATGGCCGAGATGAGAGACCGACGGTCGAGCTCGTGCATCGGTCCGGTGTGGACGACGCGTCCGTCGCGCAGGATGGTCACCTCATCGCAGAGCTCCCACAGCTCATCGAGTCGGTGTGAGATGAAGACTATGCCCACTCCTTGGTCCCGGAGTCTGCGGGCCACGGAGAACAGCACTTCGACTTCTCGGCGTTCCAAGGAGGATGTCGGCTCATCCATGATGACCACGCGCGCTTCGGTTGTCACTGCTCGTGCCAGTGCGATCATCTGCTGGACGCCGAGACCCAGCACACCGAGCTCCGCGGTCACGTCGACATCGATGCCGAGATCTCTGACCACCTCGGCGGCCCTCCGGTTGAGGGCGCGCAAGTCGATGAGTCCGAGGCGGTTGCGTGGTTCGCGACCGAGGAAGATATTGCGCGCCACCGAGAGGAGGGGGACGAGGTTGACCTCTTGGTAGACCGTGGAGACTCCGGCGTCCTGTGCCTGTGAGGGGTGATTGAACCGGACTTCCGCGCCGGCAAGCTCGATGCTGCCTGTCTCGGCTTGGTAGACCCCGGTCAGTGATTTGATGAGAGTGGACTTACCCGCCCCGTTCTCACCGACGATGGTGTGGATCGTGCCGGGGCGCAGCGAGAAGTCGACGTCGTGAAGAACATGGACACCGGAGAACGATTTGTTCAGCCCACGTGCGGCCAGCGCCAGCACAGTCTCCTCGGGAGGCTGCGCTGGGGCCGGATGGGATGTGCCGATCACGTCAGAACGCCTGACCGACCTGTTCTTCGGCGTTGTCGGGCGTGTACTCGCCGTCCTTGATGATGATGTCCTCCGAGATCTCCTCACCGGAGTAGAACCTGCTCAAGGTGTCGAAGACCAGCGGTCCGAAGCGCGGGTTCGATTCGATCACCGCGTTGTACTTACCCGAGATGATGGCATCGACAGCATTCTTCGTGCCGTCGATCGACACGATCTTGACGTCCTTGCCCGGTTCCTTTCCGGCTTCCTGGATCGCGGCCATCGCGCCGAGGCCCTCTTCGTCATTGAATGCGTAGACCGCGTCGATCTCCGGGTTCGACTGCAGCAGCTGAGCGGTGACCTCCTGGCCTTCCGAGCGTGAGGCATTCGCCGTCTGCTCGGCGACGATCTCGATGTCCGAGTATTCTGCCTTCACCTGATCTTTGAAGCCGTTCTGGCGACCGTCGGTGACGTTGTTGCCCGATGGCCCCAGCAGCATGGCGACCTTCGCCTTGGAGTCCGTGGCCTCGGCCAGGGCATCCGCTGCGCGCTCGCCCTGCTTGACGAAGTCCGAACCGATGAAGGTGAGGTAGTCGTCGCAGGACTTGTTGGTGACCTTTCTGTCGATGGTCACGACGGGGACACTCTTCTTCTTGGCCGCGCTCAGCGCCGAGTCGAGTCCGTCGGAGTTGACGGGGGCGATGACGAGCATGTCAACGTTCTGGCTGAGGAGGTTCTCGATATCGCTGATCTGCTTGGGCAGTTCGTTGTTGGCGTTTGTGACGACGAGCTCGGCACCGGCGTCCTCAGCCGCATCCTTTAAGGATTTGGTTTCAGCTGCGCGAAAGCTCGCGGAATCCGGCTCGGACTGAGAGAAGCCGACCTTCGCTCCTTCGATCTCGACCTTGTCGACGCCGTAGTCGTCCATGGTGCAGGTGGGGCCCGAAGATCCGGCGCTGTCAGCGGCTTGAGCGGCTTCGCCGCCGCCTCCGCCCGAGGCTTCGGGATCGCTGCCTTCGTTGGTGCAGCCGGACAGCAGCAGTCCTCCTGCTGCAGCGATGGCACACACTCGAACTGCTGTGGAGCGGAAGACCGAATGCGATTCTCTGATTGTCATCTGTGCCTCTTCTGTCGGTACGGCCCCATTGCCGTGACTGATCAAAAGTTATCAGAATCACAATAAAGCAATCAAGAAGTAGAGGTGTAGTGATTTGCGCGACGCGCAGAATCACACGACCTCGACCTCGACGCCTGCCTCACGCAGGGCAGCGAGTTCGGATTCCTCGCTCTTCGAATCCGTGATGAGCTGCTGGATCTCGTCCGTCGGGACGGTGAGCACCGATGAGCGGTGCCCGACCTTCGTATGATCGACGAGCGCAGTGACGCGGCCTGCCCCGGCGGCCATGGCTCGGTCCGTGTCGGCGACGGGGAATGCCGGAGTCGACAGGCCGAAGTCCGCGGCCAGGCCGTTGCCGGAGAGGAAGACGGTGTCGGCGCGCAGGCCGAGCAGCTGTGACACCGTCCCGCCGCCGACGAAGGCGCGGATCGAATGTCGCAGCAGGCCGCCGACGACGATGACCTCATTGTCGGGGGAGGAGACCATGGCCTCGGCGACGAGCAGCGAATTCGTCACCACGCGCAGACCGGAACGGGTCACGAGCTCCTTGGCCAGCAGCTCGGTCGTCGTTCCCGGACCGAGCGCCACGACATCACCGTTGCGCACCTGAGTCGCCGCAGCACGAGCGATCGCCGTCTTCTCGGTCAGAGCCTGCTCGAGCTTCTCCGCATAGCTCGACTCCCGCGCGCTCGAAGCAAGCACGGCACCGCCGTGGGTGCGGATGAGCCTGCCCTCCTCGGCGAGCTGATCGAGGTCTCGGCGGATCGTCACCGCCGAGGTGTCGAGCTTCTCCGACAAGGCGGTGATGGAGACGGCGCCGTCTCTCTCGATCGTGTCGACGATGATGTTGCGTCTCTGAGCGGCGATCATGGGGCCATAGTACAAGCCCGCGGACCGGAGAAGGCCCGGGAAGGTGATCTTCCCGGGCCTGTGGAGAATTCAGACGCGCTCAGTCGCGCATGAGTGCCTCAGCCGCGTACGAGTGCTTCGGTCAGCGCACGCGCGGAATCGATGACCGACTTCGCATGCAGCCGACCGGGCTGACGGGTGAGCCGGTCGACCGGTCCGGAGATCGAGACGGCGGCGACCACCCGATTGCTCGGTCCGCGCACGGGAGCCGACACCGAGGCGACGCCCCGCTCACGTTCGGCGATCGACTGCGCCCAGCCTCGGCGACGGACACCGGAGAGCATGGTTGCGGAGAACCGAGCCCCGCGCAGCCCTGTGTGCAGGCGGTCCGGTTCCTCCCACGCCAGCAGCACCTGGGCGGCGGAGCCGGCGCGCATCGACAGGGTCGCGCCGATCGGCACGGAGTCACGCAGACCCACCGGACGCTCGGCCGCGGCCACGCACAGGCGCAGATCGCCCTGGCGGCGGAAGAGCTGGGCGGACTCGCCCGTCTGATCGCGCAGCTGGCCCAGCACGGGCCCGGCCGCGGCCAGCAGACGGTCTTCGCCGGCAGCCGAGGACAGCTCGGCCAGGCGCGGCCCGAGGACGAAGCGTCCCTGCAGGTCACGACCGACGATGCGGTGGAATTCGAGGGCAACAGCCAGGCGGTGGGCAGTGGGGCGTGCCAGTCCGGTCAGCGTCACCAATTCGGCGAGAGAGGCGGGTCCGGCCTCAAGCGCGGAGAGAACCATTGCGGCCTTGTCGATGACCCCGACGCCGCTACCATTGCTTGTCATAGACACCATTGTGCGCGTCTCAGTGGGCGAGATGCAAGTTCGCATTGCGATACGGGCGAGTAGATTTCGAATACGCACTCACTCCAGTGCACACATCGCAGTTCATCGACGTGCCGTACCTCGGCCCGTCAGGTCTACATCGGGTGCAGAGATCCCTGCACCGGCGGGAGGAACCATGCCACGCACATTGGCCGAGAAGGTCTGGGCCGATCACGTCGTCTCACGAGGTGTTGACGGTGCGCCGGATCTCATCTACATCGACCTCCACCTCGTCCACGAGGTGACCAGCCCGCAGGCCTTCGACGGACTCCGACTCGCCGGGCGCCCCGTGCGCCGCCCCGACCTGACCATCGCCACCGAAGACCACAACACTCCGACGTGGGACATCGACAAGCCGATCGCCGAACCCACCTCGGCCACGCAGATCAACACCCTGCGCAAGAACGCGGAGGAATTCGGAATTCGTCTGCACAGCCTCGGCGACGCCGATCAGGGCATCGTCCATGTTGTGGGACCGCAGCTGGGCCTGACCCAGCCGGGCACGACCGTCGTGTGCGGCGACTCGCACACCTCCACCCACGGCGCCTTCGGGGCATTGGCCTTCGGCATCGGCACCTCCGAGGTCGAGCATGTTCTCGCCACCCAGACGCTGTCGCTCAAGCCCTTCAAGACGATGTCGATCACCGTCGACGGCGATCTGCCCGAGGGCTCGAGCGCGAAGGACATCATCCTCGCCATCATCGCGAAGATCGGCACCGGCGGAGGACAGGGATACGTCCAGGAATACCGCGGCTCGGCCATCCGCCAACTGTCGATGGAAGCCCGGATGACTATCTGCAATATGTCGATCGAAGCAGGAGCCCGTGCCGGAATGGTCGCCCCCGACGAGACGACCTTCAAATACGTCAAAGGCCGCCCGCACGCCCCCGAGGGCGAGGACTGGGACGCCGCCGTCGAATACTGGAAGACCCTCTACACCGACGAAGGTGCCGAATTCGACCGCGAGGTCGTGCTCAAGGCCGAAGATATCGAACCCTTCGTCACCTGGGGAACGAACCCCGGACAGGGTCTGCCGCTGTCGGCCTCGGTGCCCAGCCCCGACGACTTCCACGACGAGA
Source organism: Brevibacterium sp. S22 (assembly GCF_004745485.1). Lineage (GTDB taxonomy): Bacteria > Actinomycetota > Actinomycetes > Actinomycetales > Brevibacteriaceae > Brevibacterium. Next base: position 10,814 of record NZ_RHFG01000020.1, read on the forward strand.
ACGACAAGGCCGCCGCGGCCAATGCCCTGGCCTATATGGGCCTGACCCCGGGCACTCCGCTGCGCGAGATCGCAGTCGACACCGTCTTCCTCGGCTCGTGCACGAACTCCCGGATCGAAGACCTCCGGGCCGCCGCCGAAGTGGTCCGCGGACGGAAGAAGGCCGACAACGTCCGCTTCATGGTCGTCCCCGGCTCCGCGAAGGTCCGCCTCCAGGCCGAAGGCGAAGGCCTCGACCGGATCTTCAAGGACTTCGGCGGCGAATGGCGCTTCGCCGGCTGCTCGATGTGCTTGGGGATGAACCCGGACCAGCTGGCCGAGGGGGAACGCTGCGCCTCGACCTCGAACCGCAACTTCGAAGGCCGCCAGGGCAAAGGCGGACGCACCCATCTGGTGTCCCCGCTCGTGGCTGCGGCCACCGCAGTGCGCGGCACCCTGTCCTCACCCGGTGACGTCGCTGACCTGCCACGGGACGCCGAACCCGTGGAATGGGCCGATGACCGCCTGTCCCTGACACTGACGCCCGTGACGGCGAACGACTGACAAAGGAGGAAGAGCCATGGAAGCTTTCAGCACCCACACCGGCATCGGCGTTCCTCTGCGCCGATCCAATATCGACACCGACCAGATCATCCCCGCGAAGTTCCTCAAGCGGGTCACCCGCACCGGCTTCGAGGACGCCCTGTTCTACCGGTGGCGGACCAATGACGACTTCGTCCTCAACGACCCCGACTTCGCAGGCGGCTCCGTCCTCGTCGCCGGCCCCGACTTCGGCACCGGTTCGTCCCGTGAGCACGCAGTCTGGGCGCTCAAGGACTTCGGCTTCCGCGTCGTCCTGTCCTCCCGGTTCGGCGACATCTTCCGGGGCAACTCCGGCAAGGAAGGCCTGCTGGCCGCACAGCTGGAGCAGGATGACATCGAACTGATCTGGAAGATCCTCGAGAACCATCCCGGCACCTCGATCACCGTCGACCTGAACGAGAAGACCGTGACGTGCGACACCGTCACCGTGTCCTTCCAGATCGATGACTACACACGCTGGCGCCTGCTCGAGGGTCACGACGACATCAGCCTCACCCTGGCCAAGGAAGACGAGATCGTCGCCTACGAATCCTCCCGATTCTCCTTCAAACCCACGACCCTGCCCGCCAAGGTCTGACCCCTGCCGAGGCGGTCCGCCGAAACCGACGGACGCTCGCCGAGGCGGTCCTTCGTCACCATCGGATGCGACCACGGCGAATCGGTGGGATCCCATCGGCTGGGTTAGTCTAGGACGGTGCCCGCAGCAACGGTCGGGCACCGTCTCCGGGTGGAATCCCGCCCGGATCCGGTCATCGGAATCAGGGAGGAACATGCTCGAAGTACGTGGGGGAAATCCGCTGGACGGCACCGTCCGAGTCCGCGGCGCCAAGAACCTGGTGCCCAAGGCGATGGTGGCCTCCCTGCTCGGTGAGACCCCGTCCGTGCTGCGCGGCGTGCCCCAGATCCGCGACGTCGAGATCGTCACCGGGCTCCTCGAACTCCACGGCGTCCGCGTCACCTCCGGTCCCGACAACGACCAACCCGACGGTGAGCTCCACCTCGACCCGGCCGATGTGGCACAGGGGTCCATCGTCGACATCGACGCACACGCCGGATCCTCCCGCATCCCGATCCTCTTCTGCGGTCCGCTGCTGCACAGCCTCGGTCAGGCGTTCATCCCTGACCTCGGCGGATGCCATATCGGTGACCGTCCCATCAACTTCCACCTCGACGTACTCCGCCAGTTCGGAGCCGTGGTCGACAAGACCCCCGGCGGGATCATGCTCAAGGCGCACAGCCGTCTGCAGGGAACCAAGGTCGAGCTGCCCTACCCCTCCGTCGGAGCCACCGAACAGGTGCTGCTGACCGCGGTGCGCGCCGAAGGCGTGACCGAGCTGCGGGGCGCCGCCATCGAACCGGAGATCATGGATCTCATTGCGCTGCTGCAGAAGATGGGCGCGATCATCACCGTCGACACCGACCGCGTGGTGCGCATCGAAGGCGTGGAGACCCTCCGCGGGTTCATCCACCGCGCACTGCCCGACCGCAACGAAACCGCGTCGTGGGCCTCGGCCGCACTGGCCACCGGCGGAGACATCTTCGTCGCAGGCGCCAGCCAGCCCGAGCTCATCACCTTCCTCAATGTCTTCCGCAAGATCGGCGGCGAATTCGACGTGCAGGAGACAGGCATCCGCTTCCGTCATCCCGGCGGCAAGCTCCGGTCCTTCGCCCTCGAGACCGACGTCCACCCCGGCTTCATGACCGACTGGCAGCAGCCGCTGGTCGTCGCCATGACTCAGGCCGAAGGACTGTCGATCATCCACGAGACCGTGTACGAGAACCGGTTCGGCTTCACCGACGCCCTGCGGGATATGGGTGCGCAGATCCAGCTCTACCGCGAATGCCTCGGCGGCACCCCCTGCCGCTTCGGACGGCGGAACTACCAACACTCGGCCGTGATCTCTGGACCCACTGACCTCAAGGGCACCCGCATCGACGTCCCCGATCTGCGCGGCGGCTTCAGCCACCTCATCGCCGCACTGGCCGCCCAAGGCACGAGCGAAGTCCACGGCATCGAACTGATCAACCGCGGCTACGAGAACTTCCTCGACAAGCTCATCGGCCTCGGTGCCGAGGTCACTGGATGAGCCAGGTGACCGAACCGGACGCGAACGACCACGATCTCGTCTCCTTCGACCCCGCCTCGGTGCGTTCGCAGAACCGGGCCGGCACCGTCGCGGCCACGGCCGCGTACGGTCTGATGCGCACCGCCACGAAGATGAGCGTACGGGGAGTCGACAACCTGCCGCCGAGCGGCACCGGCATGATCGTCGCCGCCTACCATGCCAACCACCTCGACCCGATCCTCGTCGGTCTGGCACTGAAGCGCAACGGTCGGATGCCGCACTTCCTCGCCAAGTCGACGCTGTTCAGCGGGGTGCTCGGCACGATCCTCAAGACCATCGGGCAGATCCCCGTGCTGCGCTCCTCGGCGCAGGCCGGAGACTCCCTCGAATATGCGAAGGACGCACTGGCTCACGGTCAGACCGTCGTCATCTACCCCGAGGGCACGCTGACGAAGGATCCGGAGCTGTGGCCCCAGCACTTCAAGACCGGCACCGCCCGACTGGCGTTGGAGACCGGAGCACCGATCATCCCCGTCGCCCACTGGGGACTGAATACGATCTACCCGCGCGGGCAGAAGAAGGTGCGCTTCCGGCCCTTCAGCCACGACACGGTCGTCGCCTTCGGTCCCTCGATCGACTATTCGGATCTGTGGGAGCACCGGAGCGAGAAGAAGACGATGGGAGAGCTCTCCCAGCGTGTGAAGAACACCGTGGCGGCGATGGTGTCCGAACTGTCGGAACGCGAACTGCCGCAGCGTTTCAAGAGCAAGGAGACAGGCGAATGAGCGTCGACAAGATCACCGTCGTCGGGGCCGGATCGTGGGGGACGACCTACGCCGCGGTCATCGCCGACGCCGGTTTCCCCGTCACCCTCTGGGCGCGCCGCCCCGAGGTCGCCGCGGAGATCAACTCCGCCCACACCAACGAACGCTATTTGGGCGAGCGGGTCCTGCCCGATGGTCTGAGCGCGACCGACGATGACATCGCCGCCGTCACCGATGCCGATGTCATCGTCCTCGCCGTCCCCGCCCAGACCCTGCGGGAGAACCTCACCCGGTGGAAACCGCACCTGCACCACGGAGTGAAGCTCGTGAGCCTGATGAAGGGCATCGAGGTCGACACCGGAAAACGCATGTCCGAGGTCATCGCCGAGGTCGCCGAGGTCGCAGAATCCCAGATCGCCGTCGTCTCGGGCCCGAACCTCGCCCGTGAGATCGCCGATCGTCAGCCCACCGCCACCGTCGTCGCGTCCTCGGACATCACCACCGCCGAGGCGGTCGCGGAGATCAGTGCGAACGCGTACTTCCGTCCGTACACGAACACCGATGTGGTCGGCGTCGAGATCGGCGGCGCGATCAAGAACATCATCGCCCTGTCCGTGGGCATCGCCGACGGGCAGAAGCTCGGCGACAACTCGAAGGCCTCGATCATCACCCGCGGGCTGGCCGAGACCTCCCGTCTGGCCGCGGCCATGGGTGCGGAGGCGCACACGCTGTCCGGGCTCGCCGGACTCGGCGATCTCGTGGCCACCTGCGCCTCACCGCTGTCGCGCAATCGCACCTTCGGACGCCACCTCGGTGAGGGGATGAGCCTCGAGGATGTCATCGCCCATACCTCGCAGACGGCCGAAGGCGTGAAATCGGCTCCGGCCGTGCTCGACCTCGGCCGCAGATACGCGGTCGACCTGCCGATCACCGAAGCCGTGTGCGCGGTGCTGGGCGGAAAGCTGCAGGTTGACGAACTCGCCGGATTGCTGTTGTCTCGGAAGCGTAAGCACGAAGGACCACCGGCCTGAGCCGATCCGACCATCAGGCCACCCGTTGGAAAATGAGGAGCACACATGAGCGCCAACTCACCGTTCTACAACCTTCCCGAACTCCCGACCTTCAGACTGACCAGCACCGATGTCGAAGACGGCGGGGTGCTCACCGGCCCCCAGCTCTCCGGTGCCATGGGCGTGCCCGGTGGTCAGGACATCTCCCCGCAGCTGTCCTGGTCCGGTTTCCCCGAAGAGACCAAGGCCTTCGCAGTGACCTGCTTCGACCCCGACGCCCCCACGGGTTCGGGTTTCTGGCACTGGGTCGTCACCGATCTCGACGCCTCCGTCACGAGTCTGCCCACGGGTGCCGGTGACCCGGCCTCGGACCTGCTGCCCGCCGGAGCGGTGACCCTGCGCAACGATGCCGGCGAGCCCCGATTCGTCGGTGCCGCCCCGCCGGAGGGACATGGGCCGCACCGCTACTTCTTCATCGTCACCGCCTTGGCCGAACCGCTGGGCATCGACGAATCCGCATCCCCGGCCTTCGCCGGCTTCAACATGTTCTTCAAGGGCATCGGCCGGGCGTGGCTGGAATGCACGTTCGAAGCCAAGTGAGCTAAAGTCTTTCAGTCCGCGCACACGTGAACCGCTGTGCGCACCCCGTGACCGGCCCCAGTTCGCGGGAGTACCACTTCAGCAAGGAAACTCATGGCAGACAACGATCACCGGCCCCTTGTCGCAGTCCTCTTCGGAGGCCGTTCGAGCGAGCACTCCGTCAGCTGCGTCACGGCCGCCGGAGTGATCGGTGCCATCGACGCCGAAGCCTTCGACGTCCTGCCGATCGGCATCACGAAGACCGGCGTGTGGCGGGTCGTCGACGACTGGGCGAGCATGCGCTTCGACCCGGACGATATGCCGGAGGTCGCCGACAACGGCACCGAGGTGATCCCACCGCTGTCCGCCGACGGGGCGCCCCTGCTGCACCGGGACGCCGACGGCAGCTGTTCCGAACTGGGGTCGGTCGACGTGTTCTTCCCGCTCCTGCACGGACGCTACGGTGAGGACGGGACCCTGCAGGGCCTGTTCGAGCTCAGCGACACCGCCTTCGTCGGCTCCGGAGTCTTCTCCTCGGCCGCAAGCATGGACAAGCACTATACGAAGTCGCTCATGCACCAGGCCGGGATCCCGACCTGCCCGTGGGAGCTCGTCACCGAAACGATGTGGGCCACCGACCGTGCAGAGGTCGCGGACCGTGTGGCCGCACTCGGTCTGCCCGTGTTCGTCAAGCCCGCCCGTGCCGGTTCCTCCATGGGAGTCAGCCGGATCGCCGAGGCGGCCGACCTGGGCACGGCTCTGGCCGGTGCGTTCGAACACGACTCCAAGGTCATCGTCGAACCCGAGGTCAGCGGCCGCGAGGTCGAATGCGCCGTGCTCGGGTCCGTCTACGACACGGACCTGCGTGTGTCCTCACCGGGGGAGATCCGCGTGAGCGGAGACCATTCCTTCTACGATTTCAACGCCAAGTACCTCGACCTCTCCGCCGCAGAGGTCACCTGCCCGGCCGACCTCGACGAGCAGGCGACGGCCCGTGTTCAGGAGCTGGCCGCCGCAGTGTTCCGTCTCTTCGACTGCACCGGACTGGCCCGCGTCGACACCTTCGTCACCGACACCGGCGACGTCGTCATCAACGAACTCAACACCCTGCCCGGATTCACCCCCACCTCGGCGTACCCGTTCATGTGGGCACAGTCCGGGCTCGAGTACTCCGAACTCATCGGCGAACTCATCTCGATCGCGCTCGTCGATCACGCCCGCTCGAAGTAGTCCGCTAACCGTCGACGTCCTCGGCGCCGACGCATTCGTCCTCGGGTGGGAACTTCGACAGAGTCGGTGAGATCGCAGCAAGGACGTCGTTGCCGGATTCGGCCTTGCGGTTGACCAGCACCTCGACTGCGGGCGTGCGCCCGTAGCTGGTGAACTTCCACGTCGAATCGTCGTCCTCCGCCGGCTTCGAGATCCAATCGACCCCGGACACGTTCACACACTGATCGGTCGTCGGACCGGGAGGAGTGACTCCGCAGCGCAGCACCGCGACATTGGGATCTCCCCATGCCTTCGTACCCTGCGAGGAGGTCGTGCGTGCCTTCGAACCCGAGATCTCATCGGGCAGGGTGAGGATGATGTCGGCACACTTCGGGTTCGCCGCGTCCTTGGCCGGTTCGATGATGACGGTGCGTGCACACCCGGTCACTGCGAGACCGGTGAGCACGGTGGCCAACGCGACGAAGGTGAGAGAACGACGACGGGGCGCAGACCGCGTGAAGCGGCGCGTCGAAGCAGGGCGAGATCTCATAGGACTACCGTAACTCCCGATAACCTGGAGCCATGACCCGACTGTCCGAACTTGGCGAATCACACATCATCTCCCGCGTGCTCACCCGCAATCCCGACAGCGCGCACGTGATCATCGGACCCGGAGACGACGCGGCCGTGACAGCACCGGACGGCCGGCTCGTCACGACTGCGGACATGCTCGTGGAGAACGAGGACTTCACTCGCGACTGGTTGGACTGGGACCTGCTCGGACGCAAGGCCGCGGCCCAGAACCTCGCCGATGTGTGCGCCATGGGCGCCTGCCCGCACGGACTGCTCGTGTCCCTGGCCGTCCCCGATGACACGCACATCGCCGACCTCGAGGCCCTCTACTCGGGCCTCTTCGACGAGGCGGAACGCGCAGGGACTGCGCTGGAGTGCACCGTGCCGATCATCGGCGGGGACCTGTCGTCATCCGGCCTCATCGTCATCGCCGTCACGGCACTCGGGACGCTGGGGGAGAGGACCGGGATTCTGCGCTCCGGTGCTCGGCCCGGCGACGGGCTCTATCTGGCCGGGACGGTCGGCCGTGCGGCCGCCGGTCTCGACCTGCTCTTCTCCGGGCTGCGGCGCGAGACCGCCGCCCCCGAACTCGCCGCGCTCATCGATTCCCAGCTGGCTCCACAGCCGGACTACGGCGCACTGCTCACGCTCGGGACCGCCTCGGCGATGATCGACGTCTCCGACGGGCTCAGCCTCGACCTCGCCCGGGTGGCGGACGCCTCGGGAGTGGGAATCGACCTCGACCGGGCCCTGCTCCGTGACCTCGTCGATCCGCTGCTGCCGGCGGCCGAGTTCGTGCTCGCCGCACGAACGAGCGCCGGGCGAGCTGAAACGGCAGAGGATCTGGCCCTGTCCTGGGTCCTCGATGGGGGAGAAGACCACGGCTTCGCCGCGTCTGCGCCGTCGGCCGCCGCGCCTGGAGTAGGCTGGCGGAGAATCGGACGGACCCGCACCGGACACGATGTCAGCCTCGACGGCACACCCGTGCCGGCGAGCGGTTTCAGCCATTTCGGGAAGTGACATGAGCAACGCCATCAGCCTCAACGGTCGTCTGGCCGCACGCTGGGCCCGCCGCGCGGTCGACCGGCTGCGCAAGGAACGCACCGAGATCGACGAACTCAACGTCTTCCCCGTCCCCGACGGCGACACCGGAACGAACATGTACCACACTCTGCGTGCCGCCTACCTCGCCGTCGAAGAGCTCACCGGCCCCGTCACCCTCCCGCACGTCGTCGCAGCGCTCGCCGCCGGGGCCGGACGCGGTGCCCGCGGCAACTCCGGACTCATCCTCGCCGTCGCTCTGCAAGGAGTCGCCGACGCCCTGGCCGGAGTCACCGTCGCCACTGCCGACGCCATGGCCACTGCCCTGGAGACCGCCTCCGACCGGGCCCGCTCCGCTGTCGCCAGGCCCGTCGACGGCACCATGCTCACCGTCCTCGACGCCATGGCCACCGAAGCCCGCGAACGCGCCGACGACGGGGCCGACCTTCTCGAGGTCATCGAAGCCGTGCGCGAACGCTCCCGATCTGCACTGCGTGAGACCACCGGACAGCTCACCGTGCTGCGTGAAGCCGAAGTCGTCGACGCCGGATCGACGGGAATCGTCGAACTCTTCGACCTCCTCTACGCCACCGTCACCGGCCGCACCCCACAGGATTCGATGCTCGCCGAGGTGGCCCGAGCCCCGAAGATCATCCACGAAGCCACCGCCGACGAACTCGAGATCGTCGCCATCCTCGCCACCACACCCACGGACGCGCTCGCGGACGAACTCGACCGCCTCGGCGGGACCTCCATCGTCATCAACGCGGCCAAGGTCCACGTCCACGTCGCCGACGAAGCGACCGCCGCAGGCGTCATCGACCACCTCGGCGAATACGGGATCGCCCGGCTCGATATGGAAGACCTGCGCATGCACGAGGAGGAGGGCGAGACGAAGCTCATCGCCCTGGTCACAGGCACGGGACTGCTCATGCACACCGCGCTCAACGGGGCCACGGCGCTGACCCCGGAAGTGGGGGACCTGTTCGAGACGATGTCCGAACTCATCGCCGCCGAGGACCGGGAGGTCATCGTCATCCCCAGCTCCACCTCGGCGCTGAAGTCACTGACCGGACTGAGTGCCCACGTCGTGCGCTCCCGCAACGTCGGCACCCTGCTCTCGGCTCTGGCCGTCTACGATCCCTTTGCCCCGGCGGCGGAGATCTTCGCAGATATGACCGAAGCGGCCGCGGGCACCCGGGTGGGCACGATCTATTCGGCCGACCAGCTCGCCTCCGACCCGCCGACCGGGATGCTGCCGATCATCAGTGAGGATGGAGGGGGCCGCGCAGGTGCAGGAGCGTCTGCGGCACATCCGGCGCAGTTCTACCGGGTCTTCATCGAAGGCAGAGCGAAGACCCAGAGCACGGAGCTGCGGACCTTGGTCGAGAAGCTTGCCGATCGGCTGCTCGGGGCCGGGGGAGAGCTGCTCACCGTCGTCCACGGACCCGACTGCGCCCCGGAAGTGCTCGAGCACCTGCGGGGCTGGATCCAGAAGTCACATGAGACCGTCCACTTCCAGGACATCGATGCCAGAGACCCCGGGGTGCTCGTGATCATGGGGGTCGAATGACGACCCGACTCGAAGACAACTTCCGCAAGGCCGACCGCACTCACCTCGCCAAACGCGGGGTGCATTCGGTCACCGACCTGCTCCGCTTCTTTCCGCGCCGCTACCTCGTGCCCGGGGAACGCACCGAACTCGGCGCCCTGCCGCTGGGAGAGACCGCGATCGTCCAGGCCGAAGTCATCCGGGTGGAGACGCGGCGGATGAAGCAGCGACGCGGAACCATCACCGAGGTCATCGTCCACGACGGACAGCAGTCGATGAAGATCGCATTCTTCAATCAGCACTGGCTGGAGAAGTCGCTGACCCCGGGACTGACCGTCGTCTTCGGCGGCAAGGTCGAATCGTTCCGGGGACAGCTGACCCTGGCGTCTCCGGTCTGGCTCAACCGCACCGAGGACGACCACGAGTGGACTCCCGAGGACCTCAATTCGCCGTTTCCGATCTACCCGGCCGTCAAAGGCATCGCCCAGTCCCGGCTGTGGAGTTCGATCAAGACTCTGCTCACCGTCGCCGGGGACGAAGAATTCGACGACCCTCTGCCCAAGGGTCTGCGGGAGACTCATCAGCTGCCGGATCTGCGCACCGCGCTCGAGGATATGCACCGTCCGCGGACGATCGAGGACGTCGAACGGGCCCGGCTGCGGTGGAAATGGGAGGAAGCGCTCGCCCTGCAGACCGAGTTCGCCTCCCGCAAAGCCACCCTGGCTCAGGAAAAGGCGACTCCGCTGCTGACCCAAGCGGCGAAGAGCCGCCGCCTCGACGACGGACTGCCCTTCACCCTCACCGCCTCCCAGACCAGGGTCGGTGAGGAGATCGCTGAGGACATGGCCGCCGATCGGCCGATGCACCGGCTCCTCCACGGTGATGTCGGCTCGGGGAAGACTCTCGTGGCTCTGCGGGCCATGCTCACCGCGGTGGATTCCGGTGCCCAGGCCGCTATGCTCGCCCCCACCGAGGTGCTCGCGGCCCAACATTTCCATTCCATTCAGGCCTTCCTCGGGCAGCAGATGGCACTGTCGCCGCTGCTGGCCGACGACGATCAGGTCACGGTGGCGCTGATGACCGGGTCGATGCCGGCGAAGGAGCGTCGCGAACTCGCCCTCGACCTGGCCACCGGGAATATCGACATCGTCGTCGGCACTCATGCGCTGCTGTCGGAATCGACGATGTTCGCCGCCCTCGGCCTCATCGTCGTCGACGAGCAGCACCGGTTCGGTGTCGAACAGCGAGAGGCGATGCGCGCCAAGGGCGGGAAGACGACCCCGCATACGCTCGTGATGTCGGCGACCCCGATCCCGCGCACCGTGGCGATGACGGTCTTCGCCGACCTCGACATCTCTACACTGGACGAGATGCCGGCAGGCCCGAAGGACATCGCCACGCATGTGGTGCCGATCGTCGAGCAGCCGAACTGGTACGCCCGGGTGCGGGAGCTGATGAAGCAGACCGTCGAGGACGGGAGGGGAGTCTTCGTCGTGTTCCCGCGGATCGAACCCACGGACATCGAAGATCCGGAATCCGGGGAGGTTCTCGGGCAGAAGCAGGGGATCGAGGACATCACGCGCAAACTCCAGGAGACTCCCGAACTCGCGGGCAAGAGGTTCGGTCTGCTGCACGGTCGGATGTCGGCCGCGGAGAAGGATCGGATGCTCGCGGACTTCGACAAGGGCAGCATCGAGATCCTCGTCTCGACGACGGTCATCGAGGTCGGCGTCGACGTGTCACGGGCGACGATGATGGTCATCATCGAAGCCGAGAACTTCGGCGTCGCTCAGCTGCACCAGCTGCGCGGGCGCGTCGGCCGTGACGGCAGCTCGGCCATGTGCTTCCTGCTCACCGAGATGAGTGAGACGGATGAGAGCTACGGACGCCTGCAGGCCGTGGCGCAGACGCTGGACGGGTTCGCCTTGGCCGAATACGACCTCGACGCCCGCGGCGAAGGCGACGTGCTCAGCGGTTCTCAGTGGGGCGGGTCCTCTCTGCGGCACCTGTCGATCCTCCGCGACTCCGAGATCGTGGCCGAAGCGAAGAAGATCGCCGAACAGATCGTCTCCATCGACCCCACTCTCGAAGCGGTGCCTGCGCTGCGGGCGTTCATCCGGCGCGTCCTGCCCGAGGACGACGCCCACTTCATCGAGGCAGGCTGAGGAAGCAGACATGAGAATCATCGCCGGAGCCCACAAGGGTGCCAGGCTGACCTCCCCGTCGGGGGCGAACACCAGGCCGACGTCCGACCGGGTCAAGGAGTCCCTGTTCTCCATGCTCGAGGGTTACGGGGTCCTGCCGGCCGCGAACGTCCTCGACCTCTTCGCCGGGTCCGGGGGCCTGGGGTTCGAAGCGATGTCGCGGGGAGCCGCGCAGGTCGATTTCGTCGATTCCTCGCTGACCTCGATCCGCACACTGCAGGCGAATGCGGACAAGCTCGGACTCGACCACTCGGCCGACGTGCACGCCGGCGATGTGCTTCACTTCCTGGCAGGGCTGCCCGGACCAGACGATCCGGAGTCGCGGGTCTTCGACCTCGTTTTCATGGACCCGCCCTACCCGCTCGGAGAGGACGCGGTCACGCAGATCCTCCGGCGGCTCGCAGCGCATCTCGATATGGAATCGATCGTCATCGTCGAACGGGCCGCGCGCTCACCGGAACCGGCGATGCCTACGGGCCTGGAGGTGTTCCGGTCGAAGACCTTCGGTGAGACCGCTGTCCACTTCGTCCAGCTCACGGCGGAGCCGGAAGCGAACTAGAGCACACTGGAGAGGAACGAGCGGGTGCGCTCGTGCTGCGGGTTGTTGAAGATCTGATCCGGCGGGCCCTCTTCGAGGACCTGACCGCCGTCGAACATCATCACCCGATGCGAGACATCGCGGGCGAACTGCATCTCATGAGTCACCAGCAGCATCGTGATGTCCGTGGTCTCTGCGATATCGCGCAGCACTCCGAGCACGTCCCCGACGAGCTCCGGGTCGAGCGCTGAGGTGACCTCGTCGAGGAGGAGGATCTCAGGACTCATCGCCAAAGCACGGGCGATCGCCACACGCTGCTGCTGACCGCCGGAGAGACGCGTCGGGTGGGCATCGGCCTTGTCGGCCAGACCCACGCGTTCGAGCAGCTCCTTGGCCTCCTTGCTCGCCTCGGCCTTGGACTTGCCGAGCACATGGACGGGAGCTTCGATGATGTTCTCGAGCACGGTCATATTCGGGAACAGATTGAACTGCTGGAAGACCATGCCGATGCGCGTGGTCATCTCACGCGTGCGCTTCTTCGGCAGCTCGACCCGCTTGCCGCCACGGTTCTCGAACGTCAGAGGCTGACCGTCGACGAAGATGTAGCCGTCGGTGAGCTCCTCGAGCGTCATCACCAGGCGCAGGATCGTCGTCTTGCCCGAACCGCTGGGCCCGATGAGGGTGACGCGTTCACCGGGAGCCACCGTGAAGTTGAGGTTCTTGAGCACTGTGGTCGGCCCGAAGCTCTTCTCCACATCGGTGAACTCGATCGCCGGGCTCGACGAAGCGGAGGCAGTCGTTGGGGTGTTCTCAGTAGGTGGCAAGGCGTCGATCCAATCTCTGAATGAGCAGTGAGGTCGGGTAGCTGGCGGCGAGGAAGATGATTCCGGCCAGGGTGAAGGCTTCCGTGTAGGCGAAGGTCGAACCGCCGAAATTCTTCGCCGCGGTCACGAGCTCGACGACGGAGATCGCGAACAGGAACGGCGTGTCCTTGAACATCGCGACCGCGTAGTTGCCGAGCGACGGGATGGTCGCCCGCAGCGCCTGCGGCAGCACGATCGCGGTGAACGTGCGCACCGGCGGCAGCGACAGCGCGGTGGCCGCCTCGAACTGGCCCGGCGGCACCGAGTCGATGCCGGCCCGGTAGCTTTCGGACATGTACGTCGAATAGTGGATGCCGATGACGATGAAGCCGATGACAAGCGCAGGGACATCGACAAGCCCCGGAATGTCCGAGAACGCGTAGTAGACGAACAGCAGCTGAACGACCAGCGGGGTGTTGCGGACAAATGCCACAAGGAGCCGGACGAGCCAGTTGATCCAGCGCGGCAGACCGCGGATGGCCACAGCGAGGATGAGTCCGAGGATCGCGGCGATCACGGTGCCGACGACGGTGGCGATCAGTGTGTTGACGAATCCGCGGAGCAGGATCGGCAGCGCCTCGACGGCGAATTCCCAATTCCACATCAGAGGCCACCTCCCTGTCCGGGGAAGGGATTCTTCGTCGGATCCGCACCAGTGCTGTGGTTGGCGCCCTCATTCGCTGCAGCATGCGAGGCGAGGCGATCTCGGCGCACAGCGTCTGCGCGAGCGAGGCGACGGGCCTCGCGGCGATCCGTGCGCGAGTTCGGGCGTCTGCGGCCGAGCGCGGACGCGGCCCTGCGTTCGAGGAAGTTCATGAGTTCCTGGAGCAGCCATGCCAGCGCGAAGTAGATGATGAGGCTGACCGAGAAGGCGAACATCGTGTCGCCGGTCGACTGGCGCAGCTGAGTGGTCTTGTCCGTGAGATCGGACAGCGTGATGAAGGAGACGACGGCCGTGCCCTTGAGCAGCTGGATGAGCAGGGTCGCGATCGACGGGATCATGAGAGCCCAGGCCTGTGGGAAGATCACGCGGATCATGCGGCGAGTGGGGGAGAGGCTGAGCGCGATCGCGGCCTCCCATTGCCCCGGGGCCACGGTCTTGATCGAGGATCGGACCACCTCAGCGCAATAGGCTCCGTAGTTGAGCGCCAGCGCTCCGATGCCGCAGGCCATGGGATCGAGATCGAACCCGAAAAGGGGCAAGACGAAGAACAGCCAGAACAGCTGCACGAGCAGAGAGGTGCCGCGAAAGAATTCGACGATGATGCGGGCCGGGACGCGCAGCCATGCGCTCGGCGAGGTCATCGACAGACCGAGGATGATTGCGATGAGCACGGCCCCGATGCTGCCGGCGACCGTGAGGATGATGGTTGTCTGAACTCCCTCCCACAGCTGTGGAAGGAAGTTCAGCAACGTCGTGACATTGTCATTCATAGTGCGTGAGAGGAGTCGACTCAGGAATCAGCGGTGGGAAGTTCGCCCTTGCACAGCTGATCGGTCGTGATCGAACCGTCAGGGCGCTCTTCCTTCGTGAATCCGTAGTCGCCGACGACGTCGAGGTAGGACTTCTCATCGGAGACGATCTTGTCCAGACCCTTGTTCCATTCGTCGCGGAGTTCCTTTTCGTCGGTGCGGAAGACCGTGGCGCCGGCACCGACCTGCGGGACACCGTCGATCTCCTGGACGAAGGAATCGCTGACCTCGACACCGGAATCCTCGGTGTTCTTCTCCATCCAGTTGAGCGAGATGGCGGTCAGCGCAAAGACATCGGCGCGGCCGGTCGTCACGGCGTCCATACCGTCCTGCGGGGTGCCGACCTCCTGCGTCTTGATGCCGAGCTCTTTCGCGTACATGGTGTTCTCAATGGCGCCGGTCATGGTGGCAAGCTTGAGGCCCTTGTCCTTGACATCCTCCATGTCCTTCATTCCATCCAGCTTGCCCTCTTTGGTCATCAGGGCTGTGGTGTACATGAACTCGGGATCACCGAAGGAGGCCTGCTCGCACCGGTCGGGCAGGATCGACATACCGGCCGAGATCGCGTCGAAGCGATCGGCGTTGAGGCCGGGGATGAGCGAACCGAACTCGGTGTTGACGCCTTCGACGTCGTCGACGCCAAGCTCCTTGAACACGGCCTTCGCCAGTGAGACGGAAGCTCCTTGGAGCTCACCGCCCTCTTCGAAGCTGTACGGGGCTTCGCCGGCGAAGCCGACGGAGATCTTTCCGTCGTCGATGGCCTTCTGCAGAGTCGACTTGTCTGAGTCGCTTCCACCGCAGGCACCGAGGGTGAGCGTCAGCGCGAGGATCGATGTCGCGGCGGCCAGTCCTTTGAGTTTCATTTGCTGTTCCTTCCTTGAACGTCGACACATCAGCGTGACGTGCGTCTCTGAAACAGTATTCAATACTCATGTTGTCCGAATGTCACACTGTCTGACAACGTTATATGATCGTGACCGTGACGAATCCTCCGACTTCCGAGCTGCCGGTGCTGCGCAAAGTGGTCCGGTCCTCGACGATCGACCTCATCGTCGACCAGCTGCGCAACGCCATCTACAGCGGTTCGCTCGAGCCCGGTCAGTCGATCAACGAAGTGCGCACCGCTGAGCTGCTCGCGGTGTCGCGGCCGTCTCTGCGGGAGGCCCTGCAGCGCCTCATCAGCGAAGGCGTGATGACGCACGCCCCCGGACGAGGTGTGCATGTGCGGCGGATGCGCACCGCCGATATCGACGATGTCTATGCCGTGCGGGAGGCGATCGAATCGCAGGCGGTCAAGCTCGTCATCCGCCACAGTCTGGCCACCTCCAGGATCGACCTGGCGCTGCAGGCACTTGAGCGCGCCATCGAAGAGAACGCCGCGCGCACGATCGGCGACGCCGACCTCAACTTCCACCATTCGATCGTCGCGTGCTCCGGTTCGACGCGACTGACCGACCTCATGAAGGTCTCGATGGTCCACACCCGCCTGCTGTCGCTGTCCGACAAGCGCGGCTACGAGGTCCGATGCGACCTCATCGGCAGTCACCGGGAACTCGCCGAGGCGGTCACCGCCGGTGACGAATCCCGATCCCTGGCGATCGTCGCCGGGATCATGGCCGAGGCGACCTCCCGCCTGCACGGACCCGACGATGGCTTCGACGCACAGGTGGTCCGCGGCCGCGAGGGCGAAACCACCGTCGATGACCAGTGGCTGCAGCTGCGGGAGCAGCCGAGCTGATGCCCGTCTCCGGTCGTGCCGGCACGAGTTCTCGGCTGCCGTCTGAGCGGCCAGGCGATACGATGGAGAGCATGAAGGTCGTCTGCCCCGGTTCCTATGACCCGATCACCATGGGTCATCTCGATATCATCGCCCGCAGCTCTCGGATGTTCGAGCAGGTGGTTGTGGCGGTGGTTCACAATCCCTCGAAGTCGGGTCGCTTCGGCCCGGAAGTCCGCGCGGACCTCATCCGCCGATCCCTGGCCGAAGACGAGCGCACCCGGGATGCTGCGAACATCACGATCGACCTCGTCTCCGGCGGTCTCCTCGTCGACTACTGCACCTCCATCGGCGCTCCCGCCGTCGTCAAGGGTCTGCGCTCGGGTACGGACTTCGCCTACGAACTGCCGATGGCGCTGATGAACAAGCACCTGTCCGAACTCGAGACGATCTTCGTCCCCGGCGATCCGAAGTTCGAACACGTCTCCTCCTCGCTCATCAAGGAAGTCCACTCAGGCGGCGGGGACATCGAAGGCCTCGTGCCCACCTCGGTGCTGGCGGCCCTGCGGGGCGATGTCCCCGGCCACGACGGCGCCCGCTGAGGGATGGGCGCAGCAACGCCAGCCAACCGGGCCTGGTTCCCGGGCCTCGTCGCCCACACCATCGTCGCGCATGCCACCTACAACGGTGTGCGCGTCCTCATCTCCTACCGGACCCTCGAACTCGGCGGGTCCGGTGTCGTCCTCGGTCTCATGACCGCCGTCTACTCTCTCGTCCCGCTGCTCACAGCGCTCTTCGTCGGCCGCCTCGTCGATCGTGGATACGCCACCGCGGTGCTCTGGGTCGGCACCGTCCTGTCGATTCTGCCCGTCGCGCTCGCGGCAGCTGCTCCGAACCTCGGTGTGCTCCTCATCGCCACGATGAGTCTCGGTTTCGGGCAGCTGCTCACGACCGTGGCCTCCCAGGCGCTCATTCCTGCCAGCTTCCCGGCCGATCGCCTGACCGCGAAGTTCGGTCACCTGACCCTCGGGGTCTCGATCGGGCAGACCATCGGACTGCCTGTGGCCGGCATGATCGCCGACGCCACCTCCGGGGATGCCCACATCACGAACGCGCTGTGGTTCATGACCGGGCTTTCGGCGCTCACTCTCGTCGCCGCCGTCATCGTCATGCTCCGCGGACGCACTCCGCACGTCTCCCGCGCCGAAGCCGCCGAAGGTGCCCAGACCCCATGGACGCTGCTGTCGCTGCGAGGGATGAAGCCGGCGATCTTCGCGTCGATGGCCACGCTCGCCGCCGTCGACCTCATGACCGCCTATCTGCCGCTCATCGGTGAAGAGAACGGTCTGTCCGTCACCCTCGTGACGTGGCTGCTCGCGCTGCGGACGCTCGCCTCGGTGATCTCACGTCTGTTCATCGGGGTGCTCACGCGCAAGTGGAGGAACCTCTCACTGCTGTGGACCGCCTCGGCGGCGGCAGGCCTGTGCGTGATCCTCATCCCCGTCCTCAGCCAACCATGGACGCTGGCCATCCTGCTCGCGGTCGCGGGCTTCTGCTTCGGCCTCACCCAACCGCTGACGATGACGTGGGTGTCGACCCTGGCCGACCCGGCGAATCGGGCCGCGGTGCTCTCGATCCGCTTGGCGGGCAACCGACTCAGCCAGGTCGCGATCCCGTCGGCCGCCTCGGCGCTCACCGTCCTTGCCGGTTCCGGGATCGTCTTCACGATTTCGGGGGCGCTGCTCGTCCTCGCCGGGGGAGTGACCTGGCGCAATGAACACGAACGATGGTGACGAGGAACACCTTTGCGGCGAGCGGAGACCGATTGGTAATGGCAGGCGATGATGATTAGAATGGTGAGTCGCGTGTGAACGCAGGAGCGACATCCTCAAACGCACCAGGAGGACAGGCATGAAGAACAGATCTGAATTCGTCTATGATCTCAGATCCATGGGATTGCTCGGTCATCCGGGTGAGTGGGAACGGGTGAACACCACCTTGTCGGCTCCAGCGGATCTCAAGATCGAAGTGATCGGGGTTGCGGAAGGTTCACCACTGATACTCGAGCTGATGTTCGAGAGTGTGTCGGAGGGAATCTACGTGTCGGGAACAGTCTCGGCGACGGCCCGCGGCGAAGACGCAAGGACGCTCGAACCCATCGAGTTGCCTATAGATGTGGACATCCAAGAGATGTACGTCTATGAGCAGGCCGAAGGGGACGAGGACTCCTACGTCATCGACCGGGATCAGCTCGACCTCGAGCCCGCGATCAGAGACGCCGTCGTGATGGCTCTGCCGTTCAGTCCTTCACAGGATGAGAGCGAGGAGTTCAGCTACACCCTGGGGGAAGACCTCGAGGTGGACGAGGACGAATCCGAATCGCCGTTCGCATCATTGAAGAATCTGTTGGAAGAGAAGAAAGAGAGCTAGACGTGGCTGTTCCGAAGCGTAAATTGTCGCGCAGCAACACCCGCCACCGTCGTTCGCAGTGGAAGGCCAAGGCTCCTAACCTGGTCAAGACTGTGGAGAACGGTCGCGTTGTGTACTCGCGCCCCCACCAGGCCAAGGTCGTCGAAGACGCAGCCGGCACCCCGCTGTACCTCGAGTACAAGGGCCGCAAGGTCGCTGACGTCTGAGACTGTGGACACTGACACCACAGCAGCACTGAAGAAGAGTCTCGGGATCGATATTGATCCCGAGACTTTTCGTCTCGCGCTCACACATCGCTCCTTTGCCTTCGAAGCCGGTGGGATCCCCACCAACGAGCGCCTCGAGTTCCTCGGAGACTCCGTTCTGGGTCTCGTCGCCACCGAGTCGCTGTTCTACGACAACCCGCATCTGCCCGAGGGCCAGCTGGCCAAGATGCGTTCGGCCGTCGTCAACACGCGAGCCCTGGCCGCGATCGCCCGCAGGCACGGCGTCGGCGAGCACATCCTGCTGGGCAAGGGTGAGGAGCTGACCGGCGGTCGGAACAAGGACTCGATCCTCGCCGACACGGTCGAGGCCCTCATCGGCGCGACCTTCGTCTCCCGCGGACGTGAAGCGGCCTTCGCCTTCGTCCACCGCCTCATCGACGGCATGCTCGACGACGCGGTCAACCTCGGTGCGGGGATGGACTTCAAGACCACCCTGCAGGAAGCCGCGGCCGACCTCGACCTCGGTGCAGTGAGCTACGAGATCACCTCGTCCGGGCCCGACCATGCGATGGTCTTCACCGCCAACGCGATGCTCGGCACGAACAATTGGGGCGCCGGCGACGGGTCCTCGAAGAAGGCCGCGGAAGCCGCCGCCGCCGAGGTGGCCGTCAAAGCCATCCGCACCATCTATCCGGACTACCGGCGCTGAGTCCCTCTGTGCGTTTGGGTTCTTCGCTGTCTCATGGGGCGGTGTTCTGATGCCTGAGCTTCCCGAGGTCGAAAGCGTGCGTCGCGGAGTCGTTGAATGGACGGCCGGGACGACGATCACCGGCGCCGAGGTGGTCGACCCCCGAATCCTGGGCACGACGTCCCAGCGGCGCATCGATCCGTCGGCGGCCGACGCCTTCGTCTCCGCTGTCTCCGGCTCCCGGATTCTGGGTGCCGAGCGGCGTGGGAAGTTCATGTGGCTGAGCCTGGGGGAGGGGATCGTGTCCGGGCATCCGGCTCCACGGGAGCCGTTCGGCACTGCCGGTTCGTCGTCGGGTCGGCAGGCTCCTGAACTGGGGATCCTCGTCCATCTCGGGATGAGCGGTCAGCTGCGCATCCACGATCCCGGCGAGGATGTCCACCGGCACACCCGGGCGGTCCTGCACCTCGGCGGCGGTGGGCGCGATCTGGGCACTGGACGAGAGCTGCGCTTCGTCGATCAGCGGATCTTCGGCCATATCGGCGTCCAACCGCTCGTTCACGGGTACGGTCGGCTTGTCCCCGCTTCGGCGATCCATATCGCTGCCGATCCTCTTGAGCCCGCATTCGACCCTGAGGTGGTCGTCGGCGAACTCGCGCGCAAGCGGACCGCGATCAAGGCGGCGCTGCTCGACCAGACGCTCATCAGCGGAATCGGCAACATCTATGCCGACGAGGCGCTGTTCAGGGCGGGGGTCCACCCGTCGGCGGTGCCTGCGCGGACACGGAAGAGCCGCCTCGTCGCCGTGCTCGAATCCGCGACGAAGGTGATGAGCGATGCCCTCGCCGTGGGCGGGACGAGCTTCGACGCTCTCTACGTCAACGTCAACGGCGAATCCGGCTACTTCGACCGGGCACTGCTCGTCTACGGGCGTGGGGGCCAGGAGTGCGTGCGCTGCGGAACGGAGATCGCGAAGATCACCGTCAGTGGCCGCGGAACGCATTTCTGTCCGAACTGCCAGAAGCCCCCGCGGTACCGGTAGCCCGCGCCAGCCGGCGCCCGTCCCTCTCTTTTCCACGTGTGTTGCTCGAGCTCAAGCAAGCATCCTGCACCGCTGCTCTCAGTTCCTCGTGTTCGCCGCAACTCCTACAGGTGCCAGAGCGTCGGTCACCGATAACGGCATTGCGCACCGGTGCACCGCGCCGATTTGTCGCTGGGGGTGAGGGATACTGCGTCGAGGCCGCTCCCGCGCAGCGATTGCCGAGTAGAATCTGGGCAAGACACCGTCGGTTGAGCCGGCGGAGGGGAGGAACAGACATGTTCGCGGTTCCCACTTTCATCGGTGCGGTCGTGCTGCTTCTTGTCAGGGCACTGCTGACCGTGGCATTCGTCCGCGAATTCTTGGTCAAGGCCAAGGACATTCCGGCGTTTGCGAAGAACGATGGTCTCAGCGTGCCCGTCGCGTGGTTCGTCGCCATTGCGGAGCTCGCCGCCGCAGTCTCATTCGCGACCGGAGTCCTCGCACAATGGGCCGGTCTCGGCGTGATCGTCCTGATGATCATCACGACCAGTCTGCACGTCTTCAAATGGCGTTCGAAGTATTGGGCTTCGGCCGGAGGCCCCGAATACGATCTGCTCCTGCTGGTGCTGGCCGCCGTCATCACAGCATTCGGGACCGGCCCGATCTCCGTTCCGGCGCTGTTCGGAATGTGACGGCGACGAGGTCCGGTCGTATCAGGGCGACCGTGTCAGTCGGCGGACGAAGAAGAGTGTCGCCACGGCGAGCCGCTCTGCGCTTGCGAGCGGTCGGTGAGCTGAGCAGGATGACCGAGCCGAAAGGGACGGCAGGAAGCACAGGATCGACCGCCCAAAACTACCTGACGGCGGCTTAACAACCTCGCGCGAAGTTGCTAAGCCGCCGTCAGGTAGCAAATTGGAGGGGCTAGGGGGTGTTGGTGGAATCCTTGTCCGCTGTCGCCTCGGTGTCCTCGGGCTCGACCTGGAGTTCTGAGGTCTCGAGGCCGAAGATCTCGCCGTCGTACTCGTCGACCGCGGTGGCCACCGAGGTCTCGAGCACGTGGGCGGCCAGCTGCTCCTGGATGATGAGCGGATCCTTCGACAGGTCCTTCCACACCGCCACACACAGCAGCAGCATGACGAGGACGAACGGCAGCGCTGAGACGATCGTGATGTTCTTCAGTCCGTCCAGCGCCTCGGCGGGATCCGAACCGCCCGCCAAGAGCATCACCGCAGCCACAGCACCGGTCGCAGTTCCCCAGAAGATGACCAGACCGCGGCCCGGCTCCTGCATACCGTTGGCCGACAGCGTGCCCATGACGATCGAGGCCGAGTCCGCACCGGTGACGAAGAAGATCGCGATGAGGACGACCGTGACGATCATGAGGATGATCGCGATGAGGTTCGGCAGCGGCAGAGCGGCCAGGAGGTCGAACAGGACCGTGTCCATGTTGATGTCCGGCTCGCCGTCGACGATGCTGGCCAGAGCCTTGACCGTGCCCTCGCCGCGTTCGGCGCGCTCCTGGATTCCGATGGCGCCGCCGCCGAAGATCGCGAACCAGATGGTCGAGACGACGGAGGGGACGATGAGGACGCCGGTGACGAACTGACGCACTGTGCGACCGCGCGAGATGCGCGCGATGAACAGGCCGACGAAAGGCGACCATGACACCCACCACGCCCAGTAGAAGACCGTCCACGACGACAGCCACTCATTCACGCCCTCACCGTTGGCCGCGGTGCGCGAGGCCAACTGCGGCAGGTCCTGGATGAACGAACCCACCGAGGAGGGGATGACGTTGAGGATGAACAGCGTCGGTCCGCCGATGAAGACGATGAGGGCGACGATGACGGCGAGCACCATGTTGATGTTCGACAGCCACTGGATGCCCTTCTCCACGCCCGAGACCGCCGAGGCGACGAAGGCCGCGGTGAGGATGGCGATGATGATGACGAGGACAGGGGAGGTGACCTCGGACATGAGGCCTGCAGACTCGATGCCGCCGCCGATCTGGATGGCGCCCAGACCCAGCGAGCAGGCCGAGCCGAACAGAGTCGCGAGGATCGCGAGGATGTTGATGACCTTGCCGCCGAAGCCGTTGACCGCACGTTCGCCGAACAGCGGGGTGAACATCGAGGAGAACAGCTGGGACCGGCCGAGGCGGAACGAACCATAGGCCACACCGAGGCCGACGATGGCGTACATGGCCCACGGGTACAGCGTCCAGTGGAACAGCGTGGTGCCCATGGACGTGCCCATCGCCTCAGCCGAGGAGCCGTCGACGGTGTTCGGGGGAGGCGACATGTAGAAGAAGAGAGGCTCACCGACCGCGGAGAACACCAGACCGATGCCCATACCGGTCGCGAACATCATCGCGATCCACGAGGAGGTCTTGAACTCCGGCTTCTCATCGTCCTTGCCCAGCGGGATCCGTCCGAAGCGGCTGACGGCGACGACGATGACGAAGATCGTGAAGATCGTGGCGGCGATGACGAAGAGCCAGCCGAAGTTGTCCATGACGCCGGTCAGCAGCGTGCCAGCCACGTTGCCGAGGGTGTCGGGGGAGACGAAGCCCCAGACGACGAAGGCGACGGCGAGGATGCCTGCCGCGAAGAAGACGACCTTGTCCAGACCCTCACGTTTGAAGGGCCGCAGCGCGGTCGTCGGATTCTTCAGGTGCTCGATGAGCTCCTGTATCTTGGTATGTTCACTGCTCATGCTTGAACTTGCCGAACGGGGTCGTTCCTCGTGACTGTGACGCGGGCGGACTCCCTCCTCGGCATTCCTTCCTTGGATGGACGGCATCGGACTGGCTGCCGAAACGGTCCGAGCAGACTGCACTCGAACGCCTCTCACCCATGATTTTGACAGACGATGGGACAAGATTGCGGGAATTTCGACTCACCCGCATGATTTCGGCGCCTCTGCTGTGCTTCACCGCCGTACTGACGCGGTGACATGTCGGAGGCCCCGCCGCATGCGGCAGGGCCTCTTCCAGCTCCCCCGGCTGGGCTCGAACCAGCGACCCTTCGATTAACAGTCGAATGCTCTGCCAACTGAGCTACGGAGGAAGAACGTGGTTTCCCACGCACGAAGAGCGAGCTTACCAAAGTTTCGGGGAGTTCGCAGAAGTCTGCCCTCATTTCGGGTCTCCGGCTGCCCGAGAGCCCGTCCTCAGCGGACGGGACGGATATGCTGGGTTCCACGATGCATCTCAAAAGCCTGACCCTGCGTGGATTCAAGTCCTTCGCCTCGGCCACGACTCTCAAGTTCGAGCCGGGGATCACCTGCGTCGTCGGACCCAATGGATCGGGCAAGTCCAATGTCGTCGACGCCCTGTCCTGGGTGATGGGAGAGCAGGGGGCGAAGAACCTGCGCGGCGGAAAGATGGACGACGTCATCTTCGCCGGAACCTCGAAGAGGCAGGCATTGGGGCGCGCCGAGGTGACCCTGACGATCGACAACTCCGACGGAGCCATCCCCGTCGACTACACCGAGGTGACCATTTCGCGGACCCTGTTCCGCACCGGCGGATCCGAATACGCCGTCAACGGCGCACCCGCACGCCTGCTCGACATCCAAGAGCTGCTCAACGACTCCGGCCTGGGCAAGGAGATGCACGTCATCGTCGGCCAGGGCCGCCTCGATGCGATCCTCCACGCCGACCCGCTCGAACGACGCAGCTTCATCGAAGAAGCCGCCGGAGTGCTCAAACACCGACGCCGCAAGGACAAAGCGGTCCGCAAACTCACCGGACTGCAGACGAACCTCGACCGACTCACCGACCTGCGCACCGAACTCAATCGGCAGCTGGGCCCACTGGGCCGGCAGGCCGAGGCAGCCGCGAAAGCAGCGACCGTCCAAGCGACTCTGCGCGATGCCACCGCCAGACTGCTCGCCGACGATGCCGTGCGGTTGCAGTCCTCCCTGGCCTCGACCAGCGACGGCGAAGACCACAGCGACCGCATTGCCGAACTCGACCACACCCGCACCCGCACCGAGGCACGACTGGCGGAGATCGAAGCCCGGCTGTCCGAACTCGACACCGAATTCGAAGTCCAACGCACCGCGGAATCGCGGACACAGACCCAGATCGTGCGCGCCCAAGGGCTGAGCCAACGTGCCGAAGACAAACGATCCCACCTGCTGTCCGAGGTCACGAGCCTGGGACAGCGGGAATCGAAGTCCCCCGAAGAGCTGCGCGCCCAGGCCGAACGCAACCGTTCCGAACTCACCGACGCCGAGGCAGCCGTGACCGAGAAGACGAGCACGCTCGAGGCCAGCCAGCAGCGGAAGGAAGAGCTCACCCAAGCGCTGGGTGCCGCCGAAGACGAGGTCAAGGCCGCGCAGATCGCCATCACCGAGGCGGTGAAGAACCGCTCGGCACTGCAGTCGAAGCAGACCCAGGCGGCCGAACGGATCACCGACCTCAGGTCCCGGATCGAAGCCAACCGCACAGAGATCGAAACCGTCACCGCCCGCATCACTGAACGCACCAAGGAACTCGAATCCGCCGAAACCGGAGTCGAGGACGTCGAAGCCGGAGAGACCGAGCTCGACTCCGCCTACGAGACCGCGACAGAAGCGCAGGAGAAGCTCGAAGCCGAACGCACCCGGCTGCAGGAGCAGCAGGCGCAGGTCGCCTCCGAACTGTCCTCGGCGAAAGCCCGCGCCGAAGCCCTTGCTTTGGGCACCGCACTGGAAGCCGACCTCGAAGACATCGTCAACGCCGAGCTGCCGGGAGTGCGCACGGCCGTGACCGAACGGCTGAGCGTCGAGCACGGATTCGAAATGGCCGCGGCCGCCGCACTGTCGACCACGGTCTCCGGCGTCATCGTCGATGACAGCGAAGTGGCGCTGGCAGTGCTCGACCACCTCGGCGAGGACACGAACGTCTCCCTGACCATCCCCGCCGGTGCTCGAACGATGTCCGGGAAGGGCGGCGGAAGTGCCCTTCCCACACTTCCGGAGCTGCCTGCGCTGGGGCAGCTGCAATGGCTGTCCGACATCGTCGACAGCGACGTTGCCGAACTGCGCACCCTGCTGGCCCGTGCCCTGCACGGAGTCGTCTGCGTCCCCGACGCACGGACCGGAATCGCCCTCACCGAGGCTCGGCCCGAACTCACCGCCGTCACCGTCCACGGGGAAGTGCTCACCGCGACCCGCATCAGCCGGGCCCGCACCGCCTCGGGCACCCGCCTGGCCTCGCAGACCGCGATCGCGGACACACACTCGCTGATCACCGACCTCGAGGGGCGGGCCGAGAAGCTCGACACCGCACTCGAGGAGATCGAACCGCGGCTTGCCGCCGCCCGAGAGGAATCGGCGGCGGCGCTCGACGCCCTCCACTCCTCGGATGCGAAGATCATGGCCGCCGCCGAAGAGGTCTCACGCATCACCGGCGAGATCGGTGTGGCCCGCACCCGCCTGCAGCGCTCGCAAGAGAACGCCAGCGAACTCGAATCGCGCCTCGCCGCAGCCGAACGCGACTCACAGTCGGCCGCGGCGGCATTGGCCGGAGCCGCCGTTGTCGACGAAGTCGTCGACACCGCCGCCCGTGACGAGCTCAGTGCACAGGTCGCCCAATCGTCGGAAGACCTCGTCGAAGCCCGCATCAGCCATCGGGCCGCAGCCGACCGCGCCCGGTTCCTCAGCGACCGGGTCGACTCCCTCCTGCGTGCGGCGAAGGCCGAAGAGGCTGCGCGGGAGCAGACTCAGCGCACGATCGCGAAGAAGAAGCGGGCTGCCGCCTCGGTGCAGCTCATCGCCGAAACCGCGGCCGAAGCCGCGGAGCTGGCCACCTCCACGGTGGCAGAACTCGGTGAGGCGATCCAGGTCCTCGTCGACGAACGCAGCGGTCTGCGCGAAGAGAAGGGCCGCCTCGGCGAGGAATTGGGGTCGGCGCGGACCCAGCTGCAGAAGCTCAAGGACGCAGCCGCCGAGGCGGAGCTGGCGAAAGAGCGGTTCCGGCTCAGACTCGAGGAGATCGGGCACCGATCCGAGGAAGAGACGGGACTCGGCATCGACCGTCTCATCGACGAATTCGGGCCGCATCTGCCGGTTCCGTCATTCGAGAACGATGTGGAGGACCGGCCGTATGTGCGCGCCGAGGTCGAGAAGGCGCAGAAGCAGGCGGCATCACAGCTCAAACGCATCGGCACTGTCAATCCGCTGGCACTCGAGGAGTATGAGGCGCTGAAGGAGCGGCACCAGTTCCTCGAGAAGCAGATCGCGGACATCGAGTCCTCGCGCAAGGACCTCATGCAGCTCGTCGAAGAGGTCGACCGGCATGTCGAACGCGTCTTCGCCGAAGCCTATGCGGATACGGCCCGCGAGTTCGAGGACATCTTCTCCCGCCTCTTCCCCGGCGGTGAGGGTGCACTGAGCCTGACCGATCCCGACGATATGCTCACCACCGGCGTCGACGTGCACGCCCGCCCGGCGGGTAAGAAGGTCAAACGGCTGTCCCTGCTCTCCGGTGGGGAGCGGTCGCTCGTGGCCGTGGCCATGCTGGTGGCGATCTTCAAGGCCCGGCCGAGCCCGTTCTATGTCATGGACGAGGTCGAAGCGGCCCTCGACGATCTCAACCTCTCGCGGCTGCTCACGGTGTTCGAAGAGCTGCAGGACTCCTCGCAGCTCATCGTCATCACCCACCAGAAACGGACCATGGAGATCGCCGACGCCCTCTACGGAGTGACGATGCACGGCGATGGCGTGTCGAAAGTCATATCGCAGCGGATTCCGTGATCCGCGACCGCACGCGTCCGAGGTGACAGGCCCGCCGCGCGGACACAAGGGCGTTTGACGGTGACGCCCAGGACAGTCCCAGGGAATTTTGCAACTGCCCTATGGCGGCCGAGCACACTTGTCGTGGCCAGGGACTATAGACTTGGGCCGAGACACAGGTATTCGAAGAACGTGAGGAGCGAGACGTCCATGGCCGAGGCTGCTGTACTGCGAGGTGGCTCGAAGGCATGAATTCGGTACTTGTCGTCATCGTCGGACTTGCGATCTCGTTCGCCTTAGCACTCGTGGTCGTACTCCTCGTGGCTCTGCCCGGCCTGCGCGCCGAAGGACGCCTGCGATACTCCTCCGATGTGCAGCGATTCCGCCTGCCGTCCGAATGGACCGGCTACGACGACGAAGTCCACGAGTTCTTCGGCCACGATGACGGCACCTCGCACTTGGCGACCAGGGAACAGGCGGCGGTGACCGCGATCCGCGACCACTCCTATGTGCTGCGCCCTCAGCCCAGACGCCACGCCGCCCCTCTGCTCATCACGGTGCGCCCGCGCACCCGCCATTGGAAGATCCCGGAGTCGGGAACCGGGTGGAAGACCACCGCCGGGCTGCTCTTCGGCAGCCGCGGGTCCTGACCTCTGACCCACCTGGCCTCGGGCGTACGAGGCTGAGAACAACGGAGCCCGCGCCGACTGATTCCGGCGCGCTCACCGACAGACAGACACCAGCCCGGATGATTCCGGGAACTCGAGTGCCGACGGCCTGAACGGCGGTACTCAAAGGAGGACGGAAGAACCATGGATCAGCCGATCATCTTGCTCATCGTCGGGGCGATCGTCTTCGCCCTCATCGTCACGCTGGGCATCTCCCTGCGTGTCAACGCCCGCAAGAAGGGCTTCGATGAGAAACGCGGCATCGACGCCGAGGTCACCGGTGAGCTGAGCATCGATGATGTCGCCGAGGCGGTCGAGAAGGACAGAGCCGAAGCGCGCGGATCCGAGGTTCCCACCGAACCGGCCGGTCGCCTCGTCCGCCTGCGTGAACGCCTGGCGAAGTCGAACAGCGGGCTCGGCCGCGGACTGCTCAACCTCCTCTCCCGCGACAACCTCGACGAATCCGCTTGGGAGGAGATCGAAGACACGCTCATCCTCGCCGACGTCGGCGTCGAACCGACGACCGAGCTCGTCGACCGCCTGCGCGAACGCGTCAAGGTGCTCGGCACCCGGGACCCGGAAGAGGTCCGCGGACTGCTGCGCGAGGAGCTCGTCAAACTCGTCGATCCGACGATGGACCGGTCCCTGGCCGACACCGGCAAGGCCGATGACCCCTCCGTCATCCTCGTCGTCGGTGTCAACGGGGCCGGGAAGACGACGACGGTGGGCAAGATCGCCCGCGTGCTCGTCGCCGAGGACAAGACCGTGCTGCTCGGCGCCGCAGACACCTTCCGTGCCGCCGCAGCCGAACAGCTGGCGACATGGGGTGAACGCGTCGGCGTCGAAACCGTCCGCAAGGAAGAAGGCGCTGACCCTGCTTCGGTGGCGTACTCGGCCGTCGAGAAAGGACAGGCCGAGGGCACCGACGTCGTCCTCATCGACACCGCTGGCCGTCTGCAGAACAAACGCGGACTCATGGATGAGCTCGGCAAGGTCAAGCGGGTGGCCACCCGCCCGCTGGGGGAGGGGCATGAGATCGACGAAGTCCTCCTCGTCCTCGACGCGACCACCGGTCAGAACGGCATGCAGCAGGCGAAGGTCTTCGCCGAGGCGGTCGACATCACCGGCATCGTGCTCACCAAGCTCGACGGCACAGCAAAGGGCGGAATCGTCGTCGCCGTCCAGCGTGAGCTGGGAGTGCCGGTCAAACTCATCGGACTCGGGGAGGGTGCGGACGATCTTGCGCCCTTCACCGCGGAGGGATTCGTCGACGCACTGCTCGACTGAGTGGGCCATTCGCAGCGACGGCACTGGCGCGTGACTGATTTCGCGCGTTCATCGAGCCTGGTCTCACCCGCGTTCTCGCAGGGTGGGGCCAGGCTCGTCACATTGCGGAAACATGACCGAAGCATCACTGTGACTTACGTCTTAGAGACTGTCTCTGCGCGGTTCGATCGCCGAACCGGCTTCGACAGAAGAGAGACGACATGGAACTCGATGCAGTGAACGTTTGGATGATGGTCGCGGCAGGGCTGGTGCTGCTCATGACACCGGGGGTGGCGTTCTTCTACGGTGGGATGACGCGAATCACCTCGGCCATCAACATGATGATGATGGTCTTCTCCGCGATGGCCGTCGGCGGACTCGTCTGGGTGCTGTACGGATACGGTCTGAGCTCGGGTGATTCGATCGCCGGACTCGTCGGCAATCCGCTGTCCCAACTCGGGCTCACCGGCGCTGTGGCCGATGATCCCGGATCTCTGATCTCGATCGGCTACGGGTCGACCTTTGCGATGATCGCGATCGCTCTGATCGCCGGAGCCGTAGCCGACCGAGCGAAGTTCTCCACCTGGCTCGTCTTCTCTGCCGCCTGGGTGACCCTCGTGTACTGTCCGCTGGCGTTCATGGTCTGGGGTGACGGGCTGCTCAGCGAATCCGGTGCGATCGGCCGCCTGTTCGGACCCGCCATCGACTTCGCCGGCGGCACCGTCGTCCACATCAACGCCGGCATCTCAGCGCTCGTCCTCGTCGTCGTCATGGGGCGCCGCGCCCGATTCTCGGCCCCGCACAAACCGCACAACATCCCGATCACCGTGCTCGGAGCGGCCCTGCTGTGGTTCGGCTGGTTCGGGTTCAACGGGGGAGCAGCCGCGACGATCGAACAGGGCGGACTCATCTGGATCAACACCCTTGCCGCACCGGCAGCCGGGATGATCACCTGGATCATGATCGAACGCCTCCGGGCCTCACGACCGAGCAGCATCGGCAGCGTCTCGGGTGCGATCGCAGGCCTCGTCGCGATCACCCCGGCATGCGCGAGCGTCGACCCCTACGCTGCGGTGCTCATCGGCATCGCCGCAGGTGCCGGAGCCGTGTTCGCTGTGGAGGCGAAGAACCGTCTGCGCTACGACGACGCACTCGACGTGGTGGCCGTCCACCTCGTCGCCGGTGTCATCGGCACGGTGATGATCGGCCTCTTCGCCTTCCCGCACGAGGACGGACCTGCCGGTCTCTTCTACGGAGGCGGTGTCGAACTCCTCATCGCACAGGTGCTCGCCTGCCTCGTGGCCATCGTCTTCTCCGGGCTCGTCACACTCGCCATTTCGCTGGTGCTGCGTCGGGCGATGGGACTGCGGATCGACCCGCGCGAGGAGCTCGAAGGGATCGACGCCTTCGAGCACGCGGAGCAGGCCTACTCCTTCCGGTGACCACCACAGTCGCCCGTCCAGGCGGCCGGTGGGTCTCGCCGACCGCCTCGGCGGGGGAGTGTGCGACGCGATCGCCTCGGCGAGGGTAACCGTCACCGGCAGCGGCATCTCCTACCGGTGCTGCGGCATCCGACACCGTCGCCGCCTTAACACCCCGGTGCAACGGGGCGATTCGCTGCGAACGGTGGAGGATGCCCGCGAGGGAGGGTTCACGGGGCATTGTCAGGGCACTTGGTTTCAGCCGGACCCGGGTCAGTTGCTAGTCTAGAGAGTCGACCAAACCATCGTGAAGAAGGCTTGTACGTGTTTAACTCTCTGTCCGACAGGCTCACCGCGACTTTCAAGAATCTGCGCGGGAAGGGCCGGCTGTCCGAAGCCGACGTCGATGCCACCATTCGTGAGATCCGACGTGCCCTGCTCGACGCCGACGTCGCCCTGCCTGTCGTGCGTGCCTTCACCGGCCGGATCCGTGAACGCGCCCTGTCCGAGGAGGTCTCGGGCGCACTCAACCCCGGCCAGCAGGTCGTCAAGATCGTCAATGACGAACTCGTCGGCATCCTCGGCGGTCAGACCCGGCGTCTCAACTTCGCCAAGCGTCCGCCGACGGTCATCATGCTCGCCGGCCTCCAAGGCGCCGGTAAGACCACCCTGGCCGGAAAGCTCGCGCACTGGCTGAAGTCCGAGGGCCACCGGCCGATGCTCGTCGCGGCCGACCTGCAGCGTCCCAATGCCGTCAACCAGCTCCAGATCGTCGGCGAACGTGCCGGTGCGGTCGTCTACGCTCCCGAGCCCGGCAACGGTGTGGGCGATCCGATCCAGGTCGCCACCGACTCGATCGACGTCGCGAAGTCCAAACTCCACGACGTCGTCATCGTCGATACGGCCGGCCGTCTCGGCATCGATGAGGAGCTCATGGCCCAGGCCGCGGACATCCGCACCGCGGTCAACCCTGACGAAGTCCTCTTCGTCATCGACGCGATGATCGGTCAGGACGCGGTGAAGACCGCCGAGGCGTTCCTCGACGGCGTCGACTTCACCGGTGTCGTGCTCTCCAAGCTCGACGGTGACTCCCGCGGTGGTGCCGCACTGTCCGTGGCCGAGGTGACCGGAAAGCCGATCATGTTCGCCTCGACCGGCGAATCGATGAAGGACTTCGAACAGTTCCATCCGGACCGGATGGCCGATCGGATCCTCGACATGGGCGACATCATGACGCTCATCGAGCAGGCCGAGAAGAACTTCGACGAAAAAGAGACTGAGAAGCTCAAGAAGAAGGTCGAAGCCGGCGAGGACTTCGACCTCAACGACTTCCTCACGCAGATGTCGGGCCTGAAGAAGATGGGCTCGATGAAGAAGATGCTGGGCATGATGCCCGGCATGAGCCAGTACAAGGATCAGCTGGAGAACTTCGACGAGCGTGAGGTCGACCGGGTCGAAGCGATTGTGAGATCGATGACACCTCAGGAGCGGACGAACCCGAAGATCCTCAACGGCTCCCGTCGTGCCCGCATCGCCAAGGGTGCCGGCACCACGGTCACCGCGGTCAACCAGCTCATGGAGCGCTTCACTCAGGCGCAGAAGATGATGCGGTCGATGACTCGCGGCGGCGGCGGAATGCCCGGAATGCCCGGTGGCGGCGGGGCGCCGCAGATGCCCGGAATGGGCGGTATGCCCGGTGCCGCGGGTGGAAAGAAGAAGAAGCCCGCAGGGAAGAAGAAGGGCCGCAAGGGCGGTCAGTCGGGCAACCCGGCCAAGCGTGCGCAGGAAGCGCAGGCACTGGCCGATAAGAAGTCGGGCAAGACCCAAGACCAGGTCGGTTCGGCCTTCGGCGGAGTCGATCTGGGCAAGGACGAGGAATTCGATCCGGCGAACCTGCCCAAGGGCTTCGGCGGAATCTTCCCAGGTGGCAAGAAGTAGAGCCTTCTGGCACAATTGACTCTTGTACTTTTGCTCTCGGTCCGGGCCCTCTCATCCGCGCCGAAGTGATAGTCCGAGCCGCAGCTTCCGGCAGGTCAACCCCACGATTCTTCTGGTACAGCTGTGCACACAGAACACAAAAGGAGACACCACTAAAGTGGCAGTCAAAATTCGTCTGACCCGCATGGGCAAGATCCGTGCACCCTTCTACCGCGTCGTCGTCGCTGATTCGAAGACCCGTCGTGACGGTAAGGCCATCGAGCAGATCGGCATCTACCACCCGACCCGTGAGCCTTCGGTCATCGAGATCGATTCCGAGCGCGCTCAGTACTGGCTCTCCGTCGGTGCTCAGCCCAGCGAGCAGGTCACTGCTCTGCTCAAGCTCACCGGTGACTGGCAGAAGTTCAAGGGCGAGGGTGAAGCGGTCAACACCGTGAAGCCGCAGCCGGAGAAGGAAGCCTACGTGGCCCCCAACGCCGAATCGGTGATCAAGGAAGCCATCACCCAGAAGGGCGGCAGCAAGACCGAGGCTCCGGCCGAGGAAGCAGCCGAAGCCGCACCCGAGGCCGCTGAAGAAAGCGCTGAAGCTTAAGATGTTGCCTGATTCGCTCGAGCATCTGGTCCGCGGAATCGTCGATCATCCCGATGACGTCTCCGTTCGTTCGCGTTCTTCGCAGCGCGGCACGACCCTCGAGGTCCGGGTTCACCCCGAGGACCTCGGCCGGGTCATCGGCCGTGCAGGCAGGACCGCCAAGGCCCTGCGCACCGTGATGAACTCGCTGGCCGGCCGAGAGTCGGTGCGAGTGGACCTCATCGAGGCGTAATTCCAACATCCGAGAGGGGATGCAGTGCCTATGCGCTGCATCCCCTCTCGTGCATTCACCCACCGGTCGACGACTACACTGGTGCCAGAACACGGCCGTCCGCCGGCTGACCGCAAGCGACGTCACCCGGGTGCATGATCGGCCGCACAGACAGCGACAGCAAACTTCGAGGAGCAGTATGGATACGGTGATCGCCCGGCTGGGCAAGCCGCACGGAATCAAGGGCGAGTTCACCGTCGAGGTGCGCACCGACCGACCCGAGGAACGGCTGAATCCCGGAGCGACGTTCGCCACCGATCCCGATATCGGACCGCTGACGCTGAAGTCGGCGAGGTGGCACCGCGACCGCCTGCTCCTGGCCTTCGATGAGGTCCCCGACCGCAACCGCGCCGAGGAGATCCGCAACACCCTCATCCTCGCCGAGGCGGCCGACGATGAGGACGACTCCGACGCCTGGTACCTCGACGACCTCATCGGACTCAAGGTCTATGAGAACGACGCCCTCGTCGGCGAAATCATCGACGTCACCAACGGCACCGCCCAGGATCTGCTGCACATGAAGCACACCGCCGGACACGAAGTGCTCATTCCGTTCGTCACTGAGATCGTGCCCGACGTCGACATCGACGGCGGTCGCGTCAACGTCACCCCGCCCGCCGGCCTCTTCGACGCCGAATGAGCGAAGTGCCCCCGATGACCGGCGACGACACCCCCACCGAGGCGGTGCCGCTCGAACCCGTGACACCGGCTCCCACCCCCACCGAGGCGGCCGGACCGCAGATGTCGATCGACGTCGTCTCGATCTTTCCCGAATACCTCGCCGGTCTGCAGCTCTCACTCATCGGCAAAGCCGTCGAGCGTGGGCAGCTGAGCCTGGGCGTCCACGACCTGCGGGACTTCACCTTCGACCGGCACAACACCGTCGATGACTCGCCCTACGGCGGGGGAGCGGGAATGGTCATGAAGGCCGAACCCTGGGCCCTGGCCCTCGAGCACATCCTCGGGGAACTCGGCAGCACCATTGAAGGCGAAAGCCCGAACGGCGTCCGGACCGATGACGCTGTGGTCGGATCCAAACCGACGCTCATCGTGCCCAGCCCCGCCGGGAAGGTGTTCGACCAGCGCATCGCCGAAGACCTCGCCGATCGGGACCACCTCGTCTTCGCCTGCGGACGCTATGAAGGCATCGACCAGCGCGTCATCGACTGGGCGGCCGAGCACTTCGAGCTGCTGCCCATGAGCATCGGCGACTACGTGCTCAACGGCGGTGAAGTCGCTTCGATGGTGATGATCGAAGCCATCAGCCGCCTCATCCCCGGTGTCATCGGCAATCCCGAGTCACTGGCCGAGGAGAGTCATGAAGACGGACTGCTCGAATACCCCATCTATACGAAGCCGGCGAACTGGCGCGGACGTGAGGTGCCCGAGATTCTGCTCAGCGGCAACCATGCCGCGATCGCACGGTGGCGACGTGACCGACGTCTCGAACGCACCGCAGAAGTCAGACCGGACCTGCTCGAGAGGCTCGATGATCTGAACAAGGACGACCTGGTTGCCCTTGAACGGTTTGAGTCCGAGCGCTCAACCGTGACAGAATAGAGCGTCGCGTTTGTTGGCACTCACCTGCTTCAGGGGGATGAGTGCCCACGGTGGCCTGTCGCGTCTGATGCGGCGGGTCGACGGGGAGAGATCCCGACAGACGATCCAGCTGCCGGTTCACCGGTCCGATATGCGTGTCCTCGACCTGAAGCAGAGGCCACAGGAGAAACCACAATGCAGAAGCTCGATGTTGTAGATGCAGCCTCGCTGAAGTCTGACGTTCCCGAATTCCGTGCGGGCGACACCCTCAACGTTCACGTCAAGGTGATCGAAGGTTCGCGCTCGCGTATCCAGGTCTTCAAGGGAATCGTCATCCGTCGCCAGGGCGACGGCATCCGCGAGACCTTCACCGTCCGTAAGATCAGCTTCGGCGTCGGAGTGGAGCGTACCTTCCCGGTGCACTCGCCCAACGTCGACAAGATCGAGGTCCTCACCCGCGGCGCCGTCCGCCGCGCGAAGCTGTACTACCTGCGCGAACTGCGCGGCAAGGCTGCTCGCATCCGCGAAAAGGCCTGATTTGCCCGGCACTGTGGGAGATGATCACACGGTGCCGAACAGACATGAAGACGCGACCTTCGGGTCGCGTCTTCTGTCTTCGGCACGGTTCTGGAAGGCGATCGTGGCGATCGTCGTCGTCATCATCGTCCTCGGCGGGTCGATCCGCGGATTCGTCATCCAGCGATTCACCATCCCGAGCGGGTCGATGGAACCGACGCTGCAGGTCGACGACTCGATCACAGTGTGGCGTCCGGACGCCTTGAGCGGAGACATCCGCCGCGGAGACATCGTCGTCTTCGACGGCCGCGGATCGTTCGTCAACGATGCGCTTCCCACACCTCTGCAGAAGATCGGATCCTGGGTCGGACTCGGCCCCCGCGACGTCTACTACGTCAAACGCGTCATCGCCGTCGGCGGTGACACACTCGAATGCTGTGACGCGAAGGGGCGTCTGCTGCTCAACGGCAAGCCCCTGAACGAGGACTATGCCCCGACTCCCGCCTCGGCGGTGGAGTTCTCCCTCGAAGTCCCCGCAGACACCATGTGGGTGATGGGTGACAACCGCAGCGACTCCGCTGACTCACGATCGCTGCTGGGACGGCCCGGTGGGGGATTCATCCCCATCGATCGCGTCATCGGTCCCGTGATCGGCCACGGCTCATCGGTCGACTGAGTGCCGCCTCGGCGAGGTCCCGGTCGCGACTTCGCCCCCGCCTCGGCGAGGACGCCGAATGTGACTGAGTCCCGCCTCTGCGAAGGTGTCGAACTCACCTGAGCGCGAGGTCAGGCTGGTGCTGGTACGCTCATTTCATTCCCTGGAGGAGCAGTCCTCAGCGAAATCCGTGGTCCGATGTGAAAGCGAACGAATGACAAGCGAATCCGAAGCTTCCCCGCCACCTGCCTCGAAACGGTTCGCGCGCGGGCTGTTGGAGACCCTGGCGATCATCGTCATCGCCCTGCTCATCTCGACGGCGCTGAAGACATGGGTCGTCCGCTCTTTCTACATCCCGTCCGAATCCATGATGACCACCCTCCAGGTCGATGACCGGGTGCTCGTCAACCAGATGGCCCATCGCTTCGGACCCGCGGAGCGCGGCGACATCATCGTCTTCGACGATCCGGACCACTGGCTCTCGGCCGCCGAGACCACCGAATACACCCCCAATCCGATCCTCGAATTCATCGGTTTGGCCCCCTCGGACGCGGGAAATCAGCTGATCAAACGCGTCATCGGCGTCGGCGGCGACACGATCCGATGCTGCGATGCCGAAGGTCGCCTGCTGGTCAACGGCGAACCGGTCGACGAAACCTACCTCGACAAGGACACCGCACCTTCGGAAGTCGAATTCGAAGTCACCGTGCCAGAGGGCCACTACTGGGTGATGGGCGACAACCGCAGCAACTCCGCTGACTCCCGGTACCACATGGACTCCGACCCATATGTGGCCGAGGACGACGTGGTCGGCACCGTGTTCCTCATCAACTGGCCGTTCAAGCACTTCAGCTGGGTCTCCACTCCCGACGAGGTCTTCGCAGACGTGCCGGACACCTCAGAGGGAATCACCGGGAACTGATGGCCGCACGTGGACTCACCGACCTCAGCGTCGAACGCGGACTGCTGAGCGAGGGTTTCGATTTCGTCCTCGGTGTCGACGAGGTGGGCCGTGGTGCTCTGGCCGGGCCTGTCAGCGTCGGTGTCGCCCTGTTCGATCTGCGTGTCCTCACCTCAGCCGAGGTGCCTGGCGGCATCCATGATTCGAAGCAGCTGAGCGCGCAGTCGAGGCAGGAGGCCACCGACCGTGTGCGTTCGTGGGCGGCCGCCGCGGCAGTGGGGTCGACGACCCCCGCCGAACTCGACGAGGTGGGGATGACGATGGCGCTCAACCTCGCCGGACGTCGCGCCATGCTCTCGATGTTCCAGGGAGGGGCTGGTGTCGGATCCGGCGGGCATGGTCCGGACGCTTCCGACGGGGGCGCCGCGACCGCCTCGGCGAGGGTCTTTCCCGACCGGACGATGGTCCTACTCGACGGCCGCCACGATTGGCTCTCTGCTCCACTCACCCTTGATTGCCTGGGGATATTCGGTGACTGCGCCGACCTCGAACTGCCGCCGGTGCGCACCGTGATCAAGGGCGACGGCTCGGTTCCGGCGATCGCGGCGGCGAGCATCGTGGCGAAAGTGGCACGCGATGAGGCGATGATCGCACTCGCCGAGGCCCATCCGCACTATGGTTGGGAATCGAACGTGGGATACGGGACGGTGAAGCACAGGCAGGGCATCGCCGAACTCGGACCCAGCATCCACCACCGCAGAAGCTTCCGCCTGAGCGCGGACACAGGAGCGAAGGAGGGCCTGTCATGAGTGCCGATGATCTTGACGACTACGAAGCACAACTCGAGCTTGCGCTGTACAAGGAATACCGGGACGTCGTCGGTCTCTTCGCCTACGTCGTCGAGACCGAGCGCCGGTTCTACCTCGCCAACCACGTCGATCTCAAGGCTCACAACGATGCCGGCGATGTGTACTTCGAACTCACCCTGCGCGATGCCTGGGTGTGGGACAGCTACCGTTCATCGCGGTTCATCAAGACGGTGCATGTGCTGACGTTCAAGGACGTCAACATCGAGGAGATCGCGAAATCCGATCTCGAACCTCCGACCGCAATCCGCGGCTGAGGCTGCTCCCTCAGCTCATCGCCGAACACACTCCTGCACCGATCGCTGTGGACGACGCCCTGACTTGACCGTCGTCGGCCTGTGGATGGGCGAGCCTCCTCCACAGGCCCCTTTTCTGCTCTTCTCCCAAGCAGCGCCGCCATGGTCATCTGACCGACATGGGACGGACACGAACACCCGGTCGGACTGGCACGGGGAAGAACATCAGGACAGCCAAAGGCCTGCGCAAGCAGGCGCTCGGCAGCAGAGGAGAGGACCTCGCCACAGCGTTCCTCGAAGACGCCGGTCTGGTCGTTCTCGAACGCAACTTCCGGTGTGCTCGGGGTGAGCTCGACATCATCGGCCGTGACGGTGACACCGTGGTCTTCGTCGAGGTCAAAACGCGTCGCACCGCGAGGCTCGGATCACCGCTGGAGGCCGTGACCCCGACCAAGCTCGCTCGCATCCGCACACTCGCAGGCATCTGGCTGCGAGAACAGGACCAATACTTTCCCGCCACACGCATCGACGCACTCGGGATCATCATGGAACCGCGCGTCCAGTACTTTCATTGCCCGAACATCCAGGCCGACTCATGAGCGAGGAGACCCTGAGAGGTGCGAACCCGCGATTGGAATCGGTCGGCGCGAACGAGGCCGAACCCGACCACCATGAGCCTGCGAACGGAGGAGGAGCGGAGTCAGGTCCGCCAGCCCCCGAATCATCGATGCATATCATCGGTCGGGCCTCGGCCGTGGCGCTGTGGGGACTGACCGGCAAGATCGTCTCGATCGAAGCCAGCGTCAGCGCCGGACTCCCCGGAATCGACATCGTCGGACTCCCGGATGCTTCGGTGAGCGAATCACGCAAACGACTCCGAGCCGCACTTGCGTACCTCGGCAAGCCTGTTGCCACAGAGCACCTGACGATCAACCTCACCCCCGGCACCGTGCCGAAGATCGGCACCGGATTCGACCTCGGCATCGCCGTCGCCGTGCTCAAGGCACTGTCGCTGATCACCAACGACGACACCGGCAACATCATCCACTGCGGTGAGATCGGACTCGACGGCAGGATCCGTCCCGTCACCGGGGTGCTGCCGTCCCTGCACACAGCGCTGCAGGCAGGCTTCGACCGCTTCGTCGTCCCCATCGGCAACGCCGACGAGGCAGCACTCATCGGTCGGGCCAGAATCCTCCCGGTCGGCTCACTGGCCGAAGTCGTCAACGCCTACGGCGGATCGATGGCAGTGCCCGCACTGCCCGCAGTCCTCGAAATGGATCGTCCCGTCCCCGTGACCCCGGAACTCCACGATCTCGCCGAAGTCCAAGGGCAGGCCGAAGGACGATTCGGTCTCGAAGTCGCCGCCGCCGGCGGGCACAACCTGCTCATGCGCGGCACACCCGGAGCTGGCAAAACCCTGCTGGCTCAATGTCTGCCCGGAATCCTCCCGGCCCTCGACGACGATGAAGCCGTCGAAGTCGCCACCGTCCGCTCCCTGCGCGGAGAACTCGACGGCAGCGACGGACTCGACCACCGGCCCCCGTTCGAAGCACCCCACCACCGCAGCACCGCCTCGGCGCTGATCGGCGGCCGCCGCCCGGGAACGGTCGGAGTCTTAAGCCGTGCCCACCGCGGGGTGCTGTTCATGGACGAAGCCCCCGAATTCTCCCGCGACGTCCTCGAAGCCCTGCGGCAGCCGATGGAATCCCGTCGCGTCCACATCCACCGCGCCTGGGGATCGATGGTGCTTCCGGCATCATTCCAGCTCATCATGGCCGCGAACCCCTGCGCCTGCGGGGTCGGGATGGCCGGATCCGGGGCGGACTGTCGGTGTACGCCTCTGGACAAACGCCGCTATCGCAACCGTCTGTCCGGGCCGCTGCTCGACAGAGTCGACCTGCAGCTCGAACTCTTTCCCGTCTCACCCGCCGACATCAGGCTCGGCGGTGGCCAAGAGACCAGCGCCGCAGTCGCTGCCCGCGTCCTCGAAGCGCGGAACCGACAGACCGAACGCTTCGCTGACTGTGCCTGGCGGCTCAACGCCGACGCACCCGGAACCTGGCTGCGCGAACACTTCGCACTCACACCCGCAGCCCTGACCGACCTCGACCGTGCCCTCGACACGGGGCGGATCACAATGCGCGGCTACGACAGAGTGCTGCGAGTCGCGACGACCTTGGCTGATCTGACGGGGAAGCCGGGACCCGACCCCGACACGCTGAGAACGGCACTCGCCCTGAGGACACAGGAGTCATGACCGTGAACCCCCATGAGGAAGTCCGCGCGGCCATCGCTTCCCTCCTGCGCATCGGCGAGCCCGGCGACGGACTGCTCAAGCGACTCGTCGACGGCATCGGTCCGGTCGCGGCCCAGGCGATCATCGTGGCCGTCGGCCGAGGTGAGACCTCAGCCCACGATGCCGTACAGGGCCTGGCCACCACCGGTATCGAGGCAGCTGAACACGGGCAGATGAGCGACGCCATCGACCGGTGGTCAGTGCGAGCGGGGGAAGCCGGAGCTGTCGGGAATGATTTGGACAAGATCGCGAGAATCGGCGGACGCTTAGTCATCCCCGATGACGATGAGTGGCCTCGAATGCTCGACGACCTCGGCCCCGCCGCGCCTCTGGGCCTGTGGGTGCGAGGAGCCGCCTCTCTGCGCACGGTGCTGGCTCGTGCCGTTGCCGTCGTCGGTGCCAGGGCAGCCAGCAACTACGGAACCAAATGCGCCTCCGACCTCGCCTGGGACCTTGCCGCTCATGGAATCACCGTCGTCTCCGGGGGCGCGTTCGGCATCGACGCTGCCGCCCACCGTGCGGCCATCGCTCGGGAAGCACCGACGGTGGCATTCATGGCCGGGGGAGTCGATCGCTTCTACCCGGCGGCGAACGCTGAACTTTTCGAACAGATCCTCACCACCGGCGCCATCGTGTCCGAGACCGCCCCGGGAATGACGCCGATGCGCCACCGGTTTCTGCTGCGCAACCGACTCATCGCCGCCTCGGCGCAGGTGAGCGTCATCGTCGAAGCCGGATGGCGCAGCGGGGCACTCAACACCGCCCGGCATGCCCTCGAACTCTCCCGGAAGGTCGCGGCCTACCCCGGATCGGTGTACTCGGCGTCCTCGACAGGGGCTCACAGGCTCGTGCGTGAACACGAGGCGGAACTCGTCACCTGCAGCGACGATGTCATCGCGCTCATCGACGATGACATCCCGGCGCTCTTCGACACGGCCGCAGTGGCGACCGCCTCGGCAAACGGAGACAGCGTTCCGTCATCCGACCCCCGTGAAGCGCTCGATGAGAGGGAGAAGATCTGCCTGAATGCGCTGACGGTGTCGAAGCCGCTCGACGTCGGCATCATCGCCTCTCGGGCAGGGCTGACGATCGCTGACGCACTCAACTCCCTGACCGCACTGGACCTCGCAGGGTTGGCGGCACGACGCGACACAGGATGGGTGAAACTGCGCAGGTCCAGCGGCTGAACCCAGCCGCTGGCATATCCTGGGGACGTGAACACAACGTCGACCGTCGCCGAGGTGGTGACCTGCTATGCCGACCACCTGCGGTCCCGTGATGTCTCCGAACACACAGCTCGCGCCTACGTCGCCGACGTCACTGACTTCCTCGACCATGCCGTGCACTCGACGAAGATCCGGGGCGGCTCCGAGCGGGATGCGAAGACACGCTCGTCGGAGCGGACCTCGCCTGACGGCGGACAGGACTCGCCGGGCGGAGCAGCAGACTCAGCGCAGACTTCGGGCGCGCGGATCGACGTCGCCGCCGTAGAACTCGATGACCTGCGGTCCTGGCTCATCGCGCTCGACGATGCCGGGGCTGCGAAATCGACGGTGGCTCGCAAGATCGCTGCCGTGCGCTCCTTCTTCACCTATGGAGTGAGCAATCTGGGACTGCCGAACAACCCGGCCG
Source organism: Brevibacterium sp. S22 (assembly GCF_004745485.1). Lineage (GTDB taxonomy): Bacteria > Actinomycetota > Actinomycetes > Actinomycetales > Brevibacteriaceae > Brevibacterium. The sequence continues at coordinate 52,852 of NZ_RHFG01000020.1, forward strand.
CACGTCTGCGGACGCCGAAGAAGGACTCCCGTCTGCCCACGGTGCTCAAGCCCCAGCAGGCCGCCGACCTCATCTCCGCCGCCGAGACATCCCGCAGCGGAGACACCGCGGCAGAACGTGGACACGCCGAACCCGTCGGCGCGGGGGATCCGCTCGATGCGGCCAAGCGCATCCGCGATGCAGCGATCCTCGAAATGCTCTACGCGACCGCGGTGCGCGTCTCGGAACTCACCGGGCTCGACCGCAGCGATATCGATCACCGGGCATCGATGATCACCGTGCTCGGCAAGGGCAACAAGGAACGTCGTGTTCCCTTCGGAACCCCGGCACGCACAGCCCTCGACGACTGGCTCGCCACACGGCAGCTGTTCGCCGGACCCAACAGCGGTGACGCACTGTTCCTCGGCGTCCGTGGGGCACGCATCGGTGCCAGGCAGGTGCGCGAACTCGTTCACCGCTACGGCTCCGACGACCCCAGCGCCCCGGACATCGGGCCCCACGGACTGCGGCACTCGGCGGCGACCCATATGCTCGACCGCGGCGCCGACCTGAGGCAGATCCAAGAACTGCTCGGCCACTCCACCATGAGCAGCACCCAGATCTACACCCAGGTGTCCATGCAGCGGCTGCAGGACACCTACCGTCGAGCACATCCGCGGGCCTGAGACTCACCGAACCGCCGTCGGCAGTGTTCCGTCGGAAACAGCCTGCCGGCCGCGCCTGTCTACTGACGGAACTCCCAATGCCACGGCTCGGGCAGCGATCCCGTCTGCCTGGCCCACCCGGGATGGATCCAACCGAATCTCGGAGCGTTCGCCCGCATCCACTGATGCTGGGCGGTGCCGAAGGAATTGATCCCACTGCCGAGGTCGACCGCCAACGCCCATCCATGGTTCGACGTCCCCGGCGTCGCCGCCATGCGTCCCTTCCGACGTTTGAGGATCACCTGCGTGGCATAGTCCCGGTAAGCGTCGGTGACTGAGATCGGGGCACCGAAACGGGCCTCGAACGCCTTCGAGAGTCGATCGAACGCCGCTTGAGCATCGCAGCGCAGCATCTGACCTGCAGCGGTCTCCAACTGACACATCGCCGAGGCGGGAATCCGTCCATTCCTGTGACCGCCCCATGCTCCAGCGCCCGAAGTCGTCGAATCCCCACCTCCTTTCGGTTCTTTCGCCGGCTTCCGAGACAGCGGCAGCAGGGCCGACTGCTCCTGACCGAAGAATCTGCCCGGATCGACATATCGTCTGTCGCTCGCGGACGGCCATGCTCCGATGTGCAGGCATGAACGCTGACAGTGACCACCGCTGCCCACAGCGCCGATCTGCTCACCGGCGGCGAAGCTCTCACCTTTCTTCAACGAGGTCGCGGCGGGCTGGAATGTGAGCACATGACCGGACTCGGTGAGGATGCTGACAGTAGCCATCCCCGCCACGGTCCCGGCAAAGCGAATCGTCCCCGTCGTCGGTGCCCGCAGCGGCTCACCGACGACTGCGAGCACGTCGATTCCGCGATGCCCCTTGAGCCACGGTTTGTCCGGAGGGTCGAAGGCTTCGATGATCTCCATCGCCGGCACCGGAGAGACCCAATTCTTCGGAGTGCTCTTCTTCGGGGCGCTCTGCGCTGTCGCTGCAGGTTCGGAGGCGGCGCTCGCCTGCGGGGGAGGGGCCGTGAGCACGAGGGCCGCCGTGATGAGCACGGCAAGGAATGCAGTCGGCGGCGAACCGAGACTTGAGCCGGTGTCCGGCTTGCGCCCGTGAAGGCGTGGACGGAATCGGTCGGGTGCAAAGAGATCCATAGGAGCATGAAAGCCCATGGTTCGCAGCCGTGTCACCCTGCAGAAACAGTCCTGTGGACGAACCTTCTCCTTCCACAGGCTCCCAACTTGCGAGTCGGCTGGCCGTGCACAGGAATCGGTGGCTGAGTGAACCGCTGCCACCGCGATTCAACAGCCCGCGCCCGGATTCAATGCCCGATTCCGGCCTGTAACGACTGTCGTCGCGTCCATCCATCCACATCGTTCGACGCAAGAGTCGACTTGTCGGCACCAGTCGCCGCACGGACTCAAATGCAGGTCGGTGCACGGGCCGATGCACCGGTCGGCGCACGGGTCGATGAACCGGTCGACGCGCGGGTCGCGGCGAAGATCCGGGCCGGTGGGCCGCCTCGGCGAGGGATCGACCTCGATTGGAAATGGCTTGCCCAACCGAGATAGACTTAAGCCCAGCAGAAGCGTGTCTTCTGACTACGCGTATCCGAATTCTTCTCCTTCCCATGGTGCAGGCAGCCGTCAGGTGTGCCTGTGGGGCGGATGAACCGGGTACCAGGAATCAACCGAAAAGGTCATCGACGCATCCTGTCGATCGACACGCTGCGATCCCGCAGCGAGGAAGATCGACGCGCGCGTGACGTAAAAGCACCTCAAGGGTGCACAGAAAGGAGGGCGTCGGCATGGCCGTCGTCACCATCCGCCAGCTGCTCGACAGCGGCGTTCACTTTGGACATCAGACCCGTCGTTGGAACCCGAAGATGAAGCGCTTCATCTTCACCGAACGCAACGGCATCTACATCATCGACCTGCAGAAGTCGCTGGGCTACATCGACAACGCCTTCGAATTCGTCAAGGAGACCGTGGCCCACGGCGGCTCGATCCTCTTCGTCGGCACCAAGAAGCAGGCCCAGGAATCCATCGCTGAGCAGGCTCAGCGCGTGGGTCAGCCCTACGTCAACCAGCGTTGGCTCGGCGGTATGCTCACGAACTTCCAGACCATCTCGATGCGTCTGCGCCGCCTGAAGGAACTCGAAGAGATCGACTTCGACGACGTTGCAGGTTCCTCGCACACCAAGAAGGAACTGCTCATCCTGCGTCGCGAGAAGGACAAGCTCGAGAAGACCCTCGGCGGTATCCGCGATATGCAGCGCACCCCGTCGGCCGTCTGGATCGTCGACACCAAGAAGGAACACCTCGCGGTCGACGAAGCCAAGAAGCTGGGCATCCCGGTCATCGGCATCCTCGACACCAACTGCGACCCGGACGACGTCAACTACCCGATCCCGGGCAACGACGACGCCATCCGCTCGGTCTCGCTGCTGACCCGCGTGGTCGCCGACGCCGTGGCCGAGGGCCTCATCGCCCGCCACTCCTCGGACGACGCAGGCGGCGAGAAGAACGTCTCTGCCGTCGAGCCCATGCCCGAATGGGAGCGCGAACTGCTCGAAGGCAAGTCGGAAGAGAAGCCCGCCGAGGCTGCTGCCCCGGCCGCTGAGGCCGCTCCTGCCGCTGAGGCCGAGCCTGCCGCAGACGCCGCAGCCGCGGCTGAAGAGGCGACCGACGAGCCCCCAGCTGAGGCTGCTGCCGAAGCCGCTGACAAGGCGACCGAAGCACCTGCCGCTGAGGCCGCCGACTCCACCGAGTCGACCGAGTCCTGATTTCGTTTAACTCCACCATCCTGAGGAGAAGGAATGGCAAACTACACTGCCGCTGATATCAAGGCACTGCGCGAGAAGACCGGCGCCGGAATGATGGACGTCAAGAAGGCTCTCGACGAGTCCGACGGCGACCAGGCGAAGGCCATGGAGGCCCTGCGCATCAAGGGTCTCAAGGGCGCCACTAAGCGCGAAGGCCGCTCGACCTCCGACGGTCTGGTCGCGACCTCCGTCGAAGGCGGAGTCGGCACCATGATCGAGCTCAACTCGGAGACAGACTTCGTTGCGAAGTCCGATCCGTTCGTCAAGCTCTCCGAAGAGGTCCTCGGTCTGGCCGTGGCGAACAAGGCCGATTCGGCCGAGGCGCTGCTCGCTGCTGAGACCGACGGCAAGCCCGTCTCCCAGTTCATCACCGAGTCCGGTGCCTCCCTGGGCGAGAAGGTCGACCTGCGTCGCGTGGGTCGCCTCGAGGGCGCCAAGATCGCTTCCTACCTGCACCGCACCAACAAGGACCTGCCTCCGCAGGTCGGCGTGCTGCTGGCTTTCGAAGGTGACGACGAGACCGTGGCGCACGATGTCGCCGTGCACATCGCCGCCATGGCCCCGAAGTACTTCTCGCGCGAAGACGTTCCCTCCGACCTCGTCGACAACGAGCGTCGCATCGCCGAAGACACCGCGAAGAACGAAGGCAAGCCCGAGCAGGCTCTGCCGAAGATCATCGAGGGGCGCGTCAACGGCTTCTTCAAGGAGAACTGCCTGCTCGACCAGGGATTCGCCAAGGATCCCAAGCAGTCCGTGGCCAAGGTGCTCGAGGCTGCCGGCGTCAAGGCAACCGGCTTCCTGCGCTACCGCGTCGGAGCCTGATTCACCACTGACCGTGAAGCAGACACGTCTCTGCTTCCCAGGTTCACCGAGTGAGTGAGAACTCACCCGAGGAGCGGGGTCGGACCAATCGGTCCGGCCCCGTTTTTCGCTAGACTGACCCAGACGCCCGATCACAGTGAAGATCCCACCGGGTACAGACCTGTCCGCACGGAAGAAGGACTCTATGACAAGCACCCCTGTTCACGAATCCAGCTACGCCAGCCGAGCGGTGCGCACTCATCGCCGCCGTGTTCTGCTCAAGCTCTCCGGTGAGGTCTTCGGCGGCGGCGAGATCGGCGTCGATCCCGACGTCGTGGCCGCAGTCGCCCGTGAGGTCGCTCCCACCACAGAAGACGTCGAAGTCAGCATCGTCGTCGGCGGCGGCAACTTCTTCCGCGGAGCCGAGCTCTCCCAACGCGGTATGGATCGCACCCGTGCCGACTACATGGGCATGCTCGGCACCGTGATGAACTGCCTGGCCCTGCAGGACTTCCTTGAGCAGACGGGTGTCGACACCCGCGTGCAGACCGCGATCCCGATGTCGCAGGTCGCCGAATCCTATATTCCCCGCCGCGCCATGCGGCACATGGAGAAGAACCGCGTCGTCATCTTCGGCGCAGGCGCCGGACTCCCGTACTTCTCCACCGACACCGTGGCCGCCCAGCGCGCACTCGAGGTCCACGCCGATGAGGTCCTCATCGCCAAGAACGGAGTCGACGGTGTCTACACCGCCGACCCGAAGGTCGACCCGACTGCAGAGAAGATCGCTGAGATCACCTACCAAGACGCACTGCAGCGCGGCCTCAAAGTCGTCGACGCGACCGCCTTCAGCCTGTGCATGGACAACAAGCTGCCGATGCACGTGTTCGGCATGGAAGGCGAGGGCAACCTGCGCAAAGCCATCATCGGTGAGAAGATCGGCACGGTCGTCCACTGAGAACCACCCGGATGAGGGAGCCCGCGACTGCACGCACGTCGTCACCGAGGCGGCCCGCCGATGCGCATCCCTGCAGGTGAGGACATCCCTGTGAGGTTTCGGTGCGGCATTTTTCAGCGATGACCCATAGAATGAACCCAAAGCTTTAAAAGATGGAAAGAGGCAACCGTGATTGAAGAGACACTGGCCGAAGCCAGAGAGAAGATGGACAAGGCCGTCGAATTCACGCAGGACGACTTCGGGTCGATCCGCACCGGCCGCGCCAACCCCGCACTGTTCGCCGACATCGAGATCGACTACTACGGTGCTCCCACACCCCTGCAGCAGCTCGCGTCGTTCCAGACGCCCGAGGCTCGCACGATCCTTGTGACGCCTTACGACAAGGGCACGCTGAACGACATCGAGAACGCTCTGCGCAACTCCGACATCGGCGCGAACCCCGCCAACGACGGCAACGTCATCCGCGTCGTCCTCCCGGACCTCACCGAGGAGCGCCGCAAGGAATACGTCAAGATCGTCAAGGGCAAGGCGGAAGACGGAAAGGTCTCCATCCGCAATATCCGCCGTCATGCCAAAGAGACCCTCGAGCGCATCAAGAAGGACGGCGAAGCCGGTGAGGACGAAGTCACTCGCAGCATCTCCGAACTCGACGATCTGACGAAGAGCAAGGTCGAAAGCGTCGACAAGCTGCTTGCGCAGAAGGAAGCTGAGCTCCTCGAGGTCTGATGATCGCCTTGACTGGGTCCGACAGCCCCGCAGCAGATCCGGCTCCCCTCGGGGAGCCGGATCCGTCCGGCGAGGCCGCGCGGGTGGAGTCCCCGTTCCCCAGACGTCGGGATCTGCGCAACTCGGACAAGCCGTACTCACCCGATGACCCGGAGTCGGATCCCACCGCCGAGGCGGCAGAAGCCGAACCGGAGCCGAAGGACTACGGTCGGGCCGGCCGCAACTTGCCGGCTGCGATCGGCATGGGGCTGCTCATCGGCGGCGTGGTGCTTGCCTCTCTGGTGTTCCTGCCGATCTCCTTCCTCTTCATCATCCTCATCGGCATCGTCGCCGCAATGTGGGAGCTGGCGAACGCGCTGTCGCGGTCCGGCTCCTTGGTCTCCCGCGTTCCGACGATGGTGTCGGCCGCCTGCATGGTCGTCGCCACATACATCGGCGGCCGCGAAGCCCTCTGGGTGACCTTCGCCGCCAGCGCCGGAGCAGTCATGCTCTTCACGATGGTTGAGCGCCGGAAGAATGCGGTCAAAGATGTCTCGCTGTCCCTCTTCGCGCTGACCTACGTCGGGCTCATGGCCTGCTTCATCGTCTACCTGCTGACCCAGCCGGACGGCAACTACTACATCATCATCTTCCTCTCCGCGGTCGTCGCCTCCGACACCGGCGGCTACGTCTTCGGCGTGCTGTGGGGCAAGCACCCCATCGCGCCGCGGATCTCTCCGAAGAAGTCGTGGGAGGGCTACCTCGGCTCCACCGTCTTCGCCGCGATCGTCGCAACGATCCTCGCGGTCACCGTCGTCGACGCTCCGTGGTGGACCGGATTGGTCATCGGTGCGGTCATCCCCGCTTTCGCCACCCTCGGCGACTTCAGCGAATCGATGATCAAACGCGACCTCGAACTCAAGGACATGGGCACCCTGCTGCCCGGCCATGGCGGTGTCATGGACCGACTCGATTCGATCCTGCCGACTGCTCCCGTCGCGCTCGTCCTCTTCTCGGTGCTGCCCGGCTACCTGTGAGCTGACATCGCCGAGGCGGCTGTCGGACGCAGCGTGAGCCGAGCACCCCGCCCGACGTGGCGGCTCACACACGACAGGCGTGCGGCGAACATGAGACAATGGCCGTGTGAGTTCTCAAGCAGGCAGAAGGCAGACCAGGCCCGTCGTCGAACATGCCGACGGCACGACATCGGCGACTCCGATGCGCGATGGCCGTCCCCTTCTCAACTTCAAATCCGCTCGAGTCAAGCAGCCGCCTCAGCATCTGGCTGATATGACGATGGACGAACGCATCGACGCGGTCAGCGAGATGGGGCTGCCGGCATTCCGTGCCAAGCAGATCTCCACCCACTACTTCAGCCACTACGTCACCGACACCGAGGCGATGACGGACCTGCCCAAGGACAAGCGGGCGGAGATCCAGGAACGGTTCTTCCCGCACCTGCTCACCGAGGTGCGCCGTCTGCGCACCGAGAACGGTGACACCATCAAGTTCCTGTGGCGTCTCTTCGACGGTGCTCTCGTCGAATCCGTGCTCATGCGCTACCGCAACCGGGTCACCCTGTGTGTGTCCAGCCAGTGCGGGTGCGGAATGAACTGCCCCTTCTGCGCCACCGGCCAGCAGGGTCTGACCCGCAATATGTCGACGGCCGAGATCGTCGAACAGGTCGTCCGCGCCAACCAGGTCATCGCCGCCGGCGAACTCGCCGAGGCTCCGAGGTCGGATATGCCCGGAAACGGCGAGACCGCGCTCGGCGCGGAAGCCGACGATGACGATGCGGCGGGGGAGTCCGCCTTCGACTGCGAGGCCACGGCCACCTCGGCGAGCGGACCCGAACGGGTCTCGAACATCGTCTTCATGGGCATGGGCGAACCCCTGGCCAACTACAAGCGGGTGATGAACGCGGTGCGCCGCTTCGTCGGACCCGGTCCCGAAGGACTGGGCATGTCGGCGCGCCGGATCACGATCTCCACAGTCGGATTGGTGCCCGGCATCAACAAACTCGCCGCCGAGGACATCCCGGTCACGTTCGCCCTCAGCCTCCACGCCCCCGATGACGAACTGCGCGATGAGATGATCCCGGTCAACACCCGGTGGAAGGCCGACGAGGCCATCGACGCCGCATTCAACTACTACCAGGTGACCGGTCGGCGGGTGAGCATCGAATACGCGCTGATCAAGGACATGAACGACCACGCCTGGCGCGCCGAACTCCTGGCGAAGAAACTCAACGCACGCGGTCGCGGGTGGGTCCACGTGAATCCGATTCCGCTCAACCCGACCCCGGGCTCGGTGTGGACGGCCTCCGAACCGGAGGTCGCCGACGAATTCGTGCGCCGCCTCGTCGATCAGGGCATCCCGACGACGATCCGCGATACCCGCGGTTCCGATATCGACGGCGCCTGCGGACAGCTCGCCGCTGCCGACTGACCTGCGTCCGGTTCGGCCGACTGATCGACGTCCGGTTCGGCGCCCGCCGACCGCGGCCACGCAATTTCTGCGGCTTCCATCTATCATGGTGGAAACACCACAGCCACTCGCTTCTGGAGGAGACATGGCGGACACGACTTTCCCTCGAATGTCCGGTTGGAAGAACGGATACGACCCCAAGCAGGTCGACAGCTTCTTCAAGCGTGCACGTGAGTCCTTCGAACGGCCGACGCCGCAGCCTGGTGATCTCGACTCCCGGGCGGTGCGCACGGTCGGCTTCGACCTCGTCCGCAAGGGATATCATGTGGCCGTCGTCGATGCCGCACTCGACCGTCTCGAAGACGCATTCGCCAAGCAGGCGCGCGACCGACTGATCGCTCAGTCCGGCCAGGACGCATGGGTCTCCGAGCTCACCCGTGTCGCCGCGTCCCTGCGGGGGCGTCTGGTCCGTGAGGCCGGAGAGCGCTTCGACAACCCGCCCCCCGGAGTCATCGGCTACGACATCATCCAGGTCGACGATATGTGCGACAAGGTCAACTCGTACTTCACGCAGGGAGTGGCGATGAGCGTCGACCAGGTCCGCCGCGTGCTGTTCAAGACCGCGAAAGGCAAGAAGGCGTACAACGAGGACCAAGTCGATGCGTTCATCGACCGCGTCGTCGAAGTGATGGCCTCCGTTGACTGATTTCCACTACTTCGCGGTTCCGACCGCAGCCGATCCGGGCACGCTCAATCCGGTGTACGAGATCCTCGACTTCCCGATCGCCATGGGCCAGGCCGATGACATCGTCCTCACCGGTCCCGCCCCGGACAGACCTCTCGTCGACGGGCGCGAAGTCACCGATCCCCGCCTGATCGCCGCGCTGTCGGTTCCCGTCGAACTCGACCGCGCTGAAGTGCTCGACCGCAGTTCGAAGCTTGCCGGAGTCCTGCGCGCCATGGGTGTGGTTCCGGAAGCCGGAACCAGGCTGACCCTCGCCGAGGATGTCCCACCGCTGTCGCGTGCGCTCGGTCTGCTGGCTGCTGCCCGCATCGGGCTGGTCGTGGACCTGCGGTCCGGGGCCGGTGAAGCTGCCGGTGCCGGCTCGGAAGGTCAGGGGGACACTGCCGTCCTGCACGCGATCGAAGCCGAACCGCTCGAACCGGGCCGTGCCTCTGTGAGGGTCACTCGGTCACGATTCGAAGGAGTCGGCGTGAGCATCGGATCCGAGACGGCAGACCTCGATCAGGCGATGCGTGACTCCCGAGTCGAATTCGCCGCGCTCGTTCCACTGTCGCCGCAGCACACCATGCTGGTCACCGATGACGGTGAGATCGATGCCCTGTCAAGCCTCGACTGGTATCGCAGCGAGGTCCTCTCTGCCTTCTGACGCCCGGACCTCTCGGTCGCTCGCAGCTCTCGCTGCTCGGGCCGACTCCGATCCGCGCTTCACACGAACAGTGGGATCACTGCGTGCCGCCGGCTGCGTCTTCGCCGAAGACGAAGCGGCGATCCTCATCGAGGCAGACGCAGAAGGCGCTGTCGACGACTCCTCCCCGAGGCTCGACACTTTGGTGGCACGCCGTGTGACCGGTGAGCCCCTCGAACAGATCGTCGGCTGGGTCGACTTCATCGGAATGCGTCTGCAGGTGCGTGTCGGCCTGTTCGTGCCGAGGCAGCGGACTCGACTGCTGGCCGAGCACGCTGTGGCCGCGACCAGGCACGCAGAGGAGACGCTGCTTCGAGGAGCCCACGGAGAAGCGGGCGCTGCCACAGCGGCACCACCCGTGGTGCTCGAAGCCTTCTGCGGGGTGGGGCCCGTCGCCTCCCTCGTCGCCGCCTCGGTGCCGGGAGCCGACATCCACATCGGGGATGCACAGGCGGAAGCCGTGCGATGCGCCGTGACGAACGTGGAAACTTCCGCACAGGCCGGGGAGTCCGACGCCGCTGTGACCGGACATGTCCTCGACTGTCTGCGCGGATTGCCGGATGAGCTGCGGCAGGGAATCTCCGTCATCGCGGCAGTGCCACCCTATGTGCCCGTCACGGCCGTCGACTTCCTCCCGCGTGAGGCCATCGACTTCGAACCGAGCACCGCTCTGTTCGGCGGCCCAGACGGACTCGACCTCGTTCGCCGCCTCATCACGGAGTCCCTCGACTGGCTGGCCCCGGACGGGATTCTGCTCATTGAACTCGGAACGGATCAGGTCGAGACCGCCACCGCCTTCGCCACGGCACAGGGGCTGGGTGTGCGAAGCCACCTCGGCGAGGGTGAACGTGACGAAGACGAATGGGATTCGGACGATGACGAGGACGGGCACACGGTCGTGCTCGAACTGCGGCGCATTCGATAAGGCGACCGGTAGAAGCACACAACTGTCGAGTCAATGTGCATGCGTACTGCATTCATTCAGTACGTGTGCACGTGCGCCCTACACTCGCGATGGGTGGACCCACGGAGACGCCTGCGGAAGCGACAGCAGGGTGTGCACACAGCAAACCGTCCGCCGAACCTCATAGGGTTCTGCGGGCGGTTGCGTGCTTCATTTCCTGATCGCCGGGGCCGGGCTTCGGACGAGCGGCCTCAGCTAGCGGGGGCTCGGGCAGCTTGCCTCAGCCATCGAGCCACCGGCCGAGATCAGTTGGCGAAGGCGTTGATCCCGGTCATCGTCCGGCCCAGGGTCAGCTGATGCACCTCGTGGGTGCCTTCGTAGGTGAGCACGGTCTCGAGGTTGACCGCGTGACGCAGCGGCGGATATTCGCTCGTGATGCCCGAACCGCCGAACAGGGCCCGCAGGTCGCGGCAGACGTTCATCGCGGTATCGACATTGACCATCTTGCCGAGGCTGATCTGCTCGGGGCGCACTCCCTTCTCCGAGTCCTTGATCTTGCCCAGGTGAGCGGCGAGCAGCGTGATCTGCGAATACTGGCCGAAGGCCTTCGCGAGCTTCTGCTGCGTGATCTGGAACGACGACAGCGGACGGTCGAACTGGATCCGGGTGCCCGTGTACTCCAGGGCAGACAGCAGCGCATCACGGGCGGCGCCGGTGACGCCGAAGACGATGCCGTAGCGGGCCTCGGACAGGCAGGACAGGGGTCCCTTGAGGCCCTTGGCCTTCGGCAGCATCGCATCCTCGGGCAGGCGGACGTTGTCGAGGACGATCTCACCGGTGATGGAGGCGCGCAGCGAGATCTTGCGGTGGATCTCCGGGGTCTGCACACCCTCGGCGTCGGAGGGCACGACGAAGCCGCGGACGACGTTCTTGCCCTTGTCATCGACCTCTTCGGTCTTGGCCCAGACGACCATGACATCGGAGACCGGGGAATTTGTGATCCACATCTTCGCGCCGTTGAGGATCCAGTCGGAACCGTCCTTCTTCGCCGTCGTCTTCATGCCCGACGGGTCGGAGCCGACGTCGGGTTCGGTCAGACCGAAGCAGCCGATGGCCTTGCCCGCGGCCATCTTCGGCAGCCATTCCTCCTTCTGCGCTTCCGATCCCCAGTGGTGGATGGCGAACATCGCCAGCGACCCCTGGACGGAGACGAGCGAACGCAGACCGGAGTCGACGGCCTCGAGTTCGCGGCAGGCCAGACCATACTGGGTGGCGGTCGATCCGCCGCAGCCGTAGCCGTCGAGGTGCATACCCAGCAGGCCGAGCTCGCCGAGGCCTTCGGCCAGTTCGCGGGCGGGGATGGTGGCGTCGAGGAAGTAGTCGCCGATCTTCTCCCGGACGTTCTCGTCCAGCCACTTCTTCACAATCGATGCGAACTCGAGGTCATCGGGTTCGAAGACCGAATCCAGTCCAAGAATATCGTCGGGGCTCAGCGTCGTGCTCATATCCATCTCTTTCGCCATTGATTCTCTTCATTCACAGTTTTACCGGAACCCGGTGGAGGACCAGTGTCCCGAAGCACTACAGATGACCAGGGTCTGCCGGGCGACACACGAGTTCATGTCGAGTCATTTCCCAGAGAACTTTGGCATCATCGGTTGGCGTGAGTAAACGTGGTTTCATTGTAGTCGGCTCCACCGGGTCGGTCGGCACCCAGGCCCTCGACGTCCTCTCCGAGCACCGGGACGAGCACGCGATCATCGGCTTGGCCGCCGGGTCCCAGCTCGATCTGCTGCTTGAGCAGGCTCTGGACTTCGGCGTTCCGGTCATCGGGCTCACGAACCCACCCGCCGGGGGCGAGGTCGAGGTGCGTGAGTGTCTGACCCGGTTGGCCGCGGAGCGGGGAATCGCCGATCCCGTCGAAGCCATCCACCTCGGTCACGACGCCGCCGAGGTGGTCGCGGGCATGGCGGCGGACATGGTCCTCAACGCGATCACCGGTGCCGCCGGCCTCGGCGCCACCCTGGCAGCCTTGGCGAACGGCACGGATGTGGCTCTGGCGAACAAAGAGTCACTCATCATCGGCGGTTCCCTCGTCCTCGACGCCGCTCGTGCGACGGGTGCCCGACTCGTTCCCGTCGACAGCGAACACTCTGCCATCGCCCAGGCTCTGCGCGCCGGCACCCACGGGGAAGTCAGCAAGCTCATCATCACTGCCTCGGGCGGGCCCTTCCGGGGCATGACCCGGGATGCTCTGCGCCGAGTCACCCCCGCTCAGGCGCACAACCATCCGACCTGGTCGATGGGTTCGATGATCACCATCAACTCGGCGACTTTGGTCAACAAAGGGCTCGAAGTCATCGAAGCCCACCTGCTCTTCGACATCGATTTCGACCATATCGAAGTCGTCGTCCATCCACAGTCGCAGATCCATTCGATGGTCGAGTTCACCGACGCATCGACGATTGCACAGCTCTCACCACCGGATATGCGCCTGCCGATCTCCTATGCGCTGGGCACGCAGGATGATGGGATGACGAAACGTCTGTCCTCCGGGGCTGTTCCGCACAATTGGGGCCAGCCCATGCATTGGTCGTTCGAACCGGTCAACCATCTTGCATTTCCCGCCCTCGGCCTGGCCATCGACGCAGGTAAGAGGGGCCGCAGCTTCCCGGCGGTGCTCAACGCCGCCAACGAGGAACTCGTCGCCGCGTTCATCGCCGGTGACATCGCCTTCACCGGGATCGACAAAGGCCTCGCTCGGGCATTGGCGGCCCACGAAGCAGCGGCCGAACATACTGTGGAGACCGTCCTGGCCGCCGACGCCTGGGCGCGGGAATTCGCTCGCGCCGATGTCGCCGAACAGAAGGGGGGACGCCGATGACCGTTGTCCTCTATATCGTCGGGATCATCCTGTTCCTCATCGGCATCTCGATCTCCATCGCCCTGCACGAACTCGGCCACCTCACACCGGCGAAGCGATTCGGGGTGAAAGTCACCCACTATATGGTCGGTTTCGGGCCGACTCTGTTCTCCTTCCGCCGCGGTGAGACCGAATACGGCATCAAGGCGTTTCCCCTCGGCGGGTTCATCGCGATGCCGGGAATGTACCCGCCCGAGGAGGCGACGAAGTCCCGCCTCGAGGGAGCGGGCGCGACGGTCGCCGGCGGCCCCGCACGTTCGGCCGAACAGCCCGAGGGACCCGGCGCCGCAGTCGACGGCGGAGTCACGGGAACGGGGGGCCACCTCGGCGAGGGCGCAGTCAGGGATGATGCGGCGCCGCTGCGCCGGAACCGGAAGAAGCGGAAGGGCCGGCTGTTCGAGGACACGATGGCCGATGCCCGCGAGTTCTCGAACCAGGAGATCGAACCGGGGGAGGAGCACCGGACGTTCTATGCGCTCAGCGTGCCCAAACGCCTTGTGGTCATGTTCTCCGGACCCTTCGTCAACCTCGTGCTCGGCATCCTCATCATGGGGATCTCGCTGCTGGGCATCGGTGTGACCACCCCGACGACGACCGTCCAGACCGTCGTCGAATGCGCCGTGCCCGCATCGGAGGCGCAGCAGCGTCCCGCTTCCGAGCAGAACACGTGCCGTGACGACGATCAGCTCACTCCCGCGTGGGAAGCCGGGATCGAACCGGGTGATGAGATCACCGCGATCGCCGGCGTCGAGACGAAGGACTGGGACCAGCTGTCCTCGGTCATCAAAGAACACGCAGGTGAGCGCGTCGACGTCGACTTCGTCCGCGACGGCGAGTCCCAGACGGTGACGGTGCCGATCATCGCCACCGAACGGCCGAAGGTCGACGACTCCGGTCAGGCGCTGATGAACCCGGACGGGACCCCGCAGACCGAGACACAGGGATTCTTCGGCGTCGGCCCTGTGTTCGAACGTGACTCCCTGCCGCTCGGGGAATTCCCCGGAGCAGTCTGGGATCAGGTCTCCGGCGTCTTCCACGCGATCGCCACCCTGCCGGTCAAACTCGTCGACATCGGCGAGGTCGCGGTCGGTTCGAAGGACCGCGACGCCGAGGGCCTCGTCGGCATGGTCGGGGTCGGACGCATCGCCGGTGAGATCGTCTCCACCGACAAGATCGACGTCATGGACAAGGCGCAGATGGGCTTGGGCATGCTCGGCTCGCTCAACATCTTCCTGTTCGCGTTCAACATGATCCCGCTGCTGCCGCTCGACGGCGGACACATCGCCGTCGGCCTCTACGAAGGTGCCCGCCGCCGCATCAACCGGTGGCGCGGACGCGGACTGGTCGGACCCTTCGACACGGCGAAGCTGCTGCCCCTGACCTATGTGTGCATCGGGCTGATGCTGTGCATGACGGCGCTGCTCATCTACGTCGACCTGGTCAAACCCATCACCCTCGACGCGATCTTCAACTCCGGGGGATAGGGGAACGGGGGTCAGGCGCTGAGCGTGATCGCCTGCACCTCGCCGAGGTGGTTCAGGCCGACCGTGATCGTCTCCGCCTGATCTGCTGCGTCCGTCCCTGCTGTATCGCCGGTGCCCGTCGTCGATTCACCGTTGCCCGTGGCTGTCCCGTTGCCCGGCACCGTGACCAGTCCGCGCAGCGGGGAGACCATTGTCAGGTCCGCCTCGGTGAACGGGGCCGTGACCTGCTTGGCTGCCCGCCACCTTGAGAATCGCTCCCGCCGTTCGTCCCGGGGTTCGTCGAGGTCCATGTTCACCGAGAACAGCTCATCGGCGACCGCATCGTCGAAGTCCGCGACGAGGTTCGCCGCGTCCAGGACCGTCTGGATCTGTGCAGACTTCGCCTCATAGCGGGGCACCGCCGCCGAGGTGGTGCTGCGGTGAAGAGTGAGATCCGGCGTCCCGATGGCTGCCGCCCACCCCGCGTCCACGGCGTTCTGGACGCTGCGCTGAGCCGGATAGTACGTGGTGTTGCCGAGGACAACGATGCTCAGCTCCAGTTCGGGGAACCACCGCATGTGCGACCCGAATCCGGGGTAGCCGCCCGAATGGCAGACCACCCTTCCGAAGCGCGAATCCAGTCGGGTCTCCAGGCCGTAGCCGTAGATCAGGGTCTCCGAATGGTGGTCGCTGCGCTGGGAGTCCATGAGCCGTCGGCCCTGCTGGTTGCCGGCGAGTATGTGCGGCAGCGTTCCGGGCCGCGCGTCGAGGTCGTCGAGCGCGTCGAGGTGGGCTGACATCCACGTGCCGATGTCGCCCACCGTAGAGATCACCCCGCCGATGGGGGAGAAGACGCCGGGACCGGTGAGCTCGGCCGGATGCAGGCCACCGTCGAGGTCGACTCGGAATCCCGGCACCAGGTCCGGGAAGTCGGTGTGGTCGAACCCGGTACGTGTGAGTCCGAGTGGTTCGAGGACCTCCGTGCTCACAAACTCGGTGAACGTCCGTCCGGTGACCGCCTCGGCGACCATGCCGAGCGCCGCATAGCCGAGGTTCGAATACTCGTAACCGGTGTCGGCGGGGGCGCAAGCGATCGCGCCGCGGCGCAGCCAGGCGATCAGCTCGTCCGGGGCCATCGACTCCATCCGGTCGGCCCACGGATCGTCCTTTGTGAACCCGGTGCCCATGGTCAGCGCTTGCCGGCAGGTGCGGTCGCCGATCGCCGTGCCGGCCAGTCCGGGCACGAGTTCGCCGAACGGCCGGTCGAGGTCGAGGCCATTCGCAGCGAGGAGGCCGATGGCTGCGGCGGTGAAGGACTTCGTCATCGACGCGATCCGGTACGGAACGTCGGCGTTTGCGGAACGCGCAGGGCCGCCTCGGCGAAAGATTCCCCACGCCAGGGATCCGCCCTGGTCAGACAGCGCGCTCGCCTCAGCGTCCAGGGAGGCAGTCATCGCTTCGATGTCGGGGTATGCGCCTTCGCTCACGGGTCCGCTCCTTCACATGTCCGGCACGCTTCTGGCAGGTCAGCTTCACACTACCCTGGGAAATGCACAGCGGGACTACCTGCCCTTGACTGAGATATCGTCGCTGCCGATGACAACCGTCAGTCCATCCTCATCCATGCAGTCGATGACCTCCTCGACGTGCACGGTCAGCAGCCGCCAGGCCGCCTCTTCGGCCGTGACGCCCGGCGGCCCCCACACCTGCTCCGGATGGCCGCGGGCAAGGTCGGTGAGCCGCGCCTTGAGATCCGCCGGCGTGGTCTCAACGATCGCCGACGGGGGGCAACCAATGGAACGCACGACGGGGACCCAGTGGGAGGTCCTACAATGGGCGTGGTTCGAACAATACGGCCGCAACGAGGCGCCACCTCGGCATCGGCACCATCATTGTCGCTGGTCACCAGCCAGACGGAAGGGATCGTCCTCGTGACATCGGTGAATCTCGGAATGCCCGCCCCTCCACCTCCCGTCCTCGCGCCCCGGCGGAAGACGCGGCAGATCAGGGTCGGCAAGGTCGGCGTCGGATCCGAATCGCCCGTGAGTGTGCAGTCGATGACGACGACGCCGACGACGGACATCAACGCGACTCTGCAGCAGATCGCGGAACTCACCGCCACCGGCTGCGATATCGTGCGCGTGGCCTGTCCCACCGCCGACGACGCGGCGGCCCTGCCGATCATCGCCGGCAAATCCCAGATCCCCGTCATCGCCGACATCCATTTCCAACCCAAATACGTCTTCGCCGCGATCGACGCCGGATGCGCCGGGGTGCGCGTCAACCCGGGCAACATCCGGAAGTTCGATGACCAGGTGAAGGAGATCTCGAAGGCCGCCGCCGAGGCAGGGGTGTCGATCCGCATCGGCGTCAACGCCGGTTCCCTGGACAAGCGGCTGATGGAGAAGTACGGCAAGGCCACGCCCGAAGCGCTCGTCGAATCCGCGATGTGGGAGGCCTCCCTGTTCGAGGAGCACGGCTTCTATGACTTCAAGATCTCCGTCAAACACCACGACCCGGTGATCATGGTCCGTGCCTACGAACTGCTCGCCGAACGCGGGGACTGGCCGCTCCACCTCGGCGTCACCGAGGCCGGGCCCGCGTTCCAAGGCACCATCAAGTCCGCGACCGCCTTCGGACACCTGCTGGCCGAGGGGATCGGCGACACCATCCGTGTCTCCCTGTCCGCGCCGCCGGCCGAAGAGGTCAAGGTCGGCAACCAGATCCTCGAATCCCTCAACTTACGACCCCGCAAGCTCGAGATCGTCTCGTGCCCCTCCTGCGGACGTGCGCAGGTCGACGTCTACACCCTCGCCGAGGAGGTCACCTCCGGGCTCGAGGGCATGGAGGTGCCGCTGCGGGTGGCGGTCATGGGCTGCGTCGTCAACGGTCCCGGCGAGGCCAGGGACGCCGACCTCGGGGTGGCCAGCGGCAACGGCAAAGGCCAGATCTTCGTCAAGGGCGAGGTGATCAAGACCGTGCCCGAGGCCGAGATCGTCGAGACCCTCATCCACGAGGCCAACCGGATCGCCGAGGAGGCAGCGGGCGAATCATCCGGTGTCGCCTCGGGACCGCCTGAAGTCACCATCGGGTGAGTGCGATACCTTGTGAGGACGAACAGATTCATGGTCCAGTCATTGGCCCATGCTGACGGCTGAGAAAGAGTTCAGGGGCACATGGCGCTGAGGATCGCACGACTGGAACATCAGCACACCCGGTGGCTGACGGACCTGCTTGCGCGCAATCCCTGCGAGAACATCTATCTCATCTCCCTGCTCGAAGTCACCGGCACCGCGCGGATCGGGTCTCCGGCCGGAACGCTGTACGGAATCTTCGACGGCGACCGACCCGTCGCCGCCTACTGGGTGGGCGGAAACATCATTCCGGTCGCGGCGACTCCGGCGACGAACGAGGTGCTCGCGCGCAAACTCAATGCCGACGGTCGCGTCTCCTGCTCACTCATCGGCAGCCGGTCCGTGATCCTCGATCTGCGACAGCGACTCAATTGGGGCGAACCGCGCGGCGTGCGTGAGCGACAGCCGCTGCTGGCCATCAGCTCCGACCCGCTGGTGACCCCCGATGAACAGGTGCACCGAGTGACTCTCGACGACCTCGGTGCAGTGTTTCCCGCCAGCGTCGACATGTTCACCAAAGAGGTCGGATTCTCACCGGTCGAGGACGGCACCGCCGGGTACCTGTCGCGTGTGCGCGGGATCATCCGCAGCAAGAACTGCTATGCCAGGATCTCTGCCACCCTGCCCCAGGGAGGTGCGGTGCCGAGATGGCCGGCCCAGGAACAGGACGAGCAGGTGCTGTTCAAGGCCGATATCGGCATCCGCGCTCGCCGTATCGTCCAGGTCCAGGGGGTATGGGTCCATCCCGCAGTGCGCAACCAGGGGCTCGGCGCCTCGGGCATGGCCGCCGTCGTCCAACGCACCCGCGACAAGGGCCATTCCACGGTGAGCCTGTACGCCAACGACTACAACGAGGCGGCTCTGCGGATGTACGCCCGCGTCGGCTTCGAACAGGTCGGCACCTTCGCCACAGTCATGTACTGAAGCGGTCATGGACTGAAGCCGTCGGCGAATCAGCCCCGGCGGTTGCGGGACTGCGGTTTGGCCATGTCGCCGAGGAACTTCTCCATCTCCCGGCGGTCCTTCTTCGTCGGACGCCCCAGACCCTTGTCGCGTCGGGGCACGAATCCGCGCAGTGCGGGATCGGGCGGGGGAGTGAGATCCTCGTAGCAGCGGACGGCCACACCGGCCTGCATCCGCGTGGGAATGAATCCGGTGATCTTCCACGTGAATTCGGTGCCGGCCTTGCGCACCCGCACCTCCTGGCCGATGCTCACCTTCTGTGCGGCCTTGACGCGCTGACCGTCGACCTGCACATGCCCGCCGCGGCAGGCCTGAGTGGCGAGGTTGCGGGTTTTGAACATCCGCGTCGTCCACAGCCACACGTCGACGCGCATGTGCTTGGCAGGGTCACGATCGATCTCAGTCATCTCACTCCCGTCGGGGTCGCTCAGGCGTCTGGATCCGCGTGTCGGCGCGCAGCGCCAGAGCCGAGCGCCGGGTGAATGTCTGTGCAGGGCGTCCTCGTCCCTGGCTGACGGCCTGACCTGTGGGGTCGAGCAGAGGCAGCATGGTGCGGCGGAACGTATCGGCCTGGAGGTCCTCACCGGCGACGATCTCGTGGAGTTCGCGCAGCTGACGCAGCGAGAACTCCTTCTCGAGCAGTCCGAAGGGATCCGGGGTGCGTTCGTGGAAGGCCCGCAGTCGGTGCACGGCCACACGCACGATCTCCTGATGTTCGGCGCTGAGTTCGTGGACATCATGGACGGGGACGAGCTTCCGGCTGTGGACGGGGGAGTCGGGGAGATCGGAATCGGACTCCGCAGGCTCAGTGTCCGCTGTCTCGGGGACGGTCGAGTCACCGGCACCGTCATCCTCGGCGAGCCCGACGTCAGCGGCGGAGAGCACATCGAGGTGGGCCACGGAGATCACCCAGCCGCGGTCGTCACGATCGGGCTGGTCGAAGACATGCAGCTGGACGGGGGCGCGGTCGACGAGCCGAGCCTTCTCACGCAGGCAGCGGGCGACCGCCTCGGCGAGGCGTTCCTGGGGACGCAGAATCGACCCGGGCAGCTGCCACATCCCGTCTCCGGGATGAGTCATGAGAACATGCAGGCCACGGCCGGGCACGGGGCAGAGGACCGCGGTGTCGACCGCGACCGAGGGCCGCGGGAACTGCGTGAGTTGACTGGGATCAGGCATGCTCTTCGTATCGTTCGGACTGGTCGTTTCAGCGGGGACCGGGCGGGGAACCGGATGGTCCCGACCGATGCTGGACTTCGGTGCTGCAGTCACCAGTCTAATTCTCTTGCCCCAGGTGACGAATCCGCGCTCGCACCGATTCCCTCCGCCTCGTCCGCGTGCGATAGTGTTCGATCTGAGTCTTGACAAGTTGAGGAGATTTACCCATGGCCCTGCGCATGTCGTCCCTGTTCGTGCGAACCCAGAAGGAGGACCCGGTCGGCGCCGAGGTGGCCAGCCACAAACTGCTGCACCGCGCGGGATACATCCGCAGGTCAGCACCGGGAATCTACACGTGGCTGCCGCTGGGACTGGCCGTGCTGTCCAAGATCGAGGCCATCGTGCGCGAAGAGATGGCGCTCGCAGGCTCGCAGGAAGTCCACTTCCCGGGCCTGCTGCCCGCCGACCCGTACAAGAAGTCCGGCCGCTGGGAGGCCTTCGGACCCGACCTCTTCCATCTGCGTGACCGCCGCGAGAACGACTATATCCTCGCCCCCACCCATGAGGAGGTCTTCACCCTCCTGGTCAAGGACCTCTACTCCTCTTACAAAGACCTGCCGCTGTCGATCTACCAGATCCAGACGAAGTACCGCGACGAGGCCCGCCCCCGCGCCGGCCTGCTGCGCGGACGCGAATTCATCATGAAGGACGCCTACTCCTTCGACATCGACGACGCCGGACTCGACGCCTCGTACGAAGCGATGCGTGTGGCCTATCTGCGGGCCTTCGCCCGCCTCGGCCTGCCGTGCCTGCCGGTCAAGGCGACCCCCGGCGCCATGGGCGGCTCCGGCACCGAAGAGTTCATCTACCCCTCCGAGGTCGGCGAGGACACCTTTGTGCGGTCCCCGGGCGGATATGCCGCCAACGTCGAGGCCGTGACCTCGATCGTGCCCGAGGCGATCCCGTACTCGCAGTCGCCTGCCGCCCATGTCGAGGACACTCCCGAGACCCCGACCATCGAGACCCTCGTTGCCGCGGCGAACGCTTCGCATCCTCGCGCCGATCGTCAATGGACGGCCGCGGACACCCTGAAGAACGTCGTCTGCGCCGTCACCCACCCCGACGGCACCCGCGAGATCATCGTCATCGGCCTGCCCGGTGACCGCGACGTCGACCTCGACCGGGCTGCCGGAACCGGCATGCTCGGTGCTGGTGAGGTCGACCTCGAGGCCGCCACCGCCGAAGACCTCGCCGCCCACCCGGGCCTGGTCAAGGGCTATATCGGACCCGGCAATGATCTGGACAACCCCGTGCTCGGCCTCGAATCTCCGTCGAAGATCCGCTACCTGCTCGACCCCCGCGTCGTCGACGGCACCCGCTGGATCACCGGAGCCAACGAACCCGGCCGCCACGTCTTCGACCTCGTCGCCGGTCGCGACTTCACAGCCGACGGCACGATCGAAGCCGCCCAAGTCGTCCTCGGAGATCCCGCCCCCGACGGTTCGGGACCGCTCGAGCTGGCCCGCGGCGTCGAGATCGGCCAGATCTTCAAGCTCGGCCGCAAGTACGCCGAATCCCTCGACCTCAAGGTGCTCGACCAGAACGGCAAGGCGACTACCGTGACCATGGGCTCCTACGGCCTCGGCGTCACCCGCGTCATGGCCTGCATCGCCGAGGAATACCATTCCGAGGACGGACTCCTGTGGCCGCAACACCTGGCCCCGGCCGATGTGCACATCATCGTCGCCGGCAAGGGCGAAGAGATCGCCGAGGCAGCCGAGAAGATGACGACGGAACTCGAAGCCGAGGGCGTGTCCGTCCTCCTCGATGACCGCAACAAGGTCTCGCCCGGGTTCAAGTTCGCCGATGCCGAGCTCATCGGCATCCCCACCGTCATCGTGGTCGGTCGCGGACTGGCCGACGGGCTCGTCGAGGTGCGTGACCGTCTGGCCGGGGAGAAGTCCGACCAGCCCGTCGCCGAGGTGGTCCCCTCCACCGTCGCCCGCGTCCGTGAGGCGTATGCCAAGGCGAATGCGGCCGCCGATGCGGCTGCGGCGGCCGACGACGCGGACTCCGCTGTCGCTGTCAACGGCTGAGCCGCCTCGGTGTTCGAAGCCCTCGCCGGAGGCATCGATGTCACTTGGACGATGGTCCTGTGGCTGCTCGCCGCGGGAGCCCTGGCCGGGTGGATCGATGCCGTCGTCGGCGGGGGCGGACTGATCCAGCTGCCCGCGCTGCTGCTCGTGCCGGGGATGAGTCCCGTCCAGGCGGTCGCGACGAACAAGATCGGGTCGATCGCGGGGACGACCGCCTCGGCGATCACCTATCTGCGCAAGATCACCCCGGACCGGTCGGCGACGATCCCGGCGGCCGCCTCGGCGTTCCTGGGCGCCGTGGGTGGGGCGAAGCTCGCGACCTTGGTGCCGGCCGAGCTGTTCACCCCGATCATCCTCCTCGCCCTGGTCGGGGTCGGCCTGTTCACTCTGCTCAACCCCAGCCTCGGGGCCGATGCGAGCCTGCGGTTCGGTGAGACGTCGAAGCGCCACCATGCGCTGTCGTGGCTGATCGGGCTCGTCATCGGCATCTATGACGGGGTGCTCGGGCCGGGGACGGGGTCGTTCCTCGTCATCGCCTTCGTCTCGCTCATCGGGTTCTCGTTCCTGCTGGCCTCGGCCACAGCGAAGGTCATCAACTGGGCGACGAACTTCGGAGCGCTCGTCTACTTCGTCCCCGACGGCCAGGTGGTGTGGCTGCTGGGCATCGTGGTGGCCATCGGCAATGTCGCCGGCGGGGTCTTCGGCGCCCGCACAGCATTGGCGAAGGGGTCCGGCTTCGTCCGCGTCATCTTCGTCATCGTCGTCTCCGCGATGATCCTCAAACTCGGTTTCGACGTCCTCTCCGCCCTCATCCACTAATTTGCTACCTGACGGGGGCTTAACAACCTTGCGCTGTGAGTATTGACAGTGGCTGGTCTGGGACTGGCTGGCAGAGTAGGTGTTGGCCTCTCCATCCCGTGATCGTGACTCCACCTTGCGCTGACCCACACAGTGGTGTCGTGACCTCGA
>NZ_RHFG01000021.1 GCF_004745485.1 Brevibacterium sp. S22
CGTGGGGGCCAGTGCGGCCTCGGCGGGGGTGGATGGGGATGAGGGATCTGCCGTCGATCTCGTCCAGGAGGTCAGGCGTTTCGTCACCTGCTCGCGGTCGAGGAGGATGAAGAAGAAGGCGAGGAGGACGAAGGCCATGAGCACGATGTCGAGGAGGCTGGTGCGGGAGTGGACGAAGTGCTCGCCGTCGATGGCGAGCAGGCCGGCGGCGACGCAGGCGAAGAACGCCGAGCGGAAGAGCTTCCAGGCGATGACGCCGAGGAGGAAGACCGTGAGTGTGCCGATGATCGCCACGGCGAAGCGCCAGCCGAATGAGTCGTCGGCGCCGAAGAGGTCGATGCCCCATCCGATGAGCCATTTGCCCAGAGGCGGGTGAACGACGTATTCGGGCGTGGATTCGATGACGCTGGGGTCGCCGGCGTTGAAGGAGTCGTCGGCGTGCTCGGGCCAGGAGCGCTCATAGCCGAAGTTGAAGACCGAGTAGCCGTCCTTGACGTAATAGGTCTCGTCGAAGATCAGGCGGTGAGGAAAGTCGAGGCGGAAGAGGCGCAGGGCAGCGCCGATTCCGGTGATGACGAGCAGGGCAGGCCACATCCACAATGGCGCGCGGGTGGCCCACATGCCCGCGTGGAAGGTTTCGCGGCGCATCGCAGCGGCGCCGGCACGCACCTTTTCGCGTTTCCTCGCCAGGCGCTCGCGGGCGATGCGCCGGGTGGGGGCCGGGGAGTCTGCGGTGTGTGTCATCGGAGTCCAGTTTAGAGATCTCGGCGGGCGGAGCTCTCATGCGACCCGCAGGGATGAGACGCGCTGTTGAGGGTGATGGGAGTCGGTGAGGTGTTGGGAGTCGACGGTATGGGGAGTGAAGGTGGGTCGATTGGGCCGGCGACGGTCGGACGGGCCGGCGATGGTCGGGTGGGCCGGCGTGGCATGAGGTTCGGCACCTTGAGCGAGATTCCTGGGCATTCGCCAATGCGCATCACTAGAGTAGTGGGAGACAGCCGGAGTCCGAGCGAAATGGTGCACAACGTGTCGAACAATCCCAACTACCGCCCGAGCGACCCTCCCCAGGTCGGCTCGCAGCAGTTCAACAACAACTATGGATCCCAGCCGCAGCCCGGGATGGGACAGTCGAGCCAGTATGGGTCCGGCTCGAGCCAGTATGGGTCCGGCTCGAGCCAGTATGGGTCCGGCTCGGGGCAGTACGGGTCCGGCGCTAGTCAGTATGGGTCCGGCTCGGACCAGTATTCGCAGGGGCAGCCGTATGGTCAGGGCGGAAACTACGGACAGTTCGGCGCCTATGGTCAGCAGAATTCGTATGGACAGCCCGGCGGCTACAGCCAGCCCGGCGGCTACAGCCAGCCCGGCGGCTACAGCCAGCCCGGAGCTTACGACGCCTATAGCCAGCCCGGCGCCTACAGCCAGCCCGGAGCTTACGACGTCTACAGCCAACAAGGCGCGTACAGCCAGCCGATGACCTACGGCGCGCAGCCGATCTACGTCCGGCCTGCACCCAACAAGATGGCTGTGTGGGCGATGTGGATGGGCATCATCGGAATCGGCGGAGGGTTCGTCTGCGGTCTGCTGTCGATGGTCCCGTTCATCGGCATCATCTTCAGCATCATCGCTCTGTTCCTCTGGATCGCGCCGGTGCTCGCTGTCATCTTCGGCCACATCGGTCTCAGCCAGATCAAACGCACCGGCGAAGAAGGCAGCGGACAGGCGATCGCCGGCCTGATCATCGGCTATATCAGCATTGCGCTCGGGCTGATCGGGTTCATCATCGTGATCGGCTTCTTCGGCATCGGCTTCCTCGGCATGATGGGCAGCTACTGAGGCACCGCGCGTGACCTGGGATGGCAGCCCTCGGTCACGTGGGTACGGGACGGTGCAGCCGCCTCGGCGAGGATGTTCTGCAACGGGTGGTGCAGGACTGCAACACGATTCGGCCGCTGTGCTCGCTGTACGTGGGTAGCGTTGATTTCAGACATTGGGACAGCCGTCGAGGACGGCCCGGAACAGACTCGACGATCAACGACAGCCAGCGGAACGGAACGGACATGAACACACGTGTACTGCCCCTCGGGAGCTCCTACACCGGATCGAACGGCTCGCCCCACGCACCCGTCGCGGCCCACTCGCCTGCAGCGGGACGCATACCCGTCGCGGCCCACGCACCGTTTGCCCTCCACTCGTCCGCACCGGTTCGCACTCCTGCGCCGATCCAGGCGCCGGTCACCTACGGAAACCGGGCACCGGTCGTCATCTACCAACAGGTGGCGCCGACGAACACCTCGGCGATCGTGGCGTTGGTGCTCACGCTCATCTCGTTCGTCACCTCGGTGTTCTTCCTTGGCTTCATCGGAATCATCTTCGGCCACGCAGCCCGCTCGCAGATCAAGGCCCGCTGGGAGCGCGGCAACGGCATGGCCGTGGCCGCACTGTGGCTGGGCTATCTGAGCGTAATCTTCTGGGTCGTGTTCTGGCTGATCTACTTCGGCGTCATCGCCCTCGTGATCGGCACGGCCATCGCCGTCGGAGGAGGAACCGTCAGCTGAGGCGGCGGATCCCGGCGAGCCCGTCGCAGCAACCGCCCCACGAACCCAGCCCAAGGCCCCGGACCACGCCCCCGTCCCTCAACTGTGATTGACCTGTAACCGCCCCGCCTTTTGCCGCCATCGACGACTCTGTACCGTTGAAGGCAACCACAAGGAGACTTCGCTATGAGCAGCCAGAACAACTGGAACAACCCGGACATGTACTACCAGCAGCCTCAGCCGAACGCGGGCGGCTCATACGGTGCCCAGTCCTACAGCCAGAACAACGCCTACGCGGCCAATGCGCAGTACGCCGGCGGGCCCGGCTACATGTACCAGCAGCTTCCGCCGACGAACGTGTTGGCCATCGTCGGCATGTGCGCGTCGATCTTCGGCTTCATCTCGTCCGTGTTCCTCGGCGGCATCGCCGGCGTCATCATGGGTCACATCGCCCGCAAACAGATCCGCGAACGCGGAGAACGCGGCGACGGCATGGCGATCGCAGCACTGTGGGTCGGCTACATCGGCACCGCACTCTGGATCCTCTTCTGGGTCGTCTACGTCGGAATCTTCGTCCTCATCTTCGGCGCGGCAATGGTCGGCGCAGGTTCGTCCAGTTGAGTTCAGACTCCATCGAATCCTCTGACCAGGGTGCCCGCACTGACCGCGGGATCGGCGACGACGACCTCGCCGAGGGGGCCGTGCCCGACGACATCGACCAGACCGACGACGCGGTGCTGGGATCCGGTCCGCACCTCACCGGCGGTCGACTCATCCTGGTCGGGACTCCGATCGGCAACCTCGGCGATGCGAGTCCGCGAATGCGGCAGGCCATCGAAACCGCCGATGTCATCGCCGCCGAGGACACACGCCGGTTCCTGTCCCTGGCGCAGCGGCTCCAGCTGAGCCACACGAAGCGGGTCATCAGCGTCTTCGACCACAACGAGGGTCACCGCGCGCCCGAGCTCGTCGAGATCATCGCCGCTGGTGAGACCGTTGTTCTGCTCTCCGACGCGGGTATGCCCGCGGTCTCCGACCCCGGGTATCGCGTCGTCAAGGCCTGCGCCGAGGCGGGTCAACTGATCACGTCCACGCCGGGTCCCTCCGCAGTGCTCACGGCTCTCGCCGTCTCGGGGCTGCCCAGCGACCGATTCAGCTTCGAAGGATTCCTGCCGCGCAAGTCCGGGCAGCGCAAGACTCTGCTGACCGAGCTCAAGGCCGAGAAGCGGACGATGGTGTTCTTCGAAAGCCCGCACCGCATCGCCGATGCGATGGACGACTTCGCCGAGGTCATCGGCATCGACCGTCCCATGGCCATCAGCCGTGAACTGACGAAGACCTACGAGGAGACTCTGCGCGGGACCGTCGGATCCCTGCGCGATCAGGCTGTCGACGGACTGCGCGGGGAACTGACCCTCGTGCTCGCCGGGGCCACCGAGGTCGAGTCGGCTCCGGAGGACCACCTCGGCGAGGTCAGTGCGCTGGTCGATTCCGGTGTCCGGGCCAAGGATGCGGCAGGGCAGGTGGCGAAGAAGTTCGGCCTGTCGAAGCGCGACGTCTACGAAGCCTGGCTCCACCGCGAGTGAGGGCTGCTCGGTCACGGGCAGCGAGTGAGGCGACTCGTGCGCAATAGGGTGTGGACAATTGGCAGCCCAGTTTTGAGTGAGTAGCCCATATTTGAAGGTGGGCTATTCACCGCAAGCTGGGTTATCAGCGAGGTTGAACGGCTGGGTAGCGCTGTCCGCATGCGCTCCCGGGAGCGGAGGGCGCGAGTTCACGGAGCCGGGCGCCGACTCGACTCGAGCGCTGACGCTTGTTGATGGACTCCTTGCTGAGGCACCGTCGCCGTGTGGACGCCCGAGCTGATTCCACAGCAACTGAATTGAGCATTGCGGTATCAGAACCTGGTTCGGCAGTGTGCCGACATGAAGAACAACGTCGTGTATTTCAAGGATCTTCGCAATGCAGGAGCCTCCACGGCAGACATCCGCAGCGCACTGGGATGCTGTCTGCGGAAGCTCTCTCGTGGAGTCTATTCGGTAGTCAGGCGGTGTGAAGTCCGTGCCCACCGATACCTCACTCCCTTCGCCACGGACTCAGCGTGGATGACGTATCACGAGGAACGACGTGATGAAGAGCGTTCCCAACAGCGCAGGTACGAGGCGAATCTGAAGCGTCTGCAGGTCCTCCATTATCCTCACTACCGCGCAGGAGACACCGTGTTCGGGGTCTCGGCGGCACGGCTGCACAGAATCGGTATGTTCGACGAGCCGGATGAACCAGTTTCGGTGTTCCATCCCGTGTCGAGCACCAAATCAACCGAGCTGATCAGGCGACGCAGAACAATCTCAGCTGAAGACGTCTGCCAGGTGGAGGGGCTTCGAGTCACATCTCCGGCCCGAACTGCATTGGATCTGCGGGCCGAGCTCGGCAGCGCTGCGGCGTTTGCTGCGATGGAACAGGTGGTCAGATGGCATCTCCTCGGCAACGACGAAGATCTGATCTTCAGGCTCGGATATCCGTCGCATCTGCCGGACGAGGTGCCGGGTGCAGTCGCAGCCCTGTTTGGAGCACCCATTGCTCGCCTGGCGCGGGGCGGCAAAGTGGCTGCGAAGCTGGTCGCACTCGTATCACCGTTGTCCGAAAGCTATGCGGAGAGCAGAGCCGCTTTCAACCTGCATCTCTTGGGTCTGCACGACTTCGCGCAGCAGGTGAATATTGCCGATGGAAGCCGACTTCTGACGAGACTCGACTTCCTCCTTCGCGAGGACAAAGTCGCTCTCTATGTGGATGGGACCCAGAAGTACGTTGAAGGCGGCTTTGACGTGATGAACAAAGAGAGCCGACAGCATAATCGACTGTTGGCGATGGGCTTCAAGGTGTTGCGTTTCAAATTCAATGAGGTTCTGGACCCGACGATCTTCGGACGGAAGCTCTTCTCTCAAGCACCTGAACTGCGTCGTCGATGCGGAGAACCACTGGTTCTGTGAATTGGTGTCCGGGTGCGAACCGTTTCAGCCCAGTCCGAGGTGAGTAGCCCACCTTCAAACATGGGCTATTCACCGCCAACTGGGCTACTGGCGAAGACTTGCCGAGTGTCGCCTGCGGACCCGTGCGCGCCCGCAACCGCAAGTCCCTTAGACTGAGTTCCCTATGGGTTACTACTTGACGACAGCGATTGCCTACCCCAACGGGGCCATTCACATCGGGCATGCCTATGAGTACATTGCGGCCGACACGATCGCCCGGTTCAAGCGACTGGACAATCACGATGTCTTCTTCGCAACCGGCACGGATGAGCACGGTCTGAAGATGCTGCAGGCGGCGAACAAGCTCGGCATCACCCCCAAGCAGCTCGCTGACGACAACGCGAAGAACTTCCGCGACACCCAGCTCGCCCTCGGCTCGACCTTCGACCGGTTCATCCGCACCACCGACGAAGATCACTACACCGCGTCGCAGGCGATCTGGCGCAAGCTCGAAGAGGCCGGCGACATCTACCTCGACACGTACTCCGGCTGGTACTCCGTGCGCGACGAAGCCTTCTACACCGACGACGAGACCGAGGTCGTCGACGGCGTCCGCCTGTCCAAAGAGACCCACACCGAGGTGACCTGGACCGAAGAGGAGTCCTACTTCTTCCGCCTCTCGAAGTACCAGGACAAGCTGCTCGAGCTGTACAAGAACCACCCCGAGTTCATCGGCCCCGACTCCCGCCGCAACGAGATCGCCTCCTTCGTCGCTTCCGGACTGAAGGACCTCTCGGTTTCTCGCACCACCTTCGACTGGGGTGTGCCGGTGCCCGGCAATGAGAAGCACGTGATGTACGTGTGGATCGACGCTCTGACGAACTACATCACCGCCGCCGGCTTCCCGGATGACGAGGAGAAGTTCGCGAAGTGGTGGCCCGCCGACGTCCACATCATCGGCAAGGACATCATCCGCTTCCACAGCGTCTACTGGCCCGCCTTCCTCATGAGCGCGGGAATCGAGCTGCCGGGGCGCGTCCATGCTCACGGCTTCCTCTTCAACTCCGGTGAGAAGATGTCGAAGTCCGTCGGCAACGTCGTCGATCCGCTCGACCTCGTCGACGCCTTCGGCCTGGACACCCTGCGCTTCTTCCTCTTCCGCGAATTCTCCTACGGCCACGACGGCTCGTACACGAAGGACTCGATCATCACCCGGAAGAACTCCGACCTCGCCAACGAGTACGGCAACCTCGCCCAGCGCTCCCTGTCGATGATCGCGAAGAACTGCGACGCCCAGGTGCCCCGTCCAGGCACCCTCACCGAGGCGGACGAGAAGCTCCTCGCTCTTGCCCGTGCCGTACCCGACACCGCCCGCCGCCACGTCGACACCCAGGCCCTCCACCTCTACGTCGAGGCCTGCTGGAAGGTGTTGTCCGAGGCCAACCGCTACTTCTCCGCTCAGGAGCCGTGGAAGCTGAAGAAGACCGATCCGGATCGCATGGCCACCGTGCTGTGGGTGACGATCGAGGTCGTGCGCATCGTCTCCATCCTCATCCAGCCGGTCATGCCCGAATCCGCCGGTAAGATCCTCGACCTCCTCGGCGTGCCCGCGGGTGTCGGCGAGGCCGGGGCGAAGGTCCTACCGACCGCGACTGAGTCCGGTTCCGGCGCCGAGGCGATGGAAGCCGTATCCGCGAGTGCGGCCATCGGTGTCGCCGCCGGTGCCGCCTACGCCTCGGCAGCACTCGCGCCGAACGTCGCCGAGGCGGCCGCCGACGGGATCGCCGCCGCCGAGGCGGACCCCCGGTCCTTCGCGGCCGTGGAGTTCCCGCTCGAACCGGGCACCCCGCTGCCGAAGCCCGAGCCCGTGTTCCCGAAGTTCGTGGAGGAGACCGAGTAATGGCCTCGCGCGCCGCCGGAACCTATCCACCGGTGCCCGAACCACTCGCTCACCCCGTCGTCGACACCCACACCCACCTCGACATCTGCACGGGTGTGCGGCTGCCGTTGGGTGCCGGCGAGCCCGAACCCGAGGTGACACCGAGCGAGGACGAAGAGTTCCCGTCGCTGGACTTCTTCCACGACACCGCCGCCGAGGCGGGGGTCCGTCGCGTCGTCCAGATCGGCTGCGACCTTCCGGCGGCCCGGTGGACGACCGAACTCGTCGCCTCTCAGTACCCAGGTACCACCGAGGCGGCCGGAATCACCGACTCCGCCTCCGTTCCCGCGCCGCCGACCGCCGGTCGGACGTGGATGCTCGGGGGAGCGGCTCTCCATCCGAATGAAGCACCGCGACTGGCCGAGCGAGGTCTGCTCGACGACGCGCTCACCGAGATCGAATCTCTCGTGAACTCGCACGAGCGCATGCGTGTGGTGGGGGAGACCGGCCTCGACTACTTCCGTACGGGTGAAGAAGGAGTGGCCGAACAGCAGCGCTCCTTCCGCGCCCACATCGAGATCGCCAAGCGCACCGGACGTGCCCTGCAGATCCACGATCGGGAGGCCCACGCCGATGTGCTGCGCATCCTCAAAGAGGAAGGCGCCCCCGAGGTCACGATCTTCCACTGCTACTCCGGTGACGAAGCGATGGCTCGTGAGTGTGCCGAGGCTGGCTACTTCATGTCCTTCGCCGGCAACCTCACGTTCAAGAACGCCGATGAGCTGCGTCGGGCCGCGGCCGCGGCGCCGCTCGAACTGCTGCTGACGGAGACCGACGCTCCGTTCCTCACACCGCACCCGCACCGCGGGAAGCCGGGAGGGCCCTACCTCACCGCGATCACGGCGCGGAAACTCGCCGAGGTGCGCGGGATGAACGAAGAGGATCTGTGCGCTGCCGTGTGGAACAACGCAGAGCGAGCCCTCGGCAGCTGGGACTGAGACTTCACCCGCCGAGAAACTGCAGCCGGTGTGAAGCGGCAACTGTCGGGAAGCCGCACCCGCCGGGAAACTGCAGCCGGCAGACCGGGCTCAGGCCGTCGTTCTGTGAGCGAGATAACGGTACGCAGGGCCGCCTCGGCGAGGAAATATCACGAACGGGAATGCCCCAGAAACACGGGGAACTCCAGGTCAGACGGGCCTTCAGGAAACTCACACCGTTACATTTCCGTGATATTTTGCGAAGCGTGTAACGAATCGGTTACAGTGAACAGGTCGATAAACTCTGCTCAGGGATATTTTTGTGATTGATTTTCTGAAGAACCGCAAGGTTCAGATCGCCGCACAGGCGGTCGTGATCACCGGACTCGTCGGTGGCACGGGCGCAGTTGTGACCATGAACAAGCCTGTGACCTTGGAGGTCAACGGACAGGCCGAGGAGATCCGAACCTTCGGTGGAACCGTCGGGGACATCCTCGACAGCCACGAAATCGATGTTGATAAGCGCGACCACGTCAAGCCCGGTGTGGGCACCAAGGTCGACCGTGACATGACGATCACCGTCAACACGGCGAAGAAGGTTGCGCTGTCCGTCGATGGCAAAGAAACGAACGAATGGACCAACGCGAACACCGTGGGTCAGGCTCTGGCCGACCTCGGTGTGGACGCGAAGGGCGCCGACCTCAACGCGAAGGCCAACCAGCGGCTGAAGGAAAAGGGCAACGACATCGACGTGACCACGTCGAAGGACCTCACCGTCGTCGCCGATGGCAAGGACCACAAGGTCTCAGCTGCCGTGGGCACCGCGAAGGAAGCGCTCAAGGAAACGGGCGTCAAGCTCGAGAAGGACGACTTCCTCTCCGTGCCGATGTCCGCCTCGCTCTCCGACGGCCAGGTTCTCACCGTCAACCGCGTCGAGAACAAGACCGTCAAGGACAAGCAGGCCATCAAGGCCGAAGTCGAGACCAAGAAGTCCGATTCCCTCTATGAGGGCGAGACCAAGGTCGAGTCCCAGGGCAAGGACGGCGAGAAGCAGGTCGTCTACAAGGTCAAGACGATCAACGGCGACGAGGTCAAGAAGGAGAAGAAGGACGAGAAGGTCCTCTCCGAACCCAAGACCAAGGTCGTCGTTCAGGGAACTAAGAAGAAGGAGACCCCGGCTGACACCGGCGGATCCGACTCCGGCAACTCCGGTGGCTCCGACTCCGGCGATTCCGGTGACTCCGGCGGCGACTCGAGCACCGGCGGTGGCTCCGGCTCCGGCGGCGGCTCGATGAGCACGCAGGAGATCAAGGACATGCTGGGCGGACCCGGATCCAAGTGGTACCAGGTCGTCGAGTGCGAGTCGAACTTCGATCCCAAGGCCTCGAACGGCACGCACTTCGGTCTGTTCCAGTTCCTTCCGCAGACCTGGCACTCCATGGGCGGCAGCGGCAACCCGTCCGACGCCAGCCCGCAGGAGCAGTTCCAGCGTGCGAAGAAGCTCCAGGCCGAAGCCGGCTGGGGACAGTGGACCTGCGCCTGATCGGCAACGAGCTCTGGCCGCCGTTGACAACAGATATCGACAACTGAGCTGAGGCGGTCAGCAAGGAGCGCGGGCCCCGAGGAGAAATCCTCGGGGCCCGCGCTTCTCAGTTTCCGCGCGCTCGGCCGGGCGTGCTGTACTCCTCCGAACTCTCCCTGCCGGCCCGGTCTTCAGGGCCCTAATCTGAACTTTCGCCCAGAGCATGACGAAACCTTGGCACTCAAGTTGACCGAGTGCTAAGAGCGTTCTAGAGTCGAATTAGCACTAGCACTCATTGAGTGCCAGTTTCATGAGACGGTCGAATCGCTCGGCACCCGCGACGACGAGAGGTTCATGGCAGAAGCCGCCGTCTGACTCGATGAAGAAGAACCCAGCGAAGGGAGAGGGCCCGATATGTCGGTCTCCATCAAGCCACTCGAAGATCGGATTGTCATCCGTCAGGTCGAAGCAGAACAGACTACCGCCAGTGGTCTGGTCATTCCCGAAACCGCCAAGGAAAAGCCTCAGGAAGGCGAAGTTGTCGCAGTCGGCCCAGGCCGCGTTGCTGACAACGGAAACCGCGTGCCGGTCGACGTCGCCGTCGGCGACAAGGTCATCTACTCCAAGTACGGAGGCACCGAAGTCAAGTACGCAGGTGAAGAGTTCCTCGTGCTCTCGGCTCGCGACGTGCTCGCAGTCATCGGCTGAATCCCCTGAACAACTAACCCGCAGACAGGAGGACGAATGCCTAAATCATTGGAATTCAACGACGAAGCTCGTCGTGCACTCGAAAAGGGTGTCAACACCCTCGCCGACACCGTCAAGGTGACGCTGGGGCCCAAGGGCCGCAATGTCGTGCTCGACAAGAAGTGGGGAGCTCCCACGATCACGAACGATGGTGTGACCATCGCCCGTGAGGTCGAGGTCGACGATCCGTACGAGAACCTCGGCGCACAGCTGGCCAAGGAAGTCGCCACCAAGACCAACGACATCGCCGGTGACGGAACCACCACCGCGACCGTTCTTGCTCAGGCCTTCGTCAACGAAGGACTGCGCAACGTCGCCGCAGGCGCCGCACCCGGTCAGCTCAAGCGCGGCATCGAGACCGCCGTCGAGGCCGTCTCGGAGCAGCTGGGCACCATCGCCCGCGACGTCGCCGACTCCTCGGAGATCGCGCACGTTGCCGGACTGTCCGCTCAGTCGCCTGAGATCGGCTCGCTGATCGCCGATGCCTTCGACAAGGTCGGCAAGGACGGCGTCATCACGATCGACGAGTCGCAGGCTGCCGCCGTCGAGCTCGAGATCACCGAAGGAATGCAGTTCGACAAGGGCTTCCTGTCGCCGCACTTCGTGACCGATGCCGATCGTCAGGAAGCTGTGCTCTCCGACGCACTCATCCTGATCAACCAGGGCAAGATCTCCAACATCCAGGAGCTCCTGCCCGTCCTCGAGAAGGTGCAGCAGGCCGGCAAGCCGCTGTTCATCATCGCTGAGGACATCGAGGGCGAAGCTCTGTCGACCCTGGTCGTCAACAAGCTGCGCGGAATCATCAATGTCGCCGCCGTCAAGGCTCCCGGCTTCGGTGACCGCCGCAAGGCCATCCTCGAAGACCTCGCCGTCCTCACCGGCGGCCAGGTCGTCACCCCGGACATGGGCATGAAGCTCGACCAGGTCACCCTGGAAGAGCTCGGCAACGCCCGCACCATCACCGTCACCAAGGACAACACCACGATCATCGATGGTGCAGGTGCCGACGATGCTGTTGCCGGTCGTGTCGCTCAGATCCGTGCCGAGGTCGAGAACACCGATTCCGACTGGGACCGCGAGAAGCTGCAGGAGCGCTTGGCCAAGCTCTCCGGCGGAGTCGCCGTCATCAAGGTCGGCGCCGCCACCGAGGTGGAGCTCAAGGAGCGCAAGCACCGCGTCGAAGACGCTGTGTCCGCTACTCGTGCCGCCATCGAAGAGGGCATCGTCGCCGGTGGTGGATCGGCTCTGATCCACGCCGCGAAGGTCCTCGACGGCAACGACCTCGGTCTGTCCGGTGACGCACTCACCGGTGCTGACATCGTCAAGCGCGGAGTCGTCCAGCCGCTGCGCTGGATCGCCGAGAACGCAGGCCAGGACGGTTATGTCGTCGTCGCCAAGGTGGCCGACCTCGAGTCGGGCCAGGGCTACAACGCCGCAATCGGTGACTACGGCGACCTCATCGGTGCCGGAATCATCGACCCCGTCAAGGTCACCCGCTCGGCGCTGCGCAACGCCGCTTCGATCGCCGCCCTGGTTCTCACCACTGAGACCCTGGTCGTCGAGAAGCAGGAAGACGAGGACGAGGACTGAGCGATCCGCTCGGACTGAGTCACCTCTGACCCGTACCAGTGGCCCGGAACATGAAGTTCCGGGCCACTGGTGCATTCACCCTCACCGAGGTCGCCGCGCGTTTTCCGTCGGATCCGCAGTGACAGGCGGAGCGGTCTCCCCTCCTCGCCGAGGCGGCCCCACCGTTCCCGCGTCTGTTCATTCGGCAGTCGCGCGACATTCACCTTCCCGAGGTCTGTCGTGACTATGTTGTCGCGAAGGCTCACGTTCTGGGCCTGCATCCAGCCGCGGTGTGCGGACCCTCGACCTCGGGTCCTGACCGGGCCACCAGATCCAAGGGAGATATGAAACGCATAACGATGATCGGCGATGTCGGTTGGAGCCGGTTCTACCACCTCGGCGATGAGGCGATGACCGAACTGGCCATTGATGCCCTCCGCGCGCGCACCGACATCGAAATCACCCTCATCGCCGGTGAACCGGACTACGCGGCGGAGATGTACGGGGTCGATGCCATCGCGCGGATCGGCTACAGACGTGACCGTGAGCCGAACATCGCGCGGATGGAGAAGGTGCTCGAGCATGTCGAGACCAATGGTGCCCGAAGCTCTCTCAAAGCAGGGGACCCGGCCCTGAAGGTGATCGACGCCGTGCGCGCTTCCGACGCGGTGCTCATCGCCGGCGGCGGGAATCTCAATTCGATGTTCGCCCATCACATCTATGAGCGGGTGACTCTGGGGCGGATCGCGCAGCTGCTGGGCAAACCCTACGCTCTGACCAGCCAGACTCTCGGCCCTCTCATCTATGACGAGGACCGCAAGCTCGTCTACGAGTTCTTGGCCGATGCCGAGTTCGTCGGCAGCCGGGAGAGCTATACGACAACGTTCGCCAAAGAAGTCGGGGGCAAACGCGCCGTTGTGCGCAGGCAGGTCGACGATGCGTTCTCACTCGAAGCACGCGAAGAAGACCGCCGCGCTGTCGACGATCTGACCGCAGAGCCGTTCATCCTGGCCAGCTTTGCCGAGAAGGCGTCGTCACCGGTGCTCTCCGACGGTGCCTATCACGCGCACCTCGTCGAAATCACTCGCCGTCTCACCGATGAGACCGGTCTCAATGTGCTGCTGGTGCCCCATGGCGGCGGACTGCCGCCCGCTTCGCCGACACGCGACCAGCTCACCGATATTCAGATCGCTGCCGAGGTCGGTCGCGACTCCGTCACGCCTACCCGAATGCTCACCGCTCGTGAACTCATCGCCTTGACGGAGAAGGCCGAATTCGTCATCGGCACCCGCTACCATGCGGGGATCTTCGCCGGCGCTGCCGCAGTGCCGTTCATCTCTCTTGTGCCGAACCTCTACTCGTCCATCCGTATGCGCGGAGCCGCCGAGAACGTCGGTATGGAGCAGTTCGTCCTCCCGGTGGACTCCGTCGATGACGTCGTCGAGACAGGGATCGGGGTAGCCGAGAACCGCCAGGCCATCGCCGATGCGCTGAAGGACAGCGCCGCTCGTCGTCGCGCCGAGCATGGAGACTGGTGGGACTTCGTCGTGGCACACACTGTCGGTGACGGTTCGGGGGAGAAGCCCAGTGCTTCATCCGTTCCAGCGCCCGGCTTCTTCCACGCCGAGGAACTGGAGAACCGATTCGGCTCCACACCGAGCGCGAATCGTGCGCGGCTGACATCGATCGAAGACTACGGTCTGCTGCTGGCCAAGCGCGATCGTCAGCTGGCAGTGGCGAAGAGGCAGGCGAAGGAAGCGACGGAAGAACTGCAGGCAAGCAAAGCCAAGCTGGAGAAGCAGGAGAACATGCGCTCTGTCCGGGCTGCTCGCACGGTTCGAAGCTGGAGACGGACGCTCAACCGCCGTGTGCGAGGCGTGGCTAAGGCGACGCTCGGTCGCTTCGACGGGTCGTCGTCGAGATCTGTCCGCAAAGTGAGCTAGTCGCGCACTCATTGTTCACGCAGGTGAGCGAAGTCGACTCGGACCGTATCCGTGTCCCGGTCGAACTCGGCTTCATTGACCCGAAGCATGCAGATGTGCGCGCCCGGGCATCTGCACGCAGACGATGAAAAGTCCTCACATCTTCAGTCGCACAGCTGGCTCACACCTACTGGCCAGTCGCTTTTCATGTTTCTGAGCGCCGATCCTCGTTAGTCTGGAAGAGACAGCTTGCACCGACGCATGAGGGAATCTATGACCACCGGCCCGACGATGCCCATCGCCCGACTCCGCGACGTATCGAAGGTCTTCGATCCGAAAGGGGCCGCGGTCACGGCCCTCAGCGGAGTCAGCCTCGACATCGCACCGGCTCGTCTGACCGCGGTGATGGGGCCCTCGGGCTCGGGGAAATCCACTCTCATGCACGTCCTCGCCGGTCTCGACCGACCCACCTCGGGCACGGTCCACCTCGGCGAGGAGGAGATCACGAAGCTGCGCGACGATGACCTCACCGCCCTGCGCCGTCGCCGGATCGGGTTCGTCTTCCAATCGTTCAACCTCGTGCCCACGCTCAACGTCAAAGAGAACATCCGGCTGCCCTTCGAACTCGACGACCGCCGACCCAACGCCGACGAACGCTCCTGGATCGCCACGGTCGTCCAGCGCCTGGGGTTGGAGGATCGGCTCAAGCACCGGCCCAATGAGCTCTCCGGCGGCCAGCAGCAGCGCACCGCCATCGCTCGCGCTCTGGCGACCCGCCCCGACATCCTCTTCGCTGACGAACCGACCGGAAATCTCGACGCGAAGTCCGGTCGCGAAGTCATGGCGATCATGCGTGACGCCGTCCGAGACTTCGGCCAATCGATCGTGCTCGTCACCCACGACCCGATCGTCGCCGCCCACGCCGACCGCGTCATCTTCCTCGCCGACGGCACCCCGGTGACAGAGCTGGCCGACGCCATCAGCGCCGAGGCGATCGCCGCGACCATGCTCGATATCGACGAACGCGCCGAATCTGCGGTGAGCCGATGAATCCGCTGCGCGAGATCCGGACCAACCCGCGGCAGTTCTTTCCCAGCGTCCTCGTCGTCTTCATCGCCGCGCTCTTCGGCACCGCGATCATGCAGGGCATCGCGATCCTGACCGCGTGGCTGTCCTCGGCGAAGATCATCGCCGAATCCGAGACTGCGCAGAGTCTGCTGTCGATGGTCGGGTTCACCTTCTTCCTCATCGCCCTCTTCGTGTCCGCGATCGTCATCGCGAACACGTTCTCGATCATCATCGCCGGCCGCAGCCGCCAACTGGCTCTGCTGCGGCTCATCGGGGCGTCGTCGAAACGGCTGCGCAGGGCCGCCTCGGTGGAGGGGCTGATCATCTCCGTTCCCGCCGCGGTGCTCGCCTTCGCCGCGTCGACCGGGCTGGCGACGGCGGCGCAGAACTACCTCGGCGATTCCATCACCGAGGAGGTCGCCCTCCTCACCCCGACCATGGCCGTTCCCGCGCTCGCCACCATCATCGTGACCTGGCTGTCGGCGTACCTGGGAGCGCGCCGCATCACGGGGATCTCACCAATCGAGGCGACCTCGCAGGCGGTTGAGAGCCGGCCCGAGGATGCCCGCGCTTCACTCGGCGGACTCACCGCCTCGCTGGTTCTGCTGTCCATGGGGCTGACGTTCCTGGTCAACGCCGTGATCGGGGCCGCCGACCATCGGATCAGCCTGATGAGCGTGGTGCTGACCGCATTCGGATCGGGGCTGACCTTCCTCGGCGTCATCATCGGGCACCCGTGGATCCTGCCGCCCCTGCAGTCGGCGATCGGCCGGCTGTGCGGGCGCACCGCGGTGTCCCGGTTGGCCGCCTCGACGATCGCCCGTCACCCCACCCGGAACGCGCGCACGGTCATCGGGCTCGTCATCGGCATCACGCTCATCGTCATGTTCGCCACCGCCATGACCACCTTCCGCGATCAGATGCTGCGGTATGCGCGATCACTCGGCGAGGAGGGCTGGGGAGGCCTCGAGGACGCGCTGGCCACCGTCATCGACAAGTCGATGCTGTTCGCGCTCGCCCTCATCCTCTTCTCCGTGATCATCGCCGTCATCGGCGTCGCGAACACGCTCATGCTCTCCGTGCGCCAGCGCACTCAGGAGATCGGACTGCTCATGGCCCTCGGCCAGACCCCGAAGCGCGTGCGCAGGATGATCGCCGCCGAAGGTCTGCAGCTGAGCCTGACCGCCTGCGTGGTCGCGGTTCCGTTGGGCATCGGCTTCGGCTGGGTCGGCGCGCTGACTCTGCTGTCGCCCCTGCTCGGCCTCTTCGCCCCGAGCGTGCCCTGGGCGGTCGTCATCGCCGTCATCGTCGGCACCCTCGTCGCCGTGTTCATCGCCAGCCGCGAACCCGCCCGCGCGGCGACGTCGATCAGCCCCGTCGAGGCGCTCGAAACCGTGTGAGGCGCGCGGGCCAAGGCGACTGGCGT
The DNA here is from genome assembly GCF_004745485.1 of Brevibacterium sp. S22. Classification (GTDB taxonomy): domain Bacteria; phylum Actinomycetota; class Actinomycetes; order Actinomycetales; family Brevibacteriaceae; genus Brevibacterium. Next base: position 16,614 of record NZ_RHFG01000021.1, read on the forward strand.
AGGCTCGAGATCATAACGGCTCGGTCCGTCCACACTCGCCGCCACCGCGTTATGGCGGGTGATTCTGCAGAAGAGGGGCAGCGCGCTCTCTGTGAGTACGGCGGCCGCAGAGAAAAGGGCGGAGGTACCGGTATTGTCGGAACCGCTGCGGAAGGAAGATGAAAGTGTCTGAAGACGATCGCCACCCTGACCACCGTGACCGGGCCGTGCGCATCGGCGACGCCGAACGAGATGCTGCCATTGAGGTCTTGAGGACCGCTGCCGGCGACGGAAGGATCACTGTCGAAGAACTCGACGACCGCATGGAACTCGTTGCAGTCGCGCGATATCCCACCGACCTTGATCGAGTCCTCGCCGACATCGTCACCGAGCTGCCGTCGGAACATTCGGGGACTGTGGTCAGCGGAACCCAGGACGGTTCGCGTATGGAAACACGCCCCGGTGAGTCTCCCGGCAACCGGGAGGTCCTGCGCTCGCCGTGGACGGGCCTCACCAAACGCGGTCGCTGGCCGGTGAAGCCATATCTGCGCTGCGAGCCCGCAGGAGTGGTGCTCGAACTCAACTTCCTCGACGTGGACACCGACCTCGAGATCATCGACATCGACGTCGCAGCCCGCACCGGCACACTCAAGCTCATCGTGCCCGACAGCTGGGGAGTCGACCCCACGGGGCTCGCTCGAAGCCCGATCTCCGTCATCACGTTCAAGGCCAATGAGTTCGCACAGGAGGGATACCCCACCATCCGAGTCCGCGGCAGCATCGGATCGGGAGTCTTCATCGCCCGGGGACCCGGCTTCCGCCAGCGACGCAGGATGAAGAAGTGATTGATGTCCGTCGGGCGAGGTCACCGGTCTCGCCCAGGGCCCGCCGCCGTGTCGATCGGGGGCGCGAGTACGGAGCGCTGCCCGACGGAGTCGACATCGACGTCCTCGTCGAACGGGCGTGAGCGTTCTGGCCGCGACGGTGCCGGCCACGAAGCATCGAGCACAGTTTGAGGTGGGCGGCCCGGTTTAAAACCTGGGCTGCCCACTTCAAACTGTGCTGAACCGCCGAAGGCGCCGCGCAGAACGGCGGTCATCCTCAGAACAGCTGAGACCTCAGCCGCGACGGTGAGCGGAGACGCACCGGCGGCGGTCGATGCGCATGACCCGACCGCGATTGCGCAGGTGACGTTTCGTGCATTCCGACGGGCCGACGAAGTCCGGTCGGGGAGTGCGGGTCACCGCGGGCGGTGTGCGTTCGGCATTGAACGTATCGGCCTCCCATCCCGATGTGCGACGCGCACCGAATTCGGACCTGTCGATGAAGGTCCTGAACTCGTCGACGAGCCGCTCCTGCATGTCATAGAGGCTCTCCTCGTTGCCGGGGAAATCGAGGAGGACTTCGACGGCTTCTCCGGCGACGACGACCCTCGCAATGGTGCGGCGATCGTCATCGGGATCGTGGAGCATCGCTATGCTGTCCCACTCGTAATCGGCGAACATCGCGAGAACGATCGGCGTGACGACCTTCTCGCAGAGGAAGTCCTGCGTGAGCTCGGTACGGTCCATGTGTCCCACCATAGGTGCTGACGCGTTGGGATTTCGAAAGCGTCTCGGAGTTTTGCGGGAAACGTCGTCGATCGGCGGTCTGCGGCAGCCCTCATGCGGTTCCGCGCCGGTGCGCGGCCGACCGTGATCACGGAGGCCCGGCTTAGACTGGTTCAATGCCCCGCAGTCCGCTTCCGCCTCGAGAGGGAATCTCGGCGACCGCGCTGCGCGCCCCCGGAGGCAAGGCCACCCACGCGAAGAACCACCTGCCCGTTCCCGATTCGATCGGAGAGTGGCTCGAAACCGAATTCCCCGAGGCGGCCCCCGAGTCCAGACGGGCGCTGCTGACCGAAGGGGATATGCGCGACGAGGAGGGGCACCCGGTGACCTGGGACGATCCGGTCATCCCCGGCGGGTTCTACTTCTTCCATCGCCCCGTACCGCCCGAAGAGCGGATCCCTTTCGAGGTCGGCATCGTGTTCGAGGACGATGACCTCCTCGTCGTCGACAAACCCCACTTCCTGGCCAGCACCCCGAACGGACGCTTCGTCCGCGAATGCGTCGTCACCCGTCTGCGCGTGGACCTCGACCAGCCCGATCTCGTCGCCATCCACCGCCTCGATCGGATCACCGCCGGCCTGCTCGTTCTGTCGAAACGGCCCGAAACACGCGGCCGCTACCAGCGACTGTTCCAAGACCGGAAGGTGCACAAAACCTACCGTGCCCTGGCGCCGCCTCCACCGGCCGATCTGGAGTTTCCGCTGGTGAGGAAATCACGTCTGGTCAAACCTGTCGGCGGTCGGCAGGTCCTCGAAGTAGACGGTGAGCCGAATGCGATCAGCCGCATCCGGCTGCTTCGCACCATCTCGCCGCCGAGCGATGCTGGGACCGCAGGGCCGCCTCGGGTAGGGGAAAGGTCCGCACCGGAACGGTCGATGGGATCGGTCTCGGGGTCGCCTCGGGGAGGGGACGGTTCCTCACGGGAACGGTCGGTGGAATCGGTCGCAGGGCCACCTCGGGGAGGGGGGGAGATCGCGGAGTATGTGCTCGAACCGATCACGGGCAAGACACACCAGCTGCGGGTGCATATGAACGCGCTCGGGCCGCCGATCCTCGGTGATCCGGTCTATCCGGTCGATGTCGGCCCTGATCCGTACGACTTCACGTCACCGCTGCAGCTGTTGGCCGCGGAGATCGCATTCGATGATCCGCTGACCGGGCTGAGACGACGGTTCAAGAGCGCACTCGAGCTCGATCCTGCTGCGGTCAGCTCCGAATCAGGCGAAACCCGGTAGCCTGGTGTTATGAGTCCAAACGCCCCCGGATGCACCTCAGAGGCCATCGTCGCCCTTGTCCGCACCCGTATCACCGACGGTGAATACCCGGCAGGAAGCCCCGTCCGCGATGGTGCCTTGGCCAAGGAATTCAACGTCTCGCGCAACACCGCCCGCGAATCGCTCAGCCTGCTGCGCCACGCCGGGCTGCTCACTCAGGAGCCCAACCGGGGCTTCTTCGTCTCCACCTTCGGCATCGACGAACTCAAGGACCTCTACCGCGCCCGCAGGGTCTTCGAGATCCGCGCCGTCCAGGAATCACAAGACGCCACCGACGAGGCGATGGCCGCCGTCGAGGCCTCCGTCATCCGCGCCGAAACCGCACCGAAGAACGAAACCTGGGCAGATGCGCAGGAACACTCGGCGTCGTTTCATCGGGCGATCGTCGGACTGCTCGGCTCACCGCTGCTCGACGAGTTCTACCTCAACCTCATGGCGCGGCTGTCGACGACGTTCTCCCGCTCTTCGGAACCGGGGAAGTACCACTCGCACTGGGCGAATCCGCACCGGGACATCCTCGAGAAGATGAAGTCCGGAGACCGTCAGGGAGCCGAAGGGCTCCTGCGCATCCACCTCGACGATTCCGAAGCCTCGACGCTCGATCTCGCACGGTCTGTGGGGGAGGGGCGGTAGGTGCTCCTCGGGTGCCTGGGGCGACCTGGGGCGACCTGGGTGACTGTACTGTCACGACAGCGTATTCCGTGTAGCCAGTCTCACAGTGCTCGGTACTTGAACCCATAGCGGGTGGCTCTCTCGCTCCGATACCATTGAGCCACCGTATCTTCGCGTCGAAAGGCTGTTTTCATGGGGAATCCTGAGCAGGAATCACAGGCCGCAAACGATCCGTTCTCCCTCACGGGTCTCACGTATGACGATGTCCTCCTCCTGCCAGGCGACACCGATGTCATCCCTTCCGAAGCCTCCACCTCCTCCCGGCTGACCAAGGAGATCGAGCTCAACATCCCGCTGGTCTCGGCCGCTATGGACACCGTGACCGAATCGCGCATGGCCATCGCCATGGCCCGCATCGGCGGTCTTGGGATCATCCACCGCAACCTCTCAGCCGAAGATCAGGCCGACCAGGTCGACTACGTCAAGCGCTCCGAATCGGGCATGATCAATGACCCGCTGACGATCACTCCGGAGAAGACACTCGAAGAACTCGACGAGATCTGCGGCAAGTACCGCATCTCCGGACTTCCCGTCGTCGATGAGAACAATGTGCTCGTGGGCATCGTGACCAACCGTGACCTGCGCTTCGTCACCCGCAGCGAATTCCCCACCCGTACTGTCGCCGAGACCATGACGAAGATGCCCCTGGTCACCGCGCCCGTCGGCGTGGCCGCCGAAAAGGCGTTCGAGCTGCTCGCCGAACACAAAGTCGAGAAGCTGCCCCTGGTCGATGACGACAACGTCATCCAGGGCCTCATCACCGTCAAGGACTTCGTCAAGACCGAGGAATACCCCCTGGCGACGAAGGACGACGAAGGCCGCCTGCGTGTCGGTGCCGCCGTCGGCTTCTACGGCGACGCCTATGAGCGTGCCGGAATGCTCGCCGAGGCGGGCGTCGACGTCCTCGTCGTCGACACCGCGAACGGTCACGCCCGCGGAGTCACCGACATGATCAAGAAGGTCAAGTCCGACCCGGCGTTCGCGAGCGTGCAGATCATCGGCGGCAACGTCGCCACGAAGGAAGGCGCGCAGGCGCTCGTCGATGCGGGAGTCGACGCCGTCAAGGTCGGTGTGGGTCCCGGATCGATCTGCACCACCCGCGTCGTCGCCGGTGTCGGTGTCCCGCAGGTCACCGCCGTCCACCTCGCCGCTCAGGCCGCTCGTGCGGCCGGCGTGCCGGTCGTCGCCGACGGCGGTCTCCAGCACTCAGGTGACATCGGCAAGGCCCTGGTCGCCGGCGCCGACACCGTGATGCTCGGGTCTCTGCTGGCCGGCTGCAACGAGTCACCAGGTGAGCTCATCTTCGTCAACGGCAAGCAGTACAAGGCCTACCGCGGCATGGGGTCGCTCGGTGCGATGGCCCCGCGCAAGGGCAAGTCGTATTCGAAGGACCGTTACTTCCAGGCCGATATCGCCACCGATACCGACCTCATTCCCGAGGGCATCGAAGGCCGAGTCGCCTACCGCGGCCACCTCAAGCAGGTCGCCCACCAGCTCACCGGGGGTCTGCGCCAGACGATGTTCTACGTCGGCGCGCGCACCATCGACGACCTCAAGGCCAAGGGCAAGTTCGTCCGCCTGACCACTGCGGGGCTGAAGGAAAGCCACCCGCACGACATTCAGATGACCGTGGAGGCCCCGAACTACGTCGTGAAGTGATGTAGGGAGGCTCCTGGGTCGAGGATCTGGGCCCCTGATTGTTGAGAAGCCGCAGTTCCCGCTTGTTCGCGGCGGCTGCGGCTTCTTGCATATGTGTCCGAAGCGAGCTTGGGCATGCGACCGCGGGCCGGCGGTTGCGAGCTTGCGACCGCGGGTGCCTCGTGCACGGAAGTCCCCACGGGTGCAGAACCTCAGCATCTGGGCCGATTGTCTGGTCGATCCAGGGCGTTTTGCCCGGCTGAAACGCCGGGGATCGACCAGAGAATCGCCGATCTGTGGGGCCCTGCTGTCTCACGATGCTGGATGGCACACCCTGATGTGATGAATGCCACGTGCGCATTTTCCAGGCGATGCACCCGTAGTGCGAACGGTCGCCTTGCCCTGCCAGCGCTGGGAAGGACGGCATCACCCCAGGTCAGGATGCTACTCCCGTAGTCGGGGAGGTCCGGCGAACGCCCTTCGAAAAGCGTGACACTTAGGGTAGGTTTCCCTAATGCCAACCGCGCTCCGCGGTTCGCTCATCGAAGGAGGAAACCTCACAGTGACGACTTCTCTGCTCTCTGACACCGAAGCGACACCACCCGCAGCACCCCTTCACATCCCCGAGATTCCCCACCCTGACTCGACTCCCCAGGATTCGACTCCCACCACCTGCACCGACGCTCTGCTCGGCGCCCACAGCGCAGACGAGTATACGGCGCTCATGCACGACGTCGTCGACTCGCTCGGCCGACGCTTCCACGCCACCGAGGCGGCCACCTCGGCGAACGACCGCAGCCAGCTCCAGGCCGCCGTCGACGCCGTCGACCTCGACACCCCCGGCGTCGGCAACGCCGAGGCCCTGCGCGAAGTCGACGCCCTCTACGCCGACAATGCGGTGTGGTTCCACCACCCCAGCTACGTCGCCCACCTCAACTGCCCCGTGGCCGTGCCCGCCGTCGCCGCCGAGGCGATGCTCGCAGCCATCAACACCTCGGTCGACACCTACGACCAGTCCGAGGTCGCCACCCTCATGGAGCGCCGCCTCGTCGACTGGACCTGCGGACACCTCGGATTCTCCTCCGGCGACGGGATCTTCACCTCCGGAGGCACCCAATCGAACCTCCAGGCACTGTTCCTCGCCCGCGAAAACGTCCTGACCGGACTCGTCGATGACGCGAACGAGCCCGACCGGGCCGGGTCCGATGACGCGAACGAGCTCGACCGCGCCGGTTCCGATGATGCCGAACCTCGCCGAGGCGGCTCCACCGTCCCGATCCGCCGCGAGGCACTGTCCCGGCTGCGGATCCTCGCCACCGATCAGGCCCACTTCTCCGTCTCCCGTGCGGCGTTCCTCCTCGGCCTCGACGCCGAGGCGGTCGTGACCGTCCCGACCGACGCCTCCGGCCGCATGGACGCCGAAGCGCTCAACGCGAGCCTGCTGTCGATCGAAGCACACGACGCCATCCCCATGGCCGTCGTCGCCACCGCCGGAACCACCGACCTCGGCGTCATCGATCCGCTCGAGACCATCGCCGAGGTCTGCGAAGCCGCGAACGTGTGGCTGCACGTCGACGCCGCCTACGGCGGTGGTCTGCTCTGGGCCCCGGCTCGTGCCCACCTGCTCGACGGGATCAGTCGGGCCACCTCGGTGACCATCGACTTCCACAAGACGTTCTTCCAGCCGGTGTCCTCCTCTGCCCTGCTGATCAGAGACGCGAGCCTGTTCGCGCCGACGATCCACCACCACGACTACCTCAACCCGGAAGCCGAAGCACTCGAAGCCGACGCCGAACCGAACCAGGTCGACAAGTCCCTGCAGACCACCCGGCGTTTCGACGCACTCAAGCTCTGGATGACTCTGCGCGCCCGCGGGGCAGGCGAGATCGGAGCGATGATCGACACGATCTGCGACCTCGCCGCCGACGTCCGCGCACTGCTCGAAGATCAGGCGGATTTCGACGTGCTCGGTGCCTCGGACCTGTCCACGGTGCTCTTCCGGTTCACCCCGGCGGCCACCAGCGCTGAAGCGTGTGACGAACTCGTTCCACTGATCCGCCGGGTCCTCTTCCGCTCCGGCCGCGCCGCCGTCGCCCGCACCGTCATCGACGGCACACCGTGGCTCAAACTCACCCTGCTCAACCCCGACACCAGCATCGATGATGTCACCGCCGTCCTCGACCTCGTGCGCGCCACCGGACACGGCATCCTCGCCGGTCGGGATCTCGAGGGCACCGCGACCGAAGGAGGCGCAGCATGAGCGCAGATTCCACGCACATCCATGACATCCTCGGCGTCGGCATCGGTCCCTTCGGACTCGGCCTGGCAGCGCTGTCGGATCCGCTGCCCGACGTCGACGCGGTCTTCCTCGACCAGCGGTCCGAATTCCGGTGGCACCCGGGAATGATGATCGAGGGCTCGACCATCCAGGTGCCCTTCCTCGCCGACCTCGTCACCATGGCCGACCCGACGTCGCCGTACTCGTTCCTCAACTTCCTCAAGGAACGCCGGCGCCTCTACCCGTTCTACATCCGCGAATCGTTCTACCCGCTGCGCGCCGAATTCGACGAATACTGCCGATGGGTCGCCGCCCAGCTGGAATCGCTGCGCTGGAACCGTCGCGTCGTGTCCGTGACCAGGGAGAACGGAATCTTCACCGTCCTCGCCGAGGTGGCCGACGACTCCGGTTCGATCGTGGTGACCGAGACCTACCGTGCCCGGCATCTGGTGCTCGGGGTGGGCACGCAGCCGGTGCTGCCGCCTGCCCTCCAGGGACTCGGGGCGAACGGTGCCGTTGAACGGGCCGCGGATCCGGCAGACACCGCGACCCCCGAATCGGGCCCGTCCGCCGGTGCCGGACCGCTCATCCACACCGCCGACTACCTCGAGAATCGGGAAGCGCTGCTTGACTCCGGTGCGGTGACGATCATCGGCAGCGGTCAGTCTGCCGCGGAGATCTACCGCGACCTCATCGATGACGCAGAAGACCGTGGAGTGCGCTTGGACTGGGTGACCCGGTCGCCGCGGTTCTTCCCCATGGAGTACACGAAGCTCACTCTGGAAATGACGTCACCCGAGTACACCGACCACTTCCGCGCCCTGCCCGACGAGCTGCGCGAACGCGTCGGCCGCGAACAGCGTACCCTGTACAAGGGCATCTCGGCCGATCTCGTCGACGATATCCACGACACCCTCTACCGGCTCAGCCGAGGCGGCCGGCAGCTGCTGACGAATCTCATCTCCGAAGCCGAACTCGAGACCGCTCGGATCGATCCGATCAGCGGCGAATACCTGCTCGGTTTCCGCAACACGGCACTGGATGAGACCTTCACCAGGAGGTCCGGTTCCGTCGTCGCAGCCACAGGTTACAAGTCACGGGTGCCGGACTTCCTGAGCCCGCTCGGCGACGAGGTGCGCCTCGATTCGCACGGACGCCTCGACGTCAGCCGCCACTACACGATCAACGACGAGGGCACGATTCATGTCCTGAACGGCGAAGAGCACACCCACGGCGTCACCGCACCCGACCTCGGCTTCGGTCCGTGGCGGGCCTCGGTCGTGCTCGCCGAGGTGACCGGCCGAGAGCCGTATCCGATCGAACGCACTATCGCCTTCCAGACCTTCGGGGTGCCGGCCGATGAATCTGATGCGTCCGCGCTGGCATCCGCGAACTCGACCGCGACCGCCGACCAGGCCGCTTCGACCGGCGGGAACGCTTCGGCCGGCGCGAACGATTCCGCCGAGGCTGACTCCGCCGCCTTCGCACTCGACGACTCCAAGGAGATGTCACACGTATGACCACAGAACTCATCACCGCCCCGAACGACACCACCGACCCGAACGACACCGCCGAGGCGGAGGGCACCGCCCCGACCGAAACCACCGAGGCGGAGGGCACCGCCCCGACACCCGCCGCGGCCGATGCGAACGCCGAAGTCACGGGACTCGGCACGGACGTGAAGCTCACGGCTGCCTCGGCGAGGGTGGACATCCGCCCACTCGACGTCGAACGAGACACCGACCGGATCCACGAATGGCTCACCCACCCGCGTGCCCGCTATTGGATGATGACCGACCTCGATGAGGACGAAGTCCGGACCTATCTGGAGGGCATCCGCGACTCCGCCACCGACGCCGGCTGGATCGGATCCGTCGACGGCGCCGACTGCTTCTACGTCGAGACCTACACCCCGGACAGCCTCATTCCGCAGAGCGCGCTGACCACCGGGCCCGAGGACATCGGGATGCACCTGCTCGTCGCACCCCCGGCCGGACCGGCCGTACACGGACTCACCGACCGCATTATGGCCGAGGTCATCGACTTCTGCCTGAGGCCCGCTGACCAGGGCGGACGTGGAGCACGCCGTGTCGTGGTCGAACCCGATGCCCGAAACGACGCGATCATCGAGAAGAACCGTGCCGCCGGCTTCACGCCCGTCACCGAGGCGACCATCATGATGGGCGAGATCGAGAAGCAGGCACTGGTGAGCGTGTGCACGCGTGCCGACTTCGCCGCCAGTGCACTGGCCCCGCTGATCGGCGAGACCGAGGAATCGCACGATGATCAGAGGCCGACCGAATCACGTCCGAGCCAGGGCGCCGCAGTGCCGCCCGCACCCTATTCCCATCTCAACGCCGATGCCTTCGCCGTCGTGCAACGCCACCTCGTCGCCAAGGCTCTGTCCGAATTCGCCCACGAGCGACTCATCACCCCGGCCCGGATCGATGTCGAAGGCGGTTCCGGCACGGACAACGGCGCACCCGCTGACGGCGCCCAGACCTGGGAACTGACCATCGACGGCGCCACCCGCTACACCTTCGCCGCTCGCGTCCTGCCGCTCGAACACTGGGTCATCGATGAAGCCAGCATCACTCGGTGGCGCGATGAGTCCGAGGTTCCGCTCGATGCCCAGGAACTCGTCGTCGAACTCCAGGACGAACTCTCCATCCCCGAGGACCTCATCTCGACCTACCTCGAGGAACTCGCCTCGACCCTGGCAGGCGCTGCGTTCAAACTCGAGGAGGCTCGGGCCGGGCATCGCCCGAGCTCACGCGACCTCGTCGACGCAGACTTCCAGACCACCGAGGCGGCCATGACCGAAGGCCACCCCGGGTTCCTTGCGAACAATGGGCGCATCGGTTTCGGACTCCACGACTTCCGCAGGTGGGCACCGGAGAACGGGGAACTCAACCGCATCGAATGGGTGGCGGTGAGACGCGAACACAGCCACCTCTCCTTAGGCGTCGGACTCGACGAGGAGAGCCACCTCGGTGAGGCGCTCAGCGGAGCCGAAAGGGACCTCTTCGGCTCCCGGATCCGGGCGGCCGGGCAGGACCCGGCGGACTTCCACCTCATGCCGATCCACCCGTGGCAGGCCGACCATCGCTTGGCGATCACCTTCGCCGCGGACATCGCCCGCGGCGATCTGCTGCCGTTAGGCGTTGGGCTCGACAAACACCAGGCGCAGCAGTCCCTGCGCACGTTCTTCAACCACTCGCGGACCGGACCGTACGTCAAAGTCGCACTCGCCGTGCAGAATATGGGCTTCCTGCGTGGGCTGTCGCCGAAGTACATGCGTGACACCCCCGCCATCAACGACTGGGTCGCGAACCTCATCGCCTCCGATGACGCCTTCGCCGACGCCGGATTCCGCGTCCTGCGGGAACGCTCCGCACTCGGCTACACCGGCGACGTCTACCACCGGACGAAGGAGACGAACCCGCACCGGAAGATGCTCGCCGCCCTCTGGCGCGAGAACCCAGTCGATCAGGTCGATCCGGGCCAGAAGCTCATCACGATGGCCGCCCTGCTGCATCGGGATCACGAGGGCGTCTCCTTCGCCGGTGAGCTCATCAGCGCCTCAGGCCTGAGTGCCGCGGAGTGGCTGCGCAGCTACCTGCGGTCCTATCTGAAGCCGCTCGTGCACGCGCTGCTCGCGCACGATCTCGTGTTCATGCCGCACGGGGAGAACCTCATCCTCGTTCTCGACGACCACGTCGTGACCGGAGCATTCATGAAGGACATCGGTGAGGAGGTCGCCGTGCTCGGCCACCGCGAACTGCCCGCCGACGTCGAACGCATCCGCGCCGTGGTGCCGGGGGAGGAGAAGGCCCTGTCGGTCTTCACCGATATGTTCGACGGCGTTCTGCGCCACCTGTCGGGCATCCTCGATGCTGACGGACTGCTGCCGGCCGACCGGTTCTGGGCGATCGTCGCCGAGACCCTCGACGACTATGAGGCCGAGCACCCGGACGCTGCCCGCGGAGTCAGCGGCGACGTCGACCTGCGGGCCGAGTCGTTCGCCCACTCCTGCCTCAACCGGCTGCAGCTGAAGAACACGAAGCAGATGGTCGATATCGGCAACCAGGCAGAATCGCTGCTCTACGCGGGCACCATGGACAACCCCGTGGCTCGCTGAGCAGTCAGCGAACCGACTCGAAACCGCCGAGGTGGGGCACCGTAACGGAGCCCCACCTCGGCGATTGCGTTCTTCCCTCACACCCAGCGGTTAGTATCATTCCAACGGTTGCCTGTGCGGAACCGTGCAGCAGTGTGAACCGGTTCTCGGACTCAAAGGCGTGGTCATGGCGAAGCAGAACGATCGGCCGACCCTGGCCACGGTCGCTGCCCGCGCCGGAGTGAGCATCAAGACCGCCTCCCGCGTGCTCAACGGGGAAAAGCACGTCGCCGCCGCCACCGCCGAGAAGGTCGAGACCGCCGCCGAAGAACTCGGCTTCCGTCTCAACCCCACGGCCAGACGGCTGCGCGCAGGGGGCCGCTCACCCTATATCGGCGTGGTCCTCTCCGACACCGGGGACGCCTTCCAGGCTCGCGCCTTCGCCGCCGTGGAAGCTGAACTCGCGGCCCTCGACCTGCGCCCGGTGGTGACCGTGGTCGGTGACGACCCCGACCGTGAGGAAGCCTTCCTCGACGAATGCCTCGCCAACGATCTGTCCGGCATCATCGTCATCCGCGCACACCCGGAAGCGGCGGAGATCTACGCCCGAGCCGCCTCGGCGCCGGGCACCGGAATCGTCTCGCTCGACCCTGCGGTCGACGGACCAGGAATCAGCGTCGTCGCAGGTGATGACCGTGAAGCAGGTCGACTCGCCGCCGAACAGCTGCTCGCCCACGGACATGTGGCGCTCGGCGTCATCGGCGACCATTCGCCCAGTCTCATCGCCGGCCGCCGGCTGCAGGGAGTCCAGGACGCCATCGCGGGTCGTCACGGCGTCGGCTGGCGCGCCTATATGCGCGAAGACGCCCACGACGAATCCAGTGCGAAGAACGTCGTCGCCGCCTGGCTCGGCTCCCGCAGCGCCCCCGGTGCCCTCATCACCCTCTCAGCCACCGTGACCCAAGGTGCGATCGACGCCTGCCGCCGCCTCGGCGAATGGCCGGCCCTGGTCGGCATCGATGATTTTCCCACCGCCGAACTCCTCGACGTCACCGTCGTCGATCGCAACGTCGAATCCCTCGCCGCCGAGGCGGTCCGCCGACTGCGAGCCGCCGCGGAACCCGACGGCGCAGGAGGTGGCGGGGGCCGCCTCGGCGAGCGGGACGGTCCGATCCGGAAGGAGACGACGGGGAACGGTCGTGGGAATGGTAGCGAGTCGGATTTCGACAATGCGCTGTGCGTCATCGCTCGTGGCAGCGGCGAGGAGCCTCCGGACTCCCGTTGAAAACTTTTGCCGAAACAGTTGACAGCAGGCGCCGTTCGGCGAATCATAATCAACAGCCTGACAACGTTGTCAGAATGATTGAAAGGTTCACAATGAGGCACAACCTGCAGTCCCGGAAGAAGCTGGCCCTCCTCGGTGCCTCGGTCGCAATCGGCGCTCTTGCGCTCAGCGGCTGCGGCAATCAGAAGGGTCAAGGCAACGATCAAGCTGACAGCGGATCCGGAGGCGACGGCGACGTCACCATCGCGCTGCTCCTTCCCGAATCGAAGACCACCCGCTACGAGTCGCTGGACAAGCCGAACTTCGAGAAGTATGTCAAGGAGGGCAATCCTGACGCCACCGTCAAGTACAGCAATGCCAATCAGGATGCGACTCAACAGCAGCAGCAGGTCGAAGCGGCCGTGACAGAAGGCGTCGACGCCATCGTCCTCGACCCCGTCGATGCCTCTGCGGTCTCGTCTGCGCTGTCGAAGGCCAAAGCGAAGAAGATCCCGGTCGTCTCCTACGACCGCTTCTTCGAAGGGGCCGACTACTACACCTCGTTCGACAACAAGAAGATCGGCAATCTGCAGGGCCAGGCCGTGCTCGACGGGCTCAAGGCCGACGGCACCGACCCGAAATCGGGCCCGGTGTGGATGGTCAACGGCGACCCGAAGGATCCCAACGCCGCGGACTTCAAGGCCGGAGCCGAAGAGACCCTCAAGGAAGCGGGCGTCGACATCGCCGGCAGCCACGACACCCTCGACTGGAACCCCGACGATGCCCGCCAATGGGTCGAAGGCCAGCTGCAGAGCGCGGACGAGGAGCCCATCGCGATCTACGCTGCCAACGACGGCACCGCCGGCGGCGTCATCGCCGCTACGAAGAGAGCCAAGGTCGACCCCGTCGTGACGGGTCAGGACTCCGAGGTCGACGGTCTGCAGAACATCCTCAAGGGCGATCAGTACGCCACGATCTACAAGTCGATTCCGCCGCAGGCCGAATTCGCCGCGAAGGCTGCCATCGCGCTGGCCGGAGGAGAGGAGCCGGAGGCCGGAACGACCTACAAGGACACTCCGACGGACTTCGTCGAGGCCGAGGTCGTCACCAAGGACACCATCAAGGACATCGTCGGCGACCAGATCAAGGCCTCCGACATCTGCACCAGCAAGGTGGAGAAGCTCTGCGAGGACGCCGGCGTCAAATGACCGTGTGTCAGGCGCTTCTGCACAGACGCAGACGCGCAGTAACAGTCCATCTGCCGGCGACCGAGACGAGGTCGCCGGCAGTCAGGGCCGACAACCGTGACAAGTAGGAACAGATGACATCTGAGACACCCGAACCGGGTCCAGCAGCATCGCGGCCGCCGGGAGACGGCAGCGAACCCGTGCTCGAGATGCGCGGAATCAATAAGCGATTCGGAGCCGTGCAGGCTCTGACCGACATCCATCTCACCGTCGGTCGCGGCGAAGTCGTCGGCCTCGTCGGTGACAACGGCGCCGGCAAATCGACGCTGATCAAGGTCATTGCCGGAGTCCACACCGCAGATGAGGGTGAACTCATCATGAACGGCACGGCGCAGAAGTTCTCCTCCCCGAAGGACGCGCAGAAAGCCGGAGTCGCCACCGTATTCCAGGACCTGGCGCTGTGCGAGAACCTCGACGTCGTGGCCAACCTGTTCCTCGGGCATGAGAAGACCCGCGGAGCCGTGCTCGACGAGGTGGCCATGGAAGCGAAGTCATGGGAGCTGCTGCGGAGCCTGTCGGCGAAGATCCCGAGCGTACGGGTGCCGATCGCGGCCCTGTCCGGCGGCCAACGGCAGACGGTCGCCATCGCCCGGTCCCTCCTCGGCGAACCATCTCTGGTGATGCTCGACGAACCGACGGCCGCCCTCGGTGTGGCCCAGACGGCCGAAGTGCTCAACCTCATCGAGAGGCTGAAGGAGCGCGATCTGGGAGTGCTGCTCGTCAGCCACAACATGGCCGATGTGCAGGCCGTCGCCGATCGTGTCCACGTGCTGCGGCTGGGCAAGGACGTCGGCGACTTCGCCGGGGATGAGCGCACCGATGTGCTCGTGGCCGCGATCACGGGGGCCAGTGACAACGTCGTGACCCAGAGGGCGACACGAAGGGGAGAGCGCCGATGACCCGAAATTCCTTCATCACAGACGAACGAATCTCTCATGAGGGCTTCTTGGCGACCTTCATCCGTCGTGTGCGAGAGGGACAGCTCGGCTCTCTGCCGGTGATCCTCGCGCTCGTCGTCATCGTCATCGTGTTCCAATCCGCGAACAGCAAGTTCATCTCTCCGGCCAACCTCGTCAATCTTTCGACGACGGTTGCCTATATCGCGATCCTCGCCCTGGGCATCAACCTCATCCTGCTCCTCGGTGAGATCGACCTGTCCTTGGCTCAACTGGGCGGTCTGGCGGCCTCTCTCCTCGGCGTGCTCGTGGTCAGACAGGGCGTGCCGCCGGTGATGGCTCTGATCATCATGCTGCTGCTCGGCCTGGTCGTCGGTGCGATCCAGGGGTGGTTCTTCGCCGTGGTCGGAATACCGGCGTTCGTCGTGACCTTGGCCGGGCTGCTTGCCTACACCGGGCTGACGCTGACGACGTTGGGCACGCAGAAGAACCTGTCGATGGCCGATACCTTCGCCTTCGAATTCTCGAGCTTCTACTTCCCGGCGCTCTGGGCGTATGCGTTCGGTGCGATCGCGGTCATCGGCTTCGGCGGCGGCATCGTCTATTCGAAGATGCGACGACACAGCGAGGGCCTCGACGCGCCCAGCTGGACCTCGGTGTTCGTGCGGATCGCAGTGCTGACGATCATCGTGTTCGGGTTCCTCATCCTCGTCAATCAGGACTTCGGTCTGGCGATGCCGTTCTTCCTCATGCTCGTGATCGCGATCGTCATCGATCTCGTTCTGCGCAAGACTCGCTACGGTCGCTCGATCTACGCCGTCGGCGGCAAGGTCGAGGCCGCCCGGCGAGCGGGCATCCGTGTGACGTGGGTACGCATCAGCGTATTTATGGCCGCTGGAGTTTTGGCCGCACTGTTCGGCTTCATCAAAACTGGTGTGACAACGAATGCGGGATCGACGCTGGTGGGCACCCAAGATCTGCTTGATGCGATCGCCGCGGCCGTCATCGGCGGCACCTCGCTCTTCGGCGGTCGTGGAACCGCGTGGGCGGCAGTGCTCGGTGCCCTGGTCGTCGGGGCGATCAAGAATGGGCTGTCCCTCATCGGCTTCAACTCCGATGCGCAGCAGATCATCACCGCAGTCGTTCTGCTGGCTGCGGTCGTCATCGATGCGCTCAGCCGTCGCGGCCAGAGGTACGTCGGGCGGGGGTAGGCGTCACCTGCGCAGAGCGGACCGCTTGGCCCGAAGCACCGAGATCAATGGTTGTCTGAATGCCGAGCGGTCTGCTCTGCGGCATGAGCTGCTGAGACCTCGCCGCGTTCACGAGCGGAGTGAAACGCCGCACTCAACGCAGAAACCCACGTCGAAGACGTGGGTTTGCGACTTGGCGCTCTAGGAGGACGACCTCCTCGCCACCACCCCAATAGTCGCACTCTGCCACTATGCGCGCAATGACGCGACGCGCCGGCGGCCACTCGCCGACATCGGAGGAGTCGCTCCGCTTCGGTGTGGCTGATACAGTCGAAGCCAATGACATGGGGTGCCTCATGACGATCCGCACAGACTGAAGAGTCCACGCGGAGATCGGCGAGGCTGAGAGAACACCCATCGAACCTGATCTGGGCCATACTAGCGAAGGGATCGTCATGGTTGACTTCGACCTGCGTTCTGCGAATGCGCGACTGCGCGCAAGCAATCCACTCATCCAATGCATCACGAACACCGTCGTGCAGCAGTTCAGCGCGAACGTGCTGCTGGCCGTCGGAGCCTCCCCGGCGATGCTCGACCATGAAGCCGACGCCGGGCAGTTCGCTGGGATCGCCAGCGGAGTCCTCGTCAACTTCGGCACCGCCTCGAACCACCAGCTGCTCGCCGCAGACGCCGCCATCGACGTCGCGAACGCCGCCGGCAAACCTTGGGCCCTCGACCCTGTCAGCGTCGGTGCCGTCGACTTCCGCACCTCCCGCATCCGCCGCGCCGCTGCCGATCACCCGACGGCCATCCGCGGCAATGCCTCTGAGATCGCTGCTCTCGCCGGAGTCGGCCTCGGCGGACGCGGAGTCGACTCGACCGATGAAGTCGACGCCGTCCTCCCCGCCGCCGCGAAGCTGGCCCAGGAAACCGGTGCGATCGTCGCGGTCTCCGGACCCACTGATGCCGTCGTCGCTCACATCGACGGAACCGACCACGTTGCCCGAATCTCCGGCGGCCACGAGTTCATGCCGCTGGTCATCGGCACCGGCTGCTCGCTCGGCGCCGTCACCGTCGCCTACCTCGCCGCCGCCCGCAGCGGACTGGCCGATCCCGACGCCGACGCCTCAGCCCTCAGCGTAGGCGAGCGCACCACCGACAGTGGGGCCGCCTCGGCGAGATTCGAAGCCGTCGCCGCCGCCCACGCCCATTTCGCGGTCGCCGGCGAACTCGCCGCCGATGGGGCGAAGGGGCCGGGCAGCTACTCGGTGAACTTCCTCGACGCACTCCACACCGTCGACGGCGAGCAGCTGGCCGGGGCGAGAGTCAGTCTGAGCACGCTGCCCGCGAACGAAAGCGTTCAGGCATGACCGCGGGATCCGCGCACACTGCCGACAGCGCACACCCGGCCGGCCAGCATGAGGACGAGCCCGACCGCTTCGCCGGAATCGACACGCGTCTCTACCTCGTCACCGACTCCGCACAGTGCGAAGCAGCCGGTCGCACCGTCGCCGAGACCGTGCAGGCCGCCGTCGCCGGGGGAGTGGGCATCGTCCAGGTCCGCGACAAGGACATCGACGACGGGGACTTCTACTCGCTCACCCGCCAGGTCATCGCCGCCGTCGATACCGCCACTCGCGGCACGGACCGCACCGTTCCCGTCGTCCTCAACGACCGCGTCGAGGTGGCCCGCCGCCTCATCGACGAAGGCGAGAACGTCCACATCCACGTCGGCCAGTCGGACACCACCGTCGCCGAGGTGCGCGCCGCACTCGGTTCTGAACCGCTGATCGGCCTTTCCGCCGCTAACAGCGAAGAATTCGGCGCCGCCCGCGACACCGGTGTCGTCGACCTCGTCGGCGTCGGGCCGGTCTACGACACCTCCACGAAGGCCGACGCACCAGACGGAATCGGGCCGGACCGCCTCGGCGATCTGGTGGCAGAAGCCCGGATCCCCGCCGTCGCGATCGGCGGCATCGGTGCCGATCGAGCTCCTGACCTGCGGGGACGTGGGTTGATCGGGATCTGTGTGGTCTCAGCGATCTGTCTGGCCGACGACCCGAAGACCGCGGCCGCAGAGCTGCTCGCCGCATTCACCGGGAGCGGCCAGTGACGACCCGCCCGCCGATCACCTTGTCCATCGCCGGCACCGACCCGTCCGGCGGTGCCGGAATCCACGCCGACCTCAAGACCTTCACCGCGCGGAAGACCTTGGGCACGACCGTCATCACCGCCCTCGTCGCCCAGAACACCCACGGAGTCTCCCGCGTCTACCCGATCGACGTCGATTTCGTCGCCGATCAGTTCGACTCCGTGCTCGGCGACATGCCCGTCGACGCGGCGAAATCGGGGATGCTCGGCAGCCGTGCACTCGTCGAGCTCGTCGTCGCCCGCGCAGCCGAAGGCCGACTCGGCTTCTTCACCGTCGACCCGGTGATGATCGCGACCTCCGGCCACCGGCTCCTCGAGACCGATGCCGTCGACGCCGTGCGCACTCACCTGCTGCCCGTCGCCGACCTCATCACCCCCAACCTCCCCGAGGCGGCCCTGCTGCTGTCCGATGACGAACCCGAAGCACAGACTGCCGAAGCCATGCGTGACCAGGCACAACGCCTGCTCGAACGCGGTCCCGGCGCAGTCCTGCTCAAGGGCGGGCACGGCGGCGATGACGAGGTCATCGACATCCTCGCCACCGCCGACGGCCAGGTCCGAGAGTTCACGCATCCCCGCGTGACGACCGCGAACACGCACGGAACCGGATGCACCCTCTCGGCCGCGATCACCGCTGAGGTGGCCGTCCTCAGCCGTGAACGCGCAGCTATCGGGTCGAACCTCCTCGGCGATGCGGTCGGCAATGCCCTCGAGTTTCTTGCGCGCGCACTCAACTCGGCCGCGGACTGGCAGCTGAGCCTGGACCCGGAGGGCGCCCACGGCCCCGTCGACCACCAGGTCGACATCGTCCGCGGTCTGCCCGCGTGACCAGGACCGGCGCACCTGACCAACATTGATGCGCCTGACCTTCATCGACGCGTCTGACCAGCACCGGCCAGCCCTGCTTCGTCACACGAGTACACACGTCACACGAACCGCCACGTCACACGAGTACAAAGGAGTTTCCATGACCGTCAACTACACCGCAGGCCCACTGACCACCCAGCTGTGGGACCGGGTCCGGCCCATCGTGAAGCAGATCGAAGCTCTGCCGTTCCTCGCCCAGCTCGCCGACGGCAGCCTCGATCCGAAGGCCTTCGTCAACTACATCTCGCAGGACAGCCTGTATCTCAATGGATACGCCAAGGCCATGTCGTTCCTGGCCGCGAAGACCGTCGACCGCGACGAGTCCCGGTTCTGGGCCGGATCCGCTGCCGAGGCGATCACCGTCGAAGAGGAGATGCACGGTGAGCTGCTCGCCGATGCTCGACTCGCCTCGGCGCTGGAGGAGATCACTGCGGAAGGCGCCCGGTTCAAGGCCTCCCCGACGACGCTGGGATATGTATCATTCCTCGTCGCCACGGCCTCCAGCCGCTCCTACGGCGAAGGCGTCGCCGGAGTCCTGCCCTGCTTCTGGGTCTACGCCCATATGGGCAAGGTCCTCGTCGACCAGGCGGGTCAGATGGCAGACGATCACCCCTACCGCACGTGGGTGCAGACCTACGACTCACCGGACTTCGACGAATCGACTCGCCATGCCGTGCAGATCCTCGAACAGGAACTCGCGAAAGCCCCGAGCGAGGAGGCCGCTCGAATGCGCGCCGCCTTCGAACAGGCCTGCGTGTACGAACTGCACTTCTGGGCCTCGGCACATGCGATGCAGAACTGGGACGCCTCTGTGTTCCTGCCGCAGGAAGCCACCGTCTGATCTCGGGGTGATCGTCGGCCCGTTCGCCGAGGCGGCCCTGACCTCTGGTCGGTCACCTCGGCGGGCGGGAGCGTTCCCGACCCAGCGATCGTCATCGCCTGCGCGGTCACCTCGGTGGGGTGAGCCTGCGGTAGAGACGCCACACGGCGAGTCCTGCGGCGATGAGGAAGACGGCCGTCGGAACCAGCGTCATCCACTCCGGAATCGTCGCTGAGCGCGCCTGTCCCATGATGATGACGAGGATCGAGGCGAAGAGCAGCGCGGTGAGTCCGGCGACGGTGCGCAGCAACTCCATGAGACAGCCGAAGAGAAAGGCCTTCTCGTCGCGTTCGAGCCAATACTCCTTGAACGGAGCGTTGATGAGTGAGATCGGCAGCTTCTCGTACAGCGCCCGGATCGACATGAGAACCGGCAGGCCGATCCCCGTCGGCACGAAGATCCAGAGGAGGTCGGCCTTCGACGTCCAGCCATCGGGCTGGCCGCCGGAATCGAAGTGAGTTGCCATGTTGCCCGGAGCCTGCACCCAGAACCAGACGCAGCACCCGAAGAAGACGAGGATCGAGACGATCGCGAATACGAGCGCGGCGGTCTCGCTCGGCCGGTTTCGGCGCGGCTGTTCAGGGGAAGGCATGTTGCCACTTTAACAACAGCCGCGAGCAGCCTGACGGCGGCGTGGGGCAGTCGGTGCAGGCGGTCCGGTCTCAGGTGCGAGACGTTCCCGAAGGATCATCCGGGTAATGAGTCAGCGGACCGAATGACCCGAGTGCATACCAGCCGCGGCGCAGAGTGGTCCACAGGAGCACGTGATCGACCTCGATGAGCGGCACTCGGTCATGTCTTGGGCAGGCGTATCGTCCGATGAAGAAGACGATCGTCGAGAACATCACTGCGATCATGAACAGAATTAACAGATCCATGGCGGCCCCCTCACACCCTGGCGCGAATGCTTCCCTCCAGTTTCGCTCCAAAACGCAGAGAAAGATAGAGGTATCCCACCTGGTGGGGCGACAGTGTTCAAAACTGACGCAGCTCACGGTCGCGTCGTCGCCAGTGTCCAGTCGGAGCCGGAGGGCCGGTTCGGGCGGAGCCTGCTGTCGCGCTCACGCGAAGCTGGTGGCCAGGCTCTCGGTCGCCGCGATGACTGCATGCGCGGCCGCCTGTCCCTGCTCAGCGGTGATCGAGGACGGGAAGGTGAAGCGCACACTCGTCTGCGCGACCTCGGCGTCAATGCCCAGAGCCGTCAGCACATGCGAGGGCTCGTCGGAGCCGACTGCGCAGGCCGAACCGCTCGAGGCCGTGACTCCGCGGCGTTCGAGTTCGAGCAGCACCGCCTCACCGGAGGTGTTCGAGAAGCAGAATGACGCATGATTAGGCGTCCGTGATCCAACGCTGCCGGTGAGGAACGCCCCGGGCACGCTGCTGAGGACCGCGGTGATGAACTCATCGCGAATGGCCTGGACGCGGCCGGCGGCTTCTGCCCGCTCCGCCTCGGCGAGTTCGAGGGCCGTGGCGAACGCGACGGCCAGGGCCACATTCTCCGTGCCCGAGCGTCGCCCGGACTCCTGGCCGCCGCCGTGGATGAGCGGTTCGACACGGATGCGGGCGCGGATCGCGGCGACCCCGATGCCCTTCGGCGCACCGACCTTGTGCCCGGCCAAGCTGAGCGCGTCGGCGCCCAGCCCAGTCAGCGGCAGCCAGCCGGCCGCCTGCACTGCGTCCGAGTGAAACAGTGCCCCGGCCTCGTGGGCGACGCCGGCCAGAGCCGGAATGTCTGCGACGGTCCCGACCTCATTGTTCGCATAACCCAAGGTCACAAGCACGGTGTCCGGGCGCATGGCCCCGGCCAGCGCCGCGGGAGCCACGATCCCATCGGGACTGGGGGCCACCTCGGTGACGGTGAAACCGTGGACGCGGGAGAGGAATTCCACCGAGGCGAGCACCGCTTCGTGCTCGATGGGCGAGGTGACGATATGTCGCCGAGGCGGTGCCGCATTCCCGGCCCGACGCTGAGTCTGTGCGCCGAGGGCCATGCCGATGATCGCGAGGTTGTCCGCCTCGGTGCCGCCGCTGGTGAACGTGATGTCGGTGGCCCGCAGGCCCAGCACCTTCGCCACCCGGGAGCGGGCATCGGCGAGAGCCTCGGCGGGTCCGCGACCGAATTCGTGATGACTCGACGGGTTGCCGAACGCGCCGGCCAGATATGGCCACGCGGCTTCGAGGGCCTCCCGGCGCACGGGGGCCGCGGCCGCGGTGTCGAGGTAGAGACGTCCGGTCATCTCAGGCCTCGAGGGAGAGGTCGAGGCCGAGGTCGATCGCCCGGACGCTGTGGGTGAGCGCCCCCGAAGAGATGACGTCGGCACCGGTGGCGGCGATCTCCGGAATCGTCTCCAGAGTGACATTGCCGCTGGCTTCGACGACGGCCCGGCCGGCGACGAGTTCGACGCCTTCGCGCAGCTGAGCGGGGGTGAAGTTGTCGAGCATGATGATGTCAGCGCCGCCCTCGAGGACCGCAGGCACTTGGTCGAGCCGGTCGACCTCGACCTCGATCGTCGTCGTATGCGGCAGGCGGGTGCGGGCGGACCGGATCGCCTCGGCGACGCCGAGTCCCTGACCTGTGAGTACGGCGAGGTGATTGTCCTTGGCCATGACGGCGTCCGAGAGTCCGAAACGGTGATTGTGCCCGCCGCCGCAGATCACGGCGTGCTTCTCGAACGCCCGGAGCCCCGGGGTCGTCTTGCGTGTGTCGACGATGCGTGCCCGCCCGGCGGCGGCATCGACATAAGCGCGGGTCTGGGTGGCGATTCCGCTCATCCGCTGGCAGAAATTCAACGCGATCCGTTCGGCCTGCAGCACCGCGCGAGCCGGACCGGTCACCGTGGCGAGCACCTGACCTGCGGTAAACGAGTCACCATCGGAGGCGACCAGGTCGACTGTGACGCTCCGGTCGATGAGGGTGAAGGCGCGGGCGAAGACCTCGAGCCCGGCGAGCACTCCGTCTTCGCGGGCACGCAGATCGGCCCTTGACGAGGCGGCCTCGGGAATGAAGACCTCGCCGGTGATATCGCCCCAGGGGGCGTCCTCGTCAAGTGCGGCGCGAAGTGCGGAATCGATGGTCGCAGCGGTCAGCATGCGGTGGCCTCCTGAAGTCGGGCAGTGGACGGCGTGATCGTGGTGTCGGTGCGGGTGTGCGCGCCGAGGCTGTGTTCCCGGGCCAGCGCCTGTCGAGCCATATGTTCGGCGATGAGGGCGAGGTTCGCGGTCTCGAGTTCCTCGACGCTGGTCACGGCGGGGCCGGTGGTGCTGAGGGCACGTTCATCGTGGCCGACTTCGCGACCTTCGCCGAGGCGGTCGAGCAGGGTGCGCAGGCCCGCTGCCGTGCGTTCGACCCCCAGATGAGCCCAGGTCAGAGCCTGCAGCTCGGTCCGTGTCAGTGCCGTCTGGTGCAATGAGTCGAACCGAGGGAATGGGAGGTGGTGTAGCGAGTCCGAGACCCCGGAGCGGAGGTCTGTGCGGGGTGTCGTGAGGTCTGTAGTGGGCGTATGTGCGTCGATTGCCGCTGCGGCGCGGGCGGCGAAGACCGCGCCTTCGAGCAGCGAGTTCGAGGCCAGCCGGTTGGCACCGTGGACTCTGGTGCACGCGGCCTCGCCGATGGCGAAGAGACCTGCGATGCTGGTGTGACCGTCGCGATCCGTGGCGACCCCGCCCATGAAGTAGTGGGCGGCAGGTGTGACGGGAATGAGATCCCGGGACAGGTCGAGACCATGGGCGGCGAGCCCTGCGGAGATGCTCGGGAACTTCGCCGCCGCATCCGGGACGGCCCGCGCATCGAGGAAGCACGGACGTCCGTCCTGAGCTGCCTGGCGGCGGTGCAGGGCGAGAGCGACGACATCACGGGAGGCGAGCTCGCCGCGATCGTCGATATCGAACATGAACCGGCGACCTCGTTCGTCGAGGAGGAGGGCGCCGGCCCCGCGGACTGCCTCGGAGATGAGGAAGCCGGGGCCGACCAGGGCGGTGGGATGGAATTGGAAGAACTCGAGATCGGCGACCTCGGCGCCGGCACGGATGGCTGCGGCCAGACCGTCTCCGGTCGCGGCGACCGGGTTCGTCGTGTGCGCAAAGAGCTGGCCGGCCCCGCCGGTGGCGAGCACGATCGCATCGGCGCTCAGGTGGTCGAGACGACCGCTGCGCAGCACAGTGACTCCCGTGGCGCGAGCCGAAAGGCGTTCGTCGTCATCGGTGAGGACGTCGACGAGCACTGTGTTCTCAAGCAGCGTGACTCGCCCCGCGGCCACCTCAGCGCGCAGTCTCCCCGCCAGTGCGGTGCTGATCGCCCGCCCGGTCGCATCGCCTCCGGAGTGGAAGATGCGCGGATGCGAATGCGCCCCTTCCAAACACCTGGCCCAGGCGCCGGTCGGGTCGGCGTCGAAGTCCACACCCGCCTCGGCAAGCGCGATGATCGCATCCCCACCGGCCTCGCACAGAATGCGTACGGCCTCCGGGTCACAGTGGCCGGCGCCCGCCGTGAGCGTATCGAAGACATGGGCGTCGACCGTGTCATCAGGACCGATGACACCGGCGATGCCGCCCTGCGCCCATTCGGTGTTCGACTCCCCGAGGCGGCCCTTCGTCACGAGCGTGACCGGATGGCGGCCGGACAGGTGCAGTGCCGCGGTCAGCCCCGCGATCCCGGAGCCTGCGACGATGACCCCGCTCATCAGATCCGCGGCTTCGCGGCGAGCATCCGCTTGAGAGACACGCGGGCCGGGTCGGCCACCTCGGCGTCGACGGTGATCTGGTTGACGACCTCACCGGCGATGAGGGATTCGAGGACCCACGCGATGTAGCCGGGGTGGATGCGGTACATCGTCGAACACGGGCAGATGACGGGGTCGAGGCAGAAGACCTCGTGCTGCGGATGCTCGGCGGCCAGACGTTGGACGAGGTTGATCTCGGTGCCGATGGCGAATGTGGTCGGCTCGGTCGCCTCGGCGATGGCCTTCGTGATGTAGGCGGTCGATCCGGACTCATCGGCGGCCTCGACGGTCTCACGCGGGCATTCGGGGTGGACGATGACGCGCACGTCCGGGTGCTCTGTGCGGGCCTTGTCGATCTGAGCAGGGGTGAAGCGTTTGTGCACGGAGCAGAAGCCCTGCCACAGGATGACGCGGGCCTCGGTGAGCGTCTGGTCGTCGTTGTTGCCCAGCGGTCGGGCCGGGTTCCACAGCGGCATCTCGTCCAGGCCGATGCCCATATTCACCGCGGTGTTGCGGCCGAGGTGCTGGTCGGGGAAGAACAGGACACGCTGACCGCGTTCAAACGCCCACTCCAGGACGACCTCGGCGTTGGAGGAGGTGCACACGATTCCGCCGTTGCGGCCGCAGAAACCTTTGATCGCGGCCGAAGAATTCATGTACGTGACAGGGATGACCGGGACGCGGCCGTCGGCATCAGGTTCGGTGCCGAAGAGTTCGGCGAGCTGTTCCCAGCAGTCCTCGACCTGATCGATCGACGCCATATCGGCCATCGAGCAGCCGGCGGCGAGGTTGGGCAGGATGACCGACTGCTCCGGTTTCGACAGGAGGTCGGCGGTCTCGGCCATGAAGTGGACGCCGCAGAAGACGATGGCCTCGGCCTCCGGGTGGTTCTGGGCGGCTTGGGCGAGCATGAACGAGTCGCCGATGTAGTTGGCATGTTCGACGACCTCGACTCGCTGGTAGTGGTGGCCGAGCATGACGACCCGATCGCCGAGGGTGGCCTTGGCGGCGCGGATCCGGGCATCGAGTTCGGCCGGCGATGCCAGTTTGAATTCCTCGGGAATGTCGCCCTGACGTGGGGCGACGGCCGGAATCGGGTCGGCCATCGAAGAACCGGGCCCATAGCCGGGGCGTTCGTCGACGTCCCACGGGGCATCGAGCAGCTCCGTCGAGCACATATCGTCCTGTCTGCCGCTCGCCGAGATGTCTTTGAGGGTGAGTTCGATCGAAGCTGTCGTGGTCATCATCGTCCTTCGCTCGGTGGGCGGAGCCTGTGCCTGCAGTGTCTCGCAGGTGGTGAGAGCCGCCCGAAATCTTTTGCGCAGTTGTGCGTTTATTTGTTTGCGCAGATTTGAGCTTAATACTGTGGACGGGCAATGCACAACTCTCAGGCGGTGGGTGCGACGCCGGACCACCGGTCGTGTCGATGCTGATGGCTCTGCGCCGGGGGATGGAATAGGCTGTGGTCTGGCTCGCAATCCGAGTCGATGCGCACTGCGGTGGGCGCCCCCGTGAGAGTCACCGAAGCTTCGGACCGGAGCGTCGGTCTCGCCCCGCCCGCGCCGGCACCGACGACATCGCTTATCTGAAGGATTCTCATGCCCGAAGCGGCACATTCGAACCAGTCCACATCCACCTCCACCGCCGATGCGGTCGGCAGTGCGAACGGGGCCGCCTCGGCGGAACAGCCCGCCCCATACGGCGGTCCGGTGTCCGCTCCCGCGGCCCCGCCTCGGCGAATCCGGACGCTCGACCTCATCAAAGCCAAGGCCGAAGGCCGACGGTGGGCAATGCTGACCAGCTATGACCAATACACGGCCGCCCTGTTCGAGCAGGCAGGCGTCGAAGCTCTGCTCATCGGCGATTCCGCGGCGAACAACGTCTTCGGCCACGAGACGACCCTGCCGGTCACCGTCGACGAACTCATTCCACTGGCCCGGGCCGTCGCCTCGGCGACGAACCGTGCGCTCATCGTCGCCGACCTGCCCTTCGGCAGCTACGAGATCTCCGACGAGCAGGCCGTGGCCACGGCCGTGCGCTTCATGAAGGAAGCCGGAATCCACGCGGTCAAGCTCGAGGGCGGGGCACGGATGGCCTCACGGGTCAAGGCGATCACGAACGCGGGCATCCCCGTCATGGCGCACATCGGCTTCACCCCGCAGGCCGAGCACAACCTCGGCGGCTACAAGGTCCAAGGTCGCGGCGAAGCAGGGAGTGCGCTGCTCGACGACGCCCGTGCCGTGGCCGAGGCCGGAGCGTTCTCCGTGGTCATGGAGATGGTCCCCTCCGGACTGGCCGGGCAGGTCACCGCCGAGCTGACGATCCCCACCGTGGGCATCGGCGCCGGTGCGGACTGCGACGCCCAGGTCCTCGTGTGGCAGGACATGGCGGGCCTGCGCACGGGCCGTTCCCCGCGCTTCGTCAAGCGCTACGCCGACCTTCATTCCGTGCTCACCGAGGCGGTCGGGACCTATGTCGACGAGGTGAAGTCCGGGGTCTTCCCCGAACCGGAGAGGAGCTTCGACTGATGGAGGTCGGCGGGATCCAGGCGCTGCGCCGGTGGAGTGCCGAGCAGTCAGGACGCATCGGTCTCGTTCCGACGATGGGTGCCCTGCACTCGGGGCACCAGGCGCTGATGACCCGTGCCCGCGCCGAGGCCGACCTCGTCGTGACGTCGATCTTCGTCAATCCGCTGCAGTTTGGTCGGGACGAGGACTTCGTGCAGTACCCGCGCCCGATCGAGGAGGACCTGAAGAAGTGCGAGGAGGCCGGGGTCGACTTCGTCTTCGCTCCCGCGCTGGGGGAGATGTACCCCTCGGCCCCCGAGGTCAGGGTGGTCGCCGGGCGTATGGGCGCCGTGTTCGAGGGCGAGGCCCGGCCTGGTCACTTCGACGGTGTGCTCACCGTCGTGGCGAAGCTGTTCACCCTCATCGCCCCCGACGTCACCGTGTTCGGACTCAAGGACATTCAACAGTTCTGCCTGGTCAGGCGCATGATCGCCGATCTCAACTTCGACATCGAACTCATCGGCCTGCCCGTCGTCCGTGACGCCGACGGTCTGGCGATGTCGAGCCGCAACTCCTATCTCGCCCCGGCGGATCGGGCCCGTGCCTTGGCGATTCCGCGGGCTCTCGACGCCGCCGCCGAGGTGGCCCTGGAGTCGGGTGCCGGCGGGAACCTGCCGGGGGCAGTCGAAGACGCGGCCAGGTCGGTGATCGACGACGCAGTCGAACGCGGGGAGCTCGAACTCATCTACCTCAGCCTCGTCGACGAAGCGACGCTGCAGCCGTGCAGCCCGGACTTCCGGGGCTCTGCCCTGCTGCTCGTCTCCGCGACCGTCGGGGGCACCCATCTCATCGACAATCTTCCGCTCGAATTCTGACGGCGCGGCTGGGTCTGTCGGCTGGGGCGGTCGGCCGCGGCGGTCGGCCGGATGGTGGCCCCGATCAGGCCGCCGAATTGCGATCTCGATACGCAATCGTGATCGCTCTATGAACATTCTGTTAACCCATCGATACATTCGTATGCATCCCGTGCGCGATTTGCTCACACATGTGGTTTCGATAAAGCGATATCGGTCGGGCAGCTCTTGTTCTGAATGTTCGCTAAGAATAGACTCAAAAACAGCAAGTGAAAAAACGCCTTGTCAATTGCTGTAGCCGAAGGAGAAAAGCGACATGCAAAGCCAAGACATATGGTCGGTCCTGACGAAGGTCGGACTGGCAATCGTCATTCTCATCGTCACCTGGATTCTTGCCGCCATCGTCAAGTGGGCGATCGGCAAACTCGTCACCAAGGTGCCCGCACTTCAGAAAGACGGAAGCAACGGACAGCAGATCGGCAAATCGGTCGGACAGATATCCGGACTGGTCGTGTGGCTGCTCGGCCTCATCGCCGTCCTGCAGCTCTTCGAGCTCGATCAGGTCCTCACGCCGCTGCAGGGTCTGCTCGACGGAATATTCGGATTCCTGCCCAATATCATCGGCGCGGGATTCATCTTCTTCATCGGCTACGTCTTTGCGAAGATCGCCAAGCAGCTCGTCCAGACGGCGCTCAATGCCGTCGACCTGACGAAGCTGACATCGAAGTTCCGGTCGCTCGGCGACAAGGCCACCGGAGTGGTCGACGGTTCGGCCGATGCCGGAGCATCTCAGCACGATGCCACCCAGCAGATTCCGCAGGGCCACCCGCAGCAGCCCGGTTCCGCACCGAACCCGAACGCCGAGGCGAATGCGAAGATCTCGAACCTCGTCGGCAACCTCGTCTTCGGGGTCATCATCATCGTCGTCGCGATCTCTTCGCTGCAGGTCCTCGGCATCGAAGCGATCTCCGGTCCGGCCGAGCAGATGCTGCAGATCTTCCTCAATGCGGTTCCGCTCATCATCGCAGCCGGCATCCTGCTGGCCATCGGCTTCGTCATCGCGAAGTTCCTCGGCAATCTGCTCGAACAGATCCTCGAGGGCATCGGCACCGACAAGGCCATCAACGAGATCGGCATCGTCCCCGAGGGCACCAGCGCCTCGAACGTGATCACCCGCATCGTCCAGGTCGCCATCATGATCTTCTTCGCGATCATGGCCACCCGGATGCTCGGCTTCCCAGAGATCACGAACATCCTCAACGAGATCCTCGACCTCGGCGGCAGCGTCCTCTTCGGCGCTGCGATCATCGCAGCCGGCTTCCTCATCGCCGCGATCATCGGCAAGTTCATCACGAACAACCTCGCGTCGAAGGTTCTGCGCTACTCGGCCATCGCGCTGTTCATCGCGATGGGTCTGCGCTACATGGGACTGGCCGATTCGATCATCAACCTCGCCTTCGGCGCGGTCGTCATCGGCGGTGCCGCGGCAGCCGCCCTGGCCTTCGGTCTCGGCGGTCGTGACGCGGCCGCGAAGATGCTGAATAGGGTCGACCTCGACGAGGTGGCAGAGGACAAGGGCACCGGAGGTCCGGGGACGGGCACCACGGGTACCGGCGGTGCAGGTCCAAGTGGGGGAGCCGCCTCGGCGGGCGATCCTCAGAGCTGATGCACTGAAACCACTCGGCGACCGGCCCATGAGGCCGGACGCAGAAGGGGCGGGGGAGTCGAGAGCGAATCTCGATTCCCCCGCCCCTTTTCGCGTCTTCGCCGGCTCAGATCGGGATCGCGATGACGGCGATGCCGATGATGAGCAGGATGACGGTGGAGGCGGCTTCGATGAAGAAGTCGGCGCTGCGGTGGGCCATCGCGGAGGCGGCGAGGCTGGCCATGCACGCGAGGACGAGCTGGTAGGACAGGAGCACGCCGAGAATCAGGGCGATGAGCACGGCGTAGTCGATGCCGGTCGGGGAGGCGGGCACGAGGGTCGGCAGGATCGCGAGGAAGAAGAGTCCGACCTTCGGATTGCTCAGCGACGAGATGATGCCGCGGCGATAGGACACGAGCGAGCGCAGGTGGCCCCACGAGCCCGACTCCATGACGGTCGCGATCTCGGTGACGGGGCCGTCGGGATCGGGGTCACCGGAGGCCGACGCCGAGGCGGTCTTCAGCTCACGGCGCAGGCGCAGGGCCTGCCGGCCGGCGAGGACGCCGAGGAGGCAGAGATAGAGACCGCCGCCGATCTTGAGCGCCTGCACTGCCGCGGGGTAGACGGTCAGGAGCGCGGAGACGCCGGTGAGCGCGAGCACCATCCAGATCACGGTGCCGGTGGCTGTGCCGAGCGCATAGACGAGTCCGGCCTTCCGGCGCAGCGAGGACAGACGGATCGTGAGGATCGTCTCGGGGCCGGGGGTGACGGCTAAGGCGGCAGCGGCTCCGGTGATGGTGATGATCTCGGGACCGGTCACGGGTCTCCTTCGGGCGGGTGGGGCTGGTGTGGGTGGGAGTTGGTTCGAGTGAGGCTGGGTGGAAGGTCCCCACGGAAACGACATGTATCTCATGGGGGCGCATCACCATTCTGAGGGCCACGATCGATCGTGAAAAGCAATTGATCATGAATGATCATCAGGTCATGCCGAATGATTGGCGGTTAGACTGTCAGCATGTGGGATCTCAATCGACTGCGGGTCTGGCGAGCCGTCGTCGCCACAGGGTCCGTGGTGGCCGCGGCGAAGAGCCTCAACTACACGCCCGCGACGGTCAGTCAGCACATCACCACGCTGCAGAGATCCGTCGGCGCACCTCTGTACCGGCGGTCTGGCCGCGGCATCGAGATCACCGAGCTCGGCAAACGTCTGGCCGAGGACTCCGGCGAGGTCTTCGCCTCGGTGGCCAAGCTCGACGACCTCGTCGAGAGCTTCCGCAACGTCAGCCGACCCCGCATGCGCATCGCCGCATTCACCTCCTTCAATGCGCGCCTGCTGCCGGGCATCATCGAGGCCGTCGCCGCAGAGCACCCCGATCTGCGCTTCGACATCCAGCTCAACGAGCCGGCGAAGAGCGGACGCAGCCACTGCCTCATCGAGGTCCGCGCCGAAGTGCCGCAGGAGGGGGAGGTCCATCTGCCCGGGATGGCTCGCATCCCGCTCTTCGATGACGACTATCGGGTCGTGGTGTCCGAGCGCCACTCACTCGCGGGCCGCGAGTCCGTGCCGTTCATCGACCTCGCCGACCAGCGCTGGGTCGACCACGACCTGTGGAGGGGGCCGACGAGCACGGTCGTCGACCTCGCCTGCGCGGCCGCGGGTTTCGAACCGCGGAACTTCGCAGCCTCCGAGGACGATTTCGCGGCGTTGGCGCTCGTCGCCTCGAATCTCGCGATCACCGTGCTGCCGCGCCTGTCGACACTGCAGCTGCCGCCGGGCCTCGTCGCCGTCGACCTCACCGATCCGGTGCCGGTTCGCCGGGTCGTCATGCACGTGCGGGAGAAGGACGCCCACCTGCCTCACGTCCGCGCCTTCGCCGCTGCCACAGAATCCGCCGTCCAAGCCCACCTCCCCACCCAATTTGCTACCCGACGGCGGCTCAGCAACCTGGCGCCAGGTTGTTAAGCCCCCGTCAGGTAGTCCTGGGAGGGGAGATTCTGTGTTCCTCATAGTGAGCTGAGACCTCGCGCCGAAGGTGGTGGGATAGGCTGTTGGGGTGAGTTCTGAAATCGAAATCGGCAGAGGCAAGCGCGGTCGTCGCGCCTATTCGCTCGACGACATCGCCATCGTCCCCGCTCGGCGCACCCGCGACCCCGAAGACGTGTCCCTGAGCTGGCAGATCGACGCCTACCAGTTCGAGCTGCCCTTCATCGGCGCTCCCATGGACTCGGCCATGTCCCCGGAGACGGTCATCGCCCTCGGCAAGTTCGGCGGCCTCGGCGTCCTCGACCTCGAGGGGCTGTGGACCCGGTATGAGGACCCCACCCCGCAGCTGGCCGAAATCGCGCAGCTGCCGGCCGAGATGGCGACCGCCCGGATGCAGGAGCTCTACTCCGCACCCATCCAAGCCGAACTCATCACCGCTCGCCTCGAACAGATCCGTGAAGCTGGAGTCACCGTCGCAGGTGCTCTGACCCCGCAGCGGACCCAGGAGTTCTACAAGACCGTCGTCGACGCCGGAGTCGACATCTTCGTCATCCGCGGCACCACGGTCTCGGCCGAGCACGTTTCGACCCACACCGAACCTCTCAACCTCAAGCAGTTCATCTATGAACTCGATGTGCCCGTCATCGTCGGCGGAGCCGCCACCTACACCGCAGCCCTGCACCTCATGCGCACCGGTGCCGCCGGAGTCCTCGTCGGCTTCGGCGGGGGAGCGGCGGCTACAACCCGCAAGACCCTGGGTATCCACGCCCCGATGGCCACGGCCGTCGCCGACATCCACGCCGCACGGCGGGACTACATGGACGAATCCGGAGGCCGCTACGTCCATGTCATCGCCGACGGCGGACTCGGCACCAGCGGCGAGATCGTCAAGGCCTTCGGAGTCGGCGCCGACGCGGTGATGCTCGGCACCGCCCTGGCCCGGTCGACCGAAGCTCCCGGCCGCGGAATGCACTGGGGAGCCGAAGCCCACCACCCGGATCTGCCGCGCGGCCACCGGGTGGAACTGGGCACCGTCGGCAGCCTCGAACAGGTGCTCTTCGGCCCCGGTCGCACCGCGATCGGCGAACTCAACCTCGCCGGCGCTCTGCGCCGCGCCCTGGCCACCACCGGCTATCTCGACCTCAAGGAATTCCAACGCGTCGACGTCACCGTCTCGCCCTACCAGACTGGTTCGGTGGTCTGAACTGTTCCGCCTGGCTCTGACCCCCAAATGGCTGGGGTCCCTGCTCCTCGTGCTGGTGCTCGTCACCTGCTTCGTCGGCCTCTCCGCATGGCAGGTCGATCGAGCCCAGCACAAGAACGACGTCGCCGAATCCTCCGGAGTCGATGAACTCAAGGACTTCAACGACGTCATGGATGCCCAGGCTCCGATGCCGGGCATCCTCGCCGACCAGCGGGTCAGTCTGTCAGGACATTGGATCCCCGACGCTCAGATCGTCATCCCCGGCCGCGTCCAGGACGGTGACGACGGTTATTGGGTGGTCACGATGTTCGCCCCGGACGGGGGCCACCTCGGTGAAGGCGTCGAGGCCGCGAACGCGGACGAGAAGACGATCGCGATCCCCGTCGTCCGCGGATTCACCACCGACGAGGATACGGCGATGACCTCCGAGGCCCAGGGCGGTCAGGTCGAGCTGACCGCGCGGATCGGGCCCATCGAGGGCCCCGTCGAGGGCAATGATCTGCCCGACGGGCAGGTGCACACGGTCTCGACCTCGCAGATCATCAACCTGTTCCCCGACCTGCTCACCTACTCCGGATTCCTCATTCCCGAAACCGCAGACGGGGCGGCCGCCTCAGTGGGCACCGACGGGCTCGAGCAGGTTCCGACCACGACGACCCGCGACGAGGGCGGATTCGATCTGCAGTCGGCGGTCTACGCCCTCGAATGGATCATCTTCGCCGCCATG
Organism: Brevibacterium sp. S22; assembly: GCF_004745485.1. Lineage (GTDB taxonomy): Bacteria > Actinomycetota > Actinomycetes > Actinomycetales > Brevibacteriaceae > Brevibacterium. Next base: position 50,319 of record NZ_RHFG01000021.1, read on the forward strand.
GCCCTCTATATGTGGTTCCAGCTGCTGCGCGATGACTACTTCCGGCGCCGCCTCGGCGCGGATTCCCAGGATTCGGAGAAGAGCGTCGAGTATGTTGTCGTCAAGCCCGCGGGCGATGCGACCATCGACCCCGAGGTGATGTCCGGGCTGACCGGACTGCCGGCCCATCGCCATGGCGGGAAGAAGCCCGGGAAGAGACCCGAAAAGCAGACCGGGACGACTGTCGGAGCATCCGCGACAAGCGATCCCGCCGACACCGACCCAACCGACACCGACACATCCACGACCGGAGGAAACTGAGCGTGAGCGAAGAACACGAGTCCTTGGACTCCCGCCCCGACTTCGATGAGAACGATGTGTGGAGCGTCAAACGCTTCACCTCGGCGCGCAATGCGCTGAAGTTCTACCGCGTGATGGCGTTCATCACCGGTACGATGCTGCTCATCCTCACGGTCGAGATGATCTACAAGTACCTCATCGCCGCCGACTCCGAGACGGCTCTGACCTTCGGCGACTTCAACCTCGCCGCGGCCATCGCGATCTGCCACGGCTGGTGCTACGTCGTCTATCTCATCGGCTGCTTCTGGCTCAATCAGCAGATGCGCTGGAGCCTCGGCCGCTACCTCATCCTCGCCCTGGCCGGCGTCGTGCCCGTGATGTCGTTCATCCTCGAACGCCGCATCCACCGTCAGGTCGACGCCGAACTCGAAGCCGCCGTCGTCGTCGCCCCCAAATCCTGAGACCGGATCCGCTCTTGCCGAGGCGGTCGCACTGTCCGCACCCACCCTCGCCGAGGCGACCCGCCCTCGCCGTCCACGTGCCCTGACCGCGGGGTGAGCCCCGAATTCGGGCGTCTGGTCGCCGACGCTTAGAATTGGATCATGACGCAATCCCAGAGCACGCAGGTGCCCCCTGTCCTCGTCGTCGATTTCGGCGCCCAGTACGCCCAGCTCATCGCGCGCCGCATCCGCGAAGCCGGTCTGTACTCGGAGATCATCGCCCACGATGCCCCCGCTGCCGAGTTCGCGGCGAAGAATCCCGTGGCCATCGTGCTCTCCGGCGGACCGTCGAGCGTCAACGACGCAGCAGCCCCGAACTTCGATTCCGGCGTGTTCGATCTCGGCATCCCGACGATGGGCATCTGCTACGGCTTCCAGCTCATGTCGACGGCCCTCGGCGGCCGCGTGGCCAAGACCGATAAGCGCGAATACGGATCGACCCCGGTCTCCGTGTCCCGGACAGGCGCTCTGCTGGCCGAGACCCCTGAGAACTATAAGGTGTGGATGTCCCACGGTGACTCCGTCGCCGAGGCGCCCGCCGGCTTCGACGTCCTCGCCTCCACCCCGGACACACCCGTCGCCGCCTTCGAATGCGCGGCGAAGAGGTTCGCCGGAGTGCAGTGGCACCCCGAGGTCCTCCACTCGGAGAACGGGCAGAAGATCCTCGAGAACTTCCTCTACAACGTCGCCGGCCTCGAAGCCGACTGGACGAACGAATCCGTCATCGACGAGCAGGTCGAACTCATCCGCGCACGCGTCGGATCGAAGAAGGTCATCTGCGCCCTCTCCGGCGGAGTCGACTCCTCCGTGGCTGCGGCACTCGTGCACAAGGCCATCGGCGACCAGCTCACCTGCGTCTTCGTCGACCACGGACTCCTGCGTCAGGACGAGCGCGTCCAGGTCGAGAAGGACTACGTGGACTCGATCGGCGTGCGTCTGGTCACCGTCGACGCCCGGGAGCAGTTCCTGTCCCAGCTCGCCGGAGTCACCGACCCGGAGGATAAGCGCAAGATCATCGGCCGCGAGTTCATCCGCACCTTCGAGACCGCCGCCGCCGACCTCGTCCTCGAAGCTCAGGAGGGTGAGGGCGAAGACATCGCCTTCCTCGTCCAGGGCACCCTCTATCCCGATGTCGTCGAATCCGGCGGCGGATCCGGCACCGCGAACATCAAGAGCCACCACAACGTCGGCGGTCTGCCCGAGGACATCCAGTTCGAACTCATCGAACCCCTGCGTGCCCTGTTCAAGGACGAGGTCCGCGCGATAGGCCGTGAGCTCGGGGTGCCCGAGGTCATCGTCTCCCGTCAGCCGTTCCCCGGCCCGGGACTGGGCATCCGCATCATCGGTGAGGTCACCGAGGAGCGCTTGAACATCCTGCGCAAGGCCGACGCGATCGCCCGCGAAGAGCTGACGAAGGCCGGCCTCGACGGAGAGATCTGGCAGTGCCCGGTCGTCCTCCTCGCCGATGTCCGCTCCGTCGGCGTCCAGGGAGACGGTCGCACCTACGGCCACCCCGTCGTGCTGCGCCCGGTCTCGAGCGAGGACGCGATGACCGCGGACTGGACGCGCGTGCCCTACGATGTGCTCTCCGTGATCTCCAACCGCATCACCAACGAGGTCGACGACATCAACCGCGTCGTCCTCGACGTCACCTCGAAGCCCCCGGGCACCATCGAATGGGAGTGATCCTCCGCGACCGTTGACGGGTCAACGTGCGGACCCCCTCACCGAGGCGGCCTCGACCGCGCCCCCGAATACTGGCCCTGAACACTGTTCAGTTACAGTGATAGGGTGCTCGAGGCCGCCTCGGGCGTCCCTGATCACGGTCCGGACGGATCACGACTAACGGAGTACTCATGACACAGGCCCACAGCGCAACCTCGGCGGGGATCATCCGTTCCCGATCGGCCGGCAGCGATATCGCTCTCGTCGCGGTCTTCGCAGCGATGCTCGCAGCCTTCGCGATGATGCCCCCGGTCCCGGTGGGCCCTCTCGGCGTGCCGATCACCCTGCAGACCTTCGCAATCGCTCTGTGCGGAATGGTGCTCGGACCGTGGCGCGGATTCGCAGCCACCCTGCTCTACGTCGTCCTCGGTCTCGTCGGGCTCCCGATCTTCTCGGGAATGCGCGGCGGAATCGGCGTCCTCGCCGGTCCGAGCGCCGGCTACATCCTCTCCTTCGCCCTCTACGCTCTTCTCGCCGGCCTCATCGCCCGCTGGGCCGTGCGTCGCTTCAGCGGAATGAAGCTCGGTGTGGTGCTGTTCCTCGGCGGTTTCGGCGGCAGCCTCCTGCTCAACCACCCGCTGGGCATCCTCGGCATGTCGCTCAACGGCGACCTGCCCCTCGGTGTGGCCGCCGTCGCAGACCTCGCGTACTGGCCCGGCGATGTTGTCAAGAACATCCTGGCCGCCTCGGTGGCGGTGCTCATCCACCGCGCGTTCCCCGATGTGCTGCGGCGTCGCGGCATCAGCGTCGAATCGGTGTCGGCCGGGCAGGCACAGGCCGCGAAGTGACACGAGAGATCCGGATGAGCGACGTCGGCGTCGGAGTCCTCGACGAAGGACCAGACGGCGATGTCGTGCGTCCGATCCTGCAGGACGTCAACCTCACCCTGACCGAGGACGTCATCGCCGTCATCGGCGCCAACGGTTCGGGGAAGTCGACTCTGCTGCAATTGCTCAACGGACTGGTCACCGCGAATGCGGGGCAGGTCCTCGTCGATGGTTTCGATCCGCGTCGGCAGCCCGCGAAAGTGCGATCACGGGTCGGTTTCGTCTTCACCGATCCGGCCGCGCAGCTGGTCATGCCGACCCCGGTCGAGGACATCGAACTGTCCCTGCGCAAGTCCGTGCCGAAGTCGGGCAGGCGGGCCGCTGCCCTGGCGGTGCTCGCTGAGCTCGGCATCGCTGACCTGGCCGAACGCAGCGTCTACGAACTCTCCGGCGGCCAGCGTCAGCTGGTGGCCCTGGCCGCGGTGCTCGCGGTGGATCCGCAGATCCTCGTCCTCGATGAGCCGACGACTCTGCTCGACCTGCGGAACAGGCAGCGTCTGCGTGTGCATCTGCAGGAACTGGTGGCCAGGCGCGGGGTGCGCATCATCCTGACCACCCATGACCTCGAGTTCGCCCAGATCGCCCAGCGCGGCCTCGTCGTGGAGAACGGTCGCATCGTCGCCGACTCCACCCCCGCCGAGGCGGTCGAAACCTATCGGAACCTCATCATGAGTGATACGCCATGACCCAGCAGGACACATGGCGCAGGAACGCCGGCATCAAGGCCCGTCCGCAGCTCTTCGGCAGGGTGGCACATCCTCGGGGATGGCTGCACGATGTGCCCACGGGAGTGAAGCTGGCGGTGATCGCCGTCATCGGCATCGTTGCGCTCATCTTCCGTGACGCGATGATCAACTGGTCGATGTTCGCCGTCCTCGTGGTCATCGGATTCACCGCCCGGCTGCGGTTGAAGTACTTCCTGCGCACGTGGGTCTACGTAGCGGTGCTCGTGGCGATCGTCATGGGGCTGCAGTACTTCTTCGGTTCCATGGAGTCGGGTCTGGCCGTCGGCGGGACCGTGTTCGCATGTGTGCAGGCGGCGCTGCTCCTGACTCTGACGACGTCGGTGGCGAAGCTGCTCGACGCGTTCACCACGCTGGTCAGCCCGCTTCAGCACCTCGGCGTGAACTCGGATGCGATCGCACTGACAGCGAGCCTGATGGTGCGCGCGATCTCGCATATCTCCGGTCTGCTGGGCGAGGCCGAACGGGCCGCCCGAGCCCGTGGTCTGGACTCGAGCATCAAGGCCAGGGTGGTGCCGGCGATCCTGCGGTCGGTGAAATACGCGCAGGACACCGGCCGAGCACTCGATGCCCGCGGCATCGTGGACTGAGGGCGTTTGCGTAATCGGCCGTCTCCGGTCGACAGTTCCGCTCTGATCTGCTGCCCCGACCTGGTGTGCCTTGAACCATTCCGTGTCATGGGCGGCCCGTAGGGTGCTGGCACGTTATCGGATGAGAGCAACGTTGCCGGATGAAAGCGGAGACATGTCGAGCCCAAGTCTGCGGTCGCCTGTATTGGAGAGGTTCTACCTTGCCGCTGCACCCAGTCCGATCGCGTTCGTCGACGAGTCGATGCGGCACCCGACGGGTGCGGGGGACGGGCCGGCAGGGCAGGATGTTTCGTTCTATCAGATGGCCGCTGTCATCTTCTCTCATGCTCGCTTGGATGCCATTCGTGAGAGGCTGGTGGATGTGGCCGGAGGATCCTATTGGCACACGAACAAGAAGTTTCGAGGAACCGATGTCGATCGTGGTGACATCGTCGAGATGATCGAAGCGGTTACCGATGAATCGGTGTGGAACGTGATTGCTGTGAAGCTGCCGTTGGCAGGCAGCTCCAGGAGAGACCTCGCACGAGCGAGGGCCATGTGCCTGGACCGGCTCGTCCGCAACCTCGTCAGCGGAACCGGAGAGGAGGCTGTTCGTGGGATCGTCGCTGACAATAACAAGGATCAGAGGCTCAACGGTCTCGACGAACAGGTCGTCGACAAGCTGCGTAAGACCGGCGCAATTCACCCCGAGGTGGCATTCACTCACGGCCGGATGGGTGACGAGCCGCTGTTGTGGTCGGCGGACACAGTGTCGTGGGCAGTGCAACGAAATGTCCTCCGCGATGATGTGAGGTTCATCGAGCCGACTCTGCGGGAGGGCAAACTGACGATGATCAACGCCGTCGACGGAAAGCTGGTGAATATGAAGCACCCCCTGGGTGCTTGCGCAATAACCAGGGGGCCGTCTTCCCAAAGGCCGGGATTATCCGGTAGCCCGGGGCATGACGTTGCTTCGCCGCCTATCTTACCAGCGCGCTATGCTGTCGACAAAGGAAAGCCGTCTGCTCCCGGGCAGTCAGTGGCTCGTGATCTCATGCGCCAGATACGTGCACTGCGGGAGGGAGCGCGCCGCAGAACGCCATGAGGCGTGTGAGGTTCAGTCGGTCTCGAGGTCAGGCTCAGCGGATCTTGTGAAGCAGGGAGTAGCCTCGTCGGAAGAGAGGCCGAGCCCCTCCAGAACCGAAGGAGACATGATGACCGGAGCGAACCGCACCGTCCTGCTGGCCATGGACTTCCAGAATGGCATCGCCGGAGACGAGGTCTTCACCTCCACCGGAGTCCTCGAACGCGCCCGCGACGCCGTTGCCGCCGCACGCGAGCATGACATCCCCGTCGTGTGGGTCAGGGTGGCGCTGCGCGAGGGGCAGCCCGAGCTGGCGGCGACTGCATCATTCGCTCAGATCGCTGCCCACGGGGATGTCGATGAGACTCATGCCTCGACGAGCATCCACGAGACCCTCGACCGGCATCAGGGCGAGCCGATCGTGACCAAGCGGCGTATCAGCGCTTTCACCGGCAGCGACCTCGGGGTGCTGCTGCGTGGATACGGTGCCTCGTCCCTCGTGCTGACCGGAGTCGCCACGAGCGGTGTCGTGCTCTCAACCGTGCGTCAGGCCGCCGACCTCGACTTCGAACTCACCGTGCTCTCTGACGCCTGCGCCGACCGCGACCCCGGGGTCCATCAGGTGCTCACCGAGAAGGTGTTCCCCAAACAGGCGAAGGTGCTCACTGTCGCCGACTGGACGTCGGGTCTCGGATGACGCCTACGTGCCCCGTGTGCCGTCCCAGCACTGAAACCCACATACTATACGCCGATTGCCGTCTGATAAGTCGAATGCAGACCCTTGGCAAGAGGTCTGCATTCGACTCATCATTCCGCTCGCGACGCTTAGCAGGGGATTCAGCCCTCAGCTGTCCGGGTAGACGTTGTAGAAGATGTCGCCCGACGCGGCAGTGAATACGTGACCGCTGAACCCCGACCTGATGCCTGTGGTCGTCGTTCTCGCTCCGAATTTCAGCACCGGCAGATAGTCATAGAACGCCTTCTGCAGGCCGTCTTTGGCTGAGACCGCCTTCTCACTACTGGGTGCATGGATCACTTTGTCGAATGCGTCTTCGATCTCGGGGCTATCTGTCCAACCAGGCCATACAGGGTCGAAGAACACCTGAGTCAGTGGAGTCGAAGTCGGTGAGAAACCGGTGATGAAGATTTCGTAGCTTGATTCGTCGGTCCTGTTCTGTAGGACAGTGGCCCAGTCCGTGACGATCAGTCGCGATTTGATTCCGACCTCATTGAGTTCCTGGTTCATCACCACGGCATTGTTGTAGTGCTCTTCGTACTCGCGGGAGGTGAGAATGCGGACTGGCTCTCCGTTGTAATCGGCCTTCTTGAGCAGTTCAGCAACTCGTTCAGGATCGGGATTGTTGTAGTCGCCCAAGCCTTCAGTCGAGTACCACTCGGAGGACTTCGGCATCAGCGCGCCATTCGTGTCGAAGAGTTTGTCTTGAGAGAAGGCTGCCTTCTGGATGTCGTCGATGTTTGTCGCGGCCAACACCGCACGGCGCATATTCGGGTCAGACATCACACCGGTCTTCTTGTTGAAGATCGCTGCGTTGAAACCATTGTCTCCGGTTGTGACGGAGATATTGTCATCGCCCTCAAGCATGTCGATATTGTCCGGCGGTAGAGCGTTGGCCGCATCGTATTCGCCTGTTTGAAGGCCTGACATTCTCGTGGAAGGGTCATTGACGAAATAGAAGAAGATGTTGTCGAAGGCGGCTCGCTTCTGACCTGCGGTCCCATCGGCCTTTCCTTCAGGTGATACATAATCGTCGAATCGGGCCAATTGAACGTACTGATCAGTGTTCCACTTCTTCATCATGTACGGACCGGTTCCGATGAACTCCTTGACCGGGTCAGATCCAGCGTCCTCGAGGACTTCCTTGGGCTGGATACCGGGCAGCTGTCCCTGATCGGCCAAGAGAGTCAACGCGATGAAGAGAGGATCGGGCAATCGGACTTCGACTTCGTCCTTGGCTGGCGACGATACCTTTGCTTTGGAAAAGAACAGCTGTCCAACAGACGCCTTCTCAATCCAGGCGTTGAGGGAGGCCACTACATCGGATGCTTCCATCATCGAACCATCGTGGAACTTCACGTCGGTGCGGAGCTTGAACCGAACGAGCGTTCCATCATCGGATAGCGAGACTGCCTTTGCCAAAACAGGTTTGACATTGTTTTCAGAGTCGAGAGTCATGAGAGGCTCGAAGAAGTTGCGCGCAATGTCTCTCGTAGCCGTTGACGTTGTCATCAGAGGGTCGAGGGTTGGAGGCTGTGCGTTCCAAGCGACGGTGAAGTTATTGCCATCTCCTCGTTGGGCATCTCCCAAGCCACCGCCCATGCAGGCGGAGAGCGGCAATGTCAGTGCCAGAACTGCACATAGGAGAACTCGCTTCATTCTGTATCTCCCTGTTGAGCTATTGAACTGCTTGCGAATACAGGACGGCCCTTGGACGTGGCCCCCAACTGGCCTTGTTCGATGAGTTGCTCGCCATTGACGAATAGATGGACGACACCCTGCGCAGTACCAACCGGGAAAGGGTCGACATGAGGCTCTGCGGCTGATAGATCGAATACGACGATATCGGCGTCGACCCCTACACCGAGGTGACCCTTGGATTCGAAATTGGGAGCAGTTCTGCTGAGAATACGCGAGGGAATATCGCTGGAACGCGAGATGACTTCACTCAAACTCATAGCACCTGTGTCACGGTGTAACCAGGTGAGTGCCCTGATGAAACAGGAGCTGCTTCTCGGATGAACCGCGAAATCTGTCGGTACGGGCAATGTGGTGGGGAAGCGGGTTATAGAATCTGCACCATCAACAGCCGTCAGCGGCATGGCATCAGAGGCAAAAGCAGCCCCCGGAAACGATAACGTCGAGAGCAGTTCGTCGACACCTGCCGATTGGCCTGGACCATAGTATTGAATGAGGCACAGTCCGCCTGGGTCCTGGTCTCTCAACTCAGCTAGTCTCGAATAGGTGGCGACCTTCTCGTTCAGAGGCAGATAGGTGATGGTGGATGCGGGTGTGTCGCTGCTTTCGAGAATTTCCGGAGAAAGGAAGTCCGCACCGATGACTGTCGAGGCGAACTCGAACGGATACGATTCGGTGGTGATAGGCAGGCCGCGTTCGATCGCCGCTTTCAGAAGGTGGGTCGGTCCATTTCCGGCACCGGCGCTCGAACTCGCGAAGTGACAGATGTGAATCTGTACACCAGTGCGCTCGCAGAGTTCGATAAGCTCAGTGACTGACTCATCAGTCGAGTGATCTGCTACGTTCGCCCCGTAGCGGACGTGAACAAACAGTGGGGCGCTGCGTTTTGCAGCCATTTCCGCAAGTGCCTGGAGCTCAAGTGGGTCGACTGCCGGAGCATAGCCGAGCAAGACGCCGACGCCGATGGCACCTTGGTCCAGCTGTTCTGCAACGAGGTCGATGGTTGCGTCTATCTGTTGTGCAGTCGCCGGTTTCTGCCAGCTCTGTTTGGCCTGCAGCGCGCCGAAGATGTCGAGGGGGAGTGTGGGCAGATCTTCGACATCTGAGGAACTCATGGCTTCCATGACGATCATGCGTGCCAACAGCCACGACGCGGAGTAGCCGTAATTGAGCGAGCGGCCCTCAGACTCGGCTGCATTGAGAGAATGCAGAAATGGAGCAGCACCGCATTCGAGCTCGAGGCTTGTGGTTACTCCATCGAATGCCTGCAGCAGATGGCCGATCTGATTCTGTGCGTGTGAATGGAGGTCGATGAATCCGGGAGATACGACAAGTCCCGCGGCATCGATCGTGCGTTCTGCTGGAACTATTTCGGGACCGACATGCACGATCCGGCCATCGGTGATGCCGACTGCGAGAGCGTCGTCGAGGCCGTTGCGGGGATCTACCACACGCCCACCGATGATAAGAGTCTGGCATTGTGCTGTCATGGGGAGGCTTCCTTTCGAGTTCTTCAATCAGCTGATGTGTGGGAAACGGTCGGCCTGCACAGTGGAGTCGAACGTCGGAGCAACCGCCCAGGAGCCAATTCGGTCCTCAATGCGTTTGGCGATCTCAAGCAACCGACCTTCGTTTCGGAATCGGCCGATGATCTGAATCCCAACAGGCAGCCCTGAATCGGTGAAGCCTACGGGTACTGAAACCGCAGGATGATTGGTTGTCGTAATAATGCTTGGCAACGTCATCCATTCGAGATAATCGGACATCGTTTCGCCGTTGACAGTGCGCGGGTAACGCATCTCAGCTGCGAACGGCGGCACCTGCACGGTCGGTGTGATCAGCACGTCGTAGTTCTGTAGAAAGTCCGCCATCGACGACCACGACTGAGCTTGACCGCGCAATGCAGACGAAGCCTCTTCCCCGGTTACCTGTCGACCGACCTCAACATTCCACAGAGCGTCGTCCTTCATCTCACCTTTGTGTTCGTCGGTCAGGGGCCCCAGGGTCGCCAGCATCTGCAGACCACGTAGGGTGCGAAAGGCCTCCTTTGCAAAAGGGAGATTGGGGTGTGTGTTCGTGATGCGGAAATCATCCGAGCGCAGCTGGTCGATTGCTTCTTCTGTAACTCTTCTGACTTCTTCATCGACTGGAAACATTCCTGAGAAGTCCAAGGTGTATGCCGCAGATATTTGCGAAGCACCGAGCCGTGAACCGAACTTAGAGTCCACAACTTCTTCGAGTCCAGCGGTGTCTGCGGCAAAGGAGAAGGGGTCGTCAGACGAGAAACCTGAAATTGCTCGCAGTAAGTGCGCGGCATCTCTCACAGTCTTCGCCATCGGCCCCTTGACCGAAAGGGAGCCATAGGCGTAGCCGTTGGGAGAGTTCGGGACGGTTCCCAAAGAGGGCCGCAACCCGACAATGTTGCAGAATGACGCAGGATTACGCAGCGAACCGCCTGTATCGCTGCCATCGGCGATCGGGATCATCCGTGCTGCGAGTGCCGCCGCTGCGCCACCGGAACTGCCTCCGGCGGAATGATTCAGCCCGTAGGGATTGCGCGTCAGGCCAGTGACCTCGTTGAAAGTGTGTGAACCAAGGCCGAATTCCGGGGTGTTCGACTTCGCGACGACGATCGCGCCAGCGTGCTTCATTCGTTCGACGACAGCATGATCGTGTGACGCAATTCTGTCGGCGAAGATCGAACTTCCCTGCGTATGGCGAAAGCCGGCAGCGGGAATGAGATCTTTGACTGCTACCGGTAGCCCGGCCAGAGGCATCCGTCGTCGTTGAGCTGGTTCAAGCTTATCGATTCGCGAAGCTTCCGCCATGGCGCGATCCGGTTGGACATCGAGCAGAGCATTGACGGTCGGATTCACGTCAGCGATTCGCTCGAGGAATGCGGTGACCGCTTCGGTTGCGGTGATAGCACCGGCCTGGATTTTCTCTGTTAGACCGGTTGCGGTCGACCCGATTACGTCGTCCGTCTGGAGTGTCTGTGCACTCATTGGGCATCGGCCTCGAAGTCTCGGACCCCGGTGGTGATTTCGTCGAGCATCGCGTGATCGATGTCGAATCCGATGCCTGGCCCAGTGGGTACAGCAACACTGCCGCGGTCCATCGTTACTTCAGGGGTGATGACGTCTTTGGTCCAATAGCGTGCTGAGGGGGCGGTGTCCCCAGGCAGAGTGAATCCGGGAAGTGACGCGATCGCCAGATTGTGTGCGCGACCGATGCCGGACTCGAGCATGCCGCCGCACCAGACGTCGATTCCCTCTTCGCGGCAGAGCGCTTCGATGTCTTTTGCTTCACTGATTCCGCCGACCCGTCCGATCTTGATGTTGATGATGCGGCAGCTGCCCAACTCAATTGCTTTGCGGGCATCGCTCAGAGAATGGATGCTCTCATCGAGGCAGATCGGAGTCCTCAGTACTTGCTGGAGGTGGCGGTGATCGACGATGTCATCGTGTGCCAGTGGCTGTTCGATCATCATCAAGTCGAGCGTATCCAGCTGGCGAAGGTGATCGAGGTCGGCCAGGCTATAGGCGTTGTTGGCGTCAGCCATCAGCGGGACATCCGGAAATTCTGCTCTCACTGCCCGGAGGAAGGACAGGTCTGCACCGGGTTTAATTTTGATCTTGATCCGAGCGAAACCATCGTCGATGGCGTGAGACACAACATCTACTAGTTCGGTCGGCGAGTCCTTGATACCGATACTGATTCCTACATTTACGGAATTTTTCGATCCGCCGATGGCGCCGGCCAGGGAGACACCTTGCATTTTTGCCCATAGGTCCCAAACTGCACCTTCGACGGCTGCTTTGGCCATGTTGTTGCGTTTGATCGGGGCCAAACGATCCCGGACCTCGTCTGGGTGTGAAATGTCGGCTCCTCTGAGCAGAGGAATCAGATGTTCGGTGAGGGCCAGCTCGCACCCTGACGTATATTCCTCTGAATAGTACGGGTAGGCGAATGCTCCGCATTCGCCGTATCCGGTGATATCTGCCGAGGTTGCTTCGACGATGAGGAAGTCACGGTTTGTCTGTGTGGAGAAACTTGTGGTGAACGGGGTGATGAGGTTGAGGCTCGCCCGGCGGACGGTGATCATTTCGATAATCAATGGTGTCAGGCCTTCGCTGAAGTTCGTAGGGACGGATGATGGATCGGGACGGAGGTTAAGAGCCGTTTGGTGTATTCGTGCTGCGGGGCAGCGAAGAGATCTGGCGTATTGGCTTCTTCGACAATTCGGCCGTGATACATGACTCCGACTCGGTGAGAGAGATACCGGACGACAGACATGTCGTGAGTGATGAACAGGTAGGCGAGGCCGAGATCAGCCTGTAGCTTTCGCAACAGATTGAGGATCTGCGCCTGAATCGAAACGTCAAGCGCAGAGACGGGTTCATCACAGATGATGATCTTGGGGTTGACGACCAGCGCCCGGGCGATTCCGATGCGTTGCCGTTGGCCCCCAGAGAATTCGTGAGGGTAACGCTGTGCATGTTCGTCTGAGAACCCCACCGCGTTCAACGCCTCATCGACCTTTGTCCGCAGTACTGAAGGATCTTTTTCTCCGACGATGCGTAACGACTCTTCGAGGATTCCTCGGATCCTTCTTCTGGGGTTGAGGGAAGAGTATGGGTCCTGGAATATCATCTGGACGTCTCGATTAGCCCGGGCAGTCGTCTGCACAGCGGTAGATCCATCGGCAGCTCTGACAGTGACATGGCCGGAGGTCGGGGTGATGAGCCCTTGCAACATCCGACCGGTCGTCGACTTCCCGGATCCCGATTCTCCGACGAGAGCGTAGGTCTTTCCCGCAGCCAGGGACAGACTGACATCGTCGACCGCGCGGTTTTCGGAAGTGGTGCGTCCCAGGAAGGACCTCGTCGAGAAGGTTTTGGACAAGTGGTGTGCTTCGAGTACCGGTTGATCGGATTTCATCGGACTCCTCCGTTTGACAGTGAGGCCCCGGTGGCGAGTTCTGCGCTGCGAATGCAACGTGATGCGTGGTCGTCGGACAGGACTTCGAGTTCGATGGTCTGTTGCCTGCATTCTGGAAGAACCAATGCACAGCGCTCGGCGAAACGGCATCCCTGTGGAATGTGATGCAACGTTGGGACTGCTCCCGGAATAATAGGCAGATCGTCTTCGGGATCCGCATCGATGCCAGGAGTCGACGCCATCAGGCCTCGGGTGTATGGATGGGCAGGATTGTCGAACAAGGTGTGTACATCTGTGTATTCGACGACCTCGCCGAGGTACATGACCACCACTCGATCACAGATCTCGGCCACGACTCCAAGGTCGTGGGTGATGAAGAGAATTCCCGCATCGAATTCATCTTTGAGTTCGATGAGCAACTTGAGGATTTGGGCTTGGGTCGTCACGTCCAATGCCGTCGTCGGCTCGTCGGCGATAAGCAGCTCAGGATCGCAAGAAAGCGCCATGGCGATCATGACTCGCTGACGTTGCCCGCCCGAGAGCTGGTGAGGGTACTGCCGCATGCGGCTTTCAGGTTCGGGGATCCCCGTCTTGGCAAGCAGCTCGATCGCGAAGGCACGCGCTCTCCGTTTCCCGATCCGTTTGTGGGCGAGGATGGCCTCTGTGAGTTGGTCGCCGATAGTGAATACTGGGTTGAGTGCGCTCATCGGGTCTTGGAAAATCATCGAGATCCTATAGCCGCGGACTTTGCGCAAAGCGTCTTCACTGAGGCGAAGGAGGTTGTCTCCACCGAAGAGGATCTGGCCCGAGTAGCTTGTCGATGAGGGGTCGAGCAGCTGCAGAATCGATTCGGCGGTCACACTCTTCCCACAGCCCGATTCTCCGACAACGCCGACAACCTCACCGGGCGCGACGGAGAAGGAGACTCCGTCGACAGCAGTGACGTTGCCGCGTTCTGTGTCGAAACTGGTTCTCAGATCGATGACTTCCAACAGATTATTACTCATCTTTGCGCTCACTTTCTGCGGTTGTAAGTCGGATCGAGCAGATCGCGGAGACCGTCGCCGAGTAGATTGACGGCCAGGATAGTGGACATGATGAAGGCCCCTGGAAACACTGTCATCCACCAGGCGTTGTAGATGAGCGTCTTTCCGTCAAGAAGCATGTTTCCCCAGCTGGGTGCGGGTGGCGGAACCCCTGCACCGAGGAAGCTCAGAGCGGCCTCTGTGATGATCGAGTCCGCGAATACGAAAGTCGCTTGCACGATGAGTGGGGAGAGGACGTTGGGAAAGATGTTGATCCAAAGTATCCGGAAGAGCGACGCTCCTTGCGACCGCAGTGCCTCGACGTATGTCTGTTCTTTGGCAACGAGCGCAGCGGATCGGACTATCCTTGCGACATAAGGAGTGAAGACGATGCTTAGGGCGATGATCACGTTTGAGGTCTGCTGCCCCATCGCCGCCATGATGGCGATTGCGAGGAGGATTGCCGGAAATGCCATCAATCCGTCAGAGATCCGCATAAGGATCGCATCAGCAATCCGGTTATAAGCAGCGAACAGGCCCACGACTGCACCGAGTACTGAGGTGATGATTGCCGTCACGGCGCCCACCAGCAGCGATACTCTCGCCCCCGCGACGGCTCTAGCCAGAATATCGCGACCATAGTTGTCAGTGCCGAACGGATGTTGAAGGTTCGGAGACGCCAGTCGCTCGGAAGGGTTGAGCGAAAGCGGATCGCCTGCGAATAGAGGGCCGATCGCGGCGATGAGGAAGACAGCGATGAGCACGATTCCGCCGGTGACCGCCAGCTTGTGTGCGCCGAATCGTTTCATGAACATAGAACGTCGCGAGTAGGTCTTGTTGAATCGATTGAGCGAACCGATCGTCATGGTGTCTGTCATGATGGTCCTCCTCAGGAAAGTCTCACGCGCGGGTCGAGGACGCTGTAGAGAACGTCGACGAGGAAATTGATGAGGACATAAGAGACGGCGATGACAAGGATGACTCCTTGGATGACGACGATGTCTCGGCGTTCGATGGAATTGATGATCAGCTGGCCGATTCCCGGGACGTTGAACACGGTTTCAACGACTGCGGCTCCGGCGACGAGCGTACCCAGCGTCTGTCCGATGGTGGTGAGAATCGGCATGGATGCATTGCGCAGAGCATGTTTGTAAATGATCCGACTACCTGACAGTCCCTTGGCCTTAGCCGTTTTCAAATAGGGCTTAGACAAGGTTTCAAGCATGCTCGTGCGTGTCATTCGGGCAATCAGAGCAGCTTGCATGCTGCCAAGTGCGATCCCTGGAAGGAGAAGGTATTTCAGAGTTTCGAAGATCCCATCCTCGAGCGGTGAGTAGCCGGCCACAGGGAGCCAGCCCAGCAGAACGGAGAAGATGAGCATCAGGAAGAGTCCCAGGAGGAAGCTCGGTACCGAGATTCCGAGCAGTGCGCCGACCATCACTGACCTGTCGGTGCCGGTGCCCTGTTTGCGTGCGGCGACGATACCCGCAGGGACACCTATGAGGATCGCGATGAATTCCGCGAAGATTGCCAGATTGATCGTGGGCGCAAGTGCTGCGTGGATGACGGTGGACACAGGAAGTCCGATGAAGAACGACTGTCCGAGGTCACCCTGCAATGCACTGCCGACCCACGTGAAGAACTGGGCATAGAGCGGCTGATTCAAGCCGAGACTCTCACGTAGGGCTTCGACCTGTGCCGGAGTCGCTTCGGGGCCCAACATCACTGCCGCCGCATCTCCAGGCATGATGTGGATGAGAAGGAACGTGACGATCGCGACCACTATCAGCACAGGGATGAGTGCCGCAGCACGGCGAAGAAGGAATCCACCCATATGTACTCCCATCTATGACGTAAATCTCATCTTTGAGGATTCGTCCAGTATTCAGTCGACAATTTCTCAGGTCAATGGACTGATGCATACTGATGATTTACGACAAAACCGTGGCGGAAAGGTGCGCGAGAGGAGGTGAGGAATGTCTGAAAACGACACTGATCAGAAGATTCTCGAGGCATTGCACATAGACGGGCGAGCATCGTGGCAGAGAATTGCGCATGCGATCGACGTCAACGAGCGGACTGTGGCGCGCAGAGGAAATGCGCTGCTGAAGAACGAGGTGGTCCGAATAGTCGCCTTCAACGTGCCGGCTCACGGTTTCGTGCTGGCAGTGAACAGTGGGCCTGGGCAGGCGCGGATGACATCGACGGCGATGAGCAAGCTCGATCCTGCTCTTTGGGTCCATCTCACGACGGGAACAAGTGACGTCGTCGCGGCCGTCGCAGTTGATCTAGACGAACAGGAGAAGTTTCTACTCGATGAGTTCCCAGCGATCCCCGGGATCTTGCAATGGCGAGCTTATCCAGTCCTCAACTACCTGCGCACTGCGCGGATCTGGCGTCCCGGTGTTCTCGACTCCGACGAGCGGCGGGTGTTGCTTGCTGATTGTCCTCAGGCTCCGGATCTCAAGCTGGGAAACGAAATTGAGCTTGCCGGAGAAGATGTGGCGATACTGAAGGTGCTCAGGGAGGACGGGCGTCAGAATTACGATGAGATTGCTCGTCAGGTAGGTACTTCAGTGGCTACGGTCAGACGACGTCTGTACCGACTGCGACGAGAGGGGCGGTTGCAGATCAGAGCGGTGCTCCCTCCAAGGCACCTGGGGCTGAACACTGAAATCATCATGTGGCTGCGGGTCAGGGACTCTGATATTTCAGAAGCGTCGCAGCTGTTGGCTGCTGATGAGGCAGTCAAGTACGCGGTTAGGGTCGCTGGGGATTGGACGTTTGTCCTGAAGTTCGATGTCAGCGGTCGCCAGTTCGTTGATGAGTTCCTTGCGGGGCGACTTTGGGCTCAGCTGGTTTTGGAAAGCAGTCTGTCAATTGTGCTGGCGACGACTAAGCGCAACAGTGCACGGAGTACCTAACAACGATGTGGTCTCGGTCGAAAACTGATCGGAGCAGTGCGGAAGCGAATATGTTGAGTGGCTTGCACCGGGCTTGGGGCGGTGAAGGAGCCTCGGAGGTCATAGCATGCTGGGACGGCGGGCTGAAGGTCTCTGGCTCGTCTGACGCTCACCATCGACTGCGCACTGCATACCTTGATACAGCGGCGCTGACGTGAGGGGTCGGCGATTGGACCGGGAGCTAACCTGTGCGGTCGACGGCAAAGTGAGCGGTCACCGTGGGTCCGGCTCGGCTGTACTTCACTCAATACGGCAACGGGTTCTCGATCCCTGAGTTGACCATCGTGCTGAACCCGCGGCCGAGCACCTGCGGAGCCGGTTTCTCGATCGCCCGCGAATAGTGGCCGACGAGCTGCGAACACACGCTCTTCCAGCTCCGGGCCTGCACCTGCTCACGTCCGGCGACCCCGAAAGCCCGGCGTTTCGCTTCGTCGCCGAGGAGGTCGGCCGCATGCGCGCGCATGGCACCAAGGTCTTTCGGGGTGTAGAGCCACCCGGTGTGGGAGGAGTCGACGAGGTCGAGGGGGCCGCCTCGGGCAGGGGCGATGACCGGCACCTCGGAGGCCATGGCCTCCTGGATCGTCTGGCAGAAGGTCTCGAGCTCGCCCGGAGCGACCATGAGGTCGAAGCTCGCGACCGCCTGCGCCAAGGCGTCTCCGCCGAGGAACCCGGTGAAATGCGCCGCCGGCATCGACCGTTCCAGACGCGTCCTCCAGGGACCGTCACCGACGATGACGACCTTGGCTCCGGGCAGATCGGTGAGTGCGGCGAGGTCTTCGACCTGCTTCTCCGCCGCCAATCTGCCGACGAAGCCGATGATCTTCTCACCGTTCGGGGCCACGGAGCGACGCCATGCCTCGGACCGGTGCCCCGGGTCGAAGCGCGACGAATCGACACCACGGGCCCACAGAGCCACCTCGGCGACACCGAGCCCTTCCAACTGATCGATCGTGTACGACGACGGAGCGAGCGTGAGGGAGGAATGCTGGTGGATGTTGCGGACGTGATTCCACAGCATGGCCTCGATGCCGTGCATGCCGTAGCGGGCGGCATAGGCGGGAACCTCTGTCTGATAGATCGCGACGGTCGGGAGATCGAGCATCTGCGCGGCGAGCACCCCGCGCCAACCCAACACGAACGGACTGGCGAGGTGGACGACGTCCGGGGCGAAACGCTGCAGCAGTCGGCGGATGCGAGTCACGCCGCCTGGGGCGACGCGGATGCGCCGATACTTCGGCAAGGCGATCGAGGGAACCCGAACGATGCGGGCGCCTGCGACCTCCTTCGGGCCGTCCCTGCGTGTGCCCGGAGCGATGACGAGGACCTCGTCGCCGCGGTCGGCCAGATGGTCGATGACTCGCAGGAGTGAGTGGGTGACCCCATTCATATTGGGGAGGAAGGATTCTGCAATGATCGCTACTCTCACGTCATCCAGCTAAGGCCCGCCGAGTGACGAATGCGTGGCTCGAAGGCGACACCGCGGCGACATCTGGCCGAAATCGACCCTCCGGCACCTCGGGGATCGCCGGCGCGGTGTCCGGATGGTGGCCTGTTCGCGACGAGTCTGAACCCTGCGTAAACTGAGGTGTCGGAAATGCTCACGCAGCAGATGGAACGAGGGGAATGGCCGTGGTCTGGTTCATCGTCGGCGGTTGTGTACTCGCCGCCCTCATCATCCTCTTCCTCATCCTCACGGTCCTGCGCTTCAACCAGCTGTCCATGGCGCGGTCACTGTGCGACGAAGCCAAACGCCAGCTCATCGGCGAGGTGCGCGCTCGCCACGCCCTCGTGCCGGCCTATATCGGCACCCTCCAGCAGATCGCCGGGCAAGACCTGTCCACGCTCGAACTCGCGCTCGCCTCCGCAGAACGCGCCCCCTTCGACCACCGCGGAGCCGCCGCTGAGAACGCCCTGACGGCAGCCGTCAATGATGCCGCCCTCATCCCCGCGGCTCTCACGGAGAGGTCCCTGACCTCGGATTACGCCCGTTCTCACCAGGCGGCAGCCAATGAAGAGATCGACACGACGATCCAGCTTCTGCACGGTCAGCTGCAGGTGCTGACCGAACGGATCCTCGCCGGCGCCCGCCTCTACAATACGAACGTCGAACGCTATCACCGGCAGCGGATGCGCCCGATCTCCCGACTCTTCGGCAGCGTCTTCAAGGCCCGCGCTCCGTTCACCGAGGCAATCGACGGCGGTGGCGGACCCGGCACGGCGGGCCCCGCCTCGGCGAGGATGACACCATGACCCGCTTCCGCCTCGATCTGGGGTACCGCGGCACGGATTTCCACGGCTGGGCCAAGCAGCCGGGTCTGCGCACCGTCCAAGACGCCGTCGAAACCGGACTCGAACGGATCACCGGCACCGAGGTGGCCACCGTCGTCGCCGGCCGCACCGACGCCGGCGTCCATGCCCGACGCCAAGTAGTCCACATCGATCTGAGCGATGAGTCGATCGCGAAGCTCATCGGCCAGTCGAATCGATCCGCCGAGGCGGCCCTCCTGTCCCGTCTGCGCGGAGTCCTCGCCGCCGGTGGGTTCCATGACATCGTCATCCACGCCGCGGCCGAGGTGCCCGAGGACTTCGATGCCCGGTTCTCCGCGCTGTGGCGCTCGTATCAGTACCGCTTGGCCGATCATCGATCATTCATCGACCCGCTGCTCACGGCTGTGACTCCCCGTCACAAGGGCGAACTCGACGCCGAGTCCATGGCCGAGGCTGCGAGCGAAGTCCAGGGACTCCACGATTTCCTGCCCTTCTGCAAACCCCGCGAGGGAGCGACGACGATCCGCACCCTCTACGAACTCGATGTCGCCCGTGATCAGGACGCTGTCATCATCATCGATCTGCGCGCCGACGCCTTCTGCCATCACATGGTCAGGGCGCTCGTCGGCGGGCTGGTCAAAGTCGGGTCCGGCAATTGGGCGGTGACCCGTCCGGCCGAACTCATCGCCGAGGCCGACGCCGGGTTGGCCCCGGACGTGCCCATGTTCGTCACAGCCGCCGAAGGCCTCGTCCTCACCGAGGTCGGATACCCCGCGCCGGAAGACTATGCCGCCCGGAACGCGCAGACAATGGCCCGCCGCGACCAGGAATAGACCGCAGTCCCGCCTCGTCGATCAGGGAATCTGTCGTGATCATGTGAGAATTCCTCTTTCCCGGTGTGAGAATCCTGTGTAGATTCACACATAGGTAACTCTGAGTTCGCATTGGCACTGCAGGATGGAACCCGTCTTCATCCCCACCGGCACGGTTGATGTGCGCCTGACTGATTGATCGAAGGAACTGAATACATGTCGAAACTTGTGACCAAAGTGCTGGCCACGGGCGCCGCGGTGTCGATGCTGACGCTGCCGGGGCTCTCACCGGCCATCGCGGCACCTTCCCTGGGAAACGGCACCTCGACCGACGACAGCGTCTCCGCGCCGAGCGACCCCACCGACTCCGCTGAGACTGCAGAGTCACCGAACGCCTCCGAGACCTCGAACGGCGCGTCGTCCGGTGCGGAAGCGGAGAACGCTGCGAAGAACGCCGACGCGGAGGACAAGACACCGGTCGAGGCCACCGAGGTCCAGCTGCTCAACATCACCGACTTCCACGGACGCATCTCCGAATCCGCCACACAGGTCGCTTCCGTCATCGAAGAGGAGCGCGCGAACTTCATCGGACCGGACCGGGTCGGAACCGGGGTCCTCTCGACAGGCGACAACATCGGCGCCTCGACCTACACCTCCTCGTCGCAGAACGATACGCCCACCCTCGACGTGCTCAACGCGATCGGCGTCCAGGCCTCGGCCGTGGGCAACCACGAATTCGACAAAGGCATCGACGATCTCACTGGGCGGGTGAGCGACGAATCGGACTTCCCCTATTCGGGCGCCAACGTCTATGACAAAGGAACGGACAACGTCGTCGACGGACTCGACGAATACTCCGTCGTCGACGTGGGCGGCCTCAAGATCGCCGTCATCGGCGTCGTCACCCGGGACACCGCATCTCTGGTCTCACCGGACGGCATCGCCGACATCGAATTCGGCGACCCTACGGACGCTGTCAACCGCGTCGCCGACGATCTCGAAGAGCTGCCCGAAGACGAACAGCCGGACATGACCGTCGTCGAGGCCCACCTCGGCGCGTCGTCGACGGACAGCCTCGAGGACGCCGAGGCATCGAACGCCGAGTTCAAGAAGCTCGTCACCGAGACCGACGCTTCGGTCGATGCTCTGTTCACCGGTCACACCCACCTGCCGTACACATTCGAAGCGCCGATCCCCGGCGAGCCCGACCGCACACGTCCGGTCATCGAGGCCGGCAGCTACGGCGAATTCGTCGGGAATCTGACCATGCGCGTCGACGGCAACGGCCATTGGCAGACGGAGACGGCAGAGCTGATCGAGACCGAGGACAAGAGCTATGACTCCGAGGTCGTCGACACGGTCAAGGGCATCGTCGGCGATGCCGAGGCCAAGGCCAAGGAGCTCGGCTCAGAGGTCACCGGCACGATCAGTGAGGACATCACCCGCGCGGAGAAGGACGGCGAGGAAGACCGCGGGGCCGAGTCCACGCTGGGCAACCTCGTTGCGGATGCGCTCAAGGAAGGCGTCGAGGAGACGCAGCTGGAAGAAGCCGACTTCGGCATCACGAATCCCGGCGGCCTGCGCACGGATCTGCTCTGCGACGACATCTACAACACGGAGGACGAGTGCGAAGTCACCGTCGCCGAACTCAACAGCGTGCTGCCGTTCGCGAATGACCACGGCGTCGTGACGATGAAGGGCGAAGACGTCATCGGCCTGTTCGAAGAGCAGTGGCAGCCCGACGACGCGTCCCGATCGTTCCTGCATCTGGGAATCTCCGATGACCTCGACGTCGTCTACGATTCGACCGCCGACAAGGGGGAGCACGTGAAGTCCGTCAAGGTCGATGGCAAGGACATCGACCCGGACCAGGAGTACCGGGTCGCGACGCTGAGCTTCCTTGCCGCCGGCGGTGACAACTTCTCCTCGTTCGCCAAGGGCGACTTCGAGCAGTCGGGACTCACTGACTTCGAGACCTGGGAGAACTACTTCAACAAACACCAGGCCGAGGGCAAGGATGTCACCCCGGACAAGAACGAGCGTCAGGCCGATGCGGCCGACGATGTCATCGACAGCGGCGGCCTGAGTGCCGAGCTGACCGGTCCGAAGACCATCAAGCCGGGTGAGAGCGCTGATTTCGCGCTCAAGACGAACGCGAAGTCCGAGGTGGCGGGCCCCATCGACGTCACCGTCGACCTGCCGGAGGGCTATACCGCCGAGGCGGCCCCGCAGTCCGAGGCCCAGTCGGCATCCGCCAGCGCCACGGATAAGGCCCCTGAGGTCAGCGCCGAGGCGGCCGCCAAGACGATCACCCTCGACTCGATCCCCGCGGGGGAGTCCGAGACCCCTGTGACCGTGACCGCGCCGGACGACGCTTCGGGTGAGGTGACTGTCAAGGTCAGCGTGCAGGCCAACGCCGAAGGTCCGTGGTGGGATGACAACCCGCTGCCTCTGGCGCATGAGTTCGAAGCCACCGCTGCAGTCGGTGACGACGCGAATGCCTCGGCCGGCGATGACGGTTCGGCTGACGGCGGCAATGCCGACGGAGGAGCCGCCGATGGTGGCGCGGCTGATGGTGGCGACAGTGCCGCCGGCGGCAGTGCCGATGGCGGCGACAGCGCGGCCGGCGGAAATGCCGACGGTGCGAGCGCGTCGGCCGACGGCGGTTCGGCCGATGGCACCGGAAGCGATGCGAACGGATCGAAGGACGGTGGTGACCTGCCGCGCACCGGCTTCGAGACCTTCAACATCGTCGCCGCGGCCCTGGCACTCATCGTCGCCGGCGCCACCGCGGTCACGGTGGTCCGCCGCCGCAGGATCAACAGCTGAGTCAGGATCCGCCGCCGGTCAGGTGGCGGGGCCGAGGCCAGGCCGACGGGGCTGATGCCAGGATGGCGGGGCCGGAGAGTTCGTCTCTCCGGTCCCGCCGTCGTTGGCAGCCGCATTTCTCGCGGGACCATCCCTCACCGTCAGTGCCAGGTCCAACACCTACGCGCCGGGGGTTGTGACTCGCCCGGGCGATTTGTGCGAGGCATCCCTCACCGCTGGTGCCGCGCCCAACATGTGACCGCAGTGTGCACCGGCGCAAAGGGGTGTAATGCCGCCGCGGAGCGGTGCTGCGAGGAAGGGGAGGTGCTGAGCCTGACGGTGAGGGACGCCG
The DNA here is from genome assembly GCF_004745485.1 of Brevibacterium sp. S22. Taxonomy (GTDB): domain Bacteria; phylum Actinomycetota; class Actinomycetes; order Actinomycetales; family Brevibacteriaceae; genus Brevibacterium. Next base: position 73,649 of record NZ_RHFG01000021.1, read on the forward strand.
GGGGAATCCGGGGCGGCGCGGGGGGGGGTGGCGGTGGTGGGGCGGCGCGGAAGCCTCCGAGGCGGGGGCGTTGCGGGCCTTGGCCGTCGCCGCGTGGCCGCGGTAGGCGGGCAGGCAGTGGAGGAAGATCGGGTCGTTGCCGAGTTCCATGAGTTCCTGGCTGACCTGGTACTTCGTGAACGGGGAGGCCTCGTCGTCACGGCCAGCAGAGTCCTGGCCCATG
>NZ_RHFG01000022.1 GCF_004745485.1 Brevibacterium sp. S22
CACCACAGACGGGGTGATTTCTGGGATTGGGCACTGAACATGGTTGCAGAGCATGTTCAACCCGGTCTTGCCCTACTGACTACTGGGCAAACGGGCTATCCTGTACACACATTTCGGCCTATAACCCGCCGAGGTGGCCGCTGCCTTCACAGCGCTCGAATCCCGGGCGACCACCGGAAAGATCATCCTCGAGCACTGACCGACGAGCAGCGAAGAGTCACCGCAGCACGAACCCGGGGACGAGTTCATCGAGCGGGTCGGTCTCGAAGGTCGAGGTGGCCACGCGGTGAGCACTGCCGGTCACGATCGGGATGACCCCGTCAGCGATCTCTTCGAGAACACTCGCCCGAAATCGTGTGCCGACGATCGACTCGTGGATCAGGGACTGACCCGGTCTAAGCTCGCCGGTGGCATGCAGAGCGGCTGCCCTCGCCGCCGTTCCTGAGCCGCAGGGTGAGCGGTCGACCTGGCCATCGGCGAAGATCGTGACATTGCGCTGATGCAGCTCGCCGGTGGGCAGGTTCCCGAATCGGTCGACGAAGATCGTCCCATAGACCCCGGAGAGGCGTTCGTCCTCGGGGTGGACGATGTGCGGATTCTCCGCGAGACCTGCTTTGACCTCCCTGCCCACAGCGATGAGCGCGGTGAGGTTCTCGGGCACGACCAGTCCCGACCCGTCGACGGCAGCGTCGTCGAACTGAACGGCGTCGAGCTGGGCGACATCGACGAGTGCGTAGAGCGCCCCGCCCCACGCGAGGTCGACCGATACCGGTCCCCAGCTGGTGGGGACCGGTATCCCCGAGGCGACGAGACGGCTGGGCACATTGACGAAATCCACCGAGGTGGTCCGCCCCTGCGGATCCGTGTGCACCTGTGCGTGCACCCGACCCGAGGGGACATCGATCGTGACTTCGGTGGTCCCCGACGGATCGACCGCGACGATTCCGGACGTCACAGCCCACGCCCCGAGCGCCATCGTTCCGTGACCGCAGGCCGTGGAGAAGCCGTCCTTGTGCCAGAACAGGACTCCGAAATCTGCTCCGTCATCATCGGCAGCTGTGATGAAGCCTCCGTACATGTCCGCATGACCGCGCGGCTCGAAGCACAGCAGCCTGCGCAGATCATCGACCGCCGAGCCCGCAACGGCCCTCTCCCGCGCCTCGGCCACGCTCGATCCCGGGATCGCGACCGGAGGATCGGCGACGATGCGGAACGGCTCACCGGCAGTATGGAAATCGACGCTCGTGCAGATCGTGCTCACAGACCCATTCCCACTCTCAGTCCCTCGAGCACGGCAGCATGGACATTGCGGGAAGCGACCGCGTCACCGATCCGAAACAGCGCGAACGATGCGTCCGCCTCGGCGATGGTGGAAGTCGTCGGTTCGGCACCAGCCACGGCACCAGCGTGCGTGCTGACGGCTGCGGTGAGGTCCGGCTGCGGCCGTCCCCGCACCCACGCCTCAAGGTCCGTGGCCCCGCGGTTCGACGACTGCGACTTGAGTTCGAAATAGACCTCATCGTTCGGCGTCGTCCCGAAATCGACGACCACCGCATCGGTGACGACCTCGGTCTCCCGATCCGAATAGTCATTGCGCAGCATCGCCACGATCTCCTTGCCCTCGATCCGCGGCTTCGCCGCCAGACGCTCGCCGAGGCGGACCTCGACTCCGAACTCGGAGAACACCTGAAGATAGGCGGGGGAGTTCATCGATCCCACATCGATGCCGATCGTGCGTTCGGGGCTGACGTAGGTGACCTGCTGGCCGACTCGCGCCAAGCGTTCGACGGCGTCGAGGGCCGGATAGAACCCGTGATCGTCGAAGACGAGCACCCGCTGTTTGGACCTGAGCCGGTCATCCATGACATCCCAGACGTCGAAGCTCGGTCCCTGCTCACGGAAGGGATACCCTGCGTCGGGGACTCCTCCTGTGGCGACGATGACGGCATCGGGCTCGAGCCCGAGGATGTCGTCCGCCTCGGCGAAGGTGTTCAGGCGCAGATCGACACCGTGCTTCTTGCACTGTTGGACGCGCCAGTCGATGATGCCGATGAGGTCGCGGCGGCGCTGCGAGCGGGCGGCGAGGCGGACCTGCCCGCCGGGGGCGTCGTCGGCCTCGAGCAGGGTCACGCGGTGGCCACGGACGGCCGCGACGCGGGCGGCCTCGAGCCCGGCGGGACCAGCACCGATGATGACGACATGCTTGGGGCCGGATGTGACGTCGTGGGGGACCTCCTGCGGCAGGTCGGCCTCCCGGCCGGTGGCGGGATTGTGGATGCAGGTGGCCGACCCGGAGGTGTAGATCGAGTCGAGGCACATGTTCGCACCTACGCAGGGGCGGATGTCGTCCTCGCGTCCTTCGGCGACTTTGAGTGCCAGATGCGGGTCGGCCAGCTGGGCGCGGGTCATTCCGACGAGGTCGAGGCATCCGTCCGTGATCGCGAATCGGGCGGTCGCAGCGTCGGCGATGCGCGCGGCGTGGAGGACGGGCATGTCGATGGCCTCGCGGATGCGGCGACAGGTCTCGAGCCACGGTGCCGAGGGTGTGCCCATGCCGGGGATCGCCTCGGCGAGTTCGCGGTCCGAGTTGATCATCCCGACATTGAGGTTGAGGAAGTCGATGCCGTGGTCGGTGTAGGTCCGGAGGATCTCGGTGGCCCTCGACTCGTCCATGCCGTCCTTGCGGCGCTCGTCGACGGCCATGCGGATGCCGAGGACGAAATCGTCCGGAACTGACGAGCGCACGGCATCGATGACGCGCATCGGGAACTTGATGAGATTCTCCATCTCGCCGGAGAACTCGTCGTCGCGGTCGTTGAGCCACGGAGCGAGGAAGGAATCGAGCAGGTGCCCGGCATGCATGACCTCGAGCCCGTCGAATCCGGCGGCGGCCACGCGTTCGGCAGCGGCCGCGAAGTCTGCGACGATGCGATCCATATCGAAGTCCTCGAGCGCCTTCGTAAAGGAGCGGTGCGCTGCCTCGCGGGTCCGGGAAGCCGAGACCAGCGGCAGCCAGTCGCCGGCGAAGTTCGACGACCGGTGTCCTAAGTGGGTCGCCTGGATCATGATCGCCGTGCCTTCGTCGTGGCAGTCTTCGGCGATCGCGGACAGCCACGGCACCACCTCGTCGGTGGACAGATCGATATTGCCGAACGCGGCGGGGGAGTCCTTGGACACGATGGCCGAGCCGCCGATCATCGTCAGGCCGACACCGCCGCGAGCCTTCTCCCGCTGGTAGAGCCGGTAGCGGTCCTTGGGCATGCCGAGCTCGGTGTATGCGGGCTCGTGCGAGGTCGAGACGATGCGATTGCGCAGTGTGAGGCTGCCGAGCTCGAAGGGTTGGAGCAGCGGATCGTCGGACGTGCCGGTCGCAGACGTGGTCGGTGCAGGTGTGCCGGTTGCGGGGTCGGCGGTCATGGGTTCCTCCTTCGTTGCAGGAACGTCATTGTGGGAACGGCCCCACTGGGGAGCCAGATGGGTAATCGATTACCGACTACCTGCTTCAATGGTGCGATCTCGCGGTTATGCTGTCAATAGTCATCGAGCAGATCGCGGCTCAGAAAGTGAGCGGACGGGCCGACCACGATTCGAAGGGGAGTGTGAGATGGAGCGAGCGAGACCGCCGGCCGAATCGCTGCGCGAGCAGGCATTGGGCATCATCCGCGACGCCATCACCGCAGGTGAACTCGCCGAGGATCGCATCTACTCCGCAGCGGGCCTGGCCAAGCAGCTGGGCATTTCGCTCAGTCCGGTGCGCGAAGCGATGATGGCGCTCGTGACCGAAGGGACCGTCGAAGCCGTGCCCAATCGCGGATTCCGACTGGTGAAGATCACCGAGGCCGACCTCGAGGAGATCATCCGCATCCGCGTGCTCCTCGCTGCCCCCGCTGCCAGGCAGCTCGCCGAAGCCGGCAGCGACGATTCCGTCGGCGGCGACAGCAGCAGGGAGTCAGACGCTCAGCCCGGACCGACGACCAAGGGCGAGGCGGTCAGCCGACTGCGCGAACTCGCTGCGGCAACCGTGGCCGCGGCGGAGTCAGGTGGGTTCGCCGAGTTCTACACGCAGGACCGCAGATTCCACGAGGCCCTGCTCGAACACGGCCTCGGCTCACGCGCGGCCGCGATCAGCCTGCGCCTGCGCGATCAATCGCGGCTCTACCGGCATCTGGAGCAGATCGGGGCCATCGCCGTCGACTCCGCCCGCGAGCTGCCGGTCATCGTCGACCTCATCGAAGCCGGGCAGGCCGCCGAGGCGGCCGACCTCGTCACGTCGAACCTCTACTTCTTCAAGCGCTTCCCCGCCGCGGTCGAAGCCGAATCCTAGGCCGCGCGGCCACTCTGCCGAATCCGGGGCCGGAGTCCCCCGGGAAGCCGAAACGGCGCTGGGCCGTCCCCAGGGGGACGGCCCAGCGCCGCAGTGCATCGGTCAGACGAATTCGTCGACCACAGGCGCCTCGATCAGGCGGGAATCTCGATCAGGCAGGTGCCTTGTCGGGGTCGACATCGACGATGGGCATCGCTTCGAGGTCGATGTCCGGATTGTCGTCCTGAGTGCGGGCGAGCTCGACAGCTTCCTCGTGGGTGTTCACCGTCGGGAACGATCCCGGCAGCGGCCTATGCGCCGATTCCTTCATGAGCAGCACCGCCACAAGGGCGAGGACCGAGAAGAACATGATGTAGAAAGCGGGCATATAGGAGTTGCCGGTGAGGTCGATGAGCGCCTGAGCGAACAGCGGAGTCGTGCCGCCGAACAGGGACACGCCGAGGTTGAACGTCAGGCCCATCGCACCGTAGCGCGAGGCCGTCGGGAACAGCGCGGGCAGCGTCGAAGCGAGGCACGCGATGTAGAACCCGGCCGGCAGCGCGACCATGAACAGCGCCACCATCACCGCCCACATCTCGCCGATCTGCATGACGGCGAAGGCGGGAACGATGAGCACGATCGTCATGATCGCGGCCGCGATGAAGACGAACCTGCGTCCCAGCCTGTCCGAGAGCTTGCCGATGAGCGGCAGGCACAGCGACATGACGACGAGGACGGGGATCGTGGCCACGGCTGCCTGGACGTTCGAGACCTTGACGGTCTCCTCCAGATAGGTGGGCATGAAGCTCGTCAGCGCATAGCCGACCGTCTGCGAACCCGCGACGATGGCGATGCCGAGGAGGATCTCCCTCCAGAAGTGGCGGACGACGCCGATGAGGCCGTGGCGGGCGTACTTGTCGTCCTTGACCTTGATGTCGCGGCCGGCCTGCTCGCTCGACTCGAAGCTCGGGGTCTCGGGGATCTTCAGGCGGAACCAGATGGCGACAGCGCCGAGCGGGATCGCGATGAGGAACGGGATCCTCCAACCGCCGTCGAGCATGGCGTTCTCGCCGTAGATGCTCGTGGAGATGACGGTCGTGATGGCCACGGTTCCGGCACCGGCGGCGAAGCCGAGGTAGGAGCCGACGTCGAGCCAGGATGCCCAGAAGCCGCGGGTCTTGTCCGGGGCGAACTCGGAGACGTAGGTGGTGGCCCCGGCGTACTCGCCGCCGGTGGAGAAGCCCTGGATCATCTTGAGCAGGTAGAGCGGGATGATCACCCACAGGCCGACCTGGGCTGATGTGGGCAGGACGCCGATGAGGGCGGTGGCGGTGGCCATCGTGGCCATGGTGAAGAACAGGACCTTCTGGCGGCCGATCTTGTCGCCGAGGGGCCCGAGCACCATGCCGCCGAGCGGCCGGACGAGGAACGACACGGCGAAGCCGAACAGCGTCACGAGCAGACCCATCTGCGGGTCCATGCCGGAGGTGAACACTGCGGTCATGGTCACCGCGAGGTAGCCGTAGACGCCGAAGTCGAACCATTCCATGAAGTTGCCGACCGTGGTGCCTCCGATGGCGGTGCGGATCGACTTGGTTTCGACGACGATGCAGTCATCGGCCTCGAGACGCTTCTGTTTCTTGATTGCACGCCGTTCCTTGCGGGACGGCTTCTTGTCTGTCTGCGCGGGTCTGTCGTGGCCTTCTGACATCAGAGGTTCCTCGTTTCAGCTGCTGCTAGGCAAGTTGCAGGGCCGAGTCGCCGGAAGGGAGCGAGCTCTGCGCGGCAGTTGCTGTCGGATTTCGACAATGCAGAATATCCTTGCGTGGCGTTGAGAGCATGTCAATAAAAATTGTGACACAGTTCACGCTGAATGCACCGCATGGCAGTTGTCTTCATTGAAATTCACCCAGTGGTCTAATAAATACCCAACAGAAGTCTTGACTAATTGTGTGTTCGACGTTGAGGGATGCCGGTATGGCCGCGGCTGGCAGAGGGCGCCCGAACGCGGCAGTCCCCGCCGAGGGCGAACTCGGCGGGGACGGTGGGGATGCGGCGGTCAGTTCCTGACGACGCGGTAGGTCTCGAGGGCGGGATCGACGGCACCGCGGACATGCCCGGAGGGGCTGGCCGCGACGGCCTGGAGGAAGCCGATCGTCTCAGCGGTGATCTCCTCACCGGGCAGGACATTGGGGATGCCGGGAGGATAGGCGGCCAGCGAACTGACGCTCACCCGGCCCACCGCCTCGGCGGCGGTGACGAGTTCGGAATCGGCGAAGTACGCCTCACGCGGGGTCATCGCCAGCCGACCGGCCATGGGCAGCGACGGCAGCGCATCTCCTGCGGCGGACCCGGCATCGGTCGTCTCCTGTGCCGCGGTCTCGAGACGCAGGGTCTCCAGAGCCTCGATGAGGCGCCCGATGTCCGGTGACTTTCCGATGCCGATGAGGGCGACGAGGGTGGTCGCCGTCGACATCTCAGGGAAGATGTCGAACTCCTCGGCCAGGCGCTTGCGCACCGTGTGACCGTCGAGTCCGGTGGCGGTGATGTCGATGGGCAGGCGGAACGGGTCGATGTCGACGACATCGGCATGGCCGAGGAATTCGCCCGACAGCAGGTGGTAGCGGTCGGTGGCCTCGATCTGCGCGCGGACCTGGCGGATGTTCTCCAGCGAATCCGTGATCGCCTCGGTCGAGGTCATGAGTTCCCGGCGGGCCAGGTCGATCGAGGCCATGAGATGCGCGTTCTCGCTTGTGGAGGCGGTCATCATAAAGGCGCGCGCCAGAGCCGGCTCGAGCCGATCGGCGAACTCGGTGTCGCCGAGGTGGAGCAGCGCGGACTGAGTGAGCGAACCTGCGAGCTTGTGGGTGCTCATGATGACGATGTCCGCGCCCTGGGTCACGGGCGAAGCCGGCAGGTCAGGGTGGAAGCCGAAGTGCGCACCCCAGGCGGCATCGATGATCAGTGCCGCACCGGCGGAATGGGCCACCTCGGCGAGGGACTCGACGTCGGCGACGGCACCGAAGTAGCTCGGGGTCACGAGGTAGACGGCGGTCACCGGCTCGGGATGGCTGCGGATGGCCCTGCGCAGGGAATCGGGGGTGACGCCGTGGGCGATGCCGTTGACCTCGTCGACGTTCGGGTAGACGAAGCCGGGGTTGAGCCCGGCGAGCACGATGCCGTCGACGAAGCTCGAATGCGCGCTGCGCTGAGTGACGACGCCGGACCCGAGGGTGCCGACGGCCAGGGCGGCCATGCGATTGCCCTGCGAGGAGCCGTTGGTGAGGAACCAGGTGCGGCGGGCGCCCCAGGCCTCGGCGGCCAGGCGCAGGGCTTCGTCCTTCGGGGTGTGCGAGCCGAGGTCGATGCCGTCGAAGAGCGGGGGGATGTCCAGGGAGAGGGTGTGCTCGCCGAAGAATTCGGCCTGACCTGCGGAGATGCCCTCGCTGGTGCCTCCGTGCCCGGGGGTGGACAGGAACAGCGAATTGCGGTCGGCCGCATGCTCCAGCGCTTCGGCATAGGGCGCGCGGGACTGCGTGAGGGCAGGATGCGTCGGCGACCCCGAGGAGGAGTGCGGGGCCGGGGGCATGGGGGAGTCCTGATGCACGGTCATGTGTCCAGATTAAAGAGATGAGCAGGTGCGAGAGAATAGCAACTTTCCTCCCTTGCTGTATAGTGAGTATTGAACTCAATGGGGGAGATCAATGGAACCTCTGGACACTCGCGGGCTCACCGCTCTGCGTGCCGTCGCCGAGACCGGATCCGTCGCCGCGGCCGCCGGGGCGCTGCAGTGGAGCCAGCCGACGGTCAACCATCATCTGCGCAATCTGGAGCGGGTCCTGGGCGCCACTCTGCTCGATCGGACCCCGCGCGGATCGCAGCCGACGACCGTGGGCAGTCTCGTGGTGACCCGGGCTGTGGAGATCCTCGGTCTGTGCCAGCGACTCGGCGCCGAGGTGGCTCTCTGGCGCGAATCTCAGGCGGTGCCGGTGCGCATCGGGGCCGTGCCGACGGTCGGGGCCCGGGTCATCCCGCGTCTGCACGATCAGCTTCAGGCCCGCCCCAGGTGGCAGACCCGTGACGAGGCGGTCGCCGGCGACCGGACGGATGTCCTCACCGCGGCCCTGGATGTGACGATGGACGAGCACGCGAAGCTCGTCGCCCGCCTCGAGTCCGGGGACCTCGACCTTGCGCTGCTCGTGTCGACCGATCTCGATCGGACGTGGATTCCGGCCACGCTCACCGCCGCCCACCTGTATTCGGAGCGGCTGTTCCTGTGCGTGCCGAAGTCCATCGGTCCGATCAGAGTGGACGACCACGGGCTGCCGGACCTCACGGCACTCGTCTCACAGACCTGGGCGTTCAGCATCGACCCCGGTGACGCCATCGACGAAGTGGTCCGCTCCTTCTGCCTGAGCGCCGGGTTCGAACCCCGGGTGGGGATGAGGATGGATGACTATGCGGCCATCAACCGGATGATCTCGGCCGGTCTGGCAGTGGCGATGATCCCCGAATCCTCGCTCTCGACCGATGACGACATCGAGGTCATCCCGATGCCGCTGAGTGCCTGCCGTCGTGACGTTCTGCTCGTCTCCCGCTCCGCGCAGCCGCAGGCGCGCACCCGGCACGATCCGATCGTCGACGCCCACAACTCCGCCATCGCCGAGGTGGTCGTCGACGTCCGCGCTGTCACCCGGCGGTGGCGGTGACGCACCGTCTCACAGGGCGAGGATCGCGGGCACGGTGAGCACGGCGACGTAGTAGCCCATGAACTGGACGCCGGCGTGCATGCCGATCATCCGGTTGAAGAGTCCGCCGACGAGGCCGACGGTGATCGTCACACCGAGGGCCAGCAGTCCGCCTTCGTAGAGGCAGATGACGCAGATGAGGGCCGCGAATCCGGCGATGATCGCCTCATGGGACACTGACCGCATCACCCAGGTCGCCGCACGGTGGGCGTTCGTCATGACGAAGGGGTAGGCGATGAGGATGGCGATGACCGCTGCGATCACGGAGAACAGTGCGAACTGCCCGGTTGTGAGCAGGTCATGGAGGTTGTTCGTCGTCCCCGCCTCGGCGTCGAGAGTGTAGACCGGGGGAGCGTTGAACAGGGGTGCGGCCGGACCGGCAGCCATCGGCGAAAGCGGCAGTCCGATGGCGATCAGCGGAATCAGGGTCTCGGCGATGTAGGTGGACTCCGTCGTTCCATTCCTGACAGTGATGACCGTCGTCAGCCGCTCATAGCCGTTCTTGATTCGGCTGCCGACGACTTCGCCCATGAGCACAGCCATCGCGACCGGTGAGAACACGAAAGTTGCGCTGGTGATCGCTGCCGAACCGCTGGTGTACGCCAGCTGCTTCCCGCTCAGAGCTCTGATGGGGTTGGGCAGTCTCCTGCCGCCGCTCGGCTGAACATCAGGAGCGAGGTTGAACTCCCGTTTGCCTTCCTGACGCATTGCCCGACGGCCGATGGGCGAGACGGCGGAGAACAGGTCGAAGATGAGCGGACCGGTGGCGATTCCCAAGAAGAACGACGTCGTGAACGTCGCTTCCTTCTGCTCCATGATGAAGGCCTGCAGTCCGACGATGAGCAGAACGAAGGGAATGAGCGCAGCGACCGCTGCCAGCTTTCCCTTTGAGGTATAGGCGACGAGGACCGCAGCCGCAATGAAGATCCACGGAGCGGCGGCACCGATCGCATCGGCGAAAGGCGTGAGGACGAGAGCGAAGACGATCGACAGCGGAACTGCTATCGCAACCGAGACGACCCCGCCGGAGATCGCTTTCTGCAAAGCGATGTGAGGGACACCCAAGGAGCGCAGAAGCTGAGCTTCGCGCAGCATGGGAACGGCGGTGGTGTCCCCCGGTATGCCCAGCAGCGTAGTGGGCACAGCGTGGGAGATGTGCTTGGAGATGATCGCCGCCAGGAAGAACGCGATGACGCCTGATGGCGGAACGCCGATGAGGATCACCAGGAGGGCGAGCGGTGCAACGATCGCTGTCTCATCGGTGCCTGAGATCAGCCCGATCCCCGTGAAGAGCACCCCGGCGAGGATCGCCATCCCGATTGCCCACAGGATGGGTTCGATGAGTTCTGCGCTCACTGCTGCCCGCCCTTCTCCTGGGAGCGGGCCTCATGATTCTCCACAAGCGCGTCGAAGAGACCGAGGGCGCGAACCTCGTCCTGGGCTGCTGGACGCAGTTCGCGGGGGTCACCCAGGTCCCCGTACTCCTCGACGATCTCGTCGATGATCTCTTGGCGATTTCGAGTGTCGGAGCCGGACGTCGTGATGACTCGCTTGGGTTTGAACAGCACCCCGGTGATGACTGCGCCGATGATGCAGCCGACGATCCCGATCAGCAGCGCATAGGAATGGCCCAGGGCCTCATCGCCTCTGGAAGCGAAGAACTGATCAGCGATGAGGTAGGCCGGGACAGCGATCCCGACCCCGATCGCTATTCCACCGATCAGGTGTTTGGGGTCGACGGTGTCATTCCACACCTCGAGCAATTGCGGCATCGTTGCCTGCCTTCTGTCGGCCGACGGCTGTCGGGTACGTGAATATCGGGACTATCGGCTGAGCACAGCCGCGGGAGTGGCGGATGGAAGTCGGATGCCGAGCTCGTCGCCGAGCCACTGACTGATGGCCGCCACGGCTTCGATGTCGACGCCGGTCGAGATGCCGAGCCCGTTGAGCATCCAGAGGAGATCTTCGGTGGACAGATTGCCGGTCGCGCTGCGTGCGAATGGACATCCTCCGATTCCCCCTGCCGATGCATCGAACTGTCGTACTCCGGCCTGCAGCGCGGAATAGACGTTCGCCAGCGCCTGGCCGTAGGTGTTATGGGTGTGCAGGGCAATTCGGTCGATCGGAATCCCGGCGTCGACCAGGCTATCAAGGACGGCGGTCACGTGGCCGGGAGTGGCGGTTCCGATGGTGTCGCCCAGACAGATCATCGAGCAGCCTGCATCGACCAGACGTCGAGCCGCGACAGCGACATCTTCCGGGTCGACCGGACCTTCCCAGGGGTCGCCGAACACCATCGACAGGTATCCCCGCACGTGCAGACCCGCGGCGCTCGCCGCTGTGGCCACTTCGAGGCTGCGAGCGGTGGTTGCCTCAAGCGAATCGCCGAGGTTGGCCCTCGAGAACGAGTCCGTGACACTGATGAACACCGCTGCGTCTTCTGTTCCGGCTGCGACGGCATCATCGAGGCCCCGCCGGTTCGGGACGAGGACCGGGTAAGCGACGTCGGATCGCAGGTCCAGTCCTGCGAGAACCGATTCAGTCTCTGCCATCTGGGGAACGGCCCGAGGGGAGACGAAGCTTCCGGCTTCGATGATCTTCAGACCTGCACCGGTCAGTCTCCGTATCAGTTCGAGGCGGACAGGGACAGGGAGAATGCGTGATTGTGACTGCAGCCCATCTCGAGGGCTGACCTCGCAGACGCTGACTACAGTCGGCAGGTCCGACTGTGTGAACTGCTGTGGAAGCTCCCTGGTCACTGCGATCCGCCCGAACGGAGTTCTTCGAGGATGGACTGGACCCTGTCGAAGCGGAATGTCTTCTCCGCGATGAGCCGTTCGACGATGATCGCAGCTTCCTCGGCGTTCGCTCCTGCGGATGCTGCGAGGTTCTTCGCGTGCAGTGACATGTGCCCGCGTTGGACTCCTTCTGTGGCGAGTACTCGCAGGGCTGCGAGGTTCTGGGCCAGGCCGGTGGCGACGATCATCTCGCCGAGTTCTCGGGCGGTCGAGACTTCAGCGATCTGCAGAGCCGCGCGGGCAGCCGGATGCACCTTCGTGGCGCCGCCGACGAGTCCGACCGGCATCGGCATCTCGAGTGTGCCGACCAGGTCGCCGTCGGCATTCTTCTCGAAGGTCGACAGCGATGTGTAGCGGCCGTCGACGACGGCATGGGAGTGGGCTCCGGCTTCGACAGCGCGAGTATCGTTCCCGGTTGCCAGAACGACGGCGGAGATGCCGTTCATGATGCCTTTGTTGTGTGTGGCAGCCCGATAGGGGTCGGCGGCTGCGAGTTCGTAAGCGTGGAGGATGTTGTCGATGACTTCTTCACCGCCGAGCATCTTTCTGTCGAAGACCGCACGGGCCCGTGACAGCCGTCGGTCGGCCCTGTTGGTGAGGATGCGCAGAAGTGCGTCACCTTCGGCGATGGCCGCGACGGAGGCGGAGACGGCTTCAGCCATGGTGTTGACGGCATTGGCCCCCATCGCATCTCGCACATCGACGAGAAGGTGGACGAGCACATAGGTCGACGTTCTCGCTTCGACGAGACGAACCGTGAGTCCTGTGGCCCCGCCGCCGACTTCGACGAGTTTGGGGTCCTGCGCATTGGCCAGGTCGACGATCTCGGATTCCCGTTCAAGGATTCGCGTGCACGCGGCGTGCGGATCCGCCACATTGATGAGCTGGATCTGTGCCTGCATGATGGGCGAGGTCGAACTCGTGGACAAGCCGCCCTGTGGTCGTGCCATACGCGCCGCATTGCTGGCGGCGGCGATGACCGACGCCTCTTCGGTTGCCATCGGTACGAGCACGTCGGAGCCGTTGATCGTGAAATTCGTGGCCACCCCGAGCGGGAGCGAGAACACGCCGAAGATGTTTTCGCTGAGACCGTCGGCGTCCTCGGGGCTGAAGGAATCCGAATCGAGCTGCCTGAACAGCTCGGTGTCGAGTCCGGTTGTGTCCGCGACGGCTTTCCGGCGATCGTCGACCGACATATTCCGGAAGTCGGCAATGCGGCTGTTCTCTGCCATCGAGTCTCTCCAGTCAGGTCGTCATCGACCGACAGCTGCTGTCGGTCGGAGGTGCTTCGCAGAGTTCAGTCAAACACTGCCGCACTCAAACTTCCATGGCTCTTTCGGACAGACCTGACGGAAGATGATGGCCGTTGCGGACACAGGCTATTAGAGCGAGGACCTCAGTTTGTCCAGACGCAGAGCGACCTGCAGGCGGAAACTCATGTCCGGATTTCTCCACCCCTCGCCGAGTACGAGGTCGGCTCTCTCCAACCGCTGTTTCACGGTGTTGACGTGCACGGACATCCGACTCGCCGTTCGGCGGATGTTCATGCCGGACTCGAAATACTCGCGCAGTGTCGAGGTCAACTCTGCAGAGTGGGCCCGATCCCATCGGTACAGCGGTGCGAGCATGCGTTCCATGAACCTTTCGACCTGTTCCGGCGCGGCGCCGAACATCGCAGTGTAGGGAGCGAAGTCTTCTGTGGGATAGAGCCCCCGGTCGATGCCGAGGGAGTTGAGGATTCGAATGCACGACCACATCTCGTTCTCTGCGGCACTCAATTGGGCGCGCGGGTGCTCGGTTTCGGAGACGATGACCAAAGAGCCGTCCAGAGCGCCCGATTCCTCGAAGAGTGCGGCCAAGGTGGGTCTTTCCCTCTGCACGGAACTCGGAATGAGCACTGTGATCCCGGGGGAACGCTGCGTCATCAGAATCCGGGGTTCGATTCGTGTCAGACGAGCCACGATCCGATCGTCCGTATCGGTGTCGGCCTGTATGGTCATCAGGTTCCAAGGGCCGGTGAGACTGAAATCATCGGTCCGGGAACGGGCTTCGAGCTCGCTGAGGTCGCGTGTGCCGGCGATGATGTCGACTGCGAGTTCTCCGCGGACTCTGTTCTCAGCATCAGCGCGGGCCTGTTCATTCATGCGGATGAGCGCCAGGGACTGTGCCGCCTGAGCGACGATGTTCGCATCGCCGGCTGCCGGATCGCCATTGAAGCGGACGAAGAGACCGCTGTGCTGGCGGCGGTGAGTGGCCACTGAGGCGGCATACAGCTGTTCTGCGCCGGCGACCTGTGCGCTTCGTCCGGTCTCACGACTGTGTTCCAACGCGAAGTCGATATCAGCCTTCTGCACGTTGAGACCTTCGAAGAACTCCTCCGCAACCGGAAAGTCCGGAGACTCGAGACGTCCGCTGTCGATGACCAGCAGCGCAGCGTCGAGCATCTCGGAGGTGACGTCGATGACGGCGGAGACTCCGCGGCCCTGCAGCACGAGCTGTGTGAGCTGCTCTTCGACTTCGACGAGACGTTGAAGTGTGCTGGCCTGCGCTGCGGCCGATTCTTCGGCTTCGGCAGAGGCTCGGGCAGCGTCAGCGAGATCTCCCATCAGTCGTGCAGTCTTGAGAACCACGGAGGCATGGTCTGCGAGGGCTGACAGCAACGTGATTTCGTCGCTGGTGAAGTCGTGCGGGTAGCGGTTGGCGGCGAAGAGAGCACCGAGGACTTCGCCGTCGACGACCATCGGCACTCCGAGCAGTGACTCCATGCGCTCTGCCCTGACCGCGGAGTCGACGCGCCGTTCATGAGGCAGACGGGTCAGATCGTAATTCGAGGTCCAATGCGCGGCGCGATCGTGGACGACCTGTCCAGCCAGCCCGATTCCGGGAGGCACTCGAAGACTCTTGAGGTTCGTCGATATTGCTCCGCGGCTGGCTTGGACCCGCAGGTCATTGGTGTCCGGATAGTACTGAGACAGATAGGCGATATCGCACCCGATGAGTGTGCGAGCCCGGTCGACGAGCTTCTGCAGCAAGTTCTCGGTGTCGCGGACTCTGATGAGTTCTGACGCACTTTCGAGCAGTGCTGAACGCTCGCGGTCCTTCTGCTTCCACCTTGTCAGAGTCGCTGACAGATCCGAGAAGGAGCCGACGAGGTCCGGGTCGTCTCCGAACTGGTCAGAGATGACCGATCGGTCGAGTTCGATCCCACGCGAGAGAGCTTTCAGGAAATCGGCCACAGCACTCGCCGACACGGTGTTCATCGCATCATCAACCTCAGCCATGAGTACAGTGTCGCAGGGCCGCTGAGCTTGCCGGTCGTCGGGCGTTCACATGGTGCTGGGATGATCGGCATCGTATCGGGCAAGAGGCCGTCTGCTCGCTCGATACGATGCCCGGACCGTCAGCCGGCTGCAGCCGATCCCGCGTGCTCGGTTTCACGCACCACCGGCAGCTCACACGTCGTCGGAGCCACCTGGCGGTAGCCGGACAGGAATGTGTCGAGGCGTTCGATCGCCTCGGTGAGCACCTCGACCGAGGGCAGGGTGACGAGCCGGAAGTGATCGGGCTTGGGCCAGTTGAAGGCCGTGCCGTGGGAGACGAGGATCTTCTGTTCGCGCAGCAGATCGAGGGCGAACTGTTCGTCGTCGGTGATGCCGAACTTCTCGACATCGAGCTTCGCGAACATGTACAGCGCACCGTCGGCCCGGTGGGCCGAGACGCCGTCGATCGAATTCAGCCCCTCGTAGGCGACCTGCATCTGCGCACCGAGGCGGCCGGTCGGCAGGATGAGGTCGTCGATCGACTGCTTTCCGCCCAGGGCCGCCTGAATGGCGTGTTGGGCAGGAACGTTCGAGCACATGCGCATATTCGCCAGCAGTTTGATGCCCTCGAGGTAGCTGTGCGCCTCGTCGAGCGGTCCGGTGATCGCCAGCCAGCCGGAGCGGTAGCCGGCGACCCGGTAGGCCTTCGACAGTCCAGAGAAGGTCAGGCACAGCACGTCGTCGCCGGTCAGGGTGGCCATGTTGACGAGTTCGACGCCGTTGTAGGTGATCTTCTCGTAGATCTCGTCGGCGAAGACGATGAGGCCGTGACGGCGGGCGATGTCGGCGATCTTCTTAAGCGTCTCCTGCGAGTACACCGCGCCGGTCGGGTTGTTCGGATTGATGACGACGATTCCGCGGGTGCGTTCGGTGATCCGGGACTCGAGGTCGGCCAGATCCGGCTGCCAGGCGTCTTCTTCTGCACAGCGGTAGTGGACAGGGGTGCCGCCGGACAGCGCCACCGAGGCGGTCCACAAGGGGTAGTCGGGACCGGGGACGAGGATCTCGTCGTCCGGGTTGCACAGCGCCTGCAGGCTCAGCGTGATGAGTTCGCTGACCCCGTTGCCGAGGAAGACCTCGTCGGTGCCGAGATTGTGGATCCCCCGCGTTTCGTAGTACTGGACGACGGCACGGCGGGCGGAGAGGATTCCCCGCGAGTCGGAATAGCCCTGCGTCACGGGCAGGTTGGCCGCGATGTCCTGGACGATCGCCTCGGGGGCTTCGAAGCCGAACGGTGCGGGGTTGCCGATGTTGAGCTTGAGGATCGTGTGCCCGGCGGTTTCCATCGCCTGGGCCTCTTCGAGGACGGGTCCTCGGATGTCATAGAGGACATTGGCCAACTTCGACGACTGCCTGAACATGTGAACCGAAAAACCTTTCATACGACTGCTGCTATATCCACGCTAGGACCCCCGCCGAGGTGGTTCTGACCAAACAGAGGCCCGTTTCCCAGACCTTTGCCGGGTCCGGCGGACCGTTTCCCAGACCTTTCACCGAATATTCTGTGGCGGGACGGTGGGGAAGGGCCGCCTCGGCGAATCGGAGAGGCTGTCCTTGACGGGGTCAGAATGGGGGTGTCTCATTCACCATATGACGAACAATGCGGTCGCGGCGTCCGGGCTCACGATTCGGCGCGGGCGGAAGACGGTCATCGATTCCCTCGACCTGACTGTGCCGCGTGGGGCGATCATCGGGCTGCTGGGTCCCAGCGGCAGCGGGAAGACGACGCTGATGAGGGCCATCGTCGGGGTGCAGATCGTCGCGGGTGGCCGTGTGCAGGTGCTGGGTCGGGCTGCCGGGTCGGCGGATCTGCGGCAGCGGGTCGGGTATATGACGCAGTCGGCGAGCATCTATGAGGACCTCAGCGTCCGGGCGAATCTGCGCTATTTCGCCCGGGTGCAGGGGGCTCCGAAGACCGATGTCGACAGGGTGCTCGAGCGTACGGATCTGCTGGGGCAGGCCGATCAGTTGGCCAGGACGCTCTCGGGCGGGCAGGCGAATCGGGTGTCATTGGCCGCGGCGATGCTCGGGAGTCCGGATCTGCTGGTCCTCGATGAGCCGACCGTGGGACTCGACCCGGTGCTGCGGGCCGATCTGTGGGGACTCTTCCGCAGGCTCGCCGAGGAGGGGACCACGCTGCTCGTCTCGAGCCATGTCATGGACGAAGCCACGCGCTGCGACCGGCTGCTGCTGATGCGGGAGGGGGCCGTCATCGCCGATACGACACCGCGCGATCTGCTTGCCAGCACGGGGGCCGCCTCGGCGGAGGAAGCCTTCCTCGACATCATCGAAGCGGACACGGGAGGATCGGGCAGGACTGGCCGTGCCAGATCGGGGCGGCACGGACACTCGGGGACCCACCTGCTCTCACGGGAAGGTGCCGGTCGGGACCGTGCCGACCGGACTCGCGGTGGTCGGCGATGAACCCGCAGCGGACTCTGGCCACGACGGGGCGCGTCCTCATCCAGATCCGCAACGACCCGCGCACCATCGCGCTGCTGCTCATCGTGCCCAGCCTGCTCATCGGCCTGGTGGCGTGGATCTTCGACGAGACGGAGGTGTTCGCCGACATCGGGCCGGCGATGCTCGCGCTCTTCCCCTTCATCGTCATGTTCCTCGTCACGAGCATCGCCACTCTGCGTGAACGCCGCAGCGGAACGCTCGAGCGTCTGCTGTCGATGCCTTTGGGACGCGGCGACTTCATCCTCGGATACACCCTGGCGTTCGGCCTGCTCGCTGTCGTGCAGACGGCCGTGGCCGTCGGGTATGCGACTCTGGTGTGCGGACTCGAGATCGAGGGCTCGGTTGTCCTGCTGTTCGTCGTCGCGATCGCCGATGCTCTGCTCGGCACTGCCTTGGGACTGTTGGCCAGTGCCTTCGCGCGCACGGAGTTCCAGGTCGTGCAGTTCATGCCCGTGTTCGTGTTCCCGCAGATCCTGCTCGGCGGGATCTTCCTCCCCCGCGATCAGCTGCCCGATGTGCTCGAGGTGATCGGTGATTGGCTGCCGTTGTCGCATGCGATCGACGCGCTCGGGGCGGTGTCGACGGGAGATGAGGATGACACCTATATCTGGCTGCGGGTGCTCTTCATCGCCTGCTGGATCGTCGGCGCCGTCATCGTCGGGTCGCTCACTCTGCGCCGCCGGACGCCGTGAGACTCGGCGGCGTCGCGGACCGTCGCGAGCCGGATCGTCAGTTCTGTCCTGAGCCCATGGGCTCGGTGCGGTCGGTCAGCGCGAAGGGACGACGGCCCTCGCCGCGGACGAACGCGAGGTAGCACAGCCACAGCGCGACCACCCACAGCAGACCCACCCACAGTGCCGGTCGTGAGTCGGGGACGATGCCGACCATGACGACGACGAAGACGATGAACGCGACCGTGATCCACGAGCCCACCGGCCACAGCGGCATGGGGAATTCGCTGGGCAGACGCTCCTCCTCGGCGATGGTGCGCTTCATTCGGATATGGGAGGCGAGGATGATGAGCCATACGAGCACCGTGGCGAAGGTGGCCAGGGCTCCGAGCAGGAACAGGGCCTGATCGGGGTAGAGGTAGTTGAGGACGACGCCTGCCAGGAGAGCGACGATCATCGTGACGACGGTCATCACGGGCACCCCATTGCGGGAGGTGCGGGCGAAGGAGCGCGGGGCCTGTCCCTGTTCGGCCAGGCCGTGGAGCATCCGGCCCGCGCCGTAGATGTCGGCGTTGATGGCCGACAGCGCCGCCGTGATGAGGACGACCTGGAGGATGGCCGCGGCAGCGGAGAAGCCGACGGAGTCGAAGATCGCGACGAAGGGGCTGACCTCGGAGGTGATCTGATTCCACGGCAGGATGCACATGATCACGCCGAGGGTGAGGACGTAGAAGAGGAGGATGCGCACCGGCACCGAGTTGATCGCTTTGGGGAGCACCTGCTTCGGGTTCTGCGCCTCACCGGCGGTGACGCCGATGATCTCGATGCCGCCGAAGGCGAACATCACGATCGTGAAGGAGGAGAGCAGACCCCAGAATCCGTTCGGGAGGAAGCCGCCGTTGTCGACCAGCGCCTGCGGGCCCATCTGATCGTGGTGGGCGATGCCGAAGCCGAAGATGATGATGGCCACGCCGGCGGCGATGAGGGCGATGATCGCGACGATCTTGATGAGCGCGAACCAGAATTCGAGCTCACCGAAGACCTTGACGCCGATCATGTTGATGGCGGCGATGAAGAAGACGACGGCGAGCACCCAGATCCAACGCGGGACTCCCGGGAACCAGAATCCCATGTACACCCCGATCGCAGTGGCGTCGAAGACGGCGACGAGGACCATCTCGAAGGCGAAGGTCCAGCCGACGAGGAACCCGGCGAAGGGGTGGATGTAGCGGGAGGCGTACTGGCCGAAGGAGCCGGAGACGGGGTGGCGGACCACGAGTTCGCCGAGGGCGCGCATGACCATGAAGACGGCGGCGCCGCCGATGATGTAGGCGAGCAGCACTGCCGGTCCCGCGGCCTGGATCGACTCGGAGGAGCCCATGAAGAGGCCGGTGCCGATGGCCGAGCCGAGTGCCATGAAGCGGATGTGGCGGGCGGTCAGGCCCCTGCGCAGGCCTGCGTTCTCTTCGTGTGCGGTCGCGGTTTCGTCTACGCCTTTGGTGATGCGTTCGCTGTCCCTGTCATACGTGGGGAGCGCCTCTTTGCGGTCCTTGTCGGCTGGAGCCATCGGAGTTCTCTGTCCTCTTCTCTCGACTGCCCGTGGCCGCCTTCTCACCCGCACCATCGTGCGGCCCGGCGCCACGGCCACCTCAGACTCTCATGTCGAGAGGGGGTGAGCGCACGGGCGCTGGGATAAAGAGTCCGAGATCTCAGAAAATCGTGGCAGATGGCGGACTGCCGGTCAGGTCGTCTGGCGATCGCTTGCGAGCATCCCGAAGATGAGGGTGTCCGTCCATTCGCCCTTCGACCACCAGTCCTTGCGCAGGTGTGCCTCCTCCCGCATGCCGATCCTCCGAGCCAATTTCGCGGAGGCGGCGTTCCGCGCATCCATCTGAGCGGCGACCCGGTGGAGACCGTAATGGTCGAACGCGACATTGAGGACGGCGATGGCCGCTTCGGTGGCGAAGCCATGTCCGCCGGCCGCGGGGTCGAGGATCCAGCCGATCTCCGCTTTCTCATCGCTGCCGTCTGCGAGCCAGATCGCGATGTCGCCGATGACGCGTGAGCCCTCGAGCGAATCGAGGCCGTCGGCGGTCTCGATGACCAGGGCCAGGGCCCGTGATTCGGTCTCGAGGCCGGTGCGGGGGAGACGTTTGGCAATCTCGGTTTCGGCCACCTCGGCGGTCCACGGATCCTCGAGGAGGAACTGGGAGACGTCCTCGCGGGAGTAGATGTGAAGGTGCGCCTCGGCGTCGGACTCTCGGTAGGTGCGCAGGCGGAGTCGGTCGGTGGTCAGGGGCAGCTTGAGGGGTTCCATGGGCTCACTCTGCCAGGTCGACCTGGGTACGGGAAGAACGATGCCGGACGCTCCGCTGGGAGCGTCCGGCATCGTTCGCGGTGACTCAGGTGGTGCGGCGAGGCTCAGGTGCCTCGTCCGCGGATCAGGCGGGGAGGATTCCGCGGCGCTTGGCCATGCGGACCAGGGCTGATCCGCCGATGATCGCGGCCACGCCGAAGAAGATCGCGGCACCGATCTCGACGCCGGTGCGCGGCAGCGTTCCGCCGCCGCCACTGCCGGCCAGACCCGAACCTTCGCCTCCGCCGCCGGAGCCGGCATGGCCTTCGCCGCCCTCGGAGCCGCCGTTCGCACCGCTTCCGCCGCCGGCAGCGTCGGACGAGTCGTTGGAATCGTCGGACCCGTTGGAGTCCTGAGAGCCGCCCGAACCGTCATTGCCACCGGAATCCGATGAGCCCGCGGCATCGTCGGAACCGTTCGAGTCATCCGTTCCGGCCGAGTCGTCGTTGCCGTTCGCGTCATCGCCCGGGTCGCCGGGCTCTTCGGCCTCACGGTCAAGATTGAGGCCTTCGGAGATGGTGTAGTTCATGTCGGTCTGATCGGTGCGGCCGACGAAATTGGCGGCACCGGGTCCGTAGGCGGCGACGCGGATCTGTGTGCCGGTGTGATCCTGCGATCCGTCCGGCTCAGCGGTTCCGTAGTGCATCGTCATCTCGGTTCCGTCGGCAGTGGTCAGTGTCCGGGTGAGGCCGGGAGTGGTCGACCCGGTGGAGACGATCTGGCCAGTCTGAGCGTGATCGGCGGTGGTGATGACGAGGGTCTCGCCGTCCTTCTCCGCGAAGTCCAGCGCCGCCTTGACCGACTTGTTGAACTCGACGGTCTCGCCGATCTGACCGCACGGGTTCGCCTCGTGGGCCTGCTTGTCGATGCTCGCACCTTCGACCTGGAGGAAGAAGCCCTCGTCGTTGTCGAGCAGGTCCACGGCCTTGTTCGTCAGCGTGTCGAGCTGCGGGATCGCGTCGGTCCGCTCCGGATTGTTCTCGCACTTCGCAGCCGGTTCTTCGCCTCCGGTGTGGGTGGCGGCCGGGCCGGTCCAGTTCACGGGGAAGTTGCCCTCGGAGAAGAGACCGAGGACGGGGGAGTCCTGGTTCGCCTCGGCGACGCTGTCGAGGGACTTCGCATCGTCGACGAGTTGAAAGCCGCGATCCTCCGCCTGCTCACGCAGCGTCTTGTCCTTCCAGTCTCCGGCCTTGGCCTTCTGCTCGAAGCTGGCCGAACCGCCGCCCAGGGTGACATCGGCGCGGTTGTCGAGGTACTGCTCGCTGATCGAACCGAGACCGCCGTTCTCCAGTGCCTCGTCCGCACAGTCCTTGCTTGCTTCCTCGGGGCCATAGCAGCTGCGTTCGCTGATGTGCGCGGCCTGTGCCGCCGGCGTGGCATCCTGGATCTCCGCGGTCGAGACGTTGCCGGTCTTCAGACCGTTGGCCCGGGCGATGTCGATGAGCGACTTCTGGGCTTCCCCCTTGCGGTCGACGCCGAGTGCACCGTTGTAGGTCTTCGTGCCCGTCGAGATCCCGGTTCCGCTGGCGGCCGAATCCGTCACGTAGACGGGCTTTCCGGTGTCCTTGTCGACCGAGTACGTCGTGTACTGGCCGGTCATCGGCAGTTCGTCGATGCCGTCGAAGCGTCCGTCAGCGCCCTCGGCGTAGTTGCGGGCGGCCGTGATCTCCGAATCGCCCATGCCGTCGCCGATGAGGAGGATGACGTTCTTCGCTCCGGAATCCTCGACCGCATCGCGGACGGCATCAGTGTTGTCGCCATCGAGCTGGCGGGCGCCGCCGGGCTGATCGATATCGGCCGCCGAGGCGGGGCTTGCGGTTGCGAAGAGCGCGAGTCCGAGCGCTCCGGTCGCCGCAGCGAGCCGCAGGGTTCTCGAGGTCATTGTGGTCCTTCCACTGGTGGAGCGCTCGCCGAAGCGGCCGAGCGACCGTGCCCATTCAACGTACTCAGCCGATTCGCAGGCAATGTGGAGTGAGAGTAAAGGGCAAGTGAACTTCCCGGCGGGCGATGGTCGCCGAAGGGGAACCTGCCGTGGCCGCCGCGAGCAAGCGACCATCGCATTGAGACTGTGACCGGTGACAAACAGCACCTCCGACCTCGTGACAAATGGCATCATCGCCGTCACGGCCTGCTTCCTAGTCTAAAGGCATGAACACGCAGACACCCATGCAGACAGCACTGAAACAGCCAACGCAGGGCATCACTCTGACCGGACTTTCGAAGTCCTTCGGCGATCTCAAGGCCGTCGACGCCCTCGACCTGAGCATTCGGCCCGGTGAGCTCGTCGTCGAATCGTCGATGCGCGCCGCCTCTCCGCTGATGGAGAGGGAGACCGACGTGCTGCGGGCAGCAGCTGACGGCGCCAGCGTGGACGAGGTCGCCGCGAAGCTGTTCCTGTCCACCGGACCGTGCGGAACCGACTATCGGCGGCGATCGGGAAGACCAACGCCCGCAACCGCGCCGACGCCGCACGCATCGCCCGCGACAACGGGTGGCTGTGACTCAGCCGGCCGTCGGAGCCACCTCTGCGCCACCACGCGGGCCTCGGACACGTGACTGTGCATTGGAAGTGCATACGTACTGTTTTTCATCACTACGTGTGCACTTCCGGCATACAGTAGCCGTGCCACACGCTGACTCAGCTCCGCTTCAGCGCCTGGCCCCAGGACAGCTTCGGGCCGGACTGGAGGATCGAGCGCTCGAAGATCCGGGTCGCCAGCAGCAGAGCGAGCAGCGTCGTGACCGCGAGGATGAGCAGGGACAGCAGCGGTTCCCACCACTCGATCGTGCCGAGGAAGACCCTCATCGGAACGGCGACCGCCGCCGAGAACGGGATGTAGGACAGCACCGCCATGACCGTCTCGTTGGAGGAGAAGAGGATGACTCCCATATAGGGCAGGACGATGAGCATCATGATCGGCGTGCTCGTCGACGGCAGGTCCTCGACGCGCGAGACCATCGAGGCCGCGGCCGCGTAGAGGGCGGCGACCATGATGAAGCCGATGACGAAGAGGGGCACGAACCACGCGATCGGTTCGGCGACCGACCCGAGCACGAAGTCGTTTCCGCTGACGGCGGCCCCGGCCAGCACCGCGACCGCGGTGAGTCCGATCTGTGCGAAGGCGAGGATCGTGCAGGCCATGACCTTGCCGAACATGAGCACCCGCGCCGAGGTGGACGCGAGCAGGATCTCGACGATCCGTGACTGCTTCTCCTCGACGACGGACGAGGCGATCGTGTTTCCGAACGTCATCGCGGCCATGAAGAACACGAGCCCGAGGCCGAGCCCGATGAGGTACGTCAGGGTCGGATCCGGTGCGTCGGGGTCGAGGAGTTCGACCTCCGGAGTGAGGCTGAGAGAGCCGATGAGCGACTCGGGCGCCGAGCGCAGCGACAGGACCGCGACCCCGGTCGGTGAGTCCGTGGATTCGACGACAGCCGCTTCGACCTTCTCCGAGGTGACCAGAGATTTCGCCTCTCCCACGTCATCGACGGCGACGGGTTCGATGTCGTCGAGCCCCTCGATGGCTTTCGCCCCCGCCGAGGTGACCGCCACCTTGTCGGTGGAGGAGAACAGTGAGGGCAGCGCTCCCGAGACCCCGACGAGCACACCGAAGATGACGATTGAGAGGATCGTCGAGATCATGAAGGCCTTGGACTTGAGGCGGACCATGATCTCGCGTTCGATGACGAGGCCGATGGCGGTGGTGAAGCCTGCGCGATTCGTGGCGCCGTCGGCGGCCGCGGTGTTCGTGACTGACGTGCTCATGACTGTGTGACCTCCTGGAAGAGACGGTTGAGGGCGACCTCGTGCGGGCCGAAAGACGTCACCGAGGACACGGAGAGCGCTTGACGCAGGACCGCCTCGGCGGCGTCGGAGTCCGGGGCGGAGAAGCGGGCCCAGCTGCCGTCGAGTTCGACGACGGAGATGTCGGGCATCCCGCGCACCCAGCCGAGGTCGGCATCGGTCTGCAGAGTCCATTCGGGCAGGCTGCGCTGCCGGCGCAGCTCCTCTGTGGTGCCTGCGGCGACGAGGCGGCCGTCGTTGATGATGACGAGGTCGTCGACGAGACGTTCGACGAGGTCGAGCTGATGGCTGGAGAAGAGCACGGGGGCGCCGGAGGCCGCAAAGGAGGTGAGGACGCCGAGGGTGCGTTCGACGGCAGCGGGATCAAGACCGGAGAAGGGTTCGTCGAGGACGAGGGCCTGCGGGTCATGGATGAGCGCCGCGGCGATCTGGACCTTCTGCTGGTTGCCGAGGCTGACCGATTCGAGGGTGTCGGTGGGTTCGCCTTTGAGGTCGAGCTGCTCGAGCAGTTCGAGGCCGCGCTTCTTCGCCGTCTGGCGGGACAGCCCGTGGAAGCGGGCGAGGTAGACGAGCTGGTCGATGATCGGCATCTTCGGGTAGAGGCCGCGCTCCTCGGGCATATAGCCGATGGCGCTGCGATGCCTCGGGGTGATGGCCGCCCCGTCGACGGTGATGCGTCCGGAGTCCGCGGCGAGCACGCCGAGGAGGATCCGCATGGTCGTGGTCTTGCCCGAACCGTTCGATCCGACGAAGCCGGTCATCCGGCCGTCGCCGATGTCGAAGCTGAGGTCGTGCAGCACCTGCTTCGCACCGAAGCTGCGATTGATGTTCTCCAGGGTGATCATGTCTCAACGCTATGTGGAGATCACTGATCTGGGATCAGCCGAGAGAGTGAATTCGCGCCCCTGCCTGAGGGGGAGGGGCCGTGATGGGCAGATGGACGATCCTATTGTGCCCTGTCTTGACAGCCGATCTTTGCGATCCCGTGTTCATAGGCCCAGATGACAGCGTGGATACGGTCGCGGATGCCGAGCTTCGACAGCAGGTTCGACACGTGGGTCTTCACGGTGGCTTCGCCGAGGAAGAGCGAGCCTGCGATCTCGGCATTGCTCGCCCCGGCCGCGACCAGCCTGAGCACTTCGAGTTCCCTGTCGGTGAGCTGTCCGAGCTCCGGGGCCGCGGGGGTGGTCGGCTCCGGTGTGGACACGGAGCGTTCGATGACACGGCGGGTCACCTCGGGAGAGAGCAGACCGTCGCCGGCTGCCAGCGCGGTGACCGCGTCGATGAGCTGCTCGGCCTCGGCCGTCTTGAGGAGGAACCCGCTGGCCCCGGCGGCCAGTGCGCGGAACAGGAAGTCGTCGCGGTCGAAGGTCGTGAGCATGAGGACGGCTCCGCCCGAGCCGCGGCGGACGATCTGCTCGGTGGATTCGAGTCCGTCCATGACCGGCATCTGCACATCCATGCAGATGACATCCGGGGACAGCTCGAGCGCTCGGTCGATGGCGATCTGCCCATTCTCGGCCTCGCCGACGACGGTGATCCCGTCCTCGCTCTCAAGGATCGTGCGGAAGCCGGTGCGGACCATGGACTGATCATCGACGAGGAGGACTCGGATCATATGGATGCCTTTGCTGAGGGATCGGTTCCGGCTGCGGGGCGAGCGAGAGTGGTGGTTGCGCCGGCGTCGGACTCAGCTGCCGGTGAGTCAGGCGCGGGAGAGTCCGCGGTGCTGCGCGGGTAGGGGATGCGGGCGCGGACGAGCCAGCCGCCGCGGGACTTCGGTCCTGCTTCGAGGCTGCCGCCGAGGGCGCTCATCCGTTCCCGCATGCCGACGATGCCCAGTCCCAGTCCTTCGCTCTTGGATCGCCCCTCAGCCTCAGGCTGGGTCTCGGGGGAAACAGACGCTGCGGCAGTTCCCGGTGGGCGGGAATCGCTGATCTCGACCTCGAGATCGCTGCTGCCGTAGCGCAGCCGCACTTCCACCTCGGCGTCGGCACCCGCATAGCGGGAACAGTTGGTCAGGGATTCCTGGATGACGCGATAGATCGACATCTCGGTGATCGGGGTGAGCGGACGCGGGTCTCCGATCGTCGTGTACTCGACGCTCTGGCCGAATCGTCGGGCGGAATCGATGAGTTCGGGAAGGTCGCCGAGGCCGGGGTTGCCCTTCGTCGACGTCGCCGTCTGTGCGCCGGTCGAAATGCCGGCCGTCTGGTCGGTCTCAGTGGCCGCGTCGTCTGCGGCGGCAGTGCCGTCGGTCGGGGAGTCCGAGTCGCGGAGGGTGTAGACGAGGGCGCGGAGCTCGTCGACGGTCTCTCGGGTCGATGACTCGATGACTTGAAGCGATTCCTTGGCTTTGTCGGGATTCTTCTCAAGGGTGCGACGTGCGGCGGCGGCGTGGATGCCGACTCCGGCGATATGGTGGGCGACTCCGTCGTGGAGTTCCCGGGCGATCCGCACGCGCTCGAAATCGAGCGCCTGCCGGGTCAGCTGCCGCTCCTGTTCCCGGACTTCTGCATTGGCGGCACGGAGGTCGGCCATGAGGTTCCGCTGCTTCCAGGCCCTGTTGCCGAAGACCCAGGCTCCACCGAAGAACGCGGCATTCGTCAAGAAGGACACTCCACCGGAAGCAGCGAACTGCAGGACGGTGAAGTCGCCGAGGGCTCGGTACTGGACCGACAGCGACACCGCGAAGAGGGCCGCCATGCCGACGCACAGAAACAGCCGCGACCAGAAGGCGACTCGTCGGCTGCGCTGCCAGGGTCCGATCGAATAGATGCCCATGAACATGACGATTTGGGAGACGCCGATCTCCATGGCGCTGTTGACCAGTGCCACGGTATAGACCAGGCAGATGACAAAAGCGCTCTGGCTCGGATAGCGGCGCCGATACAGCAGGGGTGCGGCGAGGAGGACGGACGCGAGGCAGCAGGCCCACAGCGGAGCCTCGAGAACTTGAATGCTGGAGGCGCTGTAGAGCACTGCGAAGAGCACCGAGGACACAGCCAAGCCGATGACGATGTAGACATCGCCTTTGGTGGTTCTGATGGCTGTCTCGTCCGCTGTCATCCTTCCAGCTTAGACAGTCGCTGAGCCGGTCGGCATCCGTCTCAGTGGGGAATTCGCGCAGCACACCTCCCACTGGTGGCGGAGGTGCACCGGAAGCCCGGGTGAACGTGAGCGCCCCTCCGCCCCACACCGAGCCGTCGTGTCCCCACCAGACGGCCCCGTCGTCGGCCTCACGCCGGTGCAGACCGAGACCGTATTCGAGCGTCGCCTCTCGAACGAGATCACCGGAACGGTGCTCTGCCCGCCGCGGGCTCGACATGATCTACACCATCCATGAGCTCGTCCTCGACGCCCTCATCGCCGGATTCGCTGAAGTGCGCGAGAGCGATAGCTGAAGAGAACGGTTCAGCAGTCTCGAGTCGGCGCAGCCTGATCAGGCCCGCTGCGCCACGATGACCGCCAGGTCCCGGTGCTGCCAGTGCACGCGGGTGGTCAGCCCCGCCTCGGCGAGCCAGGTCAGCTGCTCATCGAGTGAACTGGGGGTGTCGTCGATCCAGTCGATCGGTGTGACGACGTCCGCCGGATCGGTGGGGACCACGAGATCACCGAGGACGAACCGCCCGCCTGAGTCGAGCACCCCGGCGATGCGGGCGAAGAGGTCCGCCTTGCCGGGACCGTCGAGGTGATGGACGGCGAGCGTCGACATGACGAGATCGAAAGGTCCCTGAGGAAGCGGTTCTTCGAGGCGACCCAGGCGCAGCTCGGTGCGCTCCGGGTCAAGGGTCGCCTTCGCGGCGGCGAGCATCTCCGAACTCGCATCGATGCCGAGCAGCTGCGCTTCCGGGAGTGCGTCGAGAACACGCTGTGCTGTCAGCCCGCTGCCGACGCCCAGATCGAGGATCGATGCCGGTGCTCCCGTCGCCGCTGCGGCAGCCACCTCGGTCTGCAGGCGCGGATAGTCGGGAATCTCCTCGGCCATGAGTGCCCGGTAGGTCTCCGGGTCCCACTCGAATTCGGCCATATCAGCTCCTTTGCCGCCGATGCGAGGAAGGCTACTCCTCGCAGCCGCTACAGGTCGATGGCGACGATCGGATCCGTGGTCGGCTGCTTCGAGCCGCCCTCAGGTTCGACGGTGATGCCGAAGACGCTGCCCTCTGCAAACGTCTCGTCGGTGATGGTCATCGGCTCGGCCGACATCAGGCCAGCGCTGACGGGGCCGTCGTCTCCGATCACCCACATCTGCATCGACTTTCCGGCAGGTGGCTGCCCGATGTCTTTGGGACTGAGGCGGATGAGCTGCTCACTCTCGGAAGAGAACACGGTGACACTGCCGCCCTCCGGCATGTCCGCAGTGTCTGTTCGCAGGTCACTGGCTTCCATGAGGCGGGCGGAATCGTTCAGGCGCTGCTGGGTCGCGGCCAGGTCCTCTTCCAGATCGTTCTGCCGCTGCTGCTGCTGCCAGACGGTCGCACCGAGACCGGCAGCGACGACGATCGCCGCCGCGGCTGCGACCCAGGGCAGCCAGGGACGTCGGCGAGGCTGTGACTCATCACCGCTTCCGATGCGGGCGTCGGACCGGCGTGCTTCCCGACGGTCGTTGAGCGAAGTCGGCGCCGGCGTGGCGGTGTCCGCAGCATCCGGTGAGGCCTCCGCCTCGGCGGTCCGAGAGGAATCGGGTGTCGGTTCCTGCTCATGGTTCTCGGGGATCCGCAGGATCGCATCGCGGGTCGCCGGGCTGATCTCGACCGGTTCGTCGGACTCGGCCATCAGCGATATCGTCTCTTCATAGGAGGCGACCTCGGCACGGAAGTCTGCATCGGACTCGGCCAGTGCCTGCGCCTCGGCGAGTTCGTCGTCGGTGAGCCCGCCCAGGGCCAGACCGGCGGCCAGATAATCACGATCGGTGCTCATCGACTCGCCTCCAACTCATCTCGCAGCTTCTTCATTCCGTCTCTGATCCGTGACTTGATGGTACCCAGCGGCACCTTGAGGTCCTCCGAGATCTGGGCGTGGGTCAGACCCTGATAGAAGGCCATGACGATCGGTCTGCTCTGCTCCTCCGGGAGGACCTTCAAAGCGGAGACCGTGCGGACCGAGTCCGCCCGGTCGATCACGGTCTGTTCGACCTGCTCACCCGCCTCGGCGGAGGTGCGCAGCCCGTCGGCGAGGTCACGGTCCTGCTGGGACTGGACACTGCGCACACAGTCGATTGCCCGTCTGCGACACAGGGTGACCAGCCACGCTCGGCCCGTTCCTCGGACCGAATCGAAGCCTGCGCACCGCGTCCACACCTCTGTGAAGCATTCCTGCAGGACCTCCTCGGCGAGCGATCTGCTCTTGACGATCCGGAGGATCACTGCCATGAGAATGCGGGACTGATCCGTGAAGAGCTGTTCGAACGCGGCCCGGTCACCTCGGGCGATGCGAACCAACAAGTCGCCGCTGGAATCTGCGGAGGCCGCCGTCGGGTCGTCAGAGCTCATTGCCCAATCATGCCATCTCAGCACAGGCACTCGTTTCCCTGTGTTGGATGTTGGGCGTGTGAGGGGTGGACGACGAAGCGGCCGGGCCCCGATCTGCTGTCGGCGGATCGGGACCCGGCCACGTCGACGTGGTGCGCTAGCGCGCAGGGCGGTTCGGTCACTTCTCGGGCATCATCACACCGTCGACCATGTAGACCGTGGCGTTCGCGGTCTTGACTCCGCCGCAGACCAGGCCTGCATCATCGAACTTCATGTCCTCGCCCTCACCGGAGACCTTGACCTTCGAGCCTTCGACGGTCTCGTGCTCACCGGCGATCTCATCGGGGGAGAGCTGACCGGGGATGACATGGTAGGTCAGCACCTTCGTCAGCTGGTCCGAATCCTTGGCCAGTGCGTCGAGGTCGTCCTTCGGCACATCGGCGAAGGCGTCGTCGACCGGGGCGATGACGGTGAATTCGTCGCCGTTGAGAGTGTCGACGAGGTCGACATCGGGATTGAGCTCACCCGAGACCGCCTGGGTCAGGGTCGTGAGCATCGGATTGTTCGAGGCGGCAGTGGCGACGGGATCCTGCGCCATTCCCTCGACGGATCCGCCTCCATCAGGGTTCTCCTCGGCGTACGTCGAGCAGCCGGAGCCGACGAGGTCGGCATCGTCCATCGAGGAGTCGCCGGACTCGTCGGGCATCTCGGATTCGCCCGAGTCAGCCGGTTGAGATTCGGAGCTGCCCGAATCCGAGCCGGACTCCTCCCCGTCGGAGCCGGAATCCATGCCCGAGCAGCCGCTCAGTGCCAGGAGGCCGATGGCGCCGGCCGAGAGGATGGTTGCGGTGCGAGTGCGAAGCAGTGTCTTCATTGTTCTTCTCCTTAAAACAGTGATGCTTATGAGCTCACAGCTGTGAAGTGATCTCCATTGCTCGCTGTGTACTGGGTATTCGGCGTGGGTGCGTTCACGGATGGGTGGATCGGGAAGAAAGTTGAGAATTTCTTCGCCGAGGCGGCTCCCGGGCTCGGATGATGAGCCGAGCGGGTGCGGGGTCAGTCCGCTCGGAACTGGATGTGGTGGTGTCCGGTCGCCGAATTCGGGATCGAATCGCGACGTTTCGCCGTCTGCACGGTGCCGTCCTTGTCGGTGGCGCGCACGGTGAGCGTGTGGGTGCCTGTTTCCACCTCGGTGAAATCGGCACGCCACTGCCGCCACGTGTCGATCGTGACCTCCTCGGCGAGGGTGGCCTCGGCCCAATCCCCGTCGTCGAGTCTGACCTCCACGCGCTTGATGCCCGAGCGCTGCGCCCATGCGGTGCCGCCGACGCGGATGTCCCCGGCGGAGACCTTGGCCAGCGGCTTCGGCACTTCGATGCGGGAGGCGACGAGGATCGGCGCCTTCTCATCCCACCCGCGATCGGTCCAGTAGGCGGTCTTCTCATCGAATCGGGTGACCTCGAGTTCGGTCACCCATTTGGTGGCGGAGACGAATCCGTAGAGTCCGGGCACGACGAGGCGGGCGGGGAAACCGTGGATCGGGGTGAGCGGTTCGTCATTCATCCCCACCGCCAGCAGGGCGGCGCGGTCATCGGTCAGCGCACCGATCGGAGTCGAGGCGGTGAATCCGTCGAAGGAGTGGGAGAGGACCATATCGGCGTCTGCGCTCGGGTGTGCGCGGGCGAGGAGTTCGCGCACGGGATAGCCGAGCCAGGTGGCGTTGCCGACGAGCTCCCCACCGACGGGGTTGGAGACGCAGGTGAGCGTGATGTGGTGCTCTTCGAGGGGCAGGTCGAGGAGGTCGTCCATAGTCAGGGTGACCTCGTTCTCAACCATTCCGTGGATGCGCAGAGACCACTGTTCGGGGTCGATGACCGGGGGTGAGAGCACCGTGTCGATGCGGTAGAAGTCCTTGGCATCGGTGACGAAAGGGGCTGTGCCGTCGACGTCTGTGCTCGCTGCGGCCGGGATCGCGGTCGCCTTCTTCGCGGGGGTGGGCAGAACCAGTTTGGCCACTGCGGCTCCGGCGTCCTGAGCCAACGATGCAACGGTCTGACCGGCGGCGATAGTGACCGCACCGATGGCACCGACGGCTCCGGCGAGGGTGAAGAAGCGGCGTCGGCTGAGTGGATTCGACGTCCGTGATCCGGGCACAGGACCGGACGCGGAATCGGGACGGTGAGCCGCCTCGGCGGGGGTTTCGGGTTTATCGAGACGGAGGAGCAGGACGAAGGCAGTGATGCCGACTGCGATGCCGATGATTGTGGGAATGATGTCGAGGGCACTCGCCTCGGGGCGGAGGATGATGACGATGACGGGGACGAGTCCGGCGAGGAGCAGCAGAGTCAGACCCAGGCGTCGACGGGAGGCGGCCACCGCTCCGATGAGGCCCGCGACCGCGAGTGCTCCGAGGCCGGTGGAGAGGATGAGGACGAGCTTGTCGTTGTCTCCGAAGAGGGCGATGACGGGTTTGATGGCCGCCGGGGGAGCCAGGGGGATGATCGCCTGCCCGAGTGTGGGCAGCGGTGCTGCGCTCGGGTTGAAGGCGCGGGCGAGGAGGTCGGCGAGGCCGAACATCATGACTGTGGCGACGATGCCGGCCAAAGCACCGCGGAAACGGGGAGCTGCACGGATTTTCCGATTCATAGTGATCATTCGGAGCGGTCAGCCCGGCGGATGGGTGCACTGCCGTCGTCACTGATCATTCACTGAAATGCCAGTGACCTGGTTGCGTGCCTGTCGTAGCATGGTGCAATGACTGAGAAACCCGGATACGCCCAGCCGCAGGCTCCGAGCGGAGATGCGGATGAGCCGAAGAGCCCGAGCGCGCCGATCTACACCGCCAAGGTCGAAAACCTCGGCGGCACCTCGGGTGAGGTGCGCGTCGAAGACGGCCAGACCCTGTCCACCGCCCCGACTTCACGGGTCGAAGCGGGCAACAACCCGGAACAGTTCCTTGCCATGGCTTGGTCGACCTGCCTCGGTGAAACGCTCAAGGTCGTCCTCGCCGTCAATGACATCGAAGCGCTCTCACGAGTGCGCGTCGAGGTCGAACTGCACAACGAAGCCTCCGGCAACGGCTTCTACTTCGCCCCGAAGGCGTTCATCTCCATCGAAGGAATTCCGGACACTGACGCCGAGAAGTTCGCCGCCCGTGCCCACGCTCGGTGCCCGATCTCCAAACTGCTCATGGGCAAGGGCTCTCCGGTCGTCGAGATCGAACCGTATAAGAACCCGGACAACTTCCAGCTCAGCTGAGGTCTCTGCCCACCTCGGCGACGAAGGGAAGCCTTGACGGGGACGGTTGGGGCCTCTTCAGTCGGACTCTGCGGCCACCTCGGCGGCGATCTGCGCTAACTGCGCGGCAGCCTCGGCGGGGCGGATCAGCCATCCCACATGCGACGATGCCAGCGTGCGCACACGGTAGGGATTGTCCGGGGTGAGGGCATCGCCCTCGCGGATCAGGCGGTCCTGCATCGCGGTCGGGATGCTCCGATCCTCGCCGAGGCGGACGAACGTGCGCGGAATCATCCCCCATGTGCCCGCCTGCGCCCGGTGTTCGGTGCCACCCGCGTCGAGGTTCTCATCGGGTTGCAGGGAATTGAGGAAGATGCGGAATTCGTCATCGCTGACGTCGGCGCAGAAGAGCTCCTTGACCCCGTTGAGGACGTCCGTGTCGGCCTGACGGAAGTTGCAGCGCAGGAGCCCGAGCTCGCCGGGATCCCCGCACAGGGCGCGGGCCAGCGTGGCGTCGTCGACCTCCTCCATCTCAGGTTCGGCGCCGTAGTCGGCGACTGGCAGCGACACCGGTGCCCATGCGGAGACATAGACCATGTGGTCGATGAGTTCGGGACGATCATTGGCCAAGGCGGTCACGGTGGCCCCGCCGCGACTGTGGGCGAGGATGATCACCGGTCCGCTGTCCTTGGCGCGGGTGAGCGCCTCGGCGAGAGCCTGAACATTGTCGTCCATGGTCACGCCCCTGATCGATCCCGGCGCCGAGGTGAACTCAGCGAGATCCTGAGGTGCCTGATATCCGTGCGGGAAGGTGGCGGCGAATCCATGGCCGGGCAGGTCGATCGCAGCCGAGCGCACCCCGTGGAATGCGAGCTCGGCCTGCAGCGGGGCGAAGGAGAAGGAAGTGGCGAAAGCACCGTGGACGAGGATGAGCGTGGGCTGCGTCATGCCGTCAGCTTAGCGGCCGCCTCGGCGATGGGGAACGGAACACCTGACAATGGCTCACCGGACGTCGAACCGGATTACAGTGTCGGGTAGGACGTTCAGCACCGGACCGGGCACGGATCGACGAGAGGAGCCGAGGTGGAGATGAATCTGCAGGAGGTCCTCTTCCTCGCACTCGACCTCACCGGCACCTTCGCGTTCGCCGTGTCCGGAGTGCTGCTGGCAGCTCGCCGCAATTTCGACATCACGGGCGGACTCGTGCTCGGCATGCTCACCGGCATCGGCGGCGGCATGATCCGCGACGTGCTCCTCGACCGGGTCCCCAACGCCATCGACAAACCCATCTACCTGGCCCCGGCGGTGTTGGCGACCCTGCTCATCTACATGATCGGCTCGCATGTGTCGCGTGCCCGGATCTGGATCGTCGCCTTCGATGCTCTGGGCCTGGGCGTCTTCAGCGTCACGGGC
Organism: Brevibacterium sp. S22; assembly: GCF_004745485.1. Classification (GTDB taxonomy): domain Bacteria; phylum Actinomycetota; class Actinomycetes; order Actinomycetales; family Brevibacteriaceae; genus Brevibacterium. The sequence goes on from NZ_RHFG01000022.1 coordinate 34,589, forward strand.
ACGACGATCGCGCTGTCCGCGGGGGCGAACTATCCTGCCGCTCTGCTCATGGGGGCGTTGACCGCGTGCGGCGGCGGAGTCCTGCGCGATGCCGTGGCCAGCGAGGATCCCGCGATCTTCCGCGGCACCGACATCTACCTCCTCCCCGCTCTGTTCGGGGCAGGGCTGACGATCATCGCCGAGGTGACCGGACTGCTGGGTGCCATCGCCTCACTCCTCATCGCGGCCGCCGCCTTCGGCTTCCGCATGCTGGCATGGAAGCTGCAGTGGCGGGTGCCGCAGCCGATGCGGCAGTGGTCGTACCGGGACACCGGTCGCCGGGTGAAGAAGAAGCTGCCGTCGGTGTTCCGGAAACCGGACTGAGGGCGGTTCGCGGGCAGCGAGTCAACGTGTGCGACGATGACTTTATGAGTGAGACACCGGTCGGACCGCCACCGCCCGGACCGCCTCCGTTATACGAGATGGAACCGGTCCCGACATGGACGCGTGACTTTCTGCGCGTCCTCGGCATCGCGCTCTTCGGCGCACTCTTCGTCACCTTCCTCATCTGGTTCGCCTCGACGGGGCTGATGCTGCAGCAGAACTTCGACGTCGTCGAGGCTGACGCGGCATGGATGGGGATCTGTGCCGGGGGTATGGCCTTTCTCTTTCCTCTTCTGTTCATGGAGCACAGGCGCCCGGACGACGGGTTCCGCCGTGCGGGCCTCCTTCCGCTGATCCTCCTCAGCGTGGTCGTCTCCGCAGTGATCGTGACTCTGGTGGCGCTGGTCTGGCCGTTCTTCCTCGGCGAGCGGGCTGTTCCTGGAACGGTTGCGGCGGATCTCAACAGCGATCCGGCGAGCTTCTTCCTCGTCTTGTGCTTCCTCATCGGCGGAATGGCGTGGAGTATGTGCATGATGATGCCGATGATGATCGGCGGCTTCAAGGTCGCTCTGTGGCTGCTGCTGCCGTATCTCGGGTTCGTCTTCCTCATCCTCTTCGCCGGTGTGAGGGTCTTCGAGAATCCGCCGAGCCTGATCGCCACGATGATCTGGGTCGCTGTGGCGCTGTCGGGCCTGGCGGCGTTGACGGTGCTTGCGGCTCTGCGCAATGTCATCGACAAACCGAATCCGCAGCTGAGTGCGGCCGAACGCGATGCGGCCTACCAGCGGTACATGGAGGACCGCCGGTGAGCCGGAACAGGCTCGGGGTCCGGGCTTCGGGACCTGGACGACGGGCCTCCTGCCTGCAAAGATGAACGCATGAGTCAGCCGACGAGCAACTGGACGACCGATCCTGCACCTCTGCTTCGAGTCGGTGAGGACTTCCGCCTCGGCGACGTCGACACACGCAGCACTCCCGGCTACGACGGAGACAAGAAATCCGGGAAGAAGGACCTCGCCGCGCTGTCATCTGAGCTGAGCGACCTCCAGGAGAGGCTCTTCGCCGCCCACCACGATGACGAGACCGGTCCTGCCGTGCTCCTCGTGCTCCAGGCGATGGACACCGCCGGCAAGGGAGGCATCGTCCGGCACGTCGTCGGCGCCGTCGACCCCCAGGGTGTCGAACTCGCCGCATTCAAGAAGCCGAGCGAGGAGGAACTCGCCCACGACTTCCTGTGGAGGATCCGGCCTCGGGTGCCCGAGCCCGGGATGATCGGAGTCTTCGACCGGTCCCACTACGAGGATGTGCTCATCGGGAAGGTCCGCGAACTCGCTGACAACGCTGAGATCGAACGCCGCTATGAGGCCATCAATGACTTCGAGGCCGAACTCGCCGAGGCGGGAGTGCGCATCGTCAAGGTCATGCTCGACATCTCCCTGGACGAGCAGAAGGACCGCCTGGCCGAACGCCTCGACCGGCCCGACAAATACTGGAAATACAACCCCGGCGACGTCGACGAACGACTCCTGTGGCCCGACTACATGAAGGCCTATCAGGCGGTGTTCGAGCGCACCTCCACCGAGGCGGCTGCCTGGTTCGTCGTGCCCGCCGATCGCAAATGGTATGCGCGACTGGCCGTGCAGCGTCTCCTGCTCGACGCCCTCTACGACATCGACCCGCAGTGGCCAGAGGCCGACTTCGACGTCGAGGTCGAAAAGAAGCGGCTGGCCGAGAGCTGAGGTCGGGGCGGACCGGACCCGGCGGGCGACCGCAGGTCACGTTCGTTTGGGGCGTCGGGCCGCCGAAGTTCACGTTCGTTCGGACCGGCAGGCCGCCTCGGTGAGGGTCTGATTGGACCGAATCGCGAACTCAGTCGCGGCGGATGCTGAAGTCGACCTTCGTGGGATGTTCAACAGTGCGCGAGACCGTGCAGTACTTGTCGTGGGAGAGTCCGACGAGCTTCTCGATCTGAGAATCGGCGCGCCGTCCGTCCTTGTCATCAGGGAACGTGAGATCGAAGTCGAGGTGGACGTTGTCCACGCGTGAGGCACCATCCTCGTCGATCTTGTCCGCAGTCGCTGTGACGTCGAACTTCGTGGGCTCGGTGTGACGGCTGGTGACGGTGTCGACGTCGATCGACGAGCAGCCCGCGACGGCGGCGAGCAGCAGCTCGACAGGGCTCATCAGCCCCTCACCGCGACCGAATTCGATGCTCGCCCCACTCGGTGCGGTGGCACGGTAGTGGTTCTCGGCGATCCTGGTCAGTTCGATGCTGCGTTTGTCTTCGCTCATGCACCCCATGATGCCAGGTGTCCCATGAACGTGTCCGCGCGCAGTGCGCCCGGCGATGATCGGCCGAAGTGTATGCCGGGCGATCATCAACGGCGCGCTGGGTAGGTCAGGCTGCCTCGGCATCCTTCGGGGTGCGGCGTGCGACGATGAACGAGCGGATGCCGGCGACGATGTAGGCGATGAGCAGAATGAAGGTCAGCGTGCTCGAGATGACCGCAAGGGGGACTTCGGCGGTGCCGGCGAACAGATCACCGAGCTGAAGGACTCGGGAGAACGTGCCGATGACGCCGAGGAGGGCGACGACGAGCGCGATGTGCACACCGATCTTCGGCCGCTTGATTCCGATCCACCCGCAGATGACGAGCACGATGCCGAGGAACGCCGGGATGAGTGCCGTCACGCTGGCGAAGCCCGTGACGATCCATCCGATCACCCCGATGAGAATGAGGATGATTCCGATCCAGATGGTGGTCTTGGCCATGTCAGTCGTCCTTTGCGCAGAGGTGTCACTCGTCAGAGAGTCGGTCGTCGGGGAACCCGTCATCGTGGAACCGGTCGCTGTGTGACCAGTCGTCACGGAATCGCGGTGGCGCCCTGCACCGTCGAGGCCGCGACTCGCGATCCATTCTAGTGAGATGGGCGCGCGGAAGGGGCTAAAGTGCCCAACCTCACAGTGCCGAGACCAAGGCTGAGCGCCGAGGCAATGGTTGAGCGCCGAGGCACCTGTGCACACAGCGTTGTCTCGGCGCTCAGGCGATGTCTCGGGAGTCTGGTCGGTGGTCCAGTCGACACGGGACTCGCTGCCGCCTCGGTGGGGGAGTATCACCTGAGCGCGAAGTCGACGTCAGCAGCTGTCTCCACCGATGCTTTCCTGCCTGCGCCGGACTCGAAGCCCCAGTAGAGGTTGGTATGGGAGACGACTTTCTCCGGCTCCGGAGCGCCCCACTCGCTGAGGTCCTCGGTCGTGTGGGCGTCGGAGACGAGCGTGACGTCGTATCCGCGGGCGAAGCCGCCGTGGATCGTCGAGCGGATGCAGGCATCTGACTGGGCTCCGGTGACGACGAGGCGGCCGATGTCCTTGTGGGCCAGCACTTCCTCGAAGTCGGTCTCCTCGAAGGTATTGCCGTGAGTCTTCTCGACGATGGCCTCTCCTTCGGCAGGTACGAGGGCATCGACGATCTGCCATCGTTCGGTGCTCTGCGGCAGTTCCCCGGAGGTGTGCCGGACCCAGACGACGTCGGTGCCATCGGCGCGGGCGCGGTCGACGAGGTCGGAGATCGTTGCGACGACGTTCTCAGAATTTCACGAAGCCTCCATCACGGCGTTCTGGGCATCGACGACGATGAGGGCGGTGTTCGGTCGGGTGGCAGCGAGAGGGGCGGACTCGGATGCTGCGGTGGGGGTAGTGGTCATGCGATCCTCCTTGATCGGGACAATCTTCCTCCTGCCCGGTCGAGCGATCAAGGGGAGTTGCCCGATGGTTGCCCCTGGGTGAGCGGGTGGCAGACGGACAGTCCCGCCTCGGCGAGCGGAATACGGGTGTGTGGGGCCGCCTCGGCGAGGTGGGGTTCCATGGTGCGGAAGGTCACCTCCGTTGGCGTCGTGGGGGTGCCAGAATGGGACGGGTGAGCGGAGATGAGATGAGCGGCAGTCGCCCGGGGCCCCGGCGATTCAGTGTGCTGCGCAGTTGGTCGACGGCGCCGTACCTTGTCGGGTCGGGGCTGGCGATGATGGGTGACAACATCGAACATGTCATCACCTACTGGGTGCTGTGGCAGAAGTTCGAATCGCCTGCGCTCGTCGGGTTCCAGCTCATCAGCCACTGGCTGCCGTTCCTGCTGCTGTCCGTCTACGCCGGGTCGCTGGCTGAGCGATTCGACTGCCGCAGGCTCATCCAGATCGGGCAGGGGCTGTTCATGTTCGTGTCCCTGTGCTGGGGAATCCTCTTCCTCACCGATTCGCTGCAGCTGTGGCAGGCGTGCGTGCTGCTCGTCATCCACGGGCTCGCCGGCTGTCTGTGGGGTCCGGCCGAGCAGATGATGCTCCACGACTTCGTCGACCGTGACGAACTGCCGAGTGCTGTGCGGCTCAACGCGACCTTCCGCAGCCTCGGCATCCTCTTCGGTCCGGTCGTCGGTTCGGCGCTGCTGCTCGGGCTCGGGCCGACATGGGGAATCTTCGCCAACATCGTCTTCTATCTGCCACTGACGATCTTCCTCATCCGCACTCCCTATACCGGTCATTTGCGCAGTGGTGGGGCGCGTGCGGCGCGGACCACGCTCATCCAGTCGCTCAAGGTCCTCGCCGAGGTGCGCCATAACCGGGCGATCATTGGCATGCTGCTGCTGGCAGCGATCGCCTCGATCACGATCGGCGCGGTGCTGCAGACGTCGATGCCTGTATTCGGCGGGCTGCTCACCGGCCCCGGCGGGGACAGCGACTTCACCTACGGCGTGCTGCTCTTTGCGATGGGTGCCGGCGGGGTGCTCGGCGGGTTCCTGCTCGAGGCGACCGGGTGGGTACCGCCGACGCCGGCGGCCGCCACCGTCGCTGCAGCTGGGCTGGGCGCGTCTTCGATCGTCTTCGCGCTGACCTCGCAGCTGTGGCTGGCCGTGGTCATGCTGCTGCTCGCCGGAGTTTCGAAGATCACCGCGGAGTCGACGGAGATGGCGATCATCCAGCTGCAGGCGCCGACACATATCCGCGGCCGCGTCATCGGTTCGTACGCGACCTTCGGCCCCGGGATGCAGACCTTCTCCGGTGTGACCGTCGGTGTGCTCGGCACGATCGCGACGATCCCGCAGGCCGTCATCATCGGCGGCACGGTCCTCGTCATCGGGGCGGTGGCCATCGGCGCCTACGTCCTCACCGGAAGGCCCAACCCCCATGCCCCAATTACTACCTGACGGCGGCTCAGCAACCTGGCGCGAGGTTGCTGAGCCGTCGTCACCGACGTCTGCGGGGTCATCCGGCGTGCGATCGGTCGGGTTCGCCCACATTAAGGGGACTCGGCACGAGGCGAGACCAGGTGCCGTCATCGATGCCGGTGGCCCGGTCGGTGACCGCGAGTTCTGCTTCGTCGACGTTGAGCGCAGGCAAGTGCTCAAGACCGTGCAGAACCCGAGACTCATCCAGATTGCGACGACGCTTGTCCGTGGAGCTGGCGAGGGTGGTGCCAACGGTCGCGAACGCAGTGATGGTCGCGGCGGCGCGGGTGACGGCGGTGAGGCCGGCGAGCTGACGGTGACCCTGCCGGACGGACGTTCGGCGCGCGGTGTTCCCCGCGCATTGGGCGAGCGACTGACCTGCGATTATTGGAAACGGTCGGTCGAGCTCGAACTCACCGGAGGACCGCATGCGGACCTTGCATCAGAGTGGCTCGGTACACCGGTGCGCTTGGTCCGAGCACCTCGCAGCGCAGTGGTCTACGGGTCACCGATCTCGATCGTGACGACGGCGTCTCTGCGCGATCTGAGCCGACGGATGGCCGAGTCGGATCCGGCTGCACCCGATCTGGTCGCCCAAGCCGCACGATTCCGCGCCACCGTCGTCATCGACACGGACGAACCCTATGCGGAGGAGACATGGGCAGGTCAGATGATCAACCTCGGCGATCGGACGGTGAGAATCGGCGCTCCGATTCCTCGTTGCGCGGTGATGGACCTCGATCCGCTCACTGGCGACCGCAACGCCTCGGTGCTCAAGTCCCTGGCAGGCTACCGGCCGAGGAATGCCGCGGGCGAACCACTTTTCGGTGTCTACGCCGAGGTGGTCTGATTCTGATCCCAAACACCGGTGACGGCGGCCCAGCTACGTGGCGCCAGGTTGCTGGGCCGCCGTCAGGTAGCAGTTAGGTGACGGCGCGGGGCGAATCTGTCATACGGCCCCGACCGGTTTCACGAATTCAGCGACTGACCGAGTGTCTGGAACTTCTTGCTGCGACGTGGCAGTCGATCAATCTCAGGGATGTTGCGAGCTTTAGTCAGTTCCTCCTCGATCGCAGTGACCAGGCGAGCGCAGAAGATGCGGGGGCTGGTTTCGGCCGGAGGATCTTCGGAAATGACTCTGTCGACCAAGCCGAATGACGTCAGCCACGGTACCGACACACGTTGCGCTTCAGCCATTTCGGCCGCGTGTGTGAGGTCGCGGTGGATGATCGCGCTTGCCCCCTCCGGCGGCAACGGTGACAGCCACGCGTGTTCAGCAGCCACCGTCCTGTCGGCAGGTAGGAGTGCGAGCGCTGCTCCGCCGGTGCCTTGACCGAGGAGCACCGATACAGATGCCGTGTCGACACCGATGAGGTCATTGAGCGATCGGGCGATCTCCCCGGCGATGCCGCCTTCCTCCGCGTCTTTCGAGAGCTCACCACCGAGCGTGTCGATGATCGTTACGAGGGGCAGTTTGAGCTCTTCGGCCAGTCGTACGCCTCTCCGCGCTTCTCTCAGAGAGCCGGGCCCCAGAGCGGCACCGTCGGGGTGACGTGGCCGCTGTTGGCCAAGGACTACACACGACTGTGCCCCGAAACGTGCAAGAGCGAGGATGATTCCAGGATCCTTCTCGCCTTGACCGGTTCCGTTGAGAGGCAGTGCATCATCAGCGGAGGCCAGCACCATGCGGGTATCGGGCCGGAGGGTGCGTCGGCTGATGAGGATGGACTCCCAAGTATCTGCGTCCTCGGCTGGCAAGGCTCGGTGGGGCTGAACTTCGGCAGTTCCGCGACCGCCGAGTTCGCCGTGGAGATCGCGCGAGCCAGCGGAATGGTCTGTCGATATCTCGGTCGGGGTCAGTATGCGAAGTGCTCGGTCGATGATCCCGGGCAGTTCTTCCATCGGCACAACTGCGTCGATGAGTCCCTTGCGATACAGGTTCTCCGATGTCTGGACGTTCTCAGGGAACTGTTTGTCATAGAGCGCTTCGAAGACTCGGGGACCGAGAAGCGCGTTCGGCTCGGCCACCGTCACATGGCCGAGGGAACCCCATGAAGCCATGACCCCGCCCGTTGTCGGGTGCCGGAGGTAGACCAAGTAAGGCAGTCCGGCTTCCTTATGGCGCCGGACAGCGTCGGTGATCGCAATCATGCCGAGAAACGCCAGGGTCCCCTCTTGCATCCGCGTTCCGCCGGACGCTGGGCCCGCGAGGAGCGGAAGTCCCTCGGCTGTCGCACGTCGAACCGATCGGACGACTCGATCGATCGCCGCCTGTCCGATCGATCCGGCCAGAAATCGGAACTCCGAGACGACGAGAGCCACCAGCCGTCCGCGGACCTTGCCCATTCCGGTGACCACTGCCTCGTCGGTGCCGCTCTTCGTTCTCGCCGCATCAAGATCACGGAGGTACCCCTGGTCAGCTGTCGGTTGAGTCGGCGTCGAGTCCCACGAAACGAAAGTTCCGGGGTCGACGACGGCTTCGATGAGTTCAGCCGCGGAGGGACGCCGGCTCCGATTCGGACGCAGCTCCGGTGTGGTCGACTGGGTTTCAGGAACTCGTGTGGACGCTGAAGTGCTCGCGCTGACACTCATGACTGGACTCCTTGCTGCTGGGCGGTTCGGGATCGGTCAGTCTCCGAGTCTTGCTCTCGGGGTGGATGAGATTCCCTCTCGTTGAGCCAGCCCATGATGGCCTCCGCATCAGCGGAAAGCTGTGGCGGTGCTGAATGAACGGTGCGGGTGGTCTCCGCCTCGGTGGCCGCATCGAAGAAGCGCAGCGGCGGTCCGGGCAGAGTGACGTTGCCCAAAAGTGGATGGTCTACGTCAATGGCAAGACCCTGAGACCTCGCCTGCTCCCATTCGTAGACTTCAGGGATCGAACGCACCTTGCCGGCGGGGACTCCGATCGACTCGAGGTGAGCGAGAAGATCTGACACTGACGATGAACGGAACGCCTTCTCGATCTCTGCGATGAGGTCGTTGCGGTGGGCGACACGATCGGCGTTGGTTGCAAATCGCGGATCAGAGGCGTCGATGCCGACACCCTCGCTGAAACTGCGCCAGAGCTTTTGACTTCCGACACTGATCTGGATGTGGCCGTCAGCGCAGGCAAACAGACCATATGGCGCGATGGAGGGATGGTGATTGCCCAATGCGACAGGAGTTTCTTCGGCGACAGTGGCACGGGTGCCTTGGAACGCGTGCACTCCGACGATCGCAGCCAGCAGCGAGGTGCGCACTACCTGGCCGAGGCCGGTGAACTCGCGCTCTCGCAGCGCCGCGAGGACCCCGAACGCCCCATACATCCCGGAAAGGAGATCGGCGATGGGAACCCCGACCTTCTGCGGGTCATCGGGGCCGGACCCGGTCACCGACATCAGCCCCGCCTCACCCTGAAGGATCTGGTCGTAGCCGCTGCGGTGAGACTCGGGTCCATCGTGTCCGAACCCGGTGATCGACAGGACGATCAGCTGGGGATTGAGTTCGTGCAGTCGTTCGGTTGAGAACCCGAGTCGAGCGAGGACACCGGTGCGGAAGTTCTCCATGAGCACATCCGCCTGCCGGATCAGTCGCGTCAGCGTCTCTTTGTCCTCGCTATACTTGAGGTTGAGTGCGATGGACGATTTGTTGCGGTTGCACGACAGAAAATAGGTCGACTCCTGGTCGTCTTCTGGACCGACGAAGGGTGGTCCCCACCCTCGCGTGTCGTCACCCGTGCCGGGCGTCTCGACTTTGATGACGAAAGCACCGAGGTCGCCCATCATCATGCCGGCGTGTGGCCCCGCCAGCGCTCGAGTCATATCGAGGACGGTGATCCCGCTCAGCGGGCCCTGCATATCTGCGGAATTCGAACCGGCAGCCGACGCTTGCGGGTCGATGCCGCGTGAGGAACTTTGATTTTGGCCTGTCATGGTGGTGTTTCCTTCCTCGAGGCCGCGTACGTGCGGCATCAGTTTGCTGGAGGGGATGGAACTTCTCAGAAGAAACCGGGGAGCACCATGGTCAGCCACGCCAGCAGCGGCCCCACGGCGACGACGATTCCGCCATAGGCGAGTATCTGTTTGTAGAACCGGTCCATATCGGTGTCATCTGGGGCATTGGCGAGGACGAGAGCGCCGTTGGTTGAAAACGGCGAGACGTCGACGATGGTCGACGACACTGCCAAGGCACAGACAACGCCGACAGCGCTGACTTCGCCGGAGTTAAGGAACGGAATCGCCAAAGGAATGAGTGCCGCGAGGATCGCAGTCGAAGAGGCGAAAGCGGAGACGATGGCACCGATGTAACAGATGACAAGAGCGGCGATGAGCGGCATGCCGAGGTTGGACACGGATTCTGACGCCCAGTCGATGGTGCCGGCTTCTTCGAGCACTCCGACGAAAGTGAGCATGCCACAAATGAGGAGGACCGTGGACCAGCTGATTTTGTTGACGGCGCCCTTCTGTGCTGAGGGGTTGAGGAGCGCAAGGATGACGGCGATGGTAATCGAAACGAATCCGACGTCGACCTTGAACCCGAGCGCGAAGATAACGAGTGCGACCAAGCCGAGGATCGTCATCCACTGACCGAACTTACGACCTGGTTCGACCGGAGAGGCTGTGCCGTCGGATGCAGGGTCGCGAGGGCCGTAGGTGCCCGATCCTGTGCTCTTGAAATTCACATCCGCACCATGTGCACCTGCGCTCACGGCCAGGCGGGACTCTGCGACCTTCTCGGCGATTTGTCCGGCACGTTGTCCCCCGAGCTGACGCCCTCCGAGGACCAGGAAGAGGATGACGGCGATGACGAGGTTGAATACGAGACTGGAGAGGAACAGTGCAATGGGGCTGAAGTCGAAGCCGGTCTTGGCGATGAGTCCGTTGACGATGACGCCGTAGACGGCTATGGGGGAGAACCCTCCAGCCTGCGCTCCGTGGACGATGAGCATACCCATCATCAACGGATTGATCTTGTAGCGAGCGGCGAAACTCAGGCCGATGGGGGCGATGATCGCGACGGCTGCCGGGCCGAGGGCGCCGACGGCGGTGATGCCGGCGGTGATGGCGAACATGACCCATGGGATCAGACTGATGCGATTGTCTACGAGTTTGACTGCGCGATTGACAAGTATATCGATGGTGCCGTTGTTCTGGGCGATGGCGAAGAGGTAGGTCACGCCGACCAGGGTCAGGAAGAGATCTCCTGGAAAGGCCGTGAGGATGTCGTCGGTCTGCATTCCGAGGACGACTGTTCCGAGAAGGAATGCGCCGACGAAGGCCAAGGCTCCCATGTTGATGGGAAAGATTGTCGCGACGATGAACATCGCCGCAAGCACGATGAGTGAGGCTAAAGCTGCGGACATAAAGCTCCTTTGATCAAGTCCGAAGGTCGTAGTGAATCATTGACCTAGTGGCCTAGTCTCTAAGCACCGACGGTTGATTGTCAACATTGGGCATAGAATTGAGTCGATTGCCGTCGAAGGAGAGAAATCCATGGCCCGGTCGACCGCTGCTCGAACGCAAATGAGCAGAGTTCAGCGTCCTCGCTTATATGAGCAGCTCACGCAGCAGATCCTTGCGTACGTTGAATCCGAGAAATTGGGGCCAGGGGATCGCCTGCCGGCTGAACGCGATCTTGCCGAGGACCTTGGGGTGTCCCGGGCGACTCTTTCTCAGGCTCTTGTGGCTCTTGAGGTGCTCGGGGTCATCGATGTGCAGCATGGCACGGGAGCTGTCCTGGTCTATCGGCCATCCATAGCTTCAGTCATTCGTGCCCTTCGCGAGCACGAGAACCGGATCCCGGATATCGTCGAAGCGCGGGAGACGCTTGAGGTCAAGCTCGCAGCCTTAGCCGCGGAACGCCGGACCGATGAAGATCTCGACCACATCGAATCGGCGCTGAGCATCATGGAGCGTGAGATCGCAGAGAGCGGCCGCGGGGAGCACGGCGACGAACTGTTCCACCAGGCTGTCACCGCTTCGGCTCATTCGAGTGTTCTGGAGCAGTTGATGGTCTTCATCGGCGAGATGGTTTTGGAGACCCGACTCGAGTCGCTCGGGCAGCCTGGACGGCCGGAGCGGTCCCTCCAGTCTCATCGCCGCATCCTTGAGGCGATTGAGGCCGGTGACGCTGAAGCTGCAGCTACGGCCATGGAAGACCACATTGAGATGGTTTCCGATGTCGCTCTGTTGCGGTCCGAATCGGTCTGACTCGTCCCAGACACCGGTGACGGCGGCTCAGCAACCTCGCGCCGGGTTGCAGAACCGCCGTCAGGTAGTAATTAGGTGACGGCTCCTCGGGTTTGGAACGTCGGGTCGTCCCAGAGGCGGTTGTCGAGGATGTCGCGCAGGGCCTCGACCGTGTCCCAGACATCGGTGAAGCCGAGGTAGAGCGGAGTGAGGCCGAAGCGGAGGATGTGCGGTTCCCGGTAGTCGCCGATGATCCCGCGGGCGATGAGGGCGCTCATGATCGCAAACCCCTCGGGGTGGGCGATCGAGACCTGCGAACCGCGATGGGCGTGCTCGCGCGGGGTGACGATCTCGACCGGATGGTCGGAGAGTCGGGACTCGACGAGCTCGATGAACAGATCCGATAGGTCCAGGGACTTCCGCCGCACCTCGGACATGTCGACCCGGCCGGCGATGTCGAGTCCGAGCTCGGCCACCGACAGCGACACGATCGGCTGCGTGCCCGTGAGGAAGCGGCGGATGCCGTCGGCCGGCGCGTAGTCCGGGCTCATCTCGAATGGTTTCGCATGGCTCCACCAGCCTGACAGCGGTTGGGCGAATCGGTTGACCAGCTCCTCGGCGACCCAGATGTACGCGGGTGATCCCGGCCCGCCGTTGAGGAACTTGTACGTGCACCCGATCGCCATGTCCGCCCCGGATCCGGCGAGGTCGATCTCGATGGCGCCGGCCGAATGGCAGAGGTCCCAGATGACCCTCGCCCCGCCCGCGTGGATCGCCGAGGTGGTCGTGGCCATATCGAAGAGCCGACCCGTGCGGTAGTTGACGTGAGTGAGGACGACGAGGGCCACCTCGTCGGTCATGGCCTCAGGGAAGCCCGCGGTGACCTCGGCATCGTCGACGAGGCGGACCTCATACCCGTCGCCGAGCTGCTCGGCCAGACCCTGGAGCATATAGATGTCAGACGGGAAATTCTCTCGCTGAGTGAGGATGACACGGCGGCCGGGGGCGTCCACGGCCTGCATCCGCAGCGCCGCCGAGGCGGCCTTGAACAGATTGATCGACGTGGTGTCGGTGACGACGGTGGTCCCGGAACCACCGCCGATGATGCCCGCGACCTTCTCCCCGAGCGTGGCCGGCAGATCCCACCAGCCGGCAGTGTTCCACGAACTGATGAGGTCCCTGCCCCACTCCTCGGTGATGACCTCCTGAGCCCGTTCGGCCGCACCGACCGGGCGTGGACCCAGCGAATTGCCGTCGAGGTAGATCGTCTCGGGCGGGAGGAGGAACTCCTTGCGGAAATCGGCGAGCGGATCGGTGTGGTCGCGAGCCTCGCAGGCCGCGCGGTCAAGAGTCGTCATCGGTCACCTTCGTCTCGACGGAGTCCAGGACGTCGTTGACAGCCGACGAAATCGACAGCCGCCAGGTCGCCTGGAGGGGTTCCCTGTCAGACTACACACTTGGACGGGGCCACCACCCACGATGTTCCGCGGACCGGTTGGTTCACTGTCCACGGTGCTCGTCCGACTTTCTGTGACCCGATATGACAGAGAGAAGTCGTCGTGTGGCGAATTCGGACGAAGTCGACCCGGGGCCATGATGCGGGCTTCTTAGTCTGAGATCACCAACTTGAAGGAGGGGTCCCGATGACTGCCACCACCGATACCACCACGGCCGCAACAACGACCGTTCCGATCAGTGCCGAGGACCGTGCCGCACGCCTGACCGCGGCAGGGCAGGGATGGGGCGAACGCATCGCCGCCTCGGCGAAGAACGCACAGCTCACCTTCACCGCGAAGGGCCGTGCCGAGGGTTCGGTGTCCTCGGTGATCACGGCGGGCAAACACACGTTCACCGTCGACGAGCCTGCCCCACTCGCCGGTGACGACGCCGCACCGAACCCCGTCGAGTACGTCCTCGGTGCCCTCATTTCCTGCCAGGTCGTCGTCTACCGGCTCTACGCCCACAACCTCGGCCTGACGATCGACGATCTGGAGATCACCGCCGACGGAGACCTCGATGTCCAAGGCATCTTCGGCGTCGACGAGGATGTGCGCCCGGGATTCTCCGCAGTCCGGATCTCCGTCACCGTCACCGGCCCTGACTTCGAGGAGGCCTACCAGGAACTGCAGCGCACGGTCGACGCTCACTGCCCGGTCTTCGACATCGTCTCCCAGCCGACGCCCATCGACGTGACGGTGACGAAGGCGAACTGAGCGCGGACGTGAGCGGACCGCCGAGGCGGACGGCGAATCGCAGCGCCCGCACACATTCACTTCACGCTCAGCGGGCGTGCGAAGCGAGGACCTCGAGCACGTCCTGCCCGTAGCGCTCGAGCTTCTTCAGGCCGACACCGCTGACCTGGCCGAGTTCCTCGACCGATGAGGGTCTGACCTCGACGATCCCGTACAGGGTGGCGTCGGGGAACACGACGTAGGCAGGCACTCCCTGCTCCTTGGCCTGTTCGGCTCGCCAGGCCCGCAGTGCCTCGAACAGCTCGGTGTCTGCGGCGTCGAGCGTGACCTCGGCACCACCTCGGCGCTGGGATCCTGCCTTCTTCGACCCGGACTTCTTCACGGGGTCGACGCGCATCGACACCGAAGCCTCTCCACGCAGCACCGAGTCCGCGGCGGGACCGAGAACGAGCACACCGTAGTCGCCGTGGGATTCGAGCAGTCCGCGGGCGAGGCTCTGGCGGACGACGGTCTTCCACTGACTCTCCGACAGGTCCTCGCCGACGCCCCATACGCTCAGGCTCTCATGGTCCGACGCGCGTGAACGGTCGTTGGCGCTGCCGCGCAGCACATCGATGACCTGCCCGGAACCGAAGCGCTGCCCGCGTTCCCGATCGAGGCGGATGACAGCGGACAGCAGCTTCTGCACGGCCACGGTCGCATCCCAGGTCACCGGGGGAGTCATGCAGGTGTCGCAGTTGCCGCACGGACCCGACTCCTCGTCGAAGTAGCGCAGGAGCTGGACGCGGCGGCAGTCGACGGTCTCGCACAGGGCGAGCATCGCATCGAGGTGGCTCATCTGGCGGCGTTTGAACACCTGGTCGCCCTCGCCGGATTCGATGAGGCGGCGCTGGGAGACGACATCGCCGAGGCCGTAGACCATCCACGCATCCGCGGGCAGTCCGTCACGCCCGGCTCGACCGGTCTCCTGGTAGTAGCCCTCGACCGAGCGGGGCAGGTCGAGGTGCGCGACGAATCGGACATCGGGTTTGTCGATGCCCATGCCGAAGGCGATCGTCGCAACCATGACGATCCCGTCTTCGCGGAGGAAGCGCGCCTGATTCTCGGCCCGTACCTCGGCAGGCAGGCCTGCGTGATAGGGCAGGGCGGTGATGCCGCGGACGGCAAGCGCCTCGGCGAGTTGGTCGACTCCGCGGCGGGACAGGCAGTACACGATCCCGGAATCGCCGGGATGTTCGGTGGTGATGAAGCTGAGCAGCTGGGATCTCGCGGAGGCCTTCGGCTCGATCCGGTAGGTGATGTTCGGCCGGTCGAAGCTGGCGACGAAGTGCTCGGCGTCCTGGAGGTGAAGGCGGTCGGTGAGTTCAGCATGCGTGGCAGGAGTGGCCGTGGCCGTCAGCGCGATGCGCGGAACATCGGGGAACTGTTCGGCCAACACCCCGAGCCCCAAATAGTCGCTGCGGAAATCGTGTCCCCACTGGGACACGCAGTGGGCCTCGTCGATGGCGAACAGGGAGATCTGGGCCTGCTCGAGCAGCCGCATCGTCCGAGGCAGCACGAGTCGTTCGGGCGCGAGGTAGAGGAGGTCGAGCTCACCGGCGAGCAGCTGCTGTTCGACCTGCTGAGCGGTCTCGAAGTCGAGGGAGGAATTGAGGTAGGCGGCGCGCACACCGAGGTTCTCCAATGCTGCGACCTGATCGGCCATGAGCGCGATGAGCGGGGAGATGACCACACCCGTGCCGGGCCTGACCAGGGCCGGGATCTGATAGCACAGGGATTTGCCCCCACCGGTGGGCATGAGCACGACTGCATCTCCGCCGCCGACGACCTGATCGACGATGGCGCCCTGCTGTCCTCGGAACTCCTCATAGCCGAAGACATCGTGGAGGACATCGAGGGCGGAGGTCGTGGCGGAGGAGGTCATATCCTCCAGCCTAGTTCACGACGATGACACAGGCCCCGGCGCGTCGACGTGCGGTTCCGACGCCACCTCGTCCAGCTGCCCCGACGTCAGCCCCTTTGACCCGACGCCCGGCCCTCACTTCGCGGCGAACCGACCGGAGGCCAGCAGTCCGACCACGCACACGCAGGCCACGGCCGCGGCGAAGACCGTCGTCGACCCGGCCAAACCGATCCCCGAGGCGAGCAGCCCGGCGACGACGGCCGGCAGCGACATCGCGAGGTAGGCGACGATGAAATATGAGGTGGTCGCCTCGGTGCGCCGTTCGGGTCGGGTGGCAGTGTTGATCGCCCGCATGCCTGTCATGAACACGAGCCCCTGACCCATTCCGGCCAGCAGTGAGGAGACGATGAGCAGGACGAGCGAGCCCGTTTCGAGGGCGATGACGAGCGCGGCCATGCTGATGATCATCGTCGTCGATCCGAGCACGATCAGCGTCCGATCGGCGAGGTCGCGGAAGATCAGCTGAGCCGTCGCCGAGGCGCCGAAGAGGAGGAAGACGACCGTGCCGGTGACCGCGGGGGACGAGATGTGCAGGGTCTGCCCCATGAAGTTCGGGGCGATCGCCGAGTAGAGTCCGCACAGTGTGAAACCCGCGATCGCGCCGGGGCAGGCGGCGAGGAAGATGCGCCTGGACTCCGCGGGGATGCCGGGGAGCTGCAGGCGCAGGGCCGCCGGATTCGGTCGGACCCGGTCGCGGACGATGATCAGGGCGAACCCGGCGACGACGAGGGTGATCGCGTTGACGAGGAACGGGGTGAACAGGGGGCCGGGGGCGAAGCGCGCAAGCAGCCCCGCCATGAGGATTCCGAGCCCGAGACCGCCCATGTTCGCCGCCGTGGCCAGTGACGCCGCGAGTCGGTGGCGCCCGGACGGGGCGTTCTCGAGGACCGTGACCGTGCCTGTGGCCGTGAAGATCCCCGCTGCCAGCCCCGAAAGGATCCGGCCGGTGTAGAGCAGACCGAGGTGGCTGCCGATCATGAACAGCACCGCCGAGGCGACCGACAGGACCACACCGGCCGCGAGCAGGGGGCGCCGGCCGATGGCCTCGGAGAAGCGTCCGAAGAGGACGAGGGAGGCGATGACCCCGGCCGCGTAGATCGCGAACAGCACGGTCGTCTGCGCGTTGCCGAAGCCGAATTCGACCTCGTACTGCGGGTAGAGCGGGGTGGGCAGGGTCGTGCCCATCATGACGACGGCGAAGACGTACGCCGAGGCGGCCAACCCCCATCCGGATGCGGCGCGCGGGGCCGAGCCCCGACCGTTCGTCGACACCGTTTCATCGGGCACTGTGACACCGCCTTTCGTCTCAGGGAACCTGATGCTCGCCGAGGCGGCCGACCGTTGCCGTCGACCGGGCCCGATCGTTTCCCACGTGAGTTTCTTCGCAAGCTCCCCTGCTGAGTGGTATCTGCGCTGTGTCGTTTCCGACAGTTCGCCCAGGTGAGTCCCGGGGCGATGCGCGAGCATCGAACCGTGTGCGATTGTACGCTGGAACCCGGACACCCATGCCCCGATTTCGGCATGATGGATTAAGCGCAGCAACGAGAAGGAGCAGATTCCGATGACCTTGGACCCGACCCGCACCGACACGGCAGACGGACAGGGCGCTGCAAACCCGAGCCGTCGCCGTGTGATGAAGACGGCGGGCGTGGCCGGAACGGTGGCGGTCATCGGCGGCTCCGTGGCGGCCACCTCGGCGTGTTCGTCCGACGAGGAGGCGGAGCCGACGAAGGATGCGAACCTCCCGGTCTCCGACGTCCCCGTCGGTTCGGGCACCGTCATCGAGGACACCTACGTGATCACTCAGCCCAAGGAGGGCGAGTTCTTCGCGTTCTCATCGGTGTGCACCC
This sequence comes from Brevibacterium sp. S22, assembly GCF_004745485.1. Lineage (GTDB taxonomy): Bacteria > Actinomycetota > Actinomycetes > Actinomycetales > Brevibacteriaceae > Brevibacterium. The sequence goes on from NZ_RHFG01000022.1 coordinate 52,343, forward strand.
ACCAGGGCTGCCAGGTCACCCGGGTCACCGAGGAGGCCATCATCTGTCCGTGCCACTCCTCGAACTTCTCGGTGACCACCGGAGAGGTGATGTCCGGTCCGGCCGAGGAGCCGCTGCCGAAGTACGACGTCACCGAAAGCGGCGGCACCCTCACCGTCACAGGCAAGTAGATCCCTATGCGGGCCGCTGTGGTCGGCCGTGCGAGGAGCCGGGCATTCACCGTCAGAGGAAGAGTCCGGGAAGGACGAGGGCGCCGGCGATGAGGACCGCGAGCAGGGCGGAGAAGCCGAGTCCGCTCGCTTCGCTCCGTCGGGCCTTCGCATTCTCGGCCCGCCACGACAGGTCCGGCCAGACGAGTGCGGCCAGGAAGACGGAGACGACAATGATGAGCATTCCGGCCAGCCAGACATAGATGAACCAGCCGTCCCACCCTCCGAACGGTGTGATGAGTCGGATGAGCAGGACGAACACGACCGCCGTGACCATTCCTGACAGCAGTCCTATTCGCGATGCCGCACGGGGAGCTCGCCATGCGGTGAACGCACCCCACGCCACGATGAGTGCCCCGATGACCGTCGAGACGAGTTCGGGGCTCATGAGCGTTCTCCCTTCGCTGAGGCCTCGCCCGCGGATACGGCATCGGTGGTGGACGCTGAGCCAGCTTCGGTGACGGTCGTGGTTCCGGAATCCGTGCCGGCATCGGCCCCGACGAGTGTGGCGGCCGCGTCGACGTCATTGGCGGAGTCGTTCAGCACGATGATCCCCGCTCCTGACTCCGGGTCGAAGCCGAGGAACGACCGGTAGCCGCCGGTGCCGCCGTTGTGCCAGGTGAGAGTCGCGTTCTGTGTCTTTGTCGTGAACCACGCCCAGCCGATGCGGTCAGCCTCGAAATCGGTACGGGGTTCGGCCGCCTCGGCGCCGGGCGCGTTTCCGTCACGGACGGCCCGGAGCCAGATCGCCAGGTCATGGGTCGTCGACCGGATCGCCCCGGCCGGAGCCGCACCGCCGAGGGTCCACGGTGCGGCCGGAAGCCCCGATGCCGTGTAGCCGTGTGACAGCCCGTCGGCGGAGTCCGGGACGAACGTCTCCTTCATTCCCAGCGGCTCGGTGAGGCGGTCGCGGACGAGCTCGGAATAGTCCTGCCCAGCCGCCTCGGCGAGTGCTTGGCCGAGAACGGCGAACCCGAAGTTCGAATACTCGGGCTCGGGTTCACCGACCTCCACGTCATTGAGGCTGGCCACGATGTCCGCGACATCCCCACGGTAGGGATCGGTGTGGAGGTAGTTCGACAGCACGCTCATCACCCCGTCGCTGAAGCTCGGGGCGGGTTCCTGGGAGGGCAGCCCCGACCGTTGCATCGCGATCGACTCGAGCGTCACCTCGGCGACCTTCCCATCGAGCTGCGGCCACACCTCGCCGAGGCGGGTGTCCGCTTCGACCTCGCCCCGGTCGATCGCATCGGCGAAGAGCGCGGCCGTGAACGTCTTCGTGATCGATCCGCTCTCGAACTCCGTGTGCTCGTCCGCTCCGGTGCCCGCGAAGGTCGTGTCGTCACCATCGATGCGGGCTGCGGCCACGTGCTGCCAGTGCTTGCTGCCCAGCGTCTCTTCGAGTTCGGACATGAACGCTGCGTCGCCGGTGGGCGCGCCCTGGAATCCGCGCGGCCATGGAGTGAGTGCTGCGAGCAGTGCGGCCGTGATCGCTGCCGCGACGAACCCAGCCATCCGGCGCCGAGGTGGTTTCGCGGCCTGCTGTGATGTGCGGTGGGTGCCGATGATGTGCATCGTTCCTCCTGGTGAGCAGGGGTGGGATATGCGGTGGAGTCGGTCAGAGCGGGACGGCTGTTCTGTGTGTCGGGTGGGCTGAGCACGTCGTCAGAGCGTGCCGATGAGTCAGTGCGTGCCGATGAGGACGAGGGTGAGGAGCGGAATGACCCGCTGAGCCGGCACGCGCCAGTGGCCGCGGCGGGCGCTTTCGAGCCAGCCGGCCCCGGCGAGGGCATGCACATGGTGATAGATCTGCCCGGAGGTGCCGAAGCGCTCATCCTTTCCGAGCTCGGCCACGGTGCTCGTGCCTTCATAGATCGCCTGGAGCAGCTGCAGGCGGACCGGGTGGCCGAGAGCGGCCAAGGATCCGGCCGCCTCGGCGAAGTCGATCTGCGCCAGCCCCGCGCTGTTCAGACCCATCTGCCACGCCACGGGGTCGGTGCCGCCTGGGGGAGTGGTGTACCCGGTGTAGGTCACTCCGCCCTCCTCGCCGAGCTGGTCGATCAGACCGTGCAGAGCCCAGAACGTCTCCGTATCGCGCGTCGGGGCATCGCCCACTTCGTCGGACAGCGCAGGCGCTTCCGCTGCGACTGCCGACTCTTCGTCCGTGTTCTCCTGTGCTGCGCCAACCTCCTGAGGCGACACGGACGCTGCGGCCGCGGCTTCGAGTTCGGCGACTCGTCGTTCGAGTGCGGACAGGCGTTCCGCAGCTGCTGGGAGCTGTTCCATATGTCGACAATACAATAGATACGTAATTACGTAAATGCAGAAAATATAAGGAATCGGTGCGCGCCCGTCCCTGAGATGACGCTGACCGGACAGACACGGCCGGGAGACCTAGACTGGTGCCGTGATGAGTACCGAAGAACCGCGCACCGAATCCACACAAGCCGCCCCACAGGCCATCGCCGCAGCGAGCCGACTCGGCTGGCCCATGGTCGTGCGGGGATTCCTCGGCGTCGTCTTCGGCATCGTCACCGTGTTCTGGCCCCGCGATGCGAGCAATCCGCTGCAGCTGAGCCTGCCGACCGAAGTCGTCGACCACCTCGCCATCGCCTACCTCATCCTCTTCGCCCTGGCGCTGGTCTTCCAGGCCGTGCGCTCGCCGCTGAACGTGCGCACCGCGATCTTCGGCCAGGCCGTCATCGCGATCCCGGCGATCGTCTTCCTCTTCCTCGCCGACCATCCCGCCGAGGTGCGTGCGGCCCTGAGCATCTGGGCCCTGCTCCACGGCGCACTCGAGTTCTGGGCCTACCGACAGCTGCGGTCCCAGCCCATGGCCTCGGACTTCCTCATCGCCTCAGGAGTCCACATCCTGCTCGGCATCATCCTCGTCTTCGGTGACGGCATGGAGGCCCTGTCGATCCTCGGCTTCACCGGCGCCGCGACCCTCATCGCCGGTGTGATCTTCATCATCGGAGGCTATTCGCGCCTGAGCAAGGGCCGCCAACTGGCCAAGCGCGACGCTCTGTCAGAGCCGGCCGACACCCCCACCGAGGCGGCGGACCCCATCGATGCCACCGACCGTTCCGGCTCCGCTGGAGCCGCGGATTCGAAGAATCCCGACGATCCGGACACCGACACTCCCGTGAAGAAAGAGCCCTGACCGGCACCTGAGCCGACCGAGACATCCGAGGTGAGATGAGCACTGTCGAACACGAGAGCGCAACCGAATCCCGATTGGCCACCATCGCCGCCTCGGTGAGGTCCTCCGAGCTGCTGGGCGATCTGGCCGAAGCCAGCCGAGCTCTCGACCCCGCCCTCTTCAGGCGCCTCTTCGCACTCTCCCGCTCTCCATCCCTGCTGGTGGCCACCGACTACGACGGGACGATCGCTCCGATCGTCGACGTGCCCAGCCAAGCCTTTCCCATGGAGGGCTCGGTCGACTCGCTGCGCGCGCTCGCCCTGTTGCCGACCACCTCGGCGGGGGTGATCTCCGGTCGCAGCCTGCGCGATCTCGCGGCGATGTCGCGGCTGCCCCGCGAGGTCCACCTCTTCGGATCCCACGGCGGCGAAACCGACACATTCACCATCGACGCCCTCACCGAAACGCAGCGGGCCGTCCTGGCCGACTTCCGCGCCGACCTCACCCGCGGCCTGCCGCGAGAGGTCATCGAACACAAGACCACGGGCGCGGCCGTGCACCTGCGCGGACTCGACGAGGCGAACCGGCGCGAGATCGAAGCCGCCGTCGACAGACTCGCCGCCGCGCACCCGATCCATCCCACCCGCGGCAAGCAGGTCATCGACCTGTCCGTCGTGCCCTCCTCGAAGGCCGAAGCGCTGACCCGCCTGCGCAGTCAGACCGGCGCGGAAGCCGTCGTCTTCATCGGCGATGACACCGCCGACGAATATGCGCTGGAGACCCTCGGTGCCGACGACCTCGGGCTCAAGGTCGGCGAGGGTTCTGAGACCACTCACGCCGACTTCCGGCTGCGCTCGCCGGATGAGGTCTCCACCGTCCTCAGTGCCCTGTTCGAGCTGCGCAAATCCTGGCTCTTCGGCCGCCGCGCCACCCCGATCCAGCGCCACAGTCTGATCGGCAACGGACAGTCGACCGCGCTCGTCGACCCTGCCGGCAGCATCTGCTGGATGCCGCACCCCCTGCCGCACTCGGCGTCGATGTTCTCCGAGGTCCTGGGCACCGAGGCGGCCGGCTTCTTCGCCGTCGCCCCCGCCACCGGGGCCGCCCCGCTGACCCAGCGCTACCTCGGGAACTCGACCCTGCTCGAGACCCGCTGGGCGGGGCTGAGCTGCATCGACTACCTTGCTCCCGTCGACGGGCACAGCGACGACACGATCGTCGTCCGGGTGCTCACCGGCGACGCCCCGACCCGCATCCGCTTCGCTCCGCGACTCGACTATGCAACGGTTCCTACCCGCATGACCAGGACCGATGACGGGGTGGCGGTGCTGGGCACGGCGGAGCCGATCGAACTCCACGCTCCCGGCATCGACTTCGAGATCGTCGAGAACGGCGACTCCCACACCGCCGAGGCGACCGTGGTGCCCTCGCAGCACCCAGGCGGCACGGTCGTCCTCGTGCTCGCCTGCGGAACGGGCACCGGCGACGCCGGATATATGGCCACGGGCGGGGAGCACCATGTGCGCGAACGGGCCCTGAACTTCTGGACGAACTGGGTCGACTCGCTGACCCTGCCGGACCATCACCGCGAGGAGGTCATCCGCTCCGCAATCACCCTGCGTGCCCTGTGCCACGAACCCACCGGCGGAGTCCTCGCCGCCCCCACGACCTCCCTGCCCGAGGGCATCGGCGGCGTCCGGAACTGGGACTACCGCTACACGTGGCTGCGCGACGGTTCGATGACCGTCCGTGCCCTGCTCGCGCTGGGTTCCACCGGTGAGGCCGAAGGATTCCTCTCCTGGCTCTCCGGCATCCTCGAACGCACGGTCTCTCCCGAACAGCTCCATCCGCTCTATGCCGTCGACGGATCGGCCCTGACCACCGAGGCGGTGCTCAACCACCTGCCCGGCTACGCCGGCTCCCGGCCGGTGCGGGTCGGCAACGCGGCCGAACATCAGGTCCAACTGGATGTGTTCGGCCCGGTCACGGAGCTGCTCGACGAACTCAGCGGCCACCTCGGCGAGCTGCCCGAGGATTATTGGACGCTCACCTGTCAGATGGTCGAGGCCGTGGGCAAACGGTGGTTCGAGGCCGACCACGGGATCTGGGAGGCGAGGCGTCCGCCGAAGCACAACGTGTACACGCGGGTGATGTGCTGGGTGACGGTCGATCGGGCGCTGCGGATCGCGGACCGGTTCGATCGGGAGCCGCCCGGTGCCTGGCGGCAGCTGCGCGAGGAGATCGCCCACGACGTCCTCACGCACGGGTACAACGAGGAGGTCGGAGCGTTCACCGTCGCCTACGGTGAGACGGATCTGGATTCGGCGGCGCTGTTCGTCGGTCTCTCGGGACTGCTCGATGCCGACGATCCGCGGTTCGTGTCCACCGTCGACGCGATCGAACGGGAGCTGCGAGTCGGCCCGACGGTCTTCCGCTATCGCTACGATGACGGCCTGCCCGGGCTCGAAGGCGGGTTCCACATCTGCACGACGTGGCTGATCGAAGCCTTCATCAAGGTCGGCCGCATCGACGACGCCTGGGACCTGTTCCGGCAGGTCGACGACCTGCTCGGGCCCACGGGGCTGCTGTCGGAGGAATACGATCCCGTCGCCGAGATGCACCTGGGCAACCACCCGCAGGCGTACTCACACCTCGGCTACATCCGCGTCGCCCAGCAGCTCGACGCCCACCGCCCGAGCTAGAGGGGTTCAGTGGGCTACGGCTGGAGCCGTCGGAATGCGCGTGCCGCTTACCTTTCAGCCGCCGGAAAGTGCGTGCCGCGTACCTTTCAGCCGCCGGAATGTGCGTGCCGCGTACCTTTCAGCCGTCGGAATGCGCGTTAGGTGGGCGGAATGGTCACAGAAATCCGCCTGGAACGTGACCATTCCGCCCACCTAAGACCGGGTTGAGCGCCCAGGGGCCGGGGGTGCAGTTCCATGGCCGGTGCCGGCCCTCACTCGACGAGGAGGGTGACCACCTCGGCGACGCATGCGGGGCGGTCCTGGTCTTCGATCTCGATCGTGTGGTCGAGGATGACCTGCGTGCCCTTGTCGCCGCGGATGACGTTGTTGACGCTGATGGTTCCGCGCAGCCGGGAGCCGACGACGACGGGCTGGAGGAAGCGGACCTTGTTGAGACCGTAGTTGACGCGGATGGCCACTCCCTCGATGGTGAAGACCTCGGTGGAGAACTTCGGGATCAGCGCGAGAGTGAAGAACCCGTGCACGATCGTCGCGCCGTAGGGACCTTCGGCTGCGCGCGTTTCGTCGACGTGGATCCACTGGTGGTCGCCGGTGACGTCGGCGAAGGTGTTGATGGCATCCTGGTCCATCGTCATCCACTCGGAGGAGCCGAGTTCCTGACCGATGAGCGATTCGATCTCGTCGATGCCGTTGATTGTGCGCAAGTGGTTCTCCTTCGATCCTGGGGGAGCTGTCGTCGACTCGGACGGTCCCCGCTGTGCGGCCGTGCATCATCACCCGAATCCCCGTCGCCTGAGTGGCTGAGCGGACACTCGCCTGTCGATGCTTCGTCATATCGAACCGTACTTGGTCGGACCGGAATCGGCGACGACCCGTCCGGTATTCGGTAGGTTGGTCGCATGCCCCGATCCGAGCACCCAGACCACCGGTCCGATCTCACCGGCGATCCGGCTTCGCGCATCGACGATCATCCGGCCTCCTCTGTCGGGGGTCGTCCGGAGACGCTGACGCATCCCCTCTCGCCGAGGTGGTTGGAACGTCCTGACGGCTGCCGTCACTTCGAATCCGCGTACTTCGTCGGCCACGGTCGGGAGACGTTCGAGCGCTGCGCCGAGGAGGTGCTGCACTGGGAGGTCAAGACCCGCAGCGGCTTCGACATCGACGTGAGCGGCAGCGAGGGCAGAGGCGACCGCGTGCGTGGCGAGGTCAGAGGCGGCAGCGAGGTCAGAGGCGCCCGCGCGGGTGGTGCGGGCAGAGACGGGCGTGCAGCGAGAACTGCCGATGCCGGTGCTCGCGTGGGCGGTGGGATTGCGTGCGAAACGGTCGGTGGTCGACCGCCACGTGTGGAGCGAGGGCAGGCGCCGACGATCCGGGTGCGTCTCGGACCCTTCCGACTGCCCGAGCCCTCTCGCGTCATCGACGTCTTCGAGGCGCCGGGTCGGTGCGGCTTCACCTATGGCACGAAGCCGGGGCATCCGATCACCGGCGAAGAGTCATTCATCCTCGTCCGCACCGCCGATGACCGGGTCTTCCTCGTCCTCAGGTCGGTCTCGCGGGCGGGACTGGGCATCTGGCGGCTGGGTGAGCCGTTCGTCCGGCTCGCTCAGGTCATCTATCGGCGCCGCTACGGTCGGGCACTACGCAGCTGAGCCGGCAGCGTGCATGACTGCTGTCCGCGGACGCTCAGGCGGTCAGCAGAGCGCAGGGCGTCACTGACGGTTGGTGCCCAGGCGAGCAGTGCCATAGGCCGCAGAGCTCTGGTCGATCACTTGCCGGGAATCGAGCTCCGAGCAGGCTTGTACTCCCAGTGCCACGGTTCGTACATGCTCGATTTGGCCCAGTCGGGGTTCTCCCAACCGTATTCGTCACCGTGCTCGACGAGCCAGCCCCAGGCTCCGGACTTCGATGCGACCCCGCCGCCGAGGTCGAGGGCGATTCCCCAGCCGTGCAGTGAGGTGCCCGGCTTGGCGGCCAGGCCCGGCTTCCGACCGGCGACCGAGACCTGCCCGGCCATATCACGGTAAGAATCCGTGATCTCGAGTTCCTTGCCGGTGTCCTTCTTGTAGGCCGCGTTCATCTTCGCGAAGGAGACGGCGGCATCCGCCCGGAGCTGGTGGTCGCCCTTCCCGAGATCGCACAGCCACTCATCGGGCAGCTCGCCGTTGCCGGCGGATTGGCCGAAGTCCTGCTTCGCATCGCAGCCGGGCAGGGCGCTCTTCTCAACTGCGCGGGACGCGGCCTCGACCTTCTTCTGCTTGGCGCTCGGCACACCGATCTCGATCGACGACTTCCCTTTGGCTTCGGGCACGTCGGCGTTGACCTTCTCGGGGTTGATCGCAGCGGGCTCACCGGCAGCGGTCGGGTCGGTCTTGACCTCGGCACCTCCGCCGAGGTTGTTCACAAGCATGGTCACTGCAGTGGCGGCACCGGCCACGGAGACTGCCGCCAGCGTCGATACGGTCCGCAGCTTCCTTCTGCGCACGGACTTGAGCAGCGCGCCATCGGATCCGCGGCTTTCGGCGGCTCCTGCGCTGACCCTGCGGATCGACGAGGCGGGTCTCGAGCCGAAGGTCGCAGGAGCGTCGGCGGCTTCGCGAGCCATTGCGTCCCGCCGCGGAGACGCCTCTGCTGCTCGGGCTTCGGCGGCCATCGCTGCGCGCCTGGGCGACACGGTCTCGGCCGAGGAGTCAGCAGAAGCAGAGGCGGTCGGTGTCCCCGTGTCGCGGGTTGAGGTGTGTGCGCGTGAGAACGGGTTCGATGTGCGACGCCTATGCAGATCCCGTCGACGCACCGGTGGTTCTGTGGTCGATGATGACTCTGACATAACTCTCCGTGTGACTGTGGCTCGTCGAAGTCCGCCGGGGTTTCGACGACTTCAATACAACATCACAAAATTGTAACGGGAATATATAGAACCTGTCATATATACGTGACGAGTCGCACTCGCAGGCGGTCAGTCGACGCTCAGGTCGGACTGGCTGATGCCGCCATCAACGCAGCATCGTGCGAGGTCAGCACTCTACTGTGAATCTGTGGGCCGCCTCGGCGAGGTTATTCGGATCGGCTCTCCACGTACTGCCGGAGCGCATGTTCCTGAGCCTCTTCGTCGGGGAAGATCACTTCGGTCCGCGCACCCCCTGTTACGGGATCGTTACTGAAGATCAGCGTGATGCCGAGCAGGCGGGCCTGCCCCTGCGCGATGACGAGGCCGAGGCCCATTCCGCCCCCGCCGGCGGAGACGAAGCGGGTCGGGCCGGTGTTGACGATGTCCGGCGGATAGCCCGAGCCGGAGTCGGTGACGACGATGCTGCGCGTGCTCGTCTCGAGGCGGATGGGGTCCCCACCGTGCTTGATTGCGTTGACCAGCAGGTTCGACACGATGCGCTCGAACCGGCGGACATCGGTGACCAACGTCGAATTCAGTGCCGCCAGATGCGTGTCGATCTGGTGCCCGGCCAGGGCTCCCGAGGCCTCCATCGTGCCCAGCAGGGACCTGATCGCCTGATCGACGTCGACGCGGGTGAACTCGGGGTTGGCACGGCCCGCATCGAGGCGGGAGACTTCGAGGAGGTCTTCGACGAGGACCTGCATGCGCACGACCCGGTCCTTGACGAGTTCGGCGGGTCGGGAATCCTCTTCGAGCAGGTTCGCGGCGTTGACCAGACCGGTCAGCGGAGTGCGCATCTCGTGCGCGAGATCCGCGGTGAAGCGCTGCTCGGAGTCGATGCGTTCGGTCAGGCGGGCCACCGCGGTGTCGACGGCCGTGGCGAAGGCCCACACCTCCTGATCGGATTCGTCGATGACATCGGCGATGCGCGTCGTCGTGTCCCCACCGGCGATCTTCCTGGCCGCCTGTGCGCCGAGGGTCAGCCGACGGGAGATGCGGCCGGCGACGATCGATCCGACGCCGCCGACGACGAGGGCGGATCCGATCATGCCGACCAGCAGTGCTTGGTCGATGCGGCCGATGAGCTCCTGACTGTCCTTCGTCGATGCGCGCACGGAGATCACTTCGGTGTACGAACCGACCTCGATCGGGGCCGCGGCCCACACGATCTCCTCGCCGTCGACCTCGGAGCGGATCGTCACGCTCTGACCCTTGAGCGCGGACTTGCGCGCCTCCTTGGGCAGCTGCGGATCCTCGATGCGGGCGTTGAGGGTGAGCACCCCGGTCTCGGAGAAGATGGCCGTCGCATTCGTCAGCTGCTCGGTCACCGTCGACCGCATCCGGTCGTCCTCGGCTCGGGCCGCGGATTGGCGCAGCACGATCGAGCACGACAGGACGGCGATGATCACCGAGGCGACGATGAGCAGAGAGATCTTCCAGCGCAGCGACATACGATCAGCCCGAGAAGCGGTAACCGAATCCGCGAACTGTTTCGATCATGTTCGCCCCGATCTTCTTCCGCAGGCGCTGGATGTGGACGTCGACGACGCGGGAGTCGCCGGCCCACTCGTAGCCCCATACCGTGAACGCGATCTTCTCTCGTGAGTACACGTGCTCAGGCTGCTCGGTCAGCAGCAGGAGCACACGCAGCTCGGTCGGGGTGAGGTGGACTTCTTCTCCGTCGACCTCGACGGTCAGCCGCCCGGTGTCGAGGACGAGCGATCCCAGCCGTGTGCGGAACGGACCCAGCCCGCCGTCGGAGCCGGACGCTTCCGGGGCCACCGTGGGGGAGCTGCTCGGGCGGGGAGGGACCCCGGGGCCGCCGATGGCCTCTTCGTCGTCGTCCGCCTCGGGGGCGGTGGTGAATTTCCCACCGGCACCGAGGTAGGTGTCATCGGATTCGAGCTGCGCTCGCAGCCGATCCCGGGTGTCCATGCCGGGGCTGGCGCCGAGGACCTCGGGGATGCCGTCGCCGGTGACCATGCCGCCGGGCCCGATCACGGTTTCGTGATGCTCATCCGCGTCGAGTGCGGGGGAGTAGCCGAACCGGTCGGTGCCGGTGGTGATGAACCGGCGGACGACAGCGCGGATGCGGGCATTGAGAACCTGCATGTCGAAGGGCTTGGTGAGGTAGTCGTCGGCTCCGGCCTCGAGAGCCTGGACGATGTCGATGGCGTCCGAGCGGGCGGAGATGATGATGATCGGGATCGTCGAACGCTCGCGCACGGCACGGCAGATGGAGGCGCCGTTCATCGTCGGCAGCATGAGATCCAGCAGCAGGACGTCGGCGCCGTTGGCGGAGACGAACTCGTATCCTTCACGGCCGTCGGCGAAGGCCGAGACCGTGTAATCGAAGCGTTCGAGTCCGATCTGCGTCGTTTCGCGGATGACCTCGTCATCCTCGACCAGAACTATATGCATTACGTTTCTCCATTAAGCCGCGTGAAGCGTTGACCTGGTTCAAACCTACCGTCGTGCAGGCGGAACACCTGCACAGACCAGCCGGAAGGGCAGCATGCTCTGTCCCCGTCAGCGAACATGGCCTCCTGCACCACCAGTGTCCCATTTCTGCCGGGGCTGACCTTGAGCTGATTGCCGGTGGCGATGAGTTCGAGGCGGGGCTTGCCCTTGTGCTCGCTGATGACTGCGCCGGCGATGACCTCGTCGCGCTGCTTGGGGTTGGCCACCGTGACCAGCTGGAACTTCTGTTCGCCGCTGAGGAAAGGCGTCGAGAACTTCAGACAGTCCTTGCAGTCGGCGACGACCTGAGCGGTCTCCGAAGCACTGCCGGTGACAGCGATTCCCGACGAGGATTCGATGGCCTTGCGGATCGCGTTGAGCGAGAACGGTTCATCCGGCTGGCCGGCGGCCTGGGTATTGGGGGCGAAGAGGGAGGGGGAAGGGTTGCCCTCGGGTGAGACCTTGAGTCCGCGATCGGGTCCGCATGCGGTGACGGTGAGAGTCATGACTGCCGCGAGCAGGAGCGCTGTGAAGGTGCGGACGGTGCGGCGGGGGGATGGTGAGAGGGGAGAGCCGAGGGGGCTGGGACCGACTGCTGCGATGTCGACTGCTGCGGCCGTCGGCGTCGCGTCGTCTGCGCACGACTCACGGCCAGGCGGGGCCTGGCTGGAGTGAAAAGAGCGCAGCGCCTCCCCGGCGGCGCGTCTGACGGTGACGGGCACACACACATTTTTGCCTGTTCGGAGCCTGTAGTCCACCTGATCATCGGCTCATGCGGGTCGGAACCGCAGTCGGGCCCACCGTCCGATCCCCCGGTCGCCGTGCTCTTCGCCGGGTCCTCTGCGGTTCTCAAGGCATCTTGTGGCCGCCTCGGTGCTGGTGGGATTGAGGTCGAACCGTGCGGGTGATGATCTCGGGCACAGGATGGGCCGGCTCTCAGGTCGGGCCGGTAGAATGAGGGACATGGCGCCCACGAACACCCCGAAGAAGAAGTCCACAGGCGGCAAGCCCACGAGTACGGTGTCCTACAAGGACGCGATCAAAGTCGGCATCGTCTGCGGAATCGTCACCCTCGTCCTCGCGATCATCGTCACCCGAGCTTGGCAGGACGGCCGCGCCTTCGGCTATGCATTCATCTTCGCCGGAGCGGCCTTTGTGGTCGTGTCAGGCTTCACGAGCTACCTCAACTGGGTGATGCGCAAGGACACGCAGAACCAGAACCAGTCCTACCCGGTCATGCGGTAGGACGCCTGGGGCTCGCGCCGAGGCTGCAGGCACCGACCCCACCTTTCGCGGCACAACCTCGCGTGACTGCCTCGTCCTACAGCTGCTGAGGCATCAGAGCCTGAAAGCGCCATAACCCCCTGCTCCAACAGGGGGTTATGGCGCTTTCAGTGGGGGATGCTCGCGGGGGCAATCCAGCTTCCACAACGCGCGGGATCGCCGTCGCGCTTATGTGAAGCGCAGGAGGCGGAGGCTGTTGAGGACGACGAACACCGATGAGAACGCCATCGCGGCCCCGGCGATCATCGGGTCGAGCAGTCCGAACGCCGCGATCGGGATCGCTGCGGTGTTATAGGCGAAGGCCCAGAACAGGTTGCCCTTGATGAGCCCCAAGGTCCGGCGCGAGAGCCGGATCGCCTGCGGGATCTGCTGCGGATCGGACGTGACCATGGTGATGTCCGACGCCGCCATCGCCGCGTCCGTACCCGAGCCCATCGCGATGCCGAGATCCGCACCGGCCAGAGCGGCGGCGTCGTTGACCCCGTCGCCGACCATGGCTACGGCCCGGCCCTGCTCCTGCAGCTCGCTGACCACGGAGACCTTGCCTTCCGGGCGGACATCCGCGCGGACCTCGGTGATTCGAAGAGCCTCGGCGACCACCTCGGCGGCTTGAGCGTTGTCTCCGGTCAGCAGCACGGTTTTCAGCCCCAGGGACTGCAGTTCGGCGATCGCTGCCTTGGCCGTCGGTCTGGCCTCGTCGGAGACGAAGCTCAGCCCACGGAAGCGCGCGTCGATCGCCAGCGCGACGAGCGTGGCCCCGCGCGGCACCGAATCGGCCGCATAGTCGACCGCGATTCCGCGTTCCCGGAGCAGGTCCGGGCGACCGGCGAGCACCTCGGCGCCGTCGACCGTCGCCCGCAGTCCGCCGCCGGGGATGTTCTCGAAATCCGTGACCGGTGACCCGGCCACGGTTCCGATCGACCTCGCCGAGGCGGCCCCCGCCGACTGCTCTGCCGTTTCCATCGAATCGGGCTCCACGCCAGCAGATCCTGCCGAGGCGAGCCCCATCGGATCGGACCCAGTCGAAGCAGTCCCCGCCGAGCCCGCCCCGACGATCTCGGGCGCGGCCTCGACGATGGCGCGGGCGATCGGGTGTTCGCTGCGCGATTCCAGCCGGGCGAGGATGTCGAAGTCCGCCGGTGAGAGTTCGGTTCCGGTCAGGCTCATCGTCCCGGTCGTCAGAGTGCCGGTCTTGTCGAGGACGACCGTATCGATCGCCCGCGTCGACTCCAGCGCCTCGGGGCCGGAGACGAGGATGCCCAACTGGGATCCTCGTCCGGACGAGACCGCAAGGGCCGTCGGTGTGGCCAGACCCAGGGCGCAGGGGCACGCGATGATGAGCACGGTGAGTGCCGCATGCAGCCCCGCAGCCCAGTCTCCGGTGACGAAGCCCCAGATGAGCAGGGTCAGAACGGCGATGCCGAAGACGATCGGCACGAACACTGCCGAGATCCTGTCGGCCAGTCGCTGCACGGCAGGCTTCCCGGTCTGCGCGCGGCTGACGAGATCGGCCATGGCCGCCAGCGTCGTGTCCGCTCCCACTCGGGCGGCCCGGACCTCGAGCACACCCGAGGTGTTGATCGTGGCACCGGTGACGGAATCGCCGGGAGCGACCTCGACCGGTACGGATTCGCCGGTGAGCATCGCCTCGTCGACGGCCGAATGGCCGGTCAGCACCTCACCGTCGGTGGCGATCTTCTCACCTGGGCGGACGAGGAACACATCGCCGACGACCAGCTGATCGATCGGCACCTGCACCTCGACACGGTCCCCACCCGTGGCATCAGCGCCCGACGCGCCGACGCCCGTCGTGGCACCGGACCCCGACTCGGCTGCGTCCGTCGTGGCGCCGGATCCCGACGCGGCTGCGTCCGTCGCAGCTCCCTGCCGCACCACGGTCGCGGATTTCGCCCCGAGGTCGAGGAGCGCCTTGAGCGCGGCCGTCGCCCGGGTCTTCGCGCGATCCTCGGTGAGCTTGCCGATGAGCAGGAACACCGTGATCGCCGCGGCGGCTTCGAACCACACATGATAATGCTCGGGCACTTTCCAGCCGTAGCCCTCGACCAGAGCTCGCCCGAGCGTGACATAGGAGTAGCCACTGGCGACGATGATGCCGACGCTGACCAGGGTGTCCATGGTCGTCGAGCCGCCGCGCGCTGCCTTGAGCGCCGCCGAGTGGAACGGCCAGGCACCCCAGGTGACGACGGGCAGGGCGAGGATCGCTGCGACCCACTGCCACCCGGTGAAGTGCCAGCTCATGACCATGGAGATCGCGACGATCGGCACGGACAGGATGAGCGAGCCGATGAAGCGCGGCCGCAGATGGCGGGGATCGTAGTCGACGATCTCCGGGCCGGCGGAGCCCGCGCCGAGGCTGCGCACCGTGGCGCCGTAGCCGGCCTTCTCGACGGCCGCGGTGATGTCGTCGTCGCCGAGTTCGGAGTCGATGACCACATGCGCAGTCTCCAGCGGCAGGTTGACCTCCGCCGTGACCCCGTCGAGTCGGGTGAGCTTCTTCTCGATCCGAGCCGAACACGACGCGCAGGTCATGCCCGTGATGTCGAGCTCGAGCTCGCGTGGCATCACTTCACCTCGTATCCGGCCTCATCGACGGCGGCACGGATCGCCGCGTCGTCGAGTTCGGCAGCTGAGGTGATCGTGACCGGGGAGTCGCCGCCGGCGTTGAGGTCGACCGCGACCTCCGTGACACCTGCGAGCGTGCCGAGTTCTTCCCTGACCGCCGTTTCGCAGTGTCCGCAGGTCATTCCGGACACGGTGATGGTGGTGGTTGTCATGGTGCTCTCCTATCAGCTGTGAACGTTTCCCGATCCCCGGCGTCGTCGCACCCCGATCGGGCAGACGCGGCCTGCGGACTCAGCTCTTGATGAGTCGGGAGATGGCGGCTGATGCCTCCTCGATCTTCTTCCGCGCTTCCTCGTCGTCGCCGGATGAGGCGGCGTCGACCACGCAGTGAGCGATGTGCTCTTCGAGGAGGTTGATGGAGACCGCGTGCAGCGCGGCTGTCGCGGCGGAGACCTGGGTGAGGATGTCGATGCAGTATTTGTCCTCATCGATCATCTTCCCGATGCCGCGGACCTGGCCTTCGATCCGCTTCATCCTCCGCGCGAGAGCGTCCTTCTGCGGGGTGTATCCATGTTGCTCAGTCATGACCACACGGTATACCCCTATAGGGTATAAATCAAGATCGGCCCTCGCCGACGCGGCTGTGCGTTTGCTCTCACCCCGACCCCTCCGTGCCGTCCGGCTCCTACAATCGGAGGTATGCGTGTTGCCAGACTGTTCCGGTTCCCGGTCAAGGGGTTCCCTGCCGAGGAGCTCACCGCGGCTCGGGTGGTCAGGGACCGCGGAATCCGCGGCGACCGGATCGCGGCATTCACGAACGGCAGCCTCGACGTCCCCGATGACTCCTGGCATTCCTACTCCGCCTTCACCGTGCTCAAGAACGACACCGACCTGCAGAAATGGCGGGTGGGCGTGTCCCTCACCGAGGCGGCAGATGACGAATCCGCGTCGGATCCCACCCGGCCCGGCGGGGCTCTCCTCGCCGAGGCGGACGGTCACGACATCGCGACTGTGACCCTGACTGCCCCGACGGGGGAGTCGACGACCTTCTCCACGGACGATGAGGAGAGCAGGGCCGCCTCGGCGAGTTTCCTCTCCGAACGGATACCCCCTCAGGGCAGCTTCGCGCGCTGCCTGGCGGTCGCGGACCAGGGGATGTTCGACTCGCAGTGCTCGGGGATCTCACTCATCAACCCCGCCACGGTCGCCGCGATCGCGGATACGGAGGAGGGCCGCGCGGCCCTCGGGACCGAGAACGACGAGCTGGACCCGCTGCGGTTCCGCGGCAACGTCCTCGTCGACGGACTCGCTCCTTTCGAGGAATTCGCGCTCATCGGTCAGGTGATCCGCCTCGGCGGTGTGCGCCTGGCGATCCGCTCGACGATCGAGCGCTGCCCGGCGACCACGGTCAACCCGACCACCACCGCCGTCGACGTCAACGTGCCGCGGCTGCTCAACTCCGCCTGCGGGCACCTGCACTGCGGAATCTACGGGCAGATCCTCGAATCCGGCGACATCACCCTCGGCGATGAGATCACCGTCGAGGGACCGGCCCCGCGCGAACTGGTCAAGGTCGCCCGCACCCCGCGGTTCATGACCGTCGTCGGCCGCCGGCAGATCTGCAACGACATCGTCGAGGTGGCCCTGCGCGACGATCTCGGCTGGATCCGCGAATTCGATGAGCCGGGTACGAATCTGCGCGTCCACCTCGACCTCGGCGCACCGTTCTGGCGGACCTATACGATCACCGACGTCGACGACGATATCGTCCGCATCGCCGTGCGCACTCAGGGCAAGGGCTCCCGCGCCGTCGCATCGCTGGAGGCCGGAGCGCGGATCCTCACCTCGGGACCGCACGGAACCATGACCGCCTCCCGAGTCTTCGGCGGCACAACGGCCCTGATCACGGCCGGAATCGGCATCACTCCGAGCCTCGGACTGCTGCGCGGCGACGGACTGGCCGACCTTCCCGCCACCGACCGGATCCGACTCTTCCACGTCGACCGCGACCACCGCACCGCATGCCTGTGGAATCGACTCCAGGACCGCGCACGCTCAGGCGGGGTGCCCGTCGAGACCCACCACCGCGACACTGCGACCGCCGGTCGGCCCGGCCACCGGGACCTCGTCGACTGGGTGGCCGGCTGCGACAATGTCATGGTCTGCGGGCCCCGCGATTTCACGGCGGCCGTGCTCGCCGCCGCGGACGAAGCCGGAGTTCCCGCGGTCCATCAGGAGACGTTCGCCTCCCCGAACACGGGAATGAGCGAGGCCATAGCCGCCTGTTCCCCCGCCGAGGTGACACTGGCGGATTCGGGTACGAGCTTCGTCTGGCAGCCGCAGGAGGGAACCCTGCTCGAATCCTTGGAAGCGCGCGGATTCCGGTCCCCGAGCTCCTGTCGCGGCGGATCCTGCGGAACCTGCTCGGTGTCCCTGGCCGCCGGATCCGTGCTCTACCCGATCGAACCGGTTGCCCGAGTCGACGCCGACGAAGTGCTCGTGTGCTCCGCGGTCCCCGCCGGCCCCATCAGTCTGTCTTTCTGACCTGGGCCGCACCGCCGCCCGGGCGGTGACAGCGATTCCGTCCGACCGCCTCGGCGATGGGCCCGGTTCCGTGCCCTGACCCCGGCAGATGGCGCCTGACCGGGTGGCACAATGGTTCCCATGCCGAAGAAGAAGCGCACCATACTGTCGAAGGGGCCCGCCGGACCGGTGGGTCGCCTGAGTCGGTGGGTCCGCCTCAGCGCGGCAGGGCGGATCATGTTCGCGAACTCGATCATGCTCGTGGGCATCATGGTGCTCACGACGAGTCTGCTCTACCTCCAGCTCTCGCAGCTGAACACGAAACGCGAACAGGACCTGCTGCGCTCGGCTGCGGACAACATCTCGATGTCGCTGGGCCTCGTCGGCACCGGTGAAGTCGGCCGAGACGACTACCTCGACTCCGAATCCCGCGACGATGTCCAGACGCTTCTGAACAACGTCATCAGCCAATACGGCTTCGACATCGCCGCCGTCGTCCCCATCGATTTCCTCCTCACCCCGCCGACCCTGGGCTCGCCCGGACGGCAGCAGGCGTTGGAGGCGAAGACCGCCTCGGCGGATTCCGGACAGATCCCCGAGGATTCGATCGACCAGCTGGCTCAGGCCGTCGACGGACAGGCCCTGCAGGAGGGCAAGTCGACCGTGCGCTTCATCGACGACGGCGGGCCGGCCGACGGCACCATGTACGTCATCACGCCGGTCTATGCCGAACACGTCGGCGTCGATGGATTGAGGTCCGACACCGTGGTCGGCGCCGTCATCGTCGGCAGCTCCGCCGATTCGGTCCGCGAAGGCTTCCTGGCACAGGGGAAATGGCTCATCGGCATCGCCGTCCTCACCCTCATCCTCGGCATCGGCTCCTCCTGGGTGACATCGCGGGGCCTGCGCCGAGTCACCGGCGACTACGGTGCCGACGAACTGCGCAGCATGCTCGACTTCTACTCCTCTGTGCTCAAGGCCGTCTCCGAAGGACTGCTGCTCGTCGACCGAGCTCGCGGAATCGTGCTCATCAACGCCGAGGCTCGGGAACTGCTGGGCATGCCGCCCGTCGAGGACGATGCGGACCCCGGCCCCACCTCGGCCGAAGAGATGCCGCTGCGCGAACTCGACCTGCCCGAGGAGCTGCACGACCTGCTCGCGGCCGGGCGGTGGGCCCGCGACGAGATCCACTACACCGACGATCGTGTCCTCGTCGTCAACCAGCAGCCCACCGAGGCGGCCAGCGATACGTGGGTCGTGACCATGCGCGATCACACTGAGCTGGCCGAACTCTCCGGCGAGCTCGTCTCCGTGCGGTCCTTCTCCGATTCCCTGCGCGCGCAGACCCACGAATATGCCAACCGGCTGCACATGGTCGTGTCCCTGCTCGAGACCGGCCACGTCGAGGAGGCCATCGACTTCGCGGCGAAGGACATCGACGACCTCAACCGGGTCAACGGTGACGGGTCGATGACCTTCGACCATCCCGTCCTCTCGGCCCTGCTGCTGTCGAAGATCGCCCAGGCCGCCGAGGTGGGCATCGAGATGACGGTGGACACCGCGGATCTCGCGGGCAACCTCGGCGGGGATGACCGTGACCTCGCGACGATTCTGGGCAACCTCGTCGACAATGCCTTCGACGCTCTGAGCCGGGAGGATGTTCTGTCCGAAGACAAGAGAGTCCACGTCGAACTCTCCGGTTCGGGCGGTCCCGGCGGATTCACGATCGAGGTCAGCGACGACGGTCCGGGCATCGACGAGGAGCATCTCGATGCGATCTTCGAACGCGGCTGGTCGACGAAGCACGATGGTGTCGAGACCGACCAGGGGCAGGGCCGCCAGCAGACGGGCACCCGCGGGGTCGGACTGTCCCTGGTCGTGCAGGCGATCCGCCGGCTCGGGGGTGCCGTCGATGTGCAGGGCCGCGGGGAGGACTGCGACCGATTCAAGGGCGCCGTGCTCACGGTGTGGCTGCCGGACTCGGCCGGTGCAGGGCAGGCGGACGGCGGATAGTCCGGCGTCGTACGGGCTGGCTCCGGTCGGGCTGGTTTCGGTCGAGCGGGTTCCGGTCGGGCGGCTCCGGTCGGGGCAGCTCCGGTGGGGCCAGCGTCGGTCGGGGCAGCTCCGGACAGACCGGTTCCGGTGGGACGGGTTCAGGTGGGGCCGGCCACAACGCGATGTGACGGGACTGCAACACGATCCGGAACGCTGTCAAACCGCTGAAGCTAGACTGAAAGCATGTCGGACACAACTGCGCCTGAATCGAGCATCGGTGTGCTCGTCGTCGAGGACGAGGTGGTCGCCGCCCGTGCCCACGCGAAGTACATCGACCGCATCGACGGCTATCACGTCGCGGGAGTGGCGAAGAACGCCACCCAGGCGATGGCTGCTCTCACGGGTCAGATCTACGGACTCGATCCCTCCGGCGTCCATCTCGTCCTCCTCGATATGAACCTGCCCGACGGGCACGGACTCCAGGTCTGCCGAGCCATCCGCGGCCAGCGCGTCGACGTCGACATCATCGCCGTCACCGCGGCCCGCGACATGCAGATCGTGCAGGAGGCCCTGTCGTACGGCGTCGCTCAGTACATCATCAAGCCCTTCACGTTCCCGGTCTTCAAATCGAAACTCGAGGCGTATTCGTCCTTCCGCAACCGCCTCGGCGGGGATTCGAACGACGGGGAGGTCACCCAGACCGAAGTCGACAAGGCGATCTCTGCCCTGCGCACCCACACCGTGGCCGCAACCGCGAAGGGCGTGCCCGATGCGGTGCAGACAGAGGTCAAAACCCTGCTGGATGAGACCCCGGGGCAATCCGCCGCCGAGTTGGCCGAAGGCCTCGGAGTCTCCCGAGTCACCGCGCGCCGCTACCTCGAATCCATGGCCGATGCCGGGATGCTCGAACGCCGTCCCCGGTACGGTGCGGCCGGCCGCCCCGTCCTCGAATACACCGTCGTCTCCGACGCAGGCTGAGACTCTCTGAACGGGCTTCGCCTCGGCTCAGGAGTTCCCGGTTCGTGGCCAGGCGGCGAGAGTGACCCCGCCGTCGGCCCACAGACAGCATCAGCCGGCGGACGCCGGTCTGGCAGCGAATTGTCTGGTCGATCCGCGGCGCTCAGCGCGTGGATTCAAGCTATCGTTGCAACACCTGTCGAATCGTCGTGTTCGTTCAATAGTTTAGCCAGGGCCTCGGCCGGCGTCTTCCAACCCAACCGTTTCCGGGGCCGGGCGTTGAGCTCAGCAGCGACCAT
>NZ_RHFG01000023.1 GCF_004745485.1 Brevibacterium sp. S22
GATGCCTGCCTGGTGGAGCCACTCCGGTGGCGGAGGTTTTGTTCTGAGTCAACGACCCGGCCGTGCCGGAGGTTTTCAAATGAGGCAACGATGATGGTTACGCGGAGGTTTTCTATGAGTCAACGCGCCCCCTTGAGACTCAGATCACGGCATCGTATGGTGAGAACACCTGTAGGAGGTGGTCACAATGACCGGAGTCAATGAAGATTTCTACCAGCCCCAGACCCACCCCGGCGACATCATCGAAGTCGAGGACGAAGAGACCGGTGAGATGGTCAAGCACGTGATCTATCTCGACGAGTTCGGCAACGGCACGAAGACGCGGCCGCTGACCGAGGAAGAGCTGAAGGACCGCGGCGAGGCCTGAGTCGCCCCTCGCCGAGGCGGACACGATCACCAGCGGGCGCGCACGGTCTCCGTGGGTCCGTCGACTTCGGTGAAGCCTGCGTCGACGACGCTGATCTGCTGCTCGTTCGCCGCCCAGGCTTCCTTCGTCGCGGTCTGCACGCGCAGACTGAATCCCGACTCACGCCAACGATCCCGCACATCGTCTGGCATCTGCTCGAACGCCAGCTGCGCGGCGTGACCGCTCTGGGCGGCGGCCTTCCCGGTCGTCAACGTGAGCGCGGGTGAGAGTTCGATCGTCACGACCGCCTCGGCGGCGGGGACGGAGCTCTCCCCTCCACCGGGGAATTCGGTGCCGCCGACCTGGAGTTTCTTCAGCTCGGGCGGCAGCGGCTCCACGGGTCCGGGCGCGAAGACGAACGCCTCGGCGGCGGCGAAATCATCCGTCCCGCCATGAGTCACCCCCACGCACCCCAGGGCCTGTGCGTCCTCGAGCTTCTTCCCGTCACCTCGGCGCACGACCTTGCGAATGGCACCATCACGCCAGTATTCGACTGCGTCGTGCCACTCACCTCCTTCGTGGGCGCGCGGGTCGTCAAGGAAGGTGACGACGGCTCGGGCGGTGGCCTCGAGGACGTCGATATGGCGGGCGATGGCGGTCTTCGACCGGCGCACGACGATCGGCAGTGACCATGGGACTTCGTGGTCGGTCTCGTGTCGGCGCATGTGTTCGGTGCGCATGGGTTCGGTCAAAGTACTCGCTCCTGGACGACGGTCGGAAGTCGGATGCTCCCCCCATCACAACGCCCCACAGCCGGCCGTATTCCCGTGGTCGCACCCGACTCGCCGAGGTGGCCCGCAATCGTCGAGGCAAGCCGCTGCCAGCGAGGCGATTGCTTGTCGGCCGGTCGGTCATCAGCGCCCGGTGCGTCCGTCGATGAGCTCGCGGAGGATGTCAGCATGTCCAGCATGGCGGCCGGTCTCCTCGATCATGTGGGTCAGCGCCCACCTCGCGCTGGGGCCGGTGCGGTCGCCTCGCGCACGAAGGACAGGCTTCGAGAGGTCCGTGCACCCGTCCAACACGGCATTCGCCCGACTCACAGTCTCGCGATATCGGGCGACGACGTCCTCGACGAGGTCGGTCTCTGAGCACCGGAACGTCGACTTCCAATCGGTGATCTTCTCACCCAAGAAGACGGTCTCTTCGACTCGCGTGAGGTGGTTGAGCAGGCCGAGCAGATTCGTTCCGGAAGGCACTTGAGCCGTACGCACGGCAGGTTCGGGAGCGGTTTCGACCTTGGCAGCGATCGACTCGCGCAGATAGTCGAGAAACCCGCGGAGCACGTCGATCTCTGTGTTGTCGGTCTTCGGAGGCGGAGTGTCACGGCGACGTCGCCGAGTCGTGGTTCCAGGCATATCATCCTCTTTCTCGTATGGTGCGGTGTCGCGGCCAGGGTTGCCGGGCGGAGGCAGGGCATCGCCTGATCGTGGGTTCCACGCTCCCACGGGCCATTGCAGAACCGTGAGATCTTTTGCAGAATTGCAAGTGATAACGCAGTTGTCGATGTGAGGAGCCGGTGATGGATGACAACGAAGTACTTGACACCCTTGGTCCGCGATTGCGCGGCTTCCGGCAGGCGTTCGGACTCAATCTTGCCCAACTGGCCGAGCGGAGCGGGCTGACCGCGAGCACCATCTCTCGACTCGAAAGGGGCCTGGTGCGTCCCGGCCTCGAGCAGCTGCTGCCCCTTGCCCGGGTCTACGGTCTGCCCTTGGATGAGCTGGTCGCCGCTCCCAGGGTGGGCGATCCGCGCGTCCACCTCAAACCCGTACGCAGACACGGTCTCACCTTCATCCCCCTCGGCGTCCCCACAGGCGGCCTGCAGGGCTACAAGGTCGTCTTCCCGCCGGGACCGCAGCCCGATCCTCCGAAGTTTCACACTCACCCCGGCCGCGAATGGTTCTATGTCCTCTCCGGCACACTCAACCTCACCCTGTCCGATCAGCGCACCGCCCTCGTCGCCGGCGAGGCCGCAGAGTTCGACACGATGACCCCGCACTGGATCGGCAACGCCGACGTCAATCGCCCCGCCGAGATCATCGCGCTCTACGGCACTCAGGGCGAGCGCGTCCACGTCACCGATGTGTGACCGGTGAGCGGATGAAATCGATGATCTCGGCACTGACTGCTTCAGGACTCTCCTCGGCGAGCCAGTGCCCCGAGTCGGGGACCTCCTCGGCCTTCCGCAGATCAGTCACCAACGATTCGAGGGTCGGCTGCGTCCCTGCCAAGGAGCCCTCCGCCGTCAGCAGCATCGTCGGAGCGGCAACCGGGTCTGCAGCGTCGTTGTCCCGCTCGTCCTGATCAAGTGACCTGTAGAGCTCGAATCCGGCGCGAAGCACCTCGGGGCGTGAGTACGTGCGGGTGTACTCATCGATCTCGGCATCCGAGAACGGAGCCTCGGTGCTCTCGCCGCCAAAGGCGGCTCCGTCATGGGCGACCTGTGCGTAGAACTCCTGCAGATATTCCCGGACGTCGCCCCGGTCGTCGACGAGCTTCTCGGGAATGCGCGGCCGGCTGTTGAAACTCATGTGCCAGGAGAACGTGCGATATGTCTCTGCCGGCAACACGTCGCTGCTGGGCAGCGGATAGTCCAGATGAACGTAGCTGCGCACGTCATCCGGATACCGGGAAGCATATTGGAATCCGACGCCCGCGCCGAGGTCGTGTGCGACGATATCCGCCTGCTCTCCATCGAGTTCAACCTCGAGCAGCTCGTGGACATAGCCGGAGAGGGTCTTCTTGTCGAATGCCTCCGGCGTACCCGAACTGTCACCGAATCCAGGCAGATCGATCGCATACACCGTGCGGTGTTCGGCGAGTTCCGGCATAATCTCCTTCCATGCGTACCAGGTCTGGGGCCATCCATGGATGAGCACAAGAGGCGGGCCGTCTCCTCCGACGACGTAATGCATGTTCACGTCGTCGACGTCGACGAATTCATGGCTGAACCGCTCGTTGAAGTCCGTATCGTTGCGGGTGGCCGCATCGTGCGTCCCGTTGACCGTGGAGACCGCCTCAAGGACTCCGCCACCTTGTGAAACGCTGTGGCCCAACGGGACACCGACCGCCGCCCCGATCACCAACCCCGCGCCGAGTGCCGCACCGACAAGTCTTCGCATCCGCCTCGGCGGCGTCTTCGTCTCAGTCATGCGATCAGTCTCGGCAACATAGGATCATTACTGCAATCAATTTTGCATAACTGCAAACCCGCGGCCCGGATATGACGCCCGGACCTACCGTTCGGAAGTGCCGGCCCGGACACGCCCACCCGGGCTCATCACCGGCGGCGCAGACGCGGATCGTTCAACGCAGGCGGAGCGGCGTTCTTCTCTGCGGGAGCGAGGTCGACTCCCGGCGGCACGATCTCGTCGACCGCGTCGAGCACTTCGGTCGACAGCACCACATCCGCAGCATCGAGCTGGGATTCGAGGTGGTCGAGCGTGCGCGGACCGATGAGCGCTGCCGTCACGGACCGGTGTGCAGTGACGAAGCCGAGAGCGAGCTGGATCAGCGTCAGCCCAGCTTCCTCGGCGAGTGCTGCCAACCGCTCGACCGCCTCGAGCTTCGCACGGTTCTCCGGCACCGTGAGATCGAAGCGCGATTGCATGAACGCTGACCGGCTGGTCGCGATCTCCCGACCGTCTCGGACGGCACCGGACAGCCACCCTGAGGCGAGTGGACTCCACACCAACACCCCGAGCCCGTAGTCACCTGTGACCGGCAGGACATCACCTTCGATTCCGCGCTGGAGGAGGGAGTAGTTCGGCTGCTCGGTTGAGTAGCGGCCGAGCCCCCGCTCCCGGGAGGTCCATTGCGCTTCCACGATTCGATAGGCAGGGAATGTGGAGCTGCCGAAGGCGCGGATCTTCCCGGCCCGCTGCAGATCGGTCAGGGCGGACAGCGTTTCCTCGTCGCTGGTCGCAGGGTCCCACCGATGGATCTGATAGAGGTCCACGTGGTCGGTTCTGAGCCTGCGCAGGCTTTCGTCGAGCGCCTTGACCAACCAGCGACGTGAGCTTCCACGGTGGTTGCGCTCCTCCCCCATGGGCAGACCCGCCTTCGTCGCAAGGACGACATCGTCGCGACGAGCTCCCAGCGCCTTGCCGATCATCGTTTCGGACTCTCCGCCGCTGTAGACGTCGGCGGTGTCGATGAGGTTGACACCGGCATCGAGGGCGGAGCCGACGATCGACTCGATGTCCTTCTGCTCGGTCCGGCCGATCTGGCCGAAGTTCATGGCCCCGAGTGCGAGTGTGCTGACCTGGACTCCGGTGCGTCCGAGTGTGCGGTATTCCATGACGGAACTTCCTTCCGGCGGCCTGTCCGCCATTCAGTGTCTGCGCCTCCTCTGGCATGATGGAAGCGGAGCATCGCTCCGTATTCACTATACGGAGCGCTGTTCCGCTTAGCAATGGTTATGAGAGGAGATTCTGTGACCGACCGAGATGAGCGACCCGCCCGCGCAAAGCGCGCGGACGCCAAGCGCAACGAGACGGTGCTGTTAGAAGCTGCCGCCGCTGTCTTCGTGGAATCGGGCGTCGATGCCCCGGTACGCGAGATCGCGGCAAGAGCGCAGGTCGGCATGGGCACGATCTATCGCCATTTCCCCACTCGAGCCGACCTCATCGTGGCCGTCTATCGCCATCAGGTCGACGCCTGTGCCGAGGCGGGTCCGAGACTGCTCACCGAGCGCATCTCACCGCATGCGGCGTTGAGCCGATGGGTCGAGCTCTTCGTGGACTTCCTCGTCACCAAACACGGGCTCGCCGCCGCCCTGGGCAGCGACCAAGCCGGTTTCGCAAGTCTCCACGCCTATTTCATCGACCGCCTCGTCCCCGTCTGCGAACAGATCCTCGACGCCGCGATCGCCGCAGGTGAGATCAGGAAGGATGTCGGTGGGTATGAGCTGCTGCGCGGCATCGGCAATCTCTGCATCTTCGCCGACGACGACGCGGACTATGATGCACACCGCCTCGCCGGCCTGCTTGTCGCCGGGCTGCGAACGTGAACGACTCGGCCACATCCCACGATCTCGCCCAGGCGCTTCTCGCGACGATTCCCGATGACATCGTCGCGTCGATGTCGGTGCAGATGAGGCACGTGCTCGCGATCCAGGCCATGCGTGCCGAATTCTGCCGGGAAACCGGCGACGAGGCCGTTCGAACCGCCTCCGCGCACTCGGATACGCCCCTCCGCTTCGTGCGGAGCCGCGCCGAATACCACGCCGAGCGCGCCATGTGGAACGAAGGCGGCCCCATCATGGCACGCACCGACGATCGACACATCCGCGCCGCCGGCGTCGACGTTCCGATCCGCATCCATCGCCCCACCGCCGAGGCAGTCCTGCCCGGAATCGTCTTCCTCCACGGCGGCGGGTTCACCGTCGGTGACCTCGACACGCATGATCGGATCATGCGGGTCCTCGCCGAGGCGGCCGGCAGCGCCGTCATCGGCGTCGACTATTCGCTCTCCCCCGAAGCGACATTCCCGCAGGCACTCCACGAATGCGCGTCCATCATCGATCACCTCGCCAGGCACGGTGACGAGCACGGCATTGACGGCGGGCGACTGGCTCTCGCGGGTGACTCGGCCGGGGCCGGACTGACGTTGGGCGCAGCACTGCTCTTGCGCGACGAGCCGGAAGTCGTGGCGGCAGCACCGGCGGGCTTCACCTCTCTGCGCGCCCTCATCTCGATCTACGGCGGTCACGGACTCGCCGATTCAGCCAGCCGCAGGCTCTTCGGCGGCGACTGGGACGGAATGGGAGCCAACGACCTGGGCAACCTCATGGACGACTACTTCGCCGAACCTCAGGATGCGCAGTCACCCTACGTCGCACACATGACCGCCGATCTGTCCGGCCTGCCTCCGGTGTTCGTCGCCGCGGCCGGACTCGACCCCCTGCGCGACGACAGCCGCCGCCTGGCCGAGACACTTGAGCGGGCCGGCAATGATGTGACATTCGAGGAGCACCCACACGTCCTGCACTCATTCCTCCACTTCGGACGTGTGCTCGACGACACGACCACCGTGCTGCACCACGCCGCCGAGTTCGCTTCCACCCAGCTGAGCTGAGGCGCCGCGTCCACTCCTGTGTCGACGCCGTCCGGCCCTGAAACGCACCGGACAAGGTCCCTCCGGTCAGCCCGCATCGAGGAAAATCCGAAGAAGCACTAAAACAGAATCTGTACGGTGTGCCGATGACCAGAATGCGACGTTGGCCCTACACCTTTGCCATGGCGCTCTCCCTGCTCGTCGGAGCGGCCGCCGTGGTCTCATCCCTCTACCTCGATCTCCCGCTGAAGGACCCCGACGGCTTCCTCGGACCTTCATACATCCGCCTGCCCCTGCTGGCTCTGGGGTTCATCGGCGGCGGGCTGATCGTCGAGGCGGTGAGACGAAGTGGGTGGCGGAACCTGCCCACCACTGTCGTCGACGTCGTCAAGAAGGAATGGAACACCCACCGTCTGCTGTGCATCGGCACCGGACTGCTGAGCTTCTACGTCTGCTACGTCGCCTATCGAAATCTCAAGAGCGTGCTGCCGGTCTATCGCGACGGCGTCCTCTTCGATCGACAGCTGTTCCGCCTCGACAATTGGCTGAGCGGCGGAAGCACCCCGTCGCTGATCCTGCACGATCTCCTCGGCACGGGCATCGCGGCGAACTTCCTCTCCATCGCCTACCTCGCCTATCTTCCGCTCATCCCGATTAGCCTCGGCGCATTCCTCGTCCTCAGCCGCAACCACGCCATCGGAGCCTGGTACGCGACGACGTTGTGCCTCAATTGGGTGCTCGGCACCATCAGCTACTACCTCCTGCCATCGGTCGGACCGGCATTCAGCCACCCCGAGGCCTACCGGGCGCTGCCTGACACCGGAGTCAGTCAGCTCCAGGAGTCCCTCTTCGACACTCGTCTCGACTATCTCAGCAATCCGATCGGAAGCGACTCCATCCAGGGTGTCGCCGCGTTCGCGTCCCTCCATGTCTCCGTCACCTTCGCCGCCGCGCTGTTCGTGACGCTGACGAAGCAGAAACGCGCCGTCCGGGCGTTCACCTGGATCTTCTTCGGCGTGACGGTCGTGGCCACGCTCTACTTCGGCTGGCACTACATCCTCGACGACATCGCGGGCATCGGCATCGGCTGGGCATCGGTGACGCTCGCCGCATGGGTCACCGGGCAGCATAGAGCACGCCGAGCCCTGGTCGCCTCGGCACATGAGCAGGCGGACGCCACCATCACCGTCGCCGAACCTGAGCCTGAACCCTCCGCCGCACTCGACGTCGTCCCGGAGCCGGCACCCGAACTGTCACCCGTCGATGAGGGGCTCGGGCGTCCGGCCTAGGTACGCTGACGCCGCCCTGCTCACCGACGGATTCTGCTCACGACCCGACGGGCGCTATACTGAAAGTACTTGCGAACCCGTTTTCGGGTTCCCTGCGTCGTCAGGACGCCTCGTCTCTGCAGCTGGGTGAGATCACCCGCGCATGTTTCCGAAGCCGTTTTCTCTCGGCGATCGAGAGCGCCGACAGCGCTCATTCCATGACCGGAAGCGGCTGCCTGCCATCAATCCACGGCACCGGCACGCCCTCCGGCACGTCGAAGGGCCATCCCATCACTACGTCACAGACACGCACCACCCGCACCAAGAAGACCACCCAGGCACCGACCTCGTTCGCCGAGCTCGGTGTTCCCCAGAAGCTCGTCGACTCCCTCAATCGCGAGGGCAAGACCTCTGCCTTCCCGATTCAGCAGGACACTCTGCCGGACACCCTGGCCGGCCGCGATGTGCTCGGCCGCGGAAAGACCGGGTCCGGCAAGACGCTCGCGTTCTCCATTCCACTCGTGACTCGTCTCGTTGAGTCAGGAACGGGTGCACAGAAGTTCCGTCAGCCCCGCGGACTCGTCCTCGCCCCAACTCGTGAGCTCGCCACCCAGATCACCGAGGTCATCGACCCGCTGGCCAAGGCCGTGGGCTTAAGGACGACGACGATCTTCGGCGGAGTCAAGCAGCGTCGCCAGGAGGATGCACTGCGCTCCGGCGTCGACATCGTGGTGGCCTGCCCCGGCCGCCTCGAGGACCTGCTCAACCAGGGTGTCCTCACGCTCGAGCACATCGAGGTCACCATCCTCGACGAAGCCGACCACATGGCCGACCTCGGTTTCCTGCCCGGCGTCACCCGCATCCTCAAGCAGACCCCCGCAGAGGGGCAGCGGATGTTCTTCTCCGCCACCCTGGACAACGACGTCGACAAGCTCGTGCGTCGCTTCCTGCACAACGAGGTCCTCCACTCCGTCGACGAGGCGACCTCGCACGTGTCGGCCATGACCCACCACGTGTTCGAGGTCTCGGTCGATGACAAGAATGCACTGGTCCACAAGCTCGCTTCGGGCACGGGCCGCCGCATCCTCTTCACCCGCACGAAGCACCGGGCCAAGCGCTTCGCCCGCCAGCTCACCGCCGCCGGCATCCCCGCCGTCGACCTCCACGGCAACCTGTCCCAAGGCGCCCGCGACCGCAACCTCGCCGCGTTCACCAATGGTGATGCGAAGGTGCTCGTGGCCACGGACATCGCCGCCCGCGGAGTCCACGTCGACTCTGTCGAGCTCGTCGTCCACGTCGATCCCCCGACCGAGCACAAGGCCTACCTGCACCGTTCCGGTCGCACCGCTCGTGCCGGCAGTGCTGGCGACGTCGTCACCGTGATGACGCCCGATGAACGCAAGGACACCCAGGTTCTGCTCCGCAAGGCCGCCATCAAAGCGACACCGAAGAAGGTCACCGCAGAATCCCCCGAGGTGACCGACCTCGTCGGTGAGATCGCCGGGTACGTCGAACCTCAGCCGAAGGAACCGGCACAGCCGCGGAAGAAAACCGAACCGGCGACCTCCAATGGTCGTTCATCCCGCCGTCGCCGAGGTGGCCGTGGCGGACGCGGTGGAAGCTCGGGCCGCGATGGCGCCGGCAATGGCGCCACCGACCGCAGCCGTGAGAACTCAGGCAGCACCGGTGGCGGTCGCAATGGCGAGTCCCGTCGCGGCGAGGGCAGCGGCCGCGGCAGGGGAACCGGGCACAGCGGCGAGGGCAATCGTCGTCGCGACAACTCCCGCGGAGGCCGTTCCGGCAATGGTCGATCGGGCGGCCAGCGGTCGGGTGACTCCAGCCGTCAGCCGAGCAGCCGCCGCACTTCGGATTCCCGTGGCACGAGCCCCGAGACCCGTCGCCGCAATCGCACCCGCTCCGGAGGCTCGCAGCAGGTCTACTCGACCAGCAGCTGAGTCGGCGAAAGCCTGACGGCTCGCTCTGGGAATTCTCCTCACGGCACACATCACACGGGCGTCGGCCCTGCCGAGTGATCTCCGCGAATGCGCTTGGCGACCACCTCGGCGCTGATGAGGCACATCGGCACGCCGATTCCCGGCGCGGTCGTCGCACCGGCATAGTAGAGTCCGTCCACGCGCCGTGACTGGTTCTGCATCCGCAGGAATGCGCTCTGACGAAGCGTGTGCGCCGGCCCGAGCATTCCGCCCTTCCAAGAGTGGAAGTCCCAGGCGAAATCGGCCGGTCCGAGCGTCTTTCGGAGCTTGATCCGGGAGTGCAGATCATCGATCCCCGCCCACAGTCCGATGCGCTCAATCGCGGCATCGACCGCAGCCTCCACGCTGGGAGACCCTTCGCCGTCCGATCCCCCGCTGCCGATCGCCACGTCCGCCGGGACCGGGATGAGAACGAAGAGATTCTCTTTCCCGTCCGGCGCGACTTCGGGGTCAGTGGCGCTGGGTTTGCACACGTAGAGCGACGCCGGCTCGGGGATCTTCTGCTTGGTACCGAAGATCGCCTGCAGGTTCGCCTCCCACTCATCGGTGAAGAACAGCGAGTGATGACCGAGCTCGGGCAGGGTCCCGTCGACGCCGAGCATCGCGATGATCGCCCCGGGACCGCTCTCGACGCTCGACCACGCCGATTCGGGATAGCTGCGCAACCGCGACGGAAGCAGCTCGGTCTCCGTGTGGTGCAGGTCGGCCGCAGAGACGACGAGATCGGCCAGTTCGACATGCGATCGCCCCTCGGCATCGGTCCAGCGGACGCCGCTGACAGTCGTTCGACTGCCGCGCTTGATAGCGGCGCGGCCACCACTCTGTTGCGTCATCACCTCGGTCACCTCCGCCCCGGTGACGACCGAGACCCCGGCCGCGCAAGCCAGTGCTTCCACGCGCTCGACCACGGCCCAGAACCCGCCCATCGGATAGAAGACCCCCTGGTCCAGATCGAAGGCACTCAACAGATGATAGATCGCAGGAGCACGATTGGGATCGGTGCCGAGGAACACCGCCGGGTACGTCAGAATCCGCCGCAGAATCGGTTCTCTGAACCGCCTGTCCACGAATGCGGCAAGAGGCCGCAACAGCAGTCCGGCAAACAGCGGCAGCGACCGGAGAACATCCTGCCCAGCCATCGAAGCCAACCGGGTGAAGGGGTTGTAGAGGAACCGACTGCGAGCGACGTCGGCGGTCGCGCCCGCCGATCGCACGTACTTCCGCACCGCGCTGCCTGCGCCGGGTTCGATGCTCTCGAACAGTTCGACGACCGCGTCTACACCGTGCGGCACAGTCACCCGGCGCGGCCCGGTCACATCATCAGGTTCGGAGAAGACCTGATATCCGGGGTCGAGGAGCCTCAGATCCAACTGCTCGTCCGTACTCGTTCCCAGCAGCGCGAAGAAATGGTCGTAGACCTCCCGCATGAGGAACCATGAAGGCCCGGTATCGAACCGGAACCCCTGATCTTCGACACTGCCGGCCCTCCCGCCGAGGCGGTCCCCGCGCTCGAGGACGGTCACCTCTTGACCGTCGCGGGCCAGGAGCGCCGAGGTGGCGAGTCCGGCGATTCCCCCGCCGATGACGATCACTCGGCTCACCGCAATGACCCCCTCCGCACCTCATACATCGTCCGGAGGACGAGTGCCGCCTTGCGTGGGCCGGCCACGCGGATCCGTTGTCGCGGAAGCTCGGCGGCAGGCACCGCAGCCAGTCTGTCGGTCAGTTCCGAGAACAATTGCAGCGCGCTCAGTACCGCCAAGCGAGCGTCGCCGGGCAGGAGCGGAATCGTCTGCGCGGCAGCATCGAGCTGATCGCGGATCGCGTCGATCCACTGCTCCTGTGCCTCATCGTCGACCGTGCCCGTCTCGCTGAGGTAGCTGCGTCCCAGACGCTGAGTGTCATCGCCGAGGTCGCGCAGGAAGTTGACGTTCTGGAAGGCCGCACCGAGGCTGCGCGCACCGCGGACCAGCCGTCGTTCGTCCTCAGGTGTGCAGCTCTCATCACGGATGAAGACCCGCAGGCACATGAGGCCCACGACCTCTGCGGACCCGTAGACGTAGTCGGCATGGTCTGCGGGTCCGAAGCTCACCGGATCGGCTGCCTCGGTGATCTTGGGATCTGCCGGAGTCAGCTGCAGGTCAGTGCGCATGGAAGCGAAGAATGGGCGGGTCAGTTCGGCACCGATCTCGGCCGCGCGTGCGGTGCGGGCGTAGGCGTGGATGATGGGGTTGCTGCTGTATCCCAGACGCATTCCGCTTTCGGTCTCGGATTCGAGCTGGTCGAGCATCCGCCGCTGTTGGTCGGCGTCGACCCCTGCCTCGGCCGCCACCCCGTCGACGAGTTCGTCCGCGACCCGGACCAGCGCGTAGATGTTGCGCACATGGTCCCGGTGTCGGGGGGCCGAGCAGTCGCGTCGCCAGGCCGAAGGACGTCGAATACGCTCCGATGACCGATTTCGCGACCCGGTCGGATACGGAGGAATAGCGCCCGAGGGGACCCATTCGGTCCACGCCGTGCCTCATGATCGCCTTCCGTCGAGGGTCTCGATGAGGTCGTCGATGAGCATCACCATGTCCGGCCCGAGGAGGTCCGGTTCGGTGAAGACGAGGTCCCGCGCGTTCACGGAGAGTTCGACGATGAGCGCCCGAATGTCATTCTCCGCACCGCTCTCGGTCAGCAATGACCGCACCGCTGCGCCCTCGGCGGCGCTGAGGTCGCCGGCGCCGAAATGCGGTTCGATGAGCGGCCAGGCTGTGCTTCGTCGGGCGATGGCGATGACCGCTGTCTCCTTGCCCTCGCGCAGGTCGGAATACGGGTCCTTGCCGTGGTCGTCGGGTTCGCCGAAGACCGACAGGAGATCGTCCTGCAGCTGGTAGGCCAGCCCCAGAAGATCACCGACCTGTCCGAGGAGGGCTTCGACCTCGGGTCCGCGTCCGGAGAGGATCGCAGCAGACCGCAAGGGCAGTTCGAAGGAGTACGTCGCCGTCTTCTGCCGGCTCATCTCCACGACCTCGGCCAGTTCGGGACGAACACGACCGGCGCTGAGTGCGACATCGGTCAGCTCTCCCGACACCGATTCCAGCACCGCCTGATCGAGCGCCTCGAGAAGCCGCTGCCCCGCCTCACCCGGTGTCGCTTCGCGGAAGAAGATCTGATGAGCGGTCGACAGCAAGAGGTCTCCGACCAGAGTCGCCGTGCTGCGCGCGGCATGCAGCCGTGACGCGGAACCGCCGTCGTCCTCCTCCCACTCCTCGAGCAGGAGGGCGATGAAGTTCGGGCGTCCGCGGCGCATGAGGTCACGGTCGATGACATCGTCATGGAGGAGGAAGGCGAAATGAAGCAGCTCGATCGCGGCCGCGATGCGCACCGCTGGGCCTCTCGCCTCGGCGTTGCGCTGCTCGGAGCCAGTTAGTGCGTCAACGGCTCCGACGAGCAGCCGCGGTCGCAGCAGCTTGCCGCCGAGAACACAGCGCGAGGCCAGGTCCCATGCGTGCGCCGCCGCAGAACCGAGTGGCGCCAAGCGATCCGCTCTGGAGTCCAGTGCGCGTCTGACTTCGGACTCGATGTCGGTGGTAATGGAGGGGCCGAACGCGACGCCCGTGGCAGTGGTCATCGATGAGTCCTTCGTTCGAGTTTCAGTAGCCTCAACGATATACTACACTTTGGGTTAATATATACAGAAGGTTATTCTTGTGCACTCGAGGGGGAAGCATCAGTAAGATGGCGATATGGCGTCACCGGAGGTCGCGGACAGTCACGACCCGATCACAGCGAACATGTACACCGGCTCAGAACACAGCTTCCCCGGTGACCTTGTGGACTCTTCCGACCTGTCGAACGCTGACCGCGAGCAGATCGCTCAGCTCATGAACTCCCTGGCCCGGCTGCGCGAGGCCGAACGCACTCTCTCCGACGCTTCACGGAAGTTCATGCACTTGAGCGAACAGGACATGCGTGCCCTGCACTACCTCATCGCCGCGAAACGGCAGGGCGCAGTGGTGACCCCGAAGATGCTCTCAACACACATGAGCATGTCGGCCGCCTCGGTGACGAAGCTGATCAACCGCCTGGAGCGCGAAGGGCACGTGATCAGGGCTCTCCATCCCAGCGACCGCCGGGCCTATGCCATCACGGTCACCGAGGAGACAGCTCGCTCGGCACGAGAGACCGTCGGTCGTTCGCAGGCCCGACGGATCTACGCGGCCGCCCGGCTGACCAGCCGCGAACGCGATGCCGTCATCCGCTTCCTCGACGGAATGTCCGACGAGTTGTCCCTGAGCAATGCCGAATGGGCGAACCAACCGTGACTCCGGCTCCTCGGGCGCATCGATGCTCGGGGGTGCGTGGGCGCAAGGCCCGACGCGACGACGAGCCGACCGCTCCTCCCGTCGAGACCGTCACGATTCGCAAGGCCACCGAAACCGGCAATTCCGCCGAGGTGGCCGGACCTCAGCGCGACATGTCCGGAACTGAGCGCGGCATGTGGAGGATCCGTTCCTTCCACGCGGCCCGGCAGGTGTTGCGCGCCCGCGGACGTTCGACGCAGGCGGGCTTCACCGCGGAGAAGATCCCTCGCGGCCTCTTCCGCGCCCACCCCATCCTCATCTCCGACGGCCCGGACCATAACCGGCAGCGCAGGGAGGTCGCCCGGTTCTTCGCCCCTGCTGTCATCGCCGACCGGTACGGTGAGCGCATCGCCGACTCCGCGCAGAAGATCGTCGACGAGGCCGTGGTCACCGGTCGGTGCCGGCTCGACGAGGCGGCTCTGCACTTCACCGTGGACGTGACGTCGCAGGTGGTCGGCCTCACCGAGTCCGATACCGACAGCATGGCTGCACGGCTCGTGGCCTTCTTCCGTCAGCCTCCGGTCGACCTCGCCGCAGAGAATTGGGGACGGACGAAACGCCAATGGGTGCAGGCCGCGGTCAACGGCATCGTGCCGCTCCTGCGCTTCTTCGCCCACGATGTGCGCCCGGCCATCCGCACTCATCGGCGCCGCCACCGTGGTGATGTCATCTCCCATCTGCTCGATTCCGGGCACAGCACCGGTGACATCCTCGTCGAGTGCCTGACCTACGGCACCGCGGGGATGGTCACGACCCGCGAGTTCATCGCAATGGCATGCTGGCATCTGCTCGAGGACGAGGAACTCCGGCAGGATTACCTCACGGCCGAGCAGCCTCGGCGGCTGTCCATCCTCGAAGAGATCATCCGGCTCGAACCCGTCGTCGGTCATCTCTATCGTCGCGCCACCTCGGCGATCGACATCGGCGATGACCGCACTGCCATCACGGCCGGCGACCTCATCGATGTCTGCGTCCGTGAGGCCAACGTCGATCCCGATGTCTACGGTGCCGACGCCGAGGCGCTCTGCCCGCATCGGAGCGGATCCGTCCCTGCCGCGGGCCTGAGTTTCGGCGACGGCGCCCACGCCTGCCCCGGCAAGCCGTTGGCTCTGTTCGAGACCGACGCCCTGCTCCACCGGCTCCTCGCCTGCGAGCCCCGGCTGCTCACCGAGCCCACCATCGACTGGGACGACCTCATCGAGGGATACCGGATCCGCGACTTCGATCTCGGATTCTTCGTCACCGCTCGTCCCGCCCGTGTACCTGGCCCGGCTCCCACACCCCGCCCGGCGAGCAGCGGCGAGCCTGCCGAGAAGGCGCAACCATGATCGGCGCGTGGGACGGCTTCGGCCACTGGGATTATCTCGCCCTCATGGGTGCGTGCGTGCTCATCACGCTGCCGCTCGAATTCGTGTTCTCGGCACGCGTGTACCGCCGGCTGCCGCTTCTGCTCAAGGCCCTGCTGCCTGTTGTCGTCGTCTTCGCCGTCTGGGACATCGTCGCCATCGCCCGTGATCACTGGACCTACGATCCGCGGTTCGGCACCGGCATCGACCTCGGGGTCCTGCCGCTCGAGGAGCTCGTCTTCTTCCTCGTCATCCCGGTTTGCGCGCTGCTCAGCTACGAGGCGGTCGGCACCGTGATCGGTTGGGCCAACCGCTACGCCGTTCACCGGGCGAACGCGAGTCACGGGACGACGTCCACCGACCGGGCCAAGCCCGACCCCCACCCACCGGAGGGAGGGGACACCCGATGATCCCTGAGTACACCGTGTGGACCGTCATCGGCATGCTCGTGGTCATCGGGCTCGAGCTCTTCGTCATCCGCAGCGGCATCTTCCGCCGCGCGCAGTACTGGGCGGCGCTGGCCATCTGCCTGGGATTCCAGTGCCTCGTCGACGGGTGGCTGACGAAACTGTCCGACCCGATCGTCATCTACAACCCGGACATGTTCCTCGGCATCCGCTTCCCCTTCGACATCCCCATCGAGGACTTCGGGTTCGGCT
Source organism: Brevibacterium sp. S22 (assembly GCF_004745485.1). GTDB lineage: Bacteria > Actinomycetota > Actinomycetes > Actinomycetales > Brevibacteriaceae > Brevibacterium. Next base: position 16,080 of record NZ_RHFG01000023.1, read on the forward strand.
TCGCCATGATCACCGCGGTGCTCATGCTCTGGCAGCGCAACCTCAACCGACGCCCCGAGGAGGCTCCGTGACCCCGCACGATCCCCACGCCGTCCGCATCCCCGCCGCGCCCGGACGTGACCGTCTCCTGCGGCCGAAGACCGTGACGGTCATCGGCGGCGGCATCGCCGGCCTGTCGGCTGCTGTGATCCTGGCCGAACGCGGATCCGAGGTCACGATCGTCGAATCCGGGCACCGCCTCGGCGGGCGTGTCAGAGCGTGGCCGCTGGGCGATGGACGGACGATGAGCCGGGGATTCCACGCATTCTTCCGGCAGTACTACAACCTGCGCGACCTGCTCGCCCGCACCGACCCTGACCTCGATCGTCTCCGACCGATCCCCGATTATCCGCTCACCCGCCGAGGTGGTCCCACCGATTCCTTCGCCTCGATTCCGCGCATTCCCCCGTTCAATCTTCTGGGCTTCGTCCTCGCCAGCCCCACGTTCCCTCTGCGTGGGCTCTTAGATGTCGACCTGCGCACTGCCTTAGAGCTCATCGATGTCGATTTCCCGGACTCGTTCTCCTTCTATGACGGGGAGTCGGCGGCGGCTTTCCTCGATCGCCTCCGTTTTCCCGAGCAGGCGCGCGACCTCGCCCTCGAGGTGTTCGCGCGGTCGTTCTTCGCCGATCCGTGCAAGTTCTCCGCCGGCGAGCTCGTCCCGATGTTCCACACCTACTTCGCCGGTTCGGCTGAGGGGCTGCTCTTCGACGTTCCCGATGATGACTATGACACTGCTTTGTGGGCGCCGCTGGGGCGGTATCTGCAGAATCTGGGCGTGCGCATCGAGACCGGCACGGAGGCGCGCGCGATCTCACGCTCGTCCCGCGGCTGGAGTGTCGAGACGACGGCCGGGGACATCGGCTCCGATGCCCTCGTCCTCGCAGCCGATCCGGCAGGAACGAGGCGGCTCATCGCCACGCTCGGGGCGCATGCCGACGGTATGGATGCCGGCGGCGTCTCGCAGAGCTCGAGGCCCGCCCGGGGTTCGAGATCCGCACAAGAGTGCACGCCGAGCAGTTCGGGAGCTGATCATGAGCGAATGCAGGCCTGGTTCGACCGGGTTGAGGCAGGGCGCAACGCTCCATCCTTCGCCGTGCTGCGACTGTGGTTCGCCGAAGCGGTCTCGGCTGAGCGGCCGGCATTCTTGGGCACGAGCGGCTTCGATCTGCTCGACAACGTGTCCGTGCTCGAACGCTTCGAGGCCGGTGCCGCCCGGTGGACAAACGATCATGCCGGATCCGTGGTCGAACTCCACGCCTATGCCCTGACCGACCCTCCGTCCGAGGACGAGCTCATCGAACGACTGCTCGCGGACCTGCACGACGTATATCCGGAGACGCAGCACTTCGAGATCCTCCACCACGAACTCCTCATCGAGTCCGACTGCGGGCTCACCGACACCCGTCCCTGGGGCAAGCGCCCCGGGGTGACTACTCCACTGCCTGGCCTTGTCCTCGCCGGTGACCACATTCGGTGCGAACTGCCCGTGGCGCTCATGGAGCGGGCGGCGACCACCGGCTACCTCGCCGCCAACGAACTGCTGGCCGACTGGCGGGTCGAGGGTACTCCGATCTGGTCACCGTCACGGCAGGGCATGCTGCGCCGCGGACTCCTGGGCCGTCTGCGACAGCATCGCGGACCTGAGGGCCCGATGGGGCGTGACCCGCTTGGCAGCCAGCGCCGGCCGAAGAAGGAGTCGAGCCGATGAGCGACGACGCTGCTCAACCTGCTGACCATGACCAACTCACCCTGGTCTGGTTCCGCGACGACCTGCGCGTTGACGACCACGAAGCACTGACGGCAGCCCGCACCGACGGTCAGGTCATCGGCATCTGGATCAGAGAGCAGCGTGACGCCGACGGCCTCGGTCCTCGGCCGCTTGGCGCGGCCGCCCGCTGGTGGGCACACGAATCCCTCCGTGCTCTGGGGACCGAACTCGATGGGCTCGGTATCCCGTTGCTTTTCGCCGCTGGACCTGCCGCAGACATCATCCCGCAGGCCGCCGCGGAGCTGGGTGTCGATGCCGTCCGCTGGTCGCGTCGCTATGCGCCGGCCTCCCGTGCCCTCGACGCAAAGATCAAGACGCTGCTCACCGATGCCGGGTGTGCCGCGCACTCCAATCCCGGGGCACTGCTCGTCGAACCGTGGACCGTCAGCCCTCAAAGCGGTGACTTCTATAAGGTCTTCACCCCGTTCTTCAACGCTGTGCGCGACCGCAAGGTCGGAGATGTCCTCCCGGTCCCGGCCAAGCAGCCGCCGCTGCCCGAAGCTCGCCTGGCAGCGATGGACGACCACGATTGGGTGAGCGACCTCGACGGTCTCGGCCTCCGCGACGGCACCGGCCATCGCAACGAAAGCGGCACCGATTCAGGCGGCACAGACATGGGCACCGACGGCACCACCTCGGCGAGGGTTCCGCAATGGTGGAAGTCGACCGTGGCACAGCATTGGTCGCCTGGCTGCCGGGAAGCCCAACGACAACTGCAGGGCCTGGGTGAGAGCATCGACGGCTACGGCGACTCGCATGATGTCCCGGGCGATCCCGACAGCACGTCGGCGCTGTCGCCGCGGCTGCGGTTCGGTGAGCTCTCTCCCAGACAGGCCCTGGCGGCGGCACTGGATCTGCCGGACATCAGTGACGACGACAGGTACGCGTGGATCAGGCAGCTCTACTGGCGGGAGTTCTCCTGGCACCTGACCTATCACCTGCCCCACATCGAGACTGAACCGATGCGCTCGGAGTTCGCACGGTTCCCCTATGAGGACGATCCCGAGGCGCTGAAGCATTGGCAGAACGGGACGACGGGGATCCCACTCGTCGATGCAGGCATGGCGCAGCTGTGGCAGGCCGGGTGGATGCACAACCGGGTGCGGATGGCCACCGCGAGCTTCCTGACGAAGAATCTGCTCATCCACTGGTGGCACGGTGAGCAGTGGTTCTGGGACACCCTCGTCGATGCCGATGAAGCCAACAACCCGGTCTCATGGCAGTGGGTCGCAGGGTGCGGAGCCGACGCCGCCCCGTACTTCCGGATCTTCAACCCCGAACGACAACGGGAACGCTTCGATCCGCACGGCGAATACGTGAACCGGTGGCTGGGACAGGGACCGGGCGGCCTCACCCAAGCGGAGCGGGCCGGCGAGGACTGCGAGCCGATCGTCGACCTCAAGGCCTCGCGGCAGGCGGCACTGGCGGCCTATGACCGGATGAAGGCCGAATCGGACTGAACTCGACGACGTGCCTCGGCGGTTCTCCACCCGTTCGCCAGACGTCTCGCCGGGCACGCCTGCACAAACTCAGCCGACGAGCGCCCGGACGGCGAAGTAGAGCACCGACGGTGCCATGAGCAGGCCCAGACCGGTGTAGAAGGTCGACGTCATCGCTCCATAGGGGACGAGTCGTTTGTCCGTGGCCGCCAGGCCGGCGGTGACACCGCTCGTGGTGCCGAGCAGACCGCCGAAGACGATCGCCGACCGTGGGTTGTTCAGACCGATGGACTTCGCGATGAACGGTGTGACAACCATTGTCAGTACCGACTTGACCAGACCGGCACCGACGCTCAGCGCGATCACACCGCTGCCCGCGCCCAGGGCTGCCCCGGTGACCGGGCCGACGATGTAGGTGGCAGTACCGGCACCGATGGTCGTCAGCTCGACCGGATCACGGTAGCCGAAGAACCAGGCAATGACGGCACCGATGACGAAGGAGAGCACAACACCGAGCACCAACGCGATGATGCCGCCCAGCCCGGACTTCTTCATCTCGTCGAAGCTGGCTCCGAAGCCGGTGGCGACGATCGCGAGGTTCACGAGCATGCCTCCGCCCATGAGCCCGACTCCGGAGAACAGGGTGAGGTCGGCGAGGCCGTCTTCACCACCCGTGGCGACCCCACCGAAGTAGGCGAGTACAAGGCCGATGATGATGGCGATCGCTGAGGCCTGGAACTTACCTCTCGTGAGGACTTTCGAGATGACTACGGACACCGCGACGACGGCGCCGACCAGAGCGAAGGCAACGATGAGGTCGTTGTCCCGTAGGGTCGAGAGCAGGGCGTCCATCAGTTCTCCTCAGCGAAGACTGCGACCGGCTCGTCGACGCCCGGCGTCTTCACGCGGGCGAGCACCGGCACGAGGGCGAAGCTGATAATGACCGCCACAAGTCCGGCGACGAGCGCGACAGGACCCGCGGTGACAGCCCCGACGACATTCTGCGTAGCTGCCATGGCCACCACGATGGGGATGTACATGGCCGACCAGAATGAGATTCCCGAGGAGGTCTCGGGTTTGAGCCGACCGTGTCGCGCCAGCATATTCGTCGACAGAATGAGCAGAATCATGGCAATACCGACTCCGCCGACATTCGCATCGACACCGAGCACATCGCCCAGCAGATTGCCGATGAAAGTGCCGATGAGCAGGCTGCCAGAGAGCAGAGCAACACCGAGGATGACCACGGGAAGAGACCTCCTTGTCAGAAGCTGTGTTCGACTCGCTGGAACTGAGCCTCGACCAGCTTAGTTGACCGACAAGAGCCCTTGACGACAGGGGTGGTTAGTTCAACGTTCGCGGGCGTACGCTGAGTGCTCATCCGCGCTCAACAGCGAAAGCCGGAGCATCATGTCGACCATGCACATGGCAGAATCGAAGCATGTCCATCGTCAACCGTGGGCCGACACTGACCCAACAGACTACCGAGCAGCTGCGTCAAGCAATCATCAAAGGTGACCTGCCCGCGGGAAGCCTTCATTCGGCGACGGCGCTCGGCGAATGGCTCGGAGTCTCACGCACTCCGGTCAGGGAAGCTACCGCCGAACTCGCGCGTCTAGGGCTCGTCGCCATCGAGCCGAATCGCGGCATCCGCGTCCTCGAGACCAACATCGAATCCCTCATCGACGGCTTCGAACTGCGGCTCATCATCGAAGTTCCGCTCGCCCGCAAAGCCGCCCTCAACCCTGATGACAACGCACGGCAGAAGCTGTCCTCCCACTTCTCAGCATTCGAAGAGGCAGCCGACAGCGACGACGCCGAGGCGACACTGCGAGCCGATCGCGATTTTCACTCCGCAATCCTGGAGATGGCCGGCAACGCTCGCGCAATCGAAGTCCTGCAGGAACAACGGAACATGGTTCTGCAGACGGGCGTGGGAACCGTGCCGACGAGCCGAACATGCCGAGACTGCTTCGACGACCACGTCGACGTCTTCAACGCAATCATGGTCTCCGACCCGGAAGCAGCCGCAACGGCTATGCAGCGGCACATACGCAACACCGCCGACCTGCTGATCAAGCAGGAGACACGACAGCGACCCGAGTTCGGCGAGCAGGACCTCACAGCGCGTCTGTCCTGGCTGACCGCCTGACTCAAGCCCAGTTCTGCGAGAGCCGCGCCGGCGCCTCACCGACAAAGCCTCAAGCACCCCACCCCCGTCGCGCTCGACCACCGGGCAGATCATGTAGTTGCATGCAACATGTAACGTAGTTTACGCTGACTTCAGCGAGGCTGTGGTCAGGGTCTCCCCTGCAGTCGCAGGACATCTGGACACACCGCTGCCCCAACGAGGAGGAAGCAGACGATGACAGCAGAGAACCGGCACGACGGACACACATTCGCCGTGATCGGAGCCGGGATCAACGGCACCGCGGTCGCCCGAGAGATCACGCGCAGATTCCCCGATGCCGTGGTCACAATCTTCGAGAAATCCGATCGTGTGGCGGCCCACCAATCCGGTCACAACTCCGGTGTGGTCCATGCCGGTCTCTACTACGAACCGGGCAGCCTGAAGGCTCGACTGTGCCGTCGCGGAGTCCACCTGCTGCACGACTACGCGCGATCCAATCAGCTCCCTTTCGAAGAGTGCGGAAAGATCGTCGTCGCTCTCACCCCCGAAGAAGAGGAGCGCCTGCACGATATCCATGAACGCGCTGTGGCCAACGGGGTGCCCGATGTCGAGCTCATCGGCCCCGACCGGATTCGTGAGATCGAGCCGAACTCAGTCGGACGTCTCGCCCTGCACTCACCTCACACGGCAATCACCGACTACGCGGCGATCGCCCGGTCGTTCGCCGAGGATGTCGAGGCTGCCGGGGGCACGATCCACCTCAACGCCGAGGTCGTCGACATGAATGTGCAAGCCCACGGGTGCACGATCACCTCCGAGCGCGGCACCGACCGACACGTCGAAACCTTCGACTTCGTCATCGCCTGCGCCGGACTCCAATCCGACAGGGTCGCAAAGATGGCCGGCGGAGCGACTCATCCCACTATCGTGCCGTTCTTCGGTCAGTATTCCCAGCTGGCACCCGAACATCGCACCATTCTCAATGGACTCGTCTACCCGGTGCCTGACCCTGCATACCCGTTCCTCGGGGTGCACCTGACGAAGCGCGTCGATGGAGAGATGCTCGTCGGGCCCAATGCATTCCTGTCGTTCGGCAGAGAGAATTACTCGGGACGGAAGATCGGCATCAAGGACAGCCTCACGGTCGCTGCCGACCCTGCATTCTGGAAGTTCGCAGCGGGGAACATGAAGGCCGCGGTCCGCGAGTTCGCCGCCGTGGTCTCTCGGAAGAAGTTCCTGGCAGGCGCTGCCGAATACGTGCCTTCACTCAAGGGAGCGGTCTCGAAGCCGATCCCCCGCGGCATCCGGGCTCAGGCAATGGATGCCGATGGCGGTCTCGTCGATGACTTCGTCATCGAGCAGCAGGACCGAGCAACCCTCATCCGCAATGCCCCGTCCCCCGGGGCCACCTCATCGATGGCGATCGCCGAACACATCGTCGACGTCGTCACGAACACCCACGACCTCCTCCCATCCTCACCGGAATCGACACCAAAGGACGACTGACGCTCATGAGCTCCATTCGCAACGACGCGAGTACCGACCCCCGGCGGTACCGCGATGAAACTCCTCACGACGAGAAGAAGCGGCTGCGCAAGGTCGCGGTCGCGACCATCGTCGGCACCACCGTCGAGTGGTACGACTTCTACCTCTACGCCACGATGGCCTCGATCGTGTTCGGCAAGGTCTTCTTCCCTGAGGGCGACAGCCAAGTGGCGACTCTGTCGGCTTTCGCGACTTTCGCGGTCGGCTTCATCGCCCGACCGATCGGCGGCATCGTCTTCGGCCACCTCGGTGACAGATTGGGGCGCCGCAAAGTCCTCGTCATCACCTTCGCGCTCATGGGTGTGTCGACTTTCTGCATCGGCCTGCTCCCCACGTATGCCACCATCGGTGCGTGGGCGCCGATTCTGTTGGTGGTGCTGCGCGTCTTCCAAGGCATGGGCGCTGGAGCCGAATACGCGTCAGCTGCGGTCAACGCCTACGAACACGCGCAGGCCGGAAGACGCGGGCGTCAGGGTTCCTGGCCTGCTCTCGGACTCAACATCGGCCTCGTCCTGTCTTCTGCGACGGTCTTCCTCCTCACCCTGCGCAACGACGAATTCCTCATGGCCGGCGGATGGAGGATTCCGTTCATCGTCTCCATCGGGCTCGTCGGAGTGGGAATGTGGATCCGATCATCTCTGCCCGAATCTCCGGAATTCGAGCAGAAGGTCGAAGAGAAGATCGAGAATGATGAGAAGCGCGCGCCGAGATTCTTCGACGTATTCATCCACCACTGGCAGCCGTTGCTCGTCGTCTTCGTCATCGCCATCGGCTACAACGCTCTCAGCTACGTGTTCAAGACCTTCTCACTGGCCTACCTCGACGAATTCCAGGGCGTCTCGGCCAACGTCACCTCCGGGGCCGTCATGGTCGCAGGCATAGTGGCCATCGTCACCGTCCCGATCTTCGGCGAACTGTGCGATCGCCTCGGCTCAAAGATGGTGATCATGGCAGGCGGTGCCTTGTCCATGGTGTTCGCGTTCATCTTCCTCGCCCTGCTCCAGGACTCGGGCACATTCATGGTCTATCTCGCGATTGCGATCGGCACCGGCGTCCTGGCTCCGATGATGTTCTCTGCCCAGGGGTCGTTCCTGTCGAGGCAGTTCCCACCGGAATCCAGGTCGGCCGGTGTCGGCACGGCACGCGAGATCGGCACTGCGGTGGCCGGTGGTCTGGCCCCTCTCGGCGCTCTGTCCCTCGTGGTCTCGTCGCCGACGAACTCCACCGCTGGAGTCGGCTGGGTTCTCGTGGCTGCAGGTCTGCTGGTCGTCGTCGGAGCTCTGGCCGACCAAGGCAAGCGCTACACAACCGAACGGAACTGAGTCCGACCGCGACACCGGCCAACGCGGTCCGACACCGTCCCATCAGCCACATGCTCGCCCGTTGCAACGGGTGGGCATGTGGCTGATCGAGGATCTGTGGTCACGACGCAGTCGGCTCGAGCGCGCCGCGGTGCGCATCCGGCGTATCGCCTCGGCGATGGCGTAGGCTTCGCCGCCCGTTAATCTATGTCAACGGTGATAGCGCCTCGCGAAATGATTGGGAGGTTCAATGGAGTGCCAAACACCTTCGCAGTGATGGTGGCGATTCCTTCACGCAGATAGGGCAGCACAGCCATCACGGCCACTTCATTGACGAACTGCTTGATGACGCGGCTGCTGGGTGCGATTCCATCTTCGATGACATATTCACCCGCGACGCTGACCACGGCCTCACCGGCTGGAGCTTGGGTCATGCCCCTGAGACGAACACCGAATCTGTCAGAGTCTTCGTTGATCTGCACTTCGATGGAGATATCACCGTCAGCGCCGCCTCGATCAGAGTCGAAACGACGGGCGGAGACTTCGTGGAACTGCACAGAGTCGAGTCGAACTCGGTCGATGAACTCGCGAAGACCGCTCAGCTCTGATTCCGCATCATCCATCGCTGATCAACCTGCCAGTCCGACATCGGACTGCTTCACAGTTCGCCACTGCCGCACCACCGGCAGCGTCGCAGCAGCGGCCGGCGGTTCCACCGGTAGGGACGTCTTCTTCGCAGTCTCCCACCTGCGGCGCGTTGCCAACCATGCTGATTGCCCGTGATCCCTGTGAACCCGATGCTCATACATCGCCCCGAGAGCATTCGCGTACCGACGCATAGTCGATGCTTTCGGATCAGAGTCGTAGCGTTCTAACTTGTGGATCGCTTGTTGCGAGACACCCATGATCTCAGCGACATCCTTTTGAGACAGACCCGACTCCTGTCGGGTTCGGATCAGAGCGGCCTTGAGCTCGCGGTCCTCTCGGGCCAGCACTTTCGCCCGCGCCTTCACAAACTCAGGTTCGAGCGTCGACATAACGTCCTCCTAGGGGATACCCATAAAGTCCATACTACCGAAACAACCTTTAGGTTGTTAAGACGCTTACGGTATTTAGAGCCAGTACTCCGGCGCACCGAGGCGGTCACCCGCAGCAGTCGTCGATCAACCGCGAAATCATTGTCTCCCCCGGGACAGACTCGCCGACGACTTCGTCATCGAGCAGCAGGACCGTGCCACTCTCATGCGCGCCGGTCACAACCATACTGACGAGATTCACCGGCACCTCGGACCGCCGGTGACAATTTTCGACGCCGACCAATCCAATGCGACGAGTCCTCCGAATTGCCCATGTTCGCTCCGCTGCAGACGACAGCGGCCACAGCCAGAAGAGGACAGTGACAATGAAGAATCTCAAGCTCATCAGCACTCGCACCGCCTCCGGTGCCGCACTCGCGGCCCTCGTCATTGCAGTCGGTCTCATGGCCGCGCCCGCCAGCGCCTCCGCAGCCCAGACTTCCCAGCGGGAATCGACTGAGACATCGGGGGCACTCATCAACGGTCCGATCATCGATCTGGGCGACCTCCTCGGCGATATCAACATCGGTCAGTTCCAGTGACGACCGCTCCCCTGCCACGGCGCCCACGTCACCTCTGCGCCTGATGGTGCTGAGCACCCGCGCTCCTCATCCCCGACGTCACGCCCCTACCCAATGCGAAAGACACGATGACTGACGAGACCTCTCGAATCGACCTCACTTCGGCACAACGCGGAATCTGGTATGCCCAGAAGATCGAACCCGACAACCCGGCCTTCCAGATCGGGCTCTATGTCGACATTCGCGGACCGCTCGATGTCGAGAAGATGCGTGAGGCGGTCGCCACGGCCGTCACCGAAGCCGACTCACTCAATGTCGTCTTCGGCGAGGACGAGCAGGGCCCATTCCAACAGCACGGATCGGCCCGCAGCCATCTCATGGTCCGTGACCTGCAGACGGAGGCAGCCGAGGATCCCAAAGCCTCGGCTCATGCGCTGATGCAGGAGGACCTCGAAACCGTCCACGACATCGACGAGGGTCATCTGCTCAGGTCACAGCTGTTCCACCTCGGGCCCGACCACTGGATCTTCTATCAGCGAGCCCACCACCTCCTCGTCGACGGATACTCCGCCGTCCTCGTCCTGCGCCGCGAATCCCAGGTCTACCGGGAACTGGCCGAGCAGAGAACCGGACCTTCGGACTCGCCTTTCGGCAACCTCGACGACCTGATCGCCGAGGAGGGCGACTACCGCTCCTCACCACGCTTCACCACCGACGCCGAGTTCTGGAGGCAGATGCGCTCCGAATCGGAAACGGCGACCGGTCTGGCCAAACGCCCGGCCTCCCCGGCACGACGGCTTGTCACCTGCAACGCCGACATCCCGCAGGAACTCTCGTCATGTCTGGCCGGGTCCCGGTCGGCACCGACGCTCATCCTCAGCGCCGCGGCGGCCTACCTGCACCGCATGACCGGACGAGAATCCGTCTCGGTGGGCCTTCCGGTCACCGCCCGCCGCAGCGCCCTGGCCAAATCGGTGCCGTCCATGATGTCGAAGGTCCTGCCGGTGCAGCTGCGGACAGCACCGGAGATGACGACAGCAGATCTCCTCGCCGACACCGGCGCTACGCTGCGCGAAACACTCATCCATCAGCGCTTCCAATACCAAGAGCTGGGCACCGACAACGACTACATCGGGCCTTCGGTCAACATCTTCCCTCACGTCGATGACATCGACTTCGGAATGTCGACTGCCTCGCTGCACCTGCTGTCGACCGGCCCGGTCGATGACCTCTCGATCATCATCCACGGCATCGGAGCCGACCCGCACTCCGACGGAGACAGCGGGCCTGCCATCGTCCGTTTTGAGGCGAACGCCGAACTCTACGACCATCACAGCCTCGCCGAGCATCAGCGCCGGTTCCTCTCCGTTCTGTGCCAGTTCGCCGCAAACGACGATCAGCATCTGTCGGGTCTCTCACTCCTGGACTCAGACGAGTCCGAAGTGCTCATCGCGAAGGGCAAGGGACCCGACCTTCAACTTCCCCACCACACCGTGGTGGAGGAATTCTCCGTACACGCCCACAAGTCCCCGCTCGCCACTGCGGTCGTCGCCGAAGACGGACACATCAGCTTCGGCGAACTCGATCGTCGCTCGACTCGGCTCGCTGCCTATCTTCGAGACTACGGAGCCAAACCCGGAGCCCGCATCGCGGCACGCTTGGGCCGGTCCACTGCTCTGCCCATCGCCGTTCTCGGAATCCTCAAAACCGGCGCCGCCTACGTGCCCCTCGACCCCGACTATCCGGCCGGCCGCATCGAAGCGATGATCGCCGATGCAGCGCCGGTGCTCGTCATCAACTCCTCAACGGTGTCGGGTCCGGCGGGAGAGACGAGTGTCATCACGGACCGTCCCGTCATCGACATCGGTGCGGAACCGCAGGCGGCAGCACCGGCTGACGAGTCGCCCCAGACCGAGTCAGTGCAGAACGGGTCGACGCCTTCCCCCGACGACCTCGCCTACGTCATCTTCACCTCCGGGTCGACCGGTCGCCCCAAAGGCATCGGAGTCGAGCACCAGTCGCTGCTCAATCTCTTCCACAGTCACAAAGAGGCCATCTTCGATCCGGCCGTGCAGCGGCTCGGGCGGGGCCTGCGTGTGGCACACACAGCCGGGATCTCGTTCGACGCCTCCTGGGACCCGCTGCTGTGGCTCTTCGCAGGACACGAACTCCACATCGTCGACACGATCACCCGCCGGGACCCTGAAGCCCTCACCGACTACTTCTCCACCCACAGCATCGACTCGATCGAGACGACGCCCTCATTCGTCAAGGCCCTCCTCGCCCACGGCACCTTCAGCGGCACCGAACATCCCAGTGTCGTCGCCCTGGGCGGGGAAGCCGTCGAACGCGGACTCTGGGATCAGCTCGCGACCCTGCCCGAGGTGGACTCCTATAACCTGTACGGACCGGCGGAGACGACCGTCGACACTCTCACTGCACCCATCGTCTCCGGCTCCTCACCTGACCTCGGCAGCTCCGTAGCCAACACCAGACACTACGTCCTCGACTCACGTTTGAACCCCGTTCCCTCACAGGCACGGGGAGAGCTCTACATTGCGGGGACGAATCTGGCACGCGGCTATGTGGGCCGGCCGGCCACCACGTCCGAACGATTCATCGCCGATCCCTTCGCCGACGACGGTTCCAGAATGTATCGCACCGGTGACATCGTCCGCAGACCCCTGGCCGGAGGCATCGAATTCCTGGGCCGCGCCGATGAGCAGATCAAACTGCGCGGTTACCGTGTCGAACTCTCCGAGGTCGAGCTCGCCCTCCAGGCGGAGAGTGGAATCCGATCCGCCGCGGTCATCCTGGGGCAGAATCAGGCAGGCTACAGTCAGCTCCTCGGCTACATCACCGCCGATGAGCAGATTGACACCGCCGAGGTGCGCAGGGACATGAAGACACGCGTACCCGACTATATGGTCCCTTCGTTCATCACACAGATCGAGCGGATCCCCCTCACGGTCAACGGCAAACTCGATCGGGCTGCACTCCCGGAACCGGAGTCGACGCGATCGGAATCGGCAGTCCCGCGGACCCTCCAGGAACAGGCCGTGGCCGAGGCCTTCGCGCAGTCACTGGGAGTGGACACCATCGGCATCGATGATGACTTCTTCGAACTCGGTGGGCACTCTCTGCTCGCCACCCAACTGGTGTCCTCGCTGCGGAAGCGATTCGCCGCCCCACCTGCACTCAGCGAAATCTTCCACCACCCCACCGTCCGCGAACTCAGTGCCGGGCTCGACCTCGGCGATTCTGCCCACGAACCCGTGGCAGAGCTCGTCGCCGCGAACCGACCCGCGACCATCCCCCTGTCCTATGCGCAGAGCCGTCTGTGGTTCCTCAACCAGGTCGACCCGACATCCGCGGCCTACAACATTCCTCTCACCCTGCGCATCCGCGGAGACCTGGACAGCAATGCTCTGCGTGAGGGAATCAACGACGTCGTGTCTCGGCACGAGAGCCTGCGCACCGTGTTCCCGTGGACCGAAGGTCAGCCCGAACAGGTGATCCTCCCCGCTGCCGATGCGCAGATCGCCCTGCCCATTGTGGAGGTCGGCGAGAAGCTCGTCGATCACACCGTCAACTCTGAAGCCACACGCGGCTTCGACGTCTCAACGCAGCTGCCGATTCGGGCCCTGCTGGTCAGACTGGGCGCCCGGGATCATCTCCTGCTCCTGACTCTGCATCACATCGCCGCCGACGGTTGGTCGCTGCGTCCTCTGGCAGATGACCTTTCCACCGCGTACCGCGCTCGGACTCACGGTGTCGCTCCCGCCCTTGCCGAGCTGCCCGTCCAATACGCCGACTACGCCCTGTGGCAGCGGAGAGCTCTCGGCTCCGAGGACGTACCCGACAGTGAGATCGCCTGCCAGCTGGCCTACTGGAAGGACGCACTGAGCGAGGCTCCCGTCGAGCTCAGGCTTCCCGTCGATCGGCCCAGGAGCGCACAGAGCACGGGTCATGTCTCGCGCAGGATCCCGGTCGAAATCGACGCCGCGACCCATGCCGGTCTGCGCCGGCTCTCTGGGGAGAGGAACGCCAGTCTGTTCATGGTGCTGCAGGCAGCGTTCGCGGTGCTGCTGAGCAAACTCGGCGCCGGCAATGACATCCCCATCGGCACTCCCGTCGCCGGCAGGACGGAGACGAAGCTCGACGACCTCATCGGCTTCTTCGTCAACACTCTCGTCCTGCGCACCGACACCTCCGGCAACCCCAACCTCGTCGATGTCGTCGATCGGGTCCGCGCTTTCAACCTCTCCGCCTATGCCAATCAGGATGCGCCCTTCGACCGCGTCGTCGACGAGGTCGGTCCTCCGCGCTCGGACCAGCTCCATCCCCTGTTCCAGGTCATGCTCACCCTGCAGAACACCGCCCCGGCGGATCTGGACATGGGGGACCTCGACATCGAGCCCGCGCCCGGGCCACAGGTGACGGACGCGAAGTTCGACCTCCTCCTCGACCTGGCCGAACGCGAGACCCACGGCGGCGCTCACGCACCCAGTCAAGCCGCCGGCATCACCGGTTCCCTCGAGTTCGACTCCGCGCTCTTCGACGAATCCACCGCCGAAGCCATCGCCGCACGATTCGTCCGCGTGATCGACCAGTTTGCCGCCGATCCGGACACACCGATCTCGGAACTCGAGGTGCTGCGACCGGACGAACTCGCAACGATCCGCGCTCAGGGTCAGGGTCGCGACCTGGTCGCACCCGAGTCCACGATCCTCGACGCCCTCGATTCGACGATGAGGCGCCACCCCGATCGTCGGGCGCTCATCGCCGAGGACGGTGAGCTGACCTTCGCCGATCTCGGTGCCCGCATCCACCACTTCGCTCAGGTCCTGACCGCCCGAGGAGTCACAGCCGGAGATTCCGTCGCCATCGCCCTTCCCCGATCCGCCGACGCCATCGCGGCCCCTTTGGCCGTCCTGTCGATCGGGGCCGTCGCCGTGCCCATCGACCTCAGCTACCCCGGTGACCGGATCCGGCTGATCCTCGACGCGAGCAGTCCCGAGGCCGTCATCACCGACGAGGCTGCGCTCCCGGTTCGGCCCGGCACAGCAATCGCCACCGCCGAACTCCACGCCGCCGAGGCGGGTCGGCGTGAGGTCGGCCGCCCGGCTCCCAGCGATCGCGCCTATGAGATGTATACCTCGGGTTCGACCGGCACTCCGAAGGGCGTGGCCGTCCCCCACAGTGCACTGATGAATCTCCTGGCTCATCATCGGGAGACGATCTTCGCCGAGGCGGGTCTCGGGTCCGGCCCGGTCCAGGCAGCGCACACAGCCGGGTTGGGCTTCGACGCCGCCTGGGATCCGGTGCTGTGGCTCGTGGCCGGAGCGAGTCTGCACATCGTCGGCGATGAGGTCCGCCGCGATGCCGAGGCGCTCGTCCGATTCTGCCGAGAGCACCGGATTCGGGTCCTCGAGACCACCCCGTCCTTCGTCAGGCAGCTCATCATCTCAGGACTGCTCAACGACGAAACCAATGGAGACCGCGTCCCACTCTCGCTCGCCCTCGGCGGCGAGGCCGTGCCCGAAGATCTCTGGCGCGAACTTGCTGCGCACCCCGGCGTGCGAGCTCACAATTTCTACGGCCCCACCGAATTCACCATCGACTCCGTCATCGCAGAAGTCGAGGGAGACCGGCCCACGATCGGACACCCGATCGGGAATGTTCGGACTATGGTCCTCGATCAGCATCTGCGAGAGGTCCCCCACGGAGTCATCGGCGACCTCTATCTCGCAGGAGCTGGAATCGCCTCCGGCTACGTCGACCGACCGAAAGAGACAGCGACACGGTTCGTCGCCGATCCTCTCGAACCGGGCGCGCGGATGTATCGCACCGGCGACCTCGTGTGCCGGAATCCTGACGGCAGCCTCGACTTCGTCTCCCGCGATGACGACCAGATCAAACTGCGCGGATACAGAGTCGAGCTCGGCGATGTCGAGAACGCCCTGGCTTCGGGCGACGGAGTCGCCCAGGCGGCGGCCATCGTCGAGAACCTCACGGAACCCGAATCGGCACGGCTGATCGGCTACTTCACCGGCAACGTCGACGAGGTCGCTCTCCGCGAGCACCTCGCAGCCCAGCTCCCGGCACCGATGGTCCCCCACGTTCTCGTGGGTCTCGACTCGATCCCGCTGACGTCACATGGCAAACTCGACCGTTCCCTGCTGCCTGCCCCCACCACGTCGAGCACCAAGGATTCCCGAACTCCCCGCACCGCCGACGAACGCACCATGTGTCGGCAATTCTCATCCGTACTCGGAACGGAAGAGATCGGCCTCGACGACGACTTCTTCGAACTGGGCGGCCACTCGCTGCTGGCGGTCTCGCTCATCGGCCGCATTCGGGCTGCCTTCGACACCGAGCTGCCTCTGCGCGCCATCTTCGACTCACCCACCCCAGCAGCGCTTCTTCATCGACTCGGTCCACACAGCTCGACCGCGCCGACGCCCGACGACGATGCCGCGATCACGGCAGCCCCTGCCGACGGTGCACCGCACACGAGCCTGACGGCATGGAGTCGATCAGGTCAGCATGCTCGCCCGCAGCTGATCCCCCTGTCGTTCGGGCAGGCACGACTGCACTTCCTCAATCAGCTCGACACCGATGCCTCGGACTACACCGTCTCCGTTGCTGTCCGATGCACCGGAGATCTCGACCCGGAGACTCTCGGGCAGGCGCTGTCGCACGTGATCGCCCGGCACGAGATTCTGCGCACCGTCTACCCCAGTGTCGACGGAAGCCCTGTCCAGCAGATCTTGCCCCCGGACGCCGGTGATGGGCTCGTGGAACGCCGCACCACGGCGTCTGGCACCGAGACCGCGGAGCAGATGAGGGCAGAGGCAGCCATCGGATTCGACCTCAGCCGCGACCTTCCCATTCGCGCGAGCCTCTTCGCCGAAGGTGACGAGTGGGTGCTCCACCTCGTGATGCACCACATCGCCACCGATGGTGCCTCGCTGCGACCACTGACGCAGGACCTGTCGACCGCCTATGCCGCATTGCGAGGCTCCGCCCATCCGATGCAGCGCACACTGGACGTCCAGTACGCCGACTTCGCGCTCTGGCAGCGCCATGTCCTCGAGGACGAGCAGCGTCCTGGCGCAGATTCCCCGCTCCTGGACCGAAAGATCCAGACCTGGCACGAACGGCTCGAGGGGATTCCCACCGACATCAGACTGCCCGCCGATCGCCCCCGCCCCACGACCGCACGACAGTCGGGGCGTCATCATCACTTCAGCCTCGACGCACGCACATCTGCGCGTCTGGCAGCGGTGGCCGCAGAGAACGGGGCCAGCCTGTTCATGGCGCTGCACTCGGTTCTCGCCGGCTATCTCAGCAGGCTCGGTGCCGGTGAGGACATCGTCATCGGCTCGCCCAGCGCCGGACGGTCGGACCCGGCACTGGAGGACATGGTCGGCCTCTTCGTCAACACCATTCCGATCCGCACCGACACTTCGGCGGGCCCCGGCCTGCGCGCACTCCTGGCCCGCACCCGCACCGCAGTCATCGACGCTGTGGAACTCGACGACGTCCCGTTCGAACGCCTCGTCGAATCCGTCAATCCACCTCGTGAACTGGGCCGTCACCCCCTGTTCCAGGTCATGCTGTCCGTCGAGGAGGCGGCAGCACCGAGCCTCGAGCTGCCCGGGGTCGCCACGAGCATCGAGCCTGAGGTCGAGACCGGTGACGCGAAGTTCGACCTCTCGTTCACATTCCGCCGCGGCGAAGCCGACGCGGGGCTCGCGGTGGTCCTCGATTTCAACTCATCGATGTTCGACGCAGAGACCATCGCCGGTCTCTGCCGACGATTCTCCCGATTCGTCGACGAGGCTGTGCAGGACCCCGAGCGACCGCTGCACGACATCGCTCTGCTCGACCCGGTCGAAACGCAGACTGCGATCGATTCTCTCACCGGTTCGACGCCGGCAGACACGCCGCCGCCGGTCCTCGACGTCTTCGCCGCCACAGCAGCCCGAATGCCCGATGCCGTGGCGGTCCGGTCCGACCAGACGTCGCTGTCCTACCGGGAACTCGACGCGGCCTCGACCCGGTTGGCGCACGAGCTCATCGACCAGGGGGCAGGTGCCGGCGAGACGGTCTCCGTTCAGCTCAGTCGCGACATCGGCGTCATCGTCGCCACGCTGGCCGTGCTCAAGGCCGGTGCGGTGTTCAACCCGATCGACCCCGACTACCCCAGCGGCCGCACCACTGCGATCCTCAGCGATGCCGAACCGCTCATCGTCATCACACAGCAGGGCGGGACCGCAGAGCTCACGCCGCTCCTCACCGATGCCGGGATCACCCCGAGCATCATCGAAGTCACCCCGAACGGCAGTTCGACTGATCCGTCATCGGCCCGCTCGCCTGCCGCGGCCGCTGGCTCAGCGAGGACGGCCACGACCGCGATTCTGCCTGTGCCGCATCGGGATTCGGCGGCCTATGTGACCTTCACCTCCGGATCGACCGGTCGGCCCAAGGGCGTCGCGGTCGGCCATAGGGCCCTGGCGAGCCTCCTTGCCTCCCACCGCACAAGGCTGCTGCCGACCCCGAGCAGTGGGGCCGACCGGATTCCGGTGGCCCACACCACCGGAATCGGATTCGATGCGGCCTGGGATCCGCTGCTGTGGATGATCGTCGGGCACCCGCTTCACATCGCCTCTGAAGCCGTCCAACGCGATCCACAGCAGCTGGCGGCCGACCTCCGCAGACTCGACATCGGATTCTGGGAGACGACGCCGAGCTACCTTCGTCTGCTTTCCACCGAACCGGAATTCGGGCGAATGCTCGCAGAAGCCGCCGAGCAGGACTCTCCGATCATCCTGGCCCTCGGAGGGGAAGCGATCGATGCGGACCTCTGGCAGTGGCTGCGCGACCATCCCGGCATCATCGCCTACAACCTCTACGGACCCACGGAGACGACCGTCGACGCGTTCGCCGCGCCCCTGGCCGCTTCCTCAACGCCTGTGCTCGGATCACCGCTCGAGCACATGGTCGGATACGTCCTCGATGAGCGCCTGAACCACGTGCCGTCCGGGACGGTCGGGGAACTGTATCTGGCGGGTGAGCAGTTGGCCCACGGGTACCGGAACCGTCCGGGGCTCAGTTCCGAAAGCTTCGTCGCCGATCCGCACGGTGCACCGGGTGAGCGGATGTACCGGACCGGTGATCTCGTCGTCAGGCACGATGGTGGTGAGCTCGAGTTCATCGGGCGCGGCGACGATCAGATCCAGCTCCGCGGTTACCGGGTCGAACTCGGGGAGGTCGAGCGCGCCCTGCGCCAGGCACCGGGGGTCAAGGACGCGCTCGTCCGTCCGTGCGGCACGGATCCTGCCACCCTGCAGCTCATCGGCTATATCGTCGCCGAGTCGGGCGTGAGCACCGAGACCGCCACCGATCTCGCCGATGAGGCGCGAGACCATGTGCGATCGATCGTTCCCTCGTACATGATGCCCGCGCGCCTCGTCGTCATCGAAGGGATTCCTCTCACCGCTCATGGCAAGATCGATGAGGCGGCCCTGCCCGACCCGTCGACCGCGGTCGTCGGTTCGCGACTGATGCCCCGCACGCCGCAGGAAGACACCGTTGCCGCGATCTTCGCTCGCGTGCTGTCCCTGCCCCACGTCGGCGTCGACGAATCGTTCTTCGAACTCGGAGGGCACTCGTTCCTGGCCCGACCTCTCATCGCAGAGGTCAACGAAGGTCTCGAGGCCGACCTGTCGGTCCAGGCCCTGTTCCGCTCGCCGACAGTCGAGCAGCTCGTTCTCGAGGCCGGCCGAGGCGGCGCCGGCTCTATCGCCGACAGCCTCCACCGCCTGCTCCCGCTGCGTTCGGCGGGCACCAAGCCACCGCTGTTCGCCGTTCATCCGGCTACGGGCATCAGTTGGGGATTCGCCGCGATGCTCCACGGTCTCGATCCGCAGCGTCCACTCATCGGCCTGCAGATGCCCGGCCTCTCCCCGGACGATCCGGAGGAGATGACGGCACAGACACTGACCGAACTCGCCGACGACTACATCGCCCACCTGCGAACGGTCCAGCCCGAGGGTCCGTACCACCTGATCGGGTGGTCTCTCGGCGGCATCCTCGCCCACCGCCTGGCCACCCGCCTCCAGGAGCGGGGCGAGAGGGTCGCGTTCCTCGGCATTCTCGACGCGTTCCCCACCGGACAGGAACGCAACGCCGATGTCGGCGAAGGATCCGAGCTGTGGGCGAACTACCTCGGCGCCAATCATCCGGCGATCACGGAGGCAACGGATGGCCTCGACGACGAAAGGGCCATGGAGATCCTGCGTGAACATGGGGATCCTCTCGGCAATGTCGCACCGGAGACCATTGCGGCGATGACGTCCGGGTTCTTCACCCTGGCCCGGCTGATCCGCGAGGCCCCGGTGGAGACGTTCGACGGTGAGCTGCTGCTCTTCACCGCGACCCGGGACGTACCGAACAGCACTCCCGGACCCGACTCCTGGCGCCGGTTCGTCACCGGCGACGTCCACGTCACCGAGGTCGCTTCGCGGCACTCGGACATGCTGGGCGCCGAGGCCCTCGAAGAGATTCTTCCCGTCCTGTCCATCCATATGGACGAGGCCGCCGAATCACAGACGAGTTCCAATCACTCCTGGAACCAAACCCCGCCAAAGCAACACCACTAGGAGCTGAAAACCAGTGAACAACCCCTTCGACGACACAACCGGTACCTTCCGCGTGTTGGTCAACGATCTCCAACAGCACTCGCTGTGGCCGTCGTTCGCCGATGTGCCCGCGGGATGGGTCCTCGTGTTCGGACCGGCCAGCCGCGACGACTGCCTCGAATTCGTCGAGGAGAACTGGACGGACATCACTCCGCGCCGGCTCGCCGAGATCGCCTCATAGTGATTCGGCTGGAGAACCTGAGGAAGAACTACGGAGCCTTTCGTGCTCTTGACGGCATCAGTCTGGACATCGAGGAGGGACAGATCTTCGGTCTCCTCGGCCCCAATGGGGCCGGGAAGACAACGACCGTGAAGGTCCTGTCCACACTGATTCGCCCCGACTCCGGCACCGCCCTCGTCGCAGGGCACTCGGTGCTCACCGATCCCACGGCCGTCCGCCGCAGCATCGGTCTCTCCGGCCAGTACGCTGCCGTCGACGAGAAGCTCACCGGGTACGAGAACCTCGTCATGGTCGCCCGCCTCTACGGGATGACTCGCAGAGAATCGGTGGCCCGTGCTCGCGAACTGCTGGCCGAATTCGGTCTCAGCGACGTCGCGGGCAAACGCGCTGGCGCCTATTCGGGAGGCATGCGGCGACGACTCGACCTGGCCTCGGCCCTGGTCGTGCGTCCCCCGGTGGTCATCCTCGATGAGCCGACCACCGGGCTCGATCCGCGCGCTCGGCTCGACACCTGGGAGGTCATCACCACCCTGGTCAGAGCCGGCACCACCGTGCTGCTGACGACCCAGTACCTGGAAGAGGCCGACCAACTGGCAGATCGCATCGCCGTCATCGATTCCGGACAGGTCATCGCCGAGGGAACCTCCACAGATCTCAAGGGCAGGCTCGGTGCTGAACGCATCACACTGACGCTGACCCACCGCGACTCCCTCGAAGGGACCCTGCGGATCCTCGACCGCATCATCGGCGAGCCCGCCCGTCCGCAGGCGGACTCCTCGGGACTGCGCATCACCGCGTCCGCACCGCTGGGACAGAGGGACCTGCTGCAGGTGCTTGCCGACCTGGATGAGGAGGGACATTCCGTCACCGAGGCGGCCCTGTGCCGTCCGACGCTTGATGACGTGTTCCTCGACCTCACCGGCCAGCCCGCCTCGGCGAGGCCCTCACAGACACCAGCCGACACCGCCGAGGTGGGAGTATGAGCACCCTCGTCTCGGCCGCCCGCGACAGCTCCGTCATCGCCTGGCGCAATCTGCTCACCGTCCGCCGGACTCCGGGTGCCCTGGTCACGGGGGTTGTCCAGCCGGTGATCTTCGTCTTCCTTCTCGCGTTCGTCTTCGGCGGCAGCCTCGGCGGTGGCCCGTACCGGGAATTCCTCATCGGTGGGATTCTGGCTCAGACGCTGACCTTCAATTCCTCCTTCACCGCCGTCTACCTCGCCAAGGACCTGCAGCTCGGTCTCATCGACCGGTTCCGTTCGCTGCCGATGTCACGGGTCGCCGTGATTCTGGGCAGAACATCCTCGGACCTGGTCACCAGCCTGATCTCCGTGGCGGTGACGATGATCTGCGGTCTGCTCATCGGGTGGCGCATCACCGAGGGATTCGGTTCGGCGCTGCTCGGCATCACGCTCCTGCTCCTCTTCAGCTTCGCCATGTCGTGGATCGGTGCGGTCATCGCGCTGACGGCCAGGAGCGTCGAGGTGGCGCAGAGCCTCGGGCTCATCTGGCTCTTCCCCGTCACCTTCATCTCCGGGGCCTTCGTCTCGATCGACACCCTTCCAGGCCCGCTGCAGGCGATCGCCGCATGGAATCCGATCACCGCCGTCGCCACCAGCGTCCGAGAGCTCTTCGGCAACGCACCGCCGGCAGGATTCATCACCAGCACAGGGTGGGCGGCCGACAACGCCGTCATCTATGCGATCCTCAGCTGCATTGCGGTCATCGCCGTCTTCTCCCCCATCGCCGTGTCGCAGTACCGTCGGATCAGTCGGAGATGACGAGCACCGCGATCGAATATCTCATCAGCGACATCGCAGCGATCGACCGAGTGCTGACCGAACACCCCTGGCTCGATACGCTGCTGTCAGCGGACGAAGCTGCTCGAGCAGACCGTTTTCGCAGGCGCACGGATCGGGATGCGTACCGAGGAGCGCATCTGCTCTTTCGGCTCATGGCTGCCCGCCGCCTCGGCATCGATCTCAAAGAGGCCGGCGACTTGGCGCTGACACGCCGCTGTCGCACGTGCGGCGGTCCCCATGGGAAACCAGAAGTACCCGGGGCCGAACTGAGTCTGTCGCGCTCGAACGACACGGTCGTGATCGCCTCGGCGCCTGCGTCCTCACCGATAGGAGTCGACATCGAGCAGGTTCCGAGCGATGTCTTCTCAGGCTTCGACGACTATGTCATCAACCCCTCGGAATCACTGCCCGATGGCGAGGATCCCGTTCGTCAGCGCATCGACCTCTGGGTGGGCAAAGAAGCCGCGGTGAAGACCACCGGACACGGTCTGTCTGTGCCGCCCGGCGATCTCACCCTCAAACAGGTCAAACGAGCGCCATCACGGTCCAACTCGGACCGGCAATGGACGGCTTCGATCAGCGCTCCCGAAGTCTGCGAACTCGACGCACTCAACATCTCTTCTCTGCCGAGCCCACGGGGATATGCCGCCGCATTGTGCTGCGCTCAGAGACCGCCGATCGAAGCTGTGAGCTTGCTCGATATTGTTGAGGTTCTGCCGAGGCTCGGCCGCTCGAAACAGACGAGCACCGGGTCAATCGGCCAGAGCAGAACCCACGTCGTAACGGAGGATCGCCGCGATGCCGTCCGGCATCGGATCATGGCTGAGTCCGATGTCTGCTGAGGACAGGACGGCCTGGGCCACGATGGCGGCCTCCCCTTCCGATGCCTCGGCGTCATCAAGCAGCAGGGTTGCCACAGCTCCGCGCCCGACAGCCTTCTCGACCTCGGCGCGGCCTTCGACCGCACGGTCATGTGCCTTGCTCTCGGCCAGCCGCTCCGAGTTCGCGGCCTCGCGCTCCTGGGCAAGGCTGGTGACGAGCGTTCGCACCGCCACATCGATCGCCTCTTCAGCGCCCTCATCATCGTCGCCGCCTTCCGAGATCTCGTGAAGCAGCTCTTCGGCCTTCACAGACAGCTCGGCCTTGACCGCCGTTCTGCCCTGGACCTCTCCGGCCAATACGACCGCATCTGGTGCGTGATCCGTGATGAGTCGATCGACGAAGTCAGCGACACTGCGCGCATGGTCTTTGATGATCTCGTCGACACGGCGCCGGATCTGGTTGTGCGAGTACGCGCCTCGCCGCGGCTTGTTGATGTCTTCGTCGTTGTCGCCGGTCACGTGGACCCCGTCAAACTCACTTCGTTCACGATCCGGGGTCACACTCAGCTCGCGGACGGTTGCGCCGTCCTGGCCTGCGATGACGAGGACCACATCGAACTGTCTGCATTCCTGGCGGAGGTAAGCACCGAGTTCTGGCACGTCTCCGTAATGGGCGTCATCCCCATCTCCCAGAGCGGCGTCCCAATGCGCATCGAGTTGGACACCGTGCAAGTTCACCACGATGGTTCGGCCATCCGTGTGGACCTCGGTCGGTTCGTCGACGAGGACGATGGCATCGATGGATTCGAGGAGGGACTCATCCGCCCCGGCCGAGGACAGTCGTTCCCTCAGGTCCGACCAGCGCAGACGCAGCTGCGTGTCGGCATCGGCCGAAGGGGACCGCCCTTCGAAGTAGACCGTGGCGTAGGGTCCGCCCTGCTCGTAGAACTTGCGTAGCTGACTGGTGTTCATCGCTTGTTCCTCCTCGGCTTCCGCGATTCAGGCGACGGGACCGACAGGAGCCCCGCAACGCTTGGAGCGTTGACGTCAGCCTGTCATCACCGGGCGGCCCCTGTAAACAACCCCGACGAATCTGACAGTGCTTCGGTCGACACAGCTGGGGGTACTGCTCAGCGAGGGGACCCGCGTAGACTGATCACCCGCCCGCGCTCTCCAGCGAAAGGTGACGAGAATGTCGACCGAAGACAACACCGATGGCACCACTGCAGACAGCATGCGCAAGGCTGCGGAGAATCTCGACCACGAGGCCGGGGGCGCGCCATCAGCCGAGTACCTCAAAAAGGTCGATCCCGACGAATTCGGTCGCTCCGACGAGACCGCTGAGGATGAGAACGATGACGATGAAGACACCGACGATGAGGATGTCCCACCCGCTGCGCCGTCGACTGATCGCTGACCGCTTTCCTCATCACTGCGTCGCGGGGAACATGTCCTCAACGATGTCGAGCAGAGCCATCGCCTCGTCGTAGTCGCCGCGCATCGACCAGTACGGGAGGTCGTGGACCTGACCGGACTCGAAGGCAGGGACTCGATCGTACGGCGCTTCGTCCTTGAGGTCGTCGACGCCGATGCTCGCATTGTTGAAGCCGACCACAAAGACCGTCTCCGAGTTCAGAATGTCAGGCAGAACCTCGAGCGAGGGCCCGAACATGTCTCCACCGGCAGTGTAGGGTTCGATGTCGTTCTCTTCGAACAGCGGAGCAGTCGTGAAACCGAGCGGTTCCAGCTCCGCCGACAGACTCTCGCCCTCGATGAGGATGTAGGGCGTGTCCTTGCTGTCGAGCGTGAGGATGGAGATCTCACCCTCGGGGATCGAGATGTTGTCCTTCACCTCGGCGACGCGATCCTCATAGACGGATACGAACTTCTCATAGTCCGCCTGTCTGCCCAGCACGTCGGAGGCGATGAATGAGAACTGGTCCTGCCATGTCTGCTTATCCCCGGACACGAGCACCGTGGGCGCCACCTCCTGCAATCTGTCGTAGGAATCGGTCGCATGCTTGAGCGGGAACCCGATCCCTCCGGCGATGATGAGGTCAGGATCGGCCGCGATGATGGCCTCGAGGTCGAATCCATCGTTGCTCCACGGGAGGAATTCGGTTCCCTGCGCCTCAGCCTCCTCAGACCAGAACTGTGAGAACTCCCCATCGGTTTCCGTCACCTCGGGGGTGGTGGCGACGACCGGCACATCGGGATCGAAGAGGTAGCCTGCCAGGGCGTAGTTGAGCACGACCACCCGCTGCGGATCGGCAGGAACCTCAACCTCTCCCTGCTCGGTTGTGACAACACGCGTCTCGGATCCGCTCGCCGAGGAGCTGTCGTCAGCAGCGCTCGTGGGGTCCGCACAGGCACTGATGAGCAGAAGACCTGCACCCACAAAGAGCGCGCTGATGCGACGGAGCAAGGACATTGGCTACCTCTGTCAGGTGAGTAGGACTAGAATCAGACAACATAGCCCAGCCTAACCAAACTCTTCGATTCACCTACGACAAAGGCGACACCATCACTCGACCAGCACGACATGTTCTTCGACGACGCAGCGACACCGAGGCTGAACGACCGGTGCACTTCACGGGCCATGATTGGCACAGCCATCCGTACCCGCTGCTCATTCATGTCATCAGCGGGTCCGTGGACGTCCATCTGCGCGGACACAGATTCGAACCGACGCGCCTCAGCCTCGGCTCCGAGTCCAGCCTGTGGCTGGGTTCGGGCATCGACCACTCGGTCACGACGAAATCGGATTCCATCATGCTCGGCCCGCGTCTGTCACCGGTGACAGAGCCTCCCGAGGGGTTCCTGCATATCCGCCGATCAGACACCATTCGTGAAACCGCTCTGCTCATCCTCGCCTCGTCCCCGAGCTGCGAGGCCGAACGTAGGCCGTTCAGGGAGACTCTCGACGCGGAGCTCAGCACGTTCGCCGTCGATGACTTCTCCATTCCGGAACCGCAGCACCGCGCAGTGAGAGCGATTATGGACGATCCCATGAGCCTGCTGGTGCCGCTGACCGCTGTCGCCGCGCGACATTCGATGAGCAGAAGGCACGTCGAACGGATCGTCAGAGACGATCTCGGCATGTCTTTCGTGCAGTGGAGGACGCGGAGACGACTCAACTTGGCCCTGCGCAGGATCCGTGCGGGATCGACGGTCGCCTCCGCTGCCCGATCCGTCGGCTACCGCGGATCAGACGGGCTGATCAGGGCGATCAGTCGCCTCACCCACCTCACCCGCCAGGATCTCTCCGGCGACCTGGCCGGTGCGGTCAGGGACTCCCGCAGAAGGTGACCTGAGCCCACGGACTCGAATGGAACGGCAGGTGACCGCGGGCATCGCATCGGCACCCTGCCACTCTGCGACCCCGCCGCTCAGGCGGCAGAGGGTGGAAGGCTGCTCGGCGCCGACACCGACCGGCCGCGTCTCGGCCTGCTCCAATTGGTCAACAGCCTGAGGAGGTATTCGGCCGGCCCGTACCGGTGGGACCGCAGCCACCAGGCACTCACCACGGCCTGCACCGCGAAGATCACCACAGCAAGCACGAAGAGCATCAATGGTGAGACCCCGCCGGCAAGGCCGAGGCCGATCCCGGTGAACAGGACGAGGCCCACCAACGACTGCCCGAGGTAGTTCGTCAGGGCGATGCGACCGACCGGTTCGAGGACTCTGCGCATCGGCCCACCCTGCCGAACATGCAGGAGGCGGATGAGAGTGGCCACATACGCGGCACTGAGGAATGGGGCCGTCACCACGCTCACCGCTGTCGCCCATGTGTTGGCATCTCCTCCGAGCCAGGCGAAGAGCACTCCACCGGGCAGACCGACCGCGAAGCCGACCAGCTGAACCCGCCGCAGAAGCTGCGTCCGATTCCCCAGGTCCGAGAACAGCCGGCGTCGCGCGGCGATCATCCCGATGAGGAACATCGCCAGCGCCGTCGGCCCCTGAAGGGAAGCCGCCTGGATGACCAGGAGGTCCAGCCCGGCCAGATGGTGGCCCAGGATCTCGAGCGGGCCACCGAGCATGGCCTGAGTCTGTGTTGCGGCCTGAGCGAGTGCCTCGTCATGGCTGGGCATGAACATCGAGCGGTCGAGGAAGGCGGCACTGACGACGAGCGACAGCGTCACAAATGCGTAGATGATTCCGCTCGTCACAAGCGCCGTCCGATCTCGGACGCGATACATCGCCAGTAGCACCAGGCAGATCACCGCGTACGTTGTGAGGACGTCTCCGCTGTAGAGCAGCACGATGTGCCCTGCCCCGAAGATGAAGAGCCCCAACGACCGGCGCAGCATGCGCGGCACGAATGCAGCCCCCGCCCGAGCAGCAGCGTCCATCTGCAGCACGAAGCTGTATCCGAACAGGAAGGAGAAGAGCAGGTAGAACTTCATTGAAAACAGCGCGGCCACAAGGAACCGGACGGCATCATCAATTGGTCCCGAGAAGTTCGGATCATCGACGAGGTTGCCCGGATAGGCAGATGCCATGAACGTGATGTTGACGACGAAGATCCCTAGCAGGGCAAAGCCCCGGAGTGCATCGACATCATGTACTCGGCCGGCCGGCGTGGGTGGCTGTGATCGTGTTCTCTGAGTCATGCGAATGACGATATCATAGAAACTATATGCCTTAAACTATATGGGTCTGTAGAATCGTGTTCATGTTGGTGGAAGTGGAGAGTTCATGACCGATAACGCTGTACCGGACTTCTTCAGAAGGCTCTGGCGGCTTCCGGAAGCACCACAGCAGCGGGGCCGGAAGTCGACCCTCGATGTCGAGACCGTCGTGAGCACCGCCGTCCGACTCGCTGATGGCGGCGGACTTGAGGCGGCGACGCTGCCCAAGGTCGCTGTGGAGCTGAACGTGACGGCCATGTCGTTGTACCGACATATCGGTTCTAAGCACGAACTGCTTCAGCTCATGATCGATGCGGCCAGTCGGCCGACCGCCCCACGCCCGGCCGGGGCCGATTGGCGGGAGGGCCTTCGATCATGGGCGGGTGATCTGTGGACGCTGTATCAGGAGCGACCCTGGCTCCCCCGCGTTCCCATCTATCGCGCTCCCTCGGGACCGAATCAGGTGGCCTGGCTCGAACGGGGGCTCGCAGAGCTCGCCCATACTGGGATGAGCGCGAAGGAGAAGCTCTCGGCGCTCACGCTGCTCAGCGGCTTTGTCCGGCAATCAGCTCTGCTTCAGACAGAACTTGAGGAAGGACGGGAACCCGGACAGGCGAAATCCGAGAGCGAACGCGCGTACGGCGAAGCGCTGGCGCAGGTGATCTCCTCAGAGACATTTCCGCACCTCGCCGAGGCGCTGTCCTCCGAGGCATTT
This sequence comes from Brevibacterium sp. S22, assembly GCF_004745485.1. Taxonomy (GTDB): domain Bacteria; phylum Actinomycetota; class Actinomycetes; order Actinomycetales; family Brevibacteriaceae; genus Brevibacterium. The sequence goes on from NZ_RHFG01000023.1 coordinate 44,761, forward strand.
CGCAGCGGCAACACGGACGACGGCGAAGCGGGAGAAGACACCGACTTCTCCGAGGGCCTCGAAGTCATCCTCGACGGCCTGGCGACCAATGTCGCGGTGTCACGGGCCGGGTCGCGAGCCGCGGAAGAAGACGATGGCGATGATCGGTGAGGCGATGACCTGATAGCTGAGCCACAGCGTCCATCCCTCTGCCCCGCGCCCGAACACCAAGAAGAGCGCAGCTGCGGTCGCAAGGAACCATCCTGCGTCGTAGGCCACAAGATATTTCGTGTGCGTTCCGGTCCCGTTTCGAGCTGCATACGCGATCTCAGCGACCGCGCTGATCGACACCGCCAGCACGGTCAGCAGAAGCAGCCAGGCAGGGGCTCCATTGTGCCTCGTGATCGGCTCGAGCAGAACCAGCATCACAACGGCGACGACCGCCTTGAACACTCCGTCGGCAAAGAACCCGATCCGCAGCAGTTGTGCAGTGTTGCGTCGCATGAGTCCAGCTTTACGTGCCATATGCACGAAGGAAGACGTCGACTCCGGCGCTGATCCATATCGATCGCTCTGCTGCGCTGAGGTTCGAAACAGCGACAGTGTTCGGCCCCGCAGACACGAGCTGAGCGAAGTGTGCCGCAGCGATGTCCGCACGGGGAACCGTCAGCAGTCCACGCTCATCCCAACTTTGGAAAGCCTCGGACAGCTTACCAAGGACCAATCCGGGCCCCGCTTGGTACCACGCCTCAACGAGGGCCGGCTCTTCGTGCGAGGCGATGCCATGCATCTGATCCATGAGGATGCGGTGTTCCTCCGACGGCGCTTCTGTCAGCAGCCACGCCGTCGCGAAGTCGGTCATAGCCGATTCTCTGCCTTCGACACTGATTGCCTCCAAGAGGTGCTTCTCGATGAGTGCCGTGATGTCCTCGGCCACTCGAGCTGCGGATTCGGCAATGATCTCGGTGCACAGCGTCGCTTTGTCCTTGAAGTGCTTGTAGATGGTTCGGGTGGACACATTGGACGCGGTGGCGATCGCATCGATGCTTGCCCGTTCGATCCCATGCTGGGCCAGTACTGTCCGACCGCCTTCCATGATCGCGGCGCGCTTCTCAGGGCGCAGACGGCTCGTTGATTTTCCAGCTGGAACCGGCGTATTGGAAGTCGAAGTCATCCCTCACCTTTCATCTCGAGTATTGGCTTCGTCATGGTGTAAAGCAGTCAATTTACCTTACTCTCCCTCGGCAGACTCTCAAAACGGCTGCGCGTCGGACGCCCGAGAAGGACCATGACCACGACTGCACCCACTGCGCAGACCGCCGCAAGGCCCCACTGCGCGAAAGTCCAGCCGAAGCTGATTGCTCCCGCGAGTGCCGCATCGCCACCGATGTCGACACCCGTCGCAAGCCTGCCCGCCAGTTGCGGATCACCGGTCTCCAATCCGATGAGTCCTACGACCGCCGAACCGAAGAGAGCCATAATGAGCGTTGTCGATGCTCCTCGGACCGTGTTCACCAAGCCTGCTGCCTGCCCGTGCTTCTCCGGCTCGACGTGATTCATGGCCTGCGCATCCACGATGCCTGTGGCTGTCCCCAGACCGAGACCGATGAGCACGAGGGGAAGGATCAGCTCTGGCGCGGAAGAATCGGGGGACACTGCGAACCCGAGCCACGCATTGCCGGCAGCGATGGCGAGCAGGCCAGGACCGATCATCAGTCGGGCCGGCACTTTGGTGCTCAGCTGCCCCACCAGCATCGGCAGCAGCACCATGGGCACGACCGGAGTCAGCAGCATGAGCCCCGACTGCGACGGAGAGTATGCGAAGACGCTGTGCAGGTAGCTGGGCAAGTGGGCGAGCAGTCCGGCGTAGCCGAACGACACTGTTGCCAACGCGATCAACCAGCCCGAGAAGTTCGGGTTGCGCAACAGCGAGAAGTCGATGATGGGAGAAGCGACTCTGCGAGCATGAAAACGGAGTGCTGCGAAGCACACAAGAGCAAGCATGCCGGCGCCGAGCGTGACTGGGTTTGCCCAGCCGCGACTGGGCGCCCCAGCTATCGCGAGCATAAAGGAGCAGAGGCCGGCGACGACCAGCGCGGCACCGATCCAATCGATACGCACCGAGTCGTCCCCATGGGATTCCGGCAAGGCGAAGGATCCGCCGAACACAGCCAGACCTGCCAGAGCGAACGCCATGAATGCACCCCGCCATCCGAGCGTTTCGACCAGTCCTCCCGATACGACAGGACCCGCCGCAAGTCCGACTGCGGCCGCTGTTCCGATCGCGGCGAACATTCGACTTCTCGCAGGACCGGTGAATGCCGCTGCAGCAGTTGCCGCACCGCCTGCCATCACTGCCGCGGCCCCCATCCCGCTCAACACTCTCCCCGCGAGGAGTATGGTGATGCTCGGCGCGAAAGCGGCACAGACCGCGCCGAGGATGTAGATGACGATGCCGAAGCGATACGTTCGTCGCCGCCCGAGGTTATCCCCCAGGGAACCGGTGACCAGCATGAGCGACGAAGCCGCAAGAAAGTACCCGGTGACTACCCACGACGCCGCAGATCCTGCGGACTCCAGGTCATCGCCGATTGCCGGCACTGCAACACTGGCCCCGGACATCGCCAACGGCAGGAGGACTGCGCCGAGGAGAATGACCGGCACGGCCCAGGAAGATGTTCGCGTGTTCATGCCGCTGAGAGTTTCCGACGCACGGTGGTCATCGCCTCAGCCCATGTCACCACCGCATGCAGAGTGGCAGACAGATCAGCCAGTTGTCGCAGCGCCGGAGCGAATGTTCCTGTCGCCGCGGGGTCGGACTCATCCCAGCCGGTGTAGTCGAAGTCCGTGAACGTCGACAGCACGACCTGTGCACCCACATCGGCAAGTCCCAGTTCAGCGGCAATCATGCGCATCTGCTCGACTGCACGAACGCCGCCGTGCATTCCATAGCTGACGAATCCGGCCGACTTGTTGATCCATTCGTTGTACAGATAGTCGATAGCGTTCTTCAACGGACCCGGTACGCCGTGGTTGTACTCGGACAGGACGAAGACGTACCCATCGTAAGAATCGATGGTCTCTGCCCACTGTCGCGAATAGGCATGCTCATACACACCCCACGCCGCAGGTGCGGGCTCGTCGAGGACCGGAAGGGCGAAGTCGACCAGATCGACGATGTCGAAGTGCACTCCTTCCGGCGCTTTCGCTCGCCCGTGTTCGTATACCCAGTCGGCCACCATGCGGCCGCGGCGGTGTACGCGGGTGCTGCCGACGATGATTGCGATTCGAGTCATGACTGTCAGACCTCCAGATGTAAAGTACGTGTTGTACTTTACCCACTTTAATGGTCGATCTCCCCCGCCACAAGCCCCCTCGTCCACAAACATCAAGACAGTGAGCATCTACGTGGAAACGCAGATTCCCACCCGAACGAGCCTCACTGCCCCGAGCAGCGAGCGTCACGTCAGACGGTCACTGAAGACTTCTTCGATCCCGTCGGGTCCGCGCTCGTCCATGTCGGGATCGCGCCGGAGGCCCAGCTTGAGTGCCACGTTTCGCGAGGCCAGGTTCTCTGGTCGCACCCGGGCGACAACGGGACCGTCCTCGGCATGAGCGTCGGCCCGCTCAAGCGCCGCCTTGACAGCCTCGGTCGCATATCCCGACCCCCATGCGTCCGGATGAAACCGAGCTATCAGGTTGCGGGCCGGCATGCCGTTGATACGCATCCTCTTCGTCCCGCAGTAGCCGATGATTCGCCCCGTCCGAATCTCCCGCACGCACCAGTACCCGTATTCGTGATCCGCCCAGTGGCGAAGCCACCTCTCGATGAGTTCGGTCGTCCCCTGAAGGTCGCTGACATAGTCCGAAGGATTGTGCGCAACAGCGCGGTGATCCCCGACGATGGCGAATATGTCCGCGGCATCGTCACGGTCAGGCACATCGAGGACCAGGCGAGATGTGTGGAGGCGGCGGGTTCCGTTCGCATGGGACGAGGCGTTTCGCCCCTCCTGCTCCGAGGCCCTCTTGATCCGCAGGAGAGTCTGGTCCATCCCGTCCCTCATGCTCCGTGTGAACGCGGCCGTTCCACCCATGTGCTTTTCGGTCATGGCATGAGCCCAATCGGATATTCCGTGCGGTGCCTCGCGACGGTGGACCACGCGAGTCGCCTCCGCACCCATCGGCTCCAGAGTGAATGACCACACCAGCCAGTTTTCGTCGACCCGAAATGCCATTTCACGGAGGGGCACGAACCGTACGATCTCCGCAGATGTCGACCACTTCATTCCGTGGTCATGATTGTGATTGACGAAGCGGACGCCGAGCGATGCAGTGTCCGCACCGTCGCAGAATTCCGACGAAACGACCTGTGGACTCCAGTCGGCGAGTCGACGAGGATCGCCGACCAACTCCCAGACCTCTGCAAGTGGCGCATGGATGATTGTTTCGGTTTCCAGCTCTTCGAGTGCAGGCACGTCATCTCCGTTCCGCTCGGCACAGACGTGTCAGCCATTGCCCCTCTCGCCTTCCATCGCCGGCATCACTGCTCATGCGCAGCGGAGACAGCACTGGAGGACAGCAGCATTGACGACGACGCTGTCGAGTTCAATTAGTGTAAAGTACATTCTGTACTATACCTTTTCTTTGCCGCGAACATGCCGTCCGGGCAATTCGACGACGACACCGGTACACGATTTCGGCTCAACGACGCCGCCGTTTCAGATGAGGACCACATATGACAACCTCGAACCACCACTTCGAATCAGTGCTCATCGAGCGCGAAGGCATACAGCTGCACGCGGTGCGGCGAGAAGGATCCGGGCCTCCGGTCATCGTCGTGCCCGGAGCAATGGCTGATTCCCACGATTTCATTGCGGCAGTGCGGGCGATGAACTGCGCGGGACCCGTGTTGATCCTCGACCGACGGGGCCGGAGGCATAGCGGCGCACAAGGGGCAGGGTACAACCTGCACACCGAGATCGGTGACCTGCGGGCCTGGATCGATCATCTTAAGCAGCCGGTGCACCTCGTGGGATGGAGCCTCGGTGGGACGATCACACTCGAAACTGCCGCCCAGGACACGCGCGTTGGATCAGTGGTCGCCTACGACCCCGTGCTTCCTCCGTTCGCCGAGGACGCCGTGTCGACTATGGCAGAGGCCGATCTCGATGAACGGGTTGTCATCATCAACCGCGACATCAGCGGGCTCGAACCTGAGCTTGTCGAAGCCATGAAGGAACAGCCCGAGTGGCCACACCTGCAAGAACTGGCCAGGCCCCTCGCTGCGGAACTCGCCGCTCTCAACGATTTCACGCCCAGCACCGAATGGGACAACGTGGCTGCGGCTCTGATCGTCGGCGAACGATCACATGCGGTCGAACCATATGGACCTGCCTTCGACCGCGTATCGGAGCGCATCCCACGGGCACCGATCACTGTCCTGCCCGGGCAGGGGCACCTTGCACATCTCGAAGACCCCACTCTTCTGGGCACCACTATCGGTGACCTCCTGACCGAAGCGGTGTCGACATGACGAGCGTCGAAGACAACCCCGTGTCTTCTGTGACCGCGCTGCGGGAGTGGATGTTCAGAGTTCGAATCATCCTCGCCCACGCTGTGGTCGCCATTATGCTGATCACGGCCGTGGCGGCATTTCTTCCGACCCCGCGACCATTGCTGACCATGCTGTCCGGCGCGTCGTATGCTGCACTGACGCTGGCGGCGATCTTTCTGGCTGTGTGTGCCTTCGGCCGTCCCCACGGTCCTACCCGGCTTCATCTTCTGCACCCACCCGTCCGAGGCCGATGGCTCGCGGCGAACAGCCCCGCGACGAAGATTCCCAGTCACGGAGTGCGCATGTACGGCCAGTCTCATGCCATCGACCTCGTCGCGTGGCCCGAAGAGAGTCAGGGAGTCGCAGACTACCCCACGACGACCGGCATGCTTCCAGCGGATCAGTTCCCCGGTCAGGGGCTCCCCGTACTCGCCATGGTCGACGGCGTCGTCGTCAATGCGAGCGATTGGCAGAGGGACCACCGCAGCCGGACAAGTCCTCTCTCACACGTCTACCTCGCCATCGAGCAGACAGTGCGAACGATGGGCGGCCCACACTGGATCTTCGGCAACCACGTCACGATCCGGGCAGACGATGGGACTTTCGCCGTCGTTGCCCACATACGCAGACGATCTCTTCGAGTTCAGGTGGGCGATCGGGTCAGAGCAGGAGAACACATCGCCGACTGCGGCAATTCGGGAAACAGCACGGAACCTCATGTCCATGCCCAGCTCATGGACCGTCAGTCCCTCTGGTCGGCTCACGGACTTCCCATGGGATTCCGGCATGCCGAATTCTTGCCCAGAGATGATGAGACCGACCTGGCTGAAACGGACACACCTGTCCTCCCGGCCAACGGCCAACTCATGATCACAGCCGATTCGTCGTGACTCGCGAAGCAGGTCCACATGGACATGTCCAAACTCGAAGCCTTCCTCCTGGTCGCCGAGGAGGAGTCGTTCAGTGCCGCCGCCGATAGAGCCGGTACCGCTCAATCGACGATCAGTTCGCGCATCAAGGAGCTCGAGACTGTGTTGGGTCAGAGTCTTTTCCTACGGAGCACGCGGAGGGTGAGTCTGTCTCCGGCAGGAGTCGCCGTCCTGCCTGCGGCTCGGACTGCTCTGTCGTCGTTGGACGCGATCCGTCAGGTCGTCGACGATATGGCAGGTATCCGCCATGGACGGATACGCCTCGGCGTCATCGCCGGGGCCACCGTCCCTGGCCTGGGAAGAGTCCTGGCAGACTTCGCCAGCGACTTCCCCGGTATTGATCTCGTCATCACGTCGCAGTCGAGCGATGCCCTCGAACGTGCCGTCGCAGACGGCTCAGTGGACATCGCTCTGGTGGTCCGGTTCGGCACCGCGGTCCTGCGATGGGAACGGCTGCTGCGCGACTCACTGATCGTCGTTGATGACCCGCCGCGGCAGGCCCGGATGTCCGCGACTCCCTTTTCGAGCCTGCACGAGACTCGTCTGATCATCCTCGACGGCGGGGTCGGCGTTCGACAGGCTCTGGAAGCGGAGGCTCGACGGGTTGGAATCTCCCTGAGCATCGTCGCTCAGGTCGCGACTCCTGCCGTCGCCGAGGAGCTGCACACTCGAGGCTTAGGTCGGCTCATCGTCCCGAACTCATTCGCACAAGGACGGGGCGCACCGCTCGTGGATGAGCACGGCAGCAAGCTCAACGTCGACGTCGGTCTCGTCGCCCGCCCCGACCTGCACGCCCCGGCTGCAGAACTCCTCATGACCCGGCTCATCGAAGGGATCGGAGACCATTGAGCGGAGTCGAGGATCCTGCTCATCGCGGGGTCAGCCGACTCCTGATCCGCGCGGCCGGAGTGCCTGCCCAGACGCTCGCACCCGGAACCGCCGCGATAGACGAAAGTGGCCCGGCCATCACTCGCCAGAAGGGAACGGGCATGCGAGTGCGCCGCAATACCGATGGGTTCCAATCGACCCCGTCGCATATCCAGGCAAGGAACCGGAGCGCCTCGAGCGGCGTATAGCCTGCAGCCCATGCCCGCTGTTCGAATTCCTTCCATTCTTGGTGGGTGAGCACACGAGTGGCAATGTCCATTCCGTCGGCTTCCTCGTGCTCGAGGTGTGCCCGCAATGGTCCTTCCAGCACGTCGAGGGCGGCAAGAACCTCCTGCGGCCCATTGCGTGCGGCGACGAGACCGCGGGCAGCAGCCTCAAGGTCTGCAAGCGGTTCGTCGATTGCCTGATGCTCGTCCTCCATGGCATCGAGCAGATCAGAACTCTCCGGCGAGCGCTCGAGCAGCAGGGGCCACAGAAAGTGGTCTTCTCCCTCATGGTGTCGGCGCAGCTCACCCATATTCCACAGCAGCATCCGACCGAGGCTGCGTGCACGCCGCGGGCTCAGCCAGTGTGGGTTCTCCAGCAGGAATCGGGCTCGTTCGAGATCTCTGCGCAGCGCTGCGTGGAAGAGGGTCATCGTCAGAGTGTCGGCGGGCCTGGCTGCATCCGGCGACCGCTTCACGGCCATTTCACTCATCACTGGTTCCCTGCGTGGTCAGATGAATCGGTGTCGTCGCGATGTCAGCTGGTCCGCTGACCGTCGGCTTCCAGTTCCAGGGCGATTCAGCGGCCGATACCCGCAATTGTGCTCTCATTGTGCGGACTTCGAGTGTGCTCATCTTCTTGGGACCTTTCTTGAAATCGTGGAATTCAATAGTGTCGCCCGTGAAACTGTGCCGTCCAACCGATCTTTTCGGATCTACCTATCGCCCATTTCGATAAGTCCGAAAACAGAGTTCTTCCCGCCCAGATCAACGTCAATAGACACAGGACCAGTCCGTGCGAAAGACCTCACGCCTCAGCGCTCGTCAGCAGACTGACCTCGATCGACAACACATTAGGTGCGTCGCCCAACACATAAGGTCCCAGCCATCTGTTCGCGAACAGATGGCTCGGACGTTTTGTGGTAATTCAGCCCCTCAGAACTTCGGCACGTCAGAGATCAGCGCCCGCGTGTACTCGTGCGACGGATTCTCCAGCACCGAGGCGGTCGGACCGTAGTCGACGATCTTGCCCTTGTTGAGCACGGCGAGGTTGTCGGCGATGTGCCTCGACAGCGCGATGTTGTGCGTGACGAAGAGCAGCGCCAGCTGTCGTTCCTCCCGCAGGGTCCGCAGCAGCGCGACGATCGAGGCCTGCACGCTGACATCCAACGCCGAGGTGATCTCATCACACACCATCACCGACGGCGCATTGACCAGGGCTCGGGCGATCGCGGCCCTCTGCCGCTCGCCACCAGAGAGGTCACCGGGACGCCGGTGATAGAACGACCGCCCCAACCGCACCGAGTCGAGGGCCTCCTCGACGGCGGCCTTCCGGCTCGCGGCCGTGCCCTCACCGCTCATCTCCAGCGGCACCGACAGCGACTGACCGATCGACCGACGCGGATTGAGCGAGGAGAACGGCGACTGGAACACATACTGAATGCCCACCCGCTGCTCGTTCGTGCGCTTGCGCGTCGACCGCGCCAGCTCCGTGCCCCGCAGCCGCACCGACCCGGAGTAATCGTCGTTGAGCCCGGCCACACACTGCGACAGGGTCGTCTTGCCCGATCCCGATTCGCCGAGCAGCATCGTGCACTCCCCCGGTTCCAGGACCATGTTGATCCCGTTGAGGATCTGCGCCTTCCCGTAGGCGAGCGCCACATCCGCGACCTCGAGCAGAGGCGCATTCGCCGAGGCGGCGCCGCCGTCCCGCTCCCCCGCCGAGGCGGTCGCCCCGTCCGGTGCGTCGCCGCCGGATCCGGAACCGACCGTATCCCCCGACCCGCCACGCTCCCCTGTCGAGACGAGGATATGCGTCTTCTCGTCGTCTTCGGACGGTTCCTTCGCTTCCGCGGCACCGTCGCCGATCGTCTTGCGGCCGGCCAGGTCCGGCACAGCTGCCATGAGCATCTTCGTGTACTCGTGCTGCGGGTCGTCGAGGACCGACGACACCGGTCCCTCTTCGACGAGGTCACCGCGCAGCATCACGGCCACCCGGTCGGAGATGTCCTTGATGACAGCCAGGTCGTGGGTGATGTAGAGGCCCGCGACATTGTTCGCCACCGTCATCTGCCGGATCGTGTCGAGCACGACCGACTGCGTGGACACGTCCAGTCCGGTCGTCGGTTCGTCGAGGATGAGCACATCGGGGTACATGGCGAAGGCCATGGCGATGCCGATACGCTGCTGCTGACCGCCGGAGAGCTGGTGCGGCCAGCGTTTCTGATACGCCTTGTCTCCGGGCAGTCCGACATCGACGAGCACCTCGGCGACGCGATCGGTCCGCTCCCGCTCCGAGGATCCGAAATCGTGGATGTCGAGGACTTCCCGGATCTGTTCGCCCACACGCATGGCCGGGTTGAGCGAGAGTGCGGGGTCCTGTGGGATGTACGCGATCCGGGATCCGCGCAGATCACGCAGGGCCACCTCGTCGAGGTCGCCGACTTCCACGTGGGTGGCCTCACCGCGCGGCCAGATGCTCACGGACCCGGACCCGAACTTCAGCCCTTCCCGGAAGTGACCCATGCAGGCCAGGCCCGCAGTGGTCTTGCCCGACCCCGACTCGCCGACGAGCCCGAGGATCTCCCCGCGGGACAGCGCGAAGTCGACGCCGTGGAGGATCTCATCGTCGGCGTTCGTGAGCACCCGCAGGTCGGACACCCGTAGGACGATCTTCTCGTTTGGTTCGTTCGCGGCATCGTGGCGAACGGTTTCTGTCTTCGGGCTCATCATGCCTCCACGGATGTCGATGCGGTGGCTCTGGCGAAGGAGTCCGCGAGCAGGTTGGTGCCGATGGTCAGCAGCGCGATCGCGATGACCGGCAGCAGCACACCCCAGGGCTGGATGGACAGGGCGATGCGGTTCTCGTTGATCATCAGACCCCAGTCGGCCGCGGGCGGCTGCAGGCCGAGACCGAGGAACGACAGCGAGGCGATATAGCCGATCGAGTAGGTCAGGCGCAGCCCGGCCTCCACGCTCAGCGGTCCGGTGATGTTGGGCAGCAGCTCACGCATGAGCACCTTCCACCGCGGCATCGCGTACATCTCGGCGGCCTTGATGTAGTCCTCGGTGATGACGCCCAGGGTTGCCGACCGCGCGACCCGGGCGATGCGCGGGGCGTGGGTGAGTCCGATGACGGTCACGAGCACCCACCCCTGCGGCCCGAGCACCGTGATCGCAAGGAGTGCGAACACGAGCTGCGGGATGGCGAGGATGACATCGTTGAGGCGCATGATCACGGCGTCGAACGTCCCGCCTACATAGGCGGCGAGCATGCCGATGATCGCACCGACGACAATACCGAGGACAGTGGCCAGCACACCGTAGACGATGAGGGTCACACCGCCGGCGAGGAACCGAGACAGCACATCCCTACCCAGGTTGTCCGAGCCGAACAGCCCGTAGGGGCTGAAGGGCTTCGTCACGAACTGTGTGGCGGTGTTGCCCGTCGCCCAGGGCAGCAGCAGCGGCCCGCACAGAGCGAGCACGACCACAACGACGGTGATCGTCAGACCGATCTTGCCCTGCTTCTGCGCGAGCACCCGCTTGTAGAAGGGAACATAGGTGGTCTGGGATTCTTTGGGGACCTCGGCGGCGTCGGTGGCCGCGGATTTGAGATCGTCGAGGCTGTTCGCGTCGGTGCTCATGCTGCGCTCCTCAGTTTCGGGTTGGTGAGGATGCCGACGACATCGGCCGCCAGGTTCACCACGACATAGACGGCGGCGACGAGCATGGAGATCGCTTGGACGACCTGCACATCTCGGTAGGTCACCGCGTCGATGAGTGCTTGCCCGAGTCCCGGGTAGCGGAAGAGGAACTCGACGACGACCACGCCGCCGGCCAGCCAGGCCAGCTGGATCGCGACGACCTGGGCGACCGGGCCGAGTGCGTGGGGCACGGCGTGGCGCATGATCACGCGTTTCTCCGGGACACCCTTGAGACGGGCCATCTCGACGAATCCGGAGTCCAGTACTTCGATCATCGTCGCCCGCATCATCCGCACGATATAGGGGGTGACGACGAGGATGAGGGTCAGGGTCGGCAGGATCAGCTGTTCCGGCCGGTTCCACACGGGTTCTCCCGGTGGGGCCAGGGTCACAGCGGGCAGGATCTGGAACACCGAGGTGGCGAAGATCGCGATGAGTCCGATGCCGATGACGAACTCGGGCATGGCCGCCAGCACGAGGCTGAGCCCGGTCATCGCCTGGTCGCGGCGCTTCCCGCGGTGCAGGGCCTGGAAGACGCCGAGGCCGATTCCCAGGGGGACGGAGATGATCGCGGCCAGTCCCATGAGGATGAAGGAGGCCCCGACTCGATCGCCGAGGAGGGCACCGACCGATCCTCCCGTCGCCGAGGAGGTTCCGAAGTCGCCGACGAAGAGTCCTCCCAACCAGGTGAAGTACCGCTGCCAGGCGGGTTGGTCGAGTCCCAGCTGTTCGTTCAGCGCCGCAATGCGTTCGGGTGTGGCCTGTTGGCCGAGAATCGCCCGTGCAGCATCGCCGGGCAGCAGCAGGGTGGCACCGAAGACGAGCAGGGACACGGCGATGAGGATGAACGCGGAGAAGAGCAGCCGCTTACCGATGACTTTTCCGAACATGTCAGACCTCTCCGATCCATACGCGGTCGAATCTCCAACCGCTCAGGGGACGTCCCGTGGAGTTGGGGATGAGCCCTCCGACGTACTTCTGGAAGGCGTCGACCTGGTTGGCGAAGCCCCACACGATGTATCCGCCTTCGTCATAGAGCATCTTCTGCAGCTCGTGTTCCATGTCCCGCCGTTCACCGGGGTCGGGGATGGCGCGAGCTTTGTCGAACACCTTGTTGAACTCCGGTTCGTCCCAATGGGTTTCGTTGAAGGGCGATTCCTCGATGCACGAGGAGATGACCTGCGGCATGAAATCGCGGGTGTACCAGAAGTCCTGGGCGAAGTCCCAGTTGAGGTAGCCGTCGCCGAAGAACGTGGTGGCGTCGACCTTGCGGATCTTGACCCGGATCCCGGCGTCAGCGGCCTGCTGGGCGAAGACCTGGGCGGCTTCGACGGCTCCGGATTGGATGGGGGCGGTGACGAGTTCGACGTCGAGCCCGTCGGGGTAGCCCGCCTCGGCGAGGAGTTCCTTGGCCGTGTCGATGTCCTGTTTGCGCTGCGGGAACTCCGGGTAGTTCTCGCTCAACGGGCCGAACATGTCGTTGCCCAGGGTGCCGTAGCCGGAGAGCACCTGTTCGATCATCTGTTCGCGGTCGACGACGAGGCGGAAGGCCTGCCGGACCTTGACGTCGTCGAAGGGCTTCTTGTCCACGCGCATGGTGAAGGGCAGCCACATGCCGGTCTTCGAGTTGAGGATGGACATGCGCTCGTCGGCGTCGATGACTTCGACGAGGGCGAGCGGGATGCCGGCGATCGCATCGACCTGGGTGGACAGGAGGGCGTTGATGAGGGCGTCGTCGTCGTTGAAGTTCAGTACCTCCACCTCGTCGAGGTAGATCTTCTCGGAGTCGAAGTAGTGCTCGTTGGGCACGAGCACGGTCGACTGGGCGGCGGTGAAGGATTTGAGTTTGAACGGCCCTGAGCACACCGGGTTGTCCGGGTCGTAGCCGACGGGGACGATGGCTGCGGTGTATTCGGCGACGGCGTCCTTGAACAGTCCGTTGGGTTCGCTGAGGTGGAATTCCACGGCGCGGTCTCCCTTGGGGACGACCTTGTCGAGCATGGTGAAGTTCGCGGCCGCGGTCTTCGGGTCGTCGGGGTCGGTGATCCTCTCGAATGTGAAGACCACATCCTCGGGGGTGATCGGCTTGCCGTCGGAGAACTTGACGCCCTCTTTCAGCGTGCACGTCCACACCGTGGAGTCGGAGTTGGCTGTGATCGACTCGGCCAGCAGCGGCACGACCTGAGAGTCGTCGTCCCAGCCGTAGAGGGCGTTGTAGAGGTTGACGGCACGGCAGACGTCGCCGTTGTTGACGGGGATGTGGGCGTCGACGGTGTCGGCGGAGTTGCCGCCGGTGACGCCCACGCGCAGAGTCCCGCCCTTGACGGGGTCGCCGGCATCGGCGGCACCGACGGTCCCGCCGCCGCAGGCGCTGAGTCCGGCGATCGCGGACACCGCGAGTCCGGCCCCCAGCGCTTGTCTTCGGTTCGGTGTTCTCATGTGCCTTCTTCCTAGGACGTCGGTTCGGGTTGGCGGTCCGCGAGGACGTGGGCGCGCAGATAGTTCTCGAGCATGGTCAGTGCTTCCTCATCGGTGATGGGCACCTGTCCGGTGCTGCGGGCCACGCCGAGTCCGTCGATGAAGATCGCCAGTGATTTGACCATGACGGTGGTGTCGCCGGTGCGGATGAGTCCCGCCTTCTGGCCGCTGTCGATGATCACTGCGATCATGTCGAGCCATTCGCCGTAGACAGCGGTGAGGTTATCGCGTGCCACTGTGTCCGTGGCCGCTCGGGCCCAGCATTGGAGCCAGATCGACCAGACGCGGCGGATCTTCTGGTCGACGCCGGCGTGGATGCGCGCGAAGTGGCGGAGCACGGTGATGGCGTCGACGGAGTCGTTGAGGTGGCGGGTCTTCGCGATGATGTCCAGTGAGTAGCGCAGGGCTGCTTGGAGCAGTTGGTCCTTCGTCCGGAAGTGGTAGTTCACCGCCGAGGTGGTCAAGCCCGCCGCACGGGCGACGTCTTCGGTGCGCACTTTGTCGATGCCGAGGTCGGCGTAGAGTTCCCAGGCCGCGGCAATGATCGTCACCCGGTTGCGGGTGCCCTTGGACATCCACTCCTGCGCGGGGTCGGCCGCAGGCGGCTCTGCGCTGTCGCTGTGTCCGGGAATCGTCGGCATATCTCGGCCATCGGGTGATGGCTCGACAGCCGCCGAGCCGCTGTGAACGTTTTCGGGCGACTGCGCGGCATGCCCTCGCCGAGGCGGCCCTGCCGTTCTCCCGGTCGTGAGCCAATCGGTGCTGACTTCGGTGAGTTCGGCGATGCGTGAGATCTCTTCGACTCGGAAGTTGCGTGTTCCGGCCAGGGATTTCGAGAGTTTGCTGGCGTCGAGCCCGATCTGTCGGGCGACTTCGCTGTGGTTGATTCCCGCGTTCTTGATGGCGTCGCGGACACGGATGACCAGCGACGTCTGTGTGCTGTCTGCACCTTTACCTTCCGTGACCACCACTACAGTCTGCACAGAAGTTGCGATTTTGGCAAGACTTACTGGGGTTTTGGGTAGTTTGCAGTCGGCAATGGCCCGAAACCACTCCTCCCTGCTGCCGAGGCCGTGGTTCACCCGTTCTGAATTCGGCAGTTGTGAATCAGTTCCGTTGCATCCGAGACCTTGGGAATCACAATCGGGCATCCCCGGTGTTTTTAGCTGCCACATTTGTTGAGAAATGAGTAGAGTTTTTTTCGATACCAGTGGCCCGAAGAGATCCTGGGTGTCGGCGAAGACAGACGCAAGGAGGCGTTCTGATTGTGGAGTTCACCGTTTTCGGTGCGATCGTATGTCGCTCGTAAACTGACGCCTGCGCGAAAGGCGTGGATCTCGAAGCTGCGACATGGCGAACATCAGTGGCAGAGGCGTACACCGCTGGTTCGACCTTGGGCCGGTACACCAGTCGACTCATTTGACGCACGAAGAGCTCAGGCCCAAAGCCTGGCAGTCGTCCGAGAGGTGCTGCGCCGCGCCGACATTCAGTTCGTCGAACTTCCACGGTTGAGCGTCTTCTCACCAACGCTCGTCATCGACTCCAAGTTCTCTTTTCAAGCGCTCCAGGCAATCACAGCGATTCATGATTCTGATCCCGGAACTGGCGCAAAGAAGAGTACCTGGACGATACGGTACTTCGCCGCTGACGGGGCTGAAATCGCTGCCAGAAAGGCTGAGAAATATCCCGCAAGGATCGCCTCGATAGCCTGCCTGAGGCATCACATCGCCGCCAATGACAGAGATCTGTCGACATCGGCGCTCACGGTGACGGTGGAGTTGTGGGACAGACTGGGGCGCGACAGGCAACGCGCCGATGGGGCGTCGCACATCGCAGGGACTCGTCATCGCAGACATCCTGACCACAATCTGGCTGTCGACTACATCGAACCGACTGCCTGGTTCCATGCGATACGCGATGATCACCGCCTCAGACTGCCTGCACCTCACCTCTACACCCTCCAAGAACCGGTCGATATCGTCTACACCTGGGTCGACGGCGCAGATCCGAAATGGCGGGCCAGAATGAGCGAGGCGATGGAAGCCGCCGATCTGCGCGTGACTGAACCCAGCGCCCTGGCAGAATCGAGGTTCACCTCCCGTGACGAACT
Organism: Brevibacterium sp. S22; assembly: GCF_004745485.1. GTDB lineage: Bacteria > Actinomycetota > Actinomycetes > Actinomycetales > Brevibacteriaceae > Brevibacterium. Next base: position 60,609 of record NZ_RHFG01000023.1, read on the forward strand.
GAAGTACTCCCTCCGCTCGCTCGAATACTACGCATCGTGGGCCAACCACATCTACATCGTCACCGATGATCAGATACCGGACTGGCTGAACACCGATCACCCGAAGATCACCGTTGTCGACCATCGCGACATCTTCACCGACCCGACTGTGCTTCCGGTGTTCAACTCTCATGCAATCGAGTCGCAGCTGCACCACATCGAGGGACTCTGCGATCGCTACGTCTATCTCAACGACGATTGCTTCTTCCTCCGTCCGACCGACCCCGAGCTGTTCTATTCGGGTAACGGGCTTGCCCGACACTTCCCTTCTGTTGTCCCCATCGACATAGGCGGCTGGTCGCCCCGGGATCTGCCGATCATCTCTGCAGCCAAACAGGGCAGGGACTACCTGCTCGACGCATACGGACGCACGGTCACCCACCGCTTCAAGCACACCCCGCACCCTCAGATCAGACCGGTGCTCGAAGCCATGGAACGCGAACACCCCGATCTGTTCTCCCACGTAGCCGCCTCAGTGTTCCGATCCCCCAGCGACTATTCGATTGCGTCGTCTCTGCACCATTTCGACGCTTTCGAAAGAGGACACTCTGTGGAGGGTTGGATCGGCTACCGATTCATCGACCTCGGCCGTCCCGATCTGGATCTGCAATTGGCCAGGGTGGCCAGAGCCGATGATCTGGACGTGTTCTGTCTCAATGAGACGACGCTGTGTGATGAGTCGCGCGAGACCATCGACAGCACAGTAGGCAGATTCCTCAACGACCGTTTTCCAATCCCGTCAAGTTTCGAGTCGCAGCCAGAGAAGGGAACACCGTGGATCAAAGACTCATCACGAAAGCGGCGGGGATCGCCAAACCGTTGGTCATCGGCGTCGCGGGAGAGCAAAGGTATCTCAAGCTTCGCCGATATGGGCTGAAACGACTACGCAGCTTCAACCGTCGGCGCGAGGAAGCCGATCGTTTCAGATCAGAGAAAAGCGGATTCTCGTTAGACCGTGAGGTGACTCGCCATGGCGGGCTTCTCACCGAGCTCGTCGATGAGATGACTCCGACGGCCGCGGCGAAGGCGAACTTCGACTTCACCGTCGATGCCCTCGACTCACGTGGGATCAGGTGGTGGCTGGTCGAAGACTATTCGGGCCACGGGTATCGGATCGGTGTTCACTTCGACGATAAACGGCGAGTGGCAGATGCCCTCGTGAGAAGACGGTTGGCAATGCCGATCTATGCTCGGTCTGACCGTTCGGGCCCGGTCGCCCTGTCCTCGATTCTGGAGCTCGCGACTGACCCTGAACTGGGTGTCATCACGGTGGCTGCGCCGAAGAAGGTGCGGGACAACAACTGGTCGTTCGGCTTCAGATTCGGTTGTTCGGTCGAGATGTGGACGACCACAGCAACAGAGTCGCGCGTCGTAGTCGAAGCGCCTGCGGAGAATCGTGCCGCGAAATTGATGTCGGAAGAAGAGTTCGAGCTGCAGAAGTCGAAGACGGAGTCAGGTCGTGAGTGCCTGACACCGGCCGTGCTGACGGAAACCATGCTCGAGGACATCACCTTCCCGATTGATGCCGTCTACACCTGGGTCGACGGCGCCGATCCTGCGTGGGTTACGTCGAAACGACGGCTCGAAGCGCAGCTAGCGGGTCACGAATATCATCCCGAAGCCAATCATGAGGCCAGGTTCGAGTCCAAGGACGAGCTGAAGTACTCGCTTCGATCGTTGGAGTACTTCGCGCCATGGTTCAACAAGGTTTACATCGTTACGGCCGGGCAATTACCTTCCTGGCTCAACGTCGACCACCCGAAAATTGTCATGATCGATCACAGCGACATCTACGATGTCCCCGATCACCTACCGACGTTCAACAGCAATTCGATCATCTCGAGACTCCATCACATTCCCGGATTGAGCGAACACTTCATCTATCTCAACGACGATGTCATGTTCGGCAAACCGGTGCGTCCACAAGACTTCTTCCTACCCAGCGGTGCAGTCAAGGTCTTCCCTTCTCGCAACCATCGACCGTTTGGTGCACCGACGGCGGAGGACGGACCTCATTTCAATCTCACGCGGAATATTCGACAGCTCCTGCGCGAAGAGTTCGGGGTCACTGTCACCAGAGCCGTCAAGCACACACCGTATCCAATGCTCAAGAGCCTGCATTTCGAGATGGAGGAGAAGTTTCGAGGCGACTATGAGCGCACATGGGCCAGCCGGTTCCGTCACCACGACGATATCGTCGCCGACCAGCTGTTCCACTACTACTCGCAGATAGTGGGCAAATCCGTCGCGACGTCGATCACCTATCGCTACATCAATATTCGCGACGACAATTACCGCTGGGTGCTGCGCGAGACGCTTCGCCAACGCAATCGTTCCACTCTGTGTCTCAATGACGCACCCGCTGAAGACGTCGAGCCACTCAGCGACGAAGAGGTGATGGAGTTCCTCAACGCGTACTTTCCGGTTAAGAGTTCGTTCGAAGCCTGAAACCTTCGTTTAGAGAACCGCCGGCGGCGAGTGATTCGCAGGCAGTGAAATTTCACTGCCAACTCCGAGCACCCACGAACTGGGACCAATGAGCACCGCCGCAGTATCCGTGCGTTCGACAGATCGGTCGCGACCTCGCTCAGCGCGACGATTCGGAGAGCACTTCGACCCGCTTTTCCTTTGTCCAAACCGAACAGGTGGCATCATGAACACAGTTCTCCACGATCTTCGGGCTGGTTGCTGCATAATTGCTCGCTACGTCCACTGATAGGGCACCTCGCCTGTTGGAATCTGGTGATGCCGAACAGGACCAGAACAGGTGCTCCCGGATCACCAGTAATACTTACCAAACCAGTATCAGCAGGAAAACCGTTGAAAGTTGGTACGAAGCTCGAGCCGATCCGAGGTCCGCGAAGACCAGAATCCGGTGATAAACCATCGCGTCGTGCCACATCGCAAAAACGTGAGGCATCGACCTCTCGCACTCGGGATTCAAAATTGACTGCGACTCGAACGACAAGCGGAGCCCAGACGTTGGTCACCCGATACACTGTGGGAAACTTCATCAACGTAGCCCAGAACAATTCTGTCGCTGAACCCAACTGACTCATTCTATTGGAAATATGTTTGCTCTAAAACGCCGACCACGGCTACCCGACGTCCCAATCTGGCTCTGCGGAATGAAGCGTGGTGACTGAGCAGTAGTCCAGTCGGTGTGTCGATGAGGGCAACGAAGGATCGGAGCCCCCATCATCGGAAGTGACGAAACAACCCACCGATGGAGACTCCGACCGTG
>NZ_RHFG01000024.1 GCF_004745485.1 Brevibacterium sp. S22
CCCCTCGCCCTGCCCGCGGTGCCGCCCTCCCCCTCGTCCCGCGAAGATGTCGCTGTGTGACGAACTTCACGGCCGCCTCGGTGATGGTCGTGCTAACCTGGCCTCACATGTTCCGGGGACGGTGAAATTCCGTACCGGCGGTCAGAGTCCGCGACCCGCTCGCATTCGTGCAGGCGGTTGATTCGGTGAAATTCCGAAACCGACAGTCAGAGTCTGGATGGGAGGAGCATGGCGGCCTCGGCCGCTGTGTTTCGGTGCATTCGACCGCACCGTCGCACGCAACCGAGACGCCCTGATGGTTGCACCCGCAATATCCTCCCTCCCGGCGAAGGCTCGGGAGGTTTTTTCATGGGCGCACAGCTCAGTGACGCAGCGGAGTTCACCGAACTCGAATCCGCGGCGATGACCGCCGCCCTCAACGCCGCCCGCGAAGGATTTCGCGGAGCGAACCCGCTGGTGGGTGCGGCAATCCTGACCGCCGACGGGCAGATCGTGACCGGTCACCACGGAGGTGCGGGAACACCCCACGCCGAGGTGGACGCCATCACCACTGCCCACGACCTCCACATCGATCTCACCACCTCGACGCTGTTCGTCACGCTCGAACCCTGCGCCCACCACGGCCGAACCGGCCCCTGCACCGAGGCGATCATCGCCGCCGAAATCCCCTCCGTCGTCTTCGCCTCCCCGGACCCGAACCCGCTGGCCGCAGGCGGTGGGGACACCCTCGCCGAGGCGGGACTCACGGTCCGCTCGGGACTGCACGGGCAGGACTCCCGCGCACTCAACGCCCGCTGGGTCCGGTCCACGGCCGAGGCGCGCCCGTTCGTCACGGTGAAGATCGCGCAGAGCCTCGACGGTGTCGTCGCCGCGGCCGACGGCACCAGTCAATGGATCACCTCTGAGCAGTCGCGGACGCATGCCCATGAGATCCGATCCCGGGTGGACGCCATCCTCGTCGGCACCGGTACGGCGCTGGCCGACGACCCGCGCCTCAACGCCCGGGGCCGTGACGGAATCGCCCTGGACGATCAGCCCCGGCCCGTCGTGATGGGCACCTCCGATCTGCCGGTGACGTCATTCCTCGCCCTCAACCCGAACACTCTTCATCTGCGCACCCACGACGTCGGGGACGCTGTGGACCAGCTGCACGCGGCAGGAGTCCGGCACCTTCTCGTCGAAGGTGGGCCAACCGTGCTGGGCGCGTTCTTGGCCGCCGGAATCGTCGACGAAGTCTTCTGCTATCAGGCCCCGATGCTCATCGGCCCCGGGCGCAGCAGTGTCGAAGGTCTGGACATCCGCACCCTCGGGGACGCGCTGCGGCTGGTGCCCGACGACGCGGAGACGCCGGCGTTGTCGCAGCTCGGCCCGGACTTCCTGCTGCACTTCGTGACCGAGGATCTGGAACCAGACTGCTCCGAAGAGCCCGGCGGGTCCGCGCCGCCGGGGAACTGAAACTGCTCCGCTCACCGCAGTCCCCCAGCAACCACCGACCACCGCCTAAGCACTTTGGAGGCACATGTTCACCGGAATCATCGAAGGTCTCGGCACCGTCGAGTCCATCGAGCACACGAACGATTCGGCCGCGATCACCATCGATGCCGGCCAGCTCGTCGCCGACCTCGACCTCGGCGGCTCGCTGGCCGTGAACGGAGTCTGCCTGACTTCGACGCGGCGGCCGGCCGCACAACGGCCGGGGCTCTTCACCGCCGAGGTCATGGGCGAGACCCTGCGCCTGACCGGTCTCGGCACCTTGGCCACGGGTGACCGAGTCAACCTGGAGCGCTGCACTCCCGCCTCTGGGCGCTTCGACGGTCATGTCGTCCAGGGCCATGTCGACGGCCGCGGCGAACTCCTCGACCGCATCGACCGCCCCGACTGGTCGACCCTGCGCATCGGGATCCCGAGCGAACTCGCCCCGCTGACCGCGGTCAAAGGCTCGATCGCCCTCAATGGGGTGTCCCTGACCCTGACGGCCGTGTCCGAACCGAGCGATTCCTCGGCGTGGGTGGAGGTCGGGCTCATTCCGGCCACCCTGACACACACGACCTTCGGCGAATTGCCGGTCGGAGCGGCCGTGAACATCGAGGTCGATGTGCTCGCGAAGTACACCGCCCGCCTGCTGTCCTTCCGCACCTCCGACCGCAACGTCGCTGCCGCCAGCGACGCGGTCCCCACCGACTCGAGCCCCACCTCGGCGGGGTCATCCTTTCCGAACAGCACCCAGCAAGGAGTCGATCATGACTGATCCCATCGCTCACGCCAGCCGCCTCGATCCCATCGACGCAGCCATCTCCGCCTTCGCCGCGGGCCGGCCCATCCTCGTCGTCGATGACGAGGACCGGGAGAACGAGGGCGACCTCATCATGGCCGCCGAATTCGCCGATGCCGCGACGATGGGCTTCTTCGTCCGGCACACTTCGGGCGTCATCTGCGCACCCATGACCGCCGACCGCGCCGCCGCCATGCACCTGCCGCCGATGGTCACCGACAACGAAGACCCGAAGGGCACCGCGTACACCGTCAGCTGCGACGCAGTGGGAGGGACCACCGGAATCAGCGCCGCCGAACGCGCTCAGACCGGTCGTGTGCTCGCCGCCGCCGACCCGGACCCGGCGGCGATATCGCGGCCCGGTCACGTGTTCCCGCTCATCGCGAAGGACGGCGGAGTCCGCGAACGCCCCGGCCACACCGAGGCGGGAGTGGAGTTCGCGCGCTTGGCCGGTGCACAGCCGGTGGCGATGATCGGCGAGGTGGTCTACGACGACGGATCGATGATGCGCTTCGACGCGGTCCGGGACTTCGCTGACGCTCAGGGGCTGGTCATGGTCTCGATCGAGCAGCTCATCGAGTACTTGGAAGAGCGGGATGCGGGTGCGTCGTCCGAGACCGTGACTTCGGCCGCGTCGCCAACCGTGGATGATTCCGCCACCGAGGCGGCCGCGTCGGTGATCGCCGACCGCGCACCGGACGAGGCCGCCTCGTTCGAGGCGACGGTGGAAGTTGCCCTCCCATCAGAGCACGGCAGCCTGCGCGCCCGCGCGTTCACGATCAACGGGCATGACCACCTCGGCGTATTCGGGGGATCCCCGGATTCCGAGACCGACGGTCCCGCACCTCTCGTGCGACTGCATTCGGAATGCCTGACCGGGGACGTCTTCGGTTCGCACCGGTGTGACTGCGGTGAGCAGCTCGACCTGGCGCTCGACCTCATCGCCGAACACGGCGGAGCGGTGCTCTACCTGACCGGGCACGAAGGGCGGGGAATCGGACTGAGCAACAAGCTGCGCGCCTACGCACTGCAGGACCAGGGGCGAGACACCGTCGATGCGAACAGAGACCTGGGATTCACCGACGACGCCCGCGACTACCGGGCCGCAGCGACGATTCTGCGCGAGATCGGGCTGACACGGATCCGCCTGCTCACGAACAATCCGGCGAAGACCTCCGCCCTCGAGGCGCTGGGCATCACGGTCGAAGCGGTGGTTCCGCTCGAGGTCGCGGCCCGGCCGGAGAACACGCACTACCTGGCCACGAAGCGCGAACGCATGCACCATGTGCTCTCGCTGCCGGAGGTCACAGGCACGTCCGGCACGGGCGCGAGCACCGCCGGAGCCGTCGCCAGCTGAGATTGCGGCTGCAACGTCGCCCGCTGAACTCACAGCGCTGCCGGCTCGGCCCACGGGGGCGGCAGCACAGCATTCCTACCACGTACCATTTCGGCTCTGCGGAGCCCCGAACAAAGGATCTACCCATGGCTCATTCCGGAGCACCAGAACTCGCCGTCGATGCCGCTGACCTGCGCGTCGCCGTCGTCGCCGCCTCCTGGCACACCCAGATCATGGACGGCCTCGTCGACGGAGCCCAGCGCGCCGCCGCCGAGGCCGGAGCCGACGCCACCCTCGTCCGCGTGCCCGGCAGCTTCGAGCTGCCCGTCGCCGCCGCCCGCTTGGCACCGCACTTCGACGCGATCGTCGCTCTCGGCGTCGTCGTCCGCGGCGGCACCCCGCACTTCGACTACGTCTGCCAAGCGGCCACCGACGGTCTGAGCCGTGTGGCCATCGACTCCGGCAAGCCCGTGGGCTTCGGCGTGCTCACCTGCGACACCGAACAGCAGGGCATCGACCGGGCCGGACTAGAAGGCTCACAGGAGGACAAGGGGCATGAGGCGATGACCGCCGCCCTCGTCACCGCCCAGGCCCTGGCGCCTTATGGGCAGAGCTGAGCGGGACGAGCGGCTGGCCCCGGGCCGACGTCAGAAGAGCTGGCGGAGGTTCGTCCGGGCGAGGTCGATGAGTTCGTCGCCCTTGCCCGAGAGCACCGTGCGGATGGCGTAGAGGGCGAAGCCCTTGGCCTGCTCGACGGTGATCGACGGCGGCATCGACAGCTCCTGGCGCTCGGTGACCACGTCGAGCACCGCAGCACCCGGGTAGGCGAGGAACTCACGCACCACCTTCGGCAGGTCCTTGGACTTCTCGACGCGGAACCCCTTGATCCCGACCGCCTCGGCGATGGTGGAGAAGTCGGGGTTGTCGAGGTCCGTGCCGAACGTGACGAAGCCTGCCGCCTTCATCTCGAGTTCGACGAAGTTGAGCGAGGAGTTGTTGTATACGACCGTCTTGACCGGCAGTTTGTTCTGCGTGAGCGTGATGAGCTCACCGAGCAGCATGGCCAGTCCGCCGTCGCCGGCGAGCGCAATGGTCTGCCGGTCCTCGAACGCCGACTGTACGCCGACGCTCTGGGGCAGGGCGTTGGCCATCGACCCGTGGCTGAAGGATCCGATGAGGCGGCGCTTTCCGTTCATGCTCAGGTAGCGGGCCGCCCACACCACTGGTGATCCGACGTCGGGGATGAAGACCGCGTCGTCATCGGCCATCTCGTCGATGAGGCGGGTCAGATACTGCGGGTGGATCGTCCGCTTCGACGGTGTGGCCAGTTCGTCGAGGTCCTTGCGGGTCTTCTGATAATGCTTGGTCAAGGACTTCAGATGAGTGCTGCTGCGGTTGGATCTGATCTTCGGCAGCAGCGCCTCGACGGTGTCGGCGACCGTTCCGACGAGCGGAATGTCGACCTTCGTGCGCCTACCGATCTGTGAACCGCGCACATCGACTTGGATGACGGTGGCATCCTCTGGGTAGAACTGCTGGTAGGGCAGGTCGGTGCCGAGCATGAGGAGGGTGTCGCAGTCCTTGAGCGCCGCGTAGCCGGAGGAGAATCCGAGCAGACCGGTCATCCCCACGTCATAGGGATTGTCGTATTCGACGAACTCCTTGCCCCGCAGCGAATGGACGATCGGGGCCTGGAGCTTCTCGGCGATGGCGAGCAGCTCATCATGGGCGCCCGCGGTACCGGCACCGGCGAGGATCGTCGTCTTCTTTCCCTTGTTGAGCGCCTTGGCCGCGGCTTCGACCTGGGAATCCGCGGGAATCATATGCGACGGGTAGGCCCTGACCTCCTCGGCGGCGGCATCGATGTCTGTCAGTCCGATGTCACCGGGGATGACGAGGACGGCGACTCCGCGCTTCTCGATCGCCTCGCGCATGGCGATGCGCAGCAGGCGGGGCATCTGTTCGGCCGAGGACACGTTCTCGACGTAGACGCTGCAATCGCGGAACAGCTCGGTCGGGTGGGTCTCCTGGAAGTAGTTCGAGCCGATCTCGTCACTGGGAATCTGGGCGGCGATGGCCAGAACGGGAACCCGCGAGCGCTGCGCGTCGAAGAGCCCGTTGATGAGGTGGAGATTGCCGGGGCCGCAGCTGCCGGCGCAGACCGCGAGCTCACCGGTCAGGGCGGCCTCGCCGCTGGCTGCGAAGGACGCGGCTTCTTCGTGGCGGACATGCACCCACTCGAGCTGCGGGTTCACGCGGAGCGCATCGGTGAATCCGTTGAGCGAATCTCCCGGAATGCCGTAGACCCGCTGGACTCCGCTGGCGACAAGGGTATCGACGATGTTTCTGGCGACGGTGGGCATTGACTTCCTTCCGTTGAAACATGGGCGCCGGGGCGCTGACGCGGATCCCGGCAGGGGCTGCCCCGATGCGGGGCCTTGACCGCGCCTTCAGTCTAGCCCCGCACACCTGCACCGAGGCTGTCCGATTCCTCACCCTCGTCTGCGGGAATAGGTGGGAGCATCCTCACCGAGGTGGTGCGCCGGAACAGCAGCGGAACCGCCGAGGCACGTCTGCAACTGCACTTGATCGGCCCTGAAGAACATGACAAGCGATTTTCCGTATCTCCGCGACGTGTAAAGAATTCGTCGTCTTCTTTACACGTTCGGCCGATGTGGCAACTGGCTTGTCAGATCTGAGCGCGCATTCACGTCCGTGCCGAGAGCAGCGTCGCCAGAGTGAGCAGCCCCGCCATGGCCACCGCCATCATCGGGTACCCGCCGAGCACCCCGGCCAATGCCGGACCCGCCACCGGAGCCAGTGCCGTGCCCGCGGTGATCGGGGCGACGAAGACACCGTTGATGGCCCCGAAGTTCTTCGTCCCCCACCGGTCGGAGACTGCGGTGGCCTGCAGCAGCGTCATGCATCCGCGCACTCCACCGGTGACCATGGCGATGCCGATGAGCAGCCAGACCGGTCCCGGGACGAAGGCGAGCAGCCACAGCCCCACCGCGCCGGCGGCGAAGAGGATGACCGTGCGTGCTCGTGTCGAGGAGTGTCGTTCGAGGCTCGGGTAGCCGAATCGTCCGGCCACTTGTCCGAAGCCGACGAGTCCGAGTGCGATGGCGGCCAGACTGTATCCGGCCCCGCGTTCGATGATGAGCGGGATGATGTTGATCGTCACGGCGAAGAGGGCGAACGTGGCGATCGCGACGGCGACCTGAAGGGTGATGAAGCGCGGGTGACGGGTGACCTGGCGCAGTTCGGCCCGGCTCGGTTTCACCGTGGACGCGGCCTCCTCGTCGGTCCATATCCGATTGAGGAAGAACAGGTGCATCGGCAGTGCGAGGACCGCGAGCAGCCCGGCGAGGACGCCATAGGTTCCCCGCCAGCCGAGTGCCTCGATGAGCCAGGCGATGACCGGGGCGAACACGGTCGAGGCGAGTCCGCCGACGAGCGTGATCGTCGTCAGCGGCTTCGTCCGCTCCGACCCGTACCAGCGGGTGATGACGGCGAAGGCCGGCGGGTAGAGGGTCGCGGCCTGGGCGAAGCCGGCAAGGATCCAGGCGGCGAAGAAGACGAAGAGGTTCGGTGCGACCGCGACGAGCCCAAGGGCCACGACGCCGATGAGCGTGCCCGTGCCCATGATCAGCCGCGGTCCGTGGTCGTCGAGCATCCGCCCGACCGCCGGCCCCACCAGCGCAGAGACTATGAGTCCGACCGTCAGCGCGGCCGTGACCGTCGTGTGGCTCCACCCCATGTCCGCCGAGATCGGCGTGACCGCCACCGGCAGCGAATAGTAGAGCAGACCCCAGCAGACCAGTTCGGCCAGGCACAGTGCAGCCAGTCCCCCGCGCGGCCTATCGGTGATCATCAGGTCCTTCGCCGAGGTGGCCCGACGACCCGGTATCACCGTCGTCATCATCCCGGCGACGTTCTTCCTCGCCGAGGTGGCCCGCCGTCATATCGTCGACCGCGATCTGCAGACGGCTCAGCGCCGTCTCCCAAGGGATCCGCTCCTGTTCGAGACGGACGTCGCCTTCAGCACGGATGCGGTCGAGAGTGCGCGTTTCGGAGCCGGTGAGATCGGCGAAGGTACCCGTGCTCGGCTTCGGTTCGGGCACCCACAGGTCTTTGTGCGCGAGCAGCGTCACTTCGTCCATGAGCACGGATTCGACCCTGGGAAGGTGGCTGCGCAGGCGGTTGAGGATTGCGAAACCGTGTGAGTCGAGATCGCCCCAGTAGATGATGCGGGCGCCGGCGATCCAGCCGAGGCGAGCCACTTGGTCGACGGCGTAGCCGGATCCGTGGACGGCCACGGCCGATGGCCAGCTCGGCATGGCGAGCACCGATTCGAGGTTCTCGAAGACGAAGACAAACTTCGGGGACAGCGGCAGCCCGCCCAGCTGGGAGATCGGTGCGGTGATGTCGGCGAGCCCGTCGGAGGAGACGTTGGTCGGTGCGGGGACGGCCACGGTACCTGAGACCGCGATGGCGCTTGGACCTGCGGCAGGGAACAGCGCCGGGTCAAGGATGCGCAGGCGCAGTCGCGGTTCGGCATCGAGGACGCTCACCGCATCGGCGTGCCCGATTCCGGCGAGCAGTGCGGTGACGAGGCTGCGGTGGGTTTCGAACCATTTTGAGTCGACTCCGCGAATCGGCAGCTGCCGGGGTCGCAGCGAACCGAGCCGGTGGCCGCGCAGCCAATCGACGACGGCGATGACGGTATCGAACTCCGCGTCGCTGAGCCCGAGTATCCGCTTGGCCTGTGACCGGACGGCAGCGGCAAGAGGGTCGCCGGTAGAATCCCCTTCTGGTCCCGCGTCGCCGACCGAAACCTCAACTCTGCCCTCGAACTGGTGCCGGATCGCGGCGGCGCGGTCGCGCAGTCTCCGCCACTCGCGGGCAGTGTCGCCGCCGACGAAGGCGGCCACCTCGTCGGGTGTAGTCAAGCGCAGTCGGATGGGAACGCGTTGACGGCCGATGCGCGCCCAGTTGCGCTCTTCCCAATCGATCTCGAGTCCCGGAAACGCACCTGAATCTGCATGAGACTTCGGCTTCGGGGAAACCGCCCCAGTCCCCTCCCCGACAATCTTCGACTCAACGGCCCGCCAACTCGCGGCCCAGTCGGCGGCGGCACCCTGATCGGCCAGAACCTGCTTCTCCGTCGGCGCTTTCAGCGCGATCTCGAGTCGCACCTGACCGACTGACTCCGCCGCCCACGCAGCCATCGACGAGGTCAGGCGACCCCGCACCTTCGCTCGGGCCTCGGCGACGGAGAGCATGGTCATCGGCCCTCAGGCTCCTCGAATTCGAGTTCGACGGACGAGTCGGCCTCATCCGCATCACCGTCCGCGCTATCGGCGCTGTCACCTTCCGCGCCGGCCCCGTCGGAACTGTCCCCGCGCTCCGATTCGTCCCACACCATCGTCGAGGTCAGGGTCTTCTGCCGGCTCGGGTTCTCGATCGACGTCGCCGCACCCACATAGGGTTCGATCGTCTGCAGCAGCTTCTGCGGAGTTGCGAGCACCATGTGGAAGCCGAACTCGATGAAGATGTCGAGCGCCATCCGCGTGTACCGCGTATCGGCCTTGTCGAAGGCTTCGTCGAGGATGATCGTGCCGTACTTCGAGATCGCTTCGTCCGGGTCGGCCAGCTGATAGCGCAGGGCCGCGGCCAGGCAGAAGATCACGAGCTTCTGCTGCTGCCCGCCGGACATCGCCGCGCCCGAATCGTAGGTCGCATGCGCACGCCCATGGTCGTCGATCTCCTCGGCGAGGAAGCTCACATGCAGACGCGTGTCCAGGCACTGGGTCTTCCAGACCTTGTCGACGTGCTCGCTGGAGGCGAATCGGCGCATCACCTCGGCCAGGGTGTCGTACTTCTTCTCCGCGGTCTCCATATCGTCCTCGCCCCAGCTGCCGGCGGCGACGAAACGCAGATCGGCGATGAAGGCGTTGACGGTCTCCGACCGGCGGGTCTTGACCTTCAGCCGCAGGTACCGGTCCTCGTCGAACTGCGAGCGCAGCAGCGAGGAGTTGATCGGCGCGACCCGGTCCTCGATCTCGCGCGGGGCCGCGTGGATCTCGTTGAGCAGCTCACCGATGAGGTCTCGCGACCGCTGTTGGAGCAGCTCCCGGAACCGGTTCTCGTGATCGGGCAGACCGTGAGCCTCGATCTCATCGAGCATCGCCAGATACGCCCGACGATCGTCTACCTCAGCAGTGAGCTGGGACGACACCGATGGCCATGCGGCCTTGAACTCGGCGGCCAACCGGGTCACGGACTGACCGGCACGGCTCGCCTCGGCCTGCGCCCGGTCCTTCTCTTCCTGCAGCACCTGCGAGACCTGCTGGCCCACCTCGGCGAGGTTCTCCCGCTTGATGCTGCGTTGGATCTTCCGGAACCGCGCATCCAATTCCTCGCCGAGGTGGCCCTCCACCTCGGCGACGCGACCGGCGTTGACGTCATCCTCGATCCGGGTGATGTTCGAGCGCAGCCCCGTCGATTCCTCGTTCGCCCGACGCAAGGCATAGTCGGCCTCGGACCGGGCGGTCTCGGCCGAGTCCTTGACCGCCTTCGCCTCACGTTCGGCACCGATCGCCTGCTGCAGATCGCCGTCGGCGTCTTCGAGTTCGGACAGCTGACGTTCCAGTGACGCAACCTTCTCGGCAGCACCGTCGCGGTCGACGTCGCGCCAGGACTGTTCGCGGATGCCGGCGAGGATGCCGCGACGGCGGTGGGCCTGTGCGGTCTCGGCGTCGGCGGCAGCAACGATCCGCTCGGCCTCCGTGAGCTCCTTCTGCGCTTCCTTGAGGGATTCGACGAGCGCTTCGAGTTTGGCTTCCCGGTCGCCGAGGACCCATTGGCTGCGGTCGTCGATGGCGCGCCGGTCGTCTTTTTCGTACCGCGTGCGTGAGGTCTTGACCTGGCCTTTGACGGTGACGGCGCGCGGGTGGTCGTCGAGTTCGTCAGGATGGTCGACGCAGGCGAAGTCGAAGCGTTCGGACAGCGTGGACCGGACCCAGTCGCCGAACCCCGTGTCGGAGACGTGGACTTTGTTGACCAGTGACTTCTCGCTGCCGACGGGGCGTGGGCTCGGCACCTGGTGCGGGATCTCCTCGAAGACGAGGCGCCCGCGGATGCGGTGGGCGTCGACCCAGGTGCGCACCGCCGAAAGATTCTCCGAGCGGACGAGGACGGTCAGTGCGATCGGACGCAGCACGCGTTCGATGGCTCCGGTCCACCGGGCCTCGGCCGGGTCGACTTCGATGAGTTCGGCGGCGAACGGCAGAGCCTTCTCGCTCAGACCGGTGCCGGCGGCGAGTTCGGCTCTGATCGCCATGAGGTTGTTCGGCACGGTCGAACCGGACCGGCGCAGAGATTCGATTTCGCCCTCGAGGTCACGGACGCGAGCACGCGCCTGCGAGAACCGGTCGTGGTCGGCATGACTGGGTCCGGCGACCTGGGTGTCGTCGTCGAGGCTGGATGCGATCTGGGCCTGGAGTTCGGCGAATTCCGCGGCCGTGGTCGGGGCGTGCTCGATCCCGGCCTGCTCGAGCTGTCGGGCCAGCCCCGACCAGCGTTCGGCGATGGCACGGCGTTCGGTCTCGGCGGTGTCGATGCGCTGCTGCAGGTGTTCGGCCTCGGAGCCGCCGAGCTCAAGAGTCGCCCGCCTGGCCAAGTCGTATTCGTCGACGGCGGCGGCGTAGTCGCGCCCCGCCCGATCGGCGGTGACTTCGAGTTCGACGATCTGCCGCGTCAGCGCTGACAGGTCGGAGCGGAGGATATCGAGCTCGCGCCGCTTCTGAAACGGCAGCAGGGCTTCGCTGAGCGCAATCGACTTCGCGGCAACGTCATTGGCGGTCTCGAAGCGGGAAGCGGCTTCACGCAGCTGGAGCAGATGGTCACGCTGTTTGCGCAGCTGAACGACATGGTCATGAGCGTCCTTGAGGTCACCGAACTGGGCGACCGCGGTCTCGGCGAGGTCGAAGGTCACCGGGGTCTCGAGCATGTGGTCGCGGAAGAGCCGGTCGAGGCTGTCGAGACTCTTCGCCGACTGCGTCTTGTGCAGCAGCTGGAGGGCGGATTCGTCGGCCATGCCGAAGGTCTTGCGCATCCGCGCATAGAACTTCCCGTGGTGGCCGTTCGAGGTGACGACAGCATCAGGATGGTCGGCCTTGAGTTTGCGGGTCTCGAGCCCGGACCGGGCATAGTGCTGAAGATCGGCGAGGTCGAGGTCCGTGCGCTCGAGAACGCAGGCGTCGGAGAGATCCGTCGCCTTCGTGCCCGAGCCCTTGATGAAGAAGAGCCGCGCCAGGGACAGTGGGCGGTCGGTGCCGTTGTCGTAGCGGAGGATGATGCCCGACCAGGTGGCGCGGGGTCGCAGGTATTTGCTGACGACCCTGTCCTCCTCGGTGTCGGCGGTCCGGGTCCAGGCACCGCGGACGTAGCTGACGAGGCTGCGCTGGTCGAGCCTGGCACCGGCGGTCTGGGCGGCGACGTTGAAGCGCAGCCACTTGTCCGGGGTGAGGACGGCTGCGATGCCGTCGAGGAGGGACGACTTGCCCGAGCCGGAGGGCCCGGTGATGAGGTGGCCCTTGTGGGAGACGGGGATGCGGTGGATATCCGCATCGAAGGTGCCCCAGTTCGCGATCTGGATCTCGCTCAGCCGCCACTGGCTGCCGACATCGGGACGATTCGCCCCGCGGGCGCGCGCCTGATCAGCGACGAAGGCCGCGTCGAGCGGGAAGAGTGCTTCGGTCACGCGTCGTCCTCCTGTGTGTCAGCCTCCGCGCCGGCGCCGGAATCGCCCACAGCACCATCGCCGGCATCGGCGTCGCCTTCACCAGCATCACCGAGACCCTCACCGGCATCGGTCTCACCTGCGGCGATGCGTTCGTAGACGGCGATGAGTTCACGCACTCGGTCCTCGTCGATGAGGAACTTCACCATCGGTGAGATCTCGAACCGATCCTCGCCGGCCTTGTGCAGCACGCGCAGCCGGTTGCTCATCCGCGACCACGCGCCGTTGAGGTTGCGCTGGAACGTCGATTCGTCGCCGGTGCGGTAGATCGCGAGCCTCTCGTAGACCTCCTCACGGTCGACGATGACACGCTTCTCACCGGGTGCGGCGAGCAGCAGCTGCCGCAGCACCAGCAGCATCGCAGTGTCGAGGAAGGTCAGCCGTTCGCTGCGCACCGCGGCCGGGGCATCGATCTCGTCGGTGACGATCTTGCGGGTGAACGCGAACTCGTCGACACGGTCGATGACGAGGTCGAGGAACAGGTCGTGCAGGCGTGAGCGCACGAGCCCTTCGTCGGCCACGAGCGCCGTCCACAGCTGCGGGCTCTGCACCCCGGAGACATAAGGTCCCTTGAGCAGTTCGAGCAGCACTCGCCGGGTCCGCTCCCCCAGGGTCCCGGTGTCACCGGACCACAGTCCGGACGGGTTGTGGTCGACACCGTCCCCGAAATCGGCGGATTCCCTCGCCGAGGCGGCCCCCACCTCGGCGAGTGCCCTGCCGTCACCGGCCGGTGAGGTCGGGTGGGCACCGGTCCGGGCGGTCGCCTCGGCGGTGGGTTCGGTGTGGTCGGTGGGGCTCATAGGGTGATGCCTTCGGTGAAGTAGTGGCGTCGGATCGTGGCGGTGCGGGCGATGCCGTCGACGCCGGACCAGGTGAGGATTTCGCGGTTGCCGACGTCGACGTGACCGTAGGTGCTGGCCAGGGACAGCAGCCCGACGACGCTGGCCAGGCCTTGGGTGGCGGGGAAGGTCTCGAGCACTTCAGCGACGGAGGCCTCGTGGGAACTCGTGACGACGGAGTTGATGTTCTCGGTCAGCTCAGCGAAGTCGATTTCGGACTCGCGGGCGACGGCGATGAGTTCGGCGAAGTCGATCTCGGATTCGGCGGCCTCGCCGAGTTCGTCACCGGCGTTGAACTCCTCGGGGTCATGGAGGATGACTTCGCCGACGCTGCCCAGGGACACGCTCGAGAGTTCGAGGTCGATGCCGATCTCGTCGTAGGGTTTGAGTTCCTGAGACACCGGTGCTGCCGCGGCCAGGCCCTCTTGGAGGAGGGTGCGCATGACGCGGTCGCGTTGGAATTCGTGGGAGTGGACGTAGCGGCGCAGGCCCCGGGCGAATTCGGTGAGGATGTCCGAGACCTCGTGGGAGCCGTCCTTCATCTGCCGCATCAGGGTGCGCAGGGACCGGCGGGTGGCCAGCGACAGGGTGGCGGAGAAGTCGCGGTCGAGGATGGCGGCGATGTCGTCGTCGAAGGCCGCGGACTGTTCGGGGTCGCGCACGAGCGCGGAGAAGGCTGCGAAGGTGCGGCCCTCATCGGAGGATTCGATGAGGTCGACGCCGCGGAAGACCTCGTCGAGGACCTGGGACTGGGAGTCCTCGGCGGCGAGGATCGAGATCCGCAGTTCCTGGTTGAGCTCTTCGAAGCGGGCGCGCACGCGAGCGAAGTCGGCCGGCAGCCCCTGGGCCTGCTGGAGGATGTCGGAGACGCGTTCGTTCGCCCGCCTGCGGTCGAGGACGACTGAGCGCGGATCGCCGCGGCGGACCCGTGCGATCTCGGCGTCGATGCGGTCGCGTTCGGCGCGCAGGGCGGCCAGTCGGCGGGAGCTGTCCGGGTCGGTGTCGATGGCCAGCTGGTGCACGGACTGGGCGAGGCTGACCAGCCGGGATTCGGTGGCGGTCTGCGGTGGGGTGCGCAGCTGTTCGAGCATGCGGATGGCGTCGAAGCCGGCGGCGGAGAGTTCGTAGGTCTCGCCTCTGGCCGAGGTGGCGGGACGGCGGACGAGGATCTCGGCGCGCCGCCAGTCATCGCAGTAGGCCTTCGCGGTGCGCAGCGAGAGGTCGAAATGGTCGCGCAGCTCTTCGAGGTCGGCGTCGATGCTCTCGTGCAGGTCCTCGGTGTTCATCCGGGTTCCCGGGCGGCCCAGGTGGGTGTCGAGGGTTCCGGCCATGACGGCGAGGTTGTCGGCCCGGAGCATGCGCAGGGTGGCATTCGACTCGAGCAGGCGCCGGTAGGCGAGCGCGGATGACAGGGCGGACATACGCACTATTCTCTGCGCCCGGGCGGGTGTGCGCCAATTCCGCGTTCAACGCCAGCGCATGCGCAGCACTGAGGTCAGCCCCCAGGGATCGCCTCCACGCACGGCCACGAGGACACCGGCTCCATCGGGATTGCGGGTGTAGACGGGATCGCCTCCTCCGATCCATGTGTCCCAGGCTGCGGCGAAGACCATCGCACGGTCCTTCTTCGTCCCCAGCACAGTAGGCACACCCACCCAGATCGGTGCGTCTTCCTGGGCGGCGGCGATCCCCCACCGCATTCGGGTCCACCAACCGCACAGCCCGTGAACGTGGCTCGGCAGTCGCCAGCACGGCAGCAGATACCGCGGATCGCCGATCGGTGACACCGCTTCGTCGAGGGCGAGGGCGAAGACCTCCGCCGAGGCGGGATCCGCATCGAGGTGGCACCGCAGGTCACCGTGTGAGTCGATCGCCATCCGGACGGCGTCGGCACCGGCGCTGCTCAGTTCGAGGGTGTGAAGCGCCTCGGCGAGGGCACCGGCGATCTGTGCAACGGTCGGGGCGGCACCGTAGACGTGTTGTCTGCGGCCGCCGGCCACGGCGAGAAGCACCGGCAGACTCACCAGCAGACCGGCGGCGATGAGGCCGAAGACCCAGGCTGCGGCTCCGCCGCTCAGCATTGCCGCCGTGAGTATGAGGAGTCCCACCGCTGCCCACACGATGACGACCGGAGCGCGCACAGTGAAGGGAAGGATCGCGCCGGGGTCGCCGTCGGCGTGCCGCGGCATCGGGATGATGCCCTCGCCTTCGGCACCATCGGTGCTGTCGGAGGCCGTCCCGGTGCGAGCGCCCTCGGGCACGGCACGGTCGGTGCCGGCGGCGACGATGCGCACGGATCGCAGCTCTTCGTCTCGATAGTCGGCGCCGACATTCCACCGTTCGGCCACCTCGGCGCGGGATTGGGACCTGCGGGTCATGCGCGCATTGATGGCGTCGATATCGTCCTCGGGCGGGTGGAACGGTGAGAATGCGGGATCGATATGGGCGACGCCGTCGACGATCTCACCGCTTGAGTCAGTGCCGAAGAAGCCGTCGTGTTTGCGGACGAGGCGGCTCCAATCCTGGCCTCCGCGCGGGTGGTCCGGGCTGATGCACACGACGGTCCAGTTCAATGCGACCTTGTCCGCCCACTTCGGGTCCTCGCGCAGCGCCCGGCCGCGGGTCTGCGTCACAGCGGTCGGGGTGGTCGCGCTGGTGAGGTCGATGAGTCCGGTCACGGCCGGCGCGTCCCATCCCTCCCCGAGAAGCGCCCGGGTGCCGATGAGCACCTGCGCCGACCCGGAGATGAAGAACGAGGTCACGTACGGCACCCAGTCACGGCTCGTCCAGCGCCCGTCGACGCGGCTGATCCCGGCGACGGGATCGGTGACGCTCAGTCGGGCGGCCAGATCCGCATCGTCGACGGCGATGTGGTCGATCAGCGCGCGCAGGACACCCGGTTCTCCCGCGACGGTGCGCCCGGAGACGAGCAGCGGGTGCAGACGTGCCGTCTGGGCGTCGGCGGCCAAGGTCTCCAAGGTCAGGAGTGCGGATCCGGACCGTTCGTCGAGGACGTCGCGGACGTCGGCGGCCAAGGTCGCGGTCGCGGACTCGAAATCGCAGAGGACGAGCATCCGCAGGTGATCTCCCAGAGTTGCGGCTTCGGCGGAGACGATGTCGACGCAGGCGCTCGGCTTCGACGCCGAGTGGGACAGGACCCGATCGGTCGGGGATCGGCCGGCGATGATTCCATGGCGGCTCCAGCGGTGGCCGATCGCGGGCAGTCGGCGTCGGATCTCCTCGGCGAGGTCCTGGTCAGATGGGGCATCGGAGACGAGCAGGTGGTGGCGCATCCAGTCTTCGACGAGTCGGGCCCAATCGTCGGGATCGGGGTCTCGGCGGTGCTGTTCGCCGGGTCGGGCTCCGGGCGGCAGGCGAAGCAGATCGGCGTGGTGGAGGCGCAGCGCCGCATCACAGAGCTCGGGGCGCTGCCGGCTCATGGTCTGCCAGCTCACCGATTCGGCACGGTCGCCGAGGAAACGTCGGTCCACCCATTCGAGCAGACCGATCGTTCCCTGGTCAGGGTCGAGGATGCCGGTGATGAACTCGGAGTGCCGTTCTGCCTGCGCTGCGAGCCAGTCCTGTTCCTGTCGAGTGGGTTCGGTCACCCAGACGAGGTCCGCGAAGGGGACGAGGTCGCCTTCTTTGACGAGTGCGGGGATGGACGCGGAGTAGCGGATGGCGGAAAAGAGGTCGGTGACGAGTTCACGCTGTCTGTTCGACATCGTCGCCGGTGGGGTGGCGGTGAGTCCGAGCACCCAGATGTCGGGCAGCAATGCGAGCAGGTCTGACAGCAGGCGCCCCCAGACTTCGAGCAGGTGGTGGCATTCGTCGAGGATGAGCAGCATCGGACCGGCTGCGACGAGGTTGTCGACGAGGGCCCGACCGCCGGGGGCCAGGGAGTCGAGCAGGCTGTGCTGGCTCCCGGCAGCACGGTCGTCCTCCGGTTCCCGATCCGCGTCGAAGACGGCCAGGGACTGATAGGTCAGGGCGGTGAAGGTCTCGGTGAGATCACGTGTATGTCCGGCAGGAGGACGACCCCCGCCGAGGCGGTCCCATACCTTGGCCCACTGACCTTGGATCGCCGTATTCGGGGCGAAGGCCACGACGCGTTCGACGAGGTTCCGGTCGAGCAGATGAGTCGCGTACTCGATCCCGACACGGGTCTTTCCAGCGCCCGGCGGCAGAACGATCCACGACCGGCGCTCGTCGACATCCGTCCCCTCACGCAGGGTCGCGAGTGCTTCTCCCTGGTGACGACGCAGTGATGGCCGGGTCGCCGTCGTCTCCCGCACGTTCTCAGCCATCGCCGCGCCCACCGAAGGTGTCCGGGTCAACGGGTCGATCTTTTTTCGGCATCTTCGCCACGACAAGACAGTAGGACTCGAGAACGAGGTCGTGGAGAAGGTCCGGGTCCAGCCGGTCACGGTCGCGGTGACTCACATCGTCATCAGCACCATGTTCACCGTCGGGCACGGTGTGGATCGCTGCCCCTGTGACGGTGACCCAGTGCTTCTTGTTCATGTGATAGCCGGGAGAGATCTCCGCATAGGCGTCACGCAGCACCTCACCGTCGAGGGGGTCGATCTTGAGATTGAGGCTCGGGGTCCCGCGCAGCTCGAAGGCCATCATGAACATCTTCCCGCGCACCTTGTAGACGGCATTGTCCGGACCGAACGGGTGGTCGATCTCAACCGAAGGGTACTGCATGGCCTGCTCATCGGCCAGAAGGAGCACTGTATCGGGTTCCATGCGTGGAGGTTAGCAAACGGCACTGACTCGAGACCTGACGATAGACTCGAATCATGCCTGAGACCTCTTCGCAGACCGCTCCTCACCTGCTGCTCGCCGCGCTCGGCGGCACCATCGCCTCGACTGCCGATGCTTCCGGCGGGGTGGCTCCCGCACTCAGCGGTGCAGAGATCGCTGCAGCCGCCGGTCTCGATCGGGTGTGGCCGAATCTCCAGGCCGATTTCACGCAGGTCGCTCAGGTCTCGAGCGCGAACGTCACCCTAGGGATGCTCTTCGACGTCGTCGCACTCGCCCGCACGAGCGCGGCAGACGGAATCGTGCTCACGCAGGGCACCGACACCCTCGAGGAGTCGGCCTTCGGGCTCTGGCTGCTCAATGATTCGGGCACCCACATCGCCGTCACCGGGGCCATGCGCAATCCGACCCTGCCCGGTGCCGATGGGCCCGCGAATGTCAGGTCCGCCGCACTCACTGCGCTGTCCGTCAAGGTCAGCGACCTGCCCGCGACTTTCGTGTTCAATGACGAGGTGCACGATCCGAGGTTCGTCACGAAGTCGCACACGACCTCGACGGCAGCGTTCTCTTCGGGGCCCGTCCTCGGTGCGATCGGCTGGCTGAGCGAGGACGATCTCCACCTTCCGCACGCGCCCCAGACACCGACATCGCCCTTCGCGGGACTGCCCCGTCCCGATCAGCTGGCGAAGGTCGCCCTCGCCGAGGTGGGGATGGGTGAGCCGGCAGAGACCCTCGATCTCATCGCAGGATCCGGATTCGACGGCGCAGTGCTCTCCGGAGTCGGCGGCGGACACGTCCCCGAGGACCTCCTGCCCGCGGTGACCCGCCTGGCAGATGCCATGCCGGTGGTCCTCGCCTCCCGCACGGGTTCAGGTGTGAGCCTGCACCGGACCTACGGCTATCCCGGTGGAGAGATCGGCCTGCTCAAGGCCGGACTCATCCCCGCAGGCATCCTCGATGCCCGCAAGGCCCGCATCGTGCTCACCCTGGCGCTGAGCTTCGGCCTGACCCCCGCCGAGGTGTTCGCCCGCTTCGCGTAGGCCACACCTGCTCGACCCGCTTCGCCCGGGTCCGGCCTCCGACGCAGTTCCGGCTCACACCGGCCGAGTGGATCCCCGCACCACGAGCTCGGGTGTGAACCGACGATCGTGATGAGCGTCTGAGGCCGATGCGTTCTCCTGCAGAAGCGTTTCCACCGCGGTGCGCCCGAGCAGGGCGGCCGGCTGGCGGACCGATGTCATCGGCACGATCGTTGAGAACGCATAGTCGATATCGTCATAGCCGAGGATCGCGATGTCATCGGGAATGCTCAGATCGCTGAACATGATGACCGCCTGCATGAACCCGACTGCCAGCAGGTCATTGGCGCAGAAGACTGCATCGGGCCGCTGGTCGGCAGGCAGACCGACGACCTTCTCACCTGCATCGCGTCCGGCCAGGATCGTCAGTTCCGGGGTGCTGTGAACCGGCAGCTCAAGCCCTGCCTCGAGCGCTCTCTCTGTGGCACCGGCCAGTCGATCTGCCACCTGCGGCAGTGACTGCGGTCCCCCGATGAAAGCCGGCCGCCTGCATCCTCCGGCAATGATGTGATCGAGCGCCATCCGTCCGCCGGCGATATTGTCCACCGTCACCGAGGACAGAGCGTAGCCGTTCGAGTCACGGTCGACGAGCATGACAGGAGTGCCCCGGGCCGCAATCGATTCGAGCCGCGACAGGTCGGAGCCGGTCGGGGTCACGAGCAGTCCGTTGACTCGCTGTTCGGCGAAGAGGTCGAGGTATTTCCCCTCTCGCTGCTCATCTGTCCCCGAGTCCCCGATGAGCAGAGCCAAGCCGGCTTCATCACAGGCCTGCCGAGCACCGTGCGCGACGGAGGCGAAGAACGGGTTCGAGGTGTCGAGCACAACGAGACCGAGACTGCTGCTGTGCCCCGAACGCAGCTGCCGGGCGGCGGCATTGCGAACAAAGCCGAGTTCCTCGATGGCGGCGTTGACCTTGGCCGCCGTCGCCTCGGCGACCTTCGAGGATCCGTTGACAACATGCGACACGGTGCCGACCGAGACTCCGGCGCGGTCGGCGACCTCGCGCATACTCACCTTCGCCATGAGTCTCCTCTGCGATCAGTAGTCCGAACCCTCCGACGCCGCGGCCGGGGGCATGTCTCATTGTGCCTGACGCGAATCGTTTTGGTCCGTCCCTCCGCGCTTGACCGTCGCCGCTGCTCGGCACCGTCTTGATGTGACCCTGATGACATGCTAATGTTCCCAGCAACATGATTGAAACGTTTCAATCAGATGTCGGCATCGCGGAGTCGCGACCCCGATCAACCCCCGGAGGAACCTATGCAGGGCACAACGACGTCGTCCAAATGGAAGGCCACGGTCGCCGTGGCCATGTCGAACTACATCGAGGCCGGTTCGATCATCGCGATCGCCACGAGCATCGGCCTGTGGCAGACCGAATTCGGCCTCGACAGCATGGCCGTCGGTCTGCTCAGCGCCTTGAGCGCCAACGCCTTCGGCGCCGCGATCGGCGCAGCTATAGGCGGTCCGCTCTGCGACCGCTACGGTCGCAAGTTCATCTACACCTATGACCTTCTGCTGTACATGTTCGGCACGCTGTTCGCAGTCTTCGCGTTCAACTTCGCCTCGCTGCTCATCGGTTTCGTCCTCACCGGCATCGCCGTCGGCGCCGGTGTCACCGCCGCGTGGACCTATATCGCCGAGGAGGCCCCCGACGGCCGTCGCGCCGGCCATGTCGGCGTGGCTCAGTTGGCGTGGTCGATCGGACCGATGATCGGCTTCCTCCTGGCGGCTCTGCTCGAGCCCATGGGTCTGCTCGGCTCTCGGATCATCTTCGCCCACCTCTTCGTCATCGCCTTCATCACGTGGTGGGTCCGCCGCGGACTGAGCGAATCGCGACGCTGGAAGGAAAAGCACGCGAATCCGAACACCGTGGGCACCTACCGCGGCATCTTCGAGATGTTCACCAAGAAGAAGAACATCACCGCGCTCCTCTTCCTCATCGGCGTCTACGGACTCTGGAACACCGTGGCCGGGCAGGCCGGAATCTTCCAGCCCCGCATCTACGAAGCCACCGGACTCACCGACGCCCGCTCCCAGTACCTCCTGCAGGTCCTCGTCTGGGGTCTGACCAGCGCAGCGACCTTCTTCGGCTTCATGCGCTACGGCGATCGGGTCTCGCGCAGGTGGCTCTACGGCTTCGGCGCCGGTCTCGGAATCATCGCTTGGGCCGTGCTCATCTGGGGACCGGCCGGTTGGTTCTCGCTGCTGGTCTTCGCCATCGGCTGGGGCATCTCGTCCGGCCTGGGCGCTCAGGCCTTCTACGGACTGTGGGCTGCCGAGCTGTTCGCCACCCGCTATCGCGCATCTGCGCAGGGCTTCATGTTCATGATCGTGCGCGTCATGGTCGGCGTCCTCTCCCTGTGGTTCCCACTCATGCTCGAGAAGACCGGCATCCACGGGGTCGGATTCCTCATCGTCGGGCTCCTCGTCGCCGCACTGCTCATCGGCATGATCTGGGCCCCGAACACGCAGAACAAGACCCTCGAGGAGATCGAGATCGAACGCTACGGTCGACTCCTCGACGCCGATCACGCCACCGAGGTGGCCGCGGGCAATGTTCGCACCGACGGACCCGACACGGCGGGCTCCCCCGACTCCACCACGGTCAGGGAGTCCTGAGATGGAGCGTGTGTGCTTCCGCATGCAAGTCGATCCGGCCCGACTCGATGAGTACATCGCGGCCCACCGCGCTGTGTGGCCGCAGATGCTCGAGGCACTCGAAGCCACAGGTTGGCGCAACTACACGCTCTTCGCGGATCCGACAGGAATGGTCATCGGCTATCTCGAGACCGAGGACTACGAGGCCGCACAGAACGGCATGGACCTGACCGAGATCAACGCGGCCTGGCAGGAATCGATGTCACCGTTCTTTGTCGCTGGAGGCTCCTTCGACGCCGGCCCCGAACGGCTGCGGGAGGTCTTCCACCTCGAAGACCAGCTCGCCGCCGTCCGCGCGACCGACGGGCCTGGATGACTCCGACGCTCACCACAGCAGCACGCGACCATGTCTGACTCAGCACCACCGCAACAGTAAGGAACAGCCACTCTCATGAGCACTCAACCCAGCTTCGCCGACATCTCCGACCAACTCGCCGCACAGGAGATCGAACTGCCGTCCTGGGCATTCGGCAACTCCGGCACCCGATTCAAGGTCTTCGGCACCCCTGGCACGCCACGTGACCCGTTCGAGAAGATCGCCGATGCGGCGAAGGTCCACGAACTCACCGGGCTCGCTCCGCAGGTGGCACTGCACATTCCGTGGGACCTCTGCGATTTCGACGAGTTGGCTGCCCATGCTGCGGACCTCGGAGTGCGCCTGGGCACCGTCAACTCGAACACGTTCCAGGACGACGACTATAAGTTCGGTGCGCTGACCCATGAGGACGAGCGCATCCGCAACAAGGCCGTCGACGCCCATTTCCAATGCATCGACGTCATGGATCGCACGGGGTCGAGGGACCTCAAGATCTGGTTGGCCGAAGGGTCGAACTACCCAGGTCAGGCGGATATGCGCGGGCGCCAAGACCGACTCCACGACTCGCTGACCAGGATCTACGACCGCCTCGGCGAGGAACAGCGGATGGTGCTCGAATACAAGTTCTTCGAGCCCTCGTTCTACCACACGGACGTCCCCGACTGGGGCACGAGCTACGCCCAGGTCGCAGCCCTGGGCGACAAGGCGATGGTCTGCCTCGATACCGGACATCACGCGCCGGGAACGAACATCGAGTTCATCGTCATGCAGCTGCTGCGGCTGGGCAAGCTCGGTTCCTTCGACTTCAACTCCCGCTTCTACGCCGATGACGACCTCATGGTCGGCGCCGCCGATCCGTTCCAGCTCTTCCGCATCCTCCACGAGGTGATCCGCGGAGGCGGCTTCAACAGTCCGGATATCGCGTTCATGCTCGATCAGTGCCACAACGTGGAGAACAAGATCGAGGGTCAGATCCGCTCCGTGCTCAATGTCCAGGAGATGACTGCCCGCGCCCTCCTCATCGACACAGGCGCACTCACCGAAGCCCAGCGAACTGGGGACGTCATCACCGCCAATGACATCTTCATGGACGCGTTCTACACCGACGTGCGTCCGGATCTGGCTGAGTGGAGAGTCTCTCGCGGACTGCCCGCCGACCCCATCCGCGCTTTCCGCGAATCCGGCTACCAGGAGCAGATCGCCGCTGACCGTGTCGGCGGCACCCAAGCCGGCTGGGGCGCCTGATCCTGCACTTTCTGAGGACCCCCGGTAGATTCCGGGCCGCCTCAACCGCGGCCTCTCGCCGACCCATCATTCGCTTTCGCCATTCGCACCGCTATCGAGGAGAACCATGACCAACCCGACAGTGAACGAACTCATCGCCCGCTCGAACTCACTGGGGGCCGACCGTCGCAATACGAACTATGCCGGCGGAAACACCTCGGCCAAAGGCACTGACGTCGACCCGGTGACCGGCGAGGACGTCGAACTCATGTGGGTGAAGGGCTCCGGCGGCGACCTCGGAACGCTCACCCCCGAGGGGCTGGCGGTGCTCCGTCTCGACCGGCTGCAGGCGTTGGAGAACACCTACCCTGGCGTCGATCGCGAAGACGAGATGGTCGCAGCTTTCGACTTCACCCTGCACGGAAAGGGCGGTGCCGCTCCCTCGATCGACACTGCCATGCACGGTCTCGTCGATGCCGCTCATGTCGACCATCTCCATCCGGACTCCGGAATCGCCATCGCCACAGCCGCAGACGGTGAAGAACTGACGAAGACGATCTTCGGCGAGAAGGTCGTGTGGGTGCCGTGGCGTCGGCCCGGCTTCCAACTCGGCCTCGACATCGCCGCGATCCGCAAGGAGAACCCGCAGGCCGTCGGCACCATCCTCGGTGGTCACGGCATCACGGCATGGGGAGCCTCCTCGGCGGAGTCCGAGGAGAACTCACGGTGGATCATCGACACCGCGGCACGCTACATCGAGGAGCACGGCCGTCCCGACCCATTCGGTCAGGTTCGGCCGGACTATGCGGGCCTGCCGACAGACGAGCGCCGGGTCAAGGCGGCCGCACTCGCACCTCACCTGCGCGGTCTGGCTTCGACCGACAAGGTCATGGTCGGTCACTTCACCGACGATCCCGCAGTACTCGAGTTCCTCGCCGGCGACAAGCTCAACGCCCTCGCCGAACTCGGCACGAGCTGCCCCGACCATTTCCTCCGAACGAAGGTGAAACCGCTGGTCATCGACCTGCCCGCGGCCACCCCGGTCGAGGACATCATTGCTGCACTTCCAGCCCTGCACGAGGCATACCGCACGGACTACGCGGCCTACTATGACCGCCACGCCGATGCTGACTCTCCAGCGATGCGCGGAGCTGACCCTGCGATCATCCTCGTCCCCGGTGTGGGTATGTTCTCCTTTGGTGCGGACAAGCAGACAGCGCGCGTGGCCGGTGAGTTCTACATCAACGCCATCAATGTCATGCGCGGGGCCGAAGCGCTGTCGTCCTACGCCCCGATCTCCGAAGCCGAAAAGTTCCGCATCGAGTACTGGGCGTTGGAAGAGGCGAAGCTCAAACGGAAACCAGCGCCGAAGCCCATGGCCTCCCGTGTCGCCTTCGTCACCGGGGCCGCTTCAGGCATCGGCAAGGCGATCGCCACACGCCTGGCCTCCGAAGGCGCCTGCGTCGTCATCGCCGATCTCGACCGCGGCAAGGCCGAGGCCGCCGCTGCGGAGCTTGGCTCCTCCGATGTCGCCATCGGTGTCACCGCCGATGTCTCCGATGAGGCCGGGGTGCAGTCGGCACTCGCCGAGGCGGTGCTCGCGTTCGGAGGAATCGACCTCATCGTCAACAACGCCGGGCTGTCTCTGTCGAAGTCGCTGTTCGACACGACCGAAGCCGATTGGGACCTCCAGCACAATGTCATGGCAAAGGGCTCGTTCCTCGTGTCGAAGAACGCCGCACGGATCCTCGTTGGCCAGGACATGGGCGGCGACATCGTCTACATCTCCTCGAAGAACTCCGTGTTCGCAGGCCCGAACAACATCGCCTATTCGGCGACGAAAGCCGACCAGGCACATCAGGTGCGTCTGCTCGCCGCCGAACTCGGCGAACACGGCATCCGCGTCAACGGGATCAACCCCGATGGAGTCGTCCGCGGATCCGGCATCTTCGCCGGAGGCTGGGGTGCCCAACGAGCGAAGACCTACGGCGTCGAGGAGAAGGACCTGGGCAAGTTCTACGCCCAGCGCACCATCCTCGGCCGTGAGGTCGTTCCAGAGAACGTCGCGAATGCCGTCTTCGCTCTGTGCACCGACGACTTCTCGCACACGACCGGTCTGCACGTGCCCGTCGACGCCGGCGTCGCCGCCGCCTTCCTGCGGTGATGTCGGACTCGACCGCCAACAGGTCCGCTGAACTCACGCTCGCGGCCGTCGACCTCGGCGCCACGAGCGGCCGCGTCATCCTCGGCGGGGTGACCGAGGGTGTGCTGAGGATGAAACATATCGCGAGGTTCCCGAATGTGCCGCAGTTACTGGGTGAGAGTCTGCATTGGAACATCCAATCGCTTTTCGCCGGCCTGAGCGACGGTCTGCGTGAGGCGATCAGTGCGAGTCCAGGGCTCACCAGCATCGGCATCGACTCGTGGGCGGTCGACTATGGCCTCCTGCGCGACGGACGACTGCTCGGCATCCCGCATCACTACCGGGACGGGAGGAACCTGCGCGGTGTCGAGGTCGTCCATGACCTGATCGGCCCCACGGCGCTCTTTGCTCACAATGGCCTGCAGCATCTGGATTTCAACACTGTCTTCCAGTTCGCTGTCGAAGCCGAAGCCGGGTTCCTCGAACTCGCCGATCGGGCCCTGCTCATCCCGGACCTCATCGCCTATTGGCTGACCGGTCAGATGCGAACAGAGCTGACGAACGCCTCGACCACGGGCCTGCTGTCGGTGACAGAGGGCACCTGGGATGTCGACCTGATGAGCCGACTCGGACTGCCGAGCGACCTGCTGCCCGACCTCGTCTCCCCCGGCGAACACATCGGGGACCTCTCCGAGCCGGTCACGGAGCGTCTCGGAGCTTGCGCACCGATCCAGGTCACGGCCGTGGGCAGCCACGACACCGCCTCGGCGGTGGTGGCAGTTCCTATGGAGGGTCCGAACTGCGCATTCATCTCCAGCGGGACCTGGTCCTTAGTCGGTCTCGAGATCGACGCTCCCGTCGTGACCGAGGAGGCCCGTCTGGCGAACTTCACGAACGAAGGCGGCGTCGACGGCACGATCCGGTTCCTCAAGAACGTCTCAGGACTGTGGCTGCTGAGCGAATCGATGCGTCAGTGGGAACAGGACGCCACCGACGCTCAACGCAGCTCGGACCTCGAGACCCTGCTCGCCGAGGCAGCCGAAGTCGAGGATCCGGTGGCTGTCTTCGACCCGTCCGACGACCGTTTCACTCCGCCCGGGGACATGCCCACCCGCATCCGCGAGTGGTGCATCGAACACGGTCAGGGACCACCGCACACCCGCGCCGAGGTGGTCCGATCCATCCTCGAATCGCTCGCCGCCGCCTATGCCTCGACGATCGCGACCGCCGAAGATCTGACCGGCACGACGGTCGAGACGATCCACATCGTCGGCGGCGGTTCACAGAACGCGCTGCTGTGCCGACTGACGGCCGAGCGCACCGAGTGCCGTGTCATCGCCGGCCCTGTCGAGGCCACCGCGATCGGCAACCTGCTCGTCCAGGCCAGGGCGGTCGGGCAGGTCGATCCGACCGCGGGATTGGGCGAACTGCGTCGGATCGTGAAGAACTCGTTCCCCGTCGTCGAATACTCCTCGTCCTGAAATCGGGAGCTGATGTGTCCGCTAGCCGGAACAACCAGTGCCCATTCCCTGCGACAGGAAATGGGCACTGGTGTCAGTCTCAGAGCGTCCGGGAAGCCTCAGCTCTCGGCGCCCACGGCGACGACCATCTTGCCGAAGTTTCCGCCGGTGAGCAGGTCGTTGAAGTACTCGGGCGCCTTGTCGAGTCCGGGACGGATGTCCTCACGGAAACGCACCTTGCCCTCCTTGAGCCAGCCGCTCATGTCGGTCAGGAACTGGCCGGTCAGACGCTCGGCGAACTCGTTCTGGATGAAACCACGGACCAGCAGCGACTTCGTCAGGATCTGTCCCATGAGCGCACCCGAACGATCCGGTCCCTCCGGCAGAGAGGTGAGGTTGTAGTTCGCGACGAGCCCGCACACGGGAACGCGTCCGAAGGTGTTGAGCCGCGGCAGCACGGCACTGAATACCTCCCCGCCGACGTTTTCGTAATAAACGTCGATGCCCTGCGGGACTGCCTCTTTCAG
Source organism: Brevibacterium sp. S22 (assembly GCF_004745485.1). GTDB lineage: Bacteria > Actinomycetota > Actinomycetes > Actinomycetales > Brevibacteriaceae > Brevibacterium. Next base: position 27,431 of record NZ_RHFG01000024.1, read on the forward strand.
CTCCTGCCGCAGGTTCCCGCTCCGGTGGTCCAGCGCCACGTCGAAGCCGAGTTCCGTCAGGTGCGCGACCTTGTCGGGGCCTCCGGCGATGCCGACCGCGGTTGCTCCCTTGATCTTCGCGATCTGGCCGACGACGGAACCGACGGGTCCGGTGGCGGCGGCCACGGCCACGGTCTCGCCAACCTTGGGCTGACCGATCTCGAGCAGGCCTGCGTACGCGGTGAATCCGGGCATGCCGAGCACACCGAGGTGGGTGGAGATCGGTGCGAGCTCCGGGTCGATCTTGCGCAGATGCCCGGTGTTCTCCACCGAGTACTCCTGCCATCCGCCGTAGCCGAGGACGATGTCCCCGACGGCGAAGTCGTCAGAATTCGATTCGACCACCTCGGCGACGGTCGCACCGACCATGACATCGCCGACCTCGACGGGCTTGGCATAGGACTTCGCGTCCGACATCCGACCGCGCATGTACGGATCGAGCGAGAGGTAGAGAGTCCGCAGCAGCACCTGACCCTCACCCGGAGTGGGCACGGGCACCTCGTCGAGGAGGTAGTTCTCTGCGGTGGGTGCGCCTACGGGGCGCGAGTTCAGGCGAATCCGGTGGTTGGTCGTCATCTGGCTGTTTCCTTTCATCGGATGCTCCGTGTCATCGACACGTCGGTGTCATCGGAACTGTCTGTCATAGCAACCATTCGGGATCGATCGATGTTCCTGATCGATCGATTTTTCTCTCGCCGAGGCGGCCCCGAGTTCTGCTCGCACCGACCCATCCGTGTCGGCCGCAGCAGCATCGTCGCCGGCCGAGCCCGCCGATTCGCCCGCGAGCCTGCGGGCGACGGTCTCCCAGCCGGGGTCGAATGCCCACTCGAAATCACCGAGGCGATCGAGCAGCTCCGTGCCATTGGCGCGGATGATCTCCGACCATTCGGCCGGCCACGCCCCGAAGTTCGCGGCCGCGGCGAGTTCGTCGACGTCCTTGAAGACCGCGCCGGTTGTGTCGAACCCGCCGTCAGGAGTGTGCAGTGGCATCGAGGCGAGGGGAAAGGTGATGTCGAGGATGTGGTCACTCGTCAACAAGGCGTCATCGGTTCGGACGTGCGTGGCTTCGAGGTTGACGTACCACTCGGCCCGCACCCCGCCGGGCGCAGCGGCCCCGTCGTCCTTGAGCAGCACCCACACGGAGAACGGCACCTGCGGCGGAACGATCTTGAGAACTCCGCGCCCTCGCCAAGTCCCGTCGACGTTGATCCGAGTCGGCGCCTCGGCGGGCGGCCGGAACCGCGCAGCCAAGGGGACATCGTGTGGGTTGGTGTCCTCCCACCCGACGATCCGGGTCTCCTGGGTCGGGGTTCCGCCCGACAGCCACAGGACGAGGCCTTCGGGTCCATCGGCGATGACGCGCATCGGTCGGGCCACCTCGGCGAGGTCGCGGTCGAAGTCGAAACGTCGGAACGTCCAGGTCACGGTCTCACCGGGTGCCCGAAACGGCTCTTGGCCGATGGGTCTGACCTGGGACGGAGTGGGGATCGTGTACGGATCGCGCAGCGTCATGCGGGCAGTCTATGCGCCGGGCATGGACGAGCGCTGAAGACGCACGTCCGCTCAGCCGGTGTCCCGGAGGCGGCGGTCATACCACCCTCCGGACCGTGCCCTGTCAGGTCATAGAGTGGGGTCATGAACGACTCCGACGATGCAGCTTCAACGATGACCACTCCCCCGCGCTCGGATGCGGAGATCCCCGCCTATCTCGCCGCGCTCGGTCTGCCGGGACTCGCCGATATCCACGTCCATTTCCTCCCGCAGAACGTGCTCGACAAGGTGTGGGCCTACTTCGACAACGCCGAGACGAACTATGGAAGGTCCTGGCCGATCCACTACCGGTACGACACGGACACCCGCCTGCGCATCGTCCGTGACCTGGGTATCCGCGCGATCCCAGCGCTGACCTACCCGCACAGGCCCGGCATGGCCGCCTGGCTGAATAACTGGAACGCTGAGTTCGCCGCATCCCACGACGACGTCATCCACTGCGGCACTCTCTTTGCCGAACCCGAAGCCGCCGACTACGTCCCCGCCGCCTTAGCCGCCGGTGCGAAGCTGTTCAAAGTCCACATCCAGGTGGGCGGGTTCTCTCCCGATGATCCCGTCCTCGACCCCGCGTGGGCGGCGCTGGCGGAGGCGCAGATGCCCATCGTCATCCACGCGGGTTCTCGTCCGCTGCCGGGTGAGTACACCGGCCCGCGGGCGGTCACGAACGTGCTCAAGCGCTTCCCCACACTGCGGTTCGTCATCGCCCACATGGGCATGCCGGAGTACGACGAATTCGCCGACCTCGCCGAAGCCTACGACGGTGTCCGCCTCGACACGACGATGTACGTCTCCGGATATTTCCAATCCCCCGCCGAGGTGGCCCCCGCCTACCGTGAACGCTTGGCCGAACTGCAGGACAAGATCATCCTCGGTTCGGATTTCCCGAATATCCCCTACCCGTATGCCGATCAGATCTCGGGACTGGCCGGGCTCGGGCTCGGTGACGACTGGATGCGCTCAGTGCTGTGGACGAACGGGGCACGGGTGCTCGGTCTGGAGTGACGGATAGGCCTCCGGATCGAAAGACAGCCTCCTCGCCTGACCAACACAGTGCAGCCACCTCGGAGCCGCATGTCGCTGCGCATGGGCCTGACTCAGCGCGTACGCAGCCATTCGTCGACGGTGACGTCGGAGAGCCTCGGCGAGGGCGGGATGAGTCCATCGCGGGACGCCGGTCCGGGCAGGGGGATGCCGATGACCTTCGGGGACTTCTCGCCGGCGGACCGGGCTCGTGCCTCGGCCAGTCGGCGTGCGATCGCGGCGAAGTCGCTGATCTCGGGGCCGGCGACCTCGATGGTGCCGGTCTCGCCTGAGTCGATGGCCTCGGCCATCATGCGTGCGGCCTCCGCAGCGGCCAGGGCCTGCACGCGCATCTTCGGCACGAATCGCAGCGGACCGACGGTCATCGTCATCGCGTCGACGAGTTCGAACCATTGGGCAGAGCGGAACATCAGCAGCCGATCCGACGGGACGATCCGTCGGTAGATGCGTTCCTGCATCGCTTTGCCCTGGTAGTAGCCGAGCAGCTTCGATTCGCCGACCTCGGGTCGGAAGGCGATCGACAGGCAGGCCACGGATGTGCCCGGCTGCTCGGCTGCGGCGACGGCGATCGATCGGGAGCTGTGGGAGAAGTAGTCGACGGCCTGACGTCCATTCATCGTCATCCGGTTGACACAGTCGACGAGGACATCGCTGCCCTCGGCCGCCTCGGCGACTCCGCGACCGGTGTATGTGTCGACTCCGGTTCCACGGTGGGCGGCGATGACCGTGTGCCCACGCTGACGCAGCTGGTCGACGAGGCGGGCCCCGAACGTTCCGGTGGCTCCGAAGACGGTGATCTGCATGGCTGCCCTCTCAGACGCCGCACGGGCGGGCCCGTGACGAGCCCGCCCGTGCGCCGACGCTTCTCAGTTCTGGTTGACCGTGACCATACCAGTGTCGGCTGTGGCCGAGATCGGCACGAGGGTCTTGTCCTCGGCGTCCTTCGGGTCCTCGGACACATCGAACTTCTTCAGGTCCGAGGCCAGATCGACGGACCCGTCGTTCGACTTCGCATTGATCCGGTAGACGAAGTCATCGTCGCTCTTCTCGTTCGCGAGCCTGAGGTTCGGCAGCTGCAGATCGATCGACCCTTCCTCGGTCTTCGCGCTGATGCCGCCGGACGGGACCGCCTCATCGGTGAAGGCGAGGTCGAGTGTGCCCGTCGAGGTGACCGCGTCGAGGCGGTCGGTGACGGTGAGGTTCTCACCGTCGATGGCGCCGACCCCGGTCTTGGCTTCCACAGTCCCGAAGGTGCCTTCGAGCGAGGTCGCACCCCAGTCGGTCGAGGTGCGGATCCGGTCGGCCGACCCGGCGACGAACAGTGCCCCACCGTCGGTGTCGGCGATGATCTCCGCGTAGTCGCCGTCGACGTCGAACGTGCCGTAATTGCTGTCGAGGATGAGCTTGAGGTCGCGAGCCGTCTTGGTGGGGACAGTGACCGTGATCCGGGTGTTCTCGAGCTTCCTGGCTTCGTCCAAGGCCACCTCGGCGACGCCGCCGTTCGAGTCGACCGTGAGATCCGGAGCGGCATCGCGGGGACCGGTGGCATTGAGTTTGATGGTGGGATCGGTGTCGTCATCGGTCCGCACGTCGACGGAGGCGCCCATGGCGAGGCCGACTTTGAGTTCCTTCATCGTCGCCGGCAGCGGCTGGGACGATTCGAGCTTGCCGTAGTGCAGGCGGGAGGCACCATGGGCGGCGGTGACGATCACGGGGACGAGGAGGACGACGACGGCGAGGATGATGAGGACCGTGCGCAAGCCGAGTCGGGCGGATTCGCTGATGCGAACTGTGGCAGGCATTCTAGGCTCCGAGGAATGTGAGGACGGCGAGGACGCGTCGGTTGTCCGAGGTGTCGGCGGTGAGGCCGAACTTCGTGAATACCGAGCTGATGTGCTTCTCAACGGCTCCGGCGCTGAGGTAGAGGGTGCGGGCGATCGCGGCGTTTGACTTGCCTTCGGCCATGAGCTGGAGGACTTCGACCTCCCGGGGGCTCAGGGTCGACAGGCCGTCCTTCTTCCGGGTGCGCACGAGGATCTGGGACACGACCTCGGGGTCGAGGACAGTGCCTCCGGAGGCGACTTCGTCGACAGCGGCGAGGAAATCCTCGACATCGGCCACGCGGTCCTTGAGGAGGTAGCCGAATCCGCCGGTGTTCTCGGCGATGAGCTCCGAGGCGTACTGTTCCTCGACGTACTGGCTGAACACGAGGACCTTGACGTCGGGGTTCTGCTTGCGGATGAGCACGGCGGCGCGGATGCCTTCGTCGGTGAACGTCGGGGGCATGCGCACGTCGATGACGGCGAGATCCGGCGGATCGTTGTGGACGACGGCCAGGAGTTCATTCGCGTCGGGGACGGCGGCGATGACCTCATGTCCAGCGTCGGCGAGGAGTCGTTCGAGTCCGGCCCGCAGGACGGCAGAGTCTTCAGCGATTACGATGCGCATGGCACCTCCACAACTACAGTCGTTGGCCCACCTGCGGGGCTGGTCAGGTTCAGTGTGCCACGGGCGGCTTCGACGCGGTCGATGAGACCGGCGATGCCGGTGTGCCGTCCGCTCCGGTCGACGCGGGCTCCGCCCTGTCCGTTGTCGGTGACGACGATCTGAACGCCGGTCTCGATCGGGGCGATGAACACGCTGGCCTTGGTGGCGCCGGAGTGCTTGGCGATGTTCGTCAGACACTCGGCGACGACGAAGTAGGACACGGCTTCGGCTTCCCGCCCGATCCGCCCTTCGAGGCGCACGTCGACGTCGACGGGGATCGTCGAGCGTCCGGCCAGTGCCGACACGGCGGCGTCGAGTCCCCGGTCGGTGAGCACCGCCGGGTGGATTCCGCGGGCGAGCTGACGCAGTTCGTTGACGATGCCCTTGGCCTCGGTGTGGGCCTCGGAGACGAGTTCCTTGGCGCGTTCGGGATCGGAGTCGATCTTCGTCTTCGCCATGCCAAGTGTCATGGTCAGCGCGACGAGGCGGGGCTGGGCTCCGTCGTGGAGGTCGCGTTCGATGCGCAGTCGTTCGGCGGCGGCCGCCTCGATGCCGGCCATGCGGGCCCGGTCGAGTTCGGTGACTTCGGCTTGGAGGGCGACGGTGCGGGCCGGGGCCAGCAGCGCCCTGTCGAGAGCGCGGTCGAGGATCGGTGCGAACCACAGGATCGCCAGGGAGCTGGCGAGCACGATGACCGAGCCGATGGCGACGCCGAGACGAGCCGATCCCTCGATGGATTCGCCGGTGAAGAAGGTGTTGACTCCGTCGGGGTTGATGGCGAAGAAGATGCCGAAGATGGACCCGCAGATCGCTGCGATGGTGCCGGCGACGACGATCAGGCCGAGGAGCATCTTGATGTAGTGGTGGGCGGTCGAGCGCCAGAAGGCACCGGATTTCACCTGCAGCCAGCGGTTGTGGAGGAAGCGACCCATGCCGGGATCGCGATTGCTGCTTTCGATCTTCGGGACGGGGATCTTATCGGAGTAGATGAGTTCGGCTCGGTAGCGTTCGGCGTTGTTCGCGCCCTGCTGGACGAGAACCCAGACGAGGAGGGCGAGGACGCCGAGACCGAGGGCGAAGATTCCGCCGATGCCGGTGAACAGCAGTCCGAGCGGTATCCACGCCCAGATCAGGCCGAGGACGGCGGAGAGCACGAGGTTCGCGACGCCGATGATTTCGGTGGGGCGCTTGGGCCAGGTGATGGGGCCGTCGGCGGGGATCTCCGTGACGTCTTCACGGCTGAGCGGCAGCGAACCGGTGACCGGTGCGTATGCGACGGGTTCGCGTCGCGGCTTCATTCGCCGAGGCGGCCGTTGACGTGGCATCGGCTGAGCGGCCGGCATGGGCTGCGCGTTCGGGGCGGGGTGCGCGTTCGGCATGGGTTGCGCATTCGGCGCGGGCCGACCGAACTGCGCGGCGGGTTGCTGGGCGGGGTGCGGTCCGGGCTGAGGGGCGTGGCCGGGCGGCCCGGGGTAGTTCGGGGTGTTCGAAGGGGCGTACCCGGATGGTGCGGCCTGAGCCGAGGGATGAGTGTGGGTGCCCGGCTGGGCAGGAGCCATCGGGGTCGTGTGGGTGACTGGCCGGGTGGGGTTCATCGGCGGGTAGTCAGGTCGCTGAGCCTGGTCGCCTGATCCCATCACTCGGGTCGTGCCCGTTGCAAAGGGAACATCGAGGTCGACGGGCTTCGTCCGGAACTCGCCGGCTTCGCGAGCGGTCGGTTCGTCGACTTCGGTCGCGTCCACCTCGGTGGTCGGCGGAGCGTTGACGATGGCTTCGGCGCTGATGGACTCTTCGCGCTCCATCGTGCCGGGGGCAGATTCCGCGGTGCCGTGATCGTCCGCGGACTCGCCGGGATCCACCTCGGGGGTCTGAGTCTCCTGCGGATCGGGGCCGACCGGCTCCTGATCCTGCGGGTTCTCGGGGGTCTTCTCACTCATAGCAATAACGCTACGGGAGCCGTGGGCGCGCGAACAGCACGAAGACCTCCGACCCCACGTCGGGTTTTCCCGACACCCTGTGACCACGGACACGGGATCCTCGGTGGACTCTGGATTCCCGCGCGCTCCTCACGCCGTGCCGTACCTGAGCATCCCCCACCCTTCGCAACGAATCACCCCGGTGCAAGGAGGTGTTTCGCCACAATGAGTGAGGGATGCCGAAGCACCGGGAGGACGTGCCACTCGGGGTGGGATGTGACGCTGCCGGTGCGTGATGGCTGCCGGCTATGCGAGGACCGAGACTCCGATAACCGAGGCATCCGGGTCGGCAATACGGCTTGAGTCAAGGTCGGATGGCGCCTCGGCCGATCCCTCCGCCGTGGCATCCAAGGCCTGGGCGAGGTCGGCGAGGATGTCATCGATGTCCTCGATGCCGACGGACAGGCGGATGAACCTGCCGGAAACGCTGACCTCGCTGCCTGCCACGGACAGATGCGTCATCGTCGCCGGGTGGTCGATGAGTGACTCAACTCCTCCGAGCGACTCGGCCAGAGTGATGAGCTTCGTGTTCGCCACCAGGGACAACGCCCGCTCCTCGGTGTCGGTGCGCAGGGACACCACTCCCCCGAACCCGCTCATCTGCCGCTTCGCCACCTCATGCCCCGGGTGCGACGGCAGGCCCGGGTAGATCACATCGGCCACCTCATCGCGAGTCTCGAGCCATTCGGCCACCGCCTGCGCATTGGCGCAGTGCGCCTTCATCCGCACCGGCAGGGTTTTGATCCCGCGCCTGGTCAGCCAGGCGTCGAACGGGGAGATACCCAGCCCGACGGACGCGAGGTGGTTCTCGAGACGGTCGACCACCTCGGCGGCGCGGGGACAGGTCGTCCCATCACCGGTGAGAACGGCACCGCCGATGACATCGGAGTGACCGTTGATGAACTTCGTCGTCGAGTGGACGACGATATCGGCACCGAGCTCCAGCGGACGCTGCAGCACCGGGGTCGCGAAGGTCGAGTCCACGGCCAGGAGTGCATTCGCGCGGTGGGCGAGCCGGGCCGCCTCGGCGATGTCGATGATGTCGAGACCGGGATTGCTCGGTGTCTCAACCCAGATGATCGCGGTGTTCTCATTGATGGCGGTGGAGAGCTCTGCTGAGTCGGTGAGGTCGACGGTGCGGATGGCCACGCCCCAGCGCACGTACTCGTTCTGCAGGAGCCGGAAGGTCCCGCCGTAGACGTCGCGGGGCAGGATGACCTCGTCCCCGGGACGCAGCAGAGAAGAGAACACGGCCACCTCGGCCGAGGTTCCCGAATTGACGGCCGCGGCGAACGACGCGCCCTCCAATTCGCACAGAGCCTGTTCGAGGTCGCTGCGGTTCGGCGTGCCCGTGCGCGCGTAGTCGAAGCCGGCGCGGGTCTCTCCCGGAGTGTCCATCATGAAGGTGGAGGTCTGGAAGATCGGAGCCACGACCGAACCGGTGTGTGCCTCGGGCATGGCTCCCGAGTGCACCGATCGGGTCGAGATGCCGGCGGGTGTGGTGGGTTCGAAACGGGGTGAACTCACGGCGGATCCTTCCTTCACTGATGGGCACCGCTGCATCTGCGGTGTGATTCAGTGTGCGTGTCCCCGATGTGCTCGCGCGAACGCGCCGTCTCGGATGGTCACGTCGCGTCATATGTCGTCGATGAATGTCATTTTTCGACGTAGAAGGTCGGCATCCCTCGCCGAGGCGGTCCGCCGACTCGTACGCACGCGACGTGATCGTCCTTCGTTCCCACCCCGGCAGCTCTCTGTGACGATCGAGCAGTCCCACTGCCGGTCACCGGTCACCCGGCCAGGAGCTCTCGCCGGTCGGACCCTGCCGCCACGGCGTCGAGGATCGCCCCGGCAATGCGCTCGTTGTCAGCGAACACGGGGGCGCCAGTCTGCGGGCGGGTGAAGGCCTCGGCGGTCGATCCGGAGACCGCGGGACCGAGCAGGAACAGATCGCCTTGTGCCCGACCTTGTGCGTCGAGCGCGCGACCGGCCCCGTCGGTGCGCAGCTTCGCGTGAGCCGCGGTCTCGAGCAGCAGTCGGCCGTCCGCCCGCAGTGTTTCGAGGACCGGATCGGCTGCCTTCTCCGCACTCTGCCGAGCCAGGCGCGCATCGACGAGATGCGTGAAGGTCTTCGCCTCCGGGTAAGCGGTGGAGCGGGCGGTGAAACCGGCAGCATCGGCGTCGATGCTCAACCCGGGACCGAGGAACCGAACGAAACCGGCTTCGTGGAGAGCGAGGATCTGTCTGACTCTCTTCGGCGGCGGGCCGCTGCCGACGAATGAGAACAGGGAATGAAAGCTGCCTTCGACGAACTCCGTGCGATCGCCATTGCTGACTCGACCGTCGCGGACGAACATCCTGATCTGCACATATGCCTTGACCAGAGCGGTGAAGACGGCGAGGTCGGCAGAGTGGTGCACATCGGCACTGCGCTTGAGTTGCCCGGAGATGTGATCGCGCACGCTCGCCTCTGCAGAAGAGAGATCATCGCAGCGCAGATCGGCCAGCGGACGGTTGATGCGGTCCAGGTCGAACAGATCGGCCTCGTCGGCGATGACGTCGCGGGCGGCCTCGGCGATGGTCTCGAAGACGGCGCCGGTGGTGGCTTCTGCCCCGTTCGCGCCGATGCGGCCCGCGCGGACCCGCTCGGCGGTTGCATCGATGCGCTCGAGCAGTTCGGGAGCGTCGATGCCGCGCTTCCACAGCACGTGTTCGTAGTGGGCATAGGTGAGTTCGAGTTCGAACAGCGGACCGAGCACCGCATCGAACTCGATGAACCGGGAACTCTCGCCGAGGCGGTGCCCACTTCCGCGACGGTCCCCTCCCACGCGGCCGGTTCTCTCAGCCACGCGGTCCAAGTAGCGCAATTCCACGGCCGGTGCGCCGGGGACATCGACTTGACTGTAGCCGAGCTTCGGACTGTAGGAGACCCCACGGGAGGATCCCACCCACAGCACCGGTTCGGTGCCGGAGGGCCGGTAGCGAAGCCGTTCGCCGTCGTCGACGAACTCGCCGCCGCGGCCCTCGGTGACCATGACCATGAAGTCGAGGAACGCGAGTCCGAATCCGCGGGTGAGCACCTCAGCGCCAGCGGGGATGCCGCTGAAGTCGAGGTCGGCCGTGTATCCGGGAGCCTGATAGTACAGATCATGTCCCGCCGAGGCGGCAGCGCGGTCGGCCAGGATCGCATCCTGCTCGGCGGTGTGCATGTCGAGATGCCCCTGAGCCGAGACGAGGATGTCGGTGGCGATCTCCGCACCGATAGAGGTGGTGACCACGAAGCCGCGGTCGTCATCGCCGCGGCGCACCGCCGCGGCGCGGGCGCGATGGATGTGCACCTGAGCATCGAGACGATCGAGGGCGGTCTCGAAGGCCGCCGTCAGGTAGTGTCCCTGGACCCGGCGGCTGGCAAATGATTGGGAGTCGAGCCCTGCCGCCTCGGCGCCGAGGCCAGCCTGCGTCAGGCGCTCCCGACCGGGCCCGTGGATCCACTCGTGCAGGGTCGGTCCCATGATGCCGGGATTCTCGAGCAGGCAGGACTCGTCCGGGAAGATCGTGATCTCCTCGGTGCGCGAGTTCATCCACAGGTGCGGCGACTGTTCGGTCCGCCATATCCGCCCGGCTCCGGCCGGATACGGGTCGACGAGGTGGATGCGCAGGCCTGCCCCGGCGTCCGTGTTCGCGGCGATCGCGAGCAGGATGCCCAGGGTCTTCGGCCCGGCCCCGATGAAGGTGAGGTCGGCGCGGTGCCCGCCCGAATCGGATGCCGTCGACGCATCACCGCCGGTCGTGAGGTCCGCCGCAGCCGACGTCTTACACATCGGCATAGAGGCTCACGGCCGGGGCGAGTCCGAGGCGGCCGCGCAGATCGCTCGCGTCGCTGCCGCCGCCCAGTGCCGCAACGACCTCAGGGGTGTCACGCAGTCCCGCCGCGTGCAGGGCGGGCAGGATCTCGGAGACGATGCGGACGCTGAAGTCGAGTTGATTCTCAGCTGACGCGGTCAGCAGCACCCCCGAGGCCCCGCGTTCGACGAGGATGCGCACGGAGCTGACGAGCTCGGCCACCTCGGCGCGGTTCGTCGGTGCCGGCAGGACGGTGAGCACCGGCACCCCGGGGTCGAGTTCGGTGCGCAGATCCTCGAGCGAGATGGTGCCGGCGGCCTCGTCGGCGAGAACGACGTCGGCGGCGCCGCGGGCCGCCTCGTTGCCGGCCTCCGCACGGACGATGATCGGCGGGTGGCCCTGCGGCGGGCGCGGCGTGATCGAGGGGCCGAGCACCGAGTAGTCGACTCCCGTCGAGTCCTGGACCTGCGCTTCGATGTAGTGGAGGCGGTCGCGATCGATGTACCGGTCGGTGGCCTCGTCGCGGATGATCGCGTCGTCGTCCCAGGAGTCCCAGAGTCGGCGGATGACGTCGATGACGGATGCGGCCTCGGCCCAGGCAGCGGGTGCCGGGGCGGGGCCGCGTCGACCGAAGAGGGCCGCCTCGGCGGGGGTGAATGAGATGCCCACAGCGAGTCCGGCACGGGCCCGGGCCGCGTAGTCGAGCGTCGCCGAGGCGGTCGCGAGGTGGAAGGGCTCGAGATGGGTGGCGCGGACCTCGGGGACGATCCCGAGCCTGCTGGTCAGCGGGCCGAGCCAGGAGGCGAACTCGAGCGCGTCGTACCCGGTGAAGTCATCGGGGACGAGGGCGAAGTCCGCATGTCCGTCAAGGGTCTTCGCGGTCGCCGGGCCGGAGATCGGATCGGGGTTCAGCGTGGTGGCGATGATGACGCTCATGAGGGATTCCGTTCGGTCGTGATCGGGGTGGTGATGAGGGATTCGGCGGCGGCTGCCTCGGCGTGGGTGCACGACCGGGCTCGGGCGGTCAGTTCGGAGTCGAACTGGTCGATGGCGTCGACGACGTCGCGCTCGACGGATTCGTCGATGCTCGGAGGGGTCGTGTCCGTGGCCGGGAGGATGTTGCTCGATGCGACAAAGCGGCCGCGGCCGATCGAGCTCGCCCCGAGCGTGGCCAGCAGCGGTTTGAGGCCGTAGTCGAGGGCGAGGACGTGGGCGGCGGATCCGCCGGTGAGCAGCGGCAGAACGGGTTTGCCGTGCAGGGCGTCCATCGGCAGCAGATCAACGAAGACCTTGAGCAGTCCGGTGTACGTGGCCTTGAAGACCGGGGATCCGACGATCACCGCGTCGGCGGCGGCGACCGTGTCCCGCGCCGAGGCGATGAGGCCGTCGCTCGAATCCCCCGTCAGGAGGGGGCCGGCGGGCAGGTGGCGGAGTTTGATGAACTCCGTACGGTGGCCGTACTGGCCGAGCCTGCGGGCGATGAACTCGAGGAGCGCTTCGGTCTTCGAGTTCTCCGAGGGGCTGGCCGAGAGCAGGACGACACGCGACATGTCAGCCCACCTCCTTGAGTTCGCGGGTCGGAGCGTCGGGGGTGCCGGCGACACCGATCTCTGTGGTGTCGGTTTCTGCGGCGGCGGTGCTGCGGGCTTCGCGACGGGCGGCGGCCCAGTCAGCGGCGGTGCGGGCGGCGGGCAGTCCGATGCTCTCGCGCAGGGACCCGTCCGGATACTCGGTGCGATAGACCCCGAGTTCCTGGAGTTCGGGCACGACCTTCTCAACGACCTCGTCGAGTCCGCCCGGAGTGAGGTGGGGGACGAGGATGAAGCCGTCGGCGGCCTTCGTGCGGACCGCCTCGGCGAGGTCGGTCGCGACCTGGTGCGGGGTGCCGACGTAGGAGTGACGGGTCGAGACCCGGATGACGAGTTCTCGGGCGGTGAGGTTCTCGGCCTCGGCCAGCTGCCGCCAGGAGGCGATCGTGGCTTCCGCGTTCTTGATGTGCTTGACCCGGCCCTGCGAGATCGATTCGCCGGCCGGCGGCACATCGGGCAGAGGTCCGTTCGGGTCGAAGGCGGAGAGGTCGCGGTCCCAGACGCGTTCGAGGAAGGCGATAGCACCGGCCTCGCTGACCTGCTGGGAGGCGACCTCGCGGGAGCGTTCGGCCGCCTCGGCGGGGGTGTCGCCGAGGATGACGGAGACTCCCGGGTAGATCTTCAGGGAGTCTTCGGTGCGGCCGTAGCTGGCCAGCCGGGATTTCACGTCCGCGTAGAACTTCCGGCCGGATTCGGGGTCGGAGTGACGGGTGAAGATGACGTCGGCAGAGCCGACGGCGAAGTCGCGGCCGGAGTCCGAGTCCCCCGCCTGGAAGACGACGGGGTGACCGCCGGGCAGGGCGCCGGCGGGGAAGCGTCCGGCGATGTCGAAGAAGTCGCTGGCATGCGTGAACGACCCGTCACCGGCGGCGGTGTCCCAGAGTCTCCGAGCCACGTCGATGAAGTCCTCGGCGCGGCGGTAGCGGTCGGCGTAGTCGAGGTAGCCGCCGCGGCGGAAGTTCTCGCCTGTGAAGGCGTTGGAGGTCGTGACGACGTTCCAGGCGGCGCGACCGTTCGAGAGGTGGTCGATCGTCGCGAGCCGGCGGGCGATGTCGAAGGGTTCGTTGAACGTCGAGCTCAGTGTCCCTGCCAGGCCGATGCGCTTGGTCACAGCGGCGAGCGCGGACAGCACGGCCGTGGTGTTCGGACGACCGACGACGTCGAGGTCGAAGATCTTTCCCTGGTGTTCGCGCAGGCGCAGGCCTTCGGCGAGGAAGAGGAAGTCGAAGAGTCCGGCCTCGGCGGTCTGTGCGAGGTGAGCGAAGGAGTCGAATTCGATGTGGCTGCCCGAGGCAGGATCGGACCATACGGTCGTGTTGTTCACGCCCGGGAAGTGCGCGGCGAGGTGGACCTGCCGCGGCTGGCCGGGGATGCTGCTGTCGAATTCAGGCATGGGATGCTCCTGTCAGTTCGGTGGGGTTCGGGGTCAGCGATACGTCGCCGGTGTCGGTGGACGTCGCGCGCAGGTCGGTGTCGGTGGTCTCTGTCGAAGTCGCGCGCTCGGCCGTGCGCACGGCGGAGTCGTCGAAGCACGGCACTGCGTCGATGAGCGCCCGCGTGTAGTCGTCACGGCTCTCGTGCAGCACACGAGAAGTCGGCCCGGATTCGACGACAAGTCCGTCCTTCATCACGATCACCTCGTCGGCGATCTGCTCGATGACGGCGAGGTCATGGGAGATGAAGAGGTAGGCGACGCCGAGGCGATCCTGCAGGTCGACGAGCAGCTGGAGGATCTGCGCCTGCACGCCGACGTCGAGTGCGGAGACGGGTTCGTCGAGGATGATCACCTCGGGGTCGACGGCCAGCGCACGGGCGATCGCGAGCCGCTGCCGCTGCCCTCCGGAGAGCTCCCGCGGGGTGCGTTTGAGGAGGCTGTGATCGAGGGCGACGGAGTCGAGCAGCTCCCGCACGCGTCCCGGCCGGTCGGCTCGGGTGCCGATGCGGTGGCCGCGCAGCGGTTCGGTGAGGATCCGCTCGACCGTGTAGTGCGGGTCGAGAGCCGCGCTCGAGTCCTGGTGGACGTACCGGATGCGCCGTCCGAGGTCCTTCCGCCGGTAGTCACTGACGGGCTTTCCGTGGAGGGTGATAACTCCGGAATCCGCCCGGTCGGCGCCGCGCAGGATCCTCGCCGAGGTCGTCTTCCCCGACCCGGATTCGCCGACGATTCCCACAGTCGATCCTGCCCGCAGATTGATGTCGAGACCGTCAACTGCGGGACGGTCCCCACCGAAGTTCCGTACGATCGCACGGCCGGACAGGACCGCCTCGGCGCCGGTGTGGGTCTCGGTGGCGCCAGCGTCGGTGCTCGGCCGCAGTCTCCCCCACCCGAGGTGCGGGGCCGCGGCGAGGAGCGACTGCGTATAGGCATGCTGGGGGTCGGCGAGGACGGCTTCGGTGGGCCCGGTTTCAACGATGCGGCCGGCCTGCATGACGAGCAGCCTCGCGGCGCGTTCTTTCGCCACCCCGAGGTCGTGGGTGATGAGCACGAGCGCGGTCTGCGAACCGGCGACGAGGCCGCCCAGCACGTCGAGGACCTGTTTGGCCACGGTCGCGTCGAGCGCCGAAGTGGGTTCGTCGGCGATGATGAGCGCCGGCCGGGCGGCGATCGCATTGGCGATGAGCACGCGCTGCCGCTGCCCGCCGGAGAGCTCGTGCGGATACCGCCGTCCGTGGGTCTGCGGGTCGAGTCCCACGGCGGTGAGAACCTCGGCGACACGGGGTCTGACCTGCGGTTTCGCATAACCGTTGACGGTCAGGGTCTCGGCCAGGGCGGAGGCGATCGTGCGCACCGGGTTGAGCCCGGCGCCCGCGTCCTGCGGCACGTACGCGATTCCCGTACCGAGGATCCGCTGCCAGGTGCGCGGCTTCGCCGAGGTGAGGTCTTCGCCGAGGTGGCTGTGCGTGTGCGCGTGGACCTTCGTCCCAGCCGGGAGGAGTCCGGTCAGCGCCGCGGCCGTCGTGGACTTGCCGGATCCGGACTCGCCGACGATCGCGAGCGTGTCCCCGGGGGCGAGGCTGAGGTCGATGTCCGCGATCGCCGGGGTGGGAGCACCGGGGTAGGTGACGCTCAGTCCCGCAACCTCGAGGACTGGAGGCCCCTGGTGGGCTGATGACTCGGGTGCCTGGACACCGGGTGCTGATGACTCGGGTGCCTGGACACCGGGTGCTGAGGTCTCGGGTGTTGAGGCATCGTGCGCTGGGGTCTCGGGAGTTGCGGTCGAGGTTGACGAGTCGCGGGTGTCTGCCGCAGCGGCATCCGCCGCGGGAGTCTTCGCGTCGGCATCGTCGAGGAGTTCGGTGCCGGCACCGGCTGCGGGCCAGGCGAGGAGATCGGTGTTGATCATCGGAATTCCTTCTCGGAGTTGACGGCGTGGGAGAGACGGTTGGCCGCGAGCACCACCGCAGCGACGACGAGTCCGGGGAAGGTCGTCATCCACCAGGCTGCGGCGAGGAAGTCGCGGCCCTCCGAGACGAGCAGACCCCATTCCGGCTGCGGCGGCGGGGCACCGAAGCCGAGGAAGCTCAGGGCGGAGACGGCGAGCACAGCGGACCCGAATTCGAGTGCGAGCAGTGCCCCGATCGGGCCTCTGACCTGGGGCAAGATGTGCCGGGCGAGGACCGATGCGGCCGAAAGTCCGTCGGCGCGGGCGGCGCGGACGAATTCCGTCGAGCGCCATCGGATCACCTCAGCACGGGTCAGCCGGGCGAACGAAGGCACGGCCGCGACGCCGACGGCCACGGCGACGTTGAGGGTGCCGAAGCCGAGCGCGGTGATCACTGCCATCGACAGCAGCAGGCCGGGCACGGCCTGGAGGACATCGACGGTGCGCATGAAGATCGCGTCGAGCACCCCGGTGAAGAAGCCGGCGAGCAGGCCGATGAGGACGCCCGCGCCGACCCCGATGAGCACGGCGGCGAGGCTGGCCGACAGGGTCTGCGCGGACCCGTGGATGGTGCGGGCGAAGACGTCGCGGCCGAGCTGATCGGTGCCGAAGACGTGCTCGGCACTGGGTGCCAGGAGGCGGTCGGTCGGGTTGCCGGTGAGCGGATCGACGCTGGTGAGCAGGGTCGGCCAGACGGCGGCGAGTGCGGCGAGTCCGAGGACGATGATCGCGATGACTTCGACGATCCCGATGCGGGTGGAACCCACCGCCGAGGTGAGTCGACGCAGCCGACCGGGCGTGCCGCCGCCGGGGACCCGGTCCTCGTGGGGCCGGGCCGCACCGGGCCCGGTCGGTGCGAGCTGGGCGTTCTTCTGCAGTTCGGTGGCCAGGCTCATGCGCGCGCTCCTTCGGTCTCCGTCGATGCGGACTCTGCCGTCGAGCCGGCCGGGCTCGCACCGGCGGGTGCGTCCTCACGGTCGGCCGCCTCGGCGAGGGTGTCACTGGCCTTGGTTTCGAGCTTCCGGCGGGCGCCGCGCAGCCGCGGATCGAGCAGCGGGTAGGTGAGGTCGGTGATGAGGTTGACGAAGACGAACACGGCCGCGGCGAAGAGGACGATGCCCTGGACGAGCGGGATGTCCTGCCCGGTCACGGAGGTCTGCGCGAGCCGACCGAGGCCCTGCCTGGAGAACACGTTCTCCACCACGACGGACCCGGCGAGCGCCTGGCCGAAGAGCACCCCGCCCATTGTCAGCGCCGGCAGCAGCGCCACGGGCAGGGCCTGGCGCAGCAGCAACCGCAGCCGGGTGTAGCCCGATGCGTGGAAGGTCGTGACGAAGGGCTGGATCCAGGCATTCTGCAGCGAGCGGAAGAGGACCTGGGCGATGATCGCCGACAGCGGGATCGCCAGGGTCACGGCCGGCAGCACGATCGCGGCCGGGGAACCGGTGCCCACCGCAGGGAAGAACGGGAGGCGGAAGGAGAAGATCTGCAGCAGCATCAGTCCGACCCAGAACGTCGGCAGTGCGACCCCGAGTCCCGGCAGAGCCGCGAGGGTGTCGCGCAGCCACGGGCGGCGGGTCAGGGTCGCGGCAACCGCGATGACGATCCCCACCGCCAAGGCGAGACCTAAGGCCAACGCGGCGAGTGCGAGCGTCGGGGGCAGGGCGGCGGCGATCGCCTCGGTGACGAGGGTGCCGGCCTGGATCGAGGTGCCGAAGTCAAGGCGGACGACGGCCAGGAGGGCGAGCAGGTACTGGATGGGCAGCGGCTGGTCGAGGTTGAACTCGGCACGAAGCCTGGCCACCTCGGCGGGGTCGAAGCTCTGCAGCTCTCCCCCGGCGCCGAGCATCGTGATGACCGGATCGCCGGGTAGCCAATAGAGGAGGAAGAAGCTGAAGGTGAACGCGATCCACAGGACGAGCAGTCCTTGGGCCAGCCGGGAGGCCAGGTAGCGCAGGCTCATCACCGCTCACCGTCCAGCCAGGTGTCATAGAGCTGGAAGCGCGAGGAGGCCTCGTACTTGAAGTCGTGGACATTCTTGCCGGTGCCGATCACTCCGGAGAGTTCGACGATCGGAATCGAGTAGCCTTCGTCGATGAGGATCTTCGCGGCCTTCGTGAAGTCCGCCGTGCGTTCCTTCTCGTCGAGCGTCGAGGTCGTGCGGGCGAGGATGTCGTCGAGCTTCTCCTTCTTCTTCCTCACGTTGCCGTTCTGTTCGTCGACGCCGAAGTAGTTGCGCAGAACATCGCCGTCGGCACGGGTGAGGTTGCCGAAGGTCAGCTCTTCCTTGCCCTCGGCCTGCTGGGCGGTCACCTCGGCAGTGGTCTTCTTCTCGAGCTTGAGGTCGAAACCGATCTCTCGCAGCTGCTGCTGGACGAGCTCGAGGAATGGGGCGTCCTGCCAGTAGGTCAGCGTCGTCGACAGCTTCTTGCCGCTCTTGACCCTGATGCCGTCGTCGCCGGGCTTCCAGCCGGCATCGTCGAGGAGTCTCTTCGCCCCGTCCGGGTCGTAGGCGAGCAGATCGGAGAGGTCTTCGTACTCAGGGGTCGACTTCGCCAGCACCGAGGTGGCCGGAGCCTGGTGCTGCGAGATCACGCTCTGCAGCTGGTCGCGGTCGATGCCCTTGACGAGCGCCTGACGCACCGACCTGTCCTTGGCGATGTTCCCGGTGAGCTTGGGCACGAGGTTGTAGACGACGCCCGGGTTCGGTCGGGAGGCGATGCCCAGTCCCTGCGCCTCGAGGGTTTTCTCGTCCTGGGATTGGACGGAGAAGTCGACATCTACCTGCCCCGACAGCAGTGAACCGTTGCGCACCGAGGCCTCGGGGACGATGGAGAATTCGATGCCGTCGAGGTGGGCCGGCCCTTCGTGCTCGGCGATCGATGACGGCCAGTCGTAGTCGTCGAACCGGGCGAGCTCGATCGACTTGTTGTGCTCGAAGGACTTCACCTGGAACGGGCCGGTGCCGACGATGTCTCCGGTGCAGCGTTCCTCGGGGGACTTCGCGAGTGTGTCCGAGGAGTAGAAGCCCAGCGACATCGTCGACGTCGCCTGGAGGAACTGGGCGTTGGACTTGTCGAAGGTGAATGTCACGGTCTGCTTGTCGGGAGTCTCGATCGACTTCAACCCGTCGAGGTAGGTCTGTCCCAGGGAGGCCTTCGCCCCGAGATCCTGGATCGCTTCGAAGTTCTCCTTCACCGAGGCGGAGGTGAAGTCCGTGCCGTCCTGGAACTTCACCCCGTCACGGAGGTGGAAGGTGAAGGTCTTCGCATCATCGGAGACATCCCAGCTCTCGGCGAGCCACGGCTTGATCTCCTGGGTCTCCGGATCCTGATCGGTGAGCGAGTCCGTGATCTGACGAGTGACATTGAGGGTGACGTTCGTGCCCTGCTGCTGTCCGTCGAGGCAGGTCGGATCGACGTCGTAGGCGATCTTCAGAGTTCCGCCGTCCTGAGGTGTGGCATCTTCGTCCTCGGCCTGTGCCGATCCGGAGCACCCGGCGAGGAGGAGGGAACCTGCTGCGAGCACGGCGAGAGCGAAGTGAGAGCGGCGCTGCGGCGAGCGGGTCGGAGCGGCGGGAGAGCTGATGGTGGTCATGGGTGTCCTGGGTGGTGTCAGTGGTGGATGTGAATCAGAGGTGGTTGCGAAGGTGTCGGCGCGAGTTGCGACGATCACGGGCCGACCATTCGGCAGTGATTGCTCAACATATCGCCGGAAAGATCAAGCGCTTTCGGTTCGGCGCCCCAGAATCACGCGAGAACGCGGAGCGTCCGGCGAGGCGAGGCGAGCGAGGCCCGACAGCCTCCGCCGCAGAAAAGCCCGGGCGCCCGGAATCGGCGGGAAATCAGCCGTTGACGAGCCGGAACATCGGCATGGGCATGCAACAGTCAAGAGCTTCGAACCGTGCGGACAGCGCCCAGGTCTGCGAATTCTTGAAAGCGATCATCATGCCCTCTGCTGAAGTGATGTCGTGGAATGTTGACGATCAACACCGTATCAGTAAACCCAATTGCTCAACAATAGTTAAGTATGATCGCCGTCATCATTCGTCACAGAACTTTCAGCCGCCCTCTTCCCATAGGCCACCCCAGGGTGTAATACTTAGCCGCATGGTTAAGTATTCGGATGAGCTCGATGCGATGTTCTCGGCATTGGCCGACCCCACTCGCCGCAGCGTGATCGCGCGTCTCGGGCGGGGGCCGGCCAGCGTCGGAGAGCTTGCCGAGCCGTTGTCGATCTCGCTGCCGTCGTTCATGAAACATGTGCGCAGCCTCGAATCGTGCGGCCTCATCCGGACCGAGAAGTCCGGGCGCGTGCGCACCTGTGTGCTCAACCAGGATCGGTTCCATCTGCTCTCGGGTTGGCTCGAGGAACAGCGGCGCATCTGGGAACGCGCCACCGACCGGCTCGAACAGTTCGTCACCACGGGTTCCGTCGACTCCGACGGGCCCACCCCCACAAAGGAGGAATCATGACCACTCAGCTCTCTCGCACACGAAATCAGAATCCAGACCTCGACCTCAGCATCCAGCGGATCATCCACGCCACGAAGCAGGCCATCTGGGAGGCTTGGACCACGCCGGATCAGCTGGCCCAATGGTGGATTCCGGCGCCCCTGAGTCTGCGCGTGGATTCGCTCGAGCTCGCTCCGGGCGGCGCCTTCGTCACCCGGATGAGCGAGGACGGCACCGAGTGGCATCCGCATGTCGATGCGGTGTTCCTCGTCATCGAGGAAGGCAGCCGCCTCGTGTTCACGAACGCCGTCAGCAGCTCCTGGCACCCGTCGCTGCCGGACCCGGTGGCGATGACCACCGAGATCATCCTCGGCGACCATCCCGACGGCACCGACTACCGTGCCATCGTGCGCCACGGCAGCCCGGAGCAGCGCGCCCGGCATGAAGAACTCGGGTTCTTCGACGGCTGGGGCACTGTCACCGACCAGCTGGCTGCCGCAGTGGAGTGAGCCCGGCCGACAGGATGAGCGAACCCATCAGCAGGCCGGCCGCCACGACCGTCCAGATCATCGGCGCGATTCCGACGAGGAGGGCGATCGCAATGCCCATCGTGGCCGCTCCGACAGCGACGATGGCGCGCGCCCGCGAGCTGAATGCCTGGACCTGGAAACCCTGCGGAAGGACAGCACGGACAAGCGCTGAGAGGCTGCGACCGACTGCGGCCAGTCGCTGTTCGGAGGGGAACGGGATCCGCTCCGCGGCCATGGCGGCCAGCGCGGAGAGTCCCATGACTGCAAGCAGCCACGGCAGACGCGTCGCCCACCACCATCCCGACTCGATCTCGGGAAGGATGAACTCGGCGACGGTGCCTGTCGGCAGGTCGAGCAGAATCCCCGTCGGGAAGCCGACGGCTGTCTGCGCCAGCCATCCGAGAGCGCCGATGAGGACGATGACGACGCTCATATGCCACAGGTAGACCTGCATTCCGTAGGTATTGCCCCAGGCGATGACCCGCGCCCGTAACTGGGCGGTCAGAGTTCGGGAGGTGGGGGCCGCCTCGGCGGGCGCCTCTCCTGGAACCATCGTCGACTCTGCGGACGGCTCATCGACGTTGAGCGCCTGATTCAGCCGGGCGTGGAACAGTTGCAGCACGCAGAGCTGCGCGACGCCGAGCAGGACGAGGGCGCCGGTCGGCGGATTGAGGTTGACGAGCATATTCGGGCTGTACACCCCGGCGGCCACGAGTCCGCCGAGGAGACCCAGCGCGGCCGCAAGCGCCGTCCACACCGCGGGACGGCTGATCGGGCGGTCAACGGCATCGGCGAAGAAGAACCCGAGCTGTTGGATCAGCGGCCAGACGACGACGAAATTGAGATAGCCGAGGCCGGCAATCCCTGTCGTTCTGGCGAGAACGTCGACGGCGATGACGGCACCGGCGAGGACTGCCAGGGACCGCCTCGGCGCTCTTTCATGGAAATGGACCGCTACCGGCACCAGCGAGGACAGGCCGAGATAGACGGCGAGGAACCACAGCGGTTGGCCGATGCGGCGGCTCGCCTCGACGATGAGCTCGGACGAAACGCCCATGTCAGCGGCCGCGGACAGTCCGATTCCGGCAATGACGACGAGGACAGCTGTGGGCACGGCGAGGCGGCGCAGTCGGGCACGCAGATAGTCGGTCCAGATTCCGCCTCGAGCACGGGTACGCCGCCATCCGGTGATGCCCGCGTATCCGCCGATGATGAAGAACAGGGGCATGACCTGGAAGAACCAGGACGCTGCGGCGAATCCGGCGGTCGTCGACAGCGCGACCGTCGGCGCCACTCTACCGTCGGGACCGAGTACGGCCGCGCTCATCATAGAGTGGAGGATGACCACGACGACGAGGCAGCCGAACCGGATGAGGTCGATGGCCTGGTCGCGGTGGGGTGCGGCGGCGGTGCGGGGTTCGCGAGTCCGAGGTTCGGCGGGCGGGGCGACCGCGCTCTCGGGGGTTCGGCCGACCTCGGTGCCGGCGGGCGGGGCCGGGTCGTTGAGCATGAGTGTCATGGCAGTTCCTTGTCAGAGTCGTTCAGTGCCGATCACAGGGAATCGGGGCGATGACACCGAAGTTAGGAACCGCGTCTGCCTCGGCACATCACGCCGGAGAGCCCACCTCTCCCCCGCCGACCGATACTTCCGAGGGATACCTTCGACCGGTCACCTCATACTCGCCGCACCCGATCGTGTGAGAATGGCGATGAGCACGCACGACCACGCGGCCGCCTCGCTCGGCGACAGACGCCGAGCCCGGGCCGCCGATAATAGGAGAGAACCGTGACGATCGCATTCGCGAAGACCTCACTGCCCATCATCGGTGCACCCATGGCCGGTGGGACGACGACGCCCGAACTCACCGAGGCTGTCGCCCGGGCCGGCGGATTCCCCTTCGTCGCCGGCGGGTATCTCACCGCCGAGGCTCTCGCCCCTCTTATCACACGGATGCGCGAGACGACCTCGAACTTCGGCGTCAACCTCTTCGCTCCGAATCCCGTCCCTGTCGATCGCGAGGCTTTCGACGGGTTCGTCAGTGCGCTCGAACCGGCCGCTGCCGCCCGCGAGATCACGCTCGATCCCGAACCGGTCGAGGATGACGACAACTTCGACGACAAGCTCGACTGGCTCACCGAGCACCCCGTTCCTCTGGTCTCGCTGACCTTCAATCTGCCCACCGCCGAGGCGGTCGACCGCCTCCACGCCGTCGGCACTCAGGTCGTCGCCACGGTGACCTCGGTTGCTGAGGCCCGTGCGGCCGCCGAAGTCGGGGTCGACGGGCTCATCGTCCAAGGTCCGCACGCCGGCGGACATTCGGGTACGGCCGATCCGACGCGGACCATCGAGGACCGCGCGACCGTCGATCTCGTCCGTGACATCCTCGCCGAGGTGGACCTGCCCGTGGCAGCCGGCGGCGGAGTCGACGGTGAGGCCATGGTGGGAGAGCTCCTCGGTGCGGGGGCGAGCTCAGTCGTCGTCGGCACCCTGCTTCTGCGCTCCGACGAGGCAGGAACGGCACCCACTCATCGGGCTGCACTGGCCGACGACGAGTTCACGGACACCCAGCTGACCAGGGCGTTCACCGGGCGCCCCGCGCGTGCGCTGGTCAATGACTTCGTGCGGACGTTCGACCCGATCGCCGTCGACGCCTATCCGGCCGTGCACCATCTGACGAAGGAGTTCCGCGCCGCGGCGAAGAAGGCCGATGACCCGCACGGCCTGCACCTGTGGGCCGGAACCGGATACCGCAGCGCCCAGGACGGATCCGCAGAGACCATAGTCAAGGACCTCGGAGCCGGCTTCGCCCGCGAGTAGTCAGCGAGCCGGCGTCCCCCGCAGACGCCCCTCTCCGAACCGCGCCGCTCAGTTCCCGGCGACGACCAACCCAGACTCATAGGCGGCGACGACGATCTGGGTGCGGTCGCGCAACCCGAGCTTCGACAGGATCCTCGAGACGTGGGTCTTCACGGTCTGTTCGGCGAGGTACAGCTGTTCGGCCACCTCGGCGTTGGCGTGTCCCTTCGCCACCAGGGTCATCACGTCGATCTCCCGGTCGGTGAGCTGGCCGAGCACGGCGGTGTCCTTGGCCACGGTGGGTCCGGCGACGTATTCGGCGATGAGGCGGCGGGTCACCGACGGTGCGAGCAGCGATTCCCCACCGGCGACGACGCGGACCGCGGTGATCATGTCCTCGGCGGTGGCGTCCTTGAGGAGGAATCCGCTGGCACCGGCCCGCAGGGCTGAGAACACGTATTCGTCGGCGTCGAACGTGGTGAGCATGATGACGCGCGGGTGGTCTCCGGGCATGTTGAAGATCGCCCGGGTGGCGTCGAGACCGTTGAGCGTCGGCATCCGAATGTCCATGAGGATGACATCGGGGCTCGTCCGGCGCACGAGGTCGACGACGGCGGATCCGTCGTCGGCGCTGCCGACGACCTGCATGTCCGACTGTGCGTCGAGCAATGCCCCGAACCCCTGCCGCACCATCGCCTGATCGTCGACGATGGCGACCCTGATCGTCGTCTCCGACGGAGGCGGCACACTCGCCGAGGCGGCTCCCCCGTCCCCGCCCAGCGCATCCTCAATTCCCGGCATGGTTCCAACCTACCGGACAGTGTGGTCACGGAACCCGCGCAATCCCCGAGAATCCGCCGACCGTGCCCGGTTTCGACCGAATTTCATCCTCATGGGTGATACGTGCGGCACCCATTTCACTCCTGCGTATGATGTGCCGGCGCATACCGCCTCCCTAATGTTCGAGTCATGATCATCACCGCCGTCATCCTCGCCACCGCCGCAGCGTTCTGCCTGGCCTTGGGAACCCACTGCCAGCAGCATGCCGTGGCCACCATGGCCCCCGGCCTGCGCCGTCACGCCACCTGGGTCACCGGGCTCGGCCTCATGGGGCTGGTCACGGTGCTCAACGTCATCGCACTCGGACTCGGTCCGGTCTCCATCGTCCAACCCATCGGCGCGGTCTCGCTCGTCTTCGCCGTCCTCATCGGCCGGCGGTACTTCGGTCTCCGCCTCGGTGCTCCGCTGCTCATCAGCATCGCGGTCACGCTCTTCGGGATCTTCTCCTTCGTGGCCACCTCGGCGAGGTTCGCCCACGATATCTCCGTGAACGCACAGTCGGTGACCTGGCTGCTCGCCGTGCTCATCGCCCTCACCATCTTCGCGGGGTTGTTCTCATTCAGCTCCGCCGGCCACATCCCCCGGGTCGTCATGACCGGGATCGTCTTCGGCACGGTCGCCGCGGCCACGCACGTCCTCGCCCGATCCGTCGTCATGTCGGGACTGCCCGGACTCGATACGTTCGGTCTGCGCTGGTGGGCGCTGTTGGGCGCGGTCGGCCTGGCCTCGGCGGCGGGATTCTGGCTCGTCCAGACCGCGTACGCCTGCGGTCCCGCCGAGACTGTGCTGGCCGGCCTCACGGTCATCGACCCGATCGTCGCCGTCATCATCGGTGCCGCATTCTTCGGCGAGTACACGGGCCTGACTCCGCCGGCCACCCTCGGTCTGCTCGTCTCCGCAGCCATCGGCATCGGCGGAGTGTGGATGCTCTCGCGCTTCCACCCGAAGGTCCTCGAATCCCGCAGCACCGCTCGCACTGACACTGAGGTCGGCACCGCGCAGACGTCCTCGCACACAGCACAGGAAGGAATCACGCTGTGAACCACTCCCCCGATCTCACCTCCCCCGCACCCGCCGACGCGTACGCTGGAGACGTGCCCCGCCCAGCAGAGCCTCCGCAGATCGGCCCGAACTCCCAAGCGGCCGCAGGTTCTCGGGCCGCGACCGCGCCGCGTTCGCGGTGGGGCAGGCTGTGGCACAATCTCGGCCGCGATGCCGGCCTCGTCGCCCCGAGCCTGGTCATCTCCCTCATCGCGTTCCCGGTGCTCGTCACCCTGTTCTCCGTCTCGATCGCCACGGTCATCGTCTGGGTCGGCGTGCTCCTCCTGCCGCTGACACTCACCGTCGCCCGCGCGTTCGGCAACCTCTCCCGGGCCCGTGCTCGTGCGTGGGGTGCCCCCATCGCCGAGGCGGCTCCCCGTCCCCGTGGACGCGGACTCCGCTGGTGGTTGGCTCCGCTGTCCGATGCGCGTGCGTGGTTGGATCTGCTCTTCGAGGCAGTGTTCGCACTGCCGATCCGGCTCTTCACGTTCTCGATCTCCCTGGCCTGGTTCGCAGGCGGTCTTGGCGGGATCACGTTCTTCGTCTGGGGCAGGTTTCTCCCCGAAGACGAAGGCGACACCGTCGACTGGGTGGTCGCCTGGGTGACGAACTCCCCGGTCACTGACCTCGGGTTCTCCGCCGAGGCGACGTTCCAATTCGTCACGGGCATCGTCCTGCTGCTGACTTTCCCCTTCATCCTCCACGCCATGGCACTGCTCGAGATCGTCTCGATCCGCGCTGCCGGGTCGACTGATGGGGCAGCTGTCTCCGCGCAGGCGACTCGCTCAGAGCGGTCGGCTCATCCGGCGCAGTCGTCTGCACTGTCGGCCATCGCCGGGAGTCAGGGGTGGTTCTGGCTCATCGCAGCGTTCGTCGGGGTCGTGCTCGTCGCGGTCGCCTGGCCGGTGACCACCGTGCTCTACGGTGTCCCGACAGTCTTCGCGATGGTTCTTGCGTTCAGTCTCAGCGCCGCGCTCCTGCTGGCAGTGCGCTGGCCGATACCGGCGATCGGCCTCGGCCTCGTCGCTCAGTTGGCAGGCATTCTGCTCACTGCGGACGTTTCGGGAGCAGTCCGACCGTTCACGGTCACCTCGCTGCTGGCTCTCGTCTTCCTCCACCTCATCATCGGTCTGCGTCACCGCTGGATCCACCTCGTCGCACTGTGGTCGGGCAGTGCGCTCATCGGCGTGCTCGCCCTGGTCCTGCCGCATGCCGGCGAGCTGCCTGGGGCCTTGTCGAACGTGATCACCACCGCGGCGGTCGCCGCCGGTGCCGGAGTCATCGGCGTCATCGGCAACCTGCTCATCAAAGGTCGCAGGCAGCTCGAATCCGAACGCGAACTCAGCGCCGCGGAGCTGGCGAAGCGACAGGAGTTGGAGGAGCGCAACCGGATCGCTCAGGAGCTCCATGATGTCGTGGCGCACAGCATGTCGGTCATCAGCGTCCAGGCGACGACGGCGAAGTACCGGCTGCCCGGACTCGATGAGCGCAGCCTCGGCGAATTCGATTCGATGGCGGGATCGGCCAGGCAGGCGCTCACGGAGATGCGTGGGCTGCTCGCAATCCTCCGCGGTGGCCGGGATGCCGACCTGGCGCCGCAGCCGACCGTCGACGACATTCCAGCTCTCGTCGATGTCACGCGCGGCTCCGGTGCGGTCGTCGATCTCGACTTCCCCGCCGAACCTCTCGCGCTGCCGCCGACGACGAGCCTCACGGCGTTCCGGGTGGTTCAGGAGAGTCTGTCGAATGCGCTGCGGCATGCCGCCGGCGCACCCGTGGCGGTCACCGTCACGGCCATCGGCTCCCGGCTCGAGATCTCCGTGCTCAACGGGGAACCCGACGGCGGGGCGGATGCGGATGGGCACAGCCACCTCGGCGCAGGATTCGGCATCAAGGGGATGCGCGAACGCGTCGAAGCCTTGGGCGGAAGCCTGCGGGTGGGGCCGACCGAGCACCGTGGTTTCGAGGTCAGGGCGTCGTTGCCGATGGAGTGAGTGCCTGCGGATCGATGACATAATCGATCAGGGATCCCTGCTGTCTGAAATCCCCTCCGAAAGGTGCAGAAACAGTGACTCACTCATCCCCATCGACGCCATCTGACCCCTCGACGCCGGCGCCGGAACCCGCGGCGCGAGAGCAGTCCCGGTTCGTCCGGGACCTGCGGCGCACGATCGCCGTCATCATCGTCGTGGCCTTCAGCGTGGCGGCGATCGGCGGGATTATCGTCATGCTCGGCGATATCGAGTCCGAACCGACGTTCCAGGTCATCGCCACGACGGCGGTGACCGGCGCCTGCAGCGTCGCTGCCTTCTGCGGGGCGACGCTCATCGGTCGGCGAGCCCAATGGTTCGGCAGCGCCACGATCCTGCTGGCGTTCATCACCCTGCTGGTGAGCATTCTGTTCATCTGGGGCGATCCGTACATGTGGGACGACCCCGTCCCCGGCTCCACCGGCTTGACCATCGGCGACATCCTCTACCAGGTGCTCGCGTCGATCGTGCTTGTCACCGCCGTCGCTTCGGTCAGTTCGCTCATTCTGCTGCTGGTGCCCCGGTCTCGGGTGGTGCGCATCGGGTTGCCGATCACGCTCGGCCTCCTCGCGCTCGGCACGAGCCTGGTTCTCGTCACGATCTGGGTGGAATCAGCGTGGGAACTCGAGTGGCTGACCCGCCTCAACGGCATCGTGTGGATCCTCGCCGCACTTGGGGTCATCGTCGTGCCCCTGACTTCGCTGCTGCTCAGGGCCGGGTCGAAGCCTGCGGGCGCCGACCGCGCCGGCGAGACGTCAGCCCGATCGACTCAACCGTCGTCGTCCGAGCCGTCGTCCCAACCGGCGCCGGCCCTGTCGCCTTCGACGCTCGATCGCATCAACGCCGCCGCGCGGGCCGAGGGCATCACTGCAGATGAGCTCATCGATCGGCTTCTGACTGCGGAGCCTCGAACCCCTTCGGCAGACGAGAGTCGATGAAACCTGCGACGAAGGCGCCGATGGCGAGCAGGACGAGGAGCGCGATCATGCCGGCGAAATTCGACAGCACAGGGTTTGTGAAGTCGAACAGTCCCGGCCAGATGGCGTAGACGACCACACAGCACACGCCCACGAATCCGAACACGTTGAGCGTCGCCTGGCCCGTGGACCGTGCGCGCTTCCCGCTGTGCTTTGAGGCTTTCTCTTCGGGGGTGCCGAACTCGGCGTCGGGTGTCGCCCCTGCCGCCTCCGCTCTGTCTTTGACCTCGTGGAGGACGGTGAGGACCTGGTCTTCTTCACACCCGCGCTTGCGCAGGTTCTGGGCGAGCTCGCTGTAGTAGCTCATGACAGGTTCGCTTTCGTTTCGGTGTCGGCATTCACATCGCTGTCCACCGCGGTTTCCTCGTTCTCTGGGCTGTCCCCGCGGGGACGCATCGGTTCACGGTCGGTCGGGCCGCCTCGGCGAAAGGTCGATCCACCTCGGCGGCGATGGTCGAGAACGACGATGATGCCGAAGATGATCGGGGCCGTGATCGACATGACGACTTCGATCGTCGGGGCGCTCGTCGCATTGAGGTCGGCTCCGGCGAGCACACCCAGGCCGAACGCGAAGACGTTGTTGACGATATGGAAGGCGATTCCGGCCTCCAGACCGCCGGTGATGATCGTCAGGGTGCCGACGATGACGGCGAAGATGCCGACGTCGATGAGTCCCGGCAGGTCGTAGACGTGGCCGACGACGAAGATCGGCACGGGGATGAGCACGGCCCATGCGGGGTGGCGCAGCCACGAGCCGATGATGTTCATGGCCAAGCCGCGGAAGACGACCTCCTCGGCCGTCGCCTGGAACGGAACGAGGAGGATGATGGCGACGAGCATGGCGAATACTTGGCCGTTCCACACGATTCCCGAGGTCAGGTTGCCCATCGACCCGTCGGAGAAGGCGACCATGACGATCGCGCAGACCACCCATACGGCCGCACCGACCAGCAGATACCGGCCGAGCTGCCCCCATCGCATGCCGCCGCGGAGCGAGATCATCGAGGAGAAAGAGCGCCGGTAGATGCATAGGGTCGCGAGCTCGGCGGCCGGCCACATGAGGATGACGTTGACGAGTCCGAAGAGGACGCCCGTGGTCGTGTTCATGTCGATGAGGCGTTCCGACCATGTGTTGAAGTCACCGTCGACGCCGAGGGCGAAGAGTGCCCAGAGAAAGAAGCCGACGAACAGGACGACGATTGCGATGAGGTAGAACACCGCGGTCAGGAGCGCGACGAGGATCGGCTTGAACCACCTGTTGTCGGGCAGTGCGGCGAACTGACGATGATAGTGCAGAGTGTAGGGTCGGTTTCTCATGTCTCCACCCTTTCGAAACCGGCGGCCGCCCACCATCGGTCAAGGGCATGATTCATGTCATCCGATCGGATGAATGCGCACGTCAGGGCGCATCCGGCCGGGCTGCCGCGCCCTCGCGGCCGCTCCGAATTCATCCTTTCGGGCGACACCCTCGCGGCCCGCGCCCGGGTAGGCTCGAAGGGTGACACCTCGCCCCGCCCGCCGCCCGCTCGCGCATGCCCTCCTCTGGACCGGCATCTCCGCGGTCGTCGGCGCGCTCATCCTCTTCGTTGTCATCGGAAACCAGTGGCCGAACCCGAAACCCACCGGGGCTGAGGCGGACGCGCTCAGTGCCGAGATCTTCGTGCACATCGCCTTCGGGCTCGTTGCCTTCGTCTGTCTGCCCATCGTCCTCCTCTTCGATGGACGCCGAGTGCCGCGCAAACAGCTGCGCCCGAAAGTGCTCGCCGCGGAGAAGCTGCGCGAGTTCCTCACCGTCACCGGCCACGGCGGTGAGGAATACCTCGCCGCTGACGGATCCGTCGAATCGCTCCAGCGCCGTCCGGGCGGCTGGATTCCCGTCACCGTCGGAATCATCGGCATCCTCATCGGCACAGTCAGCACCCTCGGTGCCATCGCGGCCTCGATCATGCTCGTCTCCCTGTCGGCCCGGCGCAGCTGGGCACTCGACTTCGGCGCACTCGCCGCCACGCTGGCATCCTTCTCAGCCACCTATATCCTCACCCCGCAGGCGGCGGGAGCCTTCGACCTTCCCGTGTTCGTCTTCGGCGGCACGATGTACGCCGTCCTCGTCATCATCGGCGTCATCCGCGGCTCCCGCGAGCAGGGCATCATCGACTCCGCCGCGCAGACCCTGCTGCGCGAACGCTCACGGCAGGACCGCGCCATCGCCGAAGTGCGCCGCGGCATCGCCCGCGATATGCACGATTCGCTGTCCCACCACCTGTCTGTCATCGCCATGTATTCCGGCGCCCTGTCCGTGCGGCAGGACCTCGCCCCTGACGAAGTTCGCGAAAGCGCCCGCCTCATCGCCGATGCCGCCCGTCGCTCCGGCGTCGAACTCCGGGAGGTGCTGACCATGCTGCGCAGCGATGACCAGGGCACGGTCATCGACCCCGACATCGACCGTCTCGTTGCGGCCAGAGGCGACACCGCCGAGCTGCGCTACCTCGAACCAGTCCTCCACCGGTGCGGGGCACTCGAGCAGACGACGATCTACCGCTTCGTCCAGGAGGCGATCACGAATGCCGTCAAGCATGCCCCGGGCCAGAAGGTGACGATCAAGGTCGGCTTCGACGAGGCGGACGGCCACCTCGAGCTCGTCGCCAGCAATCCGCACACGGGCCTGGCCCCGGCGTTCCGCGCCGGAGCGCAGCAGCTCGTCACCGGATCCGGGTTGGGGCTGCTCGGACTGCGGGAGAGAATGGAGGCCATGGGCGGCGATCTCACGGTGACGACGACCCCGGAGTTCACCCTCCGCGCCCGCATCCCCATCGACTCAGCCGTCCTCACAGACGACGATTCAGAGGGGGCCGCCGGCACGGCCGGCTCCCCGGACGACCAGGAGAGACCATGACGATCCGCGTCATCATCGCCGACGACGAATCGCTCATGCGCTCCGGCCTCAAGCTCCTCCTCGGCGCCGCCGATGACATCGACGTCATCGCCGAGGCGGTCGACGGTGTCGAAGCCATCGACCTCGCTCGCCGGCTGAGTCCCGACCTCGTGCTCATGGACATCCGGATGCCCCGCCTCGACGGGCTCGAGGCCGCGCAGACGCTGCTGAGCGATCCCGAGCACCCACAGGTGCTCATGCTCACGGCCTTCGGCACCGACGATTTCATCCACCGTGCCCTGCAGTCCGGGGCCGCGGGCTACATCCTCAAGGACACCCCGCCGGAAGAGCTCATCAATGCCGTCCGGGCGGCCGCCGACGGTACCCGCACTCTGTCGGCGACCGCCCTGGCCACGTTGATGTCGTCCCGTCCGTCCGCCTCGGCGCCGGGTCAGGATCCGCTCGCCTCGCTGTCGACACGGGAGCGGGAAATCGCCGAGGCGGTCGCGCAGGGTATGACGAACGCGCAGGTGGCGCGGTCGCTGTTCGTCTCGACCGCGACGGTGAAGACCCACTTGGCACGCATCTTCGACAAGCTCGAGGTGACCTCGCGAGTGCAGCTGGCGCTCCTCGTCAACGCACGCCGCTGAGCAGCCCACCAGACGACAGAGCCACCCGTCCGCAAATGCGGCCAACGGGCGGCTCTGTCGGTCAGGCGATTATTTCGGGGAGGACATCCTCGGTGAGAGTGTCAGGCGATCATTTCGGGGCCATGCGGATGGCGCCGTCGAGGCGGATCGTCTCACCGTTGAGCATCGGGTTGGCCACGATCGACTCGACGAGCTGCGCGTACTCGGCGGGCTTGCCCAGCCGGGCCGGGTGCGGGACGGACTTGCCGAGGGATTCCTGCGCCTCGGCGGGCAGGCCGGACATCATCGGGGTCTCGAAGATGCCGGGGGCGATGGTGACGACGCGGATGAGGGAGGCGGCGAGCTCGCGGGCCATCGGGAGGGTCACCGAGGCCACGGCGCCCTTGGACGCGGAGTAGGCGATCTGGCCGATCTGGCCGTCGAAGGCCGCAACGGAGGCGGTGTTGATGATGACTCCGCGCTCCTCGCCTTGCGTTTCTTGGTTCTGCATGGCCGCGGCGGCGAGGCGACAGACGTTGACGGTGCCGACGATGTTGATGTTCAGCACCTTCTGGAATGCTTCGAGCGGCAGCGGACCTTTGCGGGAGACGAGCTTTCCGGGGGTCGCGACACCCGCGCAGTTGACGACGACGCGCAGGGCGCCGAGTCCGGCGGCGGTGTCGACGGCGGCCTGAACCTGCTCTTCGTTCGTGACGTCAGCGGTGACGAAGTGGGCGGAATCGCCGAGTTCGGCGGCGGCTTGCTGCCCCACCTCGGCGTTGAGATCGACCATGACGACCTGGGCGCCGGCGGCCAGGAGACGTTCGGTGGTGGCGCGGCCGAGGCCGGAGGCCCCGCCGGTGACGAGGGCGACGGTGTTCGTGAGATCCATGAGTGTCCTTTGCATCGCTGAGCGAACAGTTGATCACTGTGACTCTAACGCAAGTGCGGGGACGACGAAGCCCGCCGGTCGGGTGACCGGCGGGCTTCGAAAATGGTGTCGGGCAGACTCAGGCGGCCTGCTCCTCGGCGCCGGATTCGCGCACGGACTTCAGGGCCTCACCCCAGGCGACGATGTCGTCGACCATGGATGCGAACGGGGCGGCCGAGACCTCGGTCGGGGCGAAGGTGCCGTCGGCAACGTCGGTGAAGATCGAGAACGATGCCTGGTCGCGGACGACGGCCAGCTTGTAGTTCGCGAGGATGTGGCGCAGGTGCTCAGCGGCGCGCACTCCCTTGTCGGCGCCGTAGTTCACGATGCCTGCGACCTTGTGGTTGAACTCGGTGGCAACGAAATCGAGGGCGTTCTTCAGCGAGCCGGAGATCGAGTGGTTGTACTCGGGCGTGACGAAGATGAAGGCGTCGAATTCTTCGAGCTTCGCACCCCAGGCCTTCGTGTGGTCGTTGGCGTACATCTTCGCGCCGGCGGGGACC
The DNA here is from genome assembly GCF_004745485.1 of Brevibacterium sp. S22. Taxonomy (GTDB): domain Bacteria; phylum Actinomycetota; class Actinomycetes; order Actinomycetales; family Brevibacteriaceae; genus Brevibacterium. The sequence continues at coordinate 60,944 of NZ_RHFG01000024.1, forward strand.
ACCTCGTCGAGCAGGGGCAGGTCGAAGCTGCCGAAGTCGACGACCTCGGCGCGGACATCATCATTGGAAGCCAGCTGCTGCTCGACCCAGTTCACGATCTGCGGGTTGAGAGCCTGGGGGCGGGAGGTTCCGGGAATGATGGCGATGTTGAGCATATGCATCCTCAATTCGTTGAGCGGTGTCCGCCGGCCGGGCGGCCGTGGCGGTCGAGTTCACGGGGCAGAGCCTGCGATCTCGGCATGCCGAATCGCCTGCAGCTCCACACTGACCAACATGGTTGAACGCTCAATCATTCCCCACATTCGAGTGACCCTGGTCACTGATCAGCGCAAGGTGAGGTCACTGTCCAGCCACTGGTCGATCACTGTCCTGATGACGAGATCCGATGGAATCCGCATTCGGTCGCAACGGACGCTGAACACGGTGATACCGTAATTCCCCGCGAAATCAGGCCCGCAGAGACCACCGGTCGTGTATGGTCGTTGGGCAAGTGAAAGACTGTTCGTTAAAAAGTCGGCTTCAACGAAAAACTAGGCAAGGAGTCCGGTCATCGTGCGCTCAACCAACGGCCGCAACAACATTCTCCGCTCGGCCCGGGACACTTTCGCGGACAAAGGATTCGACGGCGCGTCCATCCGCGATATCGCACAGACAGCAGGTCTGAGCCTCTCTGCGCTCTACTACTACTTCCCATCCAAGCAGGAAGCTCTCTACGAGCTCGTCCACACCGCGTACACCTGGTACGTCGAGCACTGCCGAGCGGTCATCGCCGACGTCGATGATGATCCGGTCGATCAGCTGGCCGTGGCCGTGCGCTACCTCGCCCGCTATCGGATGGAGAACGTCTCGGTCTCCACCGTGCTGCTGCGCGACACCGAACGCCTCACCGGCGACAACGCGGTCCGCGTCAAGGAACTCCAGCGGGAAGCTCGCGAGATCATGGGCGATATCGTCCAGACCGGAATCGACGCAGGGACGTTCCGCGTCAACAGTGCGGCTCTGGCCACTCGCGCAATCCACTCGATCTGCAATTCGCTCTCGCTGTGGTACCGGCCGACGGGCGACCTGACGCCTGACATGATCGAGCGCGACTTCACCCAGTACTCGCTGCGCATCCTCGGCATCGACCCCGACGAGGCCGAACTCGACCGCCTGTTGGCTCTGCCGGTCAACCAGGCCGGAATGCTCGACTTCATCGCCGACACCAAATAACCCCTTGCTGCCTGACGGCGGCCCAGCAACCTCGATCCTTCTATGTCTTGTCAAGCAGGTTGAGGAACGGTATCTAGCGCGTTGAGGATCTTGTAGACCCGACGCGCTAGATACCACTTGAGCTTGCGTCGGATTTCCTTCTTCGACTTCTTCGTCGGGTCTTCACCGTAGTGCCTGGCAACGTACTTTCGGGTCCGCTCGTCATGGACCATCCGGTTCATGATCACCGTGTGTAAGGCTCGGTTCAATTGCCGGTCACCACCCCGATTCAACCGGTGACGATGCGTGTTGCCCGACGAGGCAGGAATCGGATTCACCCCCGCCAGGGCAGCGAACGCAGCCTCGTTGCGAACCCGTCCGGGATGAGACCAGGCGGTGAAGCACACCGCGGCACTGAAGGGCCCGACCCCGGGCTCTTCCAGCAAGGCCGCAGCCGGGCTGGCCTTGATGAGTTCAGTGAGTTTGTCGAGGTTACCTGCCAACTCCTCATCGAGGTCGAGAACGCGTTTGGCCCGACGCACCGCCTCAGCTCTGGCAGTGGCCAGCCCGATATCTTCCTTCCTGGCCCGCCATTTCGAGATCTCAGCGAACTGATCGGCCG
>NZ_RHFG01000025.1 GCF_004745485.1 Brevibacterium sp. S22
ACCCGACGAAGAAGTCGAAGAAGGAAATCCGACGCAAGCTCAAATGGTATCTAGCGCGTCGGGTCTACAAGATCCTCAACGCGCTAGATACCGTTCCTCAACCTGCTTGACAAGACATAGAAGGATCAAGGTTGCAGAGCCGCCGTCGGGTAGCAAATTGGAATTATTCGACGAGTTTGCCCTCCTGGCTGATCTCGCCGGTGCGCATGAGCGCCGCGACGTCCTCCGAGACGTCCGGGATCGATTCGCGCTTGACCCCGGTCGTCGGCGACCACACGAGGTTGACCTGCAGCGCCGGGTCCTGCTCGGGGTAGTCGCTGCGGTTGTGGCAGCCACGGGTCTCGCGACGCTCCAACGCGCATTCGATGGTCGCACGCGCGGCGAGCACCGAGGACTTGAGGTCGAAGGCGTGCGCGAGGTCGGAGAATCCGGCGATGTCGGGATGGATTCCGACGAGTTCGAGTCGCGCCTCGATCGCCGCGAGCTTCTCCAACCCCGCTATCAGTCCGGCCTCGTCGCGGACGACTCCGGCGTGTTCGGTCATGAGGTTGCGGACCTCGCGCTGCAGCGCGCGGACGTTCTCCGTGCCTTCGGAGTCCAGCAGATCGGCGATCTCGGCCCGCGCCTCGGCGACGGCGTCCTTCGACCGCACCTGCGCCTCCAGATCATCCGAGTACGCAACCGCCGACTGGCCGACGATGCGACCGAAGACGAGGAGCTCGATGAGCGAATTCCCGCCCAACCGGTTCGCTCCGTGCAGCCCGGACGAGGCCTCGCCGATGGCCCACAGCCCCTCGACGTCGGTGCTGTGGTCGACCGGGTCGACCCACACTCCGCCCATCGAGTAGTGCGCGGTCGGGGCGATCTCGATCGGCGAGCGCGTGATGTCGAGCATCTGCGTCTCCATGAGCGTGGCGAACACACGCGGCAATCGGCTCATGATCGTCTCGCGGGGCAGGTGGGACACGTCGAGCCAGACGCCGCCGTTCTCGGTGCCGCGGCCCTCGGCGATCTCGGTGTAGGCGGCCAGTGCCACGCGGTCGCGGGTGGACAGTTCCATGCGCTGCGGGTCATAGCGTTCCATGAACCGCTCCCCCAGACCGTTGCGCAGGATGCCGCCCTCGCCGCGGGCCGCCTCGGAGACCAGGGTGCCGGCGGCGTTTTCGGGTTCGATGATGCCCGAGGGGTGGAACTGGACGAGCTCGGCGTCGCGCAGCCGGGCACCGGCATCGACGGCCAGGCGGAAGGAGTCGCCTGTGTTCTCATCCCGACGCGAGGAGGTCCGTCGCCAGATCCGGTTGTGTCCGCCGGCGGCGAGGATGACGGCGTCGGCGTAAATGCGGTAGCCGGTGCCGTCGATGACGTCGAAGCCGTAGGCACCGAAGATGCGACCGTCGGCCACAAGCAGCTTCGTGATGTAGACGCGGTCGAGGATGGGGATGTTCAGGGCTTCGGCACGATGAATGAGGGTGCGCTGGATCTCGAGCCCGGTGTAGTCACCGGCGAAAGCGGTGCGACGCCAGGTGTGGGCGCCGAAGAAGCGCTGTGAGATCCGACCGTCGTCCTCCTTCGCGAAGTCCATTCCATATCGCTCCAGGTCGGCGATGCCTTCGGCTGCTCCCTGGGTGACGATCTCGACGGTGCGGGGGTTGGCGAGGTCATAGGATTCCTTGATCGTGTCGGCCGCGTGCTGGGCCCACGTGTCCTCGGGGTCGACGGTGGCCAGGGCCGCGTTGATGCCGCCGGCCGCCAGCGAAGTGTGCGCGTCCTCCTTCGGCCGTTTGCCCACGGCGAGGACGTCGGCGCCGGCTTCGGCGACTTCGATCGCGGCGCGCAGCCCCGATCCGCCGGTTCCGATGACCAGCACCGAGGTGGAGATTGAGTGTTCCCTGCGACGGGCAGTGCCCTGTGTGGTGTTCATGATTTCCACGTTAGGAGCACCTTGTCCATACGTCCAATGCATTGTTTGACTAGGGTCAATAGCGATAGACTATCGACATGGATGACCGACCAGATCGGGGGCAGTCATGAACCTTGAACAGCTGAAAAGCTTCGCCGAGGTGGCCGCCACCGGCCATTTCACGAAGGCCGCCGCTTCGCTTCACCTGGCGCAGCCGTCGCTGTCCCGACAGATCTCGACTCTGGAGAAAGAACTCGGGGCCGAGCTCTTCCACCGTGCACACGGCCACATCACGCTCACGGACGCTGGAAAGACCCTGCTGCCGACGGCGAAACGGATGCTCGCCGACGCCGAGGCGGTCCGCCGTGACATGGACGAGCTCGCCGGACTGCGCCGCGGACGGGTCCGGCTGGGCGCGACTCCGACGCTGTGCGTGAGTCTGGTGGCCGAGGCGATCAGCCGGTTCCACACCGCCCATCCCGGCGTCGAGCTCGAGCTGATGGAGAAGGGCTCACGCGAACTCATCGAAGCCCTGGCCGGCGGCGAGCTCGACCTCGCGCTCATCACCCGCACCTTCGAACTCGCCCCGCAGATGCCGCGGCTGAGCCTGCGCAGCGTGCTCGCCGAGGATCTCGTGGTCATCGCCGCCGCCGACAGCGACCTGCTGACGTCCGCCCGACAGGAGCGCGAACAGATCACCCTCGCCGAGGTGGCCGACCTTCCCCAGGTCCTGTTCCATCACGGATACGACCTGCGGGAGGCGACCTCGGCGGCGTTCGAATCGGCCGGCCTGACACCGAAAGTCGTCGTCGAAGGTGCGGAGATGGATGCAGTGCTGCGTTTCGTCGAACGCGGACTGGGGGTCGCGATCGTCCCGGCCATGGTGCTCGTCGACCGCCCTCTGCTGACGTCGGTGCCCCTGATCGATCCGCGGCTGCCGCGCACGGTCAGCCTTGCTGAGCGCGCGGACGTGCGGGCGACCAGGGCTGCCTCGGCGATGGAATCGACGATCCTCGACACCGCGCGCACGCTGACCACCGAAGAACCTGGCCTGGCCGCGCACGTACGGCTGGTGGGGTGAGCCCGAGCCTCAGAACCAGGCGTCGGCGAGCAGCCGCAGGGACTGGCGCTGCACCTCGGGGTCAAAGGCGTAGGTGACGGTGATGAGTTCGTCGGCGCCGGTGCGCTGGACGAATTCGGCCATCTGCGCAGTCGCCGTGTCCGGGGAGCCGACGGCGCTGACCTGCAGCATCGGGCTGGTCCCGCCCTGCGCGGCGATCTCGGCCGGGTCGACCGGGGCCTGCAGACTGCGGCGACGGCCGGTGCGCATGTCATTGAACATCTGCTGGACCGAGGTGAACTGACGGGCCGCCTCGGCGTCGGTGTCGGCGACCATGACGTTGATCCCGGCCATGACATAGGGCTCGTCGATCTGCGCGGTCGGGGCGTCGGTGGTGAACGAATCACGGTACGTCTTGATCGCGATGTCGATCTGGTCGGGTGCGAAATGCGAGGCCAGTGAGAACGGCAGGCCGAGCTGACCGGCGATCGAGGCGCCGTTCATCGTCGATCCGAGCACCCAGATGGGTACGTCCATCCCTGCCGAGACCGCGGACTTGATCGGCGTGGTGTGCGCCTGCCCGGTATCGGAGAACCATCCCTGCATGTCGTAGATGTTCTGCGCGAAATCCTGCGGTTCGGCCGAGGAGCGGGCGAGCGCCTGCGCAGTCATTCCGTCGGTGCCGGGCGCACGGCCCAACCCTAAGTCGATGCGGTCGCCATGGATGTTCGCCAGCGTTCCGTACTGCTCGGCGACCATGAGCGGGGCGTGGTTGGGCAGCATGACACCGCCGGATCCGACCCGGATCTTCTCCGTCACCGAGGCGGCCTGCGAGATGAGCAGGGCCGTGGCGCTGGCGGCCAGGCCCATTGTGTTGTGGTGCTCGGCGAACCACAGTCGCTTGAATCCGAGTTCGTCGGCCAGCGTCGCCGAGGTCATCGATTCGGCGATCGCCTCGCGTGCGGTGGATCCTTCGCGGATGGAGACGAGGTCGAGGATATTCAGCGGTACGGACACGGTGCGGGGCCTTTCGATCGGTGGGTGCCGGACGCGCTCAGCAGAGGATGCGTCCGTTGAGGTCAACAGTCCACCGGGACGGTTCTATTCCTCCGGCGCCGGCAATCGCGCGACCTCGGCCGCGACCGCTCACTTCTGACCTCGGCCGCGACCGCTCACTTCTGACCTCGGCCGCGACCGCTCACTTCTTGAGGATGTCCTCGATGCCGCTCTGGGTGTTCAGCCATTCGAGGCTGGCCGGGCTCGCCGCGTTGATCGCCGCAGCGAAGTTCTCGTCGATGAACATCGCCGAGTCGTTCTGCACCGCCGGCAGATCCTTGTACGCCGGATTGTCTTCGATGAGCTTCTTTCCGTCGTCATCGAGAGGCCAGATGAAGAGATAGTCGGCGTCGAGCTCGTTCATCTTCTCTGTGGACAGGGCGACGTTGTTGACCTCGTCGGCTGTCTGGTGTTTGCCGGGTTTGAGGCCGTAGAGCTCGAGCGGCTTCGCATTGCCGAAGAAGATCTCGCCCTTCTGCGGGGAGATCAGCTGATACGTTTTGCCCGTGACTCCGAGCTCGTCACCGGTGGATTCGAGGTCACGTTTCGTCTTTTCGATGAGTTCGTCGACCTCCTTGTCTTTTCCGAGCGCCGTGCCGACGGCCTTGGCCGTGTCGTCCCAATCGGGGTTGGCCGCGTCGGAATCCGGCGTGACGACGGGCGCGACGGCTGAGAGCTGCTTGTACACCGATTCGTCCGTGACGTTCCACGGTGCGGCCAGAATGACGTCGGGTTCGAGCTCGGCGACGTTCTCGACGTTGACTTCGAACGATTGCCCGTCGACCAGGGAGTCATCGGCAACATCGCCGAGGAGGTCCTGCTCCCAGGGATAGAGGCCGTCCGATCCTGTGGCCACCATCCCGGCCACTGCGACCGGTTTGCGGCCCAGCGCCGCGGCAGTGTCCGCAGCGGCGCCGTTGATCGCCACGATGCGCTTCACGTCCTTCGGAACCTCGACCTCGCCCTGGCCAGTCGGCACGGTGATCGTTTCCGACTCACCTGACTCATCGGCGGAGGAGCTGCCTCCGCCGCATCCGCCGAGTGCCAAGGACCCTGCGGCAAGCACGGATACGAACACACCGACTGACTTCTTCATCAATTTCTCCTTCGCATGCACTTTCGAAAGTCTCTGTGGGCCTGCCGTAGGGAATCGTCTGGGCGCTCTCACCGCGTGCATGCACGAGCTGGGGCACTGTCAGCGCCTCGGTGGCGCGCTCATCGTCGACGCCGAGACCACATTCGAGCAACTCTAAGGTCAGGCTAACCTAAAAATAGCCGACCGGTCTGCGTCCGGCAAGCGGATGTCTCTCGTCGAGCAACGCGGCAACTGCGAGACGCCCGACCGGCATCTCACCTCCGGCGGGCCTCTTCAGCCAGTCCCTCCAAGGAAATCAGCCATTCTCTCCACAACAGCGGGAGGATAGGCTGGACTGTACTGGCCCTCATGCACAGGAGGAACCGTGGAATCCACGGCGCACCCGCAGCGACTCGCTCAGTCCTTTCCGACGTCTGTCTGGCATCGCCTGCGGCCCGATCAGTTTCGCCTGAGATCCTGCCGGACCCTTCTGCGGCAGTTCCGAGCCCCCAGACTGCAGAGTCAGTGGCGTCTCACTGGAATCGCCTTCACCGTGGTCGCCCTGCTCACCGCCTGCTCTTCGGGCGCCGGCGAAACCGACGACCGGGACGGGACCGCCTCGGCGGGGGCCGAATCCGAGTCCTCAGGCGCACAGTCCGGGTCGGATTCCGCAGCGGGAGCGCCGGATGCCGACTCGCCCGAGGTCGTCGCCACCGGACTCGAGGCTCCGTGGTCAGTCGCCTTCACCGGCGACACGCCCCTGGTCAGCGAACGCGATTCCGGACGCATCCTCGAAATCGGCGATGACGGGCAGGCGCGGGAGATCGGCCGCATCGACGAAGTCTCTGGATCCGGCGAGGCCGGGCTCCACGGACTCGCCGTCGACGATGACCGTCTCTACGCCTTCTTTGCAGCGGGGACGGAGAATCGGATCGTGCGGTTCGACCTCCTCGGCGAGGCCGGAGATCTGTCGCTGGGTGAGGAAGAGACGATCCTCGACGGCCTGCCCACCGCGAACTTCCACAACGGCGGACGTCTGGCTCTCGGCCCTGACCGCATGCTCTATGCCACGCTCGGCGACACGGGCGATCGCGACAGTGCGCAGGATGAGAAGGCGCTGTCGGGAAAGATTCTGCGCATGACTCCCGACGGTCAGGTACCTGACGATAACCCGTTCGGCGATTCGCTCGTCTTCAGCATGGGCCACCGGAACCCGCAGGGCATCGGATGGGATGACGAGGGCACGATGTATGCCTCGGAGTTCGGGCAGGACACGTGGGATGAGCTCAACGTCATCGAAGCCGGAGGCAACTACGGCTGGCCCGAGGTCGAAGGCATCGCCGAGGATGCTGGCGCGGGTGGAGATGCCGGCCGCGCGGGTGGAGATGCCGGCGGCGCGGGCGGAGATGCCGGCGGCGATTTCATCGATCCGGTGCAGCAGTGGTCCCCCGCCGAGGCGAGCCCGAGCGGACTGGCCGTCACCGACGACAACATCCTCATCGCCGGTCTGCGTGGCGAGCGCCTGCACCAGGTGCCCCTTGATGACCTCTCGACTTCCACCGAGCTGTGGTCCGGCGAACATGGGCGGCTGCGCGATGTGGTCCAGGCGCCCGACGGTTCGCTGCTCGTACTCACGAACAACACCGACGGCCGCGGAGAGCCCGGCCCGGACGACGACCGGCTCCTGCGCTTCACACCCTGACGGCGTCGGCACCAGCTGCCAGCCGCCTGGCCGCCCGGTCGTCTGGCCGCCTGGCCGTCTGGGGGCCTAGCCGCCTCGCCCGAGCCTCGCCGCCCGGCGGTCTTGCCCGAGCCTAGCCGCCTCGCCGCCTCGCCCGAGCTTCGTTCAAGCGTGAGCCCGGTTATCGATAGGAACACCGGCCGATAACCGGGCTCGCGCTTGAACGACGAACCAGACGCTTCACAGAAGACACCGAGGCCCCGAACGCGCATTGCGTTCGAGGCCTCGTAAAAGGTGATGCGCCGACAGAACCCGCCCCGCCGACGGAATCCGCTCAGTTGTCCTTGGTGCCGGGCAGGCCCTGGGACTTGCGGCGCATGAGCAGGACGACGATGACGATGATGGCCAGGCCACCCACGGACAGCAGCACGATCATCGGCGTCGACATTCCGGAATCGCTGCCGGTGGACTCACCGATCTCGCCGCGGTCTTCGGTGTCCTTGCCCGGCTCGTCGACGACTCCGCCGCCGAGTCCGGCCTTCGTCGACTCTTCGGATGATTCCTTGACGTCACCGCCGGCACCCTCAGCGTCCTTGATCGCGAATGAGTAGTCGCCGGAGATCGGGTGGCCGTCCTGGGAGACCACGCGCCAGGTGACCTTGTAGTCGCCGGGCTTGAGGTCATCGGGCAGGGCAACGCTGAGCTTCTTGCCCTCGACGGTCAGCTCGCCTGCAGAGACGTCCTTGCCGTCGACGACGACCGTGACCTCGGAGCCGACTTCCTGGATCTCGCCGGAGAAGGTCATCTCGAGCCATTCGGGCTGCTGATCGAGTTCGGCACCGTCCTCGGGATTCGACGACACCAGCTGATCATGCGCACTGGCGGCGGGAGCGAAAGCGAACACGCTCATCGCAGCCACCAGCAGGGCGGCGAAGCCCAGCCTGAGAGCGGACCAGTTCTGTCGTGTCATGAGTCGAGCCATGAGAGTTTCTCCTTCGAGGCGTACCTGCGATTTCGGTCGTATCAGCAAGCTTGTGCCTACTAGTATCACTGAGTTTTCGCGGCCAGCGCGCGCAGATGATCCGTGATTCCCGGCACGGACACTTCAATTGTCTCAAGAGTTTCTTCGAAATCCTTGAATTCCCCGTACCAAGGATCCTCGACGTCCGGGGCCGGGATTTCGTCACCACTCGCCGAGGCGGCCCTCCCCTCGTCCGCGCCCACCGCAGTTCCCTCGGCTCCCGCACCCTGCCGGTCGCAGCCCACCCGCGGATCGAGCTCGCGCAGCATCCGCAGCTCCGGGGCCGCCTCGGCGGGAAGATCAGCGATCATCCGCTGCAGGGCACGGTAATGGCGGGCGGTCATCGCCACGGCGAGGTCGCGTCCTGTTAACCATTCGGGCGTGATCTGCCGGGCGACGTGGTCGTCGGTGCGGTAGCCCGCGGCGGCGAGCACGCGTGCCTGACGTGGGTCGATGGGGTTGCCGGCCTCCTCGTCGCTGATTCCGGCGGAGTCGATGACCGCCTCGGTGCCGGTTTCGGCAAGGTGATGTTCAAGCACGCGCTCGGCGGTGACGGACCGGCAGATGTTACCGGTGCACACGAAAACGACGGATGCCATACTCATTCGTTCCTCCTCGTTCCACGACAGGCGGGCGGGCGACGACGATCGTCGACGGCACTGATCACGATACTGTTGGGCCATGACTTCTGAAACCTCACTGACCTCGATCAGGCCTCAGGACGACCTGTACCAGCACATCAACGGCGAGTGGATCGACTCGTTCACGATCCCCGACGACCGGGCCGGCGACGGAACGATGCGTGAGCTCTTCGACAGCGCCGAGACCAAGGTCCGCGACATCATCACCTCCGTGACCGACACCCCGCAGGAGCCGGGATCCGAGGGGCAGAAGGTCGCCGACCTGTTCACCTCGTTCATGGACGTCGACCGCATCAACGAACTCGGCGTCGCCCCGCTGAACTCGACGTTCGCGGCCATCGATGCAGCCGAGGACAAGTCCGAACTCGCCGCTCTGTTGGCCCGACTCGAGACCGAAGGCATCGGCGGAGTGCTCGGCGGGTACGTCACCGCTGATGCCAAGGACTCCGACGTCTACGCTCTCTACCTCGTCCAGGCCGGCATCTCCCTGCCCGACGAGGACTACTACTTCAACGACGACCACGCCGAGGTGCGCGCGAAGTTCCTCGCCCACGTGCAGAAGATCGCGGCGCTGGCCGAGCTCGGTGAGAAGTCCGGGATCTCCGACGCCGAGGTGGCCGCCAAGGTGATGGCGTTCGAGACCGAACTCGCCCGCCACCACTGGGACCGGGTGGCCTGCCGCGACGCGGAGAAGACGTACAACAAGTATTCGATCTCCGAGCTGCGTGACCTCGGCCCCGAATTCGACTTCGACTCCTATTTGGGGATCCTCACCGCCGATGCGGCCGACCTGAAATACCTCGTCGTCTCGCAGCCCTCGTTCGTCACGGGCATGGCGAAGGTGTGGGCCGAGTCCGATATCGAGACCATCAAGACCTGGCTGCGCTTCGTCGTCGTCTCCGACACCGCCTCGCTGCTGAACGACGAACTCGTCGAGGAGAACTTCGACTTCAATTCCCGCACACTCTCGGGCACCCCGGCCCTGCGGGAGCGCTGGAAGCGCGGGGTCAGCCTCGTCGAGGGCTACCTCGGTGAGGCCGTGGGCAAGCTCTATGTCGCCGCCGAATTCCCGCCGTCCGCCAAGGACGCGATCGACCACCTGGTGGGGATGCTCATCAAGGCCTATGACAAGTCGATCCGCGAACTCGACTGGATGAGCGAGGAGACGAAGGAACGGGCGCTGGTCAAGCTCTCGAAGTTCACCCCGAAGGTCGGCTATCCGGAGGTGTGGCGGGAGTACCCGGCCGCGATCGACGCCTCCGATCTGGTGGGGAATGTGCGCCGCTGCTCCCAGGCCGAGCATGTGCGGCAGGTGAAGCGGATCGGCGGACCCATCGACCGCACGGAATGGCTGATGACCCCGCAGACCGTCAACGCCTACTACCACCCGGTGATGAACGAAATCGTCTTCCCGGCAGCGATCCTCCAGCCGCCGTTCTTCGACGCCGAGGGTGATGTGGCTGCGAACTTCGGAGCGATCGGCGCGGTCATCGGCCACGAGATCGGGCACGGCTTCGATGACCAGGGATCCCGCTATGACGGGGACGGCAACCTCGTCGATTGGTGGACCTCGGACGATCGCGAACGATTCGAGGAGCGCACGAACGCACTCATCGCCCAGTACGAGGAGCTTGTCCCCGCCGGGCTCGAGCCGAACCAGCACGTCAACGGGGCGCTGACGGTCGGTGAGAACATCGGCGACCTCGGTGGTCTGTCGATCGGGTGGAAGGCCCTCGAACTCGAACTCGGTGAACGGGCCGGCACCCCGGGCGTGCCGGTGGCGCCGAGCCCGGAGCAGGCGAAGGCGTTCTTCGAGGCCTGGGCGAAGGCGTGGCGGTCGAAGATGCGCACCGAGGAGCGTGTGCGTCGCCTGTCGATCGACCCGCATTCGCCGGAGGAGTTCCGCTGCAACCAGGTCGTGAAGAACATGACCGCTTTCCACGACACCTACGGCGTAGAAGAGACCGACGGCATGTACCTGGCCCCGGAATCGAGAGTCACCATCTGGTAACACCCCTCCAATTTGCTACCTGACGGCGGCTGTGCAACCTTGCGCGAGGTTGCAGAGCCGCCGTCAGGTAGTTCTGGGGCGGGGTCAGTGGGACAGGGTCAGCGGTGGTGGCGGATGAGGGCGACCGTGCGGTAGTCGAACTCCTGCCAGCTCGTGATCGAACCGCCGGATTCCATCGCCGCCTGGAAGTCCTCGACCTCGGTGCGATCGGATTCGAGCGGAATGTCGAAGGGCATCTCCACGTAGATCAGGCCGCTGGCATCGGTGTGGACGATGTCGAAGCCGGCCTGCTTCGGGTCGAGCTCGTTGTTCATCACGATGAGCAGACGATCTTCGGGGGCCGAGTATTCGGTCTCGATGCCATCGACGTAGCCCTGCTGCGAACGCAGCTCCCGCTGGGCCTGGATGACGAATGCCGAGTACGCGCCGATGCCGATGACCGGAATCCGCGAGGTCAGAGCTTCGGTGGCGACGTCAATGAGCCGCGACCGGGCCTTGCGCCCCAGCGGAGACAGATCCCCGCCGGACATGGCGACCCCGTCGAAGCCGACGAGCGAGATCCGCCCGTCGTCGTGGCTGGGGTTGAGGATGGTGATGTCGAGGCCGAAACGCGAGTACCAGGGGCGGGTCACCTCGGCGCTCTCTTCGTCCCACCAGACGTAGAAGAGGAACGGCACGTTGATTCCGGCCTCCGAGTAGAAGAACGGAGGACGGCGCTCACCTGCGGTGACGTCGAATGGAACGACGTTGCCCTCGATCGGGGCCGGGCAGGTGGCGAACGATGTGAACGCGAACGGGTAGTTGACCGCGCGGTTGAAATCGACGACGAGCGACCCGTCCTGGTTCGGCACTCCGAGGTCGATGGTCCGCCACGCCGAGGTGGTGCTCGCATTCGTCGAATCGTGGAAGTCCAGCTGGAGCCCGGTCTTCGGGCATCCCGTGGCGAGCAGGCTGACTTCGCCGTGCTGGGTCTCAAAGGTGACGGTGCCCGCCGCCTGCGTCTGCAGCTGCAGGTCCTCTTGAGCGGTTTCGATCGTATAGGTCTTGAACGGGTCGAATCGGGTGAACCGGGCGAGGAAGACGAAGTCCGGGTCCGGGTCGAAGACCGGGACCTCGAAGAACTTCCCGAGCAGCGGGGACTTCGAATTGCGCACACGCACACCGAGGCGGCCGCCCCGGTCGATGAGTTCGTAGAGAACATTGCCGACGGTGAACCAGTTGAGCGATCCGCCGGCCGGCAGCTTCGCGCTGAACCCGTTCTCCTCGACGCGGACCTGAGGTCGGGCGGGCACGGCTTCGTGTCCGCCGGTTCCGGCATCCGATCCGGCATCCGCCTCGGCGGAGGAAACGGCACCGGCGGAGCCAGCCCCCACCGCGCTGCCCGCGCCGGCACCGGCCTGGTCCGTCACGGTCGGCAGAGTCGAGGTGTCACTGGGCACAGCCGGGCTGGTCGCCCGAGTCGGACCTGCTCCATTCGCCCCAGCACCGCCGAATGACTCGGCTCCACCGTTTTCGACCTTGCTCAGCAGGTCGAACGTTTCGGCCGCGGGGCCTGCTTTGATTCCGGAGTTCAGGGACACGGTGACCCACCCGTCATCGACGGTGAAGCTGCCGGGCGCATCGGTCCAGGTCGATTCGGCGTCGAGCCAGTGCAGCCCGACGACGCTGAGCCAGCCGAACGGTTTCGCCAGTGCCGAGTTCCGTGAGTCGCGCCAGGTGTTCCACTCCGTCACGAACTGGTTCACGTCGAACACTCCTTGCCGTCGCTGGTGCGGTCGCAGGGTCGCTGCCCCCGCCTGACTCTCAGACCCGGTGGCAACCCGGCATCTGAGACCTGATCTTCTTCCCCTCCAAACTACCGCAAACGATAGGCTGGGGAAATGAATGGATCACTCCCGAGACCGGACGCGGCCGCGACGACAGCGGCCGACCTCGGCGACTTCGTCAGCGCATCCCCCAGCTCGTACCATGCCGTAGCCACCGCCGCGAAACGCCTCGACGAGGCCGGGTTCTCCCGCCTCGAGGAGTCCGTTCCCTGGGCGCTGACCCCTGGGACCGGCCACTATGTCATCCGGGACGGCGCGCTCATCGCATGGATGAATCCCACCGTCACCGAGGCGGCTCCCCGGTTCCGTGTGTTCGGTTCCCACACCGATTCCCCGGCATTCAAACTCAAGCCCGGCGGCGAGTACACCGCGGAGGGCACCCGTCAGGTCGGAGTGGAGGTCTACGGCGGTCCGCTGCTGAACTCGTGGCTCGATCGTGAGCTCGCCTTCGCCGGTCGCCTCAGCCTCGCCGACGGTCGCCTCGTGCTCGCGCGCACCGGGCCGATCGCCCGCATCCCGCAGCTCGCGATCCACCTCGACCGCCAGGTCAACGAGGGACTGTCCCTGGACAAGCAGCGTCATACCGCTCCCGTCATCGGCCTGGCCGATCTCGCTGAGGCGGACATCATCGAACTGCTCGCCGCATCTGCCGGAGTCGATGCCGAGACCGTCGTCGGCCACGATGTCTACACCATCCCCACCCAGGAGCCGGCCCTCTTCGGCGCCGCCGAGGAGTTCTTCGCCTCGCCGAGGTTGGACAACCTGCTGTCCGTCCACGCCGGTGTCACCGCCTTGACCGAACTCGATGCCGATGCGCTCGATGACATCCCGCTCTTCGCCGCTTTCGATCACGAGGAGATCGGCTCGAATTCGCGTTCGGGTGCGTGCGGTCCGTTCCTCGCCGACGTCACCGAACGCATCGTCGCCTCCTTGCTGCCGGAGTCGACGCGCAGCGATTATCTCGCGTCGATGGCCACCTCGGTGTGCGTGTCCTCCGATGCCGGGCACGCGGCCCATCCGAACTATCCGGAACGCCATGATCCGCATGTGCGGCCCCACCTCGGTGGCGGACCCCTGCTCAAGCTCAACGCTCAACAGCGCTATGCCACGGATGCGGTGGGCACGGCAGTGTGGTCACGGGCCTGCGCGGCGGCCGGGATCGAGTACCAGGATTTCGTGTCGAACAATGCGATGCCGTGCGGGTCGACGATCGGTCCGCTGACGGCCACCCGTCTGGGCATGACCACCGTCGATGTGGGACCGGCGCTGTACTCGATGCACTCGGCCCGCGAGATGGTCGCGGTCGCCGATGTCGTCGCCCTCGGAGCGGCTGCGAAGGCATTCCTCCAGGGAGCCTGAGCGCGCGTCATCGAGTCAACCGTTCGACAGAGCACACTCAGGCACACTTCCACAGCACGCCTGCCGCCGGCACCGTCGTTCAAGCGTGAGCTCATCTATCGAACGGCATACCGCACGATAGATGCGCTGCGCCTTGAACGAGCGCCCCGAGACACATCGGCAGCACTTCGACCGGTTTGTTGTCGCGGCCTGCCACGTGATACGAATTGCACGACCCCACGGGAGCCCTCTGCAAGGGCTGAGATCGGACTGGATCGTCCGAGACCGTAGAACCTGATCCGGTTGATACCGGCGTAGGAAGAGAGGACTGCAGATGGCTGCATTCATCCCTGAAACATCTGTCCCTGCCACAGCTTCGCACAAAGCATCTGGCCCGCAGGCAGACCCCACCACGCACGAAGCGTCCGAACCGACCGTCACCCCACTGACGTCCGATCGCAGCACTGCGGAGTCCGAGACCGACGACTTCACGCTCGAACAGTACTCGACACATTCGCCGGCATGGATCGAAGACGATGAGCAGGGCATCCGCGTGCCGGTCACCCGCATCGATCTCGACGACACCGACGGCCGGGCCAACGATCCCGTCCACGTCTACCGCACCGTCGGTCCTGGCAGCGTCCCCGAGGAGGGGCTGCCTGCCCTGCGGTTCCCGTGGATCGATACCCGCGTCGACACCGAGACCTACGACGCACGCGGTCACCTCATCGCCGATGACGGCCGTGCGGCCGTGCGCCGCGGAGCTCCCTCACAGCAGTGGCAGGGCCGCAAACCGGTCCCGCGCCGGGCCAAGCCGGGACGCACGGTCACCCAGATGCACTACGCCCGGCAGGGCATCATCACCCCCGAGATGCGCTTCGTCGCCCTGCGTGAGCAGTGCGATGTCGAGCTCGTCCGGTCAGAACTCGCCGCCGGCCGTGCGATCATTCCCGCCAACATCAACCACCCCGAGTCCGAACCGATGATCATCGGCAAGGCGTTCCTCGTGAAGATCAACGCGAACATCGGCAATTCCGCGGTCTCCAGCTCCATCGCCGAGGAGGTTCGCAAGTTGCGGTGGGCCGCGAAGTGGGGTGCCGACACTCTTATGGACCTGTCGACGGGCAATGACATCCACACCACCCGCGAATGGATCATCCGCAACTCTCCGATCCCCATCGGCACGGTGCCGATCTACCAGGCACTCGAAAAGGTCGACGGTGATGCCAATGCGCTGACCTGGGAGATCTATCGGGATACCGTCATCGAGCAGTGCGAGCAGGGTGTGGACTATATGACTGTCCATGCCGGGGTGCTGCTGCGCTACGTTCCACTCACGGCCGACCGAGTCACTGGGATGGTCTCCCGCGGAGGCTCCATCATGGCCGGCTGGTGTCTGGCCCACCACAAGGAGAACTTCCTCTACACCCACTTCGATGAACTCTGCGAGATCTTCGCCCGCTATGACGTCGCGTTCTCCCTCGGCGACGGGCTGCGCCCGGGATCGATCGCCGACGCCAACGATGCCGCTCAGTTCGCCGAACTCGACACCCTCGCCGAGCTCACGGAGCGGGCCTGGGCCCATGACGTCCAGGTGATGGTCGAGGGCCCGGGACACATTCCGCTCCACCTCGTGCAGGAGAACGTCGAGCGCCAACAGGAGCTGTGCCACGGTGCTCCCTTCTACACCCTGGGTCCGTTGGTCACGGACATCGCTCCCGGCTATGACCACATCACCTCGGCGATCGGGGCGACCGAGATCGCGCGCTACGGCACGGCGATGCTCTGCTACGTCACCCCGAAGGAGCATCTCGGTCTGCCCGACCGCGACGACGTCAAGACCGGAGTGATCACCTACAAGATCGCCGCGCACGCCGCGGACCTCGCGAAGGGCCACCCCGGTGCGACGGCACGCGACGACGCTCTGTCGAAGGCCCGTTTCGAGTTCCGGTGGCGGGATCAGTTCGCGCTCGGTCTCGACCCGGAGACTGCCGAGGCCTTCCACGACGAGACGCTGCCGGCAGAGCCTGCGAAGACCGCCCACTTCTGCTCGATGTGCGGGCCGAAGTTCTGCTCGATGCGCATCTCCCAGGACATCCGCGACACCTACGGCAGCGCCGAGGCACAGGCGGCGCTGGCGGGAATGCAGGAGAAGAGCCGTGAGTTCATCGCCTCCGGCGGCGAGGTGTACCTCCCGCAGCCGACGGTGGGCCCGCCCGCCGACTACGAATAGGACCGCTCACCCGGAGTCGACTCCGTCGTTCAAGGGCCGGCGCGAATATCGAGTCGCGCACCTCGCGAAATGTGCGCTCACACTTGAACGACGCTCATGATCCCCTCGTTCAAGGCGCAGAGCGGATGTCGAAAGGTGCACTCTTCGGTATCCGCGCTGCGCCTTGAACGAACCGCTTGTCCACGGTGTTTACAGACCTGTAAGTTAATTCCATGGACCTGTCCCGATCGGGCGAACGCATCCTTGCGACCGCCACCGCCCTCTTCTACGCCGAGGGCGTCAACGCCATCGGAGTCGACCGGATCGTCGCAGAGGCCGGAGTGTCCAAGCCGACGCTCTACGCGCAGTTCGGCTCGAAGGCGGGGCTCATCGCCGAGGTGCTGCGACGCAGGCGGGAGACACGTGAGTCCGCCATAGCCGAGGCTCTCGCATCGTCGGCCAGCTCCCCCGACAGTCATGTGCTCGCTCTGTTCGACTGGTTCATCGAGGGCCACGCCAAACCGGGCTTCCGCGGCTGCCCCTTCACCATCGCAGCCGCCGAACTGCCCGACCCTGACCACCCGGCCCGCGCCGAGATCGCCAGATACAAGACCTGGCTCCAGACGACCTTGGCCGACCTCGCCGCAGCCGACGGCCTCGGCGAGCCTCAGCGATGGGGGTCGGCGCTCATGTTCCTCGTCGACGGAGCGAACGCCCGCGTCATCACCACCGGCGAGAGCACAGCGATGAGCGAGGCCCGCCAGGTCGCGGCAACGATGATCGACGCAGCCCGACAGAGCGCCGCCGCTGCCACTTCGACCACTGCCGACGCTCCAGCCACGGCTCCCGCCACACACTCGCCGTCCACCTCACCTGCCGCTTCACCAGCCATAACGCCCGCCAGAACATCGCCAGCCGCAACAGCCAAGGAGACTCGATGACCGAAGCCCTCGCCGCCGGACTCACTCACCGCATGGAATACACCGTCCCGCCGGAGAGGACTGTGCCGCACATCCTCCCCGAGGCACCCGGATTCGCCGAGATGCCCGACGTTCTTGCCACCGGATACATGGTCGCCATCATCGAGTGGGCGTGCGTCGAATCGATCAAGGACCACCTCGGCGAAGATGACCTCACCCTGGGCACCCACGTCGACCTCAGCCACCAGGCACCCACGGTTCCAGGGTCGACGGTGACGATCGATGTCACCGTCACCCACGCCGAGGGCCGCAGCCTCGAATTCGCCGTCGAAGCCCGCGACGAACATGCCGTCATCAGCGTCGGCACGCACAAACGAGGGGTCGTCAGCCGCACGCGCTTCGACGAGCGCATCGCCGCGCAGAGTCGTTGATTCCCAGCTGCCCAGAACTTGCACACTCCGACAGAAAGCACCCGCTGATGGCCACGCCCGCACACCCGCGCATCTTCGATTCGCACCTGCACATCATCGATCCGAGCCACCCGCTCATCGAGAACAACGGCTTCATGCCCGATCCCTTCACGGTCGCCGACTACCAGGCCCGCATCGACGGCCTCGGCATCGCCGGCGGCGCCGTGGTCTCGGGATCGTTCCAGGGATTCGACCAGGGCTACCTCGTCGAGGCCCTGCAGGTGCTCGGCCCCAGCTATGTCGGTGTGACCCAGCTGCCGCCGGAGACCAGTGACGGCGTCATCAGATCCCTCGACGAGGCCGGGGTCAAGGCGCTTCGCTTCAACGTCGCCCGAGGCGGGTCCGCCACGCTTGACGACCTCGATCGTTTCGCCCGTCGGGTCCATGATCTCGTCGGCTGGCATTCGGAGCTCTACATCGATGCGCGCACGATCGATGAGGACCTCGCCCCGAAGATCGCGGCGCTGCCGGCGGTGAGCATCGATCACCTCGGCATGCATGCCGACGGGCTGCTCAACCTCCTGCCGCTCGTCGAACAGGGGGTCAAGGTCAAGGCCACCGGTTTCGGACGAGTGGAACTCGACCCCGCGGAGGTGGTCCGTCGCATCGTCGACACCGACCCGAATGCGCTCATGGTCGGCACCGACCTGCCCTCGACGAGGGCGCGGCGACCCTTCGCCGACACCGACTTCGACACAATCCGCGAGGTCCTCAGCCCTGAAGAGGCCGAGTCCGTGTTCTGGGGCAATGCCGCGTCGTTCTACCTCGGCGAAGACGCTTCGGCCTGAGCAGAGGCCATCTGCCTGGGCAGAGGACCACCGCCTGAGCAGAGGACCCCAGCCCGAGCGGAGGACTCCGCCTGAGCAGAGGGCCCCACCTGAGCGGAGGGCCCCGCCATCTGTTCAGGCGGAGGACCCCAGCCTCTCGTTCAAGCCGAAGCGCACTTTCCGCGCCGTCGAACGACTCCTGTCGCCCGTTCAAGGCGGCGCGCACTCTTCGAAAGGTGCACGGGCCGACATCTGCGTTACACCTTGAACGAGCATCGGACACCGGTCACGGGACACCGGGCCCGAGCACCGTGTCTTTGTCAGAGCGCATGGGATCCGTCGGTATCCATCCCGTAGCATGACTGGGATGAGTTACCAACGATCGAATCTCGCGGACACCCTGCACGGACTCGACGGCCGCAGCTACGGCAACCTCAAACAGATCCGTGGCCGCTATGACTTCGGACCGGTCACACTGTTTGTCGACCGCGTTCAGGCCGACCCCTTCGCCTCACCGTCGAAGGTCCGGGTCCGGGTCGACCGCGCTGAAGCGAAGCTCCCACTGGACCTCACCACTGAGCGTGCCGACCGCATCGCTGCCGCCGACTATCTGCTCCGCGCCGGAAACCAAGTGCTCTCGAAGCTCAATCAGCGTGCACTCATCCTCGGCCACCCCGGGCAGGAGGTCCTCGAGAGGACGAACATCCTCATCGACGATGCCGGATTCGAAGCACGACTGCTGGTCAATCTGCCTGCCCGCGGCCGCCGCATCCTCGGTCACCAGGCAGCAGACATCCTCACTCGCGATCTGCCCGAATTCGCCGAACGGCTCTTCCTCTTCGACCGCTGGTCTGACACGAATAGCCCGTCTGCCCACAGGCTCGCCGACCACGTCCAGCTGCACCGGGATCAGCTGGAGCTGCGCAGCCACCTCAGCGAGGCAGGGCTCATCGGCTTTGTCGGAAACGGTGCGATTCTCCCGCGAACGTCCGGGGATTCGGACCTGCCGATGAAATCCTCGGAAGCGGTTGCCTTCATCTCCCCTCCCGAGCTTGAGCACACGATCAATCTCTCAAGCGGGCGCAGCGTCACCGGCATGGGCATACCCCGCGGTGTCACCGTCATCGTCGGCGGCGGATACCACGGCAAATCGACGATTCTGCGCGCTCTCGAACGCGGCGTCTACCCGCATATCGCCGGCGACGGGCGCGAATGGGTCATCAGCGACCCGACTGCCACCTCCATTCGAGCCGAGGACGGGCGTGCCGTCACCGGCGACGACATCTCGGCGTTCATCAACAACCTACCCTCGGGCACTGACACGAGATTCTTCTCGACGACGAACGCGAGCGGGTCGACCTCACAGGCGGCCAACCTCGTCGAAGCGATCGAGGCCGGGGCACACACTCTGCTCATCGACGAGGACACTTCGGCGACGAACTTCATGATCCGCGACGAGCGCATGCGTACGCTCATCCCCGCCGAGAGGGAACCGATCACCCCGTTCGTCGACCGCGTGCGCCCGCTGCTGACCAGGCGGGGTGTCTCCACAGTGCTCGTCGCCGGTGGTTCGAGTGCGTTCTTCGAGGTCGCCGATCACGTCATCGCCCTCGATGCCTATGTGCCGCACGAAGTCACCGAACGGGCACATGAACTCGTCGGTGTCACCGCAGAGGAACTCAGCCGGGCAGGTAATCTTCCGACCAGCACCGATGACAGCACCGACGCCGGCAGCCCCACCCCGGATCCGGACACTTCCAGTTTCGCCACTCCGCCGCGCATCCCGACGGCACAGGCGCTGCGCCCGGCATCGAAGACCAAGACTGCTCGCGCGAAGGGGGCCGACCGGATCCAATTCGGCCGCGACTTCATCGACCTCATCGCCGTCGCCCAACTCGTCGATGCGCAGCAAGCCTCGGGAGTCGCCGAGGCCCTCGAATACCTTGCGGAGATCTACGACGGACGCACCTCGCTGACCGGGGCCTTAGCGGAGGTCGAAGACATGCTCGATGCTCAGGGCCTCGACGGGATCACGGGGCATCGCGATCACCCGGGGCATCTGACCCGCCCGCGACGGCAGGAGATCGCCGCCGCGCTCAATCGCTACCGGGGATTGAGTCTCGAACGCTGAGCCGAGCCTCGAACGCTGAGCTCGGCCCCTCCCCTATTCGTCTCGGCCGAGCGCGAACGGGTCCTGCCCGCCAGGCCTGACCCGACCGACCGTCCCCTCAGACCTACCTGCCCAACAGTGCGAGGAGCTCCGCGGACGTTCCCACCGGCAGTGAGCACGAGGTCCCCCGGCACACGATCGCCGTCCCAGCGGGGACCTCGACCTCCCGGCCGTCCGGTCCCGGCACCCCCGTCGAGGTGGTGAGCAGAGTAGGCGACGGATGCTTGGCGGCGATGTCCCGCAGCGCACCTTCGGCGGTGGCGACTCGCACGGGCGAAAGGGCCCGCTCGGCCTGCCACAGAGCATGGCCGCACCCGCGCGGAGCCTGCCCGGCGAGAGCCCGATAGACCCCGAGCAGCCGATCCCGGACCTCCAACAGCCGCCCGGTATCCAGCGCGGCACTCGCGCTGGATCGGTCCGAGGCACCGGATTCCGAATCACCGGATGTCGCCGCTTCGACGCCGAGCTCGGCGAGCAGCAGCACCGCCTCGGCGGCCGCCGACCGTCCCGACGGCACGGTGTTGTCGACGGGGTCCGCGGACTTCACGGCGATGATCCCGTCACCGAGAGAATCGACCGCCTCGAGGACCCCGTCGCCCTCGGAGGTGAAGAGGTTCAGCATCGTCGCACCATATTCGACCAGATCCTCCACCCTCACCGAGGCGGCCCCGCCCGACAGCTGCCGAACGGTGATCCCAGCGGTGATGAACTGCGCCCAATCGGCGAGCCCGCCACTCCCGGGCCCGGCCACGCCGTCGGTGAAGCTGCGCCGCACGTTCAGTTCGGCACCGTCGAACCTCTCGTGCATCGCCGACCAGAACCGCACCGCGGCCGTCCCCCACTCCGCGGCTCCGGCATCACCCGCGGTTGCAGCAGCCTCATTCGCGCCCTCGGCCGCCGTGGCATACCCACTCGCTTCACTGGAGTCCTCAGCTTCGGCGCCCATGTACAGGGCCGCCTCGGCGAGGGCGGTGACGCCTAAGGAATTCCACTCGGTGATGATCTTCTCATCACGGGCCGGCTGCGAACGCCTACCCCGCACGGAGTTAAGCACCTCACGCTGGGCCCGGGTGGCCTCGATGTCCCACGGCGCGGGATGGTCGGCGTCGAAGGGCACGTCCTCCATGCCGAGCCAGTCGATGATGCGCACGGCCGCGACCACCTGTCCGGACAGCTCGCCCCCGGCCGGTGAATCAACGAGCCCGAGCAGGCCCGCCTGCCCGGCTGGCGCGAACTCCTCGGGGGTGAAGACATAGGCCGCGCCTTCTTCGGAGACCCCCGAAGAGTTGAGCGAATCCGCATCAAGTGCAGCGATGAAGCCGTCATCGGTCGACAGGTCGCTGATCAGGAAGTTCGCGGTGTCGACGATCTCGCGTTCGGCGAGCGCGAGCCATTTCGACCCCGGGTCGAGGGCCCGTTCGACCTTCGCCCAGGCGATCACCGCGCGCAGGTAGAGAGCGTTGTCATAGAGCATCTTCTCGAAGTGCGGCACGAACCACTGCCGGTCGACGCTGTAGCGGGCGATTCCGCCGCGGATCTGGTCGCGCATGCCGCCCGAGGCGATCCTCGCGAGCGTGCTGCGCACGGCGATGAGGCAGTCGAGGACGAGTTCGCCGCTCAGGTGTCCGTCGGCGCCGAGCCAGCCGAGCCTGCCCTCGGCCCGGACCCGATCCACCGGGTGCTCGTCGGTCGATTCCTCCTTCGCCGAGGCGGTCCCACCGGTTCCCGAGCTCGCCGCGGCGGCGCTGTCGGATCCCTCCCTCGCCGAGGCGGTCCCGCCGGTTCCCGAACTCGCCGAGGCGGCGCTGTCCGCCCCGCCCCTCGCCGAGGCGGTCCCGCCCAAGCGCACGAATGCGGCCAACAGCTGGAGGACGTTCATCATCGGCGGGAACTTCGGCGCACCGCCGAATCCGCCCCACGCCGGATCGTAGGAGTCGAGCAGGGCCGCGGCGGCGGAGTCGAGCTCGTCGGGGCTCAGGGACTCGGCGGCTGCCTCGGCCGGCAAGGCACTCGTCACGGCATCGGCCATCTCGGCCAGTCCGCGGTCCATGCGCTTGGTCATCTGGTCGACCTCGTCGCGGCGGTCCGTCCATGTCTGGGAGACGGCCCCAAGCACCTGGGTGAAGGCCGGCAGATTTCCGCGCGGGGCCGGAGGGAAATAGGTGCCGGCGTAGAAGGGGCTGCCGGCAGGCGTCGCGAAGATCGTCATCGGCCAGCCGCCCTGCCCCGTCATCGCCTGCAGCGCATTCATGTAATAGGCATCGATGTCCGGCAGCTCCTCGCGGTCGATCTTGATCGGCACGAACCGTTCGTTCATCAGTCCCGCGATCGCCTCGTCTTCGAACGATTCGTGTGCCATGACATGGCACCAGTGGCAGGTGGAGTAGCCGATCGAAATGAGGAGGGGGACGTCACGGCGGGCCGCCTCGGCGAGGGATTCCTGGCTCCACATCCGCCAGTCGACGGGATTGTCCG
Organism: Brevibacterium sp. S22; assembly: GCF_004745485.1. Classification (GTDB taxonomy): domain Bacteria; phylum Actinomycetota; class Actinomycetes; order Actinomycetales; family Brevibacteriaceae; genus Brevibacterium. The sequence goes on from NZ_RHFG01000025.1 coordinate 22,624, forward strand.
CGTGGGCGCGCAGGTATGGGCTGGTCGAGGACGCGAGTTCGTTGGCCATGGTCCCAGCGTCTCACTTCACCCGTCCGCGTGCGAGGGCAAGGCTTCGCTCCAGCGCGACGCGTGCGAGGGCAGGGCGCACAGGCATCCGAAAGTCGCAGGCGGGGACGAGGCGGCGACCCGGCACAAAAAGCAAGGAACCTGACTTTATGAGACGATGCGGGCATGACGGATCAGCCGACACCTGCCGCGAATGAGACCACGGGAGCCGCCCACGAGGTGGTCCCTCCGACCGCCCCGATGCCGATGGGCAGCACCGGCATGTCCATCACGATCGTCGCCTTCGTCGTCTTCATCGCGACATGGATCGGAGCGAAGACAGCTGCCCTCACAGCCCCGACCGGAGTCGACGGCGCAGGCGACATCGAACTCCTCCAGCTCGTGCTGTTCATCATCGCCGGTGCGGCCGCCGTCGTCGTCGGACGGCAGCTGAGGTCGATTCCGCGCAGCGTCTTCATCGTCATCACGGTCTTCTACTTCGTCCTCGCCGGGCTGGGATCGATCTTCACCGCCAGCTCGGATAACCTGCAGGTCGATGCCCCGTTCCTGCTGGTCCTCTCCGCGCTCGTCTTCATCGCCGACCTGGCCTATCCGCTCATCATCGCCCAGGTCCTCGCCGTCACAGTCTCTCGCGTCACTCCCGCGGCCGCCGACGCAGACGCCGCGGAGGACGCGGAGGCCGATGCCGACAGCAGCGCGGTCGCCGCCCTCGACGCCCGTGCTCGTCGTCACGGCAAGACCGCTGCGACATTCCTCTTCATCGCTGCGGGCATCACCGTCCTCGACTGGCTGGCACGCACGCTACCGCTGGTTCTGCCGCCGGACTGGCAGACGTCTGACTGGGCGATGACGGTCGCACTGTGGTCGTGGTTTGATGTCCCCAACGCGATCGCCGCGGCGGTCGGCTCCGTCGCGGCCGTCTTCGCCCTCCGCGCAGTCGCGGAGTCCCGCGACCTGCCGATCCCCGATCCGGTCGTCGGCCATTCGCCGACCGAATCGACCGGCGGCCTCTGGCCAGAGCAGGCACGCCCGAAGCTTGCCCACGCCCTGACATTCCTCACAGTCGCCGGCGGCCTCTACTTCTGCCTGACATCGACCTCCCTCGCCATCGGCTTCGCCTGCGGGACCGCCGGAGGCTACCCGGCGTGGGCACTGGGAATGTTCCTCTTCACGCTGGGCGCCATCGTCCTCGCGATCGTCACCCTCGACGCCGTGACCAGGCCGCGCAGGATCTCCACCGCGCGCTCCTGAGACCCCGGGTCCCAGTCGTCCACCGCAGCCATCGGCCGCCTGGCTCTCATCGTCGACGTCTCCCGGCTGCAGCGGTGAAGAATCACCTCATCCGCATCCTCGCTGAGGCGGTCACCGCCCGCCGAATTCCGACCTACAGTTCCTCGACGACCTCGACGAGACGGTCGGGGGCATTCGTGATGATGCCGTCGGCACCGACGTCGACGGCCCGTTCCATCTCCTCACGATCGTCGACGGTCCACACCAGACTCGTCATTCCGAGTTCGTGAATGGCGGTGAGGAATCCCTCGTCGGCGGCGCAGAATTCGGGGTTGACCTGGTCGACCCACTCGGCGAAGTACTGGAGTTCGTCCGGGCACGGGCGTCCGAGCACGCCGACCGGGATCTCCGGGGCGAGCGCATGGAACTCGGCGATGAATGCCCAGTTCGCGGACTGGACCACGAGCATCCCGGCGGCCAAAGCCCGGTCGAGATAGTTCGGCACGGCACGCAGGGCGGCCACGATCGCCTCGGCGATTCCGGGATATATTTCGGGATGCTTGACCTCGAGAAGCAGTCCGGTGCGGGTGTCGTGTGCGAGCGTGAGCACCTCGGCGAGGCGGGGCACGCGGATCCCCGCGAACTCATCGCCCTTCCAGCTTCCCGCGTCGAGCGTGGCGATCTGGGCGGCATTCATGCCGGCGATGCTGCGGTCTTCGCGATTCGGGTACAGGGTGCGGGCGTCGGTGGTGCGATCGACGGTGGCGTCGTGCATGATCACGAGTTCGCCGTCGACGCTCATGTGGACGTCGGTTTCGATCATGTCCGCGCCCTGGTCGATGCCGGCGATGAACGCGGGGATCGTGTTCTCCGGCCAATCGGCAGACGCACCTCGGTGTGCGATGACCAGGGGCGGGACTCGAACTCGGGCAGCATCCATCACGGCGCCGGCTGGGGTGCCGAGGTCGCGGGGTGAGGGATCGGAAGTCGGGGTGGCGAGGGTGATGGGCATTTCAGAACTCCTCCACGGAGACTGCGGGTGGCGGTTGGCGATGTGACCGACAATGGGTACTAGGTCGCCCAGATTAGGCGGCCTGTGCAAGTTCCGGGTGATGCGCGGGTTGACGGGACATGAATCCTGACCGTATCGACGCTGGCCGTCACCTGGGCCGATGCTGACCCAGCGGCGGAACACCGACCCTGTTCAAGCAGGGGGCACTGCCACCCCACCGAGCACCGAGGTGGCAGACTGGGAATAACCACGGACGGAGTTCGCGCATTCCGCACCTCCGATCCTCTCCAGCAAGATTGCCGAAGGAGGCGCAGTTCGATGGAGATGCTCCAGAGTGCGTTCGACAGTGTCAGCAACGTTTCGTCATATGTCCTCGTGGCTGTTCTCATCCCCACTGGTCTGTATTTCACCATCCGCACAGGAGTGGTGCAGGTCCGCCTGGTGCCCGAGATGTTCCGCACTCTGGTGGAGCCGGGCGGACGGGATTCCGAGGGCAATCGGAACATCTCGCCGTTCCGCGCCTTCTCGATCTCCGCGGCATCGCGAGTGGGCACGGCGAACATCGCCGGTGTCGCCCTGGCGATCTCGCTCGGTGGCCCGGGCGCGATGTTCTGGATGTGGATGACAGCCATCGTCGGCGGCGCCACGGCCTTCGCCGAGTCCGCACTCGGCCAGCTCTACAAGCTCAAGGACGGCCCGAACTTCCGCGGCGGTCCCGCCTACTACATCAGGCACGGGCTGAACATGAAGTGGCTGGGACTGGTCTTCGCCGTCATCGTCGCGATCACCTACGGCATCGTATTCAACTCGGTGCAGTCGAATTCGATCGTCGACGCGGTCGGGGCATCGCTGAACGTCGATTCCTCGAACGGAACCTTCGCCGCGATCACCGGTGCGATCATCGCCGTGGCCGCCTTCGCGATCTTCGCCGGAGGTGCCAAGCGCATCTCGAACATCTCCGCCTATCTTGTGCCGTTCATGGCCGGCATCTACCTCATCGTCGGCATCATCGTCGTGGTGATGAACATCGGTGCCGTCCCATCGATGATCGCCACGATCTTCTCCGATGCCTTCAGCATGGATTCGATCGCCGGCGGAACGCTTGGTTCGATCATGCTCATCGGCGTTCAGCGCGGCCTGTTCTCCAATGAGGCTGGTATCGGTTCGGTGCCGAACGCGGCTGCCACTGCATCGGCCTCGCATCCGGCCAAGCAGGGCTTCGTCCAGGCGTTGGGCGTGTACTTCGATACGCTCCTCGTCTGCTCGGTCACCGCGTTCATCATCCTGCTGTCGCGCCCGGAGTACGGAAGCTCTGCCGAGGGCATCCAGCTCACGCAGACGGCGCTGAGCGGCCAGCTCGGGCAGTGGGCGATCCACTTCCTCACGCTGGCGATCTTCCTCTTCGCGTTCTCGTCGATCCTCGGCAACTACTACTACGGCGAAGCGAACATCGAGCATCTGACGACGAACCGCGTCGCGTTGCGGGTGTATCAGGTCATCGTCATGGTCTCGGTGTTCATCGGCGCGATCGCGGCCCTCGACCTGGTCTGGACCGCAGCGGACATCTTCATGGCGATCATGGCGCTCATCAACCTCTTCGCTCTGCTGATGCTTTCGCCGCTGGTTTTCTCGCTGCTGAAGAACTATCAGCAGCAGCGCCGGGCCGGCAACGAGCCGATCTTCCGCCGCGGCGATCTGCCTGAGTTCAAGCGCATCAGCACCGTGGTCGACGCCTGGGACGGCACCGACGAGGTGACGACCACGAAGTTCTGGCACGACCGTGGGAAGAAGGTGCGTTCCGACAACGAGTGAGGCCACGAGCACTCTGATCGCGCAGACTCATCGGGCGTCCCCTTTCGCGGGAGCGCCCAATGAGTCTTCTGTTTCCCGATGGCCAGGAACATCCCCTGATCCCAAAAGGAGGTCCCGATGAATATCGATCGTGCTGAGTTGGCGAACACCCTCGCCGAGGCGACCGGATGGTCGGTCTCGGCCGATCCCCACCGAATCACCTTCGTCAACGATGATCCGCCGCAGGTAGTCATCTGGACGGTCACCGATGCCGAGATCGGTCAGCTGCGCTACAACGAGAATCTCCGCGCCAGGGCCTTCGGAGGCCGTCAGACCGCTGAACTCAGCGTCCTGAGCGTTCCTCTCAATGAAGCATTGGGACCTTTTGCAGGGTCCCGCGGATTGATGAACGGGACGAACCTGACGATCCACGAGTGAGAACCGACGAGCCACAGGCAATCAGGTTCAGCACAGCGCCGAGGTGGTCCCGTCCAGTCTGCGATCAGCGCTTGACCGACTTCGAAGTCGCTCCCGTCGCCCAGCTGACCTGACCGAAGGTCACCCTGTAGGTCTTCTTGGCCTTCGTCTTGACCTTGTACGTGGCCTTGCCCTTCTTCGGGGTGACCGTCTTCAGAGTCTTCCACTTGCTGCCGGACTTGACCTGGAACTTCACCTTCGGGTTGTAGTTGACCTTGCCGTACTTCTCGGGGTTGTAGACCTTCGTCTTCGAAGTCAGCGTAACCGTCTTCCCGCTGAGCTTGGACGACAACGAGGCGTAGCTCTTCCCGCGAACGTAGAAGTAGCCCTTGGTGCCGTCTGCACGTTCAACTTCGTCATAGTCGTCGTATTCTGAACCGCCGTGATAGTACGCCCTGATTTCAGACGGACCTAGGGTGTATTTCCCAAGCCCATCCGACGACGGACAGATCATGATCCGATCCTTCTTGGATCCGCTGTAGTCGGAAAACCACGCTGTATCTGTCCAACCATGGCGGCCACGGACATCGGTGTCTACATCCCAGTCATCGATTCTCGACTTCTTATGCTTCATGTAGACGTTTGTATATTTGCAGTTCCAGTCCGACACAATGACACTGTCGCCCCACAGTTTCGTCACATCGAATGATGACCTGGCCGCCTCAGCGGAAGCAGCTGGACCGACGACGAGGGCAAGAGCAGCGACGACCGACACGAGGGCGCGTTTGAGGAACTTCATGGAGACTCCAATGAAATGAGAGAGACAAGATGAAAACGAACTGAGGATGCCAAAGTCGAAGTCACTGGAGTGCTGTCGGCAGACTGCGTCACGATAGTTGAAGTTTCGTCAAGAAGAAGAGTACCACGCCTGAAGTCGAACTGGTCCTATAATCGACTCATCAGCAGGCAGACAGTAAGAAGGGCGATCCGAGCGCAATGCTCGGACCGCCCTTTCTGAGTTGCTGTCCGCAGAGACCGGCTGACGCCGGCCTCAGCGGTTCCCCACCTCAGCGGCCGACCTCAACGGACGGCCGCCTCGGCGAGGGATGCTCCCTCAGCTCTCTGTAGCTCAGTTGGCGGGTGCTGCCTCATCCTCGAGGATGAGCGGGTACACCCCGTTCTCGTCGTGGACCTCACGACCGGTGACCGGCGGGTTGAACACGCAGGCCATGCGCAGCTCTTCCTCGGCGACGACGGTGTGCTTCTCATTTCCGTCGAGCAGGTACATGACTCCGTCGTGGAGAGGGTAGACCTTGCCGGTCTCTTCGTCGGTCAGCGTTCCCTTGCCCTGCACGCAGTACACGGCTTCGACGTGGTTCTGGTAGTGGAACGTCGAGGTGGTTCCGGCGTAGATCACGGTGTCGTGGAACGAGAATCCGACGCGCTCCTTGCCGAGGACCATGCGGCGGCTGCGCCAGGTCTCGGACTTCACATCGCGGTCGGTGTCGTTGAGGTCATCGCGGTTGACTACGTACATTTGTGGTCCTTTCGCAAAAGGTCGGTGAAAGTTTTCAGGGGTGGGCCGCGGGCTTCCGTCTTCAACCAACGGCAACCGTCAGCCCGAGTGGGCGACCGAGCAGGTGAGCTCGATTCCGCCCAAAGCTCGGGCCGGCGCCACTGTTTGCGACGCCGGCCCGGCAGAGGTGGGATCAGGCCAGTGCGGCCTCAGCTGTGGCAGGAGCGAACTTGAGCACTCCGGCTTCGATGATGTCCAGACCGGCCTGCAGATCGCGCGAGTCGATCGTCAGCGGCGGCATGATCTTGATGACTTCGTCATCGGCGCCCGAGGTCTCGAGCAGGAGTCCGTTCTCGAACGCATAGGCGGCGACCTTCTCGGCCACTTCGAGGTCTTCGAAGCAGACTCCGGCCAACAGGCCGCGTCCGCGGATCGATGCACCCTCGGTCTTCTCCACGATCGCGTCGAGGCGCTGGTGGAGTTCGGCGATGGTGTCGGCGAGCTGGTTCTGGAACTCATTGTCGGCCCAGAAGTTCTTGATGGCGGCGGTCGCGGTCACGAATGCGGGGTTGTTTCCGCGGAACGTGCCGTTGTGCTCGCCGGGCTCCCAGACGTCGAGCTCGGGACGGAACAGTGTCAGAGCCAGCGGCAGACCCGAGCCGGAGATCGACTTCGACAGGCAGACGATGTCGGGCTCGATGCCGGCTTCTTCGAAGCTGAAGAACGAACCGGTGCGGCCGCAGCCGGCCTGCACGTCGTCGACGATGAGGAGGATCTCGTGCTTCTTGCACAGGTCGGACAGAGCGCGCAGCCATTCGGCGCGAGCGGCACGGAGTCCGCCCTCGCCCTGCACGGTCTCGACGATGACGGCGGCGGGCTTGTCGACACCCGAGCCGGAATCTTCGAGGACCTTCTCCAGCCACAGGAAGTCAGGGATCTCGCCGTCGAAGTAGTCATCGTAGGGGATCTTCGAGCTGTTGGTCAGCGGAATTCCCGCGCCCTCGCGCTTCATCGAGTTGCCGGTCACCGACAGCGAGCCGAGCGTCATGCCGTGGAAGGCATTGGTGAACGAGAGCATGTGCTGACGTCCGGTCACCTTGCGGGCGAGCTTGAGCGCCGCCTCGACGGTGTTGGTTCCCGTCGGTCCGGGGAACATCACGGAGTAGTCGAGCCCACGCGGCTTGAGGATGAGATCCTGGAAGGTCTGGAGGAACTCACGCTTGGCCGGGGTCTTCATGTCCATTGAGTGGAGTACGGCACCGGACTGCAGGTATTCGATGAGCGGGCCCATCACGGCCGGATTGTTGTGGCCGTAGTTGAGGGCACCGGCGCCGGAGAAGAAGTCGAGGTACTCGTTGCCATCCTCATCCCACTGCTTGGCGCCCTGCGAACGGGCGAAGGTGGCGGGCCAGGAGCGGCAGTAGCTGCGCACGGCAGACTCGCGAGTTTCGAAGATGTCGGGCTTGTCAGTTGGTGTGGGCTTAGAGCTTTCAGTCATGACTTGAGTCCTTTCGACTTCTTAAGTTCTGCGTCTGCATCGGATGCAGTCGCCGAGGCGGTGGCCGCTGCCGCTCATTGCGGGCGATCTCTTCCGCCTCCTGGCACCTGACGCGCCCACTCCCTTGCAGCAGGGGACCGCGCGGTGCCGGGGTGGGGCTCGTTACAGGGGTGCGATCTCGTAGAGGTACTCGGTGTCGTGGCCGTCCGGGTACATCTCCGGAGTGAACAGCGGGCGACGGTCGTAACCGGCCCCGCGCTGGTCGGCGAATGCCTGGAACAGACGGTTGGACGCCGCGTTGTCATCGGTGATCGTCGTCTCCATGCGGAGAGCGCCGGTGCGATCGGCCAGCTCGTGGAGCATGGTCGAGGCGAGTCCATGACCACGGAATTTCTCGTCGACAGCGACCTGCCAGATCATCAGGGTGTCCGGATTCTCCGGACGGGTGTACCCGGTGATGAAGCCGGCGGGCTCTCCGCCGATTCGCGCAATCACCGAGGTGTCCGCGAAGTCGCGGCACCACAGCAGATACGAGTACGACGAGTTCAGATCGAGCACGGCTGTATCTTTCGCGAGCCGCCATAGATGTTGCCCGTCCTCCAGCTCAGGAGTACGGACGTCGGTTTGCGTCTTCGGTTCAGCGAGTGCGTTTCTCACGCCAATAAACCTAACGGGATGAGAATGAGCGTCAACCCCGAAACCGTCGATTTCGGGGTACTTCTGCAACCCTCGCCCCGGCCTACGGACATGTAACAGACCCGGCCTTGCCCATGGCATCGTTGGGATGTGACGGGGCGCTCGTTCGCGCTCATCCCGCGCTAGGGCTTCGTTATCGTTTCGTTACATTCGCGCTCAGTTGGAACAGGGGTTCCACGTGCTCCATGTCACTTCGGTCGAATTCGGATAGCAAGGAAACCTGTGTGGCCGGTGGAAGCGTCAAGGCTCTGTGAGCGGTTTCGAGGTGGTTGCCGGGGTGCCGGGGCCGGAGTGCCGGGGTGCCGGGGCCGGAGTGCCGTAAGAAAGTGCGCAGCGTCCGCCGCGGAACGGCAAGTGGGCAACATCCGCTCCGAGACGACAGGTGCGCAGCTTCCGCCACGGAACGGAAAGTGCGCAGGGGTCGCCCCGTGGCCGAAGGCAGTCGACGTCTCGGTCTCACCCCTCGGCCACTCAGCAATCGAGCTGATACCTCTTAACGCGAAATGGCGCGACAGCCCATCGCCACATCGAACGGCCCATCGCTACATCGAGAGGACGGCTGTGCGTGTGATTCCGAACGGCAAGGCGCCCCCCGCCCATCGCTGCGACGCAGCGTGAGACCGATGATTTGGCGAGAACGCCGCGTTTACTGGTCGATCCACGGTGATCCGATGGCCTCGAACGACGGGGATCGACCAGAGAATCCGCCGGCGCACGGGCGCACCTGCCATGAACGCAGAGTCGCATAACGCGACATCGAGAAAGGCGGCCGACGATTCGGCGTAAAAGCAGCTTTTACTGGTCGATCCACCGCGCCCTGGCGGCCTCGAACGACGGGGATCGACCAGAGAATCCGCCGGCGCGCCGTGCTCCCGGCCGCCTGACCCCTCACGCCGCCCTCACGCCGCCCGCCAAGGCCCCGACCCTTCACAGACGCGTCTAGTATCCCGCCAAGGTCGCCGCCCGGCCCCTACCCCGGCACCGGCACCGGCACCGGCACCGGCACCGGCACCGGCACCGAGGCGGGCTTACCTCAGCACTCGACGACGTTGACGGCGAGGCCGCCCATCGCCGTCTCCTTGTACTTCGATGACATATCCGCGCCGGTCTGGCGCATCGTCTCGATCACCTCGTCGAGGCTGACCCGGTGCTGACCGTCGCCCCACAGTGCCATGCGGGAGGCGTTGATGGCCTTGCCGGCGGCGATCGCATTCCGCTCGATGCACGGCACCTGCACCAGACCGGCGATCGGGTCGCAGGTCAGTCCGAGGTTGTGCTCCATGGCGATCTCGGCGGCGTTCTCCACCTGTTCGGGCGTCCCGCCCATCACTGCGGCCAGTCCCCCAGCAGCCATCGACGAGGCGGATCCGACCTCACCCTGGCACCCCACCTCGGCGCCGGAGATCGAAGCGCGCTCCTTGTACAGGACTCCGATCGCCGCCGCGGTGAGCAGGAAGTCGGCGATGGCCCGATGCTTCGCGGACTCGCCGCCTTCGACGACGGCCGGAACATAGTTGAGCGCATAGTGCAGCACGGCGGGGATGATGCCGGCCGCCCCGTTCGTCGGTGCGGTGACGACGCGGCCGCCCGAAGCGTTCTCCTCATTCACGGCCATTGCGATGAGGTTCACCCATTCGAGGTAGTAGCCAGGATCCCGGTTCGGGTCCTCGGCCTTGAGTTTGAGGTACCAGTCGTGAGCCCGGCGACGTACCTTGAGCCCGCCGGGCAGGTAGCCCGAGCGGTCCAGAGATGCCGAAGCGCACTCCTCCATCACCGAGTAGATGTGAAGCAGACCGTGTCGGATCTCGTCGTCGTCACGCATCGACAGTTCGTTGGCGTGCATGATCTCGGCGATCGACAGGTCGTTCTCGCGGCAGCGCTCGAGCAGCTCGGCACCCGAGTGGAACGGATAGGGCAGCTCTTCGTCATAGGACTCGAGTTCGGCATCGACGACGGAATCCGCGACCGCGAACTCGGCATCTGCGCCGTCGCTGGCGGCATCCCCGCCGCCGTCTGCGGCGTCCGCCTCGGCGACCTTCTCCTTGTCGGCGAACTCGGTCTCCGAGGTCACGAACCCTCCGCCGACGGAATAGTAGGTCTCCTCGGCCAGGGTCTCCCCGGAAGCGTCGTAGGCGGTCACGGTCATGGCGTTCGTGTGGCGCGGGAGGACGGTCAGCGGTCGTTTGACCATGTCATCTTCGGTGAACGCGATTTCGACGCCGGTGCCGGTCGAGTCGCCGAGGATGATCGTCCCGGTCTCGGACATCCGCGTCCGCCGGGCGGTGAGTTCGTTGGCTTCGATGAGATCGGGACGGCAGCCTTCGAGGCCGATGAGGATGGCGTCGAAGGTTCCGTGGCCGGCGCCGGTGGCAGCCAGGGAACCGAAGACGTCGACGCGCAGATCCGCCACGGATCTAAGCGTTTCGCCGAGGAGGTCGATGAAGCTCGCGCCGGCACGCATCGGTCCGACGGTGTGGGAGCTCGAGGGTCCGATGCCGACTGTGAAGAGGTCGAAGACACTCAATGGCATGGCAATCACTTCGTTTCTGTGGATATGCACAGCGGGGCCGACGAGAGACCGGCTCGGCCTTCTGTCGGCCCCGCTGCGGGGAGGGAGCGTCTCAGAGAGAGTTCGCCTCGGCGTAGCCGGCGGCGTCCATGACTTCGCCGACCTCGGTCACGGCGACTTCGAACAGCCACCCCTCGCCATAGGGGTCGGAGTTGAGCAGTCCGGGGTTCGCGGTGGCGAGTTCGTTGATGGTCACGATCTCACCGGTGACCGGGGTGTAGAGGTCGGACACGGACTTCGTGGATTCGACCTCACCACAGGTCTCACCGGCGGTGACGGTGTCGCCGACCTCGGGCAGGTCGACGTAGACGACCTCGCCGAGGGCATCGGCGGCAACGGCGGTGATGCCGACCTTGACGGTCTTGCCGACGAGCTCATCGGCCGCACCGTCGACCCATTCGTGCTCGGCGGAGTAGGTGAAGTTCTGCGGGAGCGGGGGCAGCTGTGCCATGTTTCTTCCTTCTCTGCGGGCGCCGGAATGCGACGGCCTCGACGTTGTTGTGCCAGGTGAGACCAGTGTACGAGGCACCGGTCCCACCGGGATGAACTGTGGGTGAGCCTCAGTGGGCCGGGCGCTTGTAGAACGGCAGCTCGGCGACGGTGAAGTCGTGCGCCTTGCCGCGGATGTCCACGGTCACGGCGGTGCCCACCTCGGCGTGTGCCCGGTCGATGTAGGCCAAGGCGATCGGGTGGCCGAGCGTCGGTGAGGGCTGGCCGGAGGTGACGATGCCGACCTCGGCGCCGTCGACGGACACGGCGGCTCCGGAGCGGGCGGCCCGGCGTCCCTCCGAGGTCAGGCCGACGAGCACGCGCGGGGGTTCGGTCTCGCCGATCTTGGCCAGGGTCTCGCGAGCGAAGAAATCGTCCTTGGTCTTGAACCCGATCATCCGACCCAGACCCGCATCGAAGGGGCTGGTGTTCTGGTCGAGTTCGTTGCCGTAGAGCGGCATTCCCGCTTCCAAGCGCAGCGAGTCGCGTGCGGCCAGGCCGCAGGGCACGAGCCCGTAGTCCGCACCCGAGGTCACGAGCGTCTCCCACAGGCGGGTGGCGCCGATGTTCGGCGCGTAGAGCTCGAATCCGTCTTCGCCGGTGTATCCGGTGCGGGCGAGCATGAGGTCGATCCCGGCGATCGTCAGCGGCATCCACGCGTAGTACTTGAGTTCGCGCACCGCCTCACCGATGGTGATCTTGTCATCCCCCGCCGAGGTGGCTCCCCCGTTGGCATCGTCGGTGACCTCGGCCTTCGCCTGGTCACCGGCGCCCGTGCGGGGTCCGAATTCGCCGTGGCCGGACTCGTCGAGGGCGCGCAGGATGATCGCTTCGGAATTCGGTCCCTGCACGGCGAGGAGTGCGGTGGCATCGGATTCGTCAGTCAGGCGCACGTCGGAGCCGGGGGCGACGTCCTGGACGAAGTGCTGCACGCGGTCCTTCAGCGCGGCGACCACGGCGGGCGTGTTCGAGGCGTTGGGGACGATGAGGAACTCTTCGTCGCCGATGCGGTAGGTGATGAGGTCGTCGAGGAGGCCGCCGGACTCGTTGACGATGACTCCGTATTTGGCCTTGCCGATCGTCATCTTCGAGTACTTCGCGACCAGCGCGTAGTCGAGGAAGGCGGCGGCATCGGTGCCGCTGATGCGCACCTCACCCATATGGGAGAGGTCGAAGAGGCCTGCGGCCTCACGCACGGCACGGTGTTCGGCCAGTTCGGAGCCGTATTTGAGCGGCATGTCCCAGCCCCCGAAGTCGGTGAACGAGGCACCGAGTTCGGCGTGGATGGCATGCAGCGGGGTCTCTTTGGGCGTGTTCGCAGTCGTATCGGTCATCATTTGTCCTCTTCCTCGAACTCTTCGAAGGCCTCTGGCGGCGGGCAGGAGCACACCAGGTTGCGGTCGCCGTAGGCTCCGTCGATGCGGCTGACCGGCGGGAAGTACTTCGTGTGGCGCAGTCCGGGAACCGGGAACACAGCGGTCTCGCGGCTGTATTTGGCGTCCCAGTCGTCCATCACCACGGTCGCCGGGTGCGGCGCGACGGCCAGCGGTGACTCGTCGTAGGAGTAGGACTGACCGATCTCGTCGATCTCGGCCCGGATGGTGCGCATGGCTTCGATGAACCGGTCGAGTTCGGCTTTGTCCTCCGACTCGGTGGGTTCGACCATGAGGGTGCCGGGCACCGGGAAGGCCAAGGTCGGCGCGTGGAAGCCGAAGTCGACGAGGCGCTTGCAGACATCTTCGGCGGTGACTCCCGTCGCCGAGGTGATCGCGCGCAGATCGAGGATCGTTTCGTGGCCGACGAGCCCGTTCTCACCCGAATAGAGGATCGGGTAGACGTCGCCGAGCTTCTTCGCCAGGTAGTTCGCACCCAGCAGAGCCGAACGCGAGGCCTCGCGCAGTCCCTCGGCGCCCATGAGTTCGAGGTAGGCGAAGCTGATGGGCAGGACACCGGCGGAGCCGAACATCGATCCGGAGATCGGCAGTTCCTTGGCCTCCGGGTCGCCGGCGACGAGCTCCGGCGCGGTGGCGTCACCGGGCAGGTACGGGGCGAGGTGTTCGCGGACCGCGACGGGGCCGACTCCGGGGCCGCCGCCTCCGTGGGGGATGCAGAAGGTCTTGTGCAGGTTGAGGTGGGAGACGTCGCCGCCGAATTCGCCGGGCTTGGCCAGCCCGACCATGGCGTTGAGGTTCGCACCGTCGACGTAGACCTGGCCGCCGGCGGCGTGGACCTTCTCGCACACCTCGCGCACCTGCGGTTCGAACACACCGTGGGTCGAGGGATAGGTGATCATGATGCCGGCGATCTTGCCTTCGTGCTTGGCGATCTTCGCATCGAGGTCGTCCATGTCCACGGATCCGTCGGCGGCAGTCGCCACGACCTGGACCTGGAGTCCGGCGAGCACCGCCGAGGCGGCGTTCGTGCCGTGCGCGGACTGCGGGATGAGCACGACGGTGCGGCCCTCATCGCCGTTCGCGACGTGGAAGTTGCGGATCGCGAGCAGTCCGGCCAGCTCACCCTGCGAACCGGCGTTGGGCTGCAGGGATACGCGGTCGTAGCCGGTGACCGCGATCAGGGAGTCCTCGAGGCGACCGATGAGCGCGCGCCAGCCCTCGGTCTGCTCGGCCGGTGCGAAGGGGTGGATGGAGGCGAACTCCGGCCAGGTGATGGGCTCCATCTCGGCGGCGGCGTTGAGCTTCATCGTGCACGAGCCCAGCGGGATCATCGTCCGGTCCAGCGCCAGGTCACGGTCGGCCAGGGTGCGCAGGTAGCGCATCATCGAGGTCTCGGAGCCGTGGGCGCTGAAGACGGGGTGGGTGAGGAATTCGGTGTCCCGGTGGAACGACGCCGCGAATGCGGGTTCAGGCACGGCGTTGGCTCCGAAGGTCCCCGCCGAGGCGGCTTCGAAGTCGTCCGCGTCGACCCGGGCAAAGATGCCGAGGGCTTCGAGCAGACCGTTGGCATCGTCGACGGTGTGGGGTTCACCGAAGGAGACACCGACGGTCGAGTCGTCGATGACGCGGATGTTGAAGCCGGCCTGATCGGCGACGAGGCGGGCAGCTTCGGCATCGGCGACGCGCAGTGCCACGGTGTCGAAGAATTCCCAGGTGACCACCTCGGCGCCGGGGGCGGTGTCAGCGGCCTTCGCGAAGGCGTGGGCCAAGCGGTGGACGCGGGAGGCGATGCGGGTCAGGCCGACGGGACCGTGGTAGACGGCGTACATGGAGGCGACGTTGGCGAGCAGAGCCTGGGCGGTGCAGATGTTGGAAGTCGCCTTCTGGCGGCGGATGTGCTGTTCGCGGGTCTGCAGGGCAAGGCGGTAGCTGGGCTTGCCCTGGGCGTCCTTGGACACCCCGACGAGGCGGCCGGGCAGCTGGCGCTGGAGACCGGACTTCACGGCCATGAAGCCGGCGTGGGGGCCGCCGAAGAACAGGGGCACACCGAAGCGCTGGGCCGAGCCGACGGCGATGTCCGCACCCTGGGAGGCGCAGTCCTTGAGCAGGGTCAGTGCGAGCAGGTCAGCGTCGAAGGTCACGAGTGCGCCGCGGTCGTGGGCGCCGTCGACGGCCTCGGTGAAGTCGCGGATGGCGCCGGTGGTGCCGGGCTGGGCGCAGACGATGCCGAAGATGTCTTCGCCGACGAGGCCTTCTGAGAGATCGGCGACGGTGACGCGGAAGTCCATGGCGTTCGCCCGGGCGCGGACGACGGCGATGGTCTGCGGGTGGAGTTCGGAGTCGAGGACGACGGTGGTCCCCTTCTTCACGGCGCGACGCATGAGCAGGACCGCCTCGGCGACGGCGGTGGCCTCATCGAGCAGCGAGGCGTTGGCGATGTCGAGGCCGGTGAGGTCCTGGACGACCTGCTGGAAGTTCAGCAGCGCTTCGAGTCGGCCCTGGGAGATTTCGGGCTGGTAGGGGGTGTAGGCCGTGTACCAGGCGGGGTTCTCGACCAGGTTGCGGCGGATGACGGCTGGGGTGATCGTGTCGTAGTAGCCCTGGCCGATGAGCTGGGTGCGCATGACGTTCTGGCCGGCGAGGTTGCGCAGGTCGGCCAGGACATCGAATTCGGAGCGGCCGGTCGGCAGGTCGAGCTCTTCGTTCTGGATGGATTCCGGGACGGCGGCGCTCGAGAGCGCTTCGAGCGAGTCATAGCCGAGTTCGGCGAGCATGGCCTGGACGTCGTCGGCGCGGGGGCCGATGTGGCGGTCGGAGAAGGGGCGCGCGGTGTCCCCTGTTGCCTGCGTCGTATGGGCGAGTGAACTGGTCAATTGCCGTCCTAGGGTCGGTGTCGCGTCCACCGATGGAGGACGCAGCGATCACTGAGTGTCCTCCCCGATCTGTCGGAGCTGTGTCCCGCTTCGCCTCCGCCTCGTGCGCACTTCGGCGCGGATTCGGCGGCGATCGGGACTCGCTGTCCTTCAGATATGCCTGCAATCGGTGGTACTGGGCCTGAGAGTTTCCCGGGGAGGGAATTGCACCTACGGCGCTGCTCGGCACCCAGCGTCTCTGCTTCGGTCGGCGTTCCAGCGATGACTGGTGTTCGTCCGTGTGTGCAGTCGCGGCTGCCCGGCAGCTCTCCCACGTCTTGTCTTAGCGGCGTATGAAGTTGTGTGCAGAACCGTGTGGAACTGCGCCTCCGATTCTAGTGAATGAAATCACCCCCGACAAACCCCCGGTCCAGGCGCAGGTCGGCGGCGCGGTCGGCGCTCCTGCCAGTGCCTTCGGTGGTCGAAATGGTCACGCAATCCCGCGGCCGAACGTGACCATTTCTCCCACTTAAGCGGCCTTCCCCCAAGCACCGCACCCTCGCCGAGGCGGCTCGACGCGTCCGGCTCAGGCGCTGCCGCCGGCCGTGATGACGCCGCCGTCGGCGGTGAGTACCTGGGCGGTGATCCATCCGGCGTCGGCGGAGGCGAGGTAGGCGACGGCGCCGGCGATGTCCTCAGGGGTGCCGAGTCGGCCCGCCGGGTAGGTGGCGGCGACCTCGGCCTCGCGGCCTTCGTAGAGTGCGGTGGCGAAGTCGGTCTTGACGACTGCCGGGGCAACAGCGTTGACGCGGATATCGGGGCCGAGTTCGACGGCCAGCGACCGCGTGAGGTGCGAGACCGCGGCCTTCGAGATTCCGTAGAAGCTGATCCCGGGGCTCGGAACCTCTCCGGCCACCGAGGAGATGCTGACAACCCGGCCCTTGTTTTCGCGGAAGTTCAGGCCTTCATGGTGGACGGCTTCCTGAACCCAGGCGAGCGTGCCGATGACATTGACGTCGAGGATTTTCCGAGCAGCGTCGAGGTCGATGTCGATGAGCGGTCCGTAGACAGGGTTGATGCCGACGTTCGTCACAAGCACGTCGAGCTGGCCGAACTTCTCCGCGATCGTGTCATAGACCTCCGCACGGTGGGCGGGATCGTCGGACTTCCCGGCGATGCCGAGCGCGGTGCCGTCGGGGAACTGCGCGACCGCCTCGGCGAGGGCATCTGCCTTGCGGGCGGTGAGGATGACGGTCGCACCTTCGGCGTTGAGCCGCTGGGCGATGCCGAGTCCGATGCCGCGGCTGGCACCGGTGATGAGGGCGACCTGCCCGGCGAAGCGCTGTCCGGACTGCGGGGTGGTGGACTCTGACATGCGTGAACTCCAGTGTTCTGTCGGTGATGGTGGACTCTGATCGAGATTGATCGTTCGTTCAGTATCTGGATTCATCGTAGCCACGGCACACCGCCGCTGACAAGACTACTCACGATAAGGAGGCCGGGGCGGGGCATCCAAGGCTCCACTGCAGGTGAGCACGCCATGGCGAATGGGCCGTGGGCGAGAATGGAGACATGAACCATCTCGAGCATCACCTCGACGTCGGCCCAGCGGATCTGTTCCCACTCGCACGCGAAGCTGTCCTCACGTGGGGCCTCCAGGAGGGGGCCGGGGTGATCGTCCGTCCGGTTCGGCGCGTGCACCTCGGTCAGGTCGTCGATCTTCGACTCAATCCGGTCTGGCCGACCTCGCCGAGGCGGTCCCGCGGTCGCGATCTCACCCTCCGCGTCGGCTCGTGCGTGGTCACCGAGGTCATCAATGAGGAGTCTCGCGCCGGTTTCGCCTACCGCACACTCCCCGGACATCTCGAATCGGGCGAGCAGACCTTCCTCGTCGAGCAGCGGTCGAGTGGCCGACTCGTCACCACGATCGTCTCGGACTCCGTACCAGGTCATCCGCTGTTCGCAGCCGCGGCTCCGCTGTCGGTCGCGGCTCAGCGGATGATGGCCCGTCGCTACGCGGCCGGAATGCGCCGGGCACTCACCCGGGGCGAGTCTCTCTTCACCTCACCTCGCTGAGCCCAAGCCCGAACTCGCATCTCTCCTCACCGAGCCCGCCCCTGAGCCAAACACTTCGGCTCGCTCGGGCGATACGATGCCACCATGGCCACCGCACAGGAGCACGCACTCAGGTCCGCCTCGGCGCTGTTGGGTCGTGAGCTGCGGTTGCTCAAGGTCTTCACCGCCGGCCAGCATGCGACGACGCTGCTCGTCTCGGACGGGGAGGATGAACTTGTCGTCCGCTCCTTTCCCGCCGGTGACGGCACCGTAGCGAAGGAACCCGAGGCACTGCGACGGCTGCGTTCGCTCGGCGAGCTGGTGCCGCGGCTCGTCGCCCATCGGCCCGATCTCAACGATCCGCTCGTCATCACGACAAGAGTCTCTGGCTCCACTCCGGATCCGACACTTCCCGCCTCAACGATCGCGCGCGAAATGGCGAGAGCACTCTCGCGCATCCACGACCTCGACGGGGCCGGCCTCCCTCCGGCACCGACTCGACCACCCGCCGGAGACTCCCCCATCGCACACCGCGTCCGTACCGGCTTCTCACAACTGCTCGAAGGCGAGCGCGTCCTCAGCCACGGCGACTTCTGGTGCGGCAATGCCCTCTGGTCGGGTACACACCTCACCGGTGTCGTCGACTGGACCCACGCCTCGCACGCACCCCGCGGTCGCGACCTCTCGTGGTGCCGCCAGGATCTCGTCTTACTCAGCTCCCCCGATGCTGCCGCCGAATTCCTCGACGAATACGAGTCCCTGCTCGGCCGCCGGATCACCGACATCCACGCCTGGGATCTGCACGCGGCAGCGAGCGCGATCGACCGCGTCGAGACCTGGCTGCCGAACTACCACGGCATCGGACTCACAGAGATGACAGCCGAACTGCTCCGGCACCGCCTCGACGAGTGGAATGCCAAGCTCTGAGCGTGGCACACGGGACCATTCATTAACTTTTCTGCAATAATCCACTTCTATTATTCTTCATTACCGGTTAATGTGGACTGAGCCACAGAACGACCCGATCGAGAATGGACTCCGCGTAATGACCGACCCTGACGACCTTCTCGCCCGCTCCGGCAACGGCCCCCTGTCGGGCCAGATCGTCGTCGACTTCTCTCGCGTCCTCGCCGGTCCCTATTCGACGATGATGCTCGCCGACCTCGGCGCTACTGTCATCAAGGTTGAAGGCCCCAAGGGCGATGACACGAGGCATTGGAGCCCACCGGCTCGTGACGATGACGCCACCTACTACCTGTCGATCAACCGCAACAAGTTCGACATCGTCCTCGACTTCTCCGACCCCGACGACCTCGCAGTCGCCCAGGACCTCGCTGCCCGAGCCGACATCATCGTCGAAAACTTCAAACCCGGCGGGCTGAGGAAGTTCGGCCTCGACTATGACTCCGTCACCGCCGCCAACCCCGAGGTCGTCTTTGCCTCGATCACCGGGTTCGGCCCCGAGAATCCGCTGCCCGGGTACGATCTGCTCGTCCAGGCCATGTCCGGCTTCATGTCGGTTACGGGCAGCCCCGAGGGCTCGCCCTTTCGAGCCGGTGTCGCTGTCTTCGATGTCATCACCGGCCTGCACACGACGATCGGCATCCTCGCCGCGGTCCAGCACAAGACTTTGACCGGTGAAGGCCAGCACGTCGAAACGAACCGCATGTCCTCGGCGATGTCCGGACTGGCCAACCAGTCCGGAGCCTATGCCGCGGCCGGGGCGAACCCGACCCGCATGGGCAACGCCCACCCGAGCCTCTACCCGTATCAGCCGATGGCCACGAAGTCCGGTGAGATCATCGTCGCCGCCGCCAATGACGGCCAGTTCCGGATCCTCGCCGAGGTGCTCGGCCGTCCCGATTGGGCCCGGGATGAGCGGTTCGCCGAAGCCAAGACCCGCAACGCCAACCGTGCCGAACTCGAACCCGAGCTGCTCGAAGCCCTGCAGGCCCACACCGCCCAGGAATGGTTCGACCGGCTGTCGGACGCAGGCCTGCCCTGCGCACCGATCAATACGATCGTCGAAGGCGTCGAACACGCCAAGAGCCTCGGCTTGGAGCCGGTCGTGGACACCGGCAGCGGCGAGCGCGTCATCCCAACGGTCCGCAATCCGATCACCTTGTCGAAGTCGCAGGTCTCCTACGACCTCGCTCCCCCGGAGCTCGGAGCCGACTCCGACCGGGTCCGTGCCTGGCTGGCGAGCCGATGACCGCGGGCCTCGAACCGATGGTCGCGGGCTTCGCATCGAAGGTCGCGGGTTTCGAACCGAGGGTCGCGGGCTTCGAGCCGATGACCGCGGGCCTCGAGCCGTGGGCCGCGAGCTGCAAGGCTGCCTCACCACACTCGATGCACCGTCACTCCCCCACACGTGGCACATCTGCCCACCACATTCGGCGCATCTGTCCATCACATCTGGTACGTCGGTCGCCACAAATGGTGCACCGGCCGCCACATGTGGTGCATGCCATCTGTCCGCGAACAGATGGCATGCACCAGATGTGGCGGCGCAACCTGGCCACACTCTTCAACCCGGCACGCGCCCTCGAAGGAGACACACCCCATGGACACCACTGAACTCGACGACGTCCTCACCGCCGTCCGCGAATTCGTCCGCGAGAAGGTCGTCCCGCTTGAGACCCAGGTCGAGGACGAAGACGCCTTCCCCGAGAGCATCATCAAGGAATCCGCCGAGATGGGACTTTTCGGCTGGGCCCTGCCGGAGGAGTACGGCGGGCTGGGAATGAACGCCGAACAGGACGCGCTCCTGGCCATGGAACTCGGCTACACCACCCCGTCCTTCCGCTCCCTCTTCGGCACAAACAACGGCATTGCCGGACAGGTGCTCGTCAACTACGGCACCGCTGACCAGAAGTCCGAATGGCTGCCGCGCCTGACCTCCGGCGAGGTCGTCGCCTCCTTCGCACTCACCGAGTCCGAGGCCGGCTCCGACCCCTCCGGGCTGCGAACCAAGGCAACCCGCGACGGCGATGACTACATCGTCAACGGCTCCAAGCGCTTCATCACGAACGCCGAATCCTCCGATGTCCTCATGGTCTTCGCCCGCACCGACCCGAACGCCACCGGCTCGAAGGGCATCTCCGTCTTCCTCGTGCCCACGAAGTCCGAGGGCGTGACCGTCGGACCCCACGACCACAAGATGGGCCAGGCCGGTGCCTGGACCTCGGAGATCTTCTTCGACGATGTCCGCGTGCCCGCCGCCAACCTCATCGGCGGTGAGGAGGAGAAGGGCTTCTACGCGGCAATGGCCTCACTGAACAAGGGCCGCCTGCACATTGCAGCAATCTGTGTGGGTCAGGCGATCCGCATCCTCGACGAATCCGTGAAGTTCGCCGCCGAGGCGAAGCAGGGCGGGGAGCCGATCGCCATGTTCCAGCTCGTCCAGGCGATGCTCGCCGACATCTACACCGACACCGCCGCGGCGAAGGCACTCGTCCTCGCGGCCGCTCAACGCTGGGACGAAGAGACCGATCGCAAGCTCGGCCCCTCCTCGGCGAAGCTCTTCGCCTCCGAAGCACTCGCCCGCATCGCCGACAAAGGTGTGCAGATCCAAGGCGGCATGGGTTACATGCGCGAATCCGCGGTCGAGCGGTTCTACCGCCATGCCCGCCTCTTCCGGATCTACGAAGGCACCTCCGAAGTCCAGCGCGTCGTCGTCGCCAAGCAGCTGCTGGGCGGCGCGCACAAACCGCAGTTCAACCTCTGACCCGCAGGGAAGTATCCTGCTCGCATAACGGCCGCATCGACGGGCCGCCTCGGCGAGCTCCGCCCTGCCCGGCCCACCTCGAGCGCCCGGCCATCATCGAGCGTCCAGCCGTCTTCGACCGCCCGGCCACCTACGAACACCCTGCCACCCACGAACGAAAGGCATCTCATGACTGAATCCACTACCGCGAACTCCGGCATCACCATCACCGAAACCGGCGGAGTCACCGCCGTCCCCGGCCTGCTCAGCGGCAAGGTCGCCGTCGTCACCGGCGGCGGACAGGGGCTGGGCCTGTCGATGGCCCGCAGCCTCGTCGACTCCGGCGCGAAGGTCGTCATCGCCGATATGAACGAGGAGACCCTGCAGGCGGCCGTGGTCGAGCTCGGCGGAGACGGCGTCGCCACGGGCGTCGTGTGCAACGTCTCCGACCTCGCGGCCGTCGAGAAGCTCGCCGAGGCGGCCACGACCGCTTTCGGCGGCGTCGACATCTGGGTCAACAACGCCGGCATCACCCGTGATGCGACGATCCGGAAGATGACCGAGAAGGACTTCGACGACGTCATCTCCGTCCACCTGCGCGGCACGTGGAACGGGCTCAAGGTCGCGACCGCGCTCATGCGCGAACAGGACCGCGGCGGCTCGATCATCAACGTGTCCTCGATCAGCGGCAAGGTCGGCAACCCCGGCCAGTCGAACTACTCCGCGGCGAAGGCGGGCATCGTCGGCATGACGAAGGCCGTGGCCAAGGAGGTCGCGTTCAAGAACATCCGCATCAACGCCATCCAGCCCGGCTTCATCAACACCGCAATGACCGCGGCCATGCCCCAGAACGCCATCGAATCGAAGCTCGCCGAGATCCCCCTCGGACGTCCGGGCGAACCCGAAGAGGTCGCCTCCGTCGTGCTGTTCCTCGCCTCCGGCCTGTCGAGCTATCTCACCGGCACCGTCACCGAGATCTCCGGCGGCCGCAACATCTGACCCAGCCTCCCCTCGCCGAGGCGGAGCGACATCAGCGTCGAACCTCGCCGAGGCGGGTCACCGTTCGAATCGGTCCGACGTCCCCGCGGGGACGTTGGGCCGATTGTCATTGAGTGGGACGCGCCGCCGCGGGGACGTTTCATCACCGCGGTCGGACCTTCTCGGCAAGGTCGATCCATTCGCGTCGCCGCGGTGAGGTTTCAGCGCGGGCGGACCTCCTCGGCGAGGGTCAGCTCGTCATGGTTCGCCGTCCGGGGAGGCGGACGACGCCGAAGACGAACATGCCGATGAGCGGCAGCAGCGGCCAGATCCAGGTGACGCCGCCATCGTCGACCATTCCGGTGTCGGCCATGATGGCCAAGCCCGCGCAGATGAACGCCGAGGCGGCGATCGGCATCCACATCGGCGGCGCGGGCCGGTCGTCGGGTGCCGGTGATTCGAATCGGCCGAATACGAAGACGAGCACCCCGGTGATCGCCAGCAGAACGAGGGCCCACAGCGGACGGGTCAGCCACCAGATCCCGGTCAGCGGAGTCGGCAGCAGGGCCTCGGCGTCGAGGGCGATGAGCACATTGGCCAGGGCTGTCAACGCGGTCAGATGCCAGAGGAACCAGGTCATGATGCGCTGGTTGACGAGCACCGTGAGGAACCAGAGTCCGGGACTGTGCAGAAGCCTCGCCACAGGCCGCTGGAGCATGAGCACGATTCCGGCCTGGGCCATGCCGAGGAAGGCCATCGTCACTCGGGTCGGGGCGGAATTCGAGATCGTGTCGGTGCCGGCGGTGATCATCGAGACCGGGTACGGTCCGAATCCGACGAGGAGTCCGAGGCCGACGGCGCCGATGACGAAGAGCACCAGGCAGCGTTTCAGGCTGGTCAGTCGGCCGTCGAGCCAGGCGTAGCCGAACTGGTGGAAGCTCGCCCAGACGAGCAGGTAGTTCGGATAGCCGGCGAGCCTGCTGTCGGTGACGATGCTGATGAGGTCGATGATGCCGGCCAGAACGATCCCGACGATGATCGACCACCAACCCCATTTCTCCCACAGGATCAGACACGGTGGGGCGACGATGACGACGAGCAGGTAGGCGGCGAGGAACCAGGTCGGCACGAGTGCCATCTGGGAGGCCAGCTGCACGGCGGCGGGTTCGGCGCCGGCGGACAGGGCGATGACGCAGGTGGCCAGCCAGGTCAGCAGCAGCGGGATGAGCGGCAGGCCGAGTCGGCGCAGGCGTGCCCGCAGCCATTCGGCGTAGCCGGTGTTCTTGCGCCTGGCTGAGCGCCACGACAGAGCGTTGGAGTACCCGCCGACGAGGAAGAAGATCGGCATCACCTGGAACACCCAGGTCAGAGGGTGTGTCCACCGGGCCTGGTCGAGCAGTCCGTGCGGGTCGATTCCGCCGCCGGCGCTGACGGCGATGATCGTCCAGTGGCCGAGCACGACGACGGTGATCGCCGCAGCTCGCAGGAAGTCGACCTCGCGGCTGCGAGTGTCCGGGGTCGCCTCATCGACCTTGCGGGCCTGGGCCAGGAACGAGCGGGGCATGCGGGGACTTCCTTGTCGATCGGTGCTGAGGGGGTGGGGGCTGGGAGCTGGGGTTCGCCCTTCGCCGAGGCGGTCGTCCACCTCGGCGAGGTCAGGCTCGGTACTTGATCTCGCCGCCGACGACGGTGAGCGCGACTCGAGTGTCACGGATCGCTTCGGCGTGGGCGAAGAGAGCCTCCTCGGAAGCGTAGCCGAGCAGGCCGTCGCTCGACACGCGTGAGCCGTCGGGGTCGTTCGATACGCATGAGCCGTTGGGATCGTCCGACTGTGCGGCTGCCTCGGTGTTCCGACTATCGGCGTGCGCAGCCGCATCAGGGTTGAGCCCCTCGGCGCTCAGCCCTTCGGCCACGCACGGATCGATGTCGACGAGGATGAAGTCGGCGTCCATGCCTGGCGCCAGATATCCGCGCCGGTCTTCCAGGCCAGCGGCGAAAGCAGGGCCCTGAGTGTGCAGACGGATGGCCTCGACCGCGCTCAGGCGACGGCGCGGCTGGAAGGTCGTGGACGCATCACCGGAGATGTTCGCCCTGGTCATCGCCGCATAGATCGCGGCAAAGGGGTTGGCGGGTTCGACGGGGCCGTCGGAGCCGAAGACAACATGCGCACCCGCGTCGAGCAGGTCCGGCCAAGCGTAGGCGGCCAGCTGCGCGGACTCGTCGATGAGGTGGAGCAGGTGCAGGTCGGAGATGCAGTGCCGCGGCTGCATGGACGCGAACACCCCGAGCTCGGCGAAGCGGGCGACGTCCGTCGGCTGGATGAACTGGGCATGTTCGACACG
This sequence comes from Brevibacterium sp. S22, assembly GCF_004745485.1. Classification (GTDB taxonomy): domain Bacteria; phylum Actinomycetota; class Actinomycetes; order Actinomycetales; family Brevibacteriaceae; genus Brevibacterium. The sequence continues at coordinate 47,217 of NZ_RHFG01000025.1, forward strand.
GTGACGCATGGGCCGGCCGAACTTCTCCTCCGCGGCCCGCGTGGTCTCGCGCAGTCGTTCGAAGACGGCGAGCACATGGTGGTTCGCCTGGTCGCCGATGGCGTGGATGGCCACGGAGATGCCCGCCTCGGTGGCGATGTGCGCCTGATCGAAGAGTTCGTCCTCGGTCATCTGGGCGATGCCGAAGTTCTCGGTCTCACCGTCGGTCTCAGGGAAGGCCGAGGACATGTGGGAGGTGTGCGAGCCGAGCGCTCCGTCGGAGAAGAGCTTCAGCCCACCGCATTGCAGCCAGTCGTCTCCGTCGCCGGTATGCCATCCGGTCTCGATCGCCCACGGCACCTCGGGAGAGCGCAGGAACAGCGTGACCCGCATGTCCTGTCGACCGGTGTCGTGCAGGTCGTTCCAGCCCAGTGTCGCAGCAATGCCGTCGAAGTCGTGGATCCCGGTCAGCCCCTGGGACAGGAAGAGCTCTTGGGTGGTGGCGATGCGTTCGACCTGTTCCTCGCGGCTGGGTTCGGGGATGAAGCGGGCGACGAGATCGGTGGCGTCCTCGCGCACCAGACCGGTGAGCTGCCCGTCGTCGTCGCGGACGAAGCTGCCGCCGGACGGGTCGGGGGTCGCCTCGTCGATGCCGGCGATCTCGAGGGCGTGGGCGTTGACCCACAACGTGTGCAGATCGAGTGACCACATGGCCACGGGATGGTCGGGAACCTCGGCGTCGAGCAGCGTTCGGTCCGGGTAGCTCGGGTCCTCCCACTTGTTGAGGTCCCAGCCGGAGCCGACCACCCAAGCGCCCACCGGGAGGGAATCGGCGCGTTCGCGGATGGCCGCGACCGCCTCGGCGATGGATTTCGTCTGGGACAGATCAAGGTCAGTCAGGGAGTCGGCGTACATGATCGAGTGGATGTGGCCGTCGACGAATCCGGGCAGGATGACCTGGCCGCCGCAGTCGACTTCATCGATCTCGAGGCCGGGGATGACCGTGGTCGCGCCGACTCCACCCGCCGAGGCGAGCGCCGCCGTCGTCGACGACTGTGCGGCGGCGATGTCGAGCAGTTCGGCCCGGGTGCCGACGGCGACGATGGTCTCCCCGTCAACGAGGATCGCATCGGGGGCCGGATGGGTGAGGTCGAAGGTCGGGGCGGGGGTGTTCGAGCCCGGTGTGCTCGAGTCGGCCCAGGGTGCGAACGTGCGCACGACGGCGTTGGAGAACAGACGCATGGGCACCAGTCTAGAGCGGGTGCGGCGGCGGGGCTGGTCAGGTGCGGAGCGGGCGCGGCAGACATTCTTCTACGAGGAGTAGAATCAGGATTATGACTCATCTCTTCAGCACCGATGACTCGCGGCTGGCGGCGAGCGCTCGGATCATTCTGCCCGCCGTCTGGCTCGGGCTCATCATCGGCATCTCGCTCATCGAGGCGCCGCTGAAGTTCACGGCTCCCGGCATCACGATCCCGCTGGGGTTGGGCATCGGCCGCTTGGTGTTCGGCGTGATGAACTGGGTCGAGCTGGCCATCGCCGTGATTCTGCTGTGGGCGGTGCTCAAGTCGGGAGTCGACCGTGCCTTTCGGGCCGTGACCTGCGGGCTCATCGCGGTGCTCATCATCAAGGTCATCGTCATCCGGCCGCTGCTCAATCAGCGCACCGACGCCGTGCTCGCCGGTGTCGACGAGGGCGGGTCGTCGCTGCATCTGCTCTACATCGCCGCGGACGGGCTGCTCATCGTCGGCCTCATCGCAGCACTCGTGCTCGCCGTGCGCCGGTGGGTGACGATCCGACCGGCTGTCGCGGCAGGTTCCCCGGCCGAGTGACCATCCGGCCGGCGGTCGCGGCAGGTTCCCCGGCCGAGTGACGATCCGCCCGGCGATCGGAACCGACCAACCACATTTCGTGCGCACCAGCATCACGTTCGGTGCAGGGCGCGCCCACTTCCCGTCCCTCCCATCTGTTCGCGTCATGATGGGACGGACGGAAGGTGGTTGGGCCCACGCTCAATGTGGTCGTGCCCCCCGCCTCAGAGCGTGACGAAGGAATAGCCGACGTCGGTGGCGGCGACGAGGTCTCGGTCGTGGGTCGCCCAGACAATCGTCTTCCCCGCCTCGGCGAGGTCGTTGATGAGCCAGGCGATCCGTGCGGCATTCGAGGAGTCGAGCGCGGCCGTCGGCTCGTCGCACACGATGGTGTCGATGCCGCTGGCCAGCGCACGGGCGATGCACACGCGTGCCGCCTGACCGCCCGAGAGTTCGCCGCAGCGGTGGTGAGCCAGCTCTGGGCTGAGCAGCGCACGATCGAGCAGGGCCAGCAGATCGTGGCTGTCGTGCGAGCCTCCCGCACGCTCAGCACCGGCACCGCCGGCAGATCCGCGTGCCTGCCCAGCGGGCCGGGCGACTCCCTTCGACTGCCCCGCAGGACCGGAACCACCGGCCCCACCGCCTGATTCCCGTGCGGCCCGGGTGTGTTCGATGACCTCGGCGACGGTCAGGCGCGGGTTGAGCCATTCGCGAGGGTTCTGCGGAACGAGCACCCCGAGTTCCCCGTCGACCCGTCCGCTGCTCGGCCTGAGGAATCCCGTCATCGCCAAGCACACGCTGGTCTTTCCGCTGCCCGACGCGCCCTGCAGCACCGTCACCGTCCCCGCGGGGATGTCCGCGTCGACCGGTCCGACGCGTGTGGAGCCGTAGTCGATCACCAGATCGGTCAGCCTCATTCCGATCCTCCGCCGTCGTCGATGTGCTTCGGCCCCGATCCGGACGCAGTCCGCATCCGACCAGCCGGCTGACCCTGACCAGCGGTCCTGACCGATTCTTCGCCGAGGCGGCGCAGCTCGTCCCCGTCCCTGTACACCCAGGGCTTCGGCCGGGCGCCGTCGGCCAGCGGCAGCGGGTGCGCACCGGCGGCGGGTGCGGCCGCGGCCAACGCCTGAACATAGGCATTCGCGGCACGACCGGCGAAGAAGGCCGCGACTGAGCAGTCCTCGACGATGTGCCCGTTGAAGGCCACGGCCACTCGATCGCCGGGGCGGGCATTGCGCTGCAGACCCGACAGGTCGTGGGTCACCGCGAGCACGGCGCGGCTGCCGGCCGATGCCTGGTCATTAAGCACGCCCACCACGGCGTCGGCCTGCTCGGGGTCGAGGCCCGCGGTCGGTTCGTCGCAGACGAGCAGCCGTGGGGACTTCGCCACGGCTGCGGCCAAGGAGATGCGGGAGATCTGTCCACCGGAAACCTGATGCGGCAACCTGCGGAGGATCGAATTCTCCAATCCGTACGCTGCCAGGTCGGGACTGTCGAGGCCCGTTCGGGAAAACCACTCGGTCAATCGCATCGCCGGCGGGAAGGTGTCCATGGCATTCTGCGGAGCCCAGGCGATCACTCCGGAGCGACGAAGCTTCGCCATCGCCCGGCGACCCTGCCTGGTGCCGAGACCGATGCGCCCCCACCGAGTGCCGAGGTCGGTGCGCCCCTGCCCCGCGCCGAGGCCGATGCGACCGTCCCCGGGGGCAGCCGCCTCGGTGATGTCGCGCTTCTCACTGGCGACCCGCCCATCACGGGCCCCGACGATCTCACTGAGATCCAACACCCCGCTGACCTTCGCATCCACGGGGCTGAGGCCGGCGAGCAGATTGCACAGTGTGGATTTTCCGGCACCCGATTCGCCGACGAGCCAGGTGATGCCTCCGAGGCGCATCTCGAGGTTGAGCGCGGACAGCACCTCACCGGTGCCGGGAAGGCTCAGCGTGGCGGTGCGGATGCCGATGACGGGTTCGGTCACAGCGATCTGGGCCTCTCTCCGAGCCGGCGGGCCAGGATCGTCGGCGGCAGCAGCAACACCATGAGCGCACACGTCGGCACGACCAACGTCCACCACGCCCCGACCGTCATATCCGACTGCCCCCACGCGATCAGCGGCCCCAGCGACACCGCGGCCGGATCGACGCCGATCCCCAGAAACGCAGTCGTCGCCTCGTGCACGACCGCCGACGGGAAGATCACGGCCATCGCCGCCGCCACCCGACCCCCGGCCGCCGGCAGCACATGCCACCGCAGGATCTGGGTACGTCCGGCACCGAGGCAACGGTCGAACCGCACCCACCCGGACGTCCATTCCTCCCGCACCTTCGGTCCGATGAGCTGAGCCGCCAACGGCCAATGCGTCAGTGCCACGGTCACCATGATCGCCGTGCGACCACCACCGAGGATGCCGACCACGATGAAGGTGAACAACATCGACGGGACGACCAAGGTCGCGATGAGCAGTCCCGTCGACACCTTCGACAGACCGTTCGACAGGGTCGAGACCACACCGATTCCCGCACCGATCGCGGTGGTCACGGCCGCGGTGATGAGCGCGGCCAAGGCCGAGCCGCCCGCGGCGTCCCAGACGGTCACGGCCACACTGCGACCGAAATGGTCGGTGCCCAACAGGCCGCCGTCGACCGGCGGCAGGAGAGCACGAGAGAAGTCGGTGCCCTCACCGGGCATGAACCGTCCGCAGATGAGCAGGACGAGCAGAACTCCGAGGATGAGGACTCCCCACACCCGCCGGCTCGGGCGCAGTGAACGCCGCCTCGGACGCAGCGGCTGTCTGCTCGGGCTCTGATCCCGCCGGTTCATGCGTACCCCTTCCCGAGCCCGCCCGCCCCCGCACCGGAGACCAGGAAACGGTCGTCACCGCCGGCACCGAACGAACGCACACCGAGCACCAGTCCGGTCGTGACCGCCGCGGCGATCGCGGTGACCGTGGCCAGCAGCGGCAGGTCGGCACCGGCCGCCGCCTCGACGAGGGCATTGCCCAACCCCGGATAGGACAGGACCGCCTCGACGGCGGCTTCACCGAGCACGACGACGGGCACATAGATGACCGCCGGAGCCCGCACCGCGGACAGGACCGACGGCAGCACCGTGCGCACGCGTGCCGTCGAGGAGAAGCCGCGGCCGATGAGGGCGCGCGCCCACGGCGTCGACCATACTTCGGCGGCCGCAGATCGGGCGGCGGCGATGAGCATCGCCGACCATGCCAGAGCGATCGTGATCGCCACTGAGGGGATGAGGGTGATCGGGGCGCTGGTGGCCGGGTTCGGCAGCTGGCGTCCGAAAAGCACGACGATGATGAGGGCGATGAGGAACGACGGCACAGCCAACCAGGCGCCGATGAGCCCCGAGGCGGCCGAATGGTGGGCGAGCCCGGGGAACCTGGCCAGCAGCACCGAGGCGATGAGCACGATGACTGCGGTGATCACCACAGCGCACAGGGTGGCGGCCACGGTGTTGAGTCCCCGACCGAGGACCACCTCGCCAACAGCAGTGTGCAGCAGCCGCGAATACCCGAGGTCACCGGTCGTGAGGGAGGTCAGCAGCCACTGCCACCACGCGCCCGGCCAGCCCCCGGTGTCATAGGCGGCGGCGAGGTTCTCGCGGGCCTCCGCGGACGCGAATTCCCATCCGGCCACTGTGTGGGCCAAAGGATTCGACGGGGAGGCGGCGGAGAGCGCGAACACCCCTGCCCCGCCGGCCAAGCCGGCAAGGATCATCCCGCCGAGGACGATTCCGCCTCGGGCCAGGATGTGTCGGATCCGGGATGACCCGGATCCGGTCGGGTGCGATGTCAGTTCTTCTTCCAGTCGGCGAGGTTCCACCACGGTCCCCAATCGGAGCCGTGGACGTGCGGTTCGAAGGTCGTGTCGGGAACGTCCCAGCCTTCGGTGTCGGCGACGTAGGTGTGTTCGAGGAAGGCGACGATGAGGTAACTCGGCGCCTCGATGTACTGGGACTGCACCTGACGGTAGTCGGCATCGGCCGTGGCCTGGTCGGTTTCGACCGCGGCATGGTCGAGCACATCATCCGCGCCCGGGACCGCCATGTTCGCGGGGTTGTCGAAGACTCCGGAGGTCTTCGTCTGCGTGTGCAGCGAGGCCCTGATCTGGTGGTCGATGTTATAGGGCTGCTCACCACCGGCGTAGACGATGGCCTGTCCGGCCAGGTCCTTCTCGATGTCGTCCCATTCCTGGCCCTTGACCTCGAGCTTCACGCCCAGCTGCTCCAGCTGTGCGGAGATCTCGGCGGCGATGTCACCGCGCACTGTGTCTCCTGCCGGGTAGGTGACCGCGATGACGGCTTTCTTCCCGTCCTTGGCGCGCACACCATCAGACCCGGCCTTCCACCCGGCCTCATCGAGCAGCTTCTTCGCCTCGTCGAGGTCGACGTCGAATTCGGCCTTCGGATCGTAGGCGTCACCGTAGAATTCACCGACCGGGGTCGAGGCGGGTGTTCCATGACCGGCGAGCACCTCGTCGACGAGCTTCTCCCGGTCGATGGCGAGGTTGAGTGCCTTGCGCACTTCGGCGTTCTTCGTGAACGGGTTATCACTGGGCAGAGTGAGTCCGCGCCAGTCGGCTGTGCGAGCGGTGTGGATCTCCTGACCATCTCCCTTGATCTGGTCGACCGAGCGCGGAGGGACGGCAGCACCGGAGACCTTGCCGTCCTTGACCGCCGCGGCCAACGCCGAGGTGTCGGCGTAAGCCTGCAGGGTCACGGACTTCAGCTCCGGCGTCGTCCGCCAGTAGTCGTCGCGTGCTGTCAGCACTGCGGTGTCCTCGGTGAGCGAGTCGAGGGTGTAGGCACCGGTGCCCACGGGTACGGAATTGACCTTCCAGTCCGCGGCCGGGGTACCCTCTTCGATGGCTTCGGACGGCAGGATGCCGACGGCCAGACGCGAGGTGAAGGTGGGGGTCGGTTCGTCGAGTTCGAAGACGACGGTGTGATCGTCGGGGGTCTTCACCGCCTTGATCATGCGGAAGGCGTCGACGGATTCGGACGCCACCTCGGGGTCGACGATCGCCTCATAGGTTGCGGCCACATCCTCTGCATCGAAGTCCGATCCGTCGGAGAAGGTCACATCATCGCGCAGCTTCACCGTCCATTCCGTCGAATCGTCGTTCGGCTGCGGATCCTCTGCCGCCAGTGCCGGTGCGAGTTCGGGCATCTCCCCTGATCCGGAGTCCTCCTGCAGCCGCAGCAGGCCGTCGTAGAAAGGTGAGTTCCCGTCGACGGAGTACCCGTTGACGGGGTTGTACCCGCCGAGGTTCTCCGTGCCGATGACCAGCTCCGAGTCTCCCCCGCTGGGAGCTTCGCACCCGCTGAGCAGGAACGCGAGTGCCCCCGCTCCGGCCGTCCAGGCCGTCGACTTCCAAATCTTCATCCGTTCACCGGCCGCCGCAGCGGCCGTCCTCTCCTCCGTCGAATCCCTATGGGTCATCCCCTCGCCGAGGTTACCCTCCGAACCGGGCCGATGCTGACCCCAGCAGGCCCAGCTTCACCGTCCACACGCACCGAGGTGGGGATCGAGTCCCGGCCCCCACCTCGGTGATGGTGTCATCAGTGAGTATGAGCGGCTTCGCCCTCTTCGTGGGTGTGCATGTATCCGCCGCCATCGGCTTCTTCGTCGGCGTGGAAGTGCGGGGCCATCGGGCCCGGATCCACCGGGGTGTGGTCGCCCTTGACGAAGCGGGCGTGGACCTCGCGGACCCAGGCGGCCAGGGCCTCGACGGTCTCGGGGATCTTCCGGGACACTCCGAGCACGGGCTGTCCCTCACGAGCTTCACGAGCATCGTCGAGCATCTGTTCGACATCGACGTCGACGTGCGGGCCGAGGTCGATCTTGTTGATCACGAGCAGATCGGCGCGGCCGATGCCGGGTCCGCCCTTGCGTGCCACGTCACCGCCGCCGGCGACGTCGAGCACGAACAGCTGCGCATCGACCAGTGCCGGAGAGAACGTGGCGGTGAGGTTGTCGCCGCCGGATTCGACGAGCACGATGTCGAGCGGATCGAAGTCGGATTCGAGGGCCTCGACGGCGAGCAGATTCATGCTCACGTCATCGCGGATCGCGGTGTGCGGGCAGGCACCGGTCTCGACGGCGCGGATGCGCTCTTCGGGCAGGACGCCGGCGGCCTTGAGGAAGCGGGCGTCCTCGTCGGTGTAGATGTCGTTCGTGATGACCCCGATGCGGAACTCATCGGCCAGGGCCGTGCAGATGTTCGCGATCGATGAGGACTTGCCGGTCCCGACGGGCCCGGCGATTCCCAGGCGCAGTGCGCGCTTTCCGTTGCTCATGTTCTCCTCCGATGTACGTTGCGATGTGATGGTCTTCAGGATCTCGCCGAGGCGGCTTCACGGGCCCGTCCCGGCCCCCGGCGGGCGGCTCGGCGTCACCGTGGCACCGCGGACCAGCCGGTCTCCCGGCCCCACGGTTCGCCGAGTTCGGCCAGGGCGGCGTCGAGGCGTCTGCGCAGAGCCAGCCCGTCATCGCCGAGCGAGTTGACCTGCACGCAGGTCTCGTCGATGGGCAGCAGAGCCGACTTCGGATCGGCGATCACAGTCTCGGTCGGCAGTCCCCCATCGGGTTCGACGATGACGACCGAACCGACGCCGAGGCATCCGCCGACCACGGACGGGGTGTCGAATCCCTTCCCGGCGGGGCCGAGATCGAAGCGTTGGATGCTTAAGGCCCGGCCGCCTCGGCGGACGTTGAGTCGGGAACTCAAGCTTCCCGGATCCTCACCGTGGCGGCCGAGCAGCAGCTCTTCACGGAAGAACAGGCGAGCATCCTCGGCGAGGTCGATGTCGACGCGGTGGGTGTGGTGGCAGCCTCGGGCGGCGATGACGGGTTCGGGCACCCAGATCAGGGTGCCGCCTGATTCGACGGTGACTCGGCAGTGCATGAGCGAGGGGTCGCCGTGGGCTCCGGGCAGGACCAGGGTCGCCGAGACCTCGCGCAGCAGCAGGGTCGAACCCGCACCGACGTGGACGTCGAAGATGTAGTGGTCTCCGCCGAGCGGACCGGCCGCTGCGGTCGTCAGCGCCACTCGGGCGATGTTCGAGTCGCCGTCGACATAGGGTTCGAAGCCGCTGGCACCGGTGGGGCGTGGGACGAGAGGGGCCTGGCGGCGCAGTCCGTCGACGCGGGTGCGGGTGCGGCCGTTCGGGTCGGTGCCGTCCGTGGTCGTGGCGACCGAGGCCCGGCAGGTCATCCCGCTGGCCGAGCCCTTGGGGTTGAGCGCCCAGGTCTCAGGAAGCGAAGAGTCGAACATTGTCCCCCTCGTGCAGTTCGGCGGCGAAGTCCGACAGCGGCGCGCTGAGCGCGGGGATCTCGGCCGGGTCGCCGCGACCGAAGTCCGCAGCGCGTTCGGCAGCTTCGTCGAGGTCGTAGGCGAGGTCGATGATCGCACCGTGGGCTTGGAACGGGTCGATGTGCATGAGCTTGACCGCTGCCGTCGCGGGGCCCGTGACCGCTTCGTGGAGAACTGTTGCGGCCGTATCGGCATCGCTCAAGCCCAGCACGCGACCGACCGCACCGTAGACGATCGGCTGCTGCAGGTCCTTCGGGAAGGCGTCGAGCAGCGGGTGCGGGTGGATGCTGCGCATGGATCGGAGCATGAGCGTGCCCAGCCATGAACCGATCCGGCGCAGGGCCGGGGACGGGGTCCGAGCGATGAGCTCGGCGTCGAGGTCGCGCAGGGCCGCCTCGGCGAGGATGTCGGTCCCCGTGCTCGACTCTGCGGTCGATGTGGAGGTGGGGGCCGCCTCGGTGGGGGTGTCCTCTTCCAAGGCATTCCACGCGGCCACGGCGAAGGCAGCGTTCATCAGCCCTGTCGTGTGCAGGCGGCCGCGCAGGAAGTCGCGCAGCCCGTCGATGTCGTTCACCCACCCCTGACGGATGGCCTGCTCGAGCCCCGCCGAATGGGCGTACCCGCCGGTCGGCAGGCGTCCGTCGGCGAGGACGAGCAGTGCAGAGCGTGATCTCAAGCGCTGCCTCAGAACAGGAAGTAGCGCTGGGACATGGGCACGAACTCTGCGGGACGGTGTTCGACGAGTTCCCCGTCGATCTTGACCGCGTAGGTGTCCGTGTTGACTTCGATGTCCGGGCGGGCGGAGTTGCCGATCATGTCGTCCTTCGTGACCTTGCGCGTCGAGGTGATCGGCACGAAGTCGCGCTGGACCTTATCGAGCTTGCCTGCGATATCGTCGTCGATGGCCTGCTCGGACACGAACGCGAGGCTCGTCGCCGCCGCCGAGGCGGTGCGGTAGTTGAATCCGAGTCGTTCGGACACCGGCTGCGGGGTCGGGATCGACGCGTTCGGGTCCCCGAGCGCGGCGACCGCGGCCATTCCGCCCTTGAACACAGTGTGCGGGCGGACGGCGAACATCGAGGGCTGCCAGAGCACGAAGTCGGCGAGCTTGCCCGGTTCGATCGAGCCCACATAGGAGTCGATTCCGTGGGCGATGGCCGGGTTGACCGTGTACTTCGCGATATAGCGGCGAGCTCGGTTGTTGTCGGCCCGGTCGTCGCCGGCCAAGGGTCCGCGCAGCTTCTTCATCTGGTGTGCGGTCTGCCAGGTGCGCATGGCGACCTCGCCGATGCGGCCCATCGCCTGTGCGTCCGAGGACATGATCGACAGTGCGCCGAGGTCTTGGAGCACGTCCTCGGCCTCGATGGTGCCGGCGCGGACGCGGGACTCGGCGAAGGCGAGGTCGTTGGGCACCTGCGGGTTGAGGTGGTGGGCGACCATGACCATGTCGAGGTGCTCGTCGACGGTGTTGACCGTGAACGGACGGGTCGGGTTCGTCGAGGCCGGGAGCACGTTGAGCTCCGAGGCGATCTTGATGATGTCCGGGGCGTGACCGCCTCCGGCACCCTCTGTGTGGAAGGAGTGGAAGGTCCGACCTTTGACCGCTGCGAGCATGTCTTCGACGAATCCGGCCTCGTTGAGGGTGTCCGAGTGGATGGCGACCTGGACTCCGGTGTCATCGGCCACGGACAGGGCCTTGTCGATGACGGCCGGGGTCGCGCCCCAGTCCTCGTGGATCTTGAAGCCGGCGGCTCCGCCGCGCAGCTGTTCGTACAGGGCTTCTTCGTTCATCGTGTTGCCGCGGCCGAGGAACAGGACGTTGACCGGCCACGGGTCCATCGACTCGAACATCCGAGCCAGCCACCAGGGTCCGGGAGTGGCCAGGGTGGCTTTCGATCCCTCGGTGGGGCCGGTGCCGCCGCCGACCATCGTCGTGGTGCCGGCCATGAGGCCGACCTCGAACTGGTCGGGGCCGACGAAGTGGATGTGGGTGTCGATGGTGCCGGGGGTCATGATCAGACCATTGCCGCTGGCCACCTCGGTGTTGGGACCGACGACGAGGTCCGGGTGGACTCCATTCATCGTATCCGGGTTGCCGGACTTGCCGATGGCAACGAACCTACCGTCGCGGATGCCCACATCGGCCTTCACGACGCCCCAGTGGTCGAGGATGATCGCACCGGTGATGATGAGGTCAGGGGTGCCCTCGGCGCGGGTGCGCGAGGACTGGGCCATCGATTCACGGGCGGACTTGCCGCCTCCGAAGACGACTTCGTCGCCGCCGGCGCAGTAGTCCTTCTCGATCTCGATGACGATGTCGGTGTCGGCCAGGCGCACCCGGTCACCGACCGTCGGTCCGAACGACGCGACGTATTCCGAACGCGATATCTCAGCCATCCAAATCTCCTCTGCAGTCTCCGCGGAATCCCAGTGCGATGCGCGCACCCTGGATCGGGATCAGTTCGACTTCTTCATCGGCTCCGGGTTCGAAGCGCATGGCACCGCCGGACAGTACGTTCAGACGCTTGCCCCAGGCACGGGCACGGTCGAACTCGAGGCCGGGGTTGACCTCGGCGAAATGGAAGTGGGATCCGATCTGGATCGGACGGTCCGAGGTGTTGGCCACGTGCAGCGCCGTCACGGCCAACCCGGCGTTGATCTCGACGGGTTCGTCCTTGAGGAAGATCTCGCCGGGGATGACGCGGTCGGCCGAGGTGACCGGGGCATCGTGTTCCTGCCTCGGCGCCTGCCGTGTGCCGGAGCCGGGGCGACGGGGGCTCGACGGACTGCTCTCGCCCGAGGACGGATGGCGCGTCCGGTCGTCGACGCCCGGTTCGTCGATGACGGTGGCCTCGGCCTCTTCGTACTCGCGGCCGGGGTCGTCGGTGGCGTGCTCTGCGTCGAGGCTGCGGTCCTCGGGCTGGAGTTCGACGTTTTCGAACGGGTTGTCGAGGGTCTTGCTGTCGTCGTTCTGCTCGCCGGGGGCGGTTTCGTTGCTCATCATTGCAGCGGCCCCGTCACCGTCACGAGCTTCGTCCCGTCGGGGAACGTCGCCTCCACCTGTACCTGTGTGAGCATTTCGGGAACCCCTTCCATGACATCTTCTTTGGCCAGCACGTGGCGACCGGATTCCATGAGGTCGGCGACGGACTTGCCGTCGCGTGCTCCTTCGAGCAGGTAGGAGGTGATGATCGCAGTCGCCTCGGGCAGGTTGAGTTTGAGGCCACGCTCCTTGCGCTCGAGCGCGAGCTTTCCGGCGGTGTAGATCATCAACCGCTCTTGTTCGTAAAGACTGAGAAACACTGCTACTCCCGGTGACGTCGGCTGGTCAGCGTCGATTCGCTCGGATGAAGTGGAATGCCTTCAGGCTGTCGGACCGTCTGGCCGTCTGGACACTGGGCCGTCATACCATCGGGCCGGAACCGCGCCGGGCGTTTGAGACCCGATGCTGCCCGACACTTCCTAGGCCGGATTTCGGCGTCTCACCCGCGAGAATGCGCTCATGATCGCTACTTTACCCATCGGTCGGGGCCAGTCAAGCCCCGTTCGCACCCCCGAGCCGACTGGTGACCGACACCACCGAAAAGGCCCCCGGCCCGGTGACCGGCGCCACCGGAACTGGGCAGCATGATGTGGGGACGGGCATCGGTGGAAGGGGCGCATGAGGCGGGGCGGTCGCCACCGTAACGGGGCGCATGAGACGAAAGCCGGCACCACGGTAACGGGGCGCCGGCAGGGATGTTTCGGAACGGGGCACATGAGACGAAGGCCGGCACCACCGTATAGGCCGCCGAGAGGGCAGTCACGGAGCGATTCGGGGAGTTTCGAGTCGGGCGGTGGCGGCTCGCCGCAAAGAGACGTAAGCGGGCCGAAGCAGCACCTCGCCATCAGGCCTTCGTGAACCCGAAGCACAGGCACCGACGCCTCGGCGGCTCACAACCACTTTTCGTACACATTCCGCTACATTTCGTACGCCATGCGCCACATCGCGTCAGAACCATCAGGACGCGAACTGATGTACTGCACCCCGAGTGGCGGACTATGTACCGAATGTATTGACCGGCTCGCGTGCAACCGCCGGCGACTGCTTCACGCCAACAGGAAGCAGCTCTTTGCTGTCACCCCCGTGCACCAGCAAACTTCTTCAGCTCGGGGGATTGCTCGAACAGTTTTGCCGAGAAGTCGCTGAGGTGCAGCAGTTCCGTGAAAGTGAAGTGGATGATCCGATACCCCAGCCCGAGGAGTCTGTTCTGCTGTTCGCCCTCGCTGCGCAAGAGCCGGGCCCCCATCATCACGTATTTCCCGCTGCCGTCCACGGCGATGATCGTGCGGGCACCTTCATGCACGAAATCCACGCGCGCAATGAATCCGCGCGCATCGTCAATGTTCACCTGTTGTTCGAAGCCCGTCAGCCGCAGCGCTTTGAGGTTCAATGAGCAATAGCTTTCAGCAATGCTCTCCGACACTGCACTCAGTGACTCAACCATGCTCTGCGCGGTCACATGTCCGGATTTCAGCCTCCCTACCGCTGGCAGAAAGTACTCCTCAATATGTTTTTGGCCAAGGTCGCGAAATCCCTGCGAGTACCCGAGCCTGGGGTTGAATCCTGGGATCGCTCGCACCACCGACTGCCGCAGTACCCATTCCATACCGGCAAATGCTGACTGCTGACCCCGAATTCCAATCAGGTCCAAACCGGTGCGAATCGCCGAGGTGGCTCGCAGATGACCGAAATTCACCTGGTCCGAATCGTCAATGGTGCACAGGGTTCTGACGATCTGCTTCGATGCTGAGTTGCTCGTAGGGTGCAGGACCGTGATCGGCCCTTTGGGTTCTTTGTACAGAGGGATGCCGTGGAGGATCGCGGCCGACGTGCCCGAAATCGTGTCATCCGGCCGGTAGTGCCGATAGCTCCAGATCGTCAGAGAGCGCAGAACATCCTGGTAGCCGAAATCTCCATCCAGATCAGCCTGCGTTCTACCTTCGTGAAGTCTGATCCACTCGATGTCGTCGATGAACCCCGCAATCCGGCGATGAGATGGCACCCGGCAGTCCCGCTTGACCGAATACACTCCCGCACAGAGCTTGAGCAGACAGCAGTTGAGAGCTTGTTTGATCGTGCGGGAGGCGACTCCGGCCGCGATGAATTCCTGCCGATAGACCACGTTCTTCATGCAGTGAGTCTGTGCGACGCTGCTGCACGAAGACGATGTCCTGAATCTCGCCTGTGGAAGCGACGTAGTTTTCCACATGTGATCGGCGCACGAGTGATGCAGAAGTCCACAAGCTCGCGATGGTGGGTGACCACACCAGCCTTGAGGCTCTGCAGGCGGGCAGGCACTGTCAAACCCACTACAGGCTTCCCTTGTCCAGAGAATTGTTTGCCCGTTGGCACACTCACCAGACTTGCATTCGTCCTCAGGAGTGAGTGCTCGAGTCGATGACGCAGCGGCCACGTCGCGTTCGAAGCACATCCAGGTTCGGTGCAACCGGGCACCACATTTCGTACTCGCGCAACCACATTTGATGCACACCGGCTTCACTTCCGGTGTCTGACATCTGTTCGCGGAGCCTGTTGCCGAATGGTTTCGGTTCTGGACCCGAAATTGCAGGAAACCTCAGCGACGTCGAAGTCCCGGCACCCAGACGGTTGGGATCTCGACATAGTCGTCAACGAAACAGCCCTCGGCGCGGT
>NZ_RHFG01000026.1 GCF_004745485.1 Brevibacterium sp. S22
ACATATCACCGACGTCGTCGACAAGCCCGGTTGGGTCGATTGACACCAGTGGAGTACGAAGCAATCATAGAGCCAGCTGCTCTCGCAGCATGACACTCACGCTGTCACCCTTCTTTGCATCAGTCCCGTAGGAGCCACCGCGCTTCACGATGGCGGCATGACTCTCTATCGCGGAGTCGCGGACCTCCCCAAGATGCTCGACGGAGAGACCTTCATCCTCGTCACAGCCGACGATGGCTGTCGACTCATCGCCTACCCGGTCTCCGCGCCCATTGCTAGAAGCGGATCGAGCCGGATCAACTGGGTGCTCCTCGTCCCTGACAGAGTCTACGAGGGACAAACTCCGGTCCTCGGCGAGAGCCAAGAAGCCGTGCGGCGCATACTGGGGCCCCTGATCGGAAACTGGACCCTCGACTTCCTGGACATCGAAGCGATGATCGAGAAGTCCCCGACTATCAAGTCGGACCGCCTCCGTGACCGTGACCCGATCAATCAGTGGTCCCGCTCACGAGTCGTATTACTTGGCGACGCGGCACACCCGATGTACCCCATTGGGGCACAGGGTGCCTCGCAAACTATCGTCGACGCCGCCTGTCTTGCCGGGGCAATCAAGACCGAAGCCGACCCATTCATCGCCATTGGGGAGTTCGTGTCCGCCAGGCTTCCTCAGACCAACAACGTCGTGCTCGCGAATCGAAAGATGAACCGCGAAGAACTCGAACATGTCGGCACCGCCAGTAGCACCCGATCCGAAAAGTTTCGAACCACAACCTCGAACTATCGCCAAGCTGTCCGCGATAGAACTCGGCCGCACTCAAGCAGCGTCGGCCACAACACCATCGAAAGGTAACCGACGTGAGCTATCTGAAGTGCGACGTAATCATCATTGGAGCCGGAGTCTCAGGGATCTATGCGGCTCATAAGCTCTCCAACGACCTCGGTCTCGACGTTGTCGGCATCGAGAAGGGCAGCGATGCGGGAGGAACCTGGTACTGGAACAGATACCCAGGAGTCCAGGCTGACACGGATAGCCATGTCTATCGGTACTCCGGTGATCCGACCGTATCGCCCTCCTGGGATCGCGCCGCGCGATATCAGAAGGGCAGTCAGATTCGTGACTATCTTCAGGATTTCATGAAGCGGCATGACTTGGACAAGATCTTCCACTTCGAGACGACCGCAACTACGGCTGACTTCAAAGAAGAGCAAGCACGGTGGGAAGTGCGGACGGACAGAGGCCAGACGTTCTCGGCTCGGTATCTCATCGGAGCCGCCGGCGTCCTCTCGAAGCCGGTCCTCCCCAACATCCCCGGCCTTGCATCGTTCACCGGGCGGACCATCCACACGGCTCGATGGCCTGAAGGCGTGAGTCTCGCCGGAGCAAGAGTCGCGGTGTTTGGCACCGGTTCAACTGGTTGTCAGCTCATCGCCAATGCAGCGACCGAGGTCGAAGAGATGGTCGTCTTCCAACGCACGGCCCAGTACGTCGTCCCGGCGGGGCAACGACGGTGGACCGACAGCGAATCTCACCACTATGAAGAGTCCTTCGCCGAACTCTGGGATGCCTGGCGGCTGACGAGACTTGCGTGCGGTTTCGAGGAGCCACAAACCGGGGCGCAAGATGTCGATGAGAAGACGCGAGAAGAAGTCTTTGAGAAGGCCTGGGAGGAAGGCGGAGGCTTCAATTTTATGTTCGGGACGTTCTCCGATCTTGCGTTCAATCGCGTCTCCAACAACGCCGCCGCTGACTTCATCAAGCAGAAGATCAACGTCATCGTCAGGGACAGCGACACGGTGAAGGATCTGACTCCCACCGAGCCGTACGCCAGGCGCCCCGTCGCTGTAGACAACTACTACGAGACCTTCAACCGCGAGAACGTATCCCTGGTGAACACCAGACGGAACCCTATCCGATCCGTTACGCCGCACGGAATCACCCTCGACGACGGACGCTTCTTCGAAGTCGATGTCATCGTGTTCGCCACCGGGTTCGAGGCAGTAGACGGGGCATACCGCGATTTCCACGTCCAAGGGCGAGAAGGCACGAACCTGCCCGAACACTGGGGCGATGCTCCTTCGTCGTACCTAGGGATTGCTACGCCGAAGTTCCCGAACTTCTTCACCGTACTTGGACCTTTGGGGGTCTTTTCGAACTTGCCGCCAGGCATCGAGGCACAGGTCGATTTCATCGCAGAGGTGATCGCGGTAGCCGACTCTACCGAGGCCGCCACCGTCGAAGTACATCCAGACGCTGTGAATCGTTGGGCGGTTGAGTCCACGGAGATGGCCCAGGGCTCCGTTTTCGCCGAAGTTAAATCGTGGATCTTTGGGTCAAATGTTCACACCGACAGCCCCCGAGCACTCTTCTACTTCGGCGGCCTCGGCTCATACCGCCAACGTCTTCGCAACGAGATCGACAATCGACTTCCAAGTTTCCAGCTGTCCACCCGGTCTCGGCTGACTCAACAGAGAGAAGGAGCACACCATGTCCATCAGTGAGAACGATGACCTCCGCAATAAGAACCTCCAAACCGTCGAACGGTACATGCATACCAAAGGCGAGGACCGATATGACCGACACAACCTGTTTGTCGAGGAAGGGATCGGGGGCCTCTGGACCACCGAATCGGGACAAGCAATCGAGATCCGAGGCAAGTCGGCGCTTGAGCGGCATGCGCACTGGTCGCTCCAGTGCTTCCCTGACTGGGAGTGGTACAACATCACAGTCCACCCTGAGACCGATCCCAACCATTTCTGGGTCGAATGCGATGGTCACGGTGCCATCCGGTTCGAGGGGTATGACGAGGGATACTACGAAAACCACTTCCTGTTTTCGTTCGAGATGGACGGCGGCCTGATCGTCCGGTGCCGCGAATTCATGAACCCGATCTTGCAGCTCAAGGCCCTCGGCCTCCCGGTGCCGCGAATTGAACGCAAAGGCATCCCCCAGTAATGACTACGCCGACCAGAAACCACACGCATCAGTCCACTCTCACTCAATACTCCTCCGCAGCGCATCAGCCCACATGGCCCCAACCGCACCTAGTCGAGCAGGTGCGGCACCGGCTGGAGGCGGCCCAGTCCCTCGTGACCGCAGAGGAAATCGAGGAGCTGCGAGTCTGTCTGGCAGTTGTCGCCAGCGGCCACGCAACCGTCGTTCAGCTTGGCGACTGCGCTGAGCCGTTCGTCGAGCTATCACCGCAGGCCGTCGACCGGAAGCTGGACTTCATAGATGAAGCCGCTGACCTGGTCGCTGGAGCCACCGGCCAGGGGGTGATCGCTATCGGTCGGGTCGCGGGTCAGTTCGCGAAGCCCCGCAGCAATCCGACCGAGACCGTCGCCGGACAAGACATTCCAACGTACATGGGCGACGCAGTCAACGGGCCTGGACCAACTCCTGAAGAACGCGAGCCGGACCCGTTCCGGCTCTTGAGAGGTCATCGTTTGGCCCAGCGGGCGACGGAGGCCATACGTCACCACAACAGCACGACCGGACGAAAAATCTGGACGAGCCATGAGGCGCTGCTGATGGACTACGAACACCCGCAGGTTCGATTCCAGGGCCATGATCGTTACCTGACATCGACGCACTGGCCCTGGATAGGTAACCGTACCCGGCAGCTCGACGGTGCCCACTTATCGCTCATGGAGGTCATTCGCAATCCGGTGTCTTGCAAGATTGGACCAGGTGTATCAACGAGCGAAGCTGAGCGGCTTGTCAGGACCCTTAATCCGCATAACGAAAAGGGGCGCCTCTCGCTCATTGCGCGATTCGGTCGTTCACGGATCAGAGATGACTTTCCTGCCATCGTCTCGGCACTATGCACCGCCGGCCTTGAATTTAATTGGATGGTGGATCCTCTTCACGGCAACACGAGAAGTGCTGATGATGGAGCCAAGACACGACTGATACCTGATGTCCTGGACGAGGTCACCGCCTTCAACGAAATTCTCAAGACCTTTGACCTCCACTCCGCGGGTATCCATCTGGAAGCCACCGGAGACTATGGGATCGAAGAGTGCACCACGAGCGTCGATAGCCGACGTGGGCCTAACAGCTACCGGAGCCTCTGCGACCCGCGTCTCAATCGAATCCAAACTGCCGAAGTCCTAACCGCTTGGACGGAGGGCCGCTGACATGAAACATACATTCACAACTACGTCATACGCGCAAGTCACTATCGCTGATGTGAAGACGCGCGGACCCGGATGGGCACTCGATTGGACCCGCGCGGCACTGCTCGTCCATGACATGCAGGAGTACTTCGTCCGGGCACTGCCAGTTGAGCCATCTCATCAGTTGCAAAGCAACGTCAGCCGGCTCGTACGTCTCGCCAGAGACCGAGGAGCGCCGCTGATCTACAGCGGTCAGCGTGGCGGGATGACCTTGGAAGAACGAGGACTCATGACGGACTTCTGGGGGCCTGGGATGGACGCAGACGAGGAGGACCGCCGCTTGGTCGACTCTGTTGAGCCTACGGAGCAGGACTCCCGAATTACGAAATGGCGCTATAGCGCCTTCACCCACACCGGCTTGGCAGAACTCCTCTCAGGTTTCGGCAAAGATCAGCTGATCGTCTGTGGGATTTACCTACATGTGGGCATCCTGGCAACTGCCATCGACTGCGTCGCCGAAGACATCCAGTGCTTCGTGATCGGAGATGCAACCGCAGACTTCAATCGAACTCTCCACATCGACACGCTGGAATATATCGGCGATCGATGCGGACAGATCAAGTTCATTGGAAGTGACCTGATATGAACTGCCAGGTTTCCGCCAGCCAGGCGTTGCAGATCATCAGCGAACACGAGACCAGCTACGCCCTGATACTGCGACAAGCGACCCCGGACTATATCGACCTGCTCATCTTCGACGCCAGCACCGTTGAGGACACGACTCAGATCGCCACCGACGATGAAGCCACCAAACTCGTACTCCTTCCTTACCGTTCGATCGAAGAACGTGGATTCTCCGCTCAAGACGACAAGCAACCAATCTTGACCTGCACGGTGTCTCAGCACTACGTCACAGACCGCGACGAATTCGAGAGCCTGGTCGCGGGACCAATAGGCCACGTGGAGAATTTCGAGTTCGATATCAGCGATGCGGAATACGCCGACATTGCCTCCGCCTCCATTGTCGAAGACATCGGCAGCGGCCTCGGGTCAAACTTCGTCCTAAAACGAACGCTTCAAGGAACGCTGAGCGATAGCAGTAACGCCTCACTACTCGGACTCTACAAGCGGCTGGTCCAACGCGAAGCAGGCGCCTATTGGACCTTTCTAGTCTCGTTGGAAGACAGAGTCTTCCTGGGGGCTTCTCCTGAGCGCCACGTGTCGCTTCATGACTCAATCGTAGCGATGACCCCCATCAGCGGAACTCTAAGAGCGGAAGGGCGTCGGCCGACAACACGCGAGGTCCAAGCGTTCTTAGCAGACCAGAAGGAAGCCGATGAACTCCTCATGGTGCTGGATGAGGAGCTGAAGATGATGGCCTCACTCTGCCCGGAAGGGGCCGCCGTAATCGGTCCACGCATTCGTCGAATGTCTAACGTCGTCCACACGGAGTTCGAAATCTCCGGTCGGACCTCCGCCAACATCGGCCGAGTGCTCAGATCGACCCTCCTAGCTCCAACAGTCGTGGGGAGCCCCCTGGAGAGCGCTACTCGCGTCATCCACAAGCGGGAGCCCTCGCCGCGCGGCTACTACAGCGGCGTGGTGGCTCTGGTCGAACCCGACGGCTGCGGAGGGCAATCTCTCGATTCAGCCATCCTCATCCGAACCGCCGAGATATCGCGATACGGCGACGTATGTATTTCGGCTGGCTCAACTATTGTGCGCCATTCAGATCCCGACTCCGAAGCGCAGGAGACTCGTGCCAAGACTGCGGGATTGCGACAGGTCTTTGAGGCTGAGGCTTCCCTTGACGCCTCCATTGGCCAGGCCATGACAGTTCGCCGCGCCGTAGTGTCCGACTTCTGGCTCAAGAGCACAACTGAGCGCGCACTCAACCGACATCGATTCAGCGGGCGGACATGCCTGATAGTGACCGCCGAAGACGACTTTACACACATGCTGGCTGTACTACTCAGATCCTTGGGATTCTACGTGGACGAACTACCAGCCCTCGACGTGGACGAACTCCCGGCTGACCGTGATCTGATTCTGTTCGGCCCTGGTCCCGGCAACCCCGAGAACAAGACCGATCAGCGCATCGTTTCTCTTCACCGGCTCATCCGGTCCGCGCTGTTGCAACGGCGACCGTTCCTCGCCGAGTGTTTGAGCCATCAGATACTCGCGCTAGAGCTTGGCTTGCCCATAGCTCGACTAGCGCAACCGCACCAAGGTGAGCAGATCGAACTTCCGCTTTGGAATCGACAAGCGACACTGGGGTTCTACAACACATACACCGCTCGTTCCCTAACCCCCTTCGTCCATTCCAATCCCGCAAGGCATGTCCGGGCGATCCTGCACCCTGACTCCGAGGACGTCGCAGTACTCAGCGGTACGGCGTTTGCCTCGACCCAGTTCCACATTGAGTCAGTTCTGACTCACAACAATGATTGGCTGCTCGCTGAACTCATCGAGGGCGTACTCAGCCGTTCCGAAACGAGGACGACCAAGAAGGTGGACCGTGGAACATCAGTACCAATTAGTTGACGCGTTCGCCACCAGACCCCTGGTCGGTAACCCGGTCGCTGTGTTCCTCGACTCGTTCGACTTAGACCAAAGGACGATGCAAGACATCGCCGCCGAGTTTCAACTCTCGGAAGTCGTCTTTGTCGACAGGCCGAGGAGCGACCCGACGCGGGTGCAATGCAGAATATTCACCCCTGTGAACGAACTACCGTTCGCGGGCCACCCGCTCATCGGTGCAGCGCGAGTGCATCTGGACCGTCATCAACTCTCTAACGCAACGTTCACAACTCCGTCCGGGGCGGTAAGGATCTCCAAAGATCCGGCTGATACGAGTAGCGTGCAGATCACCCAAGCCATGCCCACTGAGATCGTGACCGAACATGCAGCTGAGCTGAAAGCCGCTCTAGGCACATCGAGCTTCGCTGGCCCGCCAGCGCTTTACGACGCGGGTGCCAGACATCTCGTAGTACCCATCAGGACCGTAAATGAGTTGATGGCGATACGCCCAGATCATCGCCGTCTCTCTATTTTCGAGGACATGGCGATCAACTGCTATGCCGCAGAAAACGGAGTCCTGTTCAATCGAATGTTCTCCCCGGCATATGGAGTCCAAGAAGATGCTGCCACCGGATCAGCCTGCGCACCAATAGCGCTACACGCGGTGTCGATCGGACTCCATGACTCACTACTCCGGGTTGAAGTCCGACAAGGGCACAAGCTCGGCAAAGATTGTCGGATGACAGTTTCGATTCGACAGGATCAAGAGCCGCAATGCGCTGTCTCCTTATCGGGAGCTACGGCTCTTGTCGCTCACGGCACGCTACTCGTATAAACCAGAACGGATCGAAGCAATGAATGACAATCTTTCGGAGACTCTCACAGGCCATATCGAGGTAGATTTCCCTGAGTATCTAGATCCACCTGGCGAGCCTTTCGAGCTAATGACCTCATGGCTGAAACGCGCCGTGCGTCTCGGGGTCCGCGAACCGCTAGCAATGGCGTTGGCTACCTCTACAAATGCGGGCCAGCCGTCTATCAGAACAGTAGCATTGGCGGAGCTCACGACCGCTGGCCTCATTTTCACGTCTCACTCCAACTCCCCTAAAGGCCAGGAAGCTCTGGCGAATCCGAAGGTGGCAGCGCTGTTTTACTGGCGTGAAACCAGAGAGCAGGTGTGCATCCGCGGTTCTATCCAATGCCTAGACGAGACCGTTGCCGACAGGATGTGGCAACGACGCCCCCTCGGCACACACGCGATGTCCGTTGCTTCCTGTCAAAGCCGTCCTCTAGGTGATGTTGAAGGCCTCCGCCAGACGGCCGTGCAACTCGCCGAGGATGCCCCATTACCGAGACCGGTAACCTATAGGG
Source organism: Brevibacterium sp. S22 (assembly GCF_004745485.1). GTDB lineage: Bacteria > Actinomycetota > Actinomycetes > Actinomycetales > Brevibacteriaceae > Brevibacterium. The sequence continues at coordinate 8,008 of NZ_RHFG01000026.1, forward strand.
CTTTCGAGATTCAACCTTCCGACATCGAGTTCTGGGCAAACGGCCGTGACAGGCTGCATGAGCGACTGCTCTTCTCACGCCGGGGATCTGACTGGGTGGTTTCGAGGCTTCAGCCGTGAACTCCTGCGCGTCACAGACGGACGATCTGGGCAGACGTTCTGATGATGATGAGGCTGCGCTCTCAGTGCGTAGCCTGATGAAGTGGCACTTTTCATCGCGTACGGGCTCGCCATTTTGGGTTGCGTCTCGTCCGTCATTGCCTTTTGACCCGCTGGAGGATGTACGAACCCCAGAGCAGTTGGATATGTTCACCGACTGGACAGGAGTGCCTGACGAGGCCAAGGGCTTGAGTCTCATTCCGGCTGGGCTTCCTCGTGCGGAGCGTATCGTCAGGGCTGGTTTTCGAGGCGCAGGTCTGCCCTTGCTGGAGCGTTGGCTTGATCAGCTGGTGACCTGGCGCGTATCGGGATACAGTAAACCACCTGCCCTTGGAGGGGATTGCACGCTAATTGCGTTAGCGCCGGACGCTCAATTTGTTATTGCCGTGAGTGCCGAGCGAGCTAGAAGGTTGGGGACGCGTCCGTACCTTGTAGACCCCGATGAGGCGACCCTTCGGGAAGTCCCCATTGGTTCCTGCGACGAGGGTGCGCGTCAATGCTGGAGTGCTATGCCGGACGCTCAAGTCCGGTACATATCAACATCGCCGGGCTACCTCGTATCCCTCCTCGCCAATGCTCGTTTCAGTCGTGTATTGAGTCGGTCGGTTCGTCATGTCGCTATCTACGTAGACTGGGAACACGAAGATCTCGCGTTCGCTGCATTGCATGCAGTTCCTGAACACGTGGAGGTCAGCCTTGTTGTCAGTGTTCCTGAAGCAGTAGCTGAATTTAGGACCGGCCTGGTTCGCCGGGAGGATAATACGTTCAAGTTCCATGGGTTTGATCCGCACATATCTGTGACCTGGGGGAAGTTGGGTGACGATTCTGATTCCTGCTCCGAACCGCGGTCCGATCTCCGGGTTACTCATCTAAGCCGGTGGGGGTTCTTGCCAGGAGTGAGGGTCAAGACTGAGCGCGTTGCCTACAGTCTCGGTCGCACACCCGCGGGCTTCGGGGTGCGTCGTCACTGACGCGCAACGGGGTCGCTCTAGCCCGCTCTGACCGTCGAGGAGCAGCGAGACGTCCTACACGCCTCACACTCTCGTCAGCTAGCTCGTCTGTCTACTAGGTGCGGAAGCAGTGCCCCCGGAACTCGGCTCCATGTGAATCGACTCCGGTCGAACTCGAACCCAACGGAGGATCGCAATGTCCAATCCAGTCACTTTCGTCAACGTCATCGACGTCGAGCCGGAGAAGCAGCCGGAACTCGTCGAGCTGCTGAAGGAGGGTACCGAGAAGGTGATGAAGCACCGGCCCGGTTTCATCTCTGTCACCCTGCTCGCCAGCGCCGACAAGACGCGCGTGCTCAACGTGGCCCAGTGGGAGTCTGCCGATGATGTCAAGGCGACCCAGTCCGACCCGGAGGCGGCTGAGTACGCCAAGAAGACCGCGGGCATCGCGAAGGCGAGCCCTGGTCTTTACCAGGTTGTGGGTGAGTACAAGTAACCCAGCCACCGTCGAACCCGGGGTGTGAGCGACACATCGCTCACACCCCGGACTTCGCACAGCTCAACTGTCTTCGTCATGCCGCCAGCTTGAAGTCGGTACACTGGAGATACGAAGCACGATACGTATCACCCTTGAGCATGTTCGGCTCGTCGAGGAAGATCAGCGGCGGTCGGCTGATGAGGCTCACCGCCAGGTCGAGACGTCGGCGCATGCCTCCGGAGAACGTCGACAGCGGTTTGTCCGCGGCCTTCTGCAGCCCGAATTCGTCGAGCAGGTCGGCCGCGATCGACTGGGCAGATCTGCGGGAGACTCCCTGCAGCCGGGCGATGAGCCTGAGGTTCTCGCGGCCGGTGAGCTTCTCATCGACGGAGGCGTACTGCCCGGTGACGCCGATGAGCTGCCGGACCTTGTGTGGGTGGCGTGCGACATCGACGCCGAAGATCTCGGCTCGTCCCCCGTCGATTCTCAGCAGGGTGGAGAGCATGTTGATCGTCGTCGTCTTTCCCGCGCCGTTGGGGCCGAGGAGTCCGAAGATCTCGCCGGGGCGGATGTCGAGGTCGATTCCGTCGACGGCGGTGAAGTCACCGAAGGACTTGTACAGCCCTCGGATCGATACCGCCGAGGTGGGTGTGTGCTGCTGTGTGCGTCTCGTGGACGCGATCTGTGTTTCGGTCATGCCGCCAGTGTTCGCCACCGCGGTTTCATGACGGTTTCACCAATGGCACACAACGGTTTCAGCCCCATCGGGCAACGCTGCGACCTCGGCGTCTCCGTCGACAACACTCCTTGTCAATATTCTGTGCGGAGGATTCTTTCGCCCGGTCGGATTGGCTGTGCTCAGCGGCATCACTCAGAGTGTCGCGCGAGAGCAGAGCAAGGCGGCTGAGGGGCACGCCGTCGCAGTGAAGACCACATCATCACTGTTTCCACCACCTCAGACGAACTCACACCCGTTTTGCACTGGTTCCCGACCCCACTGCACAGAGGTACTCGCTGCCATCTTTGACGGCAGAGATCTCGACGAGCGTCACCGCAGTCTTCGCGGTCGCTCCCTGAGCGGCGGCACGGGCAATGAGCCTCTCCCCCTGCGCCGGCCGCAGGTAGTTGAGCGTGACTCCGGACGTCAGAATCTCGCGTCCGAGCACGCGACCTGCAGCGAAGGTCAAGGCATTGTCGGCGAGATAGCACAGCAGTCCGCCATGGATATAGCCGTGCTGCTGCAGGAAGTCCGGTCGCACTTCGAGTTCGAGAGTGGCAGCGTCATCACTGTATTCGGTGATGACCGTGCCCAACATCGTGCTGAATGGCTGCGCCTGCAGGACTGCGCGCGCTTGGTCAAGAGTTGGTTTCGTCACTGCGGCCCCTTTGCCGTCAAATTCGTTTACATGTCAATATTATACAGACGTCGGCCTACACAGCCCAGCCCCTCGAGAGAAGGGATGCACTCGATGAGAAGCGGACTTGGTCGAATACTCCGGCCACACTCCGAACAATATCGCCTCGGCAATGAGCCGGTGGGCAGAGTTCGAGGGAGTCCGCGACCACATCATCACGAATGCCGGCCACATCGTGACGCTCGATTCGCCCGCGGCCGCCTCTGCGGAGATCCTCCGCGTGCTCAGACGGTGGGCCGCTTGAGTTCGTGCGAGAGCGCGAATGCCTGCACGAGGACGTCGGCGAGGAGTTCTGCCTGGTGTCCATCCTCGTCGAGGTCGGGGTCGAAGACCGTCAGGTGAAGCCCGGTCGCCCCCGGCAGAGCGAGCAGATCCGCGAGCAGCTGAATCAGCTGCTCCGCGGTGAGACCGCCGGGAGTGGGCGAGTCGACGGCGGACAGAATGGACGGGTCGAGGATATCAGCGTCCACGTGGATCCAGAACCCGTCGAGTTCGTCTCGCACGAGTATGTCCCGGGCGGCTTCTGCTGCACCTACCGGGTCGGAGACCACCGCGATGTCACTGTCGGCGATATCGCGCAGATCCTCGACGTCGCGGACGCCGAGAGCGACGACGTCGTCATCTCTGAAGTAGGGACGCAGACGACCGATATCGGTCAGATAGGCGTCTCCTCGTCCGGTGGCGAGCGCCAGCTCCTCCCCCGCCGCCGCACCGACATGCGGGGAGTTGCCCAGATGTCGGAAATCGGCGTGGGCGTCGACAAACGCCAAGCCGTATCGCCCTTTTCTGCGCAGCGCCAGAGCGGGACCCAGCAGGATCGAGCAGTCACCTCCGAGCACAACCGGGAATTCGCCCTGCTCGAGATTCTCAGTGAGGCGTGCAGCGAGTCTCTGAGCGTAGTCAGCGATCGCCTGTCCGTTGCGGACGCCGCCTCCCGGCTCCCAATCGGCGACGTATCGCGGCGGGATGAGAGTTCCTGCGTCGTCGGCATCCAGTCGGCGCAGGAGCCCCATATTGCGCAGGGCCCAGGGCGTTTTGTAGCAACCGGGGACGGCTCCGTCCGCCGGCGGTCGCAAGCCGAGGTTGGACGGTGCGTCCAGCACCACCAGCTGCCGGTCGTTGATCGGCTCATCCATCGTTGTGCGCACCTCCACGTTTGGAGCTGATTGTCTCGTAGATGACCGCCCAGGCGCCGAAGGTCGCTGAGCCGAGGGCAAAGGGCCACGTCAGTCGCGACGGCTGATCCGCTGACCGCACGGCAGAGAGCACGGCGACCGATGCCGCGGTCACGTTCATCAGCCCCCAGATCAGATTGGCCGCAGGGCCGGAATCCTTGCCGCCGAGCGGGGTGAGCATATGACCGCGCCGGGCCGCGACCAGAAGGTGCGGGCAGCTGTTCGCCCCGAGGATGCCACCGCAGAACGCCGCCCAGGACCAGGCGGGTCGCCTGTCGGCAGTCGCATCGTCGGCTACTGCCGTCGCAGCAATACGATCAGGCATCTTCTCCCCCACCTTTTGCCCCTTCGTCGGACGTCAGCTTACCGGCGATGCGCAATACATCGTCCAGATCCTCGGGACCGAGCCGATCGGCGAAATGCCTGCGCACCGATTCGAGATGAGTCGGAGTCGCATTGCGCAGCGCATCACGCCCATCTTTCGTGAGCACAAGGAGACAGCCGCGCCCGTCGTCCGGATCGGGCGCGCGGCGAATGAGACCACGCGACTCCATTCGGCTCGCGTGCCGAGACAGCCGGCTTCGGGACCACCCCATCTTCGCCGCCTGCCGGTGCAGTGAACTCGTGGTTTCAGGGAGTTCGACCAAGGTGCTGAGCACCTCGTAGTCGGGCTCGGACAATCCGGTCCAGGTCAGATCCCGAGCGGTAGACGTCCGCACGGAGATCATCATCCGCCGGAAGGCCCTCCACGCGCGCTCTTCGTCTGCATCCAAGACCGGGAAAGCTGAACCTGGCATTTTCGTTGACATGTAACCATCTTACAACCCATTGTCGTTTACGTGTTAATGAATAGGCCTGAAATCATGGTCCTCACCGCCAGCACTCGACCCAACAGCGTCGAGTATCCGGCTTGGAGCAATTTCAATCCCGCGCCCGCGGCACGAGCATTCATCGACAGCCTGCCGCTTGGGAGAAGGCCTGGAAACCGACAGTACAGTACTGTATGTTGAGGTGCCAGAGGATTCGCCGACAGAGAGAACGGCAACAGGTATGAGCTCGGCCCGTCAGAGATGGTTGGAGGCCGGTGTCGCGGCCTTGTCCGAAGAAGGCAGCGCTGCAGCGGTGCGCATCGACCGGCTCGCTGCCCGACTCGGTCTGAGCCGGGGATCCTTTTACCACCATTTCGCCGGCGCCGAGGATTTCAAACTGGCCCTGCTCGACCACCTCCGTGACGAACAGGTCACCACGTTCGCCGGCGTTGCCGCCGATGGCCGCACCGGGGATGCGCGCGGAGCGAAAGAAGCATCCGTCACCTTGATCTCACGACTCGGGGCAGCTCGCAGCGATCTTCGTCGACCGCGACTCGAAGCGGCCCTGCGGGCCTGGGCCCTGACCGATTCCGATGCGGCACGCACGCAGGCGTCGATCGACGAAAATCGGCTTGAGTCGATCCGTGCGATCTGGCGTCAGGTCACCGACGACGAGGAGGAGGTGCGTCTGGCTGCGCTGCTGCCCTACGTCATCGCCGTCGGCTCTGCTGCGATCATGCCGCCGTTGAGTGATGATGATCTGCACCGCCTGTTCGAACGCATCATCACACTGGTCCCCGACGACCGGCCGCAGGAAGGAGATGGCTCCTGATGCTCATCCGCAGAGCCCATATGGTTGTCGGCGACGGTGCCGAGATCCCCCAGGCCGATCTGCGCATCCACGACGGTCAGATCGTCGAGATCTCGACCGACGGTCTTGCCCCCGCAGGCGAGGAAGTGATCGAGGCGACCGGGCGGACGGTGATCCCCGGACTCATCGATGCGCATATGCACTTCGACTACCTCGGCGTGCACAACGGTCTGAAGGCTCGAGTGCGGACCCACCACCACAAGGCCATGCTTCTCGACCTCCTGCGCAACGGCATCACAATGGTGAGGACGATGGCCGATCCGCTGCGGGAGGTCACGCGGCTGAAGCGATTCCAGTCCACTTCGCGGCCCGGCCCGCACCTTGTCATCGCCGGACCCGCCCTCACCGCTCCCGGTGGCCATCCGGAGATCACAGTGGCCAGGGACAACCGGTGGCTGCAGAAGCACATGGTCCGCGCGGTCGATGGCCCCACTGAGGCCCGGACCGTCGTCCGCAGCCTCGCCGCCTCGGGTGTCGACCTCATCAAGATCGTCGTCCAAGGAGGCGACTACGCCGAATTCGGTGACTCGCTGAACAAACTCTCATGGGACTCAGTTCGCGCTGTGATCGATGAAGCTCATACACGAGGTCTCACCGTCAGTGCGCACACTCACTACCAAGATGACGTCGATGCGCTCCTCGACCTCGGCATCGACAGCATCGAACACGGCGTCATCGAAGACCCCGTCGACGACGCGGACGGTTTTCTTCACAGGTGGGCTCAGTCCGGTGTCCCGCTGGTCTCGACTCTCGTCATCGAACAGGCGATCAGGAACGACGCCGGCGACGACTACCTCAGCATCGGCAGCGAGAATCTCCGCCGAGCCCATGAGGCGGGAGTGCCGATTGTCGCGGGAACCGACAGTATGGCAGGGGCCATGCCCGCCGGATCGCTGCATGATGAGCTGCAGCTCCTCGTCTCCGCCGGACTCAGCCCGACAGCCGCACTCCAGGCCGCGACCGGCAGAGCCGCCGAACTCCTCGGCCTTCGTGACCGCGGCATCATCGCCGAGGGGAAGACCGCCGATCTGCTCGTCTTGGATTCGAAACCGCTCGACGACATCTCCTCGACCACCGACATCACGATGGTGATTCAGGACGGCCGCATCGTCCATCGGCCGAGACCGAGGGAAACAGTCCGGCTCGCCGACTTTGCGCCGAGTGAGACTCGCCCTCTGGAATACTCCGACTCCACCGGCGACGCTGCCCTCACCGTCACCGTCGACAGCGCTCGATTCTCGGTCGACGGCACCCGGACCCTCATCGGTTCCGACCCGAACACCGGCAAACTGGTGCGCAGTGAAACCCTGACGTCGGAATCGAACCTGGCCACGATCGAATGGTCGTGCCGGATACCCGATGAGGACACCGAGCTGGCCGCCCGCAGGGATGGGCAGCAGATCGAACTGACGGGAGTCTTCGCAGGCAAGCAGGTCAATCGGACCTATTCGCTGCGCCACGATGTCTGGCTGCAGGGGATATTCTTCGACGCAGCCACCTTTATGACCGGTGAGGGTGAGACGCTGACCTTCGTGGCGATCGGCACCTCCGGCCGCGGCGCACTCCAGGCCACTCGATTCGAGCTGTCCAAAGGCGAGAAAGAAGGCGTCGCAACTCTCGTGATCCCCCGGTGGCGGCGTTGGTGGTCGGCTCAGGTAGAGACCGACCCCACCGACGGCTCACTGCTCCTTGCGAAGTCGGGACCGGGCAAAGAGATCAGAAGGCTGCGTCACGGCACGGGAGGACAACGATGAAGGCACTGTTCATCACGGCTGACTTCGGCGGCAACATTCCGCCCACCCTGGCTGTGGCCGAAGAACTCGCCGCCCGCGGTGCCGAAGTCGAGGTCGCTGGGCTGCCGGGCGGTCGCACTGATCTGGGCCAGGTGGCATTCGCACCCGCCGAAGCGATCGCCTCTTCCGCAGGGAGGCGCCCGGTGGCTCAAGCCGCCGCCATGCTGTCGCTGATGGCGGGCCGCAAGACCATTCGAACCACTTCCTCTCTCATCCGCAACAACCGACCCGATGTGGTCGTCATCGACTGCATGGCCGCCGCACCCCTGCGCGGCGCCTTGAGCACGGGAGTGCCTGTCGTCATCCTGTTCCACACCCTCGGCGCCTATTGGGCACGGTCCTTCGACCGCGGCCCGATGGGGCGAGCGCTGCGCCTTACCGGGATCCGGCCGGGTGAACTCTGGGCACGGGCCACCGAGCGGCTATTGCTCACCGACCGCACGCTCGATCCCGGACGCGACGACCCGGCACTGCATGACTTCTTCTGGACCGGCACCACCGAGGTCGGAACCCCACCCCGTCCCACCGAGCGACGTCCTCGTATCCTCGTCGCCCTCAGCAGCACCGACTGGCCGGGAATGCTGCCGGTGTATCGCCGCATCGTCACCGCCCTCAGTCGGCTTCCCGTCGAAGCGACGGTGACCACGGGCGGGGCTCGCCTCGGAGGGCAGCTGGCAGGGGCGGCGAACGTCGAGATCCGCGACTGGGTCTCCCACGCCGAGCTGCTGCCGCACATGGACCTCGTCATCGGCCATGGCGGACATTCGACGACGATGAAGGTTCTGGCTCACGGGGTCCCTCTGCTGGTCATGCCGATCAACGCGACCTCGGATCAGCGCCTCATCGGCACGACCGTGAAGACGGCCGGCCTCGGCGACTGGCTGCCGAAGTCGGCATCTCCTGACACCATCGGTGAGACGGTGACGTCCATCCTCTCCAACGATGCCGTTCGCGACGCCGCCTTTGAGAACGGGCAGAGATTGAGAGGACTGCGCCCCGGCGCCGAGGTCGCTGCTGACCGGATCGCGCGTTCTCCGCACGTTCGCCTGCCCTGATTCCGGCGTTCACGGCGACTTCGCCGCAGGGTCGCCTGCCGCTCCTAGCGTCGCTGGCGTGAGAAGACAGAATGCGAAATCCACGTCCATCCGCCCGCTCACGGTCATCGCCGCCGGGGTCCTCACGGCCTCGGCCACCTTCAGCGCCGGCCTCGCCCCCGCAACGGCCGTCGGTCTCGGCTCAGCAGGTGATTCCCCGGGACTCGGCTCCCCCAGCGATTACGCCGCCCCCGATAAGGTCGCCGACATCGAATTCCCGACCACGATCTCCCACCGAGGCGGTGCCGACGTCTATCCGGAGGAATCCATGGAAGGCTTCACCGCCTCGGCGAAGGACGGATTCCTGCCCGAGATGGACATCCAGTTCCTCGAAGACGGCACCCCCGTCCTCATCCACGACGACACCGCCGACCGCACACTGAGCGGCGTGACCGGACCGATCCGGGATCTCAGTCGTGAGGAATGGGACGCGGCCACGATCAAACACCCGGCCGGCGGAGAAGAAGCCGCCACCGTCACCCTCGACGAACTCCTCGACGAAATGGGCGGCGACGTCGTCCTCGTGCCCGAGATCAAGCCCGGGGCCACCTCGGCGGAGGTCGATCAGGTGCTTGACGAATTCGACGAACGCGGACTGGCCGACTCCCTCATCGTCCAGTCCTTCGACTTCGCGGCGGCGAAGACGATCGCCGAACGCGGATACACCTCGCTCTACCTCACCGGTCCGACCATGCCCGACGAACCCCTCGACGAGATCAAGCACGCCGGCATCGAATGGGTCGGACCGAGCACGAAGCTGCCGACGAACGATATGCGCACCCTCGACAAGGCCGGCTTCCACGTCGCTCCCTACACTCTCGAGACCGCGAAGGACGGACACCGCCTGCCCGGCTGGATCGACGGCTTCTTCACCGACGATGCCTGGAGCGATTGAGTAGACTGCACGGATGGAGCCTCTCGAACGCGGCGCACCGGTCCCGGACCCGCTGACGCCCTATCTCGAGGTCGATCGCGCCCAGCCGCGCCATGAGTGCTGGGTGACCGGGCACATGGTGGCCGGTCTCGACGGAACCGCAGCCATCCACGGGCGCGTCGGCGCGCTGTCGACCGCACCCGATCAGGATCTGTTCCGGCGGATGCGGCAGATCGCCGATGTCGTCATGGTCGGCGCTCAGACTGTGCGCAATGAGGGTTACGCGCCGATGTGGATGGCCGAGGATGCCCTGGTACGGCGTCGGGCTCGCGGCCAGTCCGAGATGCCTCCGGTGGCGGTGGTCAGTCGCAGCCTCGACCTCGACTGGTCCTCGCAGGTCTTCGCCGGAGCCCCGGACCACGCACGCACCATCGTCATTACGTGCGCGAAGGCCGATCCGCAGCGGCTGGCCACCGCGGAACAGGCGGCCACGATCATCATCGCCGGCGAAGACCGCGTCGAACCGGCGAAGGCTCTGCAGGCGCTGGCCGGGCTGGGCTACCGCGTCGTGCTCTGCGAAGGCGGGCCACGATGGCTCGGCGAGCTCGTCGCCGCCGACCGCCTCGACGAACTGAGTCTGTCGATCTCACCGATGATGGGCGGTGATGAGCTGCCGGTGAGCATCGCTCCACCCGGGGCCGACATCGCGCAGTTCTCGCTGAAGTCGACGATGGTCGATGATGACACCCTCTTCCTCCGCTACGAGGCGAAACCGCCGGATCGGAGAGGCTCATGAGCACCAGCATCGACGACCTTATGGCCTCGGTCGATGCGCCGCTCATCGTCGTCACCACCTCGGCGGAGGGCGAACGGGCCGGCTGCCTCGTCGGATTCCATTCGCAGGCGAGCATCGATCCGCAGCGGTATTGCTTCTGGCTGTCGAAGGCCAACCACACATACCGAGTCGCCCTGCGCTCCGACCGCTTCGCAGTCCATTTCCTCACTTCGGCTGACCGTGACCTGGCCCGGCACTTCGGGGCCGTCTCCGGATCGGACACAGACAAATTCTCCGGCCTGGACCTCACCGTCACCGAGGAGGGTGTGCCGCTGCTCGCGGACCTGCCGAACCGCCTCCTCGTCGATCGAGTTACGATGCTCGACGACGGGGGCGATCACGCCTGCCTCACCGCCCGTGTGGTCGCGGTTGGGGGCGAGGGCAACTTCACCGCCCTGCGGCCCTCTCAACTGGGGAATCTCACTCCAGGGCACGGCAGCGAGGAACGGGCGATCCACCCGTAGGTCGGTCACCTCGCTGAGACGTGCCCTAGTCACATCGTCGGGAGCATGACCGGTCGCCTCAGACGGCGACGACCTCGACGGGGATGTTGCCGCGGGTGGCCTTCGAATAGGGGCAGAGCTCATGGGTGCGGTCGACGAGCTTCTGCGCGGTTTCGAGGTCGACTCCGGGGATGTTGACCTCGAGCCTGACCGACAGGCCGAAGCTCTCGCCCTCCTTGCCGATGCCGACCTGCGAGTTGACGACGGATTTCGAGGTGTCGACGCCCTGTTCCTTGCCCGCCAGGCCAAGAGCACCCTGGAAGCAGGCACCGTAGCCGACGGCGAAGAGCTGTTCGGGGTTGGTTCCTCCGCCTGGTCCGCCCTGTTCCTTCGGTGTGCGCAGGTCGACGTCGACCATCTTGTCGTCTGTGGTCCCGTGTCCGTCTCGACCGCCGGTGACTTCCGCGCGAGCGGTGTAGGCGATGTTCTCCGGTGTGTTCATTGTCTGCTCCTCACAGGTGGCGATACAACGGCTCTTTCGAGACTAACGCAGTTTGTCGGTTCCCGTAAGTGGTCAGAGCAAGCTCCGATGCAGGGACAGACCGGAGACCAGCTCTCCCCCGGGCCCTCCTCCGGGCTCTCCTCCGGGCGGCTGCATTCGGGCCCAGATCTGCCATACCGGGAGGCACCAGGTCGGCGTCACCACTCAGGATCCGACGATTCTATCCGACAAGGAATGTGGTCTGATAGCGTGGCTCGACGTGATCCACGAACCCGCACACGCGAACCCTGCCACTGATCGTACACAGCCATCGAATCCGAAAGACCGCATCGTCTCGATCGATGTCATCCGCGGCATCGCCATCGCTGGTATTCTGCTCATCAACATTAACTATTTCCTGTCGCAGGCCGGGCAGACAGAGGATCCCGTCGGAACAGACGCGGTGATCTGGCAGATCGTCGACGATGTCGCCCTGGGCAAGTTCCATTTCATCTTCGCCTTCCTCTTCGGCACCGGTGTGTTCATCTTCTTGAGCAGGCTGCGCGCGAAGAACCGTTCGGCCTGGGTCTATGTCCGGCGGATGATCATCCTCATCGCGGCCGGCGTCATCAACTCGGCTCTCGGCGGCATCGATGTGCTCGCCTCCTACGGCGTCCTGGCGCTCCTGCTTCTGCCGCTGACTCGACTGCCGCGCTGGGCCTTCGTGTTTCTCGGTGTCGCGGCAGCAGCGGTCCCCGACGTGCTGCAGCTGGCGTCGAGCCTCGGCGATCTCCAGCCGCCGGCACTGCTGTTTCCCATCCTGTCGTACGTCCGGACCCTGGGGCACATGATGCTGGGGTTCTGGCTGACCGGTCTGGGCCTGTACTCCGCAGCGACTCGAATCCCGGTCACGGGAATCTTCGTCCTCAGCCTCCTCGGTTCGGTGCCGATCTGGATCTGGACCACCGCTGCCGGGACCGGTTCGACCGAGGCTCACGAGATCGCTTTCCGCACCGCCTTGGTTCCCGGTCTCATGTACGTCACCGGTCTCATCCTTCTGCTGCGCACCCGATTCGGCAGAAAGTGCCTGTCCTTTCTGCGCCTGTACGGTCGGATGGCGTTCTCGAACTATCTGGGACAGACCGTGATCTGCGTCCTCGTCCTCCCGCTCCTGACCGGTCTCGGACACATCTCCGCTGTTGACGGACTCGTCATCTGGGCCGTCATCGTCCTCGCCCAGTGCGCCTTCTCAACGGTCTGGCTGCGCTACTTCCGCTACGGCCCCTTGGAATGGGTGTGGCGCTGCGGCACCTATTGGGAGTTCACACCGCTGCGGTACGCCCCCGACACCCGGGCGGAACCCGCCGCGCAGAGCTGAGCGATCGCAGGCGGTGCTTCACGGTTCGGTCTCCGTGCTTCACGGTTCGGTGTCCGCGCTTCACGGTTCGGTCCCCGCCGAGGCCGCTCAGGCTCGAACATCCTCTGCGTCGATGTCGGAGCGCAGGCCCCGCCAGACCGGGTGCCGCAGGCGTCCGGCCTCGGTCAGGCCAGAGAACCGGACCTCCCCGACGAGGTCGGGGCGCACCCAGTGGGCATCTCGCGACTCGGCGGCCGGCACCGTGAGCGCCGGGGTCTTCCGCGACCGGCGATCGAGACCGGAGCGCAGACTCCGCAGAGCCTCCTCGTCGAACCCGGTGCCCACCCGCCCCAGATAGTGGAGTCCGTCGTCGTCATGGGCGGCGACCAACAGTGAGGCGAAACTGTCTGAGCGTTCGCCTTCTCCGGTCCGCCAGCCGACGATGATGACATCACGGGTCGAGGAGTGCTTGAGTTTGACCCAGGTGCGCGTACGTTTTCCGGGGCGATAGATGCTGTCGGCCCGCTTCGCCATCACGCCTTCGAGTCGAAGCTTCCGACTGGAGTCGAAAGCGGCATCGACGCTTCCCTCGAAAGCATCGGGCACCTGGATGTGGTCACTCTCGATCACCAGATCGAACAGACGATCACGGCGTTCTGTATACGGTGTGCGCAGCAGCGAGGTTCCGTCGGCGTGGAGGACGTCGAAGAGCATGAGGAACACCGGCGTTCGCTCACGTTCCCGTTCGATGTCATGTTCTCGGGTCAGTCCCATCCTGCGTTGGAGCCGCCCGAAGTCCGGTCGGCTGCCCTGCCCGAGGGCGATGATCTCTCCGTCGAGGACGCAGTCGACATCGACGCAGTCGACGAGTTCGCGAAGCTCCGGATACGTGTGCGTCATGTCTTTGCCGTTGCGGCTGGTCAGCGTCACGCTTCCAGACTCGTCACCGTCATCTGCGCGCACACGCGCCAGGGCACGGATGCCGTCCCACTTCATCTCGAAGGCCCAGTCCCCGGCTTCCCTGCGCACGGAATCGATGTCTCCGATACTCGCGAGCATCGGAGACAGATCCGTGGGCAGAGCCTCCTTCTTCGAAGCTCGCTTGCTCGAAGGACGACCAGCCGGCGTGCCCTTCTTCGAGGAACGGTCCGCTGCCGCCGACTGCTTCTTCGGTTCGTCCTCCATGAGATGGATCATCCAGTTCTTCTCCGGATCCTTGTTCGGACCGTGGCCTCCGGTGTTGAACAGGGCGAATCGTCTCACCCCGCCGAGCCCGCCGTCCTCACGCCCATGGAGGACGGCGATGACCTCCTCGCCCTCATCCCATTTCTCGATATCGCAGGTCCCGGAGTCCCAGATCTCGACATCCCCGGCACCATACTCCCCCTTCGGAATCGTCCCTTCGAAGCTGCCGTATTCGAGGGGATGGTCCTCGGTCTGGACCGCCAAGTGATTCTTCTCCGGCTTCGTCGGCGGCCCCTTGGGCAGTGCCCAGGAGACCAAGACCCCGTCGTGTTCGAGGCGGAAGTCCCAGTGAAGGCTCCGGGCATGGTGCTCTTGGATGACGAAGGTCGGCTCGTCTCCGCTCGTGCCCTGACCCGCAGGGACCGGTTCGCTCGTATGCTTCGGATCCCGTTTGGACCGGTAGACCTCCAGGCGGTCGCGGACCGGTTTCCCGGGATCTCGGTCCTCATTCGATCCATCGTCGGCCGGCGCCGAGGCGGTTCCTCCGACCGCCTCGGCGAGGGGTTCGAGGAGGTCCCCGACATCGTCGATCCGGTCGAGGACATCCTCGAAGCGCATCTGTTCGACCGCGCTCGGATCATCGAGTTCGTCCCAGCTGCGCGGGACGGCGACGGTGGGAGTGAAGCGTCCGCGCAGAGAATACGGAGCCACCGTGGTCTTGGCCGCCGCGTTCTGCGACCAGTCGATGAACACCTTGTTCTCCCGCAGGGACTTCTTCATCGATGAGACGATGAGGTCTTTGTGGTCGGTTTCCAGGCTGCGGGCGAGTTCATGGGCGACATCGGAGATGTTCTGCGAATTCGCCGAACCGTCCAATGCGGCATAGACATGGACGCCTGTGGACCCGCTGGTCACCGGGTACGCTTTCAGGTCCATGCCTTCGAGCAGCTCCCGCACCAGCTGGGCGACCTCGATGCAGTCGGCCAGCCCTCGCCCTGAGCCCGGGTCGAGGTCGAAGACCATCCGGTCCGGATATCTGCTCTCGGAGTCGATCGTGCCGGGGTCTTTCGCTCCCGGCCTCACCGTCCACTGCGGCACATGGATCTCGAGTGCCGCCATCTGCGTGAGATAGGTCAGTGTCGCCAGATCGTCGACCAGTGGATAGCGTTTGGTGCCGGTGGAGTGCCGGATCGCGCGGGATCGGATCCACGACGGCGCGGATTCGGGGAGATTCTTCTCGAAGAACACCTCCCCCGGGTCATCGGGTGTGCCGACTCCATCGACCCAGCGTTTGCGGGTGGCGATCCGGTTCCGGGCATGTCGGATGAGGTGCGGGGCGATCCTGGCGCAGTAATCGAGGATCGCAGCCTTGGTCGTCCTGGTCTCCGGGTAGAGGACCTTGTCCAGGTTGCTCAACGTCAGCCGGTGGCCCTCGACCGTGACCTTCTGTGTGCGGCGTGCCACTGGGCACCTCCTCCGGTGCACTGTTCGTGCGTTCGTCCTTTCACGGTACTGGGCATCACCGGTAAGCGACAGGGGGTGCACAGCGTCTGCGCTGTCTGAGGCTCATCCGGTCGGCTGCAGAGCCCGGCTTACAGCCAGGGGCGCATCGGCACGAGCGCCCGTTCGGCGAGTTTGACCAGCTGATGCCGGTCGAGCCAATCCGCGCCGAGTTCCACGCAGTGCGCGGAATCGCTGTCGAACACCTTCTCCATCTCTGCGGCGAAGGCGCTGTCGATGACTTCGACGTTGGTCTCGTAGTTGAAGGTCAACGACAGCCGGTCGATGTTCGCCGTACCCACCGTCGACCATTCGCCGTCGACGGTCGCGACCTTCGAATGGATCATGCTCGCGGTGTAGAGCAGGACCGTGACCCTGCTGTTGATCATCTGCTCGAAGAACCCACGTGAGAGCCAGTCCCCGAGGATGTGGTTGGACTCCTGCGGAACCATCACCCGCACATCGACACCCCTGTCAGCCGCTTCGATGAGGGCGCGCAGCAGCTGCTGGTCGGGGATGAAGTAGGGAGTCGTCAGCCAGATCCGCTTCCGTGCACGGGCGAAGGCGTTGAGGTACATGCTCCGAATCGGGTAGACGAGGTGGATGGGCAGGTTCGCCGCGACCCGCAGCTTCGACTCCCACACTGTCGGCGGGACCCAGGCGATCTGCTCGTCGTCGTGGAACTCGTTCCACACCTGTGCGATGGTCTGTCGCAGACCCCAAGCTCCGGGCCCGACCGACCGCAGATGGGTATCGCGCCAGTGACGGGAATAGAGAGCGCCGATGTTGAACCCTCCGACGAAGGCCACATCATCATCGACGACGAGGATCTTCGAATGGTTGAATCCCGAGTGGCGCAAAGGCCCGCGCCAGAACTGCCGCGCCACCGTCGGCAGGCGCAGGACATGGATCCGTTCGGACAGCTGCCGGTAGAAGGATGCGGGGACCGCCAGGTTCGCAAAACCGTCGTAGATGAGGTGGATGTCCACGCCGCGATCTGATGCTGCATTGAAGGCATCGATGAACCTCTGCCCGACCTCGTCGTTCTTCCAGATGAACGTCTCCATGAGGATTGACTCACGTGCGGAGTCGATCGCATCGAGCATGTCCTCGTAGAGGGTGGAACCATCGGTGTAGATGTTGAGCTCTGACTCCTCGACCGTCGCGCTGAAGGTTCCCGGTCGCGGAGCAGTGCGCGTCTTCCGTCCCCGTTTCTGGATGAGGTCGATGGCCATCGACGCTGCGACGGTCGCCGGCACCGCACCGGCCAGTCCACCGACCGCCCAGGGCACGAAACGACGGCCGATGTCGCGGAGGGAAGGCATTCTCAGAGGAGACATCCACTCACTCTATCCGTTTCGCTTCGTCGCACTCCGTCAGCCGACGAGGCTCACTCCTCCGGGTCCGACAATGCAGCCGACGATGATGAGCACGACTCCCCGGAGAATCTGTTTCCTGACGAGAGCGGCGATACCGATCTGACCTGCAATGGGGATGCCCCTTACACTGCGTCCGGAGCTGAATTAGTCTGATCGAAACGTCGAAGCAAGGAGCCTGCAATGTCCCACAAACGCTCAGCGGCGGAGTATTTCCGGCGGCCGGAGTTCGCCACCGACTTACTGCAGATCGCAAAGGGCGTGATCGCAGCCACGGGCGCTTGGTGGTTCTCCGATGCCGTGCTTGAGAGTCAGATGCCGTTCCTTGCTCCGTGGACTGCGCTGCTGACGGTCCACGCCACCGTCTACAGGTCGTTCTCTCGAGGAGTGCAGACGACGATCGCGTCGACGATCGGAGTCGGTGTGTCCTTCCTCATCGGCAACTACCTCGGTGTCGGTCTCTGGACTTTCGCTCTGGCGATGTTCGTCGGTCTGGCCGGTGCCCGCCTGTCGTGGATCCGCGACGAAGGGGTGGCGATCGCGACGACGGCGATCTTCATCCTCGGCTCCGGATTCGACTCTCAGCAGCCCCTGCTCGTCGACCGACTCCTCGAACTCGCCCTCGGAGTGGGCGTCGGCCTCGCGGTCAACCTCCTCATGGTCCCACCTCTGCGGGATCGACAGGCGGCACGCTATATCGACAGCGTCAACCGGCAGATGGGCGAAGTCCTCACCGACATGTCAAAGCAGTTCTCCCGCTCATGGGACTCTGAGGCCGCACAGGAGTGGTTCGAACGTACGGAGGCCATGAGCCGAGAGCTCGAGTCGGCGTGGCAGACCGTGCGATTCGCCCGCGAGAGCAGACGCATCAACCCCCGCACGGCGGTGCGTCTGCGCAGTTCGCGCGGCGGACGAGCCACTGCCGAGAGCGCGGAGCCTGCCGAGAAGGAAGGCTATGAGAGCATCCTGCTCAGAGTCGACGAAGGCATCTCGCACCTGCGGAATCTCGCCCGAACTCTGCGTGAGGCGTCCTCGTCAGAAACCGAATGGAACACATGGTTCCGTGAAGAATGGGCGTCGATCGTCGCCGATGCCGGAGAGGCCATCGCCGATCCCGACAGCGAGGTCGAACCGATCTTCGACAGCCTCGAACAGCTCTCAACCGACATCGCACAGGCTCAGACGCTTCCGAAGACCACCTGGCCGCTCTACGGCTCCCTCATCACGAGCCTGCGCCACATCGTCGTCATCGTCGATGACGTCGCCTCGGCGCGCAGGGCTCGAGAGTCCGGCTGATCCCCGGGGCCAGATGCTCTGAGTGCGTCAACCGAGTACTCGGCCAAGGGGGCTAGCCAGTGCCCGAAACCTGCGTTTCAATGGGGATATGAGAGCTATCTGGACCGGATCCATCGTCTTCGGCCTCGTGAATGTGCCCGTGAAGCTGTACTCGGCCACGGAGAACCACGACGTGAGAATGCATCAGGTCCATGCCAAAGACGACGGTCGCATCCGCAATCAGCATCGCTGTGAGGAATGCGGAAAGACCGTCGAATACGACGACATCGACAAAGCCTTCGACGACGGCGAGCACCGAGTGGTGCTCACAAGCGAGGACTTCGAGGCTCTCCCGGCAGATGATGACGACGACATCGAAGTCCTCCAGTTCGTGCCCAGTGACGAGATCGACCCCATCATGCTTGAGAAGTCCTACTTCCTCGAGCCGACCTCGAAGACCCCGAAGGCCTACCTTCTGCTGCGGCAGACGCTCGAGGACACCGAACGGACCGCGATCGTCAGACTCACGCTGCGCACTCGGACACGGCTGGCCGTTCTGCGGGTGTGCGGAAAGGTCCTCATGGTTCAGACGCTGCGCTGGGCCGACGAGATCCGGGACGTGGACTTCAAGGGCGTGAACTCGAAGGCGAAGATCTCCGACAAGGAACTCGAGATGTCGGAGAAGCTCGTCGAGTCCTACTCCGAAGACTTCACCCCCGAGGAGTTCACCGACGACTACCAGGTCGAGCTGCGCAAACTGATCGACGCGAAGATCGAAGCGGGCGAGAGCCTCGATGTCGAGAAGACGTTCGACGAAGAAGACGCAGAAGATGACACCGGCGGCGATGTCATCGACCTCATGGAAGCACTGCGCAAGTCAGTGGACAGTTCCCGGTCGTCGAAGAAGAAGGGAACGTCGAAGAAGGCCGACACGAAGCAGGATGCGAAGAAATCGCCGTCGAAGAAGGGGACGAAGAAGTCGGCCCCGAAGAAGCGCACCGGCTGAGGCGGCGGTGAGATAGACCGACCTCCGCCTTGAACGGGACCGAACCTCGATGCAGCAGACGACGCCGACACGATAGGAGCTGTTCACACCATGCCGAAGACGACGAAGACGGGAAAGCCCAAGGAAGCCGAGCTGCCGTCGACACTGGAGAAGTCGAGTAAGAAGGCGCAGCGGACCTTCGCCAAGGCCTACGACTCGGCCATTGACCAATACGGGGATGAGAAGCGAGCCCACCAGGTCGCCTACGACGCCCTCAAACACAGTTTCGAAAAGGTCGGCGACAGATGGGTGGCGAAAGATTCCTCCGGCCCCTCGGACGCGCAGAGCGCAGGCGGCAAGAACACCAATCGCAGGACGGCAGGCGGAGTCGATGCGAACGCCTCGAAGGAGCACCTCTACGCTCAGGCGAAGAAGCTGAACATCTCCGGGCGCTCGTCGATGACGAAGCAGGAACTCATCGATGCGCTCGAGAAGGAGAGCAAGCGGCGGACGAAGCAGGACAAAGGAGGATCGCGATGAGCGACCAGCTGACTTTCCAAGACCCGACCACACGTTTTCCCGACATCACACCCCCGAAGCAGGATCAACCCGAGCCGGGCCTTGACGCCGAGCTCATCCCCGGCACTGATCGCGGTGAGGACAGCTATGCCGGCACCGGCAGGCTCCGCGGTCGCAAGGCGCTCATCACCGGCTCGGACTCCGGCATCGGAGCTGCGGTCGCAATCGCCTTCGCCAGGGAAGGGGCCGACGTCGCCCTGTCCTATCTGCCTGCCGAGGAGGAGGACGCACAGCGCGTCTGTGAGCTCATCCGCGAGGCCGGCCGCACAGCTGTGCCGCTGCCCGGCGACCTGGCAGACCGCGATCACTGTCGCAGAGTGGTCCGACAGGCAGCCGAGGAACTGGGCGGACTCGACGCCCTGGTCAACAACGCCGGTCGACAGATCGCCGTCGAAGACATCGCCGATCTCACGGACGAACAGTGGGAGAACACGTACCGGACGAACATCCAGGCGATGTTCCGGATCTCGCAGGCCGCTCTCGAACACCTCCGGCCCGGGTCGACGATCGTCAACACCACCTCCGTGCAGGCCTACTCGCCTTCCGCCCACCTCATCGACTATGCGTCGACGAAAGCGGCGATCAACAACTTCACGAAGGGGCTGGCCACCCAGCTCGCCCCGAAGGGCATCCGAGTGAACTCCGTGGCCCCGGGACCGATCTGGACCCCGCTGCAGGTCTCCGACGGCCAGCCGAAGGAGGCACTGCCGCATTTCGGCAAGAACACTCCGCTCGGACGGGCGGGACAGCCGACGGAGCTGGCGCCCGCATATGTATTCCTCACCTCATCGGAATCGAGCTACGTGATCGGTGAGACCCTCAACGTCAACGGCGGCCAGCCCACCCCCTGAGCGCCCGTCGGACGCCGCCGACGACGTCGTGGCCACTCTGCGGCTGACTCTGTATTGACGCCAGAGGCGATGCCGACGAATACTGAGGTCACCGGTGACAGCGCTGGCATGTGGGGAAGAGGGGATCCGAGATGGATGACACTGCAGCAGAGTCGACGGGCCCCGATCGCGACGTCATGGGTGAGGAGTCGGTGTCTTCAGCACCGACGGTCACCCACACCGATCGACACCGGCTGACTGCAGAACTCGGCGAATGGGCCCGCTCCCTCATGATGGAACCCGACGATCTCGTCCTCGGGGTGATGGTCGACGAAGCGGTGCGAGTCATACCAGGTGCCGATTACGCGTCGCTCTCGATCGTCAGCAGCGATGGCCGAATTCGCTCCCGGGCACCCTCGCACCTCATCCCCGAGCGATTGGACGCCCTGCAGTCGGAGCTGCATGAGGGCCCCTGTTTCGACTCCATTCGGGAACACCGCATTGTGCGGGTCCCGGATCTCAGCACCCGCACCCGCTGGCCACGATTCGCCGCCAGTGCGGTCGCTGAGGGAGTGAGAAGCATGCTTGCGTTCCAGCTCTATGTCGAAGCCGACAGCCTCGGTGCTCTCAATCTGTACTCGAGGACGCCCAAGGCGTTCGACCAAGGAGCCGAAGACATCGGCAGCGGTTTGGCCGCACACGCGTCCTTGGCCCTGGCCAATGCGCAGAAGTAGGGCCAGCTCTACGAAGCTGTGGCCTCCCGAGATCTCATCGGGCAGGCCAAAGGCATCCTCATGGAGAGATACAAGATCGGCGAGCACGACGCTTTCCTGCTTCTGACAAAGGTGAGCTCGACGACGAATACGAAGCTGCGGGAGGTGGCCGAAGAATTCGTTCGCACTGGTTCGCTTCCGGGGATGACCGGCTGAGCCGGCACCGACAAGCGAACCATCGCCCGACTACCACCATGAAGGTGAACCCCTGAGGCCTCACTGCACTACCTCCGGGAAAGAACGTTGTAGTGACGAGCGGCTGTGGGCTAAGCTGAGATCGGTCGAGCAGCTGGCCTCCGTCTCTCATCCAAGGGGATCTCTGTGTACACACTGCTCAACAACACCGAAGCTTCCAAATTCGACCTCTATCTGCCCGGGCAGCTTGTGGCTTCACTTCACTACACGATCGCGCCGGACGGAATGATGTTCGTCTACTGCGAGGCTATCGAGCCGATCAACGCGGAACGACACTGCCGAGAGCTCATGCGTCTGTCTCTCGAGGACTCCCTCAACCGCCGCCTTCCCATCACAGTCTCGTGTCCCATCGCTCGCCGGCACATCGACAGAGATCCTCTGATCAGTGCGCAGCTGCAGGCGATTACGAAGGACGTCGGACACAAACACCAGATCTCCTTCGATTAGGCGACGGACCTCTCTGCGAGCGCTCGATCCAACCGCCCGTATGAGGTCAGTCGGGACGATCCGCACCCCCTGGTGCTGTCTGAGGTGCCGTACTTAGAATGTGGGGACAGCGGCGTTGCCCGCTCTCCAGTGAGGGAGGCCCGGTCAATGCCCACGGCGGACGAGACAGACTTCCTGCCGCGGATCTCACGAGGCGAATCACCAGCATGGACGAGCAGAACCACAGGCGCACCGAAGCCCACCTCGTGTCTTCCTGTGCTGGTGACCGGGCGATCGTCCGGCGCAGGGAACTCGCGGAAGCCATCGATTTCTGGAATCTGTCGATCACCGGGGTGTGGATGCACTACGTCAGCCTCGGCGGCGAGCTCACGGAGTACGAACTCGATGCCTACATTCACGAGGCGTATCTCCTGGCTCCTTACCAGCACGATATTCTCGCCGAAGCCGTCAATGAACTCATCGACATGTTGCCCCCTCCCCCGCGGGCACCTTTCAGCGACGACCGCGACCGCTGAGCTCTCCTCAGAGCTCGAGCGACCACGGCGAGGGCGGCGTATTCAGGCTGAAGACGTCAGACGGTGCACGAGGTCGCCCGGCGAGTGAGCCCAGTCTTCGGAGATGATCGTCCGTGCCGCGTCCAGTTCGTCATCCAGCCCTAGTGTGAGGACGCCTCGCACACGCCGATCGTCGCTGAGGTAGAAGACCGCTCCTCGAGTATGCGGGGTGCCCCAGTCCTCGACGGTCAGAAGGTCAGGGTCGAGGGTGCCGACGGCTCGGTAGCCGAAGTCGAACACATTCGTATAGAAGTAGGGCGTATGGGTGTATGTCTCGTCCGCGCCTGCCATGATCCGGCCGGCCGCAGCTCCCATCTGCGTGGCGTTGTCGACGTGTTCGACGCGCTGCCGTCCGAGAATCGCATCGGGATAGCTGGCGACGTCTCCGGCGGCGAACACATTAGGAGCGGAGGTGCGCAGGGAGGCGTCGACGACGATTCCGTCGTCGACGTCGAGACCCGCAGCCTCTGCCAGACGAGTCGATGGAGTGATCCCGAGACCGACTGCGACGGCGTCGAAGGTGTGGGTGTCGCCGCCGCAGTCGAGGATCACCCGATCGGAATCGGTGCGGCCCGCAGAAACCTTCGTCCCCGGAACCAGACCGACGCCGTGATCGATATAGAGCTGATGGAATCGTTCTGCCAGATCGGCTGGGAAGACAGAGGCTCCCAGAATCTCGTCGTCGAAGATCAGAGTCGTATCGGTCGAGTTCTGCGCGAGTGCCGAGGCAAGTTCGGTGCCGATGAAGCCCCCACCGATCACGGCGATCCGTCGGCCCTTCCCGGAGAGTGCGCGCAATCGGCGGTAGTCGGCGAAGTCACGGAAGTAGATGACGCGTTCGCCGCTGTCGAGGTCAATGGTCTTCGGCCGCCCACCTGTCGCGAACAGCAGCTTGTCGAAGCCGAATTCGCCGGACGTCGTTTTCACGGATCTCTCTTCGACATCGACGCGGGTCGCCTCCGTCTGCAGAAAGATCTGCACGCCGTCGACGGCAGCCGTATCAAGACGATTGTCGTCGCGACTGAACTCTCCGTCGGTCCATAGTCGTTTGCTCAATGCCGGTCGGGTGTACGGCTCTTCGACGTCGTTGCTGATGATCGCAACCGACCCGTCCGCATCACACTCTCGTATTCCCCTCGCTGCGGCATCGGCGGTCATGCCGCCGCCGATGATCACGTATCGGAAGTCGGTCATTTCGGATGCTCCTTCTGTCCGGTCATGGTCATATGGCGCCATCACAGCCTCGGCGGGAAGGTCAGATCGTCGCCACAGATCCGGCATCAACGCGGTAGTTCGAACCGTTGACGAAGCTCGCGGCATCCGAACACAGGAAGGCGATGACCGCAGCCACTTCCTCAGGCCGTCCGCGTCGGCCAAGTTCCATGAATGGGCGTTCTTCTCGGAGGAAGGAGGAGATCGCTTCGTCGAAGGTCACCCCGTGCTGTTCGGCTCTCTGCCGCATCATCTCGTCGGTCATCGGGGTGGCGATGAACGCGGGAGAGACGGTGTTGACCAGCAGACCTTCCGCGGCATACGTCCGTGAGAGCCCCTTCGCCAGGGACAGCAGTCCCGCTTTTGCTGCACAGTACGGCAACTCGTCGTCATAGGGTTGGACCGCATCTTCGGAGGACACGAACACGATTCGGCCCCAGCCTCCTCGGCGAAGTCCCGGCAGGAAGGCTCGCGTCACCCGGACGGGTCCCATGAGGTCGACGTCGATCGTCCGGTTCCACCCGTCCTGATCGATTTCGTGGAACAGCCCGCCGGCGCCGTGGATGCCGGCGACGTTGACGAGGATGTCAATGTCACCGACCTCGGCGGCGACGGACGCGGCGAGAGCGTCAACAGACTCGTCATCGGCGATGTCCGCGTCGTGGGCGTAGATCCGCTCCTTGAACTCGGCGAGTTCGTCCACGGCGGCTTTGAGTTCATCAGGTTCGGGCCCGGTCATCACGACGACGGCTCCTTCGTCGAGCAGCCGGCGCGACGTTTCCAGCCCGATGCCAGAGCTCGCCCCGGTCACCAGGGCCGTGCGATTGCGAATGTTGAAGTCCATGTCTCCTCCTCGGTCGATGCACAGTCGATCACGTGACGAGCCCCGATGCCGGATGGGACCGGTCGGCTCCGAGGCGTGTTGGTCAGGGCGTGCGGATGAGCTTCTTGTTGACGAATTCTCGGACGCCCTCTGCGCCGAGTTCACGGCCGACGCCGGAGCGTTTGGTCCCGCCGAACGGCAGGTCCGGTTCTGTCCAAGTCGCCTGATTGATCCAGACCATTCCGGTGTCGATCCGATCAGCTACGCGCTGGGCTTTCTCGATATCATCGCTGACGACCGTGCCGCCGAGGCCGAATGACGAGTCGTTGGCCAAAGCTATGGCCTCGTCTTCATCCGTGACCGAGTAGACGACGGCGACCGGGCCGAACAGCTCTTCCGAGTAGGCACGCATCTGCTTCGTGACTCCGGTGAGCACTGTGGGTTCGACGAATGCCCCCGGGCTGTCGACACGATGCCCGCCGGTATGCACCTGGGCGCCGTGGTCGATGGCGTCTTCGACCTGTTCCATGAGGTCCTGTGCCGCCTGTTCGGAGGACAGAGGTGCCATCGTCGTCGCAGAATCCCGTGGATCGCCGGCGACGAATCTCGACATCTTCGCAGTCAGCAGATCGACGAATTCGCGGTAGTGCCCCTCGAGCACGATCAGGCGTTTGGAGGCGATGCAGCTCTGTCCGGAGTTCGTCATCCTGCCCGCAACGGCGGCATCGACTGCCGAGTCGAGATCGGCGGAGTCGAGAACGATGAACGGATCGCTGCCGCCGAGTTCGAGAATGGACTTCTTGAGATTGCTTCCCGCACCGCTCGCCACTGCCGCACCGGCACCTTCGGAGCCGGTCAGCGATGCGCCTCGCACCCGCTCGTCGGCGATGATCGTCTGGATCTGATCATTGTCGGCGAAGACGTTGCGATAGCAGTCGCGCGGCAGACGCGCGTCGTGCATGATCTGTTCAAAGGCGAGAGCCGACTGCGGGCAGTTCGAGGCGTGCTTGAGGATGATGGTGTTGCCCGCGACGAGGTTCGGCGCAGCCAGACGGACCACCTGGTAGTAGGGGAAGTTCCACGGCATGACGCCGAGTAGCGGCCCGATGGGTTCGTACTTCATCACCGCGCTGCCACCGCTGGCCGGTTCGAGCACCTCGTCGGAGAGCAGCAACGGTCCATCCTCTGCGTAGTAGCGCAGAATCTTCGCTGAGAGAGCGATTTCGGCGTCAGCCTCGGCCGGCAGTTTGCCCATCTCGAGTGTCAGCAGTTCAGCAAGCTCGGAACGACGCTCTTCCATGAGATCTGCTGCTCGGGCAAGCGGTGCAGCACGGTCGCGGACGTCGGTCGTCCGCCATGCCTGGAAGGCCGCGTCGGAGGCGTCGATGACGGCGGAGATCTCCTCGTCGCTGGCGGTGGGAAATTCCTTGAGGACCTCTCCGGTTGCCGGGTTCGTGGTGTTGAATTTCGCGGTCACGGGTTCTCCTTTCGTCGAAGGTTCGGAAGGTCTTCAGCGATGCAGGAAGCGCGTCTGCCCGACGACCTCTGCCGAACCGAGACTCCACCGTCCCAAACCTCGACGTCCGCGACCAGCCCCTTACGGTGTCCGGCGATTGCCCTTATAATTCGCGCGGGGAGCGGTTGCTACTTCGCGCGGGGAGCGGTTTCGTCGATCACAAGCAGAATCGCTCCGTTGTCGAGATCATCTTCGAACTTCTCGATTTCATCGGAGTCGAAGCCGTAGCGTTGAAAGATCTCCCGGAGTTCGTCGCTCCGTTCGTTGTACAGTTCGGCCGCGAGTTCTCCGATGCCCTTCAGGGTTCCGCCGCCGGTGCCGACCACTTCGTCGACGCCTTCTGAATCGTGGGCGAAGACGTGCAGGGCCGTCTTCGGAATGCCCTCCGACTCGAGTTTCTTCAGCTGGTTGAGCACGCCGATGTCGTCGTGAAAGGTCTTCACGGTCGGCTTCTGTCTCGGCACGTCTGACTGCTGCGAGTTGAGATCGTCATTGCTTCCCATGCCGCTCAACATAGCATTGCAGAGTTTCCCCGGCAGGGTGGATTCTGTCGGGCCGGAAAGCGACTCAGACTGGAGCGCCACTGAGCATGCCGGCGACCAACCCGAGCACTGCTAAGGCAGCTAAGACGATGACGATCACACGTTTGCGCATGTTCTCGATTCTACTGCGGTCGGCCTGACCGGTGTCTATGGTTCTCGGCGACAGGTCCCCTCACCACGGCAGACGGCTCGTGTTCAGGACCGTCCAACCGTCACCAAGGGTTGGCCTCCTGCCAGCGGGTGAACCAATACGGGTCACCTTGGTAGTGCGACTTCTCCGGCTTGCATCCCTTGAGATCCGAGTGTTCCCCCAACCACTCCCGCACGAGGGGACGGACCTCATCCATGCGCTCGACCCAGTCGTCGAGCGGCAGCAGCAGGACCGCCTCGTCGACGGAGGTCAGGCGGCACGAATAGTTCGGCAGTCCCTCGGTGATCTGCGAATGCGTGTAGCTGATCTGGTCGCAGCCGGTGGTGAGGTAGAAGCGGATGAACTCGCCGCAGACGTAGGAACACAGCGTTTTGAAGTTCCGGTACCGGACCATCCACGCCGGAAGCTCGTGCTCGCTGTCCTGCACCGCGCCGTTATATTCGTACATGCATTCTATTGTGCATTTCTTTGTGTCAACACACAATGGCCACACTCTGAGCGCTGTTTCATCTGTAATCGGGCCAGGGCAGGTCAACAGGTGCCGCGAAGTCGTCGGGCAGCAGGGGCGGCATCGGCTCGGCCCGGACCCGCCGGTCGAATTCCGATTTCGCGTCGGACAGCAGCTTGGGTCGCTGCAGCAGATCGAGGAATGTTCCCGCGATCGTCTTTCCGGCAGTCTCGATCGTCGGTGTGATCGTCGCGGGGATGCCTCCGAGTGCATTCATGGCCCAGGGAGGGTGTGGTCGCCCATCAGCGCTGGGAGTGAGTGTCGGTCGGGCGATGTAGAAACGCACGAGCGGAGCGTAGTGCGACATCTCGACGTAGTCGTCGCTGGTCCAATTCCTCTGCCACACCGGCATCTGCTCACGCAGGATGCGTTCGGCTTCCTGCGGTTCGATGAGTTCTTCGGTGGCTGCCAGGAACGGGTTCTCCGTCGGTTGGACTCCGAGAGCGGACTGGATTGCCCGCCCTGTCTCGACGGCCTTCGGCCCGTATTCGGGCGGTCCGACCTGTTCGAGGTTGGCATAGAGCACCTCGGCGAGCACATGGTTCGCCCGACCGGGCCGGCTTCTGGCCACCCATCTGTCTTCGACTTCACAGTGGGCCATGGAGGCGGCGGCAGCGGCATTGCGGTCGAGGACGGCGAGAACATGCTCGGCCATTTCGACATCGGGAGTTCGCCACGAATACTGCAGCCTGGCCACCCGCTGCGGCAGGTTGTCGGCGGTAGCCTGACCATCGGTGAGGATCGCGTCGGAGAAGCTCCACCCTCCGGTGGCCGGCAGCATCGAGTCGAGCATCGTCCGACTGGCCGTGTACATCTGCGACAGCGCCACATTGGCTCCCGGTGCCCTAGCGGCTGAGTGCGAGGCGGGGATCGGCGAGTTCGGGTCGGCGCTCGAGAGCTGCCAGGTCTCCGGGTGGTCGCAGATGAAGCTGTACACCTTCGAATAATAGGCACCACAGTGGGTGTCCCAGCGGGCGGTGTTGCACAGCGGCAGCATGTAGAAGGGATGGAAGGACACGATCGCGTCCGCATCGTCGTAATAGCCGCGCAGTCCGTGAACGACCTTCGAGCCGTGCATCTTCTCCGCCGGCTCGCCGGTGTACTTCAGCCGCCCGCCGAGGTTGTGCACCTCCATCGCGTGTTTCGTCGCAAGCAGGCCGGCGAGGGTCGAGATCCCCAGCGCGGAGTGCGGATCGGTGTGCCCAGGAGCGAAGCGGCTGATTCCGGCGCGAGGCTGCTCATGCGTTGTCGCGGCCTGACTGTTTCCGGGCACCGCATCGTATTCGGCGTAGCTCAGAAGCGTCGGCCCCTCGCCGTTAGACCATTCGGCGCAGAATGCGGTGGGCATTCCGGCCGAGCCGTCTTCGACAGCAAAGCCCTCTTCGCGCAGCCTCTCTACGTACCAGGCCTGAGAACGGTATTCGCGCCAAGCGGGTTCGGCCAGCTCCCAAATGTGAGTGTGCCACTCGGCGAGTTCATCGAGGTGCGCGTCGATCCAGGCCCTGGCAGTTGCTTTGACCTCGTCGGTCAGAACATCTTCAGAGGTCTGGGGCGAATCATTAGGAGCGGTCATTCTGTATGCCTCCGGTTGGGTCTTCAGGAGCGTTCACGGGCGAAACCGGATGCCCTGTCTCAAACAGCGCGATGGCGTTCTGTGCCTGTATGCGCACGTACTCTTCTGCGGTGCGTTCGGAGTAATAGGCGATGTGAGGAGTCAGCAGAACGTCGTCTCGTCCCAGCATTGGGTGCTCGGGTGTCGGCGGCTCCATGTCGAGGACGTCGAGGCAGGCCCCGGCGAGTCGACCGGAGTCGAGTGCGCCCGCCAGCGCAGCGTGATCGATGAGGCCACCGCGGGAGACGTTGGCAAGGAGCGAGCCCTCTGCCATTCCTGCGAGGAACTCCGCGTCGACCATGTTCTCCGTGTCCTCTGTCAGCGGCAGATGCAGCGAGAGCACATCGGCGTTCGCGCGCACTTCGTCGAGGTCGACCCGTCGCACACCCAGTGCGTCCAGGTCGGCTCGAACCGCCTCGGTGTCGGGCAGGTAAGGGTCGAAGCCGATAACAGATCCGAACAGTGCTGAGGACTGTCTCGCGAGTTCCTGTCCGATGCGGCCGAGGCCGACGATGCCCATCGTCAGCTCGCTCACACGTCGAGGTGCGACTGCCGACCGCGCGTTCCAGTCGGTGGGGTTCGCCGAGGCGGTGTAGAAGCGAAGGCGGCGCAGATGGGCAAGCACAATCGACAGAGTGTGGGTGGCGACTTCCTCGGTAGCGGCTCCGGAAACGTTGGTCACCCAGATTCCATGCTCGTCGGCAGCATCGATGTCGACGCTGTCCGTGCCCATGGACATCAGCGAAATGATGCGTAGGTCGGGAAGTGCCTCGATGACCTCGCGGGTGATCTCCGAATAGCCCGGCAGCAGCGCCTGTGCCCCTTCAGCGCCTGCAATGATCTTCTGCGGATCGCGTGTCGCCAGCACCCGGGTCTCAAAACCTGCGCCTTCAAGCATCGCCACGGCAGGGCTGATGTCGGTGTCCTCGATATCGGTGAAGACAGCGATCGGGTAGTTTGTCACTTGGTCTCCTCAGATGCGTACGCAGTGAGATCGAGGTGGATGAGTTGAAGTCCGCCTTCGGCGAGGGCGGTGTCGACGGCTGCGGCCAGTTCGGCGGCGGAGCTCACATGCCTGCCGGCGCCCCCGAATGCTCTCGCCAGGCCCGGCCAATCCGGTTGGACGAGGTCGACTCCGATCGGCGCGATGCCGATATCAGCCTCATTGGCTCGGATCTCCCCGTAACCTCCGTTGTCGAGGACGATGACGGTGACGTCCTCGCCCTGTTCGACGACGGTGATGAACTCCTGCACGGAGAACATCAGAGCTCCATCACCGATGACGACGAAGCTCGGTCGGTGCGGAGCCCCGATGCGCGCGCCCAGTGCTGCCGGCAGCCCGTACCCCAGAGTTGCGAAGGTACCCATATACGGAGTCGAATTCGCCCTCGAAACCTTGAGCACATTCAGCAGCCCGCCGTAGGCGATCTGCGAGGAATCGGTGGCTACGATCGCATCGGCGGGCAAGGCGGAGGCGATATCAGCCGAGACCGCTGTATTGGCCGGAGAGAGTTCGGCGCATTCCCTCCGTGCTGCCGCAAGCAGCTCGACGACCGTTGATTCGGCGACCGACCGCGAGGCTTCACCCGCTGTCGCCGACTCATCGATAATCGCGCCGAGCACCGTTGCGGCATCGCCGACGAGGCCGAGATCAGCAGTCTGGTTCTTGTCGATCTGCGTGTCGAGGATATCGATCCGGATGACTGTGCCCTGCGCATCGAGGCGGTCGACCCACAGTTCAGCATCGCCGAGCTTCGCGCCGATGACGAGCAGCACGTCCGCATTCCGGGCGTGCTCCCGTACGCTGCTCAGCCGCAGGTTCGACCCCAGCGACAGCGGGTGATGCTCATCGAGGATGCCCTTGCCGTTGAGGCTCGTGACCACTGGGGCAGCCAGTCGTTCGGCCAGCCTCTGGACCTGATCCGCGGCACCGCGTGCACCGCCGCCGGCAAGGATCACCGGTCTGTGTGCGGCGTTCAAGAGGTTCGCAGCCTCAGCGATGCTCTGCGAAGACGGCAGGGGTACGGGGTCGGCAGTGCGGGCCGTGACGAGGCGCTCGTCGAGGTCGGTGACCTCGTCGAGCAGGTCGAGCGGGATCTCGATGTAGACCGGTCGCGGCCGCGAGGAGGCGAAGAGCTCGAAGGCGTCGTGAACGGCGATCACCGCCTCCTCAGCTGTGGTCACCCGGCGTCCCCATTCGACGATCGCCGAGGCGGCCGCGAGCTGGTCCTTCGTCTCATGCAGGGTGCCCGCGTCGGCGAACTCCTCGCCCCGGGCCGGGCCTGGGGCGAGGATGATCATGGGCCGGGACTCGCAGAAGGCGGTCCCTGCTGCCGAGAGCGCGTTGAGCAGTCCGGGCCCACTTGTGGTGAGCACGACTCCCGGCAGCCCTGTCTGCAGCGACCACCCGTCTGCGGCGTATCCGGCGCCCTGTTCGTGTCGGGCCGTGACGGCACGAGTACCCAGCGCTTCCAGCGGACGGTAGAACTCGAGGTTGTGGGTTCCAGGGATCCCGAAGACCGTGTCGACACCGTAGGAACGCAGTGCCTCCATGACCACCCAGCCCGTGGTTCTGCGCTTCTCCGTCTTCGTCAGCAGTGCGTGCACGGCTCAGACCTCTTCCGTCGGACGATGATGATCGCTGGAGGTCAGGCCTTCGGCGAAGCGACGGATGCTGCCGTCGACCCAGGTCTCACGAACCCCGATGCCAGCGATCTCGGCCGGGTCGACGGCCAACGGGTCGGCGTCGAGGACGACGAAGTCTGCACGCTTTCCGACGGCCAGCGAACCGAACTCGTTCTCCCGGCCCAGGGAGGTCGCTCCTTCCAGGGTGTGGGCCCTCAGTGCCTGGGCGGCGGTGATCCGCAGACTGTCGGGACCGAGCTTGGCACCGCGCCGTGTCACCCGGGTCACCGCCGCCTGTATCGCTTCGAGCGGTCGGGGCTCGGCGACGGGGGCATCGGAGGAGATGGTGGCGGGGACACCGGCCGCGAGGAATTCGCCGAGGGGGTTGAATCGCTCTCCCGGTGTGCCGATCGCCTGCTCGACGCCCTCGCCCCAGTTGAAGTAGTGCTGAGTCTGGTTGACCGGCCTTATGCCGAGCTCGGCCATCCGGGTGATGTCTGCCTCAGTCGGCAGTCCACAGTGCTCGATCCGATGTCGGGCATCGGCATCCGGTCGCTCACCCAGAGCCTTCTCAACTGCGTCGACGACCATGGCGATGGCGGTCGGTGATTGGGCATGCGTAGCTGTCTGCAATCCGTGCGCATGAGCTCGGGACAGCAGCTCGGCGTATTCTCTCGGGTCGTGGTAGAGCTGGCCGGTGCGGCAGGGGTCGCCTACATAGCCTTCGGGGAAGTAGGCGGTCCAGCCGCCCAGGGTGCCGTCGGCATAGAGTTTGATCCCGGTCGCTGAGAGGAAGGCGTTGCCGAAAGGACCGGTCAGGCCGAGATCGATGACCTGGTCGAGGAGGTGGGAGAGAAAGTACATGGACACCCGCAGATCCAGCGCTCCCCGGTCGACCATCGTCAGGTAGGCGGCGAATTCCCGCTTCGACACCTGTGCATCGCCGATGGCGGTGACGCCGCCTGCCAGGAATTCTCGCTGAACGAGATCGAGCTGGTGCTGGTGTTCGGCGGCCTCGTCGCCGAGGTGGAAGTTCGGTCCGTGATGGCCGATCTTGACACCGTGGAGTCCGGTGAGGACGTTGCAGGCCGCATCGGAGAGTTCACCGGTGAGCTCACCGTCAGCGTCGCGGAAGAATTCGCCGCCTTCGGGGTTCGGCGTCTCCTTCGTGATGCCGAACTTCTCGAAGGTGAAGGAGTTGACCACTCCCCCGTGGCCGGAGGAATTCATGATGTAGACCTCGCGGTCGGTGGCGATCTCGTCGAGCTCCTCCTTGCGCGGGTGCCTCCGCTCAGCGAGATTGCGCTGCTCGTAGCCGTACCCGCGGATCGGTGTTCCTGCCGGCAGTCTCTTCGCGCCTTCGCGCATGAGTTCGATGATCGCTGGGATCGTGCCTGCCTTGTCCGGTGACACGTCGATCCAGGTGAGCATCTGCCCGTACATGAGCGGGTGGGCGTGGGCGTCGACGAAGCCGGGCACGATCGTGGTCCCGGGCCGGTCGATGCGGACGGGGTCGGCCCCTGATGCCGCC
The DNA here is from genome assembly GCF_004745485.1 of Brevibacterium sp. S22. GTDB lineage: Bacteria > Actinomycetota > Actinomycetes > Actinomycetales > Brevibacteriaceae > Brevibacterium. Next base: position 40,960 of record NZ_RHFG01000026.1, read on the forward strand.
GCTTCCACCTCGGCACGAGAGCCGATGGCCCTGATCGTTCCGCCTGCGATGAACATCGCCTCTGCGCTCGGATTCACGTCATCGACGGTGTGGATGTGATCGGCGGTGACGATTGTCGGCTGCGAATCGCGGTCGTCGAAGGTGGCAAGTCTGCGCATCAGTGATCTCCTCGGGGTTGGTTGGTCAGATCGGTGGTCGGTGCTGCCGTGTCTACGGCATCACGGTGCTGTGGGGCGAAGGCCGTGCCGAGCCAGGCGACGACCGAAAGCAGTCCGAAGAAGGCGACAACCGACCAGATGCTGCCGGTCAAGGTCATGAGCCCGCTGGCGATCGCCGGTGAGAGTCCGCCCCAGATGGCGGCACCGAGACCGTAGGACAGAGACATCGAGGTGTAGCGGGCCTGCGGTCGGAACATGTGCGCCATGAGGGCTGAGAGCGGGGCCCATGCACCTGAGAGCGTGAGTCGGATGGCGGAGACCAGGACGAACATCACGGCGACATTGCCGGCCTCGATCGAGAGGATGAGCGGAATCATGGTGACGAATGACAATCCGATGCCCAGGTACATGAGCATCTTGCCTCCCCACTTGTCGCCGAGCGCAGCCAACGGCAGAGTGACGACCGCCTCGACGAAGGAGGCGACGGTCATGGCGGCGAGGATGGTATCGGCACCGATGGCGACATCGGGTCCGGTGGCGTAGTTCTGGACGAAGGTCGTGGCGATGACGTAGCCACCCGAAGACATAGCGATGATTCCCATACCCATGAGGATGGGCAGCCAATTGAACTTGAGCGCGTAGAGAATCGGAGTCGAGTCCTTCTCCTGTTTGGCTTCGTTCTCGAATACTGGTGTCTCCTCGATCCGCAGTCGCACCCAGATGCCGACGCCGATGAGGATGACGGAGAACAGGAATGGGATCCTCCATCCCCAGGTCATGAGCACGTCGTCGCCGGCTGCGGCAAGGATCCAGAAGGCCGCTGAGGACAGCAGGGCCCCGAGCGGATTCCCCAGTTGTGTGAATCCGCCGTAGAAGGTCTTCCATTTCTCGGGCGCGGACTCGACCGACATGAGGCTCGCTCCGCCCCACTCGCCTCCCACGGCCAGCCCCTGGAACATCCGGAAGACGATGAGGAGGACGGGGCCGAGCATTCCGGCTGTGGCGTAGTCGGGCAAGCAGCCGACGAGAACGGTGGCGACACCCATGATGAGCAGTGTGATCGTCAGTGCGGGCTTGCGACCGAGGCGGTCGCCGACATGGCCGAAGATGATTCCGCCCAGAGGACGCATGAAGAAGGCCACGGCGTAGGTGCCGAAGGAGGCAAGAGTTCCCAGCGACCTGTCGACCTCGGGGAAGAACACCTGGGGGAAGACGATGGCTGCGGCGGTGGCATAGACGTAGAAGTCGTACCATTCGACGGTGGTGCCGACAGCGGCCGCGAAGCCCGACTTCAGTGCTTTGCGATGCGTCTTGGCCTGGCCCGGGTGCGTGGAAGGCATGTGGAGCTCCCTTGCTCGAATGTGATTCGTCGGCATGATGTGTGCCTTCGCCGAATATAGAGGTTTTTGCATGTGTTCGTCAGGGAGGCGACCGGTCCAGTGGCCCAACTGATCGCGGTTCTGGCGATAGATTTCGACATTTCACTCATATCATCTGCTGAAGATAATCATCGACCGAATTTCTGCGAGATAGAATTGACTGAATCATGGTTTTGGAGTTGCTCCGAACCACCGCGGGTTACTGATGGGAGGTTCCTGCCGATGACGACCTCGGAGGGCGCTGACGCTCAGCGGGATCTCGGTGACCTTGATGCCGCTCTCGTCCGAGCGCTGCAGGCCGACGGTCGCGCGAGCATTCTCGACCTTGCTCGCATGCTCGGCATCTCGCGCGATCTCGCCTCGCAGCGGGTGCGCCGTCTCATCGACGAGGAGGGTGTCAAAGTCGTGGCGGCCGTGGATCCCGGATTCGCCGGCCACGAGGTGCTCGTCCATGCGATGCTCGACGTCGAGGGCGCAGCAGCCCCGATCGCTCACCGGATCGCCGACTATTCCGACGCCGTGCTGGTCTCCCTGGTCAGCGGCATGCGTCCGATCGTCGTCGAGTTCCGACATGGCGATCTCAGCGAACTCGACGAGATGCTCGCTGCCGTGCGCGCGATCCCAGGTGTCCGCTCGATCCGTCTGACCACCTATGTCGAGGTGCTCAAAGGCTTCTTCGTCTCGAACGCGCGCAAGGACGTCTCACCCGATCCGATCGACATCGCCATCATTGCGATGCTCCAGCGCGATGGTCGCACAAGCTTCAAGACTCTGTCCGATGAGGTCCATCTGTCCCCTTCTTCAGTAAGAGAGCGGGTGGCGAAGCTCCTCGACGCTGGTGTCATCCGCATCTCGGCGATCCGTCCCGGCGGAATCTCACGCAACCGGTTCTCCATCGGTCTGGGCATCTCGGCCCGCGGCAGCCTCGACGCAATCCGAGAGCTCATCCTGGCCACACCAGCAATCGACTTCGCGGCTCGTACCCACGGCGCCTTCGACTTCATCGCCACCGTCCATGGCCATGCCTCCGGCGAAGTGCTCACTGCCGTCGAGTCCCTGCGCAGCCTGGCCGAGGTCGCTTCTCTGGATTCGTGGACGCACCTCGACCTCGTCAAGGAGGGGTACGCTCGCAGCGTCGGACAAGAGCTGCGGTTGTGAGAGTCCGGATGGAAGGCAGAATCGGGCTCGCTCACACCCACCGGCACCTGCGCCCTCAGGGCAGAGTGCAGCCGGCGAGCAGAACACCGACATAGGTGGCGATGACCGAGGAGAAGAGGACGCAGAAGGCGGTCAGCGCACTGCTCAGAGCCGCCGTCGGAAGCAGCCCCGGTGACATCTTCACGGGAGCCACGAGCTGCCGAACCCGGTCAGGCCCGGCCATATTCAGCGCATACGAACCGCCGAGGTGGCTGCCCTTTGTCATCTGAGGCCCGATCTTCAGCAGGGCACTGGCGAGCGCGGGAGTCCCTGCGACCTTCCGCGCACGATCATCGGCCGCGATCTCGAGGTAGAGCGGGACGGAGGCGGCGACCTCCGCGAAGAGCGGGATGAACCGCAGCGGTCGCACGAAGGTCTCCACCACGGCCATGATCGCGTGGTGGCCCTGGTCGACGTGGGCCCTCTCGTGCTCGAGCACTGCCGTCAACTCACCGTGCTCCAGCGCTGAACACAGATTCGCAGACAGCACCACTCCCCCGTACCTGCGCGGCAGGGAGAACGCCAGATGCCGGTGGTCGCTCACGGTCTTGACGGACCGGCCGGCCACCTCGACGTCGGCGGCTTCCCGGCCGAGGAGTCGAGCCGTCTCAGTGTTCTTACGATGCCGCCGCCTGGCCAGAAGCCCACCGCGGATGAGGAATCCGAGGGTGACCGCCAGGGGCAGGAGGAGGAAGAGGACGACCGGGATGAGCGTGTCGATCTGAGCACCGCCGAAGGGGTTCGCTGCGATGAGGCAGCGCTGGCACACATCGCCGATGGGCATCGGCAGCACATCGGGGCCTTTGAGCAGCCAGGCAGCCATGAGGCTGAGCGCGGACACCACGGCCCAGAACAGGATCGGCAGGGACAGGAGGGCGAACACCGCCAGCCGCGGCACACGCATGAGCACCGGCGCGGCAGAGCGCACGAGGGCGGGCCCGGCCCAGGCGAGGACGAAGGCGAGCGCGGCGACGCACGCACCGCCGATCAGCAGGCTCATTCGGCAGTGCCCTTCTCATCGAGGTAGTCGCGCAGCAGGCGGATGTCGGCGGCATCGATGCCCTCGACGAAGTGGAGGATCGAGGCCGCGCGATCTCCGCCGTCGACCAGGGCCGCCTGCATCGTCCGCGCCGTGTGCTGCTCACGGCTGACGACCGGAGCGTGGAGAACCGAGCGACCGTGACGCTCGCGGCTGACGAGCCCCTTGCGTTCGAGGTTGGTCAGCACAGTGGCGATGGTCGTGTACGCGGGCTCGGCCTCCGAGAGTTCGATGATCTGCCGAACCGTGAGCGGCCCGTGGTCCCACAGCATACCCATCACCTGCTTCTCGAGCGCGCCGAGGCGGATCGGCGAGGAGGCCCCGCCCTGTTCATCGGTGTGGGTCATGAGCGGACGCTCCTTTCGGGCGAAGGAATCGGGCACGAGTACTGCCCTTTGAGACGGATGATCACGGCCGCCAGCAGGAGGGCGACCGACGCCGCAGCCAGGATCGGCTGGAGCGGTGCGAAGTAGGTCAAGGCGCCAGTGTAGCCCAGGGCCAGCAACGCGATCTTGTTGCACACCGGGCATCCGACGGCGAACCATCCGAGCACTCCGCCCACGCCGCCGAGGACACCCGAGCGCCGCTCGGAGGCGACATCCGGGCTGCTCGATCGCTCCTGGGACGCGGAGTCCTGGCCACCCGCCCCTACCTCGGAGGCGGACCCGGGGCTGCGCACATAGCTGGCGATGAGCACGCCGAGCAGAACCGCGGTGAGGATCCACACCGGATAGTCCCACCACACGGGCGGGACGTCGCGGGCGAAGAGGGAATTGGGAATGAGCACTGTCGCAAGTCCGATGACCACAGCAGAGCCTGCCGCGGCAGCCGACGCTGCACCGATGCGCCGGCGGTCCCAGAGCAGGAGGCCCCGGTACGCGTCTTTGACAGCATTAATGAGCATGAGGCTCCTTCTCCGATGCGGCAATCGGTACGAGTCTACTATGCAGGTTAGTATACTATGTTTCATAGTAAATGAATCGACACCGACCCGGTCGCACCCCCAACGACTTCATCCTCAGGAGGCTTTTGTGCTTCGCACCGAACGCGGCCCCATGTTCTGGCTCGTCCCGCTGACCGTCATCATCCTCGCCACTGTGGTCATCGGCATCGTCATCGCCAACCAAGGCGGCTCAGACGCCGATGCCCAGGGGCAGAGTTCGAATGCGCAGAGCGGTTCCGCCGAAGACGACGTCGACTTGTCGTTCGTCGAGCACAGAGATGCCGAGGAGGCGAATGCGGTCGGTGACGTCGATGCTCCGGTCACCCTCGTCATGTACTCCGACTACCAGTGCCCCTACTGCGCAACATGGAACGAGGACACCCTGCCGGCGATGATGGACTACGTCGACTCCGGCGATCTGCGCATCGAGATGCGTGACCTCGCCGTCTTCGGGGAGGAGTCCGAGCGGGCCGCGCGCGCCGTTTTCGCCGCAGGCCAGCAGGATGAGTATTGGGACTATCACAATGCCCTGTTCGAAGGCGGCGAGCACCGCCCGAAGTCTCAGCTCGACGATGACTCGCTCGTCAGCCTCGGCGAGGACCTCGGTCTCGACCCGATGCAGTTCAAACAGGATATGAATTCGACCGAGGCCCACGACGAATTCGACACCGTCGCCGCCGAAGGGCAGTCAATCGGTGTCTCGAGCACCCCGGCCTTCATCATCGGTGGCACACCGCTGCTCGGCGCACAGCCGACTCAGCAGTTCACCGACGCCGTCGATGAGGCGCTCGCCCGAGCTGAGAGTTAAGACATGACCAGCTCCACGTCACCCGCCATGGTCCTGCCCGCCTGCCTGCTCACTCTGGGTTCCCTGACCGCCTGCTCCGGCATTGATGCGAACAGCGAATCGGCCGACCCCCGACCGGTGCACTCGCCGGCCGAGACACTCCGCCCGGCCGAGACGAACGACTCGGGGACCGCCGGTGCCGGGGAGAGCGGGACCGGGGCCATCGACCCCGGCTGGGACGTGGCCGCGCAGGAGGCCGAAGACGTGTTCCTGTCGCTGCACGAGGCCGACTCCGCCCTCGAGTTCCGCGCCGTCGATTCCGACGGCACGATTCTATGGTCGGCTCAGCGTCCGCGCGTGTGCTCTGGTTTCCTCGTCAGCGGCTCCGCGAACGGGCCGGTGGCCGTGCTCATGGACCAGCAGTCAGGTGCGGGCGGTTCGCTGGCATCGACGGCCTCGGGCTTCGATCTCCATACCGGCAAGAGGCTCTGGGGGCCCGTCGAGGTGCCCGGACCGCTGCTCGGCAGCGGTCTCGTCTTCGCCGGCCCGCCGAAGGACTTCATCGGCGCCGGCGGACCTCGCACCGCCCTCGACCCCGCCAGCGGAGTGGAACTGGCCACCGAGGACGACTCCTCACCGCGGATCCTCGCGCTCCTCGACAGCCATCTCGTCCTCTCAGACGGAGAAGAGCTCGTCGGCGAGGATCTCGAGGGTCGACGACTGTGGACTCGCCCCGTCGCGGACCTCGGACTCACGGCCGCTGAGGCCCGCGAGACCCCCTGGGAGACTGTCGGGGGCTCCCATGCACTCATCGGCAGCGGCGGCCGACAGCGCACTCTGATCGATCTGCGCTCGGGAGACACCATCGCCACCGACATCGACAGCGCGGGCTTCGATTCGCACAGCCGCACGCTGGTGACCAGCGACTCGACGCTGCACGGCTTCGACCTCGACGGAACGAAGCGGTGGGACGCACCACTGGACGGGGACGCCGAACTCGCCGCCGTCGGGGCCGGATTCATCGTCACCGAATCAGGCGCCGGAGATGCGGACGACGATGGCACACAGTCGCGGTCGGCCGACGACGGACAGATCCTCGACGCCGCCGAGGAAGCACCAGAGCATGGAGATTTCGGCGCACCCCACCATATCTCCGATTCCGGCGCTCTCCTCGTCGGCGACCCCGCAAGCCCCCTGCTCATCCCGACCGAGGACCGACCAGCGCAGTATTGACTGCCCATCGAAGCCGACGGAGGTCGATCCGCCGCTTTCGACCCGTGAGACCGATGACCTATAGTTTACTAAGCATCTTAGTAATCGAGGAGTGAGTGCATGGCCAAGCATGCGGCGCCGCGCCCCCAGTACCGCTGGTGGATACCCGCCACGGTCGTCCTCGCGGCCGCGGCTCTTGTGCTCATGATCCTCGTCATCGACCGCGGCGGCGAGGACGAATCGGCGCCCACAGCCGGTGGTGCCGGTCCTGAATCCGAGGTTGTCGTCACCGAGGTCGCCGACCCCGAGCAGTCCGACCTCGGTGAGGTCGACTCTGGTGAAGAATCGGATCCCATGTCGGATGGGCCCGTCGACGCACCGGTCAAACTCGTCGTCTTCTCCGACTACCAGTGCCCCTACTGCGCCGCCTGGTCGCAGGACACGCTGCCGACGATGCTCGACTACGTCGACTCCGGGGATCTGCGCATCGAATGGCGCGAGGTCAATGTGTTCGGTTCGGCGTCCGAACAGGCCGCGAAGGCCGCCTATGCCGCAGCCCTGCAGGACAAGCATTGGGAGTTCCACAACACCGTGTTCTCAGGTGGCAAGCCCCGCTCCCCCGATGAGCTCACTCCCGAAGCCCTGACCGCAGTCGCCGAAGAGATCGGCCTCGACACCGAACAATTCACCACGGACATGAACTCCCCGGAGACCGCCGATGCGGTGGCTGACAATGCCGCCATGGGCACCGACCTCGGTGCGTTCTCCACACCGACATTCATCCTCGATGGGCAACCGTATGTCGGCGCTCAGCCCACGGACGTCTTCGTCGATGCCGTCGAGGCGGCGAAGAAAGGACAGAACTGATGGACATCAGCCTGATCAGCGCCTTCATCGGCGGAATCCTTGCTCTGCTCAGCCCGTGCGCCGCACTGCTGCTCCCAGCGTTCTTCGGCTCGACCGTGGGTGCCGGGTCACGGCTGATCCTTCACGGTCTCATCTTCTATGTGGGCATGCTGCTCGTACTCATCCCCTTGGGCATGGGCGCCGGCACGCTCGGGGCCCTGTTCACCTCCCACCGCGGCGCGATCGTCCTCGTCGCCTCGGTCATCCTCATCGTGCTCGGCATCGTCCAGTTCTTCGGCTTCGGCTTCGACCCGGCCAAGATGCTGCCGGGAGCCGACGCCGCCCGGCAGCGTTCCGCGCAGGCGACGGGATGGACGAAGACCTTCCTCCTCGGCGCCACGAGCGGGATCGCCGGAGTCTGTGCCGGGCCCATCCTCGGCGCTGTGCTCACCCTGGCCGCGACCAAGGGCAGCTTCGCCCTCGGCGGCATCATGCTCGCCGTCTACGGGGCCGGGATGGTCGTGCCGCTGTTCATCATCGCGGCCCTGTGGACCCGCGTGGGCACCCGGACGCGGTCGGTCCTCCGCGGAGGTTCTGTCTCGTTCTTCGGTCGCAGGCTGCCGATCGTCTCGATGGTCACCGGTGTCCTGATGATCGCGATCGGTATCGTGTTCTGGGCGACGAACGGCCTCGTCTCGGTCCCGTCGCTGGTGCCGACGACTACCTTGGCCCATGCGCAGGAATGGGTGAGCTCGTGGTCCTCGACGACGACCGACATCATCGTCGTCTGCGTGCTGGCAGTGCTCGCGATCGCTCTGTGGTTCCGCCATGAGCGTCGCCGCGCCCGGCGAGCCGCTGACGCGGACCAGGGCGGTACCGCCTCGGTCGCGAATCGGGGCACCGCAGCTTCCGAACAGGGCGATACCGCCTCCGCTGAGGAGTCGGCGAAGCCGTCGCGTTCACCGGGGGCGAAGCACTGAGCCATGCACAGCCGCAGATTCCTCTCCGCCCTCGCCGGACCGCTCATCGGCGTCTTTGTCCTCGCGGGCTGTTCCCACGCCCCGGATGACTTCGACCGGACGCCCGAGCAGGTCACGATCGAACTCGACGCCGTCGACTCCTCCGATCTGCAGCTGCCGTTGATCATCGAACCCCTCGAACTCGTCGAACCCGGGTGGGACCTGCCGCCGGCGCACCTCGGCGAGGTCTTCCTCTCCGCAGCCGCCGGTGACGAGAGACTCGACTTCTCCGCCGTCGACGTCCACGGCTCCACACTGTGGCAGGCGCAACGACCGAGCGGATGCACCGGATTCACCATCAGCGTCGGTGCCGACGGCACTCCGCTGGCCGTGCTCACCGATTCCGAGTCGTCGACGGACTGCGACGAGGATGTCACCGCGAGCGCCTATGACCTCGAAACCGGCGAGCAGGTGTGGGGGCCGGTCGATGTGCCCGGCCCGATGCGCGGACCGGGCACGGTCTTCGCCGCCGAGGATGCCGAACCCGCCGAGGCTCTCGCCCTCGATCCGGCCACCGGCGAGGCGGTGCAGGACGGATCCTCGGACGTGCGCCGCCTCGGCGAGTATCGGGGCACGATACTGAGCATCGACGGCGAGAGGCTGCGCGCCACCGGTGAGCAGTCCTGGGAGCTGTCGCTGCCGGACAACGGCTGGAACGCCGATGAGCTGCGCGCCGTCGCCGAGGCGGATCCGGGCGAGGATGTCATCGCCCTCGACGCCGGTGACGGAGTCGGTCCGGTGCTCGACCGCGAAACAGGCGAGTTGCTCGATGGCGACGCCCGCGGGGTCGCCCAGGATGCGAACACCGGGGCCATCGTGACGCTCGGCAAGCAGGGGCTGACGGTCATCGATGACACGGGCAAGAACGAGCTGCCGGTCTCGGTGCCGCAGTCGGTCGACCTCGAGGCGGCGGTCGGGGGCCTGATCTATCTGCGCGAGGGTGGCACGCTGCGCGTCCACAATGCCGCGACCGGCAGTCTTGCCCGCGGCTACCCGGCCGACGGCTCAGGTGTGGTCGCGGTGCCGGCAGCATTCACCCCGGACGGTCTGGGCACAGTGCAGGCAGGCGACCGGACGCTGCTGGCCACCGATCGTGTCGTCGAGGAGACGGGCGAGAGTTAGAGGCGCGACCCGCGGTCATTGCTTGAACGACTCGGAACAATCAGGCCGCAGATGTATCGGCGCCGAGGAGAGAAGCATTGAACAGCGTGTAGTCTCCAAAAGACGGGTATAGACAATCGTCAAAAGTCTTCTTGCGTCGTTCCGACTGAACCCATTCGCGAACTTCCGGCCAGTACCAAAGACTCGTGCCATCGGTGATGACTGGCAACGGAAACGAATCGTCCTTGGACCAGCGCTGAGCAGCTTGCCGGGACACGCCGAACCGATCAGCCATCGAACTGACGGTCACGAAGCTGGGGACTGCCCGCACGACTTCAATTCCATCCGCGATCAATTTGTGATGCGCTTCGTACAATGCTTCGTGCGCAGCCACACCACCGGAAACGTCTATCGTGACGAAGGGGACTCCGTCTGTGGAGTCGAAAAAATAGCCTCTCTCGCCGTAATCCATAGCTTCAGAATCAGTGACGGCACGCTTGAGCTGGAAGCGAAGATCGTAGTAGAGCACCTCAACTCCTCACGTTGAATGGCAGACGAACGGTTGCGCCAGCGCTTTGGCTGCCAGTTTCTCTAGTTGTCAAGTGTAAACAAAAAGATTTCGAGACGCTATGGTCTCCGGTTGATTTCACCTGCCGAGTACCTTTCGCAAACGTTTCAGCACGGCTGGCTTCGGTGCCGGATCTGACCGATGGTCACAGTTCGAGAGTTTTGTGCGTACACGTTTTGCGTCAATGTCAGGAACCCGCGGCGTGCTGTTGAACTGGATCTCGCATCGACCCGTTGGGCAGACAGCCCTCATACCGTGCCCGCTTGAGTAGAATCTCCATCCGAGGTCCAACATCATTTTGCCCAAGTCTCGCAGCTGCGGCTTTAACCGACCATTCACGTCTTTGGACGGAATGCGGTAGTGCTCAGAACGTGCTGGAGTCACAAGCACTCCTCATATGCGCCAGGCTCAGTAATCCCACGTGCCGTCGTTTCGTATTCGAGCGCCAGGGCAAACGTCGGTCGCGCCGAAGTGATACGGGCCGCCACCCTATCCGCCCTTTCGTGTGTGTAAACAGATTCCTGCCGCAAAGTTTCTGCCGACTGTGAGTCTAGCTTCGAGGACTGACGTAGAGGGCGAGCGCGACCGCGTCGCCGAGGACTCCGAGACGCCGTAGAGCGTGCTGCCGGCGATGCAGAAGGCCGGATCGTGTGCCGTGTGACTGCCCTGACATAATCGAGATATGAATGAGCAGCCGGACCTCGGCGCAGGTGAACTGAGAATTCGGTCGTCACGCGGACCAGAGGACTTTGCGCCCCTCGTCGCCATCTGGCGAAGCGCGGTCGACGCGACTCACGACTTCCTTTCCGAGTCGGACCGAAGTCAGATCGAATCCAAACTGGAGTCTGACTACTTCCCCGCTGTGTCGCTCACCATCGCAGAGCTGAATGGTCGACCGGTGGGATTCTCGGGTGTCCTCGACGGAAACCTCGAGATGCTGTTCATCGACGCTGAGCAGCGCGGCACCGGCATCGGCACGAGACTTCTCAGCCGCGCCGTCAACGATCACGGCGTCAGGAACGTCGATGTGAATGAACAGAATCGCCAAGCGGTGGAGTTCTATACTCGTCGAGGTTTCCACCTGGTCGCTCGCAGCGAAACCGACGAGGCCGGACGACCGTATCCGCTGCTGCATCTGCAATTGAGCTGATTCGCCTGGTTCGCGAGCTGCGAGCCTCCCCTTGCACCGGCGAATGGTCACAGACGACCGGCGATGTTCAGCCCAACCTTTCATCGCTGGCTTCACCGTCTGCCTCGAGAGTTCACGCGAATGAGCACGAGGGCGAGCAGTATGCACAGCAGGTAGGTGATGCCGACAGCGATCCAGCCGAGTTCGAAGCCGCCCGGCGAACCGACGATGACACCCATCCCCAGCGGACCGAGCGCGAAGCCGAAGAACATTCCGGCCGTGACCATTCCGCTGGCCGAGACCATTGATGCCGCAGGGATGGCACGCATGAGCGCGGCCATGAGCACAACGGAGACCCCGAGCGCGGAGATGCCGTGGAAGGCCACGGCCAACCAGACGAGCGCCGCACAGCCGGCGGCATCGGCGACGAAGAAGAGCACCGCTCCGGTCAGGGCGATGAGGGCGAGGATGAGCAGCAGGTGAGGGCCTGAGGCTCCTTTGGCCATGCGTCTGGCCCAGGTGACCCGGGCGATGACGCCGATGACTCCGGCCAGTGCTGCCGTGGCGCCGCCGAGGACGAGGCTGAAGCCCATCTCGCGCACGGCGAAGAGGGGCATGTACACGTTCGTCGCCTGCACGCCGATGCCGTTGATGAGCCCGAAGGCGGCGAGCGCCCACACCATTCCTGGGTGCTTCGCCGGGCGGGTGGTGGCCGGTTCGGCGGAACGGTCGGCCGCCTCGGCGGGGGTGTCGGTCTCTTCTTTGGGAGGGTTGGTGCCGGCCTCCTCGGCGGAGGTTTCGACCTTCGACGGTGCGGTGGGCAGCAGCGGGGTGGTGCGCAGCGACTGCCAGGTCATCGCGAGGAGGACGAGCGGGATAATGGCTGTGGTCAGGGCCGCGCCGCGCCAGCCGATGCCGATTGCGAGGACGGGGAAGAGCAGGCTTGCGACGAGCTGGCTGACCTGGACTCCGGACTGTTTGATGCCGACCCAGCCGATGCGCTTGGAGTCCGGAACGCGCTCTAACAGGATCCGGTTGGTCACGCCGTTGGGGAAGGATTGGGCGATGCCGGACAGGGCGGCGGCGAGCAGCAGCATCCAGAATCCGTCGGGCACGGCCACCAGAAGCAGCGCGAGTGTGGCGAGGACGAAGATGAACGCCATGAGCGAGAGGTCGGAATGCCGATCGGCGAGGCGGCCCAGCGTGGCGTTGCCGATCGCGGCGGCACCGAAGCAGGTGGTGGCCAGGAGTCCGAAATGGGCTTCGGAGATGCCGAGCTCGGCGATGATCGAATCGCTCGTGGCGCTGAGCCCGTAGAGCAGGATCGGTCCGGCTGCGACGGCGCCGAGGAGGACGGTCAGCAGGCCGATGCCTGGGGCCCTCTGGTCGTGGCCGGTCATCACTCACCTCCTGTCGCCGGCATGCTTCAAGTCAGCATGCTAGTCGGAGGCGGACGGCGGATGTTGTGCTGTCTCAGCTGCGGTGGCTCAGCCGCCGTCTTTTGGCTTCGACGGAACGGGTGCGGTTCCCGCGCGGTTCAGCCTTTCGAGCGTCGTACCGAGGAGCGGTAGGCCAAGGCGATGTCAACGGCGAGGATGCCGGCACCGCCGACGAGGATGGCGAGTGCCACCGCCATGGGGTGCTGTTCATTCCATGCCAGCAGCCCACCCAATATGGCGGCGACGATGACGATGAGCGCCCCGGTCCAGGACCGCTTGACCAGGTCTGTCTTCTCATCCGAGTTCTCAACGGCCTGCAGGGTGTAGGTCATCGTCACTCCATCTCGTTCTCGGCATCCTCGCTTGGTGCAGCTGAGATGCGCAGTGGTCTGTCAGTTGCGGCCGTCCCTTGCGTGCAGGACAGGCACCGAGAGCAAGATTAGCCCCGAGTTCGCGGTCCGATCGCCACATGAAGAAAATGTTGAATGTTGCAGATCTTTCACAAAGGCCGTCCTGCCCCGACGGCTGGGGCCGGTTGACTCTCCGCCGTCGGAGAACGCCCAAGCGATCGTTATGGCTGTGTTATCGAATTCCCTCCGAGGTCGGCGTTTGGATTGGTCGGGGTGCGGGACGGTCCAGGTGCGGATCGAGCTGGTCGACCCGGAGTCAGCTGACGCTCAAGTGCTGCGTCAGTCGGCGAAGCGACCGCGGTCGCCTGACAGACCTGCCTTGAGTGCCTTGGCGGCATCGTCTGCCAGGATCTCGTTGACTCCATCCTCGAACTGGTCGAGTGCAGCGGTGACGAGCTCTCCAGGGTGGTTCTTGGGAACGTCGATTCCTGCCATCATGTCGGTGTCCGTGCTTCCGAGCAGCAAGGAGCTGACCTGGATGCCCGCCCCAGCCAATTCTTCACGCAGCCCGTTCGACATCGCCCAATTCGCCGCTTTCGACGCTCCATAGGAGTTCGAGTGCTCGTAACCCAGCCAGGCCATCACAGAGGAGACGTTGAGGAAAGCGCCTCGACCGCGGTTACGCATGGCTGGCGCAAAGGCTCTGACCATGCGCAGTGCACCGACATAGTTGACCTCGATCTCTGCCTTGATGTCGTCCATCTCCCCATCGATGAGTCGGGCGAAGGATGAGAATCCAGCGTTGTTGATGACGATGTCTGCTCGACCGACCGCACGAGCCGCATCATCGACGTGCTGCTGGTCGGTGACATCGAGACGGATGGCCTCGGCTCCGGGCAGTTCGACCAGCTCTGGACGGCGCGCTGCCGCATAGACTTTCCCGGCACCGCGCTCGAGCAGCTGAGCGGCGAACTGCTTCCCCAGTCCGCGGTTCGCTCCTGTGACGATGGCGACGCTGTTCTTGATTTTCATGACCGTGCTTCCTTTCGCATTTCCCGCCGGTTCAGGAGGGTGTCTCGATGCTAGAATCTGACGTCCATGTCACGTTCAAGCCAATGAGGCGCATGTCACAGAACCCGAAGTCGTCCACCCTGTTAACAATCGGAGAGACGGCACGTCGTGCCGGCAGCAGTCCGCGCGCTCTCCGCTACTACGAGGAGCAGGGCCTCCTCGCTCCGCAGCGCACCGGAGGAGGCCAACGTCGCTACCCGCCTGACTCTGTCGAGCGAGTCCTCCTCTATCGCAGGCTCATCGACGCCGGCCTCGGCACCGAGGTGATTCGTGAGCTTCTGCCCTGTATGAACGGTTCAGCGACTGCTGACACCGTGGCAACACTGCAGCGCGAGCACAAGAAGCTTCTTGCACAAGCCCGGGAGCTCGAGGCGACCGCGAATAGACTGGAAAGCATTCTCGCCTCGCTCTGAGCTTGGATGAGGAGTCTGCGCACACGCTGATGCCCGAGGGCGCACTTCAATAAGTCACGCCGTCCGTCACAGCGTTGAGCGCAGTATCGACATCGGCCTCGTCGTTGAACAGGTGGAATCCGAAGCGCATGTTTCCTCCGGCCTGCGAGTATCGCACCCCGGCTGCGTCGAGGCGATCAAGGGCGCCGGGCCAGGAGTGCCGACTGTCGTCGAGGTCGATGGTCACGATTGCCGAATTCGATTCCGACATTCCGAGTCCGGCTCTGAAACGGTTGGCCAGAGCCAGGTCATGTGTGTGGATCTGTTCGACGCCGACGTCGAGGACCAGCTCGAGCGCCGGGGCCATGCCGACCCAGGAGTGCCAGGCCGGTGAGATGTCGAAGGCGCGGGCACCGTCGGCCAGGTGCATCGGCATCCCGTAGCTGGCCCCGCCTCCGGCAGCGAACCAGCCTGCGGCCAGAGGTGTGAGCCGGTCGAAGAACTCCGTACGGCGCAGATGGGAACCGTCGACGCCTGTCACCTGCGATGGCATCGTGAGGAAGGCGGTTCCGCGTGGGGCGCACAGCCACTTGTAGGCGGCGACGGCGAGGAAGTCGACCTCGGCTGCGTTGAGCGGCAGCCATCCGGCCGCCTGAGTGCCGTCAAGGACGGTGAGTGCTCCGACTTCCCGAGCGCGGCGGGTGATCGCCGGGATGTCGGCAACCTCGCCGGTTGCTGACTGTGCGGCGGAGAACGAGACGAGCGTCGTGGACTCATCGACCGCCTCGGCGAGGGTGGTCAGTGGCGCGGTGCGCACGCGCACACCGCGGTCGGCGTGGACTGCGAACGGGTAGACCCCGGAGGTGAACTCGATGTCGGGGATCAGGACCTCCGCTCCGTCGGGCAGGGCTGCGGCGATCGGGGCGAGCAGTTGGGACACGGCCGCCCCGGTGACCACCTGATCGGCGGGCACACCGACGAGCCGGCCGAACAGCTCCCGGCTGGCATCGACGGATTCCGCCCACGTCTGCCAGGGAACACTTCCGGCTCGCCATTCGTCGAGTGATCGCTGCATCGCATCCCACCCTCGCCGAGGCGGCGGACCGTAGGAGCATGTGTCGAGAAAGGTGCGGTGCACGTCCCATTCGGCGCGGGCCTGTGTGATAGTCAGGGGCGGTGCGGACACGGCTGGGTCGGTCGGCTCGGGTGCGGGCGGTGCGGAATCGGCGTTGATATCCATGCCAGCGAATCTAGCACCGGAACGGCGGAGCCGCCTCGGCGAAGTCAGGCCACGCGTTCGGGGTACGAGTACGCGTTGAACCTGCCCTTACGGTCGAGGCCGATGACGCTCACGCCGACATCCTTGCCGTACTCGACAGCCATCGCCGCTTTACACTTCGAAACCTTCGTGCAATACTCATCAACATAGCTCCTCGCCGTCCTCCGGGACTGGCGAGGCTTTTTACCTTCAGGAGCCGCAATGTCGCAGCTGCGAACAGCCATCGTCATCGACTACCAGAACTTACATCTGACCGCGCATGGCCTGTTCGACAGATACCGTCCTCCTCATGAATCACTTATTCACCCGGGTCAGTACGCCAAGAACCTCATTCAGCG
>NZ_RHFG01000027.1 GCF_004745485.1 Brevibacterium sp. S22
ACGGCCCGAAATGCTCGCGCGGCAGGTCACGCCAGGCGATGCCAGCGCGGTAGCGGTAGACGATTCCTTCGACGATTCGCCGGTTGTTCTCAAACGGTCGGGCTCTTTTGCCGACGTTTGAGGGCAGAAGTGGTTCGATCTTCTCCCACTGCTCATCAGTGAAGACTCGGTGTCGTTGCTGTGTAGTCACGTCTCCACCGTGCCAGTCCTGGAATGGTCAATAAAGGAGACACGCCCTAGTTCCATCCCCCGCTAGGATCGACGCCTCGGCTATCGAGATGCGTCGCGCCTTCGACTCAGCTTGTGCCGGAGATCTCGAAGGTGGCTCGACTCGCCTGGCTGCTGCGGCCGAAGCATGCGTTGACCTTAGGCAGGCCGGCCGAATCCTGGAACAAGCGGCTGCATACGCGGAAAGATATAATCCAGCGCAAGCTCAAAAGCTCCTTGCTGAAGCGCGGAGCAAGAATCTATACGTGCTGCAGCCCATGACAGGGATTACGTATCGTCCACTCACCTTCACTGGTTCGCAGGCTGCCAAGGTAGCGCAACGTGCCACGAGTATGTTCGGCACGACGCAAGCCCTGCGGGTCACGGTGGAAGGTATTCTCGATCGTCTTCATTTCGACCCCACAGCGACAGAGGAGTTCGAGGAGGCGATCTTGGAACTTGGCTTATTCCTCGGCATTGGTTCACAAAGACCTGAGAGGGAACTCGGTCAGGGGCCAGATAATCTTTGGGCGATAGAGCCGAGCCGATTCTGGGTGATTGAGGTAAAAAGTGGGGCTGTGAGTGAGTTCATCAGCAAAAGGGATTCAGGTCAGCTAGGAGAGGCAACGCAGTGGTTCAGGCGCAAATATCCTGCCGAACAGGCTGCTACTCCTGTAATGATTCACCGTGAGAGAAAGTTGCACAACACAGCCTCTGGGCCAACTGGAATGCGAGTCATAAATGCCTTGCGCCTCAGCGAGCTGAAATCGGATGTGCGGGCGCTAGCTGAAGGGCTCGCCACCAATGGCTGGTCCGACCTTTCCGAGGTGGCGCGACTTTTGAATGGCCACAAGCTCGACGCTGCGGGGCTTGACGGAAGGCTCGTTGCCACAACTGGGGGGACGGTTTAGCGGCCGTCAGATAGGGATGTTCTAGCCTTTTGAGCTTGGTCGCCGCCCCGGTTAGAGATCACGAGCTGGGCCGTTGGCTGCCTTGCGCAGCAGGTCGGAGAGTTTCGGCTCCGTTGTATAAATATCACTTTCCCATATGTAGCGACCGCTACCGCCGGAAGGCGTGTGTACACGGGAAATTCGGCGCAACGAACTGCCTTGCCCACTATGCCAAAAACCCCAGCAGGGACTGCTGAAGGTTTGGTTGACTTCACGACTGGATAAATTCCAGGAAGGATAGAAGTCATGCCAAAGATCTACACCGATGAGTTCAAGCAATCAGCGCTCGAGCTCTTGGACGATGGAATGACCCAGAAGCAGGTGTGTGCCGACCTCGGTATCTCGAAGTCAGCTCTCCAGGCCTGGGTGCGTGACTCGCGGCTACGCGAGCACGGACTCGAGCCCTCCCGTGATGTCGAGAGTCACGCGCCCAGGCGGCAGCGCTGAAACGCATTCGCGAGCTCGAGCGTGAGAACAAGATCCTCCGCGAGGCCGCAGCGTACCTCTCGCAAGCGAACTTGAAGCTCGGTGGCCATCACCCAAAATGATGTACCCGCTGGTCCTGGACCTTGCTGCCACCGGGGTGCCGGTGGCAGTGACCTGTCGGGTGCTCGGCTTTACCAAGCAGGGGTTCTACAAGTGGTGCGCTCATCCGGTCTCAGCTCGGGACTGGGACGAGGCACATCTGATCAATGCCGCCTACGACGTTCATACGGACGATCCTGAGTTCGGGCACCGGTTCATCGCCGATGAACTCCACGCCGCGGGTCTGCAGACGTCAGAGCGTCGTGTGTGGCGATTGTGCTCGCAGCAGCAGTTGTTCTCGCACACGATCAAACGAGCCCGGAAACACGGCAAGAAGCCCGGCCCGCCAGTGTGTGACGACCTCGTCGAACGCGACTTCACTGCCAAGGCAATCAACGAGTTGTGGCTGACCGACGTTACCGAACACCACACCAGTGAGGGCAAGCTGTATATGTGCGCGGTCAAGGATGTGTTCAGCAACAGAATCGTCGGTTATGCCATCGATTCGAGGATGAAATCTCGCCTGGCTGTGGCGGCGATTGATGATGCTGTGGCTCGTCGTGGCGGACCGCGAGCCGTGGCAGGGTGTGTCGTTCACTCGGATCGCGGGTCCCAATTTCGTTCTCGTAAGTTCCAGCAGGTTCTACGGCGTTACGGGCTCGTGGGATCGATGGGTCGGGTCGGCGCTGCTGGCGATAATGCGGCGATGGAATCGTTCTTCGCTGTGTTGCAGAAGAACGTCCTCGACCGGGGCCGTTGGGACACGCGAGCGAGGTTGCGGACATCGATCGTCCACTGGGTCGAGCGGACCTATCACCGGAAGCGTCGGCAACGGCGTTTGGGTAAACTGACTCCGGTTGAATACGAGCTTGTTCACCAAAAGGCCGTCGCCCTGGCGGCATAAACCCAGGAGTCAACCAAACCTTCAGCAGTCCCATTGGAACATCTCCATCGATGGCACCATCAACCGTGCCCACCAGCACGCAACGAACACGACACGCCCTGACCAGGACACAGGGGGCTACATCGAACTACAAGAATCTGCCCGATCAGGAATGTGAACCAGCCGGACACGGCATCGGTCGCTCACGCGGTGGGCTGACAACGAAGATCCACCACGCCGTCGACGGTAAAGGTCGGCCTTTGGCTGTGGTGATCACCGGCGGGCAGCGTCATGACGGAGTGATCCTGCCGCAAGTGCTGGCCGATATTCGAGTGCCGCGGGCTGGTGGTGGTCGTGCTCGCACACGTCCGGACGCGGTCTTGGCCGATCGAGCTTATGGGTCCAAAGGCAACCGCGACTACCTGCGCGGCCGCGGTATTCGGGCGGTGATCCCGGAGAAGAAAGACCAGATCGCGACAAGGAAAAAGCGCGGCAGCAAAGGTGGCCGGCCGCCAGTGTTCGACGCCGGCGCCTATCGGAACCGTAACGTTGTGGAGCGTTCGTTTGCCTACGTCAAGCAATGGCGAGGGTTAGCGACGAGATACGACAAGCTCGCCATCACCTATCGAGCTGCAGTCGTGATCAGCGCGATTCTGACATGGCTCCGCCGATAAAGGAGACATGCCCTAGTTCGACGGCCGGTTCATGGGTGAGACCGCCGAACATGACGTGCGAGAACGATCCGATCTGGGTGGTCAGTGCCGCATCCATGACCGGATGCTGGTATCCGTGGACGACCGACCACCACGAGCTCATCCCGTCGAGCAGTCGATGCGTCGATCCCGAAGCATCGCGCAACTCCACATAGGGCCCATCTGCGCCGGTGACCGAGAAGTGCGCGCCGGCGTCGAGCGGACCGTAGGGGTGCCACAGCAGGCCGGAATCGCGCTCGAGCGTGCTCGTCGGCATCCGTAGTCCCGCCTCAGACATTGGGCGTGAGCTCTGTGCCCGCGCCGCGGCGCCGGATCGTCGGAATCATCACTCCGGAGTCGTCGGCTTCTTGACCAGCCGTCGGCAGAGGTCTGCCGCACGGCAGGGTGCTCGCGGTCTTTGCTGCCTCAGCGGACGTTCCGTCGCTCTTCATGTAACCGGGCGCCACCTCGGCGAAGGCGGCCTGATGGGCTGCCCGGTGAGCCTTGAGCTCATCACGCAGTCGTTCGGCACTCTCTGCTCCGACGATCTCGAAGCCTCCGTCGACGATCATGTCGAGGTCTTCCTCGGCGGCCTGCCCCTCCGAGGTCAGATAGTCGCCGAGGAAGAGCGAATTGGCCACATGCAGCGACAGCGGCTGCAGCGTACGCAGGTGCATCTCCCGACCTCCGGCGATGCGCAGTTCGCGGTCCGGGCACAGGAATCGCACGGCGCAGAGAATCCGCAGGCAATGCTGCGGGGTCAGAGTCCAGGTTCCTTCGAGCGGTGTGCCGTCGAAGGGAATGAGGAAGTTGACCGGGATCGAATCGGAGTCAACGGCCTTGAGCGATTCGATCGCCTCGATGATCTGCTCGTCCGTCTCCCCCATTCCGACGATCAGCCCCGAGCACGGGGAGAGCCCTGCACCACGCGCCTTGTCCACGGTGTCGACACGGTCGGCGAACGTATGAGTCGTGCAGATATCGGGGTAGAGAGATTCGGCAGTGTTGAGGTTGTGGTTGTACGCGTCGACACCGGCGTCCTTGAGTCGCTGTGCCTGACCGTCCTTGAGGAACCCGAGGCAGGCGCAGACCTCGACGTCGGGACTGGATGTCTTGATCTCCTCGACCATCCCCGAGACGCGCTCGACGTCCCGGTTCGAAGGACCGCGTCCGGACGCGACGAGGCAGACCCGCGAGGCTCCCCCTGCCAGACCGAATTCCGCCTGCCGCTTCGCCTCATCCTTCGGCAGCCATGAGTACTTGAGAATGTCGGCTTCTGAGCCCAAACGCTGCGAGCAGTATACGCAGTCCTCCGGGCAGAGTCCCGATTTGAGGTTGACGAGGTAGTTGACCTTGACGCGATTGCCGAAATGTTCGCGGCGCAGCCGGGAGGCAGCGGCGACAAGGTCGAGGAGGTCCTCGTCGGACGACGACAGGATCGTGCGGGCATCGGAGGCGGTGGCCGGATCGCCGGCGAGCACGCGCTCGGCGAGTGTTTGATAGCTATCCATGTTGTCATTATTGAACACTGTTCAATAGAGTGCCAAATCACACTCTCCGCCCGAACAGGCAGAATGGTGTTATGACCTTCGTCCTTCTCACCGCAGGCGATCATCCCCGGTTCGTCGACGGCACCGATGATCCGAACCTCGCCGAGGCGGCCGGACCCGCCGTACTCATCGCCGTCGACAGCGCTGCCGACGACTCCGGCTCCGGCCCTGACATCGGCAGCGAGGCGCCGTCGCTGAACGCATGCATCGACGCCCCCTACCGTCCTCTCGCCTACCGTGAGTCGGGAGCCGACTGGTCGGACATTGATTTCGAGGCCGCCGATCATTGGGTGCAGATGGGACCGGAGCTGCGGCGCCGCCTCGTCGAGGATCACCTCGCGACGCTCGCTGTCGGAGAGTTCAAGGTGGCGACGAACAACGGCAGCGCCTCGATCATCACGAACAACTGGGTCTACTCGGGCTCACCGCGCACCTACCGCGCCGCGGGCCGCCTGAGAGAGCTCATCACCGTCCTCGGCGAACTCACCCGCAAGGCCGATCAGCGCGCCTGAGCATCATCGATCTCGGCCTGGCGATCACGATTGTCGATCAACTCGGCGACATTGCGCTCGGCCCACCTCCGCAGCGCGGTCACGGGAGCCTGCAGCGAGCGACCGAGATCGGTGAGCGAATACTCCACCCGCGGGGGCACCTCCCCAAACGACTGCCTGGTCACCAAGCCGTCGGCGACGAGTGATCGCAGCGTCGAGGTGAGCACCTTCGGGGTGATGCCCCCGATCGCCCGTCGGATCTCGCCGAAGCGCTTCGGGCTGTCATCGAGGATCTCGATGATGAGCACCGTCCACTTGTCACCGACCCGATCGAGAATGACTCGGGTGGGGCACTCCGGATCGAAGGCATCGCCTTCCCAGGAATCTCGGATTCTCATGTCCCAATAGTATCTTTGAGGTACTACCTTTCCAAACGATAGTGTCGAGATGTCATCACAGAAGAAACCACTTCGGCGCCGCGAACCCGACGCCGCAGCAGAAAGGGACACACCATGAAGATCGCACTCTTCGGAGCATCCGGAATGATCGGCTCCCGCGTCACCGCCGAGGCGGCCGGCCGCGGCCTCGACATCACCGGCATCACCCGCTCGGGCAGCGACGTGCCCGGTGCCGCCCGCAGCATCAAGGGCGATATGGCCGATGCCGAGTTCGACGCCCGCATCGCCGCCGAACACGACATCATCGTCTCCACCACCGGTCCCAGCCGCACCGGCGGGGACCACCAGGAGTGGCTCGACTCCCTGAAGACCTTGGCCGAGAACAGCGGCAACACCCGCATCTTCGTCGTCGGCGGCGCCGGTTCCCTGTGGGTCGGCGACACCATGCTCAAGGACACCGAGGACTTCCCCGCGATCTACAAGGCCGAATCGGAGACCGGCACCCGAGCGCTCGAGCTGCTGCGGACAGGCAACTGGTCGCCCTGGACGCTCATCTCCCCCGCACCGGAGATCGCCCCCGGGGAGCGCACGGGTTCGTACAAGACCGAGCTGGAGGTCCCGGCCGGTGACGCAATCTCGGCCGAGGACTTCGCGGTCGCCATGGTCGACGAGATCGTTGAACCGAAGCACATCGACGTCCGGTTCACCGTCGCGAACTGACCGAACTGACGGTCGATGACCATGCGTGGCGGCTCCCGACGCCCAGAGGAGAGGCAGCCACTCGCGGTCATGCGAACATGACAGCGCCGGGGATGCACAATGCATCCCCGGCGCTGTCGTCTCATCAGGGCTTGTCGCCGGATGGCACCGGCTGCCTCGAGTCAGGCCTTGGCAGGCTCCTTCTTGGGAGCCGGCTTCGAGTTGGCGGCTTCGACGAAGTTCTTGCGCGGAACATCGAGATCGGCCAGCGGCATGGCATCGCGGCCGAGGACGGCGCTGACGAACCAGTTGCCGAAGACCCTCACCTTGCGGTCCATGGTCGGGATCGCGTAGCCGTGGTAGGCGCGGTGCATGAGCCAGGCGAGGAGGCCGCGGGCTTCGAAGTCGCCCATCTGCGAAACGCCCTTGTACAGACCCAGACCGGCAACCGTACCGATGGTCTTGTGGAAGTACTGCTTGAACTCGGTCTCTCCGCGCAGTGCGGCGAGCACGTTGGCGGCCAGCACCGGAGCCTGACGCACAGCATGCTGAGCGTTGGGCACGCAGAAGCCTGCCACTCCGCCGCCGGACAGGTCGGGCACAGCGGCGTTGTCGCCAGCGGCCCAAGCGCCCTCGACGACTCCGTCATCGCCCTCGACCCGCAGGTCGGCGCGCACGGTGACGTTGCCGCGCTCGTTGATCGGCAGGTCGGAGTCGATGAGCATCGGGTTGGCCTTGACACCGGCGGACCACACGATCGTGTCAGCGTCGAACTCTTCGCCGTTCGAGAGCTTGACGTGCTTGTCGGTGCAGTCCTGGAGGAACGTCTCGAGGTAGACGTCGATTCCGCGTTCGCGCATGTGCTCAACGACCCAGCGGGCCTGAGCCTCGCCGACCTCGGGCATGACGCGGCCGAGGGCCTCGACGAGGACGAAGCGCACATCGGCTTCGGTCAGCGTCTCGTACTGGGCAACGGCCGAGCGGACCATGTCCTCGAGTTCGGTGAGCAGCTCGATGCCGGCGAATCCGCCGCCGACGAACACGAAGGTCAGGGCCTTGCGACGCTCTTCGTCGTCTTCCATCAGTGCGGCATCGGCCAGGCGGGAGAGAAGGTGGTCGCGCAGGGCGACGGCCTCTTCGATGCGCTTGAGCGCGATCGCGTTCTCCTTCAGGCCCGGGATCGGCAGCGCACGCGCGACCGAGCCGGAGGCGAGGACGATGTGGTCGTAGTCGAGCTCGAACGCTTCATCGTTCTCAGGTTCGATGGTGGCGAACTTCTCGGCGTGGTTGATCGAGGTGACCTTCGCGGTGATGACTTCGGCGCCCGGCAGGTTGCGGCGCAACGGCACCACAGCGTGACGGGGCTCGATCGAACCGGCTGCCACCTCGGGGAGGAACGGCAGGTAGGTCATGTACGGGTTGGGGTCGACCACGGTGACGGTGGCTTCACCCCGGCCGAGGTTCTTCAGCAGATTCTGGGCGGTGAGCAGGCCGACCGAGCCGCCACCGACGACGAGGATTCGTGGACGCAGTTTTGAGTTTCTGATGAGTGCCATAATCCCATGCTAGACCCTTGTGAAAACTTTCACTAATTGTTTCTCCCATGGACTCGAACGCCCCAGATCAGAGCTGATCTGGGAGCCGGATTCAGCGTCGACGACGGGCGAAGGAGACGGTCGCGGTGACCATGAGGATCAGAGCGATCAGTGCACCAGCACCGAGGACGGCGAAGCCGAATGTCGGTCTCGACTGCGTGGCAGCGATATCGGTCGGCGCGAGAGACTTCGGGCTCTCGGTCTCATCCGGGGCAGCTGTTTCCGTCTCCTTCGCCTTCGCATCCCCGCGGCGGTGCATCTTCACCCAATTCGTCAGCTCATCCTCGGCGGATGACACGTCCTTGGGAGTTTTCGCCTTGACGGCGGCCTGCGGGTCGACGCGACCCCAACCGACGAGCGGGTCAGGCTTGCCCTTCTTGCTCACACCTTTGTGGCCGTCCACCGGCTTGGCACTCGACTGCAGCTTGGCTCGGACCTCATCGGCGCTGAGCTTCGGATTCTCGGCACGGATGAGCGCTGCGACACCGGACACGACCGGTGAGGCGAAGGAGCACCCCTGACCTTCGGCGTAGCCGCCGCTGTAGTACGGAATGGGAATGTCCTTGGCCGGGCCCATGAGATCGACGGCGGTGCCGGGTGCAGTGGAGTCCTCGAGGACCTTGCCGTTCTTGTCGAGTCCGCCCACTCCGACGACGCCGGGCACTGTCGACGGCGACCACGCCTGGGTCGCCCCTTGGGAGGCATTTCCGACGCAAGCGACGATGAGCACGTCCTTCTTGTAAGCGTAGGCGAAGGATTCGTCCCAGCTCTCCGGCCAGCCCGGGTCATCCCAGCCCAAGGACATATTGATGACTTCTGCCCCGGAGTCGACGGCCCAGCGGATGGCCTTATCGGCCTGGTCGCGGGTCGATCCGGACTCCTTCGGACGGTCAGGGCCGAGCCACATCGATGCCGACAGGATCTCCGCGTCCGGGGCGACTCCGATCGGGCCTGCGCCGGTTCCTCGACCGGCGATGACTCCGGCCACAGCGGTTCCGTGGTGGATCGTGGTCTTCCCGCCGATCGGGGTCTTTCCGTCTTTGCCCAGCCCGCTGAAGTCCTTGGACTTCTTCACCACGCCCTTGAGATCTTCATGGTCGGTGTTGACGCCGGAGTCGATGACTGCCACCTTGACGCCCTTGCCCGTGGATTTCTTCCAGACCTTGTCGATTCCGTAGTCCTTGATGAACCACTGGCCGGGTCCGGCCTTCGGAGCCGCGATGACTGGTTGTGTGGTGCCGACGAGCAGACCGAGGACGACAGTCGTGACAGCGAGGAGGCGGGCGGCGGCTCTCACGAGCTCGTCAGCGCAAGGTCGAGCGCGGTCCCGTCGAGGATGTCAGTTTCGGAGATCCGGATGTCGAGCGTTCCTCCAGCGGCTGCCACAGCTTGGTCGAAGCGGGCGACGATCCGGGCGAACAGCAGCGATCCTGCGCCGATGACATCGACGCGGCCTGGATGCATATACGGCAGGTCCGTACGCGCCTGACGGTCCATGGCCAGGAGTCTGCGGGATTCGTCTGCGACATCGGCGACGCTGATATGTGCTCCGTGGATGCGCTCTCGCTGATAGCTCTCAAGCCCGAGGATGCCTGCGGTGATGGTAGTGACGGTTCCGGCGACACCGATGAAGGTCCGCGGGACGGAGAAGTCGACGATCTGCGCAGCTTGGTCGAGCTGACCGTCGATATCGGTAAGCGCTGCCTGGATCTGGTCTTCGCTGGGAGTCTCGACCGGCATATGGCGTTCGGTCAGACGCACCGAGCCGATGTCCATGCTCACTGCGGCTTCGACATCGTCCTGGCCGAGGACGAGTTCGGTCGATCCGCCGCCGAGGTCCATGACGACGAAGGGGCCGTCTGCAGCACCGAGATCGGCAGTGGCGCCGAGGAAAGAGAGTCGGGCCTCTTCCTCCCCGGCGATCACGTCGGGGACGACGCCGAGGATCGAGAAGATCCCGGCGAAGAACTCATCACGGTTCTTCACGTCGCGGCTGGCCGAGGTCGCGACGAATCGCAGCTTCTCGGGCTGGTATTCCGCAGCCACCTCGGCGAATTCCTTCGCCACGTCAAAGGTGCGCTCGAGTGCCTCCGGGGCGAACTCGCCGGTGGCATCGACACCCTGGCCGAGTCGGACGATCCGGGTTTCGCGGCGCAGGTCCGTGAGGGTACCGTCGGCGTCGACATCGGCGATGAGCAGGCGCAGGGAGTTCGTCCCGCAGTCGAAGGCAGCAACACGCATGGCAGGTCCTAGTCGGTCGATTCGGTGGTGGCAGCCTCAGCCAGAGGCGGCACATCGGTCATGAACGACAGTGCACGGTCGCCGATCGGATTGATGCCGAGTCCGGCGGACAGTGAATGGCCGACGAGCGCGTGGAGACATTTGACCCGGGTCGGCATCCCGCCGGCGGAGTAGTCCTTGATCTCTACGACCTCGGCCAGGCCCGCTGCAGAGCCGATCTCTGAACGGACGTCGAGGTAGGCCCGGTGGGCGGCAGCATAGGCGACGGCGAGTTCTTCGTCCTCACCGATCTCGGCGGTCCATTCGGCCATGATCCCCGATGCTTCCAAGCGTGAGCATTCAGCCACGTAGGCGGGGTGAGTGAGGTAGAAGGTCGTCGGGAACGGCGTACCGTCCTCGAGGCGCGGAGCCGTGGCGACGACGAGGGGTTCGCCGGAGGTGCTGCGGGCGGCGATGCCGACGACGCCTCGGGGAATGCGTCCGAGTTGGTCTTGGAGGACAGCGAAATCCGCCTCGGTGCACTCTGTGATCATCAGTTCTTCTCCACGGTGTTTCCAGTCTCCTGAATGGACTCCAGCAACTCAAGGTACCAGGCCTGCTTGCGAACCGGCCGTTCGGACTCGGATTCGTCGTCCACGGCCTCTTGGTTAGTGACGATGACCGCGTTCTTGCCCTTTTCCACGTAGTACTGGTCCGCGCGGGCCTTGCGCTTGATGTAGTCGGGGTCTTTGAGGTTCTCGTTCTTCTCTTCGAGGCTCTTGACCTCAGCTTTCGTCGTCTCGATCTCGTCGTTGAGGGCGGCGATCTGCTGGGCCTGTTTGAGCGCGGAGTTCAGGGGTGAGAGGAATGCGAAGAGGACGATGGCGATGACGAGGAGGAACAGGCCCGTGCGCCAGGACATGCGTCGGCCCCGCGCCTCGGCGTCCACATCGGCGTCGGCTTCGATAACCGGTTTCGGGCGTCGGCGAGGGGTGGCCTTGCCAGGAGCCGATTTCGGTGCACTTCTTCTGGGCTTGCTCGGGACCATGCTTCTTTCCTCTGCGACTGGGGATTGGGGAAGAGTGTCGCAACACCTCCAAGTGTGCCGTGTCGGCATTCTCAGCGCGAGGATTTCGAACCCGTGGCGTGTTCGATTCCCGCGTCTCCTCCGTCACGTCGGCCTCCGCCACTTCTTCCGCAGTGCATCACTCACCTCAACCGCCTCTCCCTACCCGAAGTCGCTTCTCCTACACCTGCTGAAGCATCCCTCACCCTTTGCGGCAATCCACCCCGCTCCTCCAGGGCGTTGTGCAGCCACCGGTGATTCATGGCCCCTGAAGCCTCCCCAATTGCTCCCGATTCGCGGCCTGTTACACGCTCGAACCAGTATCTATCCACAGACTTATCCACATTCTTACTGAGGTCTATTGCGGTTTATATGTTTTTAGTGCATTTTGAGTTCATGTATAAACTTTTGAGCACCGAAGACATCGTCCGCCTCGGATTCAATCACGGCGACATCCGACGCGCCCGCAAATGCTGTCTGCGTCGGCTGTCGCGGGGAACATACCTCGTCCGACGAGTCTGCGAGCAGGACTTCCATCGTCCGCTGTGGGCGAGCATCGACGAGCAGATCCACCAAGTCTTCATCGAACACGGAGACATCCGGGACGAGATCAACGACCTCAATGCCTCGGTGATGGCTCATTTCGCCCAACGTTCTGATCAGAGAACAGACGTTGCGAAGACGAGCCCACCGGCGGAGGTCTTCTCGCACATCTCCGCGGCCCTCATCCACAATCTGCCCATTTCCCACCCTGTCACACACCAGGTCGAGGTCGTCCGGCCAGGCACCAATCGGAAGTTCAAAAGCATCCACGTCCGCGGCAGCCTCATCCCGAAAGCGCATCGCACAACGATCGACGGCGCCGAAGTGACTACACTCGAGCGCACACTCATCGACGTCGCCCGCAGCTACAACCTCGATGTCTCCGTGCCCATGATCGATGATGCTCTGCACCGAAAGCTGACAACCACACAGAAGATCCTCGCCACCCTCGCCCAATGCTTGGAAAAGCGCAACGCCGCGAAAGTGAGGTTGGCGGTCGACCTCGCTGATTCCCGTCGCGAATCCCCCGCCGAGGCGGTCGCTGCCGTGCGATTCTACGAACACGGGATCACGGGCTTGGAACCACAGGTCACGTTCCGCGCCGATAGCTTGAATCGCGAAATCCGCGTCGACTTCTGTCATCGCCAGGCTCGTCTCATCGTCGAGATCGACGGCATCGGCAAGCTCTATCTCGGCTCAGGTGTCCCCCGCCAAGAGCTCGAAGAGGAACGCCGCCGCGAGCAGTGGCTGCGCGACCAGGGTTGGCAAGTGATCCGGATCAGCTGGAATGAACTGTTTCAAGAGGCAAAGTTCTATGACATCCTTCGCGCCATCCGCGCCACGCAGAACGCCACCGCCTGACCTCGCTGCAAGAATTTGCACCGTGGTCGCACCCGAACCGCTGGCGCACACCGCACCGCAGCTGTCACACACTCTCGTTGCGTCGAGGACACCGCCGCAAGTGGCACGAATTTCGGAGCTTCATCCCGCCCCGTTGCCGGCAACTCATACAGTTACTCGGCCATCCCCCACCGGCAGCGACTCGTCAGAGGGGCGCACCGGTGCCATATGCGAGGAACACGCGGGTGAACCGCCAATGGGCAGATTTGAGAGGACTGGTGACAGATGGTGGCGCGAAGGGCAGGTGCCGACAAGAGCAGATCGTCGAGGCAGAGGGGCTTCGCCACGAGACGGTCTGGGCCTAGCGTCGGGAGACGTCGCGGCAGGGGAGCTTAGTCACGAAAAGGGCTGGCCCTAGCGTCGGGCGAGGATGAGGCGCCAGACGACGTCGGAAGCTTCGCGGCGAGCTGAGATGGACCTAGAGGCACGAGACGACGAGGCGGGGCCGGGTGATCGATGGTGATCGCCCGGCCCCGCCCCGGTGAGCTCAGTGTCTGCCGACGTTCATTCAGGCTTCGAAGCGTGGGAATGCGCTGCGGCCGGCGTAGCGCGCGGCATCGCCGAGCTGCTCTTCGATGCGCAGCAGCTGGTTGTACTTCGCGACACGCTCGGACCGGGCCGGTGCACCCGCCTTGATCTGACCGGCGTTGGTGGCCACCGCCAGGTCGGCGATGGTCGTGTCCTCGGTCTCGCCCGAACGGTGAGAGATCATCGTGGTGTAGCCGTTCGTCTGCGCCAGCGACACAGCGTCGAGGGTCTCAGTCAGGGTGCCGATCTGGTTGACCTTGACCAGCAGCGAGTTCGCGGTGGCGTTGTCGATGCCGCGCTGCAAGCGTTCGGGGTTGGTCACGAACAGGTCGTCACCGACGAGCTGGACCTTCGAACCGACCGTTTCGGTCAGGGTCGCCCAGCCGTCCCAGTCGTTCTCGTCGAGGGGGTCCTCGATCGACACGAGCGGGTACTTCGCCAGCAGCTCTTCGTAGTAGGAGGCCATCTCGTCGGCAGTCTTCTTGCCGCCTTCGAACTCGTAGACTCCGTCGGTGAAGAACTCCGAGGAGGCCACGTCGAGGGCCACGGCGATATCGCGTCCGGGACGGTGACCGGCGATGTCGATGGCCTCGATGATGAGATCGAGTGCAGCAGCATTGGAGTCGAGGTTCGGAGCGAATCCGCCCTCATCGCCGAGTCCGGTCGACAGTCCGCGCTCCTTGAGCACACCCTTGAGCGCGTGGTAGACCTCGACACTCCACTGCAGTGCCTCGTGGAAGCTGGCGGCACCGATCGGGGCGATCATGAATTCCTGGATGTCGACGTTCGAGTCGGCATGGGAGCCGCCGTTGAGGATGTTCATCATCGGCACGGGCATGACGTGCGCATTCGGTCCGCCGAGGTAGCGGTAGAGGGGCAGATCAGCCGAGACCGCCGCCGCGCGGGCCACAGCCAGCGAGGTGCCGAGCATCGCGTTCGCGCCGATGCGGGACTTGTTGTCGGTGCCGTCGAGTTCGATGAGCGCCTGGTCGACGAGGCGCTGATCGTCGCTTTCGAGCCCGGCGATGGCTTCGTGGATCTCGTCGACCACGGCGTCGACGGCCTGGGTGACACCCTTGCCCAGGTAACGTTCCGGATCTCCGTCACGCAGTTCCACGGCTTCGAACTCTCCGGTGGAGGCGCCGGAGGGAACGCCGGCACGACCGACGGACTCATCGGCCAACAGCACTTCCACCTCGACGGTGGGATTTCCCCGGGAATCCAGGATTTCACGGGCATTTGCGGCAACGATCTCGGCCACTGAGTACTCCTTAGCGTTTGGTTTCACATGGGGAACATGTGCCTGCAGGACAGCTTAATGCACCGCAGGGCCGGGCTCACCCTCAGTCCGAGGCGGATTCGAGCAGGCATTCGCGCAGGCGCTGCGGTGTGGCAGGGTCCATCCCGTGCGCGAGCAGATAGGCTTCCACTCCCCCGGCCTGCTCTCCCTCCTTCGCCGAGGCGGCCCCGTGCTCGGTGTCGATCCGGTCGAGGACCTTGTGCATGAGTTCGGGAGGAGCGGCGGTAGCGGTCTCGGCGAGGTTGCCGGAGATCCCGGCGTCGGAGAAGTTCCGGGTGATCGCTTCGAGGAATCCCCCGGACAGGTGGGTGGAGGTGATCGCATATTCGTCGACGATCTCCTGCCGTCCCACACCGAGGAGGTCGAGCAGGAACGCTCCGATCACACCGGTGCGGTCTTTCCCGGCAGAGCAGTGGAAGACCACTCCGTCGGTGCAGTGTTCGGCGATCAAGTCGACGGCCGCGGCGAGCCGGTGACCGAAGTGAGTGATCATGAGTTCGTAGATGCGGCCGAGGCTCCGGTCGCTGAGGTCCATTCCGCTCGCCTCGGCTGCGGCTTTCATCTCTTCGCGACTCATCGGTCGGCTGGGGAAGAAGTGGTCACCGAAGACCGGCAGCTCGATCTGGCGGACGTCGAGGCCATCGAGCGCATCGGGCAGCTTCGCCCGTTCGCCGATATCGCGCAGATCGATGACGATCCCGATGCCGAGTTCGCCGATGGCGGTGCGCGCCCGATCGCTCAGCTGGGCCAGACCGTCGGCGCGGAACACCTTCCCGGATCGCACTCGGCGGTCCCCCGCCTCGGTGACGGGTCCGCCGAGGTCACGGAAGTTGAAGGTGCCTTCGATCTCGAGCCGCTCCAGACTCATCCTGTTCTGTCCTCTCCTCGCAGCGTGGTCTTCTCCTCTGCTTTGATCCGGTGGTATTCGCGTTCGACGTCTTCCAGCGACGCCATCTCATCCCCGGAATCGTCGGTGAAGGCCAAGGGGTGACGTCGGATGAGCTTGGCTTCCAGACCCTCGATGACGGCGCCGAGGCTGTGGCCGTATGCGTGCCCGCTGCTCTCATCGAGCAGGGCGGAGTGGAAGAGCACTTGGTAGAACACATCGCCGAGTTCTTCGACGACGCCCGCCCGGAGCTCTGCGGTGGGTTTCGCGGTGAAGTCTTCGAGAGCGTCGATGAGTTCGTCGGTCTCCTCCAGAGCGTACTTCTCAAGGCTCTGGTGATCCTGACGGCTCGACCAAGGGCAGCGTCGCCGCAAGGTCGCCATGGCTTCGATCACCGGCTGAAGTCGAGGTTCGACCTGGTCTGCTCCGGATTCCACCGCACTCTGCTCGTCACGTTCACCCACGAAAGATCCTCCTGTCGGCATGAAAGACCCCCACCGCAACAGCGGTGAGGGCCGATCAGTCGGTCACTTCGAGAATTTGTCCTTGACCGATTCACCGAGATCCTTGACCGATTCGCCGACGTCCTTGGCCTTGGACTTGAGCTGGTCGGTTGCGCCTTCGGCCTTGAGCTCGTCGTCACCGGTCACATCGCCGATTGTCTCCTTGGCACGACCGCCGAGATCTTCGGCCTTGTTCTCGAACTTGTCATCAACACCCATGGGGATTCTCCTTAATAGACAGCTGAGCGAATTGCACGTGCTGCGGATGTCTCCGCTCTTCGCACTCTACGCCACTGTTCTGTCCTGTGGGCCGGTCAGCGAAGAACAGTCGGTGAGTTCTCAACCGCTGTTCGCCGCACCGGCAGTCTGGTCCTCTGTCGCTTCGGATTCGATGACCGGGAGGATGGCATCGAGGAACTGGTGTGCCCACCGCAGGATGTCCGAATCCGTCATCTCCTTGGAATCGAATCCGCTGCCCGCCATCGGCTTGGGGACGAGAACCGAGCGCAGCGCCGGTTTGAGCAGCGACTTCGGGTACAGGCGTTTGAGCCTGACCACTTGTGAGTCGGAGAGTTCGACGGGTCCGAAGCGGATGAAGTTGCCCTGCATGACGATGTCGTTGACGCCGGAGGCTCGAGCGCGGATCCGCAGCCTGGCCACATCGGCGAGGACTCCGACGGGTTCCGGATAGGGGCCGTAGCGGTCGGTGAGTTCGTCGAGGACTTCCTTAAGCTGCGCTTCGTCGGTCGCGGCGGCAAGCTTCCGGTAGGCCTCGAGCCGCAGCCGTTCGTGGTCGACGTAGTCGGCCGGCAGGTGGGCGTCGACGGGCAGTTCGATGCGCATATCCGCCTCGGGTTCGGTCTCCTCACCGCGGAACTTCGCCACGGCTTCACCGACGAGGCGAACGTAGAGGTCGAAGCCGACGCCTTCGATATGTCCGGACTGCTGGCCCCCGAGCAGGTTGCCGGCTCCGCGGATCTCGAGGTCCTTCATCGCCACCTGCATTCCGGCACCCAGTTCGGTGTGCGCAGCCAGGGTCGTCAGACGGTCATGTGCGGTCTCGGTCAGCTGCGTGTCCGGCGGGTAGAGGAAGTAGGCGTAGGCGCGTTCACGTCCTCGTCCCACGCGTCCGCGCAGCTGATGGAGCTGGGAGAGTCCGTAGCGGTCGGCGTTGTCGATGATGAGAGTGTTCGCGTTGGCGATGTCGATTCCGGTTTCGACGATCGTCGTGCACACGAGCACGTCGTACTTCTTCTCCCAGAAGTCGACGATGACCTGCTCGAGTCGGGTCTCGTTCATCTTGCCGTGGGCGATGGCGATCCGAGCCTCGGGCACCATCTCGGCGATGTGGCCGGCGACAGCTTCGATATCGCGGACCCGGTTGTGGATGTAGAAGACCTGACCTTCGCGCATGAGTTCACGGCGGATCGCGGCCCTGATCTGCTTGTCTTCGCGTTTGCCCACATAGGTCAACACCGGGTGCCGTTCTTCCGGCGGTGTGGCCAGGGTCGACATCTCACGGATGCCAGTCACGGCCATCTCCAGGGTGCGCGGGATCGGAGTCGCCGACATGGCGAGAACGTCGACGTTGGTGCGCAGCGCCTTGAGCGTCTCTTTGTGTTCGACGCCGAAGCGCTGCTCTTCGTCGATGATGACCAGACCGAGTTCCTTGAAGCGCACTTCGCCGCTGAGCAGCCGGTGGGTGCCGATGACGAGGTCGAGCTTGCCGTCGGCCAGATCCTCCTTGACCTTCTCCGATTCCTGTTTGGTCTGGAACCGGGAGAGGGCGCCGATGGTGACAGGGAATCCAGAGTAGCGTTCGGCGAAGGTCTCATAGTGCTGCTGGACGAGCAGTGTCGTCGGCACGAGCACGGCGACCTGCTTTCCCTCCTGGATCGCCTTGAACGCGGCGCGGACCGCGATCTCCGTCTTCCCGTAGCCCACATCGCCGCAGATCAGACGGTCCATCGGCACGGTCTTCTCCATGTCAGATTTGACCTCGTCGATGGTGGTCAGCTGATCGGCGGTCTCCACATAGTGGAAGGCGTCCTCGAGTTCGCGCTGCCAAGGGGTATCCGGTCCGAAGGCGTGGCCGACGGTGGCTTGGCGGGCCGAATAGAGGCGGATGAGTTCACCGGCGATCTCCTTGACGGCCTTGCGGGCCTTCGCCTTCGTCGTCTGCCAGTCGGCGCCGCCCATCTTGTTGAGGTTCGGACTCTCCCCGCCGACATAGCGGGTGACCTGGTCAAGCGCATCGCTGGGCACGTAGAGGCGATCCCCGGGCTGACCGCGTTTGGCGGGAGCGTATTCGATGATGAGGTATTCGCGGGTGTGCTTGTTCGCACCCTTGCCCGTGGTCCGCTGCGTCATTTCGACGAATCGTCCTACGCCGTGCTGGTCATGGACGACGTAGTCCCCGGGTGCCAGGTTGAGCGGGTCGACCTGGTTGCGTCGACGGCGGGTGGGCAGCTTGCGCATATCCCGCGTCGAAGTGGCCGCCGCTCGACCGAGCACATCGGCCTCGGTGAGCACGGCGAGCTTGAGATCGTCGAAGACGAATCCGCCGAAGGAGGCGGCCGTGGTCACGGTCACCAGCGCTTCGGGCAGATCGGTGGGGGAATCGACGAAGGAGGCGGGCACTCCTGCTTCGGAGAACACCTCGACCATGCGTCGGCCCGGTCCCTGGCCTTCGGTGAGCACGAGGATGCGCCACCTGTCGTGGATGAGTCCCTTGACATCGGTGAGGATCGCTTCGACGTCTCCGGCATAGCCCTTCGGGATGCGGGCAGGAACAGAGAAGATGTTCGCTTCGGGACCGGCGAGCTCCTCATCGGCTGCGAATCCGCCGATCTCCCACCACGGCAGACCGATGAGGCGAGCGCCCTCTTCCATCTCGGCCACGGTGCGGAAGCTTGCGGCTGACAGATCGATCGGGGTCTCTCCCCCGCCGGCTGCACCGGTCCAGGCGGCCTCGAGGAATTCGTTCGTCGTCTCCACGAGGTCCGCGGCGCGGGCTTCGACACGTTCGGGCTCGGTGATGATGATCTTCGACGTGGGCGGCAGCAGAGCGATGATCGGCTCCATTCCGTCTGCGAGGACGGCGGAGAGTGATTCCATGCCTTCGACGGCGACTCCGCCGGCGATCTTGTCGAGCATATCGGCGGCGCTGGGCACCTCCTCGGCGAGCTCTGCTGCCCGCTTCCGCACCGAATCGGTCAGGAGCAGCTCCCGGCACGGCGGCGCCGACAGGTGCAGGGGTTCCTCGCCGTCTTCGGCAGGGACGGAGCGCTGATCACTGACGGAGAATTCGCGGATCTCATCGACTTCGTCGCCGAAGAATTCGACGCGCAGCGCCCGCTCCGAGGTGGCTGGGAAGATATCGACGATTCCGCCGCGCACAGCGAATTCGCCCCGTCTGGAGACCATGTCCTCGCGGGAGTATGCGAGTTCGGTGAGTCGTTCGGCCAGGTCGTCGATCTCATATTCGTCGCCGACGGCCAGCTGGACCGGTTCGATGTCACCGAGTCCCTTGGCCAGAGGCTGGAGGAAGGCCCGCACAGGCGCGATGATGAAGGTCAGCTCCCCACCGGGGGTGGGATGGGCCAGACGGCGCAGCACCTCGAGACGCTGGCCGACGGTGTCCGAACGCGGCGACAGCTTCTCGTGCGGCAGGGTCTCCCAACTGGGAAAGATCGCGATCGACGCCGACGGCACCCAGTCGGCCAGCGCCTGAGCGAGGTCTTCGGCCTCACGTGTCGTGGCGGTGACGATGAGCTGCGGCGCCGAAGCCGCCCCGTCGGTGGTGACGGTTCGGCGCAGGATCGACGGCCACAGTCCTTTGATCGCATCGATCGTGCCACCGTCGGTGGTCGCGTCGTTGAAGGCCGCGACGAGTTCGGTGATGGTGGGATTCCGGCGAGTGAGATCAAGTCCGTTGAGCACCCGAACAGTCTAGGCCACACAGCTGACATCACCCATCCGGTGCCCCAACCGGCACAGATCGCGCGCGCGAGGCGAAAACGTGTGAGGATAAGCATATGGTGATGAAGAGAACCGTCCTTGCAGGATTGGCCGCAGCGACGCTCCTGCTCACAGGGTGCACGGCCGATGCCGATGATGACATCGCCGTCGCCGAACGATGGGACTTCCACTCCCGCCCCGATCTCGCCCCGCCGAAGGTCGACATCGACTCCGGATCCTTCCCCGACGACAATGGGGACCTGGAGACGTTCCTCGCCCCGAAGGGACAGACGCAGACCGACGACAAGTCCTGGGTCGGCGGGCTCATCCTCGACTCCGCCGGGGATCCCCTGTGGATCCGGGAGAACACCGGCGCTCTGTGGGATCTGCGCGCGCAGGAGTATCAGGGGCAGCCGGTGCTCACATGGTGGGAGGGGCTGGCCGAAACGCCGCACACCGCCGGTGAGGTCGTCATCCTCGACACCTCCTATCAGGAGATCGCGCGTGTGGGCATGGGCGGAGAGCTCCCCAAGGACACCTCCGACCTCCACGAAACGACCATCACAGCGGATGACACCATGTTCCTCATCTCCTATGTGAAGACACAGACGGACCTCAGCTCGGTCGGCGGCGACCAGGACGGTTGGGTCTGGGAGGGCATCGTCCAGGAGGTCGACATCGAATCCGGCGATCCGCTGGTCGAGTGGCGCACCCTCGACGCCGTCCCCGTCGACCAGTCCGAGGCGGAGCTCAAGGACGGGGAGGGCACGAAGGACGAACCCTACGACTACATCCACCTCAACTCCGTGTCCGAGGACGACGACGGCAAGTCGCTGCTCGTCTCGGCACGCAACACCCACGCGGTCTACCAGCTCGACAGGAAGACCGCCGATCTCAACTGGGTCCTCGGCGGCAAGGCCTCGGATTTCGAGATGGGCGACGGCGCCCAGTTCGCCTGGCAGCACGACGCTCAGCGCCGATCCGACGGAACGCTGACCCTGTTCGACAACCACGCCGCTCCCCGCCTCGGCGATACCCGCGGTCTGCGCCTCGACGTCGATGAGAAGAAGAAGCGCGCCGAGGTGGTCACGGAGTATCCCGCTCCCGACGACCGGTCCTCGGGCAGTCAGGGGAACTTCCAGGAGCTGCCCAACGGCAACGTCGTCCTCGGTTGGGGTTCGGAGCCCTTTGTCTCGGAGTTCTCCAAAGACGGCAAGCTGCTCTCCGACCTCACTTTCACCGGCGGTTCGAACTACCGGTCCTACCGCTTCGACTGGCATGCCCAGCCGACCGCCCCGCCGACCGCGACGAAGTCCCAGCCGCAAGCCGACCTCACGCGCGTGCACATGAGCTGGAACGGCGCCACCGAGGTGGCTTCGTGGAGGGTGCTCAGCGGAGACGACGAGGAACATCTGGTCGAGAACACCGAGGTCGAGCGCACCGGATTCGAGACGGCGGCGGACATCACCCCGAACGGCTCGACGATCATCGTCGAAGCCCTCGACGACTACGGCGGATCCCTCGGTTCGACCCGAGTCCGACCGCAGAACGAATAGCGCGACTTCGTTCCTGGTCAGCCGCGCCGCAGTGCCGACCTCATGGGCGAACACAGACTCGGCTGAGAAGATTTCGAGCCGATAACGGGCCTAACGGAACGATCACGATTGGTCGCCGGGCCCGGATATTCGGGGTTCTCCAATCTTCATCGCCCACAATTGAGCCATGAGCTCCGACCCCTCCCCCCGTTTCTCCGCCGAGGAATCCCGCATCCTCTTCGGCTCCGACTCCGCCGACTCCGGATCTCCCCGTTCCGGTCGTTCCGCGAATCCCCCGGTCGCACACCTGAACACCACTGTCGACCGACCTCATCTGCTCTCCCGGGTCGCTCCGGTGCTGATTCTGCTGGCGGTCATGTGGGTCGTCGAGATCGTCGATGCGATTCTCCCCCTCGACCTCGACATGTTCAGTCTGCAGTCATGGAACCCGCTGTCGCTCTACGGCCTGGTCACCTCGCCGCTGCTGCATTCGGGATTCGGCCATCTCCTGGCCAATACGTTCCCGTTCCTCGTCCTCGGCCTCGTCATCGCGTTCGAAGGCAGGCGACGTTTCTGGACCGTCACCGCCATCACAGCCCTGAGCTCCGGGCTCGGAGCATGGCTGGCCACTCTGCCCGGCCAGCACATCGTCGGTGCCTCCGGCATCGTCTTCGGCTTCTTCGGCTACCTCGCGGTGCGCACCTGGTTCACCGACGACCTGCTGCGCAAGATCGTCTACTTCGCCATCGGACTGTTCATCTTCGTCACCTACGGCGCCTCGATGATCTTCGGCATGCTGCCGCAGACCAATGACATCTCCTGGCAGGGCCATCTGTTCGGTTTCGCCGGCGGCATCTTCGCCGCATGGTGGCTGCACCGTCGCGCGGAGAAGCGGAAAGCGGCCTGACGCCTGATCAGCGGGAGTGGAACTTCTGCTGCATGTCGGTGAGCCCGTTGATGATGAGCTCTTCGACGGCGTCGGCGAGGTCGGAGACGAAGATCGGCAGGGTCGTCCGTTCGTCCTTTGAGAACGGGCGCAGCACATGGTCGGCGGTGTCCTGTCGTCCCAGTGGGCGTCCGACTCCCGCACGCACCCGCAGATAGTCCTTCGTCCCCAGCGCCGAGGTCATCGAGCGCAGCCCGTTGTGCCCGCCCTCTCCCCCGCCGAGTTTGGCTTTGATGGCGTCGAAGGGGATGTCCACATCGTCGTGGACGGCGATGATCCGGTCGGTGGCGATCCCGTAGAAGTCGGCCAGTGCGCGCACCGGCCCGCCGGATTCGTTCATATACCCCGTCGAGGTGGCCAGCACCACGCGCGGGCCGGGCAGTCCCGGGACGCTGCCGGTCGACAGCCGCCCGGTGCCGACGTTCGCGCGCAGCTTCGTCCGCGTCAGAGTGGTCCCGATGCGTGAGGCGAGTTCGCTGACGACCATCTGTCCGATGTTGTGCCGGGTCGTCTCATACTTGGGTCCGGGGTTGCCCAGTCCGAAGACCAGCCATGCTTCGTTCGACATTGCCGTCCTTGTCCGTCCTGTCCGTGCTCGCCCACCGGGCGGTAATGCGTCTGGTCGCGCCCGCGCGCAACGCAGGTCTCTGCTGTGAAACGAATTCGGTGGGCCGCCCATCAGGCGACCCACCGAACAGCGTAGTCAGTCAGTGCTCCTCACGGCATCTCGGCTGCCGTCGAGGAGAGAAGATCACTCCTCTTCGGAGGCCTCTTCCTCACCGGACTCCGCAGCGCCCTCTGCCTCGGTCGACTCGTCTGCAGTCTCTTCCTCAGCATCGGACTCGGTGTCCATCTCGGCCTCTTCGGAGACGTTGACGATGAGCTGCTCTTCGTCGGCGACGAGTTCGACGCCTGCAGGCAGCTCGACCTGACCGGCCAGGACGTGTTCGCCGGCGGGACGGCCTTCGATGGAGACCTCGATGAGCTCGGGCAGCTTGGTCGCATCGGCCTTGACGGCGATGGTCGACTCTTCCTGCGAGACCATTGTGCCGGGAGCGGCTTCTCCGATGACGTGGATGGGCACGTCGACCTCGATCTTCTCGCCGCGCTTGACGATGATCAGGTCGAGGTGTTCGATCTCACGACGGACGGGTTCGATCTGGACGTCACGCGCAATGGCGAGGACGTTCTTCGATCCGTCGGTGCTTTCGATCTCGAGCAGCGCGTTGGCGTGCTTGAGAGCCATCATGGTGGCGTGGCCCTCGAGCGACACGTGTACGGGGTCTCCGCCGTGACCGTAGATGACAGCGGGGATGCGTCCCGCGCGGCGGATGCGGCGTGATGCGCCCTTGCCGAATTCATTGCGAGCTTCGGCCAGAAGTTTGTAGTCAGCCATTTTCTCTCCTTCGTGGTGAACTTACCTTCGAGCACCACGGCGAAACAGCCTGAGAACCCATGCGAACCTCGAACCCAGTGGGTTCGGAACGGTTCGTGGGACAGGACCGCGTCGATCACGGAGACGTCAGTCTCCCTCGCCGAGGCAACCAGACTATTCTACGGCACCGTCCGTTTCGGCACCAAGTCGAGAGGTCACGGCTGCGGCGCAGGCATCGATCCCGGTCTCGGTGAGGAGGATGTCATAGTGATTGGTCCCCTGCACATCGACGATGTCCATCTGCGGCCATTGCCGGGCGAAGTCGGCGGTCAGTCCGGGCGGGTAGAGGCCCGGTTCTGCGGCGACGAGGTCGCGTTCGGCGAAGAGGAAGACCACCTCGGCTTGGGAGTCGGGACTGCCCATGATCGCCTCCAATGCCTCACGGTGGGCCGAGCCGGTGTACATGTCGGCCGAATCGGCCTGCATCGCTTCCACCGGGGTCGACGGTTGGAACGAATGATCGTCCTTGGCCGCCAGGTCGTAGACGAAGCTTTCGGTGGCCACGGTGTCGAGGCCGTCGACGAAGGCGGGGTGAGCGGCGAAGTATGCGAGGTACTCCTCCACGCTGCCGAAGCTCATCGACAGCCGTTCGGCGGCCGGGCCGAGGACGGCGGCGATGAGGTCATCGGTGTCGAGGTCCTCATCGTTGAGGTCATCGACGGGTCCGTCTTCATGAGGCTGTCCCATGGGCAGGGGAAGTCCCCCGTCGATGAGGACGGGGCCGCGGAAACGCCTGCCCGCCTCGGCGCCGGTATCGTTCTGCTCAGCCGTCATCCCGGCCAGGGTCATGGCGACGAACCCGCCCATGGAATGTCCGACCAGGGTGACGGGCCCTTCCGGGGCGAAGGTGTCGATGGCGGCGAGGACGTCCTGGGAGTGGGCGGCCATTCCGTACGGGCCGGGCAGGGTGCGAGAGTCGGCGCGCCCGCGCAGGTCAGGTCCGATGACGCGGACGCCGGGCAGGGCGGAGACGAGGCCCGCGAAGAACAGGTGATTGGAGGTGATGCCGTGGATGACGCACACAGTGGGCACCCGTCCGGGGCCGGTCGCCACCGGCTCCCACACTCCCACGGACAGCTGCCCGCCGGGGACGTCCACGCGGTACCGGTTGTAATCGTGTGAGGACATCGTCCCTGATCCCTTCGCTTAGGCGTTGCCTCCAGTGTAGGACCTCACAGCAGCGGCGACGATGGTGTTCGGGGCCCAGGACCGTCTGGTCCGCCGACGTCGGAGTGTCTGAATCACCTGGTCCGAACGCGACGGAACCCCGAGTCTCTGGTCGACTCGGGGTTCCGTCGGTGTCAGTGTCCGCCCCTTCGTGCGGGCGGTCGTGGCCTCAGACCGCGTGGTCTCAGACCTCGTAGGCTCAGACCGCTTAGGCTCAGACCTCGAAGAGGCTCGTGACCGATCCGTCTTCGAAGACCTCGTGCACGGCGCGGGCGATGAGCGGGGCGATCGAGAGCACGGTGAGCTTGTCGAACTTCTTGTCTTCGCTCAGCGGCAGGGTGTTGGTGACGATGACCTCTTCGGCTACGGAGTTCGACAGGCGTTCGACGGCCGGACCGGAGAACACGGCGTGGGTGGATACGACGATGACGCCCTTCGCACCCTCGGCCATACAGGCCTCCGCGGCCTGGACGATGGTGCCGCCGGTGTCGATCATGTCGTCGACGAGCACGCAGGTGCGGCCCTCGACCTCACCGACGACACGGTTGGCCTTCGTCTCGTTCGGGCGGGTGATGTCGCGGGTCTTGTGGATGAAGGCCAGCGGCACTCCGCCCAGGGAGTTCGACCAGTTCTCGGCGACCTTGATGCGGCCGGCGTCGGGAGAGACCACGGCGAGATCGCCGGGGTAGTTCTCCTTGACGTATCCGGCGAGGATCGGCATGGCGATGAGGTGGTCGACGGGGCCGTCGAAATAGCCCTGGATCTGCGCGGTGTGCAGGTCGACGGTGATGATGCGGTCGGCGCCGGCGGTCTTGTACAGGTCGGCGACGAGGCGAGCGGAGATGGGCTCACGTCCGCGGTGCTTCTTGTCCTGCCGGGCGTACGGGAAGAACGGAGCGATGACGGTGATCCGCTTGGCCGATGCGCGTTTGAGGGCGTCGACCATGATCAGCTGCTCCATCAGCCATTCGTTGATGGGAGCGCAGTGGGACTGCAGGACGAAGACGTCGCTGCCGCGGACCGACTCTGAGTAGCGGACGTAGATCTCACCGTTCGCGAAGTTGTAGATGTCTGTGGGGAGGAGCTCGGTCCCCAGGTTCTCCGCGACTTGTTCGGCGAGTTCGGGGTTTGCCCGACCGCTGACCAGGACGAGCTTCTTTTCGCCCGTCGTCGTTATCTCATTCACTTATCCGTTCCCCTTCGGATGCGTTCTCGGCGGCCTGCGCGGCAGGCGTGCCGGGACGGTTTGTCTGGACCCAGC
The DNA here is from genome assembly GCF_004745485.1 of Brevibacterium sp. S22. Taxonomy (GTDB): domain Bacteria; phylum Actinomycetota; class Actinomycetes; order Actinomycetales; family Brevibacteriaceae; genus Brevibacterium. The sequence goes on from NZ_RHFG01000027.1 coordinate 26,241, forward strand.
CCTCCAGGTTGCGCTGCGGGGCCACGGAGATGGCCAGCGCTCCTGCAGGGACATCCTTGCGCACCGTCGTGCTTGCACCCGAATAGGCGCCGTCGCCCACGGTGACAGGGGCGACATACATATTGTCCGAGCCCATGCGTGCATGCTTGCCGATGACGGTGCGGTGCTTATTGACGCCGTCGTAGTTGACGAACACCGAGGCGGCTCCGATGTTCGAGCCCTCCCCGATCTCTGCATCGCCGACGTAGGACAGGTGGGGCACTTTCGCACCCTGGCCGATATCGGCGTTCTTCGTCTCCACGAAGGTGCCGATCTTTCCGGACTCTCCGAGCTTGGTGCCTGGGCGCAGGTAGGCGAACGGGCCGACAGCGGCCTTCGGGCCGACGACGGCGAGCTCGCCGTGGGTGCGCACAACCTGTGCGCCCTCTCCCACCTCGGTGTCCTTGAGTGTGGTGTCGGGCCCGACGACGGCGCCGGCTCCGATGTCGGTTGCGCCCAGCAGCTGGGTGCCCGGCAGGATCGTCGCATCGGCGGCGATGGAGACGTCGACGTCGATCCACGTGGTGTCGGGGTCGATGATGGAGACTCCGGCGCGCATGAACTTCTCGCACTGACGACGGTTGAGCTCCTTGCCGAGGTTGGCCAGCTGCACGCGGTCGTTCGCTCCTTCGACCTGCCACAGGTCGTCGGTGACGGTGGCGGCAACGGACAGTCCCGCCTCGCGGGAGACTCCGATGACGTCGGTGAGGTACTTCTCACCCTGAGCGTTGTCGGTGGTCAGTGAGGCCAGACCCTGCCGCAGTGCGGAGGCGTCGAAGGCGTAGATCCCGGAGTTGATCTCACCGATGGCGAGTTCGTCCGCGTTCGCATCCTTCTGCTCGACGATGCGCAGCAGGGAGCCGTTCGCGTCGCGGACGATGCGGCCGTACCCGGTGGGGTCGTCCACCTCGGCGGACAGGACGGTCACGGCATTGGCGTTGGATTCGTGGATCTCGACGAGACCGGTGATCGTCTCCGTGGTCAGCAGCGGCACATCGCCGTAGGTGACGACGACGGTTCCGCGGAGGTCCTCGGGCAGCTGGGTCAGCGCGCATTCGGTGGCGCGTCCTGTGCCCGGGACTTCATCCTGGTCGGCGATGAGCAGGGTCCGCTGGGAGGACACAGGGAGGGAGTCGAGGTGGGCGACGAGCTGATCGCGCTCGTGGCGGACGACGACGATGAGCTGTTCGGGAGAGGTTCCGGCCGCGGCGGCGACGGAGTGATGAAGCAGGGAGCGTCCGCCGATGGGATGCATCACCTTGGGAAGAGCCGACTTCATTCGAGTGCCTTGGCCCGCTGCCAGTACGATGACGGCGGTCGGATGAGTCTGCGACATAGTTGAATCCTTCGCATGTCGGGTTGGGCCAGCTCCGCCCATAGGATTCGAACCTATACTGCACGGCTCCAAAGGCCGGCGTGCTGCCATTACACCAGGGCGGAACAGCGTGCACCAGTTTGAGGGGCCCGCGCTCACGAGACACCATCATGCCACTACGATTAACTGTATGGAAATTCTACGCGAGATTCTTCTGACCTTGCATCTGCTGGGCATGGCGATCATCGTCGGGGGCTATTTCACGGTCATCCGCTCACCGAAGGTGATGCCCGGAATGCTGCACGGCGCGTATCTGCAGCTGCTCACCGGCCTGCTGCTCATGGGCGTGGCCGAGATGGGCGACGGCACCGTCAACCACATGAAGATCGGCATCAAACTGGTCGTGGCGATCCTCGTCACGGTCTTCGCCTTCATCGGCAACAAGAAGCAGAAGGCCTTCGCGGCTTCTGCCCCTGCCGAGAGCGGTGCCGTGGCGGTGAAGACCCCGTCGGCGACCATGGCGCACCTGGTCGTCGTCTTCGCGGTCATCAACGTGATCGTGGCCGTCTTCATCCACTGACTCCCCAAATTACTACCTGACGGCGGCTCTGCAACCTGGCGCCAGGTTGCAGAGCCGCCGTCAGGTAGTTCTGAGGGGTGTGAGCGGCTGACGGAGGGACCGATCGTGTCGTGTCCGAGGCTGACGGTATCGTTGGGGACGACATGACTGCTGCAGCTGAACACACCGACCATGCCGCCGGCGCTGACACCCGAGCGGCCGAACTCCTCACCGGACTCAACCCCAGACAGCGCGAAGCCGTGATCCACACCGGATCCCCACTGCTCATCGTCGCCGGAGCCGGTTCGGGCAAGACCACTGTGCTCACCCGACGCATCGCCTATGCGTTGGCCACCGGCCGGGCCCATCCCGGCGAAGTCCTGGCGATCACGTTCACGAACAAGGCCGCCAAGGAGATGGCCGAACGCGTGTCCTCGATCGTCGGTCCCGCCTCCCGCGCCATGTGGGTCTCGACCTTCCACTCCTCCTGCGTGCGCATCCTCCGCCGCGAGGCGAAGGTGCTGGGCATGAAATCGAACTTCACGATCTACGACGCCCAAGACGCCCAGCGACTCGTGGCGCAGATACTGAAGGAACTCGGTCTCGACACGAAGAAGTACGCCCCGCGGGCCGTCCTGCACCGGATCTCGAACCTCAAGAACGAGCTGCAGACCCCCGACGATTTCATCCCCCGGCCGAACAACCCCGCCGACGAGGTGCTCGCCGATGTATTCAAGCGCTACACCTCCCGCCTGCGCCTGGCCAATGCCTTCGACTTCGACGACCTCATCGCAGAGACCGTCCATCTCTTCGGTGCCTTCCCCGAGGTGGCCGATTCCTACCGTCGCCGCTTCCGCCATATCCTCGTCGACGAGTACCAGGACACGAACCCGGCACAGTACGCTCTGATCAAGGCACTCGCCGGTGATGGTGCGGGAGGCCGCACAGGAGCCGAGCTCACCGTCGTCGGCGACGCCGACCAGTCGATCTATGCCTTCCGCGGTGCAACGGTGCGCAATATCGTCGAGTTCGAGAAGGACTTCCCGAATGCGGACACCATTCTGCTGGAGCAGAACTACCGCTCGACGCAGAACATCCTCGACGCCGCCAATGCCGTGATCGCGAACAACGACGACCGGCGGGAGAAGAAGCTGTGGACGTCGGAGGGCTCCGGCGAGCAGATCGTCGGCTGGGTGGCCGAGAACGAGCAGGGTGAGGCCCGGTTCATCGTCGACCGCATCGATGACCTCATCGACGAAGAGAAGTTCACCTACGGTGACTTCGCGGTCTTCTACCGCACGAACGCGCAGTCACGGGCCATCGAAGATGCACTCGTCCGATCCGGAATCCCGTACAAGGTCGTCGGCGGCACCCGCTTCTACGAACGCAAGGAGATCAAGGACGCCCTCGCCTACCTGCGCGTGGTCGCCAATCCCGATGACGACGTCAATCTCCGCCGCATCCTCAATGTGCCCAAACGTTCCATCGGCGACCGCACCGAGGGCCTCATCGCCGACTTCGCCGACCGGGAGAACATCAGCTTCTTCACCGCTTTGGGCCGCCTCGACGAGATCCCCCACCTGAGCTCGCGTGCCCTGACCTCGGTCCAGAAGTTCTTCGACCTCATACAGGATCTGCGCTCAACCGCCGAATCCTCGCCCCTGTCGCGGGTCATCGAGGCCATCCTCGAACAGTCCGGATACCTCGAATCGCTGCAGAAGAGCACAGACCCGCAGGACGAATCCCGCGTTGACAACCTCGCGGAGCTCGTCGCCGTCGCTGAGGATTTCGTCGCCACTCGTGAAGCCGCCGCGGTCGCCGAGCCGGGGACCTCGGATGACACCGCCACCGAGGCGACCGCCGCCGCAGATGAGACAGGCACAGAGACCGAAACCGCCGCCGAGGCGGCCGATCCCGACGTAGAGGCGGCCGATCCCGACGTCGAGGCCGCTGACGCCTCCCCCGCTCCGGGGGTCGGGCCTGCTGCCATCGACCAGTTCCTCGAACAGGTGGCTCTGGCCTCGGACACGGATCAGATTCCTGATGCCGAACTCGGCCAGGTCACGCTGATGACTCTGCACACGGCCAAGGGCCTGGAATTCCCGGTGGTCTTCCTCACCGGACTCGAAGACGGCGGGTTCCCGCATTCGCGGTCGTTCGAGAATCCGCAGGAGCTGTCGGAGGAGCGGCGGCTGGCGTATGTCGGACTCACGCGTGCTCGGCAGCGACTGCTCGTCACCCGCGCCGAGACCCGCAGCATGTGGGGTCAGCCTCAGTACAATCCGCCGAGCCGTTTCCTGTCCGAGATCCCGGAGAACCTCATCAGCTGGGAGAACACGGGCAGCTTCACAGGAGGCTTCGGCGGCGGCTTCGGTTCGGGAGGATCCGGCGGATACGGCTCCAGCGGCTATTCACGCAGCATCGGTTCGTCGCGCTCGTCCGGCAGCGGATCCCGCTCGAGTGCGAGTTCGTCGACCCCGGTTGCCGGTTTCCCCAACCGGATCCGTCCCAACCGTGAGGTCATCTCCGTCGAGGTCGGTGAAAAGGTCTCGCACGAGTCGTTCGGGCTCGGCACCGTCACCGAGGTCAATGGTGTCGGCGACAAGACCGTCGCGGTCGTCGATTTCGGTTCGGCCGGGTCGAAGCGACTGCTGCTGCGCTACGCCCCGATAGAAAAACTCGGCTGAGCCGACCACGGAGGTGGAGGCACGACGGCTCCACCGTCCCGGAACACAAGAAAGCGCCGAGGAGAACCGGAAGTTCTCCTCGGCGCCTTTTCCATGCCGGACGCGGCTATGGAGTGAAAGTCAGTCGTTGCCGAGCTTGCCATCGGCTCCGTCGCGACCCTTGTTGATCTGGTCTTCGAACTTGCCGCCGGTGGCGTTGTTTGCGGCGTCAGCAGCCTTATCCAGGCCCTGGTCGCTGAGCTTTTCACCCTTGTCGCTATTCATGGCGTCCTTGGCTTTGTTTGTCAGATCGTCCAGTCCCATGCTGTCTCCTTTCATCGGAAAAGGTTCTCAGCGAACCTCTTGACGCCACTCACCCTGCCACTGTTCTCGACGGGACGACACCTGTCGGTGATACTTCTCAGCAAATGCACATAAAGGGTCGTGGCTCGACCACCTCGTCACCGACTCAGCGGCACGACGAAGGCCAATCCGACGAGCAGCCCGGCGAACAGCAGACAGGTGGTGATGTCGATGGCCTTCGACCGGTTCGTCCACACCTCAGTCCACGGCGGGGGCATCGCCCGGAACCCGGCGAGACCGGCGGGCACGACCGCCAGGACGACAGCGCCGAGGCGGAAGTCGATGACCGAACAGGCTGCGGCGGCGGCGACGCCCAGGAGACAGCCGAGCAGCACCCAATCACGCCGAGTGGGATGGGCGTACCGGCGTTTCCAGTAGATCCATCGCTTTGCGATCGGCCCCCTCCCCCGCCGTGCGTGGCGGGGGTGAGGTCGCTTCATCTCAGTGGAAGAAATGGCGGCTCCCGGTCAGGTACATCGTGATGCCGGCCTCCTCCGCAGCCGCGATGACCGCATCGTCGCGGATCGAACCGCCCGGCTGCACCACGGCGGTGACCCCGGCGTCGATGAGGATCTGCAGACCGTCGGGGAATGGGAAGAAGGCATCCGACGAGGCGACCGCACCGGCTGCGCGTTCGGCTCCGGCCCGTTCGACGGCGAGTTTGGCAGAGTCGACGCGGTTGACCTGACCCATGCCCACACCCACCGAGGCTCCGCCCTTGGCCAACAGGATCGCGTTGGACTTCACGGCCCGTCCGGCCTTCCACGCGAATTCGAGGTCGGCGAGAACCTCGGGGCCGGCATCTGGTCCGGCGGCCAGAGTCCATTTCTCGACGGAGTCGCCTTCGGCCTGAAGGGCGTCGCGGTCCTGGACGAGGAAGCCACCGCTGATCGGCTTGATCTCGGCGGTCGGCACATCCACGTCGCCGAGTTCGAGCAGGCGCAGGTTCTTCTTCGACGACAGGATCTCGAGGGCCTCGGCGCTGAAGGACGGAGCGGCCAGGCACTCGGTGAAGATCGGTCTGATCGATGCGGCCAGCTCGGCATCGACCACACGGTTCGTCGCGATGACCCCGCCGTAGGCCGACAGCGGATCGCATGCGTGGGCGGCCGCATGGGCGGCGGCCGCAGTCTCACCGACGGCGATTCCGCACGGGTTCGCATGCTTGATGATGGCCACAGCCGGCTGATCGAAGTCGAAGGCGGCGCGGATCGCGGCATCGGTGTCCGTGTAGTTGTTGAACGACATCGCCTTGCCGCCGAGCAGTTCGGCACCGGCGATTCCGGCGGTGCCGTCGGAGTACACGGCTGCGGCCTGGTGCGGGTTCTCCCCGTAGCGCAGGTCGGCGATCTTCTCACCGGTGAGTCCGGCGAAAGCGGCCTTCTGATCGGTGGCGAGTTCCGCAGCGAACCAAGAGGCGACGGCCGAGTCATAGGCCGCGGTGTGGGCGAAGGCCCGTGCTGCGAAGGAGCGTCGCGCCTCGACGTCGAAACCGTCTCCGGCGGCGGCATCGAGCACGGCCTGGTAGTCGGCCGGATCGGTCACGACAGTGACCGTGGGGTGGTTCTTGGCCGCCGCACGCACCATCGAAGGGCCACCGATGTCGATCTGTTCGATGCAGTCGTCGAAGCCGGCTCCGCTGGCGACGGTGTCGGCGAACGGGTAGAGATTGACGACGACGAGGTCGAAGGGGTCGATCTCGAGTTCGGCCAGCTGATCGAGGTGCTCGGGTTTGCGGGAATCGGCGAGGATGCCGGCGTGCACGCGCGGGTGCAGGGTCTTGACCCGCCCCTCGAGGCATTCGGGGAACCCGGTGAGCTCTTCGACCTTCGTGACCTCGACCCCCGCCTCGGCGATCTTCGCAGCCGTGGACCCGGTGGACACGATCTGAACGCCGGCGGCGCTCAGTCCGCGAGCCAGCTCCTCCAGCCCGGCCTTGTCGTAGACGCTGATCAGCGCTCTCTTGATCGCGCGGGTTCCTGTCACAGATCCTCCTTGAGGTTCGGTCGCCGGTCGGTTCTTCTCACGGCGGGGTCAGTGGGCGGTCATCGCCGAGGCGGCATATCCGCGGACATGCCGACCCTCGACGACGAGGTCGGAGTGGGCCAGGTGCGCGAGCAGCCGCACGAGCTCTTCTCGTTCACGGGCTTTGATGTTCTCGTGCACGCTCGCCTCGGTGTCGTCATCGCCGATGGGAACGGCGTACTGGGTGATGATCGGACCGGTGTCGACCCCGGCGTCGACGAGATGAATGGTCCCGCCGGTCAGCTTCACCCCGTGGGCGAGCGCGTCACGGACTCCGTGTGCGCCAGGGAATGACGGCAGCAGCGCCGGGTGGGTGTTGATGATCCGGGAGGGGAAGGCATCGACGAAGCTGGGGCCGAGGATGCGCATGAATCCGGCGGAGACCACCCAGTCCGGGGTGCGTCCGGCCACCGCGTCCCTCAGAGCCGCGTTCCACTCGTCACGGTCGCCGAAGTCCTTGGGACGGACGACGAAGGAGGGAATCGAATTGTGCTCGGCTCGGGCCAGGACCCCGGCGGCGGGTGAATCGGTCCCGACGGCGGCGATGTCGACTCCGCGGGTCCCGTCGGCGAAGGCGTCGATGACGGACTGCGTGAGGGTCCCGGATCCTGATGCCAGAAGAACGATGCGCACCCGCACAGTCTAACGTCTGGCGCGCGCGGACGAACTCCGGCTGTCATCGGGCGGACGCTGTCATCATCCGGGCACGGGCCGCCGAGGCATTTGTCAGTCGACTGTGAGAAACTGGCGTGGTGACGTCACCGCAGAATACCGAAGAGAAGAAGGCGCCGACTCCCGAAGAGGAGGCGCAGGCCGCACCGGCACGGCATGGGCTGGTCCTGATCCTGCTGATCCTCGCCTCGGTGCTGACGTTCACGTATCAGCTGCCGTTCAAACTCGCCGCCATCGGCTTCGCCATCGCCGCGGTCGTGTGGTCGGTGAAGTACATCGTCGCCGTCGTGAAGACGAAGCAGCGCCGGAACATGTCCCTCGGCATCCTCGGCGGTCTGCTCAGCGTCTACCTCATCTTCTCCACGATGTCCTCGGTCGTCCTCTGGCCGGTGCAGTCGAATTACGAGGAATGCCTGCGCGATGCGATCACGCAGCAGGCGCAGCTCTCCTGCAGCAGCGAATATCAGTCGGGTCTGGGCGATTGGTTCAAGCAGGTCACGGGCCAGGATCTCGATCTGCCCGGCATCAATTGAACAGCTGAACGAGTTCACCCGTTCCCTGCTGATCCCCTCCCCGAGGATGTCCTCAACTCACGGCTGAGGCCTTCGCCGAGATGGGCTTTCGTTCCCGACCGGCCGTCACCGAGGCGGCCCGCCGGGTCACCGGCCCGCTGGTTCACCGCGGATCATCGTCGTGGATGATTCCGACTTCGTCATCGGAGGGTTCCGAGCTGTCCTCGGCGAATGAGTCCGGCCCGTCGTCAGCGGCGAGATCGAAGCCTTCGGTGTTCAAGCCGGAAAGTCTGATCAGCAGCAGCCCCGCGGCCATCCCCACACCGGTCAACCCCGTGATCGCCAGTGCCGACGTCAGCGCCGAGGGTCCGAATCCGGACAAGCCCAGCGGCCCCAAGGCTCCGCCGGCGAAGAGGGCGAGGATCTCGAATGTGACGAACAGGACTCCGATCGCGATTCCGAGTCCCATCCATGACTGTTCGGCGACCTCGCGGGCTCGGACACGGCCGAGGATGACGCAGAGCAGACCGAGCAGCACGAGAAGTGCCGGCGCAGCCGCCGTCCACCCCGGATAGTCACCGCTGAGCAGCCGCAGCACGTGCACATCCGGCACCGGTGCGGAGGTCGACCGAAACGCCGAGCTCGTCCCCGCGCCGCCGATGCTCACCCCCGTCCCGGCGATCCAGGACAGGGCCGAGTAGAAGATGCTCGGCGCGAAGAGCACCTGGACGATGATGAGTCCGATGCCGGCGGCGACCGGTGAGCTGTAGACCTGCACAGTCTCGGAGACATCGTTCCAACGGAGGACGATTCCGATGACGAGCACGATCGCAGCAGCGGCCACGGCCGCCCACAGCAGACGACGGACGAGTCTCGAGGCGACGCTCCAGGCCCCGTCCGCGATCATGGACAGCCCGGGAATGTCACCGATCCCACGGACACGAACGAATCCCCACCCAACAGCCGAGATGAGGAAGAGGAAGAATCGGAGGAATCCGAGCGGGGTCACCGTGGCCTGACCGACCAGGACTGCCAGCGCGAGCAGAGGACCGGCGTATGCGACGGCGAAGGTGCCCACAGCTGTGCCCATGAGAGCCCACCACCCGCCTGGATCGTCCTCGCTCTCGGTCCGACTGGCTGCGGCCGCAATGTCGACGACTCGCTTGGCGGCCGCCGCCACGAGGAACCACAGCCCCAAAGTCACGAGGCTCGGAGCCAGGGAGAAGTCGAATCCCAGAGTCGAGACGCTCAGCCCAGAGACCGTCGCCCACAGTGCGAACGACCATTCGGGAATCGCCGAATACGGCAGCTGTGAACCGAGCCCGATGATCCAGAAGACAGTCGAGACGACGAAGCTCGCGGGCACGACGATGAGGTCGATCTTCACGACTTCCATGAGGGCTGCGAAGATCGTCCGACGGTACGGCTGAGGGTGTGGAGAAGTGTGCATCAGAACCATTTTCGCTTAACCCGGCTCGGCTTCCCGGTATTGACCACGCGATTCCCTGTTCCGGGAAGTACAATTGCGCCAGGACAGGCTTGTACATGCAAAGGATGACCCCACGATGAGCAACGGGAACGATCACCCCAATTTCCCGCCACCACCCAGCGAGCCTCCGGAGAACGGCAGACCGAAGCCGGAGTCGGACCCGCCGGCGGATGAGGGCATTTCGGATTCGACCGATGCCGCAGGCGGTGAGGCTCCGCCTTCAGTGCCCGATGATCAGGCACCGCCGTTGGGGGCTCCCGGCGACGATGCGCCGTCACGCCCCACGGTCGCCCCGGCTGCTTCCCAACAGAATCAGCCTCCTCAGCACTCCGGGCCCGGCGCCCAGAACAACCAGTCCTTCGGCCCAGAGCAGCAGAGCGGCGCCGATGCTCAGGGCGGTCCACAGGCAGGTCCCTACCCCGGTGCCCCGTCCCAGCCCCAGAACGGGCAGTACCCGAACGGCCACCCGCAGGCGTCGAACAGCGGCTACCCCGGCACACACCCTCAGGCCGGCCGGCAGCCGGGTGGCCAGGACCCGAACTCGACCTACCCGGGTGCCCCCAACCAGTCGGGCGCGCCCTATCCCGGACCCCAGAGCCAGCCCGGCCAGTACAACGCGGCGCAGAACCAGCCCGGTCAGTACCAGACGGGGTCCGGCCCGAACGCCGATCAGACCGGTTCCGGTCCTGCACAGGCGATTCCGCAGCCGGCTCCGGCTCCGGGTTTCGCCGGTGCACAGGCCACTGCGACGCGTGCCGAGTCCAAGCCCGGCAAGAAGAAGGGGAAGCTTCCTCTCCTCATCACCCTCGGTGCGGTCGCGCTCGTCATCGTCCTCGTCCTCGTCGGGTTCTTCGTCATCGGCAGCGTGAACAAGAACAAGTACGGACCTGACAAGGTCGCCGAGGACTACGTTGCGGCCCTGAACAAGGGCGACTTCGCCGCCGCGGAGAAGATCGCGCCCTCACCACGGCCGGAGGGCACGAACGTCGACCTGCTGGAGAAGGAATTCACCGACTCCTCCTCGGCGAAGATCGAGAAGGCCAAGGTCGAATCGTCGAAGACCGACGGAGACAAAGGAACCGTCGTCGTCTCCTACGAACTCGACGGCGACCCCTACAACGTCGAACTCTCCGCGAAGAAGGACGGCAAGCAGGACCTGTTCTTCGACAAGTGGACGATGACCGGCCCCGACCTCAACGTCATCTCCCTCGATATTCCCGCCGCCGACGGTCTCTCCGTCAACGGCAAGGACTACAAGGCGAAATCGGGCACCACTTCGTTCGCCGTCTACCCCGGCAGCTACGACTTCACGATCCCGAAGAGCAAGTGGGTCTCCGAGGCCTCCGATACGGCCAAGGTGAACTTCCCGAAGGCCTTCGCTCCCGGTGGACAGCCGAACAAGGGACAGGTGGCGCCCACCACCCTCAACCTCGATCTGTCCCCGACCGGCGACTTCGACAAAGAAGTTCAGAAACAGGTCGAGAAGGAACTCAAGAAGTGTTTCGACAACAAGAGCATCAAACCGAAGTGCGACTTCATCAAGTACGACCCGACCGAGATTCCCGTCGGCGGTTCAGACAAGAAACTCGATGATCTGGCGAAGAAGGACAGTGCGAAATGGGACATGAAGGAGATGCCCAAGGTGAAGGCCAGCTTCGGCGCCGGAGACACGAACACCGGCTCGTTCTTCACCGACAAGCCCGGTAAGTTCAACTTCTCCGTCGACGGCAAGAAGGCCGGATCCTCGTACTTCTCCAACGGAAACTCCCTGTCGGTGTCGGGAAGCGTGAAGATCGACGGAGACAAGCTCACGGTCGAATTCTTCGACTTCTGATACCGCGTCCACCGGCATCTCGCCTCCCCCGAGCTGAGGCGACACCGTCACCGAGACGGCACTGTCACCGAGGCGGCACTGTCACCGAGGCGGCACTGTCAGACGAAAGCGGCACTGTCAGACGAAAGCGGCACTGTCAGACGAAAGCGGCACTGTCAGACGAAAGCGGCACTGTCAGACGAAAGCGGGCCTGTGACGACCGATTCCCGGTCGTCACAGGCCCGCTTTCATCCCTCCGTCAGCTCGTCACCGATCGTGCCGGCAGGTCGAGGTCGGTCGCAGCCTCGAACCAGGCGCCGGCGGCCATGACGAATTCGTCAGCGAAACGCCGCCCTGCGATCTGCGCACCGATGGTCCGACCGTCGTCCATGAACCCAGCCAGCACAGTTGCCGCCGGCTGCTCGGACATATTGAACGGCATCGTGAAGCCGATATGGCCCATCGGTTCGTGCACCTGCGGGTACGGCATCGGCTGTTCGGCCGGGAATGCCGCGTCCGGAGCTGTCGGCGAGATCACCAGATCAAACTCGGCGGTGGCCATGATCGTCCGACGCCGGATCTCCTGGACACTGTGATAGCAGCCCATCAGGTCGACGCCGCTGGTATCGGCACCGCCCTGAGCCCACTGTCGGATGTAGGGCAGGATGAGCGCCTGTTCCTCGACCGGCAGCGCTTTGAGGTCGGCCCACGACCGCACCCGCCAGAACTGATCCATGTCGTGGAGCAGATCATCGTCGATGTACGGATCGAGCGTGACGACTTCGGCGCCGGCTGCGGAGAACCGGTCGGCCGCCTCGGTGATGGCCGAGCGCACCTGCGCAGCTGCGGCGACCCCGCACCCGGCGTCGAGCTGCAGACCGATGCGCAGTCCCCGCGGGTCGAAAGCCCTCTTCGAGTCGCTGCCCGGCAGAGAGGGTGCGTCATCGGCAGCGAAGCGCGGCAGCCGCGAATAGTCACGGTCGTCAGGGGCGGAGATGATGTCCATCGCGGCTTTGACATCGGTCATCGTCCGCGCGATCGGTCCCGCACATCTGCCCAGGTACGGGGCGTCGAGCGGAACTCGGCCGAAGCTGGGTTTGAGCCCGGCCAGCCCGAGCCAGGTGCACGGCAGGCGGATGGATCCGCCGATGTCGGAGCCGATGTGGATGGGCCCGTATCCGGCGGCGGCCGCAGCGCCGGCACCGGCGCTCGACCCTCCGGTCGTCAGGCTCGGGTCCAGAGGTGAGCGGGTGACTCCGTGCAGGGAGGACACTCCGGATGAGAGCATTCCCCAGTCGGGCATCGTGGTCGACCCCAGGATGACGGCGCCGGCCTCTTCGAGGCGCTGTGTGATCGGGGCATCGTGGTCGGCCACCGGCATCTCCACCCATGCGTGGCCGCTGGGCAGCGGGACTCCGCGGCGGGCGATGTTCTCCTTGATCGTCACGGGCACACCGTCGAGGCCGCTCAGCGCTCTGCCCTCACGCCACCGTGCGGCGCTGGCCGCAGCGGCGGCCCGCGAGCGTTCATCGTCGCGGTGGAACAGGGCGTTGATGGTCGGTTCGCATTCGTCCATACGGTCCACGACCGCGGAGTGCACCTCGACCGGGTCGAAGTCTCCGCCGGCGAATCCGGTCGCCAGTTCGGCCGCACTGAGGTCGGCGAGCGATGTGGTCATGTGCTGCCCTTTCTTTCGATGGTTCGTCGATCTCCGCGCACAAGGGCCGGGCCTATCCGGCGGCAAGCGCCTCGGCCAGGCTCGGGGTAGCGGCGATGAGGCGCCGCGTGTACTCCTCCTGCGGGTTCGCGTAGATGTCCTCCGTCGCACCGGATTCGACGATCTGCCCGTCTCGCATCACGATGACGTCGGAGCACAGGTGTTTGACGACGCCGAGATCGTGGGAGACGAAGAGGAGGGTCAGCGCGTACTCATCGACGAGGTCGGTGAGCAGATTGAGCACCTGTGCGCGCACCGAGACGTCGAGGGCTGAGACCGGTTCGTCGGCGACGAGGATCTGCGGCCGGGTCACCAGGGCCCGGGCGATCGAGATCCGCTGTCTCTGACCACCCGAGAACTGATGCGGGTACCGGCGCAGGGAGTCCGAATCGAGGTCGACGGCTTCGATCATCTCCTCGACCCGTGTGGTGCGTTCGTCCCCGTCGACTCCGGCGGCGATGAGCGGCTCGGCCACGATATCGGCGATTCGCATCCGCGGGTCGAGCGAGGCGAACGGGTCTTGGAACACGATCTGCAGGTTCTCGCGCAGGCGGCGCAGAGCCTGTGAGCTCGCAGCTTCGACGCGTATGTCGCCGACGCGCACATGCCCGGAGGTCGGGCGGTCGAGGCCGGAGAGGATGCCCAGCAGAGTCGACTTCCCCGAGCCCGACTCCCCCACGATGCCCAGCCGTGCTCCGGCGGCAACGGTGAAGTCGATCCCGCCCAGGGCGGTGACGTCGGATCGTCTGCGCCCGAACAGTCCTCGTCCTCGGAAGACCCGGGTGACGTCCGAGGCCTCGATGAGCGGTGTCGATTCCCGCGCCGAGGCGGCACTGACGTCATCTGCCGTCGATTGCTCGACGGAGGTGCTGATGCTGCCCCCTCTGGTCGGGGCCGGCGCGTCCTCCTCGCCTCCGGAGTTCTCCCACTCCCCTGTTGCCGAGCCCGGCTCTGCTCCTTGGACCTGCGGTCCCGAGTAGGCGAGCGCGGTCTTCAGCGTGAAGAGTCGGCCGCGGTCATCGGTGGCCTCGAGATCCGAGGACGCCAGGAGTCCGCGTGTGTAGTCGTGCCGGGGTGCTGTGAAGATCTCGTCAACGCTGCCGGTCTCGACGATGCGGCCGCGGTACATGACGATGACCCGGTCGCAGACTCCGGCGACGACGGCGAGGTCGTGAGTGATGAACAGCAGTCCCGCCTCCACCGCCGCCACCCTTTCTGCGATGAGGTCGAGCATATGCTTCTGCACGGTGACGTCGAGGGCGGTGGTGGGCTCGTCGCAGATGAGCAGCCTCGGCGAGTTGGCCAGGGCGATCGCGAGCATGACCCGCTGCCGCTGTCCGCCCGACATCTGATGTGGGTAGGCGAACCGGGCGCTGTCCGGATCGGGCAGGTGGACGTCATGCAGCAGCTCGCGCACACGTGTCGGAATCTGCCCCCGCGGCACCTTGCCGTGGATGCGCAGCACTTCGGCGATCTGGTCGCCGATGCGCATGAGCGGGTTGAGTGCGCTCATGGGCTCCTGGAACACCATGGACACGATGTCCGAACGCAGTCCGGCCAGGGTCTTCTCGGTCGCGTCGAGGAGGTTCCCGGAATGTCCCTGCAGGTGCACCTGCCCGCGGGCGTGCAGCTCTTCGGGAAGCAGGCCCATCACGGACTGGGCGGTCAGGGATTTGCCGGAGCCGGATTCCCCGATGAGCCCGACCCGCTCCCCCGGTGCCAGGCTGAGGCTGACGTCGTGGAGCACCGGTGCGTCCGCGCCGGCCGGGGTGATGGTGAGATCACGGACGTCGAGCAGGTTCTCAGGCACCTCTGGCCTCCATCTTCGGGTCGAACCGGTCACGCAGCCCATCGCCGAGGAGGTTGAATCCGAGCACCGCGAGCGCAATGAACACTCCCGGCCACAGGGCGAGTTCGGGATGGGTGGACAGGTACTGCTGGGACTCCTGGAGCATCCGGCCCCACGAGGGAGTCGGGGCTTGGGTGCCGAGACCGAGGAAGGACAGCCCCGCCTCGGCGAGGACGGAGATCGCGAACGCCACGGAAGCCTGGACGATGACCATTCCGGCGATGTTCGGCAGCACATGGACCAACGCGATGGCCGGGACTCGTCTGTTCGAGGCCCGAGCGGCGCGCACGTAGTCGGAGCCGAGGACCTGCAGCGTCCCGGACCTCGCGACCCGGGCGAATCCCGGGATCGCGGCGATGCCGACTGCGACCATCGCCGGCCCCGTCCCCGGCGAGTAGACGGCGGCGAAGATGATCGCCAACAGCAGGGCGGGGAAGGCCAGCAGGATGTCGTTGGCGCGCATGATCACCGCATCGATCCACATCCCCCACGACTGCTTCGCGAAGAACGCGGCGATGATCCCAATCGGGGTGCCGATGAGCAGGGCGATGCCGACGGCGACGACCCCGACGAGCAGCGTGATACGGGCCCCGACCATCACCCAGGTCAGCGTGTCCCGACCGAAGGTGTCGGTGCCGAAGGGGTGGGCGAGGCTGCCGCTCTGTAGCCGGGCGACAGGATCGATCGAGTTCGGGTCGTACGGGGTCCACACGAAGGAGACGAGGGCGAGCCCGACGATGAGGACGACGAGTGCCGCACCGATGATCATCGACGCGTTCGTCCGTCGTCCGCCCTTTCGGGAACGGGGCTTCGCCGAGGCGGTCGTGCCGGTCTCGTGTGGGGTCGGGGCTCCGGTCGGGTTCGGGTTCATGCGGCGTTCCTGATGCGGGGGTCGACGATGGGCACGAGGATGTCGACGATGAGGTTGATGATGAGCACGAGCAGGACGAGGACCATGACGATGCCCTGAACCGCAACGAGGTCGCGGTTGGCCACGGCGCGGACGAGTTCGGAGCCGATACCGGGCAGAACGAAGATCTGCTCGATGATCACGGCCCCGACCAGCAGGGTGGCCAGCTGGACTCCGGCGACGGTGATGACGGGGATCGCCGCATTGCGCAGTCCGTGCACGAACAGTGCTTTCGACCTGGTCAGTCCCTTGGCGCGGGCGGTGCGGATGAAGTCTTCCCGCATCACGTCGAGCACGGCCGAGCGGACATAGCGGGTGAGGATCGCCGCCTGCACCAGCGCCAGCGACACGACCGGCAGGACGAGGCGAAGCAGGAAGCCGCCGAAGCCTTCGATCGGGGCCATCCAGCCTTGGGACGGGAACCATCCGAGGGTCAGCGAGAAGATGATGACGAGGATGATCGCGGCCAGGAAGTTCGGAATCGCGATGCCGACCTGGCTGATCGCCGAGATCGTCACACCGATCCAGTTGCGCTGTTCGAGTGCGGCGAAGGTGCCCAAAGGCACAGCGATGAGGATGGACAGGGCGATGGCGGCGATGACGAGGATCGCGGTGACCTGGACGCTGCCGACGATGACGGGAGTGATGTCGGCGCCGGTGACGTAGGAGGTGCCGAAGTCTCCGGTGAGCATTCCTCCCATCCAGTCGAAGTACCGGATGAGCGGTGGCCGGTCCAGCCCGTATTGGGCTTCGAGTGCCGCCACTGCCTCCGGGGTGGCGTTCGTTCCCAGAGCGACCTGCGCCGCATTCCCTGGCAGCAGGCTCATCAGTGCGAATACCGCCACCGAGGCGACGAGGAGGGACAGCGCGAACTGGATCGCGCGGCTGATCGCGTAGGTGAGCATCGACGTGTGTGGTCAGGCCCAGCCGAGGTCGGCGATCTTGAAAGCGTCGGAGACCCGGTTGGCGGGGATCCCTTCGATATCAGACTTGGCGATGACGAGGTTCGGGAACAGGAACAGGAAGTCCGAGGCGGCATCCTCGGTGATCGTCTTCGCGATCTCCTTCATTCCTGAGATGTACTCCTCCTCGGTGCCGGTATCGGCCTTCTCCGCGATCTTCTTGATCGTCGAGTCGTCGTAGCCGATGTAGTAGTCGTTGGAGAACACGGTGAGGATATCGCGCGGTTCGGCGTGGTTGATCACCGACATATCGAAATCATGTTCGGTGAACGTCTTGTCCAACCACACGGCCGGGAACTCCTGGGTCGAGACCTTCGCCTTCAGCCCGACCTCTTCGAGCTGGGCGGAGACGATTTCGGAGATCGCCTTCGCATAGGGCAGGTTGGGCACGGTGAAAGCGAACTCTTCGCCCTTGATCCCGGCTTCGTCGACGAGCTGTTCGGCCTTCTTCGGATCGTACTTCCACACCCCGGTGAGGTCTTCGTAGTACGGGTCGGTCGGGGGCACCATCGAGCCGATGAGTTCGCCGTAGCCGGCCCATGCGGTGTCGACGACGGCCTTGCGGTCGATCGCGTGCATCACGGCCTCACGCGCCTTCTTGTCCTTGAAGATGCCCTCGGCGTTGTTCATCGACAGCACGACTTCGCCGTTAGTGGTGCCGGAGACGATCTGGTAGTCATCGCTTTGGAACTCGCCGGCCAGTTCGGGTGCCTGGAGGTTGGAGACGAGGTCGATCTCTCCGGACTTCAGCGCGTTCGATGCGGAGACCGCATCCTTGAAGTACTTGAACTGGACCGTGTTCAGGGACGGCCTCTCGCCCCAGTAGTCGTCGCGGGCGGCGAAGTCGATGGACTGTCCGCGCGCGAACTTCTCGATCTCGAAGGGACCGGTGCCGATGGCCTCGTTGGCCAGATCCTTCGTCCCCTCGGTGTCGAAGACCGCTCCGACGAGGCTCGTGAGGTTGAACAGCCAGGTGTTCGAGGGCTTCTTCAGTTCGATCTCGACGGTGCCGTCATCCGGGGTGTCGATGGACTCGACGATGTCCATCTTGGATTTCAGCGCGTTCTTCCAGTCCTTCTGCACTCGCTCGTAGGAGTACTTCACGTCTTCGCTGGTGAGGTCCGCACCGTTGGAGAACTTCACTCCGTCGCGAAGCTCGAAGGTGTAGGTCTTGCGGTCATCTGACAGCGACCAGTCCTCGGCCAAAGCGGGCTGGATCTCGCCTTCGTCGTCCAGGCGGACGAGCGATTCGTAGACGTTCTCCATCAGCGCTTCGGGAATGGCGACTCCCGAGGTCGAGGTGAAGTCGAGATTGACCGGCTCGGCGGTGAACGCGATGGTCATCGAGTCCTTCTTCTGCGCATCGCCGCCGGTGTCGGAAGCGCCGGCCGAACAGCCCGTGATCAACAGGCTGGTGGCGACCGCTGCCGCCGCCCACGTCATGATGCGCGGAGTCTTCATCGTTCTCCTCGATTTCGCCGACCACGAAGAGGGTCGTTCGCCAACACTCAAGCATCGTCAGTGTATCCGAAGTTCTCAATTGATGAGGCGACTGTGTTCAGATGCTGGGCGTCTCGAGCAGACGCTTCAGAGGTTCGGCTCCTCGGCGAGGATCGCGGCCAGTGCGTCGAAGGCGAACCGGCGGTGGGAGCGGGAGTTCTTCTCCTCGGCGCTCATCTCTGCGGTGCTGATCTCTGAACCGTCGGGGACGAAGATCGGGTCGTACCCGAAGCCGTTCTCACCTTTGGGCTCGGTGGCCAGTCGTCCCGGCATCACACCCTCGGCGGTGAACTCGCGTCCGTCGGCGGTCACAGCGGCAGCTGCGCAGCGGAACTGTGCACCGCGGTGTTCGGCCGCGATATCGCCCAATTGGGCGAGCAGGAGCTCGAGGTTCGCCCGGTCGTCGCCGTGTCGACCGGCCCAGCGGGCGGAGAAGATCCCCGGTGCACCGCCGAGGACGTCGACGCTGATGCCCGAGTCGTCTGCGATGGCGGTGCGCCCGGTCGCAGCTGCAGCGGCACGCGCCTTGATGAGGGCGTTCTCGGTGAACGTGATCCCGGTTTCGGCGACATCGCCGAGCCCCGCCTCGGCGGCGGTGAGCACTTGGATGTCACTGCCGAGGACGGGCCCGAGGATGGTCAGCAGCTCTCGCTTCTTGCCCTCATTGTGAGTGGCGAGGACGAAGGTCGTCATCCTGCGAGCGCTTCGGACTGGATGCGGGTGAGTTCGGTGCAGCCGTGAGCGGCGAGATCGAGCAGCCTGCCGAGTTCATCGCGGTCGAAAGGTGCTCCTTCGGCGGTCCCCTGGACTTCGATGAACTTCCCGGAACCGGTCATGACGACATTCATATCGGTTTCGGCGCGTGAGTCCTCGACATAGGGCAGGTCGAGGAGCGGCTGTCCGTCGATGATGCCGACGCTGATGGCGGACAACGAGTCGATGATCGGCTGGTGGGCGGCGGGGATGAGCCCGGTCGAGCGTCCCTTGTCGATGGCCTTCGCCAGGGCCACGTAGGCTCCGGTGATCGACGCGGTGCGCGTGCCGCCGTCGGCTTGGAGGACGTCGCAGTCGAGGACGAGGGTGTTCTCGCCGAGCTTGTCCATGTCGATGACCGCGCGCAGGCTGCGGCCGATGAGGCGGGAGATCTCGTGGGTGCGTCCGCCCTGTTTGCCTTTGACGGACTCACGGGTGCTGCGGGAGTCGGTGGCCCGCGGCAGCATGGCGTATTCGGCGGTGACCCATCCGCGGCCCTGGCCCTTGAGCCAGCGCGGCACGCCTTCGGTCAGCGAGGCCGCGCAGAGGACGCGGGTGTTGCCGAATTCCACTAACGCGGACCCTTCGGCGGTGTTGATCCAGTCCGGTGTGATCCGGACTTCACGGAGTTCGTCTGCTGCACGGCCGTCTGCTCGCACTGTCTGCCTCTTTCGTCTCGGTGTAGCTGGTTTCTGTGGTCTGCCGGTGTCACGGACGGTCGGCGGCGCTGGGGTGCCGAGGTCCAGAGACTGCTGTTTCGTTCGGTTGCCTGGTCGAGGATCCTCATCGGCCGGTGGTCACCGGTTCATACGGTCCAGGTGGCTCCGGGTTTCGCGAGCTCGATGGGTCCACGGTACTCCCCAGCTGCCTCACCGCGGACGATGGAGCAGTCGGTCCAGATGGGGATATGGGTGAGCACGAGCGCTGCCGCCTCGGCGTTCTGCGCCACCCGGCCGGCGCGCTTGCCGGTGAGATGGATTCCGCGCGCAGTGTCACGGTCCTCCTGGAAAGCGGCTTCGCAGAGGAAGAGGTCGGCGCCCCTCGCTGCTTCGACGAGGTTGTCGCACTCATCGCTGTCACCGGAATAGGTGATGACCTTGCCGGTGGCATCCGTGATCCGCAGGGCGTAGGCCTCGACGGGGTGGTCGACGAGGAAGGCTTCGATGGTCAGTGAACCGATCTGGTGCCTGCTTCCGTGGTCGAGGTCGGAGAATTCGAAGGCGTGCTCGAAGTCCGAGTCGTCTCCCCCATTGGCGACCGGGGACTTTCCGGGATCCGTGTAGTAGGCCCGGAACAGTCGCTCCTTCGCACCAGCGGGGGCGAACACCGGGGTGCGGGTGCGGATCGTTCCGGTGTCGGAGATGTCGCCGTTGAAGAACTTCGGGTCGAAGCAGTGTTTGACGTAGAGCCCGGTCATGTCCATGCAGTGATCCGGGTGGAGGTGGCTGAGCACGATCCCGGAGAGACGATCGGTGTCGATCGTCTCCTGCAGGGGGCTGAGTGCACCGGACCCGAGGTCGAGGATGATGCGAGTGGGTGTGTCCTCATCGGTTTCGATGAGGTAGCAGCTGGCGAGGGCGCCGCGCCCCGGGAAGGAGCCGGCGGTGCCGATAGCGGTGAGTCTCATATCTCGTCATCCCCCTGCGTCTGGTCCAGCAAGGTCGTTGTCAGTCGGTCCTGAATCCAGGTCAGGAAGTCGTACAGGGTCAGGGTGAGGTCTTCCGATTCGGAGAGGTCCTCGCGGTGGGCGTACTTCTCCTCCTGCGCCTCCTCGGTGTCGATTCCGAGGCGGACGGCGAAGACGAGTCGCAGATCATTGAGGCCCTTCATCCATGCGAGCACTTCGTCCCGAGTCAGGGGGATGTCGTTGCCCTTGCTCAGTCCCAGCAGCACGATGCGCACATTGTGCGCCTTGGCCTGTTTGAGATCGAACTCGGTGAGGCGGCGGAACTCCGCTGAACGCTCTTCGTCGTCGGGGTCGACGTCGGGCAGCAGGCGCAGCAGTGCCGGGTCCTCCGGTCGGGGTCGGTCGACGAGTCCGAGTCGAGCTTCCCAGTTCTCCGAGTCGGGGCGGTCGTCATCGCTGTCACTGTCTTCGGCCAGCAGAGCTGCGAGATCGGTGAACACGGTGAGCATGAGCGAGCGTTCGTTGTCTTGCAGAGTGAGGACGACGTCGTCCCCTCGTGCGTCGATGGCTGCCATGTGTCAGTCGGATCCTGAATCGGGTTGGCACGCGGCCCACAGGCCGTATTCGTGCATCGCTTGGGTATCTCGTTCCATCGCTTCACGACCTCCGGTGGCGACCACGGAGCGCCCGTTCTCATGGACTTCGAGCATGAGCGAGTGGGCCTTCTCCTCGGAGTATCCGAAGTAGGTCTGGAACACGAAGCTGACATAGCTCATGAGGTTGACCGGGTCGTTGAAGACCACGGTCCTCCAGGGCTTGGCCAGGCTCTCGGAGGGACGGACGTCGACCTCCGGCTCCAGGACTGGTGTCGTTGGATTGCTCACGTTTCCACCTTACGGCAGAACACTGACGCTGTCGTGACGTAAGATCGCGCCTATGAGTGATCTCACACGGACCGATTCGACGGCATTCTTCACGGATCAGTACGAATTGACGATGGTGCAGGCCGCCTTGGAATCCGGCGCCGCCCACCGCAAGAGCCTCTTCGAGGTATTCGGTCGCAGTCTTCCCGCGGGCCGCCGCTACGGCGTCGTCGCCGGTACCGGTCGAATCCTCGAGATGATCCGTGACTTCCGCTTCGGCGATGCCGAGCTGTCGTTCCTCAGCAGGGAGAACATCGTCGACTCGCGCACCATCGACTGGCTGGCGAATTTTCGGTTCTCCGGCAATATCCGCGGCTATGCCGAAGGTGAGATCTACTTCCCGGGATCTCCGCTGCTCACGATCGAATCGACATTCGCCGAGGGCGTCATCCTGGAGACGCTCATCCTCTCGGCGATGAACTTCGACTGCGCGGTCGCTTCGGCGGCATCTCGAATGGCCCAGGCGGCCGGAGATCGGCCGTGCGCGGAGATGGGCGGGCGACGCACGAACGAGCATGCGGCGGTGGCAGCGGCTCGGGCCGCTGTCATCGGCGGTTTCGCTTCGACCTCGAACCTGGCCGCAGGTCTGCAGTACGGTCTGCGCACGATCGGCACCTCGGCCCATTCGTTCACGCTCCTCCACGATTCCGAACGGGAGGCCTTCGCCGCCCAGCTGAAGTCACTGGGCACCGACACGACTCTGCTCCTGGACACCTACGACGTCGACGAGGCGCTGGCCACGGCAGTCGAACTGGCCGGGCCGAACCTCGGCGGTGTGCGCATCGATTCCGGTGACCTCATCGAACAGGCCAGTGAGGTGCGGGAGAGTTTGGACCGGCTCGGAGCCCACGACACGACGATCACCGTCACCAGCGACCTCGACGAATATGCGATCGCTGCACTCGCCGCCTCCCCCGTGGATTCCTATGGTGTCGGCACGCGCGTAGTCACCGGTTCCGGCGCCCCGGCCGCCGGGCTGGTGTACAAGCTCGTGGCCCGCGCCGATGAAGCCGGCGAATGGACCTCGGTGGCCAAGCATTCTTCCGGCAAGCCCTCACGGGGCGGACACAAGGAGGCGCTTCGCCTCGTCGACGGCCCGATCGCGGTCGAGGAGGCGGTCGGCATTCCGACCCTGCCCGATGACCTCGGCGAAGGACGTCGACTCAGCGTCGACCTCGTCGTCGACGGTGAGATCGACGAGTCGTTCATCGGTGCGGCCGGCGTGAAACAGGCCTGCGCCCGTCATGACGAATCCTTGGCGGAGCTGCCGCGTTCGGCCCGCAGGCTCCAAGCCGGCGAGCCCGCGATCCCCACCGTGTTCTATTCCGCCTGATCCGCACCCGCTGAACAGGCCCGGCACCGGGTCTCACTTCTTGCCGATGAACCAGCCCTGCAGCTTCGCGATCCGGGCTTGAATCTGCTCGCGCGTGGCTTGGGCGACGGCAGGTCCCCCGCAGGCCTTGCGGAGTTCGACATGCACGTTCTGGTGGGGTGTGCCGGTACGTCTCGACCATGCGCCGACGAGGCTCTGGAGCTGGTTGCGCTCTTCCTTCATCGCCCGGTGTTCGAGTTCGCTCGTCTCCGTCTCGGGGGCCGGGGGCGCCGCCGCGGTCTTGCGCTTCGCCTGCCTGGCCTGCTGGGTGCTCAGCAGCTCGCGCACCTGGTCGGGTTCGAGCAGACCGGGAATGCCGATGAAGTCGAGTTCGTCCTCGGAGCCGATCGCACCGCCGGTGCCGAATTCACCGCCGTCGTAGAGCACACGGTCGAACAGGGCTTCGGCGCCGAGCGCTTCGAAGGATCCCAGCTGGTCGGCAGAGGCGCTCTCGCTGCGGTTCGCCTGCTCCATGGCCTGCTCATCGAAGACGACGACGTCGTTCTCGTCCTCGTTCTTCGGCCGGTCCAGGGCATGGTCACGTTCGACTTCCATCGTGTTCGCCAAGGCCATGAGGATCGGCACCGACGGCAGGAAAACCGAAGCGGTCTCGCCGCGTTTGCGGGCACGCACGAAACGGCCGATGGCCTGTGCGAAGAACAGCGGAGTCGCCGAGGAGGTCGCGTAGACGCCGACGCACAGTCGGGGAACGTCGACGCCCTCGGACACCATGCGCACTGCGACCATCCACCGGTCGGTGGAGTTCTGGAACTGTTCGATCCGCGCTGAGGCTCCCGCCTCGTCGGAGAGCACCACGGTCGGTTTCTCCCCGGTGATCTCGTGCAGGCGCTTAGCGTATGCACGTGCCGCCTCTTGGTCGGTGGCGATGACGAGGCCCCCGGCGTCGTGAACGGTGCGACGGACTTCGGTCAGTCGCATATCGGCAGCCTTGAGGACCGCCGGAATCCAGTCGCCCTTCGGGTCGAGGGCTGTGCGCCAGGCCTGCGAGTTGATGTCCTTCGTCGTCTCTTCGCCGAGGACATGCGACATCTCATCGCCGGCCTTGGTCCGCCATGTCATGGCACCGGCGTAGGCGAGGAAGAGCACGGGACGGACGACGCCGTCTTTGAGCGCACGACCGTAGCCGTAGGAATAGTCCGCGACCGAGGTGCGGATCCCGTTCTCGTCGGGAGCGTAGGTGACGAACGGGATCGGTGAGGTGTCCGACCGGAATGGTGTTCCGGTCAGGGACAGGCGGCGGACCGCAGGACCGAAAGCCTCCCGCACGGCATCGCCCCAGGACAGGGCGTCGCCGCCGTGGTGGACCTCGTCGAGGATGACAAGCGTTCGGCCCGCGGCGGTCCGGTTGTGGTGGAGCACTGGTTTCGCCGCCACCTGAGCATAGGTCAGGGCCACACCGTGATATCCGGGCGCGTGCTTGCCTTGTGAGTTCTTGAAGTGCGGGTCGAGCTTGATGCCCACACGTGCCGCCGAGTCGGCCCACTGCACCTTGAGGTGTTCGGTGGGAGCGACGACGGTGACCCGGTTGACGACTCGCTGGGCCAGCAGTTCCGCAGCCAGCCGCAGAGCGAAGGTCGTCTTACCGGCGCCGGGGGTCGCGACCGCGAGGAAGTCCTTGGGCTGCTCCTGGAAGTAGAGTTCGAGAGCCTCCGCCTGCCAGGCACGCAACTTTCCGGCCGTTCCCCACGCCGCGCGCTCGGGGAATGCCGGTGGAAGTTGTTCTGCAGCGGAGGTCCCTGGTGCTGTTGGGAGACGATCCGCGGACATCTACTCCTGTGGTCCTTCGGACATCGACTCGTAGATCTCTTTGCACTTGGGGCAGATCGGGAAGCGCTCGGGGTTGCGTGTGGGGACCCACACCTTTCCGCACAAGGCGATCAGCGGAGTCCCGGTCACCATGGACTCCATGATCTTGTCCTTGGGCGCGTAGTGGCTGAAGCGCTCATGGTCTCCGGGCTCGACTAGCTGCTCGGACTGCTCGCGCTCGATCGTTGCTGAACCGCCTGTAGCTGGAATGGTCATGGCTCCATTGTAGTTCCCTAGAATGAGAGTCATGGACCAGGCCTACGACGATTCCCTCACAGAACGCTATCGCGAGCTCAGCGATGACATCGCCGCGGCGGTCGCCGTGGTCTCTGCCACCCGAGGCAGTGCACTGCACGCGATCACCGTCGATTCTTTCCTCGACGTGTCCTACGATCCCCCGACGATGGCGGTCAGCGTCTACTCCGGGTCACGGATGATGGAGACGCTGGAGACCAGTTCTCATTTTGCGATCTCGCTTCTCAATTCCGATCAGCGCGACATCTCCGAACGCCTCGGTGCCTCCGGGCAGCCGCTGTACGGCTCGCTCCAAGGCATTGACACCTTCCCCGCCCCGGAGGCCGGGCAGCCGGTGCTCACCGAGGCGGTCGCCTGGTTCGAGCTCGAACTCACCGAGGTGCTCGAGGTGGCCACGCACAACATCGTCGTCGGCGAGGTGGTGTCCATGGGCGCTGGAGCGAACGCGGGAACCAGCCGCCCTCTGCTGCGGTGGCGCAAGGCCTACGGGACCATCGGAAAGCGCTGAAACCCGCGAACGCATCCTGAGGCGATGAAAGCGGAGAGCCCCGACCCGACCGGTCCGGCTTCATGCAGAAGCCGTCCGGCACGGGGACGGGGCTCTCCGACGATCGTCACGATCCGCCGTGCCGATGTGTCGACACAAGGGATCCGTTCCGTCAACTGGTCACACGACTCCCTGAGCGAGCATCGCCTCGGAGACGCGGATGAAGCCGGCGATATTGGCCCCGGCGACGTAGTCTCCGGGCGAGCCGAATTCGTCGGCAGCAGCGGCACAGCTGTCGTGGACATCGCCCATGATCTCGGCCAGACGTGCTTCGGTGAAGTCGAAGTCCCATGAGTCGCGGCTGGCGTTCTGCTGCATCTCGAGGGCGCTGGTGCCGACGCCGCCGGCGTTCGCAGCCTTGCCGGGAGCGAAGAGTACGCCGGCGTCTGCGAAGATCTTCACGGCCTCCGGGGTGCAGGGCATGTTCGCGCCTTCGGCGAGGGCGATGACGCCGTTCTTGACCAGGGTCGCTGCCGACTGTCCGTCGAGTTCGTTCTGTGTCGCACACGGAAGTGCGACGTCGACCTCGACGTCCCAGACGTTGCCGCCCTCGTGGTAGGTCGAGCGCCCGCCGCGCTGCTCGACATATTCGGAGATGCGTCCGCGCTCGTCGAACTTGATGCGCTTCACGAGCTCGGTGTCGATGCCGTCCGGGTCGTGGATGAATCCGGCCGAGTCGGACATCGTGATGACGGTGCCGCCGAAGGCCGCGACTTTCTCAGCGGCGTATACGGCGACATTTCCGGACCCGGAAATCGAGACGGTGCGGCCGTCGATGTTCTTCTTCGCGGCGGCCAGCATGTCCTTGAGGAAGTAGACGACTCCGAATCCGGTGGCTTCTGTGCGAACCATGGAGCCGCCGTAGGACAGTCCCTTGCCGGTGAGCACTCCTGCTTCATAGGAGTTCGTCATTCTCTTGTACTGGCCGAAGAGGTAGCCGATCTCCCGCCCGCCGACGCCGATGTCTCCGGCGGGCACATCGCGGTATTCGCCGATGTGGCGGAACAGCTCGGTCATCAGCGACTGACAGAAGCGCATGACTTCCTGGTCGCTGCGGCCCTTCGGATCGAAGTCCGCTCCGCCCTTGCCGCCGCCGATGGGCAGGCCGGTAATGGCGTTCTTGAAGATCTGTTCGAAGCCGAGGAACTTGACGATGCCGAGGTTCACAGAGGGGTGGAAGCGCATTCCGCCCTTGTACGGACCGAGCGCCGAGTTGAACTGCACTCGGAAGGCACGGTTGATCTGCACGTCACCGGAGTCATCGATCCAGGGAACCCGGAAGATGATCTGGCGCTCTGGCTCACACAGGCGTTCGAGCGCTGAGAGTTCCAGGTATTCGGGGTGCTTGTCCACGACGGGGCCCAGGGAATAGAGAACTTCCTGTACCGCTTGGTGAAACTCCGACTCTCCAGGGTTGCGCTGGAGCACCGTGTCGAAGATTGGCTGCAGTGATGGATGTAGACTCATGCGCACAAACATACCGTGACCCGTATAACAACCTTCCGAGCGACCAGATAATGGACAGCGTTGTCTGCTCACTTCAAGTGGGATATAAGTCGCCGAGCGCTGTCTTTGCAGTGATTCCGGCCGTGATTAGCGATGAAATCTGCGTTGGCTGGTCATGAAATTGCCTATGGCAGACCGTGAAATCGGGGACGGGTGGGAATGAGACCCACAGTGGCAGAATGGCATCCATGAATATTGCGGAATACTGGCCGCCCTTTGCTCTTCACTTGAGTTCCGGCGATATGGAGCTCAGTCCGGTACGAGACTCAGACCTGCCGGAGCTGGCGACAATCGCCGGCGGAGGTGTGCGTCGAGACGGGGTGCAAGCCTTCCTCGTCGACTGGGATTCGGGTAACGACGCCGAGATCACACGAAGCCTCGCCCAGTACCACTGGAACACGCGCGCCACGCTCACCGTAGAGTCGTGGACCATCGAGTTCGCAGTCCGCGTCGGAGGAGAGGTCATCGGAGTCCAGGGCGTCTCTGCGCAGCAGTTTCCTCTCACCCGAACAGTGTCTACGGGTTCGTGGCTGAGCAAGGACAAACAAGGTCAAGGTTTCGGTACCCGAATGCGGTCGTTGGTCGTTGGGGCCTTCATCCGAGAGTTCGGGACGCGCAGGTTCGACACCGGCTACGTCGAGGGCAATCTCGCCAGTCGGAGGGTCTCGGAGAAAATCGGCTACTCCCCCAATGGGACGCGCAGCATTGTGGCTCAGAACGGGACAGCAAGCACAGAGAATCTCATGGTGCTGTTCTCCGAAGACTACCCATACTCAATGGATGACATAGACGTCAGCGGTGCCGAAGAAGTCCGCGCATTCCTAGGACTCACAGACTGACCCTGCACACGCTGCAAGTCGAAATCCCGCGAGCCCACACCGCCGGCTGCCCACCACCCAGCAGCCCACATCTTCAACCTCGTTCAAGCCTTAGCGCATCCATCAACAAGTGCACCTATCGACAAACGCGGTAAGCCTTGAACGAGCGCACACGTACGTGAATGCGAAAAAGGGCGGGGCCCCATCCCAACTGGTATTCACCAGTCGGGACGGAACCCCTCCCCACACAAAAGAGAAAGGGAGCCCACACAACCCCCGTATGAATACAAAAAAGGAAGGGGTCCTACCCGACATAACGTCGAGCCGGACCCCTCCCTCAAAAATATTGCGGCAGTCACTTACTCTCCCACAACCACCAAGTTGCAGTACCATCAGCGCGAATGGGCTTAGCTACCGGGATCGGAACGGTTAACCGGGCGTTTCCCCACCACTATCACCACCGCAAAACCA
>NZ_RHFG01000028.1 GCF_004745485.1 Brevibacterium sp. S22
CTCAACCACTCACGCAGCAGTGGTTCCTCATCCTCGAGCAGGGTCAGAGCCGGAGCGGGAGAATTCGCCATAAACCAATTCTCCCAAACACCCAACCATTCAGGAATTAACGACACGCGACACTAGATACCGTTCCTCAACCTGCTTGACAAGACATAGAAGGATCGAGGTTGCAGAGCCGCCGTCGGGTAGTTCGGGGAGGGAAGGGAGGGGACGAAAACGGCGGCCCGGGTACCTTGTTCGGTATCCGGGCCGCCGTTTCGACGTCAGCGGTCAGCCGCCGCTCGGTCGAGTCAAATCAGGCCTCAGCCCTTGACCTTGGCTTCGATGGCCGCGCCGACCTCGGCGTCGATGTTCTTCCAGTACTGGATCGCGTTCGACAGCACCGGCTCCTCGACTCCGTCGGAGAGTCCGCCGGCAACGGTCTCGATGAGACCCTGGCGCTCCTCCTCCGAATAGACCTCGCGGACCAGGGTGTGTGCCTGGCCGAAGTCGTCGTCCTCGGCGTGCAGGCTGTAGGCGCTGCGCACGAGCTCGCCGTCGGCTTCCCAACCGTTGTCGACCGGGCCCTGTTCGTCCTGGTAGGACCGTCCGTACGAGTTCGGGGCGTAGACCGGTGCATTACCCGAGTGGTGGTACTGCATCTGGCCTTCCTTGTCGTACGAGTTCGTCTTCGTGACAGGAGCGTTGACCGGCAGCTGGTTGAAGTTCGTGCCGATGCGATTGCGCTGTGCATCCGGGTAGGAGAACACGCGCCCCAGAAGCATCTTGTCCGGCGAGAGCCCGGTTCCCGGCACGGTGTTCGAGGGGCTGAAGGCCGCCTGCTCGATCTGTGCGAAGTGGTTCGAGGGGTTCTCGTTGAGGGTGAACTTGCCGACCTCGATGAGAGGGTAGTCCTTCTTCGACCAGGTCTTGGTCAGGTCGAAGGGGTTGAACCGGTAGTCCTTGGCCTCTTCGTAGGGCATGATCTGCACGCTGAAGGTCCACGACGGGTAGTCTCCGCGCTCGATGGCGTCGAACAGGTCGCGGCGGTGCATATCCGCGTCCTCGCCGGCCATCCGACCGGCTTCCTCGTTGCTCATGTTCTCCACGCCCTGGTCGGTGTGGAAGTGGTACTGGACCCAGAACTTCTCGCCCTCGGCGTTGACCCACATGTAGGTGTGCGAGGAGTAGCCGTTCATGTGGCGCCAGCTCTTGGGCAGTCCACGCGGTCCCATGAGGTAGGAGACCTGGTGCGCCGACTCGGGGGAGAGCGACCAGAAGTCCCACTGCATGTTGTTGCTGCGCAGACCCGAGTCGGGCAGGCGCTTCTGCGAGTGGATGAAGTCGGGGAACTTCATGGGATCACGGACGAAGAACACGGGGGTGTTGTTGCCCACCATGTCGAAGTTGCCCTCTTCGGTGTAGAACTTCAGCGCGAATCCGCGCACATCGCGCCAGGAGTCGGGCGAACCGAGCTCACCGGCAACGGTGGAGAAACGGGCGAGCATCGGGGTCTTCTTGCCCGGCTGCAGGAAGTCGGCCTTCGTGTAGGCGGAGACGTCTGCGGTGACTTCGAGCTCACCGAAGGCGCCGGATCCCTTGGCGTGCGGGCTGCGCTCGGGCACACGCTCACGGTCGAAGCGAGCAAGCTTCTCAACCAGCGCCACGTCGTGGAGCAGCAGCGGTCCATTCGCGCCGACGCTCAGCGAGTGGGCATCGGATTCCCTCGGCGCACCGGACTCGGTCGTCGACGGCTTCGTATTGTCATGTCCGGCGTATTCATGATCTGTATGTTGCGTCATCACATCTCCTTCAACCGTTTGACATCAGGCGACCTCGCGCATTCCTCCGCCCGTGCCCGACAGAGAGATGTGCCTTCCACCGGGCCTGTGGAGCGGACGGTTGCGCGCGCCTCACCTGATCTCGATTTCCCGACGTCGGAAGTACATCGTCGGAGTCACTTTCAACCTAGCGAGGTTCTCTGATCGGTACAACCAAGGGTGGACTGTCTAAATTCCCTGACCTGCTGGTGCCGGAATCAGCCCTGCGCCGAGGCGGCCGATCCACCGCTGGAACCGCCGGCCGATCCGCCGGTTCCCGAGCTCGACGATCCGCCGCCGCCCGCGGAGGATCCGCTGTTGCCGGCCCCCGAGGAGCCCTCCGCTCCGCCGCTGGAGTCGCCCGCACTCCCGCTGCCTCCTGTGCTGTCCGAGGCCGATGTTCCGCCGCCCGATTCGGTGCCGTCGGCAGTTGTCGAACCGGTGTCGGTTCCGGTGTCCGTCGAGGAGTTCGTGCCCTGCCCGTTCTGACTGGAATCCGCGCCCTGAGTGTCGGTCTCCCCCGCCGAGGTGGACTGGCCGGTCTGACCGCCCGACCCGCTGTCGGAGGAGCTCTGCTGACTGTCCGCACCCGACTCGGAGCCGCTGTTCGAGCCCTCGCCGGAGGATCCGGAATCGGAGTTTCCGGTATCCGTTTCCTCACCGACTGACGACTGCCCGGAGACCGATCGTGAGATCTGCGAGGTGCCAGGGGAGATGTCGGCATCGGTGAAGGACTCGGCCATGACGACGCCGCCGAGGCCGATTCCGAAGGCGGCGACACCGATCGTCAGCGGGTAGAGAACCCGCTTGCGACGCAGTTTCTGCCACCAGGTGCGGGGTTCTTCGTCAGCTCCGGTGTCTGATTCGTCGCCGACCGTTTCGTCTCCCGGCGCCGAGGCGGCTGTCGCGTCTGCGTAGACACCCGCGGGCTCCGGCGGGGCGAAGGCCGAATCCTCGGCGAGGGTCTGATCGACAGCTGCGGTCTTCGCGGTGGGGTTCTTTGCGATCTTCGCCTTAACAGCCGGGGCCAGCTTGGAGCCGACCTCCTGGATCTTCTCCTTGCCTTTGTCGAGGCTGCGTCCGTAGAGGGTGACAGCGAGACCGGTGACGATGCTCGCGATGCCGGCACCGACGACGGTGCCGGCGACGCCGAGCTGACCGCCGATGACCGAAGAGGTCGCCGCAGCACCGGCACCCGCGATGAGCTGGGTCGCCGAGATGCGTCCTTCGGACTTCTTCTCGTCAGCATCGCCATCCGCTTCGGCCGCCTCACGGCCGTCCGGCGACGGTACCGAGGCAGCCTGTTGTCCGCCCCCGGCGCCCACGGCTTCCGCCGACACGGTCTTTGCCGGATCTGCTCCGGTCCGATCGTCACGGCTGATCGGATTGGGCGGCATCACCGGAGTGGTGACATGCTCGGTCGGCGTCGCCTCGGTGCGAGGCTTCTCCGCGATCTCCTCGGTGATGAGCGGCAGGGTCTGAGAGTGCTGCGGCGCACTCGTCGGGGCCTCACTGCCGGGAGTCGTCCGCTGCTTGTCCGTCTGGTCGGGTTCGCCGTGATTCGATGCCAATGGTCCTCCATAAACACGTACTTCTCACCAGTATCGGACTCGAGTGTCCGGGCAACCTGACCCACCCCCTCCCAGTCTGGGAGATCGCTGACCCCCTGGACTGCGGGCAGAGGCGATGACCTGCGAAAACGAAGACCGGTGTGATGCGGCAGACACCCGTTTCACATCATTTCCCCAGCCGTGAGAGTCCCGTCTTCCCTCAGTGCAGGAGGACTCCGCCGAGGCGGTCGGTCGGACCATCGCAACCGGTGAGTTCGAGCAGCTGGAAACGTGGGTGGTCAGGGTTCGACGCGAGGGTGAGAAGGAAGGCGGCGCCGTCGTCGGCACTCACTGTGCGTTCCTCATCGGGGCCGATCATCACCAGCCCTCGCCGAGGCGGGTCGACCGAATCCGCCTGAGCGACCATCAGATTGACTGCGAAGCACGGCTCACCCAGTTCAGTGAGCACGACGGCTTGGTCCCCGCGGAAGCGCAGCGGAGTCAGCCGGGGAATGCGCTGCGTTCGACCGTCGACGGACAGCACCACCTCGGCGGTGGGCAGGAAGGTGCGCACCATCCCGGGCAGGGCGGAGAACTCGGCGGTGCGATCGAGCCGTGCGATGCTCAGTCGCCACGGCCGCGCAAGCGGGGTCAGACTCTCGGAGTCGGCGAGGGAGACGAGCTCGGTCGTCTCCCCGGCACCGTTGGCCCAGGGAACGGGATCACGATCATCGAAGCTGGTGAGAACGCGCATGGAACTACTTTAGACGGACCCGCGACGGGTTGTTCACAGCCTCGATATCGGGGGTTCCCTCACAAACGGGGTTGCTATGAGAGCTGAGAGGACTAGCCTTGAGTGGTGTTTTTCGTCGGGGCGACCCGGCTGAGAGCAACGACATCAATCAGAACGATGAGGGGCTCGCGGAGACGACTGCGCGTGATTCTCACACTCTGCGAGTTCGCGCCCGGGTCGCGTTCCCGCAAGCCTCTCACCGGCAATCGGAGGGAGGGACATGTTCGGACCGGACAATGTCCGCCGGCGGTGGCGGCCGGAAGAGATCACAGTGACTAGGGCATGTCTCCTTTATGTGGGGCTCTTGGGCTGACACGCTGGATTGGTGACTACACAGCAACGACACCGAGTATTCACTGATGAGCAGTGGGCACGAATCGAACCGCTACTGCCCTCGAACGCCGGCAAGAGAGCCCGACCATTTGAGAACAACCGCCGAATCGTCGAAGGAATCGTCTACCGCTACCGAGCCGGCATCGCCTGGCGCGACCTGCCACGCGAACACTTCGGCCCCTGGCAGACAGTATGGAAACGCCACCGCCGCTACGCCGCCGACGGCACCTGGGACCGTGTGCTGGCCCGAGTGCTCTCTGAAGCCGACGCAGCCGGTGACATCGATTGGAACATCTCCATCGATGGCACCATCAACCGTGCCCACCAGCACGCAACGAACACGACACGCCCTGACCAGGACACAGGGGGCTACATCGAACTACAAGAATCTGCCCGATCAGGAATGTGAACCAGCCGGACACGGCATCGGTCGCTCACGCGGTGGGCTGACAACGAAGATCCACCACGCCGTCGACGGTAAAGGTCGGCCTTTGGCTGTGGTGATCACCGGCGGGCAGCGTCATGACGGAGTGATCCTGCCGCAAGTGCTGGCCGATATTCGAGTGCCGCGGGCTGGTGGTGGTCGTGCTCGCACACGTCCGGACGCGGTCTTGGCCGATCGAGCTTATGGGTCCAAAGGCAACCGCGACTACCTGCGCGGCCGCGGTATTCGGGCGGTGATCCCGGAGAAGAAAGACCAGATCGCGACAAGGAAAAAGCGCGGCAGCAAAGGTGGCCGGCCGCCAGTGTTCGACGCCGGCGCCTATCGGAACCGTAACGTTGTGGAGCGTTCGTTTGCCTACGTCAAGCAATGGCGAGGGTTAGCGACGAGATACGACAAGCTCGCCATCACCTATCGAGCTGCAGTCGTGATCAGCGCGATTCTGACATGGCTCCGCCGATAAAGGAGACATGCCCCAAGCCCGACGTCACGAAGCGGGCCATCGGTGCCGCGGCCATCGGCAACATCACCGAATGGTACGACTTCGGCGTCTACGGCTACCTCGCAGTCGTGATCGAGGGAATCTTCCTGCCGGAGGACTCAGGACCGATCGGGACCGTCATCGTTGCCGGACTCTTCGCCGTCGCCTTCCTCGTCCGTCCTCTCGGCGGTCTGGTGTTCGGCCCTCTGGCCGACAAGATCGGGCGCAACAAGGTGCTCGCGATGACGATGATCATGATGGCCGCCGGCACCTTCCTCATCGGTGTCATCCCCGACTATGCGACCGTCGGCTTGTGGGCACCGTTCCTGCTGCTCGCCTGCCGTCTGCTCCAGGGCTTCTCCACCGGCGGCGAGTACTCGAATGCGATGACGTTCATCGCCGAATACGCACCCGACCGTCGCCGCGGCTTCCTCGGCAGCCTGCTCGAGGTCGGAACGTTCACCGGCTACGTCCTCGGTGCACTCGTCGCCACGATCATGCAGGCTGTTTCGACTCCCGAATTCCTCGAGTCGTGGGGTTGGAGGATCCCATTCTTCGTCGCTCTGCCTCTCGGCTTCATCGGCGTCTACCTGCGCACGAAGCTCGCCGACACTCCTGCCTACAAGGAGATGGAGAAGCTCTCCGAACAGGAGGAGCAGAAGAACCATGCCAAGGGCGAGTTCAAGAAGATCTTCAAGCTGTGGCCGAACCTGCTGGCCTGCTGTGGTCTGGTGCTGGCCTGGAACGTGACGAACTACATGCTCACCTCGTTCATTCCCGTGTACTTCCCGATGGTCGAGGACCTCCAGGGCAGCGGCGGAGTCTCCGAACTGACCTCGCAGGTCCTGCAGATCATCGTCATGGCCTGCTGCCTGGCGCTCATCCCGGTCATCGGCAAGCTCTCGGACAGGGTGGGCCGCAAAGCCGTTGTGCGCGCGGGTGCGCTCTCGCTCATCGTGCTCTCGTTCCCGTCGCTGTGGCTCATCCGCGGGCACAACGACTTCGTGGTCTTCCTCGGCCTGCTCATCATGGGGCTCAGCCTCATCTGCTTCAGCGCCACGATGCCCTCGACTCTGCCGTCGCTGTTCCCGACGATGGTCCGAGCCGGTGCTCTGGCGATCGCGTTCAACGTCTCGATCTCGCTGTTCGGCGGCACGACCTCGTTCGTCATGACCTCGCTCATCAACGCCACCGGATTCCTCATGTGGCCGGCGATCTACCTCATGGCCGCAGGAGTCATCGGGCTCGTCACGATCCACTTCGTGCCTGAGAGCAATCGTCGTCCGCTGTGGGGTTCGACTCCGTCGGCGGCGTCGAAGGAAGAGGCGAAGGACCTCGCCCAGGAGCTCAACGAGGAGGCCGACCTGGTCTGATCCGCACGCTCACCCACGACTGTGCCCGGTCAGGATCTCCGTCCTGTCCGGGCACGTCTGTCTGAGCCGGCGCGTATCAGCGCCGACGGTCTCTCCGGATCAGCGCTGGGAGGGGCCGGTCAGCCCTTGCACAGGCAGAACGGGTGGCCGGCCGGGTCGAGGAAGACGCGGAACGTCTCACCCGGCTGGTCAGGGGCCTTGCCCGCACCGATCTCGAGCACTGCCTCTTCGGCGACGTCGAGATCGTCGACGATGACGTCGAGGTGCATCTGCTGCGGGTGGGCCTGACCGGGCCAACTGGGTGCGTGATAGTCCTCGACCTGTTGGATGCAGATCGGCGGCCAGGAACTGGAGACGACTTCTGCCCAGGTGCCGTCCTCTTCGACGGTGACCGACCAGTCCAGGAGTTTTCCGTAGAACTCCGCGAGCTCACCGGCGTCAGGGGCGTCGAGCACGACAACGGGCTGCTTTGCAATAGCCATGACCTGAGTCTACGCCGCCGCACTGACATGTCGAAGGATCTTAGGACGGCGGGCGGGCCACGGCCGTCAAGGCGTAGGATTGTTGAGCAGATCCGCCGATGCCTCCTCTTCTCTCGGCCGCACCGGCATCCCTCGAGTGAAGGTCCACGATGAGTTCACATACCCTGCCCGCCATCGATGCTCCGGCGGTGTACATCATCCATGACAACCCCGAATGGCTCACCCCGTTCACGGAGGCGCTCGACCGCCTCGGCGTGGCCTACGTCGAATGGCTGCTGCCCGAGACCACGATCGACCTCGCCGCCGAACCCCCGCACGGGCTGTTCTGGTCACGGCTGTCAGCGTCGGCGCACACGCGCACGGATCCGCACGTCAAGGAGTACGGCCGTGCGGTCCTCGACTGGCTCGATGCCGCGGGCCGTCGAGTCATCAACGGTCGTGGGGTCTATGAGCTCGAGGTGAGCAAGATTCGGCAGCATCGTCGGCTGTCCGGTCACGGTTTCGATGTGCCGCACACGGCCGCGGCCTTCGGTGCTCAAGCCCTCACCGAGGCGGCCGCACCCTTCACTCCCCCATTCATCACGAAGCACAACCAGGGCGGGAAGGGCCTCGGTGTCCGTCGCTTCGATTCCCATGCCGAACTCGACGCGGCTGCCGCCGACTTCGCTCCTGACGGTGCGAACGCTCCGATCGACGGGATCACCCTCGTCCAGGAATATGTGCGCCCGGCCGAGCCGTTCATCACCCGTGCCGAATTCATCGGCGGTCGGTTCCACTATGCCGTGCGCGTCGACGTCTCCGACGGTTCGTTCGAACTGTGTCCGGCCGACGCCTGCGAGATCCCCGGTCCCGACGCTTCTGCCCGCGCGACGGCGGCGAGCGCTGGTGCGACGGCGATCGAACCGTTCGCACTGCGCCCGGAGATCACCCGGGACACTCCCCTCGTCGGTCGCCTCGAGGCCCTCTTGGCAGAGCTGGGTATCGAGATCGCCGGCGTGGAGTTCATCGAAACTCTCGATGGTCGGCAGGTCGTCTACGACATCAACACGAACACGAACTACAACCCCACCGTCGAGGCGGCCGAACGCTCGTCGGGCCGTCAGCCCGCCGCCGACCGTATCGCGGAGTACGTGTCCGACACCCTCGCCGAGGTGGCCCCACCGATCCCCTCAGCTGCGTCGGCTCGCTGAGCTGGCCGCGCTGCCCGATGGCAAGGGTGAGGCGATCGCACCAGCGGTGTGGGACGTCGATGCCGATCAGTCCGTCGCACCCCGTCCTCTCTCCCTGAGAACCCTCCTTGTCCCGGTGATAGTGTCGAGGTGCTGCAGGGGAGCGCCGGAAGAATCGGCGCTGAGAGTGCACACGCAGACCCTTTGAACCTGATCCGGTGAGCACCGGCGGAGGGAGTGGAAGCGCAATGGCAACTGCAGAACTCGACACATCGATCACAGTGGCCGCCGACGGAGCAGTATCGGCACTGCTGAGGTCGACCAGCAGACAATGGGCTCAGGCCGTCGATCACCGGTTCGTCCGGGAACTCTTCGCCGGCACCATCGACGATGCTGTCATGCGGGACTACCTGGTGCAGGACTACCAGTTCTTCGAGTCGTTCCTGTCCATGCTCGGCGCGTGCGTCGCCCATGCCGACGCGCTCGATGCAAGGCTGCGGTTCGCCAAGCAGCTGGGGATGCTCGTCGCCGATGAGGACACCTACTTCGTCGATTCCTTCGCCGAGTTCGGCGTCAGTCCTGCCGACTACCGCGACCCCGAACTGACTGCACCGACGACAGGCTTCCGGGATCTCATGGACGACGCCGTCGCCTCCGCGGAGTATCCGCAGCTGCTCATCGTCCTCGTCGTCGCCGAATGGCTCTACCTCGACTGGGCAGAGTCCCGCGATGCGACACCTCCACGCCAGGTGCACCGAGGGTGGATCGACCTGCACCGAGGCGACGCCTTCCGTGCGTGGGTGCAGTTCCTCGTCGACGAACTCGAACGAGTCTTCCCCGCCGAAGCCGCCGGAGCTGCTGAAGCCACCCACCTGGCTCGCGCCTGGCAGCGAGCCGTCGACCTCGAATGTGCCTTCTTCGACGACGTCTACCGGACCGATTCTCATTGACTCGAGGCAGCCCCGCTGCCCTACTCCCCTAGACTGAACTCATGAGCACTGAGGTGGATGCAGTCGTCGTCGGTTCCGGCCCCAATGGCATGGCTGCCGCGGTCACTCTGGCTCGGGCGGGACTGACCGTCGAAGTCTTCGAAGCCGAATCGACGATCGGCGGCGGGGCCCGCACTCTCGACCTCGGCCTGGCCCCGGGCATCACCCACGACATTTGCTCGGCGGTCCATCCTCTGGCGATCGCCAGCCCCTTCTTCGTCGACTTCGACCTGCGCGCCCGCGGTATGGAGCTGACCACTCCCGAGATCTCCTACGCCCAACCGCTCGACGGCAGACTCGCCGCGCTGGCCTTCCACGATCTCGACGAAACCGTCGACCGCCTCGGCGAGGCCGGACCGGAATGGCGGCGCTTCTTCGCTCCGCTGCTCGACCGCGTCGATGACGCCATCTGGCTCTCGCTCGGTGACAAACGTTCGGTGCCGACGACCCTGCGCGATCTGCCGGGAATCGCCAATGTCGTGAAGTTCGGGCTCCGGCTGCTGGGCCAGGCCAGCCCCGCATGGAACATTCCGCTGTCCCACGAATCAAGCCAGGCCCTGTTCACCGGTGTTGCCGCGCATGCGATCGGCGGGCTGCCGGCGATGGGCACGGCCGCCACGGCTACGATGCTCTCCACGGTCGCTCACGCCGGCGGTTGGCCCTCACCCATCGGCGGGTCCCAGGCGATCATCGACCACCTCGTCGCCGATCTCGAAACCCACGGCGGGACCGTGCACGCGAATTCGCCGATCGGCCATGTCACCGACCTGCCCAAGGCCCGCGCCTACCTGCTCGACACCTCGGCGTTGGGGGCGGCGAAGATCTTCTCCGGGCTGCTGCCGGCTCAGGTCGATAGGAGCCTGCGGACGTTCGAGCACGGCAATGCTGCGGCCAAGGTCGACTTCGTCCTCGACGGTCCGGTTCCCTGGTCCGACCCCGACGTCAACCGCGCCGGCACCATTCACGTGGGTGGCTCACGTGCGCAGATGGCCGCCGCCGAGGCGACCGTGATGTCTGGACGCATGCCTGCCGATCCCGTGTGCCTCGTCTCCGACCCGACCGTCTTCGATCCCTCCCGCGAGGTGGGCGGGCTGCGGCCGCTGTGGACCTACGCACATGTGCCCTTCGACTGCCCGCTCGACCCGACCGAATACATCACCCGGCAGATCGAACGCTTCGCGCCCGGCTTCCGCGACCGCATCGTCGCTCACAACGCCATTCCCGCCTCCGAGATGGCCGGGCACAACCAGAACTACATCGGCGGGGACATCGCCACCGGCGTCGTGACCTTCTACCGGATGATGGCCCGCCCGCGTCTGACGTGGGACTCCTACAGCCTCGGCGCCCCCGGGGCGTTCCTGTGCTCGGCTGCGACTCCACCGGCCCCCGGCGTGCACGGAATGAACGGCTGGTTCGCGGCCCGCCGAGCGCTCAAGACCCGGTTCGGCATCGCCGAAGCCCCGAGCCTGAGCCCCGGAGACTGATCGAGCGCGTCACCGCGGGAACGCCCGAGCGCCTCAGACCTGATCGAATCGGGCACAGATCGTCGGGCGGGGCACCCCGGCTCGCCGGGAGTATGGATGAGTGAAGGGAGAGACCGTGATCGCTGAACTCAACACACTCATCGACGTCATCGAGTCGAATCTGTCTGCCGATTCCGCAGAGTCCGTCGAGGTCGATGCGCTGGCTGCCAGGCTCGGCACGACCGAGTACCATCTGCGTCGGATGTTCTCATCGCTGGCGGGAATGCCGCTGTCGGAATATGTCCGCAGGCGCAGAATGACCGTCGCCGCAGGTGATGTCATCGACGGTGAGGATCTGCTGAGCGTGGCGGTGCAGTACGGATACGGATCGACCGAGGCATTCACACGCGCATTTCGGTCCGTCCACGGTGCGGCCCCGTCCGAGATTCGGCGCACTGGCGGTCCCCTTCGCAGTCAACAGTCACTCAGGTTCCGCCTGACGATCGAAGGGAGTTCGACCATGGACACCACAATCATCGACCACCCCGCATTCGCACTCATCGGCCATGCTGTGCGCGTGCCGCTCATCCACGAGGGAGAGAACCCGCATATCCGCGAGTTCGTCGCTTCGCTCCCGACCGCCGAGCACGAACGGCTCAAGACGCTCTCGGACACGACACCGGCCGGTCTGCTCCAGGTCACGGACGGTGTGGATCCGGACTATCGGGAAGGGACCGATCTCACCTATCTGCACGGGGTCGCTGTCTCGGCGGCCGCCTCGGCGCCGGGTGACCTCGATGCCATCGATGTCCCGGCCGGAATGTGGGCCGTCTTCACGGCAAGCGGCCCGTACCCGAAGGCGCTGCAGGACACGTGGGCGGCCACGGCCGGCGAATGGTTCCCATCGAACCCGTGGCGGCTGCGTCCGGGACCCTCGATCGTGTCGATCCTCGATCACGCCGAGGACTTCAGCACCGCGACGACCGAACTCTGGCTGCCCGTGGAGCGAGCCTGATTCAGCCCCGCACCCACCGGTCGGCATCGTCGTCGAAGTGCCATTCGACCACCACGGCGACGGTGTCGATGACATCACCCAGCCAGAACGTCGTATCCGGGTGCCAACCCGCCATCAGGCTCGCGGTCTGATCGTCGGTATTGCCCATCGTGGGCATGGTCTCTGACTCCTCGCCGAGGTGGCCCTGCGCTACGTCAATGACCACGCCTGCCGTACGCAGGTAGCCGGACAGACCGACGTGGACGCCGTCGAATTCCTCGGCCACCTGCGACCAGTCTGGGATGACCCAGCGACCCTTGCGCCCGGTGGTCTCGAACCAGACCTGACGGCGCCCGGCGGTGACGTCGAGCGGGTGGCGACGGCACAGATCGGCCCAGTCCTCAGGTGTACGGATCTCGGCGATGCGGGCGTCCGGGTTCAGTCTCAGGCGGCAGGCCCGGGCACGATTGAGACCGAAATCGTCTTCGACGAGCTCGACGCCGATCGGGGTTCCGTCCGGCCAAGTCGCCGTCGATGACCAGAGGCCGGCCGGCGGGGTCGACCACCATTCGCCCGAGACCTCCTCATACGGATTCTTCGCGAAGTCGTGACGGTACCGGGTTTCCGTGGTGAGGACATCTGCGAGCCACTCGCCGAGTCCCCAGGGCTGCCGGATCTCCCCACCCCCGTCGGGCGGATAGAGATCGGTCAGAGTGATCTCCGGATGCTCTTCCGAAGAGTCGGCGGGGTCCGACTCAAGGTCGAAGACCGCCGGCAGTGAACCACGGTGCTCTGCATCATCCCAGGCCAGGGCCCATTGATCATCTGTTTTGAGCGGGCGCGACCAACTGTCGAGCAGCCCGGTGTCGATGAGGTTCTCGGCGAAAGGGCGCAGGGCTTCGCGCACCACGGGGTCGGAGGCGATCTGGTCGTCGCCGTGCGGTGGCTGCCAGTACATGGCGCCGGTGATGACCTCGGCCATCTCGTTCTCAAGATCAGCCTGGGTCGGCGTCACCGGAGTGACTCGTCGCAGCTGTGTCGCGACAGCGACGGGTCTCACGTTCGTCGGCTCCAGTTGGAGTTCCGGCTCCGATTCGACCTCCGAGTCGTCCGCGCGCAGGTACACCGTCACGGCGAGCCCCTGCGCCCTGTCGATGTGTGAACCGGCGGCGAACACCGCACTGCGAAACTCATCCAAGGCACGCGCCTCCTCGGTGAGGGGCTCAGCTCCGTCGTCGAATTCGTCTGTCCGGCCGCGCAGTGCCAGCCCGAACACCAGCGATCGTCCCCGCGGAGACGCGAGCAGATCCTCGGCGGTGAGCGGGCGATTCTCCGATGCGGTCATGGGCACCACCCTAAATCGGTGCGTGCTCCACTGCCGTCATCACGTCTCCGTTGCCGTCATCACGTCCCGCTGGGGACGTCGGAACGCGGCTCCTCGATGTTTGTCTCGTCGATGGGCACCGCCTCGGCGAGGATCCGTGCCCCTTTCGCCGCCTTCAGCCCGGCACCGAGGACCCCGATGATGACGAGCACGGCACCACACAGCTCTCCGGCAGTCACGGTCTCCCCGAGGACGAGCCAGGCCGCGCTCATACCGACCACGGGTACGAGCATGGAGAACGGGGCGACGACCCCGGCGGGATTGCGCGACATCAGCCACGACCAGATGCCGGAGCCGAGGATCGTCGCGATGACGACGGTGTAGATCAGCCCCGCGAGACCGATCATGCCGGTCGCCGAGCCGAGCGTCGTCATCGACGTGCCGATCGCGGTCGGTCCTTCGACGATGAGCGAGATGAGGAGCATCGGCAGCGGCGGGATGATCGACATCCACATCGTGAACTTCACGGGTTCGACCGACTTCGCCTGCCGATTGCAGATATTGCCGATCGCCCACCCGAACGCGCCGGCCACGGTCAGGAGGAAGGGCAGGAAGCTCGCCGATGAGTCGAGGCGCTGCCAGCCGACGACTCCGAGGCCGGCCATCGCGACGACGAGGAACACCATCTGGGAGGCACGGACCCGCTCGCGCAGAAACGTCATCCCCAGCAGCACGGTGAAGGGTCCCGAGGCCTGGAGGACCAAGGATGCCAGGCCGGTGGGCATGCCGGTGGCCATCGCCCAGTAGAGGAACGCGAACTGCAGGACCCCGAAGCCGAGCCCGTAGCCGGCGATCCAGCGGAACTTCACGTCCGGTTTCGGCACGAACAGCAGCGCCGGCAGCGCGAGGAGACCGAAGCGCAGGGCAACGAGGAAGAATGGCGGGAACTGGTCGAGCGAGAGGTCGATCGCGAGGAAGTTCAACCCCCACATCACCGCCACCGAGGCGGCCAGCAGACAGTGTTTGAAAGACATGGCCTTATTCTCGGGCCCGGTCATACTGAAGCACAATCGCACGATGCTTCAGCTACTGTGTAGCCTGGCTTCATGGATATTGATCCGAGGCACCTCGAACTGCTCCGCCTGTTCGACGAGTACGGCAGCGTCACCGCCGTCGCCGACGTCACGCACCGCTCCCCGTCGGCCGTCTCGCAGCAGCTGCGGCAGGCCGGCCGCGAGATCGGCCGCACCCTCGTCGAACCCGCCGGACGCGGACTCACGCTTACCGCCGCGGGACGTCTGCTCGCCCACGGCGGGCGGGAGGTGGCCCGTACGCTGGCCCGCGTGCAAGCGCAGTGGGAGGGCCACCTCGGCGAGGCTGTCGGAGAGATCAGCCTGACCGGACTGCCGAGTGCCCTCACCTATCTCCTCCCTGACGCCCTGCGGCGACTGCGTCAGGAGCACCCGGCGGTCGAGCTGCGGATGGACGACGTCGACCTCGCCGAACACGAATTCGCGGGGCTGACCCGGGACGTCGACATCGTCGTCGCGCACAGCCTCGTCGCCGAACGCCCCCTCGGCACGGACGGACTCACCGTCGTTCCGCTCGCCCGCGAGCCCATCGACGTCGCCCTCGCGAGCGACCATCCGCTCGCCGGCCGCGCGTCACTGACCCCGGACGATGTCGTCGGCTGCCGCTGGGTCGGAGTGCCGCGCGGGTATCCCTTCGACACGATCCTCACCTCGATCGAGCACGTCACCGGTCGCGACCTCGACGTCGTCCAACGCATTCGGGACAACCGTCTCATTGAGGCGATCGTCGCCTCCTCGGATCAGGTCGCACTCCTCCCCCGATTCACGACACCGCGAGATGCGGGTTTGGCACTGGTACCGCTGACGGGGGTGACGACGACGCGGTGGATCGTTGCGGTGATGCGCCCGGACACGGCCGAACGGGTCGCGGTGCGCGCGGTGATCGCGGCTCTCAGCCAGACCGGGGGCACAGCGGACGAGGAACCAGCAGTCGAGGACTAGGCCGCGCCGGTGCTTGTGTTGGTTGGTGTGCCGCTGAAGCGCCTGGGCACGAGCTTCTCCAGCGGCAGGAACGCCGCCCAGCAGATGACGGTCGGCAGGAAGTGGATGCCC
This sequence comes from Brevibacterium sp. S22, assembly GCF_004745485.1. Classification (GTDB taxonomy): domain Bacteria; phylum Actinomycetota; class Actinomycetes; order Actinomycetales; family Brevibacteriaceae; genus Brevibacterium. The sequence continues at coordinate 15,340 of NZ_RHFG01000028.1, forward strand.
AGTGCCAGGTAGGTCATGAGGTGGAAGAGGCAGAAGAACGCGACGACAGCGTAGAGCCACTTGCCCTTGAGGAACAGGGCGACCGGTGAGAGGAACTCGAAGACGAGCGTCGCCCACTGTGCGGCGATGAGGAGGCCGGGCATCTCGAGGAACGGCTTCGACCATTCGGCGCCGCGGCGCATGAGCGCCCAGATGATGACTGCGCCGTTCGCCCAGTGGGTGATGTTGCCCGACGCGATCCACTTCATCAGCACCGAGTAGAAGTAGGTGAGCACGACCGAGATCTGCACGATCCGAAGCGCCCAGCCGGCCCGCGCCGAGGCGGTGCTGACGTCGCGGAATCGGGCGATGCCGATCGTCGGCAGGACGAAAGCGGCGATGACGAGCGCCATATGATCATGTGCCACGTAGCCGTAGCCCTGGGTGTAGAACATCCACGCGCCGAAGCTGATCGCCACCGCCCAGCCGCTGATGCGCTGGAGGATTCCGGCGGCGGCGAGCAGAGAGAACACGATGATGGCGGCGAGCAGAATCTGCGCACCGAGCACGCTGACCGCGGGGATGTGCAGGAACCGCGCCAGCCACAGCGGCTGATAGAACTCAGGTGTCCAGCCGTGGGCGATGACGTCACCGGAGATCGTGAGCACATCGATGATGATGAAGACGTAGATGAAGACGCGGAACACGGCCGCCCGAGCCAGCGGCACGACGGGCATGAACCAGCGGAGGAACGGGTTCGTGGGGGCCGCCTCGGCGGGGGTGGTCGTCAATGTCGGAGTGCCGGTCATCGGACCTCCCAGGTCGCCAGCGTCGTCTGTTCGGGTTCGCCGACGGCCAGACCGTTCTGCAGTTGGGTGGTGGTGCGGCAGAGGATCATCGTTTCGGGTTTCGGTTCGTTCGGATGCAGCCGAACGTATGAGTCGGCCAGGGACTGCATGAGCTCGGGGTGGGCGATGACGCGGTCGAGCTGGGATTCGACATCGCCGCGTTCGATGCCGACGGTCGCGGCGTTGAAGCCGAGGCGGCGCGGTTCGTCCTCACCGGGGAACTGAGCTTCGATACAGGTGGAGTTCACGGTGCCGTTGAGGTCTTTGGCAGTGGCGTATTGGGTCAGCGAGCCGAGCGGGAAGAAGTCGTTCGTGTTGAGGAACTGTCCGCAGGTGAGGATGACGAACGCAACGGCAGGGACGACGATGCGCCAGGCGATGGAGACCTTCGACAGCGGTTTCACACGGGTCGGGGCTTTGTCGCTGTGATAGTCGGCTGCGGCGGATTGGTCGGTGCCGTCTGCAGCGGACGTGGCAGCCGAGTCCGCGGCGGGGTCCTGGCTCGTCAGGAGGCGGCGCTTCTTCTCTTCCATACGCTGCGGGACTCGTCCTCTCGGGTGCGGCTCGTTCGCTGACAATAATCCTATCCGCCCAGAACTACCTGACGGGGGCTCTGCAACCTGGCGCCAGGTTGCAGAGCCCCCGTCAGGTAGCAAGAGGGGTCAGGAGCTGCGGGCGTAGAGGTTGAGCTGCTCCCAGCCTGCCGCATACTTCTGGAAGGCGGCGACGGCGGACTCGGAATCATCATTGCTCAGCGCAGTGACCCACGAGTCGACGAGTTCCGCAGCGTCACTCGGCCACAGCACATCGGACATCCCGCCGAGGTCGAGTTCGAGTATCGAGTTCATATCGAAGGTGTCGATCCATTCGGCCAGAACCGAGGTCTGCTCGACCATATCGACGACCTTCGAACTGTCAGCGATCGTCTCCGAGGCCCATTCCATCCGCGCCGAGGCGGCCAGAATGTCCGTGCGGATGAGTACTCGCAGTCCCTCGTCGGTCTCCTCCGTGATGATCTGGTCCTCGGTCAGTGAGAAGAACAGCCACCACGACGGCGGCACATCCCAAGCCGAGACCCGGGTGAAGATCCGCGTGTCCTTGGCGTCCTGCAGCCACTCCGCACGTCGGCTGGCGGCACGTCGACGTGCGGACTTCGGAGCGACGATGTCCAAGGTCGCCTTCGACGTGTGCTCGGTGAGCGAGTCGAGGGCCTCCCAGCCGCGGATGTCCTCCTGAGCAGGACAGAAACGGTCCACCCCGTCCGCGGTCTGAGACGCCGGAAGGAAGATCGGAGTGCGCCGAAAAGAATCGGCCACGGGCGAAGGAGGCAGGGAGATCAAGCGCTTGTCGGCGTCGTGGGAAACCTGCTCCTCGATGCGTGACCGGTTGTCCTCCACCTGTCTGTCTTGCAATTCGGAATGCACCACAAGAGGTTCGAAGATCCGCAGGGTGACGACATAATCGCGACGGTAGGCCATGGGCTCAGCCTATCCAAGGTCGACCCACAAAATGGAACTTCCCAGTATGAACAGGTAGGATTTAAGCGCATAGCAGAGATCTAGTCCGGGGCATCTCGCCCCATTGACGACGGAGGGGGTCACGCCAGTGGGTCGCGGCCGCGCAAAGGCAAAGCAGATCAAGGTAGCTCGGAAGCTGAAGTACTACAGCCCGGATACCGACCTTAATAGACTCCAGCAGGAGCTGGGCGCCGACGCGCGCAAGTCTGGTCCGTCCGATCCGTACGACGATGAACCCGACTACTCTGATTACGCCGACAAATACAACGTCGACGATGACGACGAGGACGACTGAACCAGCCGCACACGGCTGAACTGACATCACAGAGGGCGGGGACTTCGGTCCCCGCCCTCTGTCGTGCACGCATATGGTCGTGCGAACACGTGTCTCTGGCGCCGGGGCATCCCCTCGCCGAGGCGGCCGTGCCCTCACGTACATCTCCCACCGTTGGCAGCATTCCCTCCAGGCCCGCGGCCATCACTCACCAAAAGCAGCACACCCTCGTGCAGGAGCACGAGGGTGTGCGAGTACGGGTGAGGGATGCTCCGCGACGCGGCGCTGAGCGAGCCTCACTGCAGGATTGCGGCACCGCCGTCGACGCCCTTGGCGCCCTGCACATAGTAGGGGTCGGAGGTCAGAGAACCGTCGTCGGCCGCGACTTCGCCGAGCACCCAGGCGCCGGGACTCGCAGCGAGCACACCGTCGACCGATTCCGCGTCGACGACGAGGACCATGCCGACACCGAGGTTCCAGGTTCGCTCCCGATCGTCCTGCGGCACTCCGCCGAGCTCGCCGAGCACGGAGAACACCGCCGGGATCTCCCAGGAGGCACGGGACATCTTCGCCACCAGGCCCTGCGGAAGCACGCGCGCCACATTGGCTGAGAGCCCCCCGCCGGTGACGTGCGAGACCGAATGCACGGCATCGGGCAGTGCGTCGAAGAGTGCGGCGAGCTCACCGGTGTAGACATGGGTGGGGACGAGCAGCTCCTCGCCGAGGGTGCGGCCGAATTCCTCGACCTGCCGGTCCAGACCCCATCCCGCTTCGGCGATGATGTGGCGGACCAGGGAGTAGCCGTTGGAGTGGATGCCTGAGGACGGCAGTCCGATGAGCACGTCCCCGGAACGGACCTTCTCGGGTCCGAGCAGCTTCGAAGCCTCGACCACACCGGTGGCGGCACCGGCGACATCGTACTCGTCGACCCCGAGCAGACCCGGATGTTCGGCGGTCTCCCCGCCGACCAACGCGACACCGGCCGAAGCGCAGGCGTCGGCGATTCCGCGCACGATATCGGCGATGCGTTCGGCGACGACCTTGCCGCAGGCGATGTAGTCGGTCATGAACAGGGGGCGGGCGCCGCAGACGATGATGTCGTCGACGACCATGCCCACGAGGTCGTATCCGATGGTGTCGTGCTTGTCGAGGGCCTGAGCGATGGCGACCTTCGTGCCCACTCCGTCGGTTGACGAGGCGAGCAGCGGACGGTCGAAGTCCTTGAGCACGGAGACGTCGAAGAGTCCGGCGAATCCGCCCGTCCCACCGACGACGTGAGAGTTGTGGGTGGCCGAGACGGCGGCTTTCATCAGTTCGACGGCGCGGTCTCCTGCCTCGACGTCGACGCCGGCGGCGGCGTAGGTGGTGGACTTCGGGTTCGCTTCGGAACTCAACTCAGCATCCTTTGTCGGCGGGTGTGTTGTTGACGGGAATCGGGTACTCGCCGGAGAAGCAGGCGGTGCACAGCTGGCTGCGCTCCTGCTGAGTGGCGGCGATCATGCCGTCCAGGGAGATATAGCCCAGGGAGTCCGCACCGAGGTTCTCGCAGATCTCGTTCGTGGTCAGGCCGTTGGCGATGAGCTCGGCACGAGTGGCGAAGTCGATGCCGTAGAAGCACGGCCACTTCACCGGTGGGGAGGAGATGCGCACATGGACCTCGGCCGCCCCGGCTTCGCGCAGCATCCGCACCAGGGCCCGCTGGGTGTTGCCGCGCACGATCGAATCGTCGACGACGACGAGGCGTCTGCCTTCGATGTTCTCCCGGATCGGGTTGAGTTTGAGGCGGATGCCCAGCTGCCGCAGGGTCTGCGAGGGCTGGATGAATGTGCGTCCGACATAGGCGTTCTTCATCAGTCCCTGACCGAACGGGATGCCCGAGGCCTCTGCATAGCCGACGGCCGCCGGCGTTCCGGATTCCGGGGTGGCGATGACGAGGTCGGCGTCGACCGGATATTCCTCGGCCAGCTGCCTGCCCATCTGGGTACGGGCGGCGTGGACGTTCTTGCCGGCGAGCATGCTGTCGGGGCGCGCGAGATAGACGTATTCGAACACGCAGCGGGCCTGGTCCGGTTCGGCGAAGCGGTGTGAGCGCAGGCCGTCTTCGTCGATGGCAATGAGCTCGCCGGGCTCGACATCGCGGACGAACTTCGCGCCGACGATGTCGAGTGCCGCGGTCTCAGAGGCCACGACCCAGCCGTTCTCCAGCCGTCCCAGCGACAGAGGGCGGACCCCGTGCCGGTCACGGGCGGCGTAGAGGGTGTGTTCGTCCATGTAGACCAGCGAGAACGCCCCTTCGACATGGGGCAGCAGACTCAGGGCCGCGTCGGTGAGGTTCTCTCCGTCTTCGGTCGCGAAGAGCTCGGTGACCAATGAGGTGTCATTCGAGGAATCGCGGAAGGGCCGGGTGCGGGCCGTCTTCTTCGTGGCCGCCTCGACGACCTTCGTCGCGTGGTCGCTGCGGGCGTCGGCCATGGCTTCGAGCGCGTCGAAGTTCGTCAGATTGCCGTTGTGGGCCAGTGCCACGGTGCCGAACGGGGTCGGCCCCAGGGTGGGCTGAGCGTTTTCGAACGACGGTGATCCGGTCGTCGAATACCGGGTGTGCCCGACGGCGATATGGCCCTGCAGGAGCTCCAGGTCGCGTTCGTGGAACACCTGGGAGACCAGACCCATGTCACGGTAGATGAGGATCTGCCGTCCGTTGCTGGCAGCGATGCCGGCGGATTCCTGTCCGCGGTGCTGCAGAGCGTAGAGCCCGAAGTAGGTGAGCTTGGCGGTTTCCTCGCCGGGGGCCCAGACTCCGAACACACCGCATTCGTCCTGCGGTCCGCGGTCCTGGGGGTCGATTTCGTGCGTCAGCTGCCCGTCTCCTCTTGCCACGAGTGAAATTGTCTCATACCCGTGCAGACGCTCTGACCCGGTGATCAGACTGCGGAACCGGGGGCCGAATCCCGGCCGGCTCCCGAATCGTCATCATCCTCGACCGAGGGCGCGGCATCCGTGTCCGCCGAGGCGGCCTCGTCCTCGGCACCGCCGGCATCCGGATCCTCCCCGCGGGCTTCGGCGAGCCGGCGACGCGCGATCTCCTTCGGGTCATCGACCATATCGATCTGCGCACCGACCCGATACTCCCTCGACCGCTTCCGGCCCCTCCAATCGAGGATCAGTGCGGTGAGTCCGCCGAGGAACAGTCCCCCGATTCCCAGGACGAGGAGCATCAGGCCCAGCCCCTTGGCCACCGTATAGCCCATCGGCATATCGGCCGGGTCGACGAAGACCGAGAGGATCCCCGCAATCACGATGCCGAGCACCGCGCCGATGCCCATGAATACCGAGTACTTGGGGCTGCGACGGACGGAGACGTCGATCTGGTCCTTCATGATCTCCTTGGACACGTGGCCGGTCGGGGCCGATGGATCGCCGGGATACCCCGGAACAACAGGTCGCGAACAGTCTAGTCGAGTCAGCCTGAGGTTCCTCCCAGGCAGTCTCATGCCAGTTCCCATAAACTGGACACAACCAGATTGACGGTCACAGAAGACAGAGGTTCCGATATGTCCCACACGATCATCGTCGGCATCGACGGTTCCGACAACGCCGAATGCGCCCTGCAGTGGGCGATCGCGCACGCTCAGAAGACCTCCGCCGAGATCCGCATCGTCTCCGCCTACACCGTCCCCGGCGTCAATATGAGCCAGGCCGATATCGTCTACCCCGCCGATTTCGACGTCGCCGTGAAGAAGACCGTCGAAGACATCGCCGAGGCGGCCGCCGCCACCGTCACCGCAGCCGCCGTTCCGGTGTCGACGACGATCGTGCCCGGTGACGCCTCCGGGGTGATGGTCGAACATTCGAAGAACGCCGCCCTCGCCGTCGTCGGGGCGCGCGGTCGCGGCGGATTCGCCGGTCGCCTCCTCGGGTCCGTGGCCTTGGCGATGCCTGCGCATTCGCAGTGCCCCACCGTCGTCATCCCGAGCACGTGGCCGACCCGGATCATGCCGACGACTCCCCTGCCCGTCGATGATCCCGTGCGCTCGACCGATGACCGCGGCGCCGAGGCGGCCGGACGTACACGTCCCGACTTCACCGGGGAGGTCGTCGCCGCCGTCGATCCCTTCGAGACCGACACACCGGTGCTGCGCGCCGCCGCCGCTCAGGCCGCGATCTACGGAGTTCCGCTGCGCCTCATCGGGATCACCGCCACGCATATCCTCTCGCCCGAGTGGATGCCCAGCGAGGAACACCTGATCCGGATGTATGACGAGGCAGCCACGGCCTTCTCGACCGCTGCCGACTCGCTGAAGGCCGACTTCCCCGAGCTCGAGGTGCGGTTCTCGGTCTTCGATGCGCCCGCCTCCGAGGTGCTTGTCAGTGCCACGTACACCGCCGATCTCATGGTCATCGGCTCCCGTGGCCGCGGCGGGTTCGTCGCCACGGTACTCGGATCGACGTCTCAGGGTGTGCTCTCGCATGCCGTGTGCCCGGTGCGGGTGGTGCGGGTCAGCCGCCGTCAGCCCGGTCGCCGCCGCTGAGCCGCGAACCCGGCCCTCACCCCAGCGCGATCAGCCCGATGCCTAAGACCACGACGAGGGCGCCGACGAGTTTGAGGAGCACGTTCTTCTCCCCGAAGAACCACCAGGCCAGCAGTGTGCCGACGATGATCGAGGTTTCGCGCACCGGGGCCACGAGCGCCACCGGTGCCTGCTGCATCGCATAGAGGACGAGCACATACGCCAGCGGGGAGAGGACCGCCACGGTCACGAGCGCCCGTTTGTGTGAGCGGAGGATCTCACGGAAGTCCGCGCGCTTCTCCCGGCCTCCCGGCAGCGCGAATGCCCCGGCGCTCATGATGAGACCGACGCAGGCCTCGGAGACGGCGAAGTAGAGCAGCGGAGAGTCGCTGACATGGTTGACCGCGAAGTCGTCCCAGAGCGTGTAGGAGGCGATGAACGCCCCGATCAGCCCGCCCCAGGCGAGGCCGCGCCGCAGCCCGTCGCTGCTGGCGGGACCCATCCCGCCTCCGCGGGGACGGATCGTGACGACAGCGATTCCGGCGATGACGATGAGGGCTCCGGCCACCTCGGCGAAGGTGAGGCGCTCACCGAGGACGGCCACGGCGATGATGATCGTCACGACCGGTCCGGTGCCTCGCGCCGTCGGGTAGACGACGCCCAGGGGAGCGTGGTCGTAGCCGGACTGCAGGGCCACCGAGTAAGCGATGTGGAACACCGCGCTCAGTGCCGCCGCACCGACGAGTCCCCAGCTCAGCGGCTGCGCGCCGGCGGCGATGATGACGATCGCGACCGGGGCGAGCAGGATCGCCGAAAGCCCGTGGTAGGCGAGCACGAAGGCATAGCCCCTGCCGGTGACGGACTTCGCGGCGAGGTTCCACAAGGCGTGGGCGACCGAAGCGATGAGGACGAGGCCGAGCACCGGGAAGGTCATCGGCGCACCGTCGGGTTCGCCATCCGATATCGCTCGGTCAGCAGCCGCACCGTCACAGCTTGATGGCGACGGTCTTCGTCTGCGTGTATTCGTCGAGGGCTTCGATGGACTTCTCGCGACCGTAGCCGGACTTCTTGAACCCGCCGAAGGGCAGTTCGACTCCCCCGCCGGCACCGTAGGTGTTGACGAAGATCTGGCCCGCATCGACCTCAGCGGCCAGTCGGTGGGCGCGGGAGAGGTTCTGCGTCCACAGGGCCGTGACCAGCCCGTATTCGGTTCCGTTGGCCAGTGCCACGGCTTCGTCATCGTCGCCGAACGGCAGAGTCACGACGACGGGGCCGAAGACCTCCTCCTGTGCGATCCGGGACTGCGGAGACACGGAATCGACGATGGTGGGGGTGATGAATGCCCCCTCGGCGAGGTCGTCGGCCAAGCCGTCGGGCCGTGTGCCGCCGGTGACGACCTGCCCGGCCCCGGCGGACCCGGCCCCCACCTCGGCGAGGAATCCGGCGACCCGCTCGTGCTGTCTCCCGGAGATCAGAGGCCCGAGCATCGGGTCGTCGAGACCGTAGCCGATGGTCACCTGCGACAGGGCGGCCGCCATCTTCTCGATGACCTCGGCGTGGATGTCGCGGTGGACGATCAGCCGGGATCCGGCCGAGCAGGTCTGCCCGGCGTTCTGGATGATGGAGCGGACCAGCGACGGGATCGCCGCATCGACATCGGCGTCGGGGAAGACGATGTTCGCGGATTTCCCGCCGAGCTCGAGGACCGTGGGCACGACCCTCTCTGCTGCGGCGTGAGCGATGGCCGAACCGGTCTGCGTCGACCCGACGAAGCCCAGATGTGCCACTCCGGGGTGGGCGCTCAGTGCCGCACCCGCCTCGGCGCCGAGGCCGGTGACGACGTTGAAGGCTCCGGCGGGGAATCCGACGGAGTGGATGAGTTCGGCCAGCCGCACGGTCGATCGCGGGGTCTCATCCGCGGGTTTGGCGACGGCGCAGTTGCCGGTGGCCAGTGAGGTGGCGGCGGCGCGGCCGATGAGCTGGAGCGGATAGTTCCAGGCCACGATGTGTCCGGTCACGCCGAAGGGTTCCCGGCGGGTGTAGACATGCATGTCCTCGGCCAGCGGGATCGCATGGCCGTAGTAGGACTCGATGGTGTGGCCGTAGAACTCGAAGTAGCGGGCGCACACGTCGACGTCGGCATAGGCCTGTGTCAGCGGTTTGCCGGTGTCCTCGGATTCGATTCGGGCGAGGTCGTCACGGTTGGCGGTGATGACTGCGGCGGTGGCGATGAGCAGCCGGGAGCGGTGTTCGGGACTCGAGCGCTTCCATTCCTGCTGCGCCTTCGCCGCCATCTGCACGGCTCGGTCGACTTCGTCGGCTCCGGCGCGGGCGATATCACCGAGGTGGCCGCCGGTCGCCGGGTCGATATTGGCGTAGGTGAGCAGGGACGGCACATGTCGTCCGCCGATGAACGACGTCGTCTGCGTGATCTGTGCGCTCATTCTCAGTCCTCAAGTTCTGCAGCGGTGAACAGGGGCAGGAAATCGCCGAGGTCGGCTCGGGTTCCCGAGGCTTCGATGTCGCCGGCGGCGAGCGCCGTATCGAAATCGGTGCGTCCCGTGACCAGTCCCAGCCACACTTCGGCGGAGGTTTCGACGACGTTCGGCGGGGTGCCGCGGGTATGCCGGGGACCGGCGATGCACTGGGTGACCCCGAACGGTGGTACCCGGACCTCGACGCTGTTGCCTTCGGCGCGGGAGGCGAGTTCTTCGAGGGCGAAGCGCACGGCGGTGGCGATCGTCGACCGATCGGCCGGTGCCGCGTCGAGCCTGGCCTGGGTCAGCCACATCCCCAGTGCGCCGCGCCCCTGGTCAGGGTCGATCCTTCTGCGAATCGCCATCAGTCCCTCTTCCTCTCACCGATCTTCGCAATATCCTCCCCGAGCTCCAGGCGTCCGACAACGTTCGTCCGCCCCTCGGAATCCGTGCCCCCGGTGACCGGGTCCGTGATCGCTGCGATCACTGCGTCCACCGTGTCGTCGACCGGCGCCGAGGCGGCTCCCGGCTCGGCGTCGAACGCCCCCGCCCGCCGGAGCAGGGTGAGAGCGACGAGCCCGGTGGCCCGGGAGGATCCGTCGAGGCATTTCACGGCGACCGAATACCCGGACCTGGTGGCCATGACGATGACGCCTTCGGCCCCGCCCTTGGCGAAGATCCCGAGACGCTCGATGACGGTCGAGTTCGGCCGGTCGTGGCCTTCGATGGCCCACGGGTCGGCGAAGACCGCGTCCATGAGCGTCCGCGCTTCGGACTCGAAGGCGGTCCACTCCTGCCCCTTCGCCGAGGCGGGACCGCCAGCATCAGCACTGCCCATCCTCACCACCCGGCCGATGGCGCGGGCCAGCCCCGTGAGGCTGAGCGCGAAGACAGGTGCCCCGCAGCCGTCGACGCCGACCGCGGCCGGTGTTTCCGAGGCGAAGGCGGTGACCACCTCGGCGACCTTCTGCTGAACGGGATTGTCCGGGGACAGGTAGGACGCGGTGTCGGCGCCGATGGCCCGGGCGGCGGTGAGGAACGCCGCGTGCTTGCCGGAGCAGTTGAAGTACAGGGGCGAGCGCGGGTCGGTGTCGGCCTCCCCCGCGGCGCGCAGCTGTTCCTGCAGTTCCCGGCGGAAGGCACCGTCGGCGGGGTGAGCGGACGGGCATTGCAGATCATCAACTCTCAGTCCGGCGTCCTCGAGCATCGAGGACACGACCGCCACGTGCCCGGACTCGGACTTGTGCGAGGCGGTGGCAAGCGCCGCGGCCGGTCCGGTCAGGTGCGCACCGAGGCTCATCGCCGTGATGGCCTGCAGCGGTTTGAGGCTCGACCGGGTGAAGACTGGAACGTCCGGGGCACCCAGGCTGATCAGGGGTGATCCCTGCGGGTCGAGGACGACGGCGGACCCGATGTGCCGGGATTCGATGAAATCGCAGCGGCGGACGACGGCGAGCTCGGCCGCCTGAGTGGGGGTGAAAGTCGAGAAGGTCACGCACTCAAGCCTACGACCCTTTAGGCTGGTGGCGTGAAGGTTCTTGTCATCGGTTCGGGCGCTCGCGAACACGCCCTCGTCCTCGCTCTCTCACGCGACCCGCAGGTCGACGCCGTCATCGCCGCGCCAGGCAATCCCGGAATCGCGCAGATCGCCCACACCGAGGCCGTCGATGCCTCGGATGCCGCCGCCGTGACCGCGCTGGCCGAGACCCTCGATGTCGATCTCGTCGTCATCGGCCCCGAAGCCCCGCTGGTCGCCGGTGTCGCCGATGCTCTGCGCGAGGCCTCGTTCCCCGTCTTCGGCCCCAGCGCGGAAGCGGCCCACCTCGAAGGGTCGAAGGCCTTCGCGAAGGAGGTCATGGAGTCGGCCGGGGTGCCCACAGCACGCACCGTGGTCGCTTACTCGACCGATGAGGCTTCGGCGGCGCTGCGCGAATTCGGCGCCCCGCATGTGGTCAAGGCCGACGGCCTGGCAGCCGGCAAGGGAGTCGTGGTCTCCGAGGACTTCGATGCGGCGATCGCCCACGCAGCGTCGTGCCTCGAGGTCTCCGACCGGGTCGTCATCGAAGACTTCCTCGACGGCCCCGAGGTCTCCCTGTTCGTCCTCTGCGACGGCAAGACGACCGTCCCCCTGACGCCCGCCCAGGACTTCAAACGCATCGGCGACGGCGACACCGGCCCGAACACCGGCGGCATGGGCGCCTATTCGCCGCTGCCATGGCTGCCGGCGGGCACGGTCGAGGAGATCGTCGACACCGTCGCCCAGCCCGTCGTCGATGAGATGGTCCGCCGCGGCACGCCGTTCACCGGTCTGCTGTACTGCGGTCTGGCGCTGACGTCGAAGGGTCTGCGCGTCATCGAGTTCAATGTCCGCTTCGGCGATCCGGAGACCCAATCCGTGCTCGCGCGACTGAGCAGCCCCTTGGGTCAGGCGCTGCTCGCCGCAGCCGAGGGCCGCCTGGACGAGGTCACACCCTTGGAATGGGATCCGCGCTCCTCGGTGACGGTGGTCATGGCAGCGGAGAACTATCCGGGCACGCCGAGCACCGGGGACATCATCCGCGGACTCGACACCGCCGGAACCCAACCCGATATCAGCGTCCTGCACGCGGGCACGAAGCTCGCGACCGGACCCAGCGGCGGATTCGCCCCCGAGGATGCCGTGATCACGAAGGACATCGCCGAGACCGGTGACATCGTCACCTCCGGCGGGCGCGTGCTCTCCGTCGTCTCCCTCGGTGCTGATCTCGACGATGCGCGGGCCAAGGCCTATGCCGCGGTCGATGAGATCAAGTGGGACGGTGAGCAGCACCGCACCGATATCGCCGAGGCGGCCGCCCGCGGAGCCATCGAACTCGCCGACATCTATCCCGTCCCCGAGATGAACGTGGCTACGCCCGGTTTGGACTCCGCGGTTGCTGCCACCGACGCAGCCGCCTCGGCGGGATCGACATCCCCGACTTCGACCGGCCTGACGACCGACGCTCCCGAACTGCCCGGATGGACGCACGTGTACTCGGGCAAGGTCCGCGACCTCTACATTCCCGAAGGTGCCTCCGACACCGCCTCGGCGGATCGTCTGCTCATGGTCGCCTCCGACCGGATCTCTGCCTATGACTGGGTACTCGACTCGGAGATCCCGGACAAGGGCAAGGTGCTCACGGGCCTGAGCCTGTGGTGGTTCGATCAGCTCGCCGAGGTCATCGGCAACCACGTCATCAGCTCCGATGTGCCCGAGGCTGTACGCGGTCGCGGTCTGATCGTTTCGAACCTGACCATGTTCCCCGTCGAATGCGTCGCCCGCGGGTACCTCACCGGTTCGGGCATGGCCGACTACAAGGCCACCGGATCGGTGTGCGGGATCGCACTGCCGGCCGGACTCGTCGAGGCCGACCGCCTCGAACCGCCGATCTTCACCCCGGCGACGAAGGCCGAGCTCGGCGACCACGATGAGAACGTCAGCTTCGAGGCCGTCGCTGAGACCGTCGGGACCGAGACCGCGGAGAAACTGCGCGAGCTCACCGTCGCGATCTACCAACGCGCCGAGGCGATCGCCCGGGAACGCGGCATCATCCTCGCCGATACGAAATTCGAGTTCGGAACGCTGGCCGACGGCACGATCGTCCTCGGTGATGAGGTGCTCACCCCGGATTCCTCGCGGTTCTGGGACGCTGCCGAATACGCGGCGGGACAGTCACAGGCAAGCTTCGACAAGCAGTTCGTCCGCGACTGGCTGACCGAGGAGTCCGGCTGGGACAAGTCCTCGGACACGCCGCCACCGGCCCTGCCCGCCGAGGTGGTCGAGAAGACCCGTGCCCGCTACATCGAGGCCTTCGAGAAGCTCACCGGTCAGACCTTCCCCGGCTGAGCCGCCCAGGCCGCTGAGCGGCGCAGGCCGGCTGCGCGGTCCCGGCGATCCCCCCCCCGTTACCTTTTAAGTAGCCCCTTCATCCGTCAGGATAGAAAGGGGTCGCTGGCCTGAGGACCCCGGCATGATTGATGCCCCCAGTCACCAATGATCCGGGGGGTGTAGTCACCGGGGTTCGAAGGCACCAGGGAAATCGCTAATAGGGGCCAGAACCACTGGCAGAACACATGCCTTGAGCCCGACCGTAACGTGGATGCCGAGCCCAGGAGCCACCACAGCATCACCGGCCAGCCGAACCACAATCACTATCCGGTCACATGAGTCGAAGAAGATGAGTGACATGATCACCAACCACGCAGACATCGACGTATTCATCGGCATCGATGTCGGCAAACACAACCACCACGCCGTCGCCTTAGACCGCGACGGAAAACAACTGTTATCGAAGGCGCTGCCGCAGAACGAAACGAAACTGAAGACCCTGCTCACCAGGCTTTCCAAGCACGGAACCCTACTCCTCATCGTCGACCAGCCCGCCACCATCGGGGCGCTACCGGTCGCGGTCGCTCAAGCCGAGGGCATCAGGGTCGCCTACTTGCCTGGGTTGGCGATGCGCCGCATCGCCGACCTCCACCCCGGTGAGGCCAAGACCGATGCCCGAGACGCTGCGATCATCGCTGACGCCGCCCGGACCATGCCCCAGACGCTACGGGGCATCCGCGTGGCGGATGAGAATGTCGCCGAGTTGTCGATGCTGTGCGGGTACGACGATGACCTCGCGAAACAGGCCACCGCAACATCGAATCGGATCCGCGGGCTGCTCACTCAAATTCACCCCGGTTTAGAGACCGTGATCGGTCCGCACTTGGATCATCCGGCCATGCTGGCCCTGCTGGCGAAGTACCCGACACCGAAAGCGCTGAAGCATGCCGGCAAACACCGTGTCGAGACGCTCCTGCGGAAGCAGGCGCCCAGGGCGTGGAAACGGTGGGCGGCAGCGATCTTCACAGCCCTCGAGGGGCAGACAGTGGTGGTGTCGGGCACCGACGCCGCGGGACTCGTCCTGCCCCAGTTGGCAACGTCGTTGGCGCAGACACGAACGTCACGAGACGAAGTCTTGGTGCGGATCGAGGAGCTGGTTGAGGAGCATCCGCTTTTCGGGCTCCTGACGTCGATGCCGGCAGTCGGCGTCAGGACCGCAGCAAGGATCCTGACCGAAGTGGTAGGTAAGGACTTCGAATCAGCCGGACACCTCGCATCCTATGCCGGACTGGCACCGGTGACGTGGCGGTCGGGAACGTCGATTCGAGGTGATCATTCCTCGCGTCGGGGCAACAAGGTCCTCAAACGAGCCTTGTTTCTGTCTGCATTCGCGGCGTTGAAAGACCCGCTGTCGAAGGCGTATTACGACAAGAAACGTGCCGAGCATAAGAAGCACAACCAGGCACTGATCGCGTTAGCGCGCAGGCGCTGCAACGTCCTCTACGCCATGTTGCGTGACGGTGCCTACTTCCATGTGTCTGAGGCGGTCACTGCTGCCTGAACCGTACTGAAACGAAGCACCTGATCAGTCTGGGAGATGGTTCCCGGACCGATCATCCCTGCCGTCCGAGACCCGGCGAATATTCTTGAAGAATCTGACCGCTACCCCTTGACCTAAACCTTGATCCACCGATGCGAGTAGCCGGATCAAGCCGCGCGTGAAATGGAAATGCCCCTCCTGAACTGGGAAAATGGTGATGTTCTAAGTCTCCATATCCCGCACAGAAAGGGGCACCTCTCAGGTGCTATTCAACCACACACCCACGACTGTGTCCCATTCCTTCGACGATGAGAATCTCACCGCGACCACCGGGCTGGTCCCGATCATGGCACTGGCCCAGAACGCTGGCCTGCCAGACCTTGCTGATGACCGTCTGACCGTGACCACTACCGGGGCCGATAAAGGCGCGAATCCGGCAGCGAAACTCGCCACCCTCGTCGGCGGAATGGCTGCCGGGGCTGACTCGATCGATGACATGAACATCCTCCGCCACGGCGGCATGAAACACCTCTTCGACCGCGTCTATGCCCCTTCGACTCTGGGTTCATTCCTCCGCTCCTTTGCCTTCGGCCATGTGAGACAACTCGACGCGATCTCCTCCCGCTTCCTGACCAATCTCAATGAACACACGCCGCTGCTGCCGGCCAGTCAGGAGAACGCGCAATCATCGACAGTCTTCGTCGATGTCGACGACACCGTCATCGACGTTCACTCCGCGTCGAAGCAGGGAGCTGGGTTCGGCTACCAGGGCAGTCGCGGCCTCAACGCACTATTGGCTACCGCCTCAACCAGCAGCTCCAACCAGCTCATCGTGGGCCAGCGTCTGCGCAAAGGCTCAACGTCGTCAGCACGTGGTGCTGACAAGTTCGTCTCCGACGCTGTGGCCACCACCAAACGCATCAGCCCTGGTGCTGCGGTGCTCATTCGCGCTGATTCGGCGTACTACTCGTCGACCGTGACCAAAGCCGCCCATGATGCCGGGGCCAATGTGTCGATCACGGTACGTATGGACAAGAGGGTCAAAGCAGCGATCGGAACGATCAGCGATGACGCATGGACTGGCATCGAGTATCCCGATGCGATCTATGACGAGGACACCGGTGCCTGGGTCAGTAAGGCTGAAGTCGCTGAAGTCCCATTCACCGCGTTCACCTCGAAGAAGAAAGCGCTGCAAGCTACGGGCCGTCTGGTGGTCAGACGCATCCCCGAACTCAATGAGACCAAACGCGCTGCCGGACAAGACGCTTTGTTCGATCTGTTCCGGTACCACGCGTTCTTCACCACCGTCGATCGGAATCGTTTCGACGCTGTCGCTGCTGATCACATGCACCGCAAGCACGCGATCATCGAGCAGATCAATGCGGAGCTGAAGAATGGTGCCCTGGCGCATATGCCCTCCGGGGTGTTCAACGCCAACGCCGCCTGGCTCGCAGTCGCAGCGATCACTCACAACTTACTGCGGGCTGCTGCCGGACTCATCGGCGGGCGAATGACCAAAGTGCGCGCCCAGACGCTGCGGACACGAATCATCGGGGTTCCGGCCCGGGTTGCTCACCGAGCCAGGAAACTCATCCTCCACCTGCCAAGAGCCTGGCCGTGGGCGACAGAATTCTCCCGGTTATGGCAATCGGCATTGGGACCACCCCGGACGGTGTCGGCCTGACCAATCCGCCCTTGAAAAGGGGGCCCGAGACCGCAGTCATGGAGGACGCTCGGGGAAGCTCAGTGTGGAAGAGACCGGTGAGAGACCGGGACACTACTTCCTGCCCACTCATCGCGTCCGAACTCAAATTCGAGTGAACTCCCGGACATCAAGCAGATCGGTGGATCAAGGCTAAAACATAGGGGCACCCCCCCCCGACCGCAGCACCGTCCGGCGATCCTCCCCGGCCGCAGCACCGTCCGGCGACGACTTCCCGCGACGCCCACCGACGAACCGGCACACTTGACGCTGGGCAGCCCAGTTCCAAACTTGGGCAGCCCAGCGCAGAGTGTGCCGCTTCACCTCCGGGCCCCAAGTGGCCTCGCGCACGCAATACGGCATTTACTGGTCGATCCACGGCGGTTTCGGCGTCGAAATCCACGTGGAACGACCAGACAATTCCTCGACCGGGCTCATTTCACGGTTCCGGCCTCCCGCGCATCCTCCGTGCGCCACGGCCCCCTCTTCCCACACGCCCCTCCCGCACTCTCCTCCTGCTATGCGGATATCGCAGTTTGAGACACCGATTCAGCGGCATAGACAATCCACATTGCGATATCCAGCAAAAGAAGATGAAAACTGCGACGGAATCGGTGGAGTAACGCCGCAAATTCCGTTAAGGTGGTCTACCGGTGACGCAGGACACATTCTGCCCTTGGTCACCCGCAGTGAAACGAACCGGTAACGGCTGAGCGCGGGATCTTGCGATCCCCGCTCTCCGAACCGACAATGACATCCTGCAGGGCGCGGACATCGTGGGTCCGCCCTTGTCACGACAACGCAGTCGGGAGGCAGCAGTGGACCCAGTCGTCCCCGTGGACCCAGCAGAGCCAGTGGACCTCGATATCCTCGATGTCACCATCTTCGACGGGCACTCGATACTGCCGGATAATCGTGTGAGCATCCGTGACGGCCTCATCGCCGAGATCGGCACCGGACCCGCTGCTTCCCCTGCCGCCCGCACCATCACCGCAACCGGCAGCCTCCTCACCCCAGGGTTCGTCGATGCCCACGTGCACACGACTTTCGGCGGTCAGGAGTCCCTGGCCTGCGACATCAGCGGCGCCGACGGACTCGCCGACGCGCTGGAGACGGTCCGCTGCTTCGCCATGGACACACCTGACGCCTGGGTCACCGGCGGCGGCTGGTCGATGGCCGACTTCCCCGGCGGCAACCCGACCGCGCAGATCCTCGACGAGGTCACACCCGACCACCCCACCATCCTGCTCAGCGCCGACCACCATTCAGCATGGGTGAACACTGCGGCGCTGAAGATCACTGACCTCGACGCCGGCACTCCGGACCCAGAGGGCGGGATCATCGTCCGCAGCGAATCGGGAGCACCGACCGGATGCCTGCACGAAGCGGCCATCGACCTCGTCTCCGCCCACGTCCCACAGGCCGACGAGGCCGCAGTCCGGGCCGGGCTGCTCGCAGGCCAGAACTACCTCAGCACCCTCGGCGTCACAGCCTGGATGGACGCCATCGTCGGCGACTACGGCGGCCACCGCGATCCCTTCGATTCCTACGTCCGCGCGGAACAGACCGGTGACCTGCATTCCGAGGTCGTCGGCAGCCTGTGGTGGCCGCGTGGAGCCGAAGACATCGACGCCGAGGTGGCCCGCCTGAGCGACCGACGCCGCACCGATGGCCGCTTCCGCACCACCTCGGTGAAATTCATGCTCGACGGCATCGTGGAATCACAGACGGCCGCAATGAGCGCCGAATACACCTGCGCCTGCGGCGGATTCGGGACGAACTACTTCACCCGCGACCACCTCGAGGCCTCCTTCGCGG
Organism: Brevibacterium sp. S22; assembly: GCF_004745485.1. GTDB lineage: Bacteria > Actinomycetota > Actinomycetes > Actinomycetales > Brevibacteriaceae > Brevibacterium. The sequence continues at coordinate 33,850 of NZ_RHFG01000028.1, forward strand.
CCCTCGCCGCCGCCGGCTTCGACATCCACTGCCACGCCATCGGCGACGCGGCAGTGAAGGCCGCACTCGATGCATTCGGGGCCATCGGTGCGAACCCGGACGACGGACGCCGTCACCACATCGCCCACGTCCAGGTTGTCGATCCCGCCGATGTGCCGCGCTTCGCCCAGCTCGGGATCACCGCGAACCTCCAGGCACTGTGGGCCTGCTTCGACCAGCAGATGATCGACCTCAACATCCCCGTCCTCGGACCCGAGCGCTCCGACTGGCAATACCCCTTCGGCTCCTTCGCCCGCGCAGACACCCATCTGGCGATGGGCTCTGACTGGCCGGTATCGACGGCGAACCCCTGGGAAGCCATCCACGTCGCCGTGAACCGTTCACACCCGACAGCCGCGGACACGGCGCCGCTGCTGCCTGCCGAGGCCCTCGACCTGACAACCGCGCTGCGCGCCTACACGGCAGGTTCGGCCGAGCTGCTGCGCTCGGAGATCAACGGACGCATCCGCCCCGGCAGACCAGCGAACCTCGCCCTGGCCGAAAGCAGCCCCTTCGCCCTCGACCCGAGTGAGATCGCCGGCATCGCGAACACGCTGACCATCGTCGACGGCCGCATCGTCTTCGACGCCGCCGCCCCGCACGACGCACCGTCCGCTTCGCCTGCCTCGACCGAAAGGCCATCATGACCACCACAGTCACCACCGAGACGACTCAGCCCACCGGATTCGACCACCTCGAGATCCAAGGCGTGAAGAAGGTCTTCGGCGAGAACACCGCCATCGAACGCCTCGACCTGACCGTGCGCAAGGGCGAATTCCTCTCCCTGCTCGGCCCTTCCGGCTGCGGCAAGACCACCCTGCTGCGGATGATCGCCGGTTTCGAGACCCCCACCGACGGCGCGATTCTGCTCGCCGGCAAGGACATCGTGTCCCTGCCGCCGCACCGCCGGCCCGTCAACACGGTGTTCCAGTCGTACCTGCTTTTCCCGCATATGAACATCGCCGACAACATCGCCTACGGACTCAAGCAGGCGAAGGTGCCCAAACCCGAGATCGCACAGCGGGTCCGCGAATCCCTGGAGCTCGTCCAGATGGAGGACTTCGCCGGGCGCAGGCCCGAACAGCTCTCCGGCGGCCAACAGCAGCGCATCGCCTTGGCCCGGGCGCTGGTCAACCGGCCGCAGGTCCTCCTCCTCGACGAGCCGATGTCAGCGCTCGACCGGAAGCTGCGCGAGGAGATGCAGCTCGAGCTCAAACGTCTGCATACGAAGCTCGACACGACCTTCGTCTTCGTCACCCATGACCAGGATGAGGCGCTGGCGATGAGCGACCGCATCGTCGTCATGTACGACGGCGTCATCCAGCAGATCGGCTCCGGTGAGGACATCTACGCGAATCCGCACAACGGCTTCGTCGCCGGCTTCATCGGCAAGCAGAACTTCATCCCCGCCGAGGTGGCTGCCACCGATTCGACGACCGCGACCCTGCGCACGGCCAACGCCGTGCTCACAGCCCCGACGCTGACTCTCAGACCGGCCACCGCCGCTGGTGAGCCCCGACCTCTCGAGATCGGCGACCGGGTGCGTGCAGCCATCCGCCCCGAACGGATGCACGTCGCCCCGGCAGGTGAGAACTCCGGTGAGGCGAACACGGCGCGTGGTTCAGTGATCTCGTACTCGTTCCTCGGCGATGTCATCCAGTACATGATCTCCGTCGGTGACAACGATGAGATCCTTGCCCGCGTCCCCGCCGCCGGGCGGGAGCCGATCAGCGCCGGCACCGAGGTGGAGCTGAGTTGGGATGTCGACGCCGTCGCCGTCTACGACGGGGAGCCCGGAGCGCTCGGCGCCGCGCGCGAAGGTGGTGCCTGAGATGGCACCGGTGAGACCCGATGTGACGTTCCTGGCGCCGCGGGCCGCCTCGGCGAGGTTGAGCCGGCGAGCGCTGTTGGCCGGGTTCGGCGTGGTCGGCCTCGGGGCGCTGAGTGCCTGCGGGAAGACCACGAAGATGGCGGCGTCGCCGCCGACGGACGGCGAGCTCGAGTCGAAGCTCAACCTCTACTCCTGGGGCGACTACGACAATCCCGAGCTCCTCGAAGCCTTCAAATCACAGAACGACATCCTCGTCCAGGTAGATGCCTACGGGTCGAATGAAGAGCTCGTGGCGAAGCTCTCGACCTCGCGCGGGACCTCCGGCTATGACGTGGTCGTGCCGACGGGTTCGAACATTCCGCAGATGCTCGAACACGATCTGCTCCAGGAACTCGACCTCAGCCTGATCCCGAACTTCGAGCATATGGACCCGAACTTCACGCATCAGTACTTCGACCCCGACAACACATACTCGATCTGCAAGGCGTGGGGCACCACGGGGTTCGTCTTCAACACGACGAAGATCGACCGGGATCTCACCAGCTGGCAGGACTTCCTCGACGCCGCGCAGAAGGAAGCCGCCGGCACGACCGCGCTGCTCGAGGATCCGTGGGAGGTCTCGGCGATCGCTCTGGGAGCGCTCGGCTTCAGCCTCAACACCGAGGACGAAGGGGAGCTCGACGAGGCCCGGGACATCATCGTCGACGATCTGGCCCCGAACGTGAAAGCCTATGTCGGCAATGCCGCCACCAGCATGATCCAAGGCAGCTTCACTCTTCTGCACGCCTACAACGGCGACGCCCGGCAGGGTCTGACCGAGGTCAAGGATCCGGAGAACTGGAAGTTCGTGTTCCCCACCCCCTCGGCGAATCTGTGGATGGACTGCTGGGCGATCGCCACCGGGGCCCCGCACCCGGATTCCGCCCACGCCTTCATCAATCAGATGATCTCCCCGGACACTGCGGTCGAGCAGCTCGACTACATCGGCTACCCGATCGGGACGAAGGGACTGGCAGAGCAGGCGAAGAAGGCTGAACTCGACGAGCAGGACCTCATCTTCCCTGACCAGAAGGTCCTCGACCGTCTCGAACCGAGCAAGCAGACTCCGGCCGATCAGATCCGGACGAAGATCCTCACCGACGCCCAGGCCAGGAGCGGAGCATGAGCACTCAGACACGACCGAAGCAGCCTCGATCGAAGAGGCCCGCGACGAAGTTCTTCGGCCCAGCGGCCATGTCCTTTCCGACGTGGGCCTATGCACTGTTCTTCTTCATCATTCCCCTGGCGCTGATCGTCTTCTACAGCTTCGGGTACAAGCCCGACCAATTCACCGCCATCGCCACCGACCACCTGTCCTTCGACCGGTATCCCGAGGCGATGAGCGCAAGCTTCGTCTCGACGTTCTTCGCGACCCTGCGCATCTCGCTGCTCGGCACCCTGCTGTGTCTGCTCATCGCCCTGCCGTTCGCTTACTGGTTGGCGATCAAGGTCGCACCCGCCCGCAGGTCTCTGGCTCTGGCTCTGGTGATGGTGCCGTTCTGGACGAACTTCCTCGTCCGCACCCTCGGTTGGCAGATCATGCTCTCCCCCGACGGGTTCCTGTCGAACTGGATGCAGAGCCTCGGGCTCCTCGACGGCCCACTCGACATCCTCTACACCCGAACGGCCGTGCAGATCGGCGTCGTCTACAACTATCTGCCGCTGATGATCCTGCCCCTGTTCGTCGCCATCGATGCCTCGGGCAAGAAGCTGCGAGAGGCCAGCTACGACCTCGGTGCCGGGAAAGTGAAGACGTTCCTGCGGGTGACGCTGCCGATGGCGATGCCAGGAGTCGTCTCCGGCTGCCTGCTCGTATTCATCCCGCTCAACGGTGACTACGTCACGGCGACCGTCCTCGGCGGGGCGAGCGGATCGATGGTCGGTCAGCTCATCGCCAATCAGTTCAACACCGCTCAGAACTGGGCGGTCGGTGCGGCGATGGCGATGATCCTCATCATCTCCACCTTGGTCGTCGTCGGGGTCGGCTTCGCTCTGCTCAAGCTCGGGCAGACGATCACGGCCAGACTCAACAGTGTTCCGCTGCACGACGGGAGGGCTTGAGATGCCAAGCAAGAACACATTCGCACGCCGGACACCGACCGATATCGCTCTGCACGTCTGGGGCATCCTCGTCTTCGTCTACCTGTTCGTGCCGATCGCTGTGATCATCGCCTATTCGTTCAACAACGGCAAGGTGCTCGCGAACTTCCGCGGCTTCGGCCTGCACGCGTACATCAGCGGCATCAACAACGACATCATCGTCTCCTCGATCGTCACGAGCCTGCAGGCCGCCGTGGGCACTGCCATCGTCTCAACGATCTTCGGCACGCTCGGCGGAGTCGCCCTGGCCAGGGCTCGCAGGGGCGCATGGTGGGCGCTGGGCCTGACCGCGATCCTCGGACTGACCCTGGTCACGCCCGAGATCGTCGACGGCATCTCATTCCTGCCGTGGTTCGTCACCGTCGGCGTCGATTGGGGCATCACTCCGCTCAACAACGGCTTGGTCAGGCTGATCATCTCGCATGCGATGTTCTCCATGGCGATCGTGACCTTCATCGTCAGAGCCCGGCTCGCCGGCATGGACACCCAGCTCGAAGATGCAGCCGCCGACCTCGGAGCGACCCCGTGGAACCGGTTCAAGGACATCACCCTGCCGATCGCGGCTCCCGGCATCCTCGCCGGCGCTCTGATGTCGTTCACCGTCAGCCTCGACAACACGATCCTCTCGAGCTTCGTCCAACAGCCCGGTTACACTCCCTGGCCGGTCTACATCTTCTCCGCCGTCCGCGTGGCTCTGCGCCCCGAAGTCGCGGCGATGTCGACGGTGATGTTCGTGCTCACCCTCGCCGCGCTCGGCTTCGTGGGATTCGTCCTGCGCAAGGCCGGCGGCAACGCCACGGAGATCATCAAGACGATGGCCGGATGATGTCTGCCATCCCCTCGCCGAGGCAGGGCTCCGGGCTCTGCCCAACCGCACCCGCCGTCCGGTGGGGTGCACACCGACCGCACCACCAGGAAAGTGAAGTGACATGGACGTGCACGCCGCATTGGCCGACGCCTCGACCGTTCCGTTCTGGCTCGACTCCGAAGAGCGCCCCGCACCATTGCCGCCGCTGACCGGGAACCGCACCGCCGAACTCCTCGTCGTCGGCGGCGGATTCACGGGTCTGTGGACCGCGCTCCAGGCGAAGGAACGCGACCCTGACCGGCACGTCGTCCTCGTCGAGGCGAACTCGATCGGGTGGGCCGCCTCGGGGCGCAACGGCGGATTCTGCGCGGCCAGCCTCACCCACGGCTATGACAACGGTGAGTCACACCTGCCGGATGAGAACGAGCGGCTCGCGCAGCTGGGGCGGGAGAACCTCGACGCGATCGAGGCGGCCGTCGAGAAGTATGGGATGGACGTCGAGTTCGAACGTACGGGTGAGCTCGACGTCGCCACCGAGGACTACCAGGTCACCGAGCTGCGCGAGGCCCACGATCCTGAGTCCGGATTCGTCTTCTACGATCAGCAGCAGCTGGCCGAGCTCGTGAAGTCCCCGACATACAAGGGTGCCCTGTGGGACTCTCGCGAGGTCGCGATGCTCAACCCCGCCAAGCTGTGTTGGGAGCTGCTGCGCGTCATCCGCGAACTCGGAGTCGAGGTCTTCGAAGGCACGAAGGTCACCGACGTCAGCGATCGGAAGTCGTATGTGCAGGTGCGCGTCGAAGCGACTGGGAGCACCGGGACGACAGCAGGCGGCTCAGCCGACTCGGCGCCGTCCGGTGCGACGATCACAGCCGAGCGCGTCGCTCTGGCGACGAACGCCTTCCCCTCCCTGCTCAAACGCGTCAGCCTCCACACGGTCCCGGTCTACGACTATGCGCTCATGACCGAACCGCTGACCGACGAGCAGATGGCCGCGATCGGGTGGGAGGGCCGCCAGGGCATCGGCGACTGTGCGAATCGCTTCCATTACTACCGGCTGAGCGCGGACAACCGGATCCTCTTCGGCGGCTGGGACGCCGTCTACCACTTCGGACGGCAGGTGTCATGGAAGTACGACCAGCGGCCCGAGACCTTTGAGACTCTCGCCGAGCATTTCTTCGCCACATTCCCGCAGCTTGCCGGCCTGAGATTCACGCACAAGTGGGGCGGACCGATCGACACGTGCTCACGGTTCTTCTCGTTCTTCACCTCCGCCTATGGGAAGAAGGTCGCGATGGCCGCCGGGTTCACCGGTCTCGGTGTGGGCGCGTCCCGGTTCGCCGGCACAGTCATGCTCGATCTGCTCTCCGGTGAGGACACAGAGCTGACGGAGCTCGAGATGGTGCGCCGGCTGCCCCTGCCGTTCCCACCCGAACCCGCCGCGTGGTTGGGCATCAAGATGACGACGAATGCGCTGATCAAATCCGATGAGAACGAAGGCCGGCGTGGGCCTCTGCTCAAGGTTCTCGATGCAGTGGGAATGGGCTTTGATTCGTGAGCTCGCATCGGGCCGGTCCGGGGTGCGAGCACCGGGGAGAGGGACCTTTCGCGCTTGATAGACTTTGGGCGAGCGCGGGAGGAATTCCCGAACACTTTCACAAAGGAGCAGTACACGCATGGCACGTGTCGTCGTTGAGGTGATGCCCAAACCCGAGATCCTAGACCCCCAGGGCAAGGCGATCTCGGGCGGACTGGCCCGTCTGGGCTTCACCGGGTTCGGTGAGGTCCGTCAGGGCAAGCGGTTCGAACTCGAGGTCGAAGGCGAAGCCACCGAGGAAGTCCTCGCCCAGGCGCGCGAAGCCGCGGAGACGCTTCTGTCGAACCCCGTGATCGAAAACGTTGTGGCGGTGCGTGTGGCCGAGGATGCATCGTGACTGCTGTCGCTGCTGAACCCGTCGCCGAGGCGGGGGCCGAGTCCGGAGTCTCCATCGGTGTCGTCACGTTCCCGGGAACGCTCGATGACCGAGATGCCGCCCGCGCGGTGCGCCTGGCCGGGGCGGACCCGGTGAACCTGTGGCATGCGGATTCGACTCTGTCCGGAGTCGACGCCGTCATCCTGCCTGGTGGATTCTCGTATGGTGACTATCTGCGCTGCGGTGCGATCGCCGGATTCGCTCCGATCATGGAGTCCGTCGTCGCCGCGGCGAATGCCGGTATGCCGGTGCTCGGCATCTGCAACGGCTTCCAGGTCCTCTGCGAGTCCCACCTGCTGCCCGGTGCGCTGATTCGCAACGATCACCAGCACTTCATCTGCCGCGACCAGGACCTCGTCGTGGAGAACACGGACACTGCATGGACAGGCGACTATGAGCGGGGACAGACGATCCGCATTCCGCTGAAGAACGGTGAGGGCGGGTTCGTCGCACCCGAAGAGGTGCTCGACGAGCTCGAGTCCACCGGGCGTGTGGTCTTCCGCTACCAGGGCTCCAACCCGAACGGTTCGCTGCGTGACATCGCCGGGATCACGAACGAAGCAGGCAACGTCGTCGGCCTCATGCCGCACCCTGAGCACGCCGTCGAGGCCGGCTTCGGCCCCGAGGACGGCGGTGGAATCGACGGTCAGGGGTTCTTCTCCTCGGCCGTGCGCACGCTCGTCGCCAAGGGCTGATTGGGAGTCAGGCCCCGCGCTTCGGTTCCATACTGAAGTGCGGGGCCTGAGTTCTGCGCTCTGCCTGGACTCAGTCGTCGGCCCAGTCGAGTCCGACGGCGGTCTCGAGAGTGCTGTTCGTCGCATGCAGCGGGACGGCCCAGGTCTTATCTCCGACGATGCCGTCGGTGTCGACCCCACCCCATTTCTGAAAGCCCTCCACGGACTTCTTGGTGCCGGCCCCGAAGTCGCCGTCGGCTTCGCCTGGCGAGGGCCAGTCGCCGCTGTCAGCTCCTGCGATGAGGACCTCCTGCAGATCGCGGACGACGTCGCCCTTCGACCCGGTCTTCAGCAGGGGCATCGGTCCGCCGCTGGGCAGGGCTTCCCAGGTTTCGTCGCCGACGATCCCGTCGTCCTTCAGTCCGGCACTCTTCTGAAACCTCTTGACCCCTGCTTCGGTGTCCGGCCCGAAATCACCGTCGACATCGACGCTGAGATCGGGTGTCCTCCGAAGGGCTCGCTGAGCTCGCAGGACTGCGGTGCCTGTGTCGCCGCGTTTGATTGTGGGCTGTCCGGGATTGGACATGATTCTGCTCCTCTGTCATCAGTGTCATGGAAGCTTCCTTGCCGCCATGACGACAAAGCTAGGGCCGTTGGTCCTGCCCCATCAAGGCTCCGACGAGACTCAGCCTGAGTGCACGCGAAATGGTTCGGCAGTGCCACAGATCGGCCCCGGTTCTTCGACTCGAAGTCGGGGAACCGGGGCCGATCGTTGCCGCCAGGACCGCCTCTCGCCGTCGGGCCGGGTGGAGTCACCAACCCGACGGGGCGCCGGTCACTGTCAGTTCTTGTTCTTCCGGCGGGCCAAGGCGATGGCCGCCCCACCGCCGAGGATGAGCAGTGCGCCTGCGGTCAGGCCGGTGAGCTCAGCGCCGGTGCGCGGCATCGATGAGCCTCCGCCGGTGCTGCCTGCTTCACCGGAGTCGCCTCCGTCTCCGCCGCCGGATTCACCGCCGGTGACGACGAACTCGCCCGACCTGCTGACATCCATACAATCGGCAACGACCTTGTAGCTGCCGACATAGTATGCCGGATCGTCACCGAGGCCATAGACCTGGATTCCGGCCGCGCCGTCCTCATCAGCCGTTGCCGTCTGCTCGTAGAGCTTCTCGTCCCCGGAGTAGACCTCGAAATGCACTTCGGCGTCGGCTGCGCAGTCGGTGATTGTCATCTGCACACCCTTGTCCCTGTCGATGAAGTCGACTCCGGAGATTCGTTCGGGGTCGATAGAGAGCTTCGGGTCGACGACGCTGCCGTCATCGGTGACGGTGAAGGTGGTCTCTGCGCTCTTGTCACCGCAGGATGCCATGACGAGGAAATCGTCGGCCCAGCCGGCTCCTCCTTCTTCCGGAGTGAACTGGACGGATCCGGCTGCGTCCTCTCCGGCCTTCTGGGTCTCCTTCCAGACCTCGGTGTCGGGATCGCGTTTGGTGCTCACCCGGAACGTCACATCTGAATCGACGTGACAGTTGACCAGAGTCATGTTGACACCGTTCTCCAGGAAATCGTGCAGCTTCTGGATCTTCGGCGTGACGGTGAGGTCCGCGTCGGCTCCGTCGTCGTCCTCAGTGACCGAGTACGTCGTCTCCACGTTCGTGTCACCGCACGTCGCGCTGACCACGAAGTCATCGATCCATCCATCGCCACCGGTGCCGGGCATGAAGGATGTGGACACCGAACCGTCGTCACCGGCGGTCTTCGTCTCTTCCCAGATGTTTGTGTCGTCGCCCTTGCGGACGATGGTGACGGTCACGTCTTCGCCTGCCTCGCAGCCGTTCACGGTGATGTCGACACCGTTGTCGAGATACGAATCGATCCCTTGACTCTGCGGATCGACGCTGACGGCTGCCTCCGAGCCGTCATCGTTTTCGGTGATCTCCACGCTTCCGGTGAACGTCTTCGACTCCTGACCGTCGCGGGCGACAGTCACAGTGACATCGACGACGTCGCCGACCTTGAGCTCCGTGTTTCCGCGGAGGTCTCCGGCGAACGTTCCGTCGCTGTCGACGGTGATCGAGCCGTTCTCGCCTGGCTCGGCAGTGACGGTGTCTCCTGCTTTGAGGCCGGTGATGGTGTACGGGATGGCTTTCGCCGCCTCGTCAACAGGCATGGTCGACTGGTCGAGGGAGAATGAGGCATCGATCGGGGTCGAGTCCTCAGTCGGCTCATCCGAGCCTTCGTCGGGGTCGGTCGATTCGTCACTGTCGCCGGGATCAGCTGCGTCCTCGTCGCCTCCCGGGTCAGTGGATTGCTCCCCGTCACCGGGTTCGGTGGGTGTGCCGTCGTCACCGGCGTCCTCACCGGGGTCAGTGGGCGGGTTCTCCGTGCCCGGGGTGTCGGCTTCTGCGTTTCCTGCATCCCCCGCAGCTTGGATGTCCGTCGTCTCGGTGGCTGAACTGTCGTCAGCCTGCGCAACCGCCGGACTCAGTCCTCCGAGGGAGAGAGCCAAGGCGAATGTTGCCGCCATTGCCAACCGTTTCATGATGGTCCTTCCAGAGTTCTGGCCGGTTGCCGTTTTCAGTTGTGGCAAGGACCATACGCAGGCAATGGCGAGTGCACGACTTTAGTTCATTTAGGTCATGACAGAAGTGATAGAGCCGTTTTGCCGAATATTTATCACTTCGCAACATCGTTCGCTCATCGCGTTTCCAGCAACATGTCTGTGTGTGCCGACGGCTGTGCTCTCACCTGCACAGCAACGTCGATACAGGGCGAGAACCCGCACGGACCATCGTTGAGAACAGTGTCACGTTCAGGTTGAATTCGGCGTTTCGGGCGGAGAAAACGTTATGGCGGATTATTGCCCGTCGCCTGATTTCTGCGGTGAATGCGACGCAGGGTCCACGAGCTCGAACTCGTGGACCCTGCGACTGTGTTGAAGGTTCAGGCCCGCTGCGGGGGATCTGCCTCTGCCGGCGACTCGGCGCTTTCAGCGTCCGAGTTCGTCCCGTCCGCTCCGTCATCATCGGAGGTCCCCGCCTCGTCGACCGGTGCACCGGCTTCGGTCTCCGCGAGGACTTCGGCGGTGAACTGCTCCTCGGCATCCTCCCCGCGGAACTGTGACATGTACAGGCGGTAGTAGGCGCCTTCGGCCGCGAGCAGCTGATCGTGATTGCCGTGTTCGACGATCGCTCCGTCCTCCATCACGAGGATGGTGTCGGCGTCGCGGATCGTCGACAGCCGGTGGGCGATGACGAACGACGTCCGATCGGTCCGCAGTGCCGCCATCGCCTGCTGCACGAGCACCTCGGTGCGGGTGTCGACCGAAGAGGTCGCCTCATCGAGGATGAGCAGTGAGGGGTCGGCGAGGAAGGCTCGGGCGATGGTGATCAGCTGACGCTCACCGGCCGAGACGCTGCCGCCGTCGGAGTCGATGACGGTGTCATAGCCGTCGGGCAGCTGCCGCACGAACCGGTCGACCATCGTCGCCTGGGCGGCCGCGACGACTTCCTCATCGGTGGCACCCAGCCGACCGTAACGGATGTTGTCGGCGATCGTGCCTTCGAACAGCCAGGCGTCCTGGAGGACCATGCCCACGTGGGAACGCAGGTCGGCGCGGCTGAGCTCGCGGGTGTCGATGCCGTCGACGAAGATGGTGCCTCCCGTGATCTCGTAGAAGCGCATCACGAGGTTGACCAGTGTGGTCTTGCCGGCACCGGTCGGGCCGACGATCGCCACCGTATGACCCGGCTCTGCGGTGAAGGACACCTTTTCGATGAGGGGCGTCTCCGGAGCGTAGCGGAAGCTCACCTCGGAGAATTCGACCTTTCCGGGCGTCCGCGGCGGCAGCTGCTGCAGCACCTCGTCCGGGTCCTCCTCCTCGGCGTCGAGCAGCTCGAAGGTCCGTTCCGCCGAGGCGACACCGGACTGGAGCATGTTCGCGACACCGGCCATCTCGGAGATCGGCTGTGAGAACTCACGTGAGTACTGGATGAACGCGGTTGCATCGCCGAGCGTCATCTGTCCCGTGGCAACTCTGAGGCCGCCGGCGACGGCGATGAGGACATAGCTGAGATAGGACACGAACTGCATCGAGGGCATGATCATGCCGGAGACGAACTGTGCCCCCGCAGAGGCTTTGTACAGCGATTCGTTGCGACGGTCGAACTCCTCGAGCATGACCTCGTCACGGCCGAAGGCGCGGACGATGTCGAGCCCGGAGAACGATTCTTCGACGTGTCCGTTGACTTCACCGGTGTGCTTCCACTGCGCCTTGAACAGCTTCTGTGATCGGGTGCCGATGACACCGGCGATGATCGCCGACAGCGGCAGGGCGATGAGAGCGAGCAGTGCGAGCTGCCAGGACACGATGAACATCATCACGCCGATGCCGATGATCGTCAGCGCCGACTGCACGAGTTGCGAGAACGCCTGCTGCAGGGCCTGTTGGATATTGTCGACGTCATTGGTCACTCGCGACATGATGTCGCCGCGCTGCCGGGTGTCGAAGTAGCGCAGCGGCAGGCGGTTGATCTTGCGTTCGATATCCTCACGCAGTCGGTAGACCACGCGCATCACCAGGGCGTTGAGGATATAGCCCTGCGCCCACATGAGCATCGAGGCAACGAGGTACATGAGCAGGACGATGATGATGATCTGCCCGAGCGCAGTGAAGTCGATTCCCTGTCCGGGCACCACCTCGGCGGTGGCGAGCATATCGGCGAAGTCGTCCCGGCCCTCGGCCCGGGCACCGGCGATGATGTCATCGATGTTCGCGCCCTCGGGCAGCTGAGCGCCGATGATTCCGGAGTAGACGACGTCCATCGCCTTGCCGAGCACCTTGGGGGCGATGACAGTGAGGACGACGGAGCCGACGACGAGGGCGACGACGTAGATCATGCCCTTCTTCTCGCTGGCCATGAGTCCGAACAGCCGCTTGACCGAGGGCCAGAAGTGCTTGGCCTTGCGCGGAGGCGCGCCTCCGCTCGTCTCGAGCTCTTCGCCGCTGGGAATGTATTCGTCTTCCGCAGCCACCACGGTCTCGGTTGAGGTGTCGTTGGCCATGTCAGTTCACCTCTTCCGTGGTCAGCTGTGATTCGATGATCTCCCGGTAGGTCGGGTTCGTCTCCGCGAGTTCCTCATGAGTGCCGCGGCCGACGATCTTCCCGGCTTCGAGGACGATGATCTGATCGGCGTCGCGGATCGTCGAGACGCGTTGGGCGACGACGATGACCGTGGCCTCCCCAGTCGACTCGTCGAGTGCCGCCCGCAGCCGTGCATCGGTGGCGACGTCGAGGGCGGAGAACGAATCGTCGAAGACGTAGACCTGCGGCTTCACCGTCAGGGCTCTGGCGATGCACAGGCGCTGGCGCTGCCCGCCGGAATAGTTCGTGCCTCCCTGGGCGACGCGTTCCTCGAGCTGGGCGTCCTTCTCGGCCACGAAGTCGTCGGCCTGGGCGATGCGCAGGGCCTCCCACAGCTCTGCTTCGGTGGCGTCCTCATTGCCGAATCGCAGGTTCGAGGCGATCGTTCCGGAGAACAGGTACGGTTTCTGCGGCACCAGACCGATCAGCTGAGCCAGCTGGTGGCGGTTGAACTCGGTGACGGGTGTGCCGTCGATGAGGATCTCGCCTTCCTGCGGGTCGATGAGTCGGGGGATGAGGTTGACGATCGTCGACTTGCCGGCACCGGTGGAGCCGATGATCGCGGTGGTCGTACCTGGCTGGGCAGTGAAGTTCAGTCCTTCGAGGACGGGCACCTCGGCGCCGGGATATCCGAAGGTGACATTGCGGAATTCGAGCTCGCCGCGGCCGGGCATCTCTGTGACACCGGAGGGAATCGCCATCGTGCTGCGGGTGTCGAGGATCTCTGCGATGCGTTCGGCGCAGACGACGGCGCGCGGAATCATCATCATCATGAACACGCCCATCATCACGGCCACGAGGATCTGCAGGAGGTACTGCAGGAATGCGGTCAGCGATCCCACCTCCATCTGACCGGCGTCGACGCGATGACCGCCGAACCACAGGACGGCTGCGGTCGCGAGATGGAGGATCATCATGATGGCGGGGAACATGAGGACGAACAGGTTGCCGACCTTGACCGAAGTTTCGGTCAGGGCGCGGTTGGCATCGGCATAGCGGTCGGTTTCGAAGGGTTCGCGGACAAACGCGCGGATGACGCGGACACCGGTGATCTGTTCGCGCAGAACGCCGTTGATGTCGTCGACCTGACCCTGCATGCGGCGGAACAGCGGCATGAGGAGGTAGACGAGGATGGCGACGACGATGAAGAGGACGGGCACGGAGACCCACACCAGCCAGGACAGCCCCGCATCCTCACGCAGGGCCATGATGATGCCGCCGATGCACATGATCGGTGTCGAGACCATGAAGTTCAGGGTCATGAGCACCAGCATCTGCACCTGTTGGACATCATTGGTGTTGCGGGTGATGAGGGTAGCGGATCCGAACTTGCCGACTTCGAGCATCGACAGGTCGTCGACCTGCCGGTAGATGGCACGGCGGAGGTCCCGGCCCACCCCCATTCCCGTACGGGCGCCGAAGTAGATTGCGGTGATCGCGGTGATGACCTGGACGAGGCAGACGAGCAGCATCGTCATGCCCGTCGACCAGATGAAGTCGGTGTCTCCCTTGGCCACGCCTTCGTCGATGATCCGAGCGTTGAGGCTGGGAAGGTACAGCGCAGCAATGGTCGAGGCCAGCTGCAGGATGACGACCAGAATGATGAACGGCCAATAGCTTCTAGCGTATTTCAGGGACAGGCGGAGTAATGCCACGTTGAACGTCCTGAGTGAAGAGTGACTGATGAATGAGTCGTGAGAGTTGCAAAGCGCAACAGACTACCTTACATGGATTCCCCTCCCGGAGATAGGCGCTCAGACGACGGAACGGGCCGGTCTGCTGAGATCTCTACCTCACCATGAGGCACTGACACGACCCCCGTACCGCGTGCCTCCTCGATTCTCGAGCGCTCCCGCATACGCTTGAAAGCATGAGCTCAACTCTGCAGGACCTGGTCAATCGCGCCGTCTTCTACTCAACTGAGGTGCAGACGCATTTCGGTGCGCTCATCGCCGACGCCGAGTGGGAGGTCGACTTCAGTTCCGACCCGCATCTGACGTTCACGTCTGCCGACGATGTCGTCCTGCGCGCCAGGCCGCATCTGCTCGGTTCGGAGTCGGACCGGGAGAAGACGTGGCTGTGGGGATGGGAGAACGTCAACGAGTTCCCCGACGCCGTCGTCGGTCTCTCCCACGAGGTGCGCAGGTTCGGTGCCGCTGAGGATGTCAGCGAGCTCACGACCCCTGAGCTCTCCCTCGACGAAGAACTCGCACTGCGTCTGACCCTGGCTGCGAAGGAAGCCACCGACAAGTGGGCCCACTACCCTGCCGGCGCCGGTGCCGGAACCACGGTGTGGCTGCTCGTCGATGCTGCCGAGATCGCCCTACCCGCCCCGCAGGTCAAGGTCTCTGTGCGTGCGCTCATGCAGGGACTGACGCAGACGACGGTGACTGACCACCGCGCGGCCATCGAGTCGTATGTCGCCAAGCGCGGCATTCCGACGGCAGAGCTCCCCGAGGGCGGTCTGCGCATGCTGTTCTCCGACGGGTCCGCAGACCTGTCCTTCGACGACCAGCGCCGCATCTCCAATTGCGACCTGAACGAACCGCTTGAGGGCGAGGCCGCCGAGCAGTTCGCCGCAGCCTCGTCAGGCACCCCCGCCGAGGCTGCTTCCGCTCCCGGTGAAACGACCGCAGGTGACCCGACCGCCAAAACGGCTGCCGCCGCGACTTCGGAACCGTCCGTCACCGAGACACAGCCCGCCCCCACCGAAGCGCCCTCCCCGACCGGAGCAGGCGCTCAAACCGGGGACAGCGCTCAGACCAGGGCGGGCGCCGCCACCGGGGCCGATTCGTCGAGAACCGGTACTGAAGCTGCCAGCACGACAGCAGACGAAACGGTCGGCGAGGAGACAGCGCCCGCCTCGGCGCAGGCGACATCCACAGGGGATGTGTCAGAGAACATCGATGCCCCGGCCGCAGAGAAGCCTGAGCCGGTCGCCGACGAAGAAGCACCGGCCGCATCCCGGCCCGTATCCGGTACTGCGGATCAGCAGGAACCCGCGGACGGCTCGGCCAAGGAAGACAAGCCGAAGAAGAAGAGGCTGTTTTCCAAGCTCTTCGGTCGCTGAGGTCGCTTCTGCGACGCCTCGATCGTCAGCGATTGATCGGGGTGTCCGGTCCCCACCGGAAACCCCGGTCGAAGAGGAAGCGGCGTTCGGCATCGCTGCTGATCGTCAGCTCTGCATCTCCGGTACGCAGTGAGAACGACCCGTTGCCGCTCCGCTCGGCAGTGAATCCGATCGCTCCGGAATAGTCGCGCAGCAGGCCCTGCGCGCCCTTCCGGATCGGGAACAGCTTGACGGTGATCGCGTCACCGTCCACGGTGTAGGTGCCGTCCTGGTAGTCGCCGTTGTCGTAGCGGATGCTCATCCGCTTCATACCCTCCCCTATCTGGCCGAAGGCGATCTGAGTGATGTCGTCAGTCGTGTGATCCGTCCCCTTGATCGCGGCCGCCTGGCCCTCGGTTTCGGCGGCGTAGACTCCCGAGATCTCTTCCGGGGTTCCGGGGCGGCCCCAGTTGAGGCCGACGCCGGATACAAGTCCGCTGCCGACGATGATGATGACCGCGAGGATCGGAGAGGCCCACCGGGTGATTCCAGCGAAGATGCGGTTGTGGGATACGACCCCGCTGACGGCAGGACCCGTCGCCCGCCCGAGGACGAACCGTACGACGCGGGGGACATTGGGAATGAGCAGAATCAGGCCGGCCAGCGCCATCGCTCCCGAGAGCTGTTTCACCGGGACGTCGAAGGTGAGGTTGAGAAGGAAGACGATACTCATGTCGATGGCAGCTATGAGCGCGCCGAGCCAGGCTGTGCGACGGAACAGAAGGAGAATCACTGCGATGAGTTCTGCCGCGCCGGCCAGCCCCTGTACGGTCGGAGAGAAGGCCATGAACCGCCACAGCAGGCCCATCGGGCTCATTTCTCCGTACTGGACGAGAGCATCGGAATAGTCGGCGTATCCCATCTGGGTGTGGAATACCTTCGTCCAGGCGTACGGCAGGAGCGAGATGGCGAGCGTCAACCGGAGAAACCAGTGGAGTGCCCACAGGACTCCGACCCAGCGACGTCGGACCGGTCGTGTCATGGAAGCTGAAGTGGAAGCGGAGTCCGTACCGTCGACACGTGACGCCGACGCAGTGAACTGTTCGTCGGTGGTGTTCGTTGAATCAGATGTAGTCATGAACCATACACTACCGACAAGGCGTCCTGCCTGATGTGTGGTTTTCCCAACAGTCGCAGACGAGAGGCCCTGACAACTGCGGTGTTACAAGGTGCGGCGAGTCCACACCGCCGGCTGCCCACCACCCAGCAGCCCACATCTTCAACCTCGTTCAAGCCTTAGCGCATCCATCAACAAGTGCACCTATCGACAAACGCGGTAAGCCTTGAACGAGCGCACACGTACGTGA
>NZ_RHFG01000029.1 GCF_004745485.1 Brevibacterium sp. S22
ATCCGACGCAAGCTCAAATGGTATCTAGCGCGTCGGGTCTACAAGATCCTCAACGCGCTAGATACCGTTCCTCAACCTGCTTGACAAGACATAGAAGGATCGAGGTTGCAGAGCCGCCGTCAGGTAGCAATTTGGGGAGTCAGGGGCGGGTGCTGGTGGTGCCGACGGCGTCGAGGAGCGCCGTGTCCAGGTCGAAGTAGTCGACGAGGGCGGTTGCCAACCCGTCGTCGGCGACCGAATCGGTGACTACGCTCGCAAGCACCTTGAGTTCGTCCTTCGACTGGCCCATGACGATTCCGTGTTCGACCCATTCGATCATCTCGAGGTCGTTGAGTCCGTCCCCGGCACCCACAGTGTGCGCATGGTCGACACCGAGTTCCTTCGCCACGATCTCCAGACCGCTGGCCTTCGAGATCCCGTCCGGGGCGATGTCGAGCCAGTTGCTCCAGCCCACTGAATAGCTGACCTCGTGAAGTCCGAGAGAATCCACCGCGGCCGCGAACTCCTCGGCTGTGCCGTTGACCTCGCGCATGACGATGCGGGTGGCCCGCTTGGTCAGCAGCTCCTCGAAACCGACGATATCGAGAGTATCGGATTCGGCGAGCTCCCCCGCCGGGAACGGCCCCGACGCCCACCGGTGCAGGTCCGGATCCTCGACGAGGAACAGCGCCGTCGGCAGCGCCGCGTGCATCTGCTCAAGCGCATCCTTCGGATCGAAGGACACCACATGGTGCATCTCCCACCCCAGCGGCAGCTCCGGATCGAGGCGGACGACGACGGACCCGTTCGAGCACACGACGTAACCGTATTTGAGATCGAGGGCGTGGACGACTTCAAGAGCGCCCGGCAGGGCACGGCCGGTGGAGATCACAAGATGGTGCCCCGCCTCGGCGAGCCGATCGAGCACCTGCCTCACCGACTCCGACAGGGACCCGTCGTAACCGACGATCGTGCCGTCGACATCGAGTGCGATGAGGTGCGGGGTCAATGTGTCTCCCAACGTCTGTGTGTCTTCTTGTCGTCGTTCATACCAGCGCCGAGGCGGCCGAACCGAACCGAGTCCTGCCGAGTTCCGCGAAACGGTCAGTGCCCCGCGGCCCGGCGCAGCCTCAGTAGCGCGGTCCCTCCGGTCCCTGTGCGGTCATCCCGCCGAGGTAGGGCCGCAGCGCCTCGGGCACCGTGACCGAGCCGTCCGCCTGCTGATGGTTCTCCAGGATCGGCACCAGCCAGCGGGTGTTGGCCATGGTTCCGTTGAGGGTGGCGACCGGGCGGGTCGCCCCATCGTGGCGTTCACGGATCTGGAGGCGACGGGCCTGGAAGGTCGTGCAGTTCGACGTCGAGGTCAGCTCGCGGTAGGTGCCCTGCGTCGGCACCCAGGCTTCGCAGTCGAATTTGCGGGCAGCCGAATCACCGAGGTCGCCGGCAGCAGTGTCGATGACCCGGTAGGGCAGCTCGCACAGTCCGAGCATCTTCTCCTGCAGGCTGAGCATGCGCTCGTGTTCGCCTTCGGCGCCCTCGACCGGGACGTAGGCGAACATCTCGACCTTCTGGAACTGGTGGACGCGGATGATTCCGCGGGTGTCCTTGCCGTATGAGCCGGCCTCACGGCGATAGCAGGACGAGATTCCGGCATAGCGCAGCGGACCGTCGGACAGATCGATGATCTCGTCCATATGGAATCCGGCCAGCGGCACCTCGGAGGTGCCGACGAGGAACAGATCGTCGGCTTCGAGACGGTAGACTTCATCGGCGTGCTCACCGAGGAATCCGGTGCCGCGCATGACCTCGGGGCGCACCAGCGTCGGGGTGATGGTCGGGCTGAACCCTGCCTCTTCGGCGACGTCGCGGGCGAGGTTGAGCAGTGCCATTTCGAGCTTTGCACCGAAGCCTGTGAGGTAGTGGAAGCGAGACCCGGAGACCTTCGTGCCACGCTGGGTGTCGATGGCCTTCAGCTTCTCACCGATCTCGAGGTGATCGAGCGGTTCGAAACTGTCCGGACCGAAATCGCGGGGAACGCCCACGGTCTTGAGCGTCACGAAGTTCTCTTCGCCGCCGGCGGGGATGCCGTCGATGATGAGGTTCGGGACCTTCGACACGAGCTGGTCGAAGGCGAAGGTGGCTTCTTCGGACTCCGCCGACAGCGACTTCACGGCCTCGGACTTCGCCTTGCCCTCAGCGATGAGGGCCGGTTTGTCTTCCTTCGGTGCCTTGGCGATCTGGGAGGAGAAGGACTTCTGGTCCGCACGTGCGTCTTCGAAGGCGGTGATGGCCGCACGGCGTGCGGAGTCGGCGGCGATGACCTCGTCGATGAGCTCGACGGATTCCCCGCGAGCCTCCTGTGATGCCTTGAACAGGGCCGGGTTGTCTCTGAGAAGCGCTAGATCGATCACCCTCTCAGCTTAACGGGCCGGGCTTGTTTTCGACATTCGGCGCTCAGCCGGCACACGACTTGGGCACTGTAGATTTGGGACATGACCATCGAGCTGGATCCCGTGATGACCTGGATCATCATCTTCGGCGCCCTCGTGGTGCTCGCGGCCGTGTTCCTCCTCGGCCGCCGGACCGGAGCGCGGCGTGTCCTTGCCAGGGTGCGGCACTATGCCCATCCCGCGAACCTCTCCGACGAGGAGGTCAATGATGCGGCCCGGTACCGCGCCGCGCTGATCGTCAACCCCACGAAGACCGATGTGCGCAGCCTGTCCGCCACCGCCGAGGCGATCTGTCGCTTTGAGGGCTGGAATCCTCCGCTCGTGCTCGAAACCACCCTCGAGGACTCCGGCGAGGGAGCCGCGGTCCGTGCCCTCGACGAAGGTGTCGACGTCGTCATCGCCGCCGGCGGGGACGGCACCATCCGCGCGGTCGCCTCGGCGTTGGCAGGCACCTCCACTCCGTTGGGAATCGTGCCGTTGGGCACCGGGAATCTGCTGGCCCGCAACATCGATCTCGTCCTCGACAAGACGGAGTGGGCGCTGCGGATCGCTCTGTGGGGGCGCAACAGGGAGATCGACGTGGGAATGGCCAAGACCGCCCCCGACGGCGACACCCATCTCTTCACCGTGATGACCGGGCTCGGATTCGATGCCGCGGTCATGGCCGATACCAGCGACGACCTCAAGGCCCGCCTCGGATGGCTCGCCTATGTCGAAGCCGGATCCCGCAAGCTCACCGGCAAACCCAGTCATGTGAAGGTCACGTTCGATGACGAATATCGGATCTCGGCGCGGGTGCGCTCGGTCCTCGGCGGCAACTGCGGCCGTCTGCAGGGAGGCATCCAGCTGCTGCCGCAGGCGGTCATCGACGATGGCATGCTCGACGTGCTCATCGTCAGCCCGAAGAACCTCGGACAATGGGTCGGCGTACTCGCATCGATCGCCGGCCGCAGGGCCTCACGCGGACTGCATACGAACATCCGGAAGTGCCGCAAGGTCGTCATCGAAGCCGGTGACGAGGTTGATATCCAGATCGACGGGGACCCTCTCGGACAGTCGTCGTACCTTGAGATGGAGGTCGATCCTTCGGCTCTGACCGTCCGTGTGCCCACCGTCGAACAGCGCAAGCAGATCCGCGCCGAGGCGTGGCCGGTCTAGGTCAACACCGCTGAGTTCCCGCGGCCGACGCTCCCCTTCGCCGAGGCGGCCCGACGGTAATCTTTTTACCGTCGAGTAGGTCACGGAACGGTTAAAGGAATTCACCTAAGTGTTACAGCATCTAAACCTGAACAAAACGTACAGAAAT
Organism: Brevibacterium sp. S22; assembly: GCF_004745485.1. Taxonomy (GTDB): domain Bacteria; phylum Actinomycetota; class Actinomycetes; order Actinomycetales; family Brevibacteriaceae; genus Brevibacterium. Next base: position 3,736 of record NZ_RHFG01000029.1, read on the forward strand.
AGTTTGGAAAATCCTCAGAACCTAGGATGAGTGCCGTATCACACCCCTCGTCACAGAGATTGAAGGCACTCCAATGAAGAAGATCATCCTCGCGCCGGCGGTCGCGCTCGCGTTCACCGGGCTGGTCGCAAGCCCGGTCGCCGCCGCGGAATCCCCCTCCGCTCAGTCGAGCTCATCGCAGACTGCCGAGCAGAAGAAGGCCGACGCCGGGAAAGCCAAGAAAGCTGAAGCCGAGAAGAAGGCCGCGGCCGAGAAGGCTGAAGCCGAGAAGAAGGCGGTTGCGGAAAAGGCAGCAGCAGAGAAGAAGGCCAAAGAAAAGGCTGAGGCCGCGAAGAAGGCTGAGGCCGCCGAGAAGGCCGCAGCAGACAAGAAGAAGGCAGACGCGAAGAAGGACGCCGAGGACAAGGCGGACAAGAAGGACGCCGCGAAGAAGCCTCCGAAGAACGTCGACCCGAAGCCTGCCCCTGCCCCCAAGGACGATGACAAGTCCGAGGACAAGGTCAATCCGATCAATGCTTCAGTGCAGGTGACCTCCGGAGAGGTCACCGCCGAGGAACTCGCCGAGGACGGCGTGACCGTCAAGGTCACCGGCCTCGAAAAGGGCGACAAGGTCTCAGCCGAGTCCGGCCTCACAGGTCCGGCCACGACCGCTCAGGGCTCGACCGCCACTCTCAAGCTGCACTCCGCCAAGGAAGTCACGCAGGAATCGGTTGCCTTTGCGCTCCAGGTGCAGCGGGAAGGCACAGAGACCGAGAGCGTCTCCGGCACCGCCCAGGTCGAGATTCAGGCAGCCATCGATGCTTCGCTCTCCGTCTCTCCGGAGGAGATCACTCCTGAAGACCTCGCGGATGAGAACAAAGGTGTGGACGTCACTGTCACCGGCCTTGAAGAGGGCGACAGAGTCACCGACAGCCTGACCGGCGATGAGAAGACGGTGACGGCTGACGGCGACTTCACCTTCAGCGTCTACTACAAGGGCGACGCGGAGGACCTCAAAGAGGGCCCCGTCCCCTTCGACGTGACCATCGATCGCAGCGGAGAGGAGTCCACGACCCTCAAGGGCGAAATCAACGTCGTCAACGACGATGCCGAAGTCGACCCGAGCGTCAAGGTCGGTTCGAAGGAGATCTCCCTCGAGGACTTCAAGAAGGATGGGCTGAAGTTCTCCGGCTCCGGTTTCACCCCAGAAGGAACCATCAGCGTCCAGGGTGAGGCCGTCTCGGCTCAGCGTGCCGCTGCCCCGCAGGCCGATGAGCTCCGCGCCGACGAGGACGGCAACGTAGACGGTGCCGTGATCGCACCCGAGTCGCTCGAGGCCGGCAAGTACGCGCTGACCTTCATCGATGACGAGACCGGCGATAAGACTGACGCAGTCGAGATCACCGTGACCGAAGAGGATGCCGTCGACCCGATCGACGCATCCCTCAAGGTCGATCCCAAGGAGATCACTGCCGAGGACCTCGCCGACAAGGACAAGGGCGTGACCGTCACTGTCTCCGGCGTGAAGAAGGGCGACACGATCAAGGACTCCCTGACCGGGGAGACCGAGACCGCTGACGCCGACGGGGACTACACGCTTCATCTCTGGTACGACGGCAACCCCGCGAACCTCGAGGTCGGCAAGGTTCCGTTCACCGTCACCATCGACCGCGAAGGCACAGAGTCTCAGACGCTCAACGGCAACATCAATGTCGTCGATGAGGGTAAGACCGAAGCCCCCGCCGAGGCGACCTTCAAGGTCTCGCCCAAGACGATCGAGGCTGCCGACTTCGCCGATGAGAAGAAGGGCGTCACCCTCGCCGTCGAAAACTGCGAGCCCGGGGCGGATGTCCACTTCGAGGTCAATCCGAAGGGCATCAACGTCACGGCATACGAGAACACCGTCAAGGCTGATGATGAGGGCCGCGCTTCGGTCAACGTCTTCGGAACCTCGTCGGATATCTCGGCCTACGTCGGCGCCTACACCGCGACGGCCACCTGCGGCGATGACACCATGAAGGATTCCTTCACGGTCACCGAGGGTGCCAACGCCGGCGGCGGAGACAACGGCGATGCCGGAACCGGCAACGGAGACGACGGCAGCCAGCTGCCTCGCACCGGTGCCGACCTCAGCGGACTGACGACCGGAGCCCTGCTCCTCCTCGTCGGTGGTGCCGCGATCGCACTGACCGGCCGCAAGAACAAGTTCGGACAGACACCGACGAGCTTCTGATCCGAGTCAGGCGAACAGCCCAGAGCGATGACGGAGGGGCGGCTCAGCACACGCTGAGCCGCCCCTCCGTCTGTTCTGAAGTTCGCGCCGAAACGTCCAATCTTCGTGAATGGAGAATGAACTCTGCGACCGGGCCGAATTCAGCAGTGAACAAAACGACCACAACTATGCGTGTGGTGAATGTTGCATTACTGTTACATTCGCAATACTTCACACCCATCTGTACTTTTCTAAGGAAATACATGAAGAAGCTCGCCCTCGCCCCCGCGGTGGCCATCGCCATCACCGGCCTGGCCGCATCCCCAGTTATCGCTGCTCCCGAAGCCCCCGCCACTGCACCTTCGGCAGATACTCAGCCTGCCAAGTCCCCTGTTCAGCTCCAGAAGGGCGCTGCACAGGACGTCACCGCACAGGCTGGCGAAATCGGAGTGTCTGCTGACAGCGTCACCGTCGACGAGTTCGCAGAGAACGGCATCGGCATCGGCGGTGCTGGCCTCGTGGCCGACACCGAGTACAAGCTGACCGTTGAACCTACCAGCGGGCAGAACGTCAGTGTCTACGAAACCTCTGTCACTACTGATGCTGAGGGCGCCTTCGACCACGCTGTCGAAGCCGTCGGCGAGGCAAACCCAGCCTTCGTCGGTGACTACAAGGTCACCGTCACAAACGATTCCGACGAGAACGCCCCATACAGCACGAGCTTCAAGGTGACCGAAGGCGACACCGACGAGCCCGAGGCTCCTGAGGTCGACTCGAAGATCTCGCTCAATACCGACTCGATCTCTGAGAGCGACTTCGCAAAGAACGGCATTGAGGTCACCGGTGAGGGCTTCACCCCGGGCGGCACGGTCAACGTCGTCGGCGGAAACGCACAGTCACCCTTCGCCACCAAGGAAGTCAAAGCTGACGACGAAGGCAAGATCTCCACAGACCTGACGTTCGAAGGCGACAGCGACCTCCCGGCCGGCGACTACGCCGTCTGGGCAGTCGACCAGGAAGCCGAGACCCGGTCCGAAGGTCAGAACTTCACCATCACCGAAGACGCGACCGAAGACCCGACGACCCCTGCTGCCGAAGAAGCCGAGCTGACCGTCTCCCCTGAGACTGTCTCCCCTGCTGACTTCGTCAAGGAAGACAAGGGCGTCACCCTCGCCGTCGAGAACTGCGAGCCCGGTGAAGACGTCCGCTTCCTCGTCAATCCCAAGGGCGACTCGGACGTCACCGCCTTCGACAAGACCGTCAAGGCCGACGACGAGGGCAAGGCCAACGTCAACGTCTACGGCACCAGCGCTTCCAACGCCTCGGCCTATATCGGCGACTACGATGTGACCGTCACCTGCGGCGATGACGAACTGACCGGCGAGTTCTCCGTCAGCGAGGACGCCAACGCCGGTGGCAGCGACGGAAACGAAGACGGCAACGGAAACGACGACGGCGACAACGGAGATGCCGGCAACGGCGGCGACCTGCCCCGCACCGGTACCGAGCTGACCGGACTCGTCGGCGGAGCCGGCCTCCTCCTCATCGGTGGCGTCGCAGTCGCACTGACCATGCGTCGCAAGAAGGCCGCCCAGGATCCCGCCGAGATCTGATAGCGATCACCTGAGCTCTGCCGAGCTCGACGCGAACTGAGAAGAGCGCAGACCCGTTCGGGTCTGCGCTCTTCTCATCTGTATCTATTCGCCTCAGCCGCGCCGGTACCGGTTGTAGAGCACCAGGGCTCCTGGTTCCGGTCGTCCCTGCGGGCGACGTCCCCTCGAGATCGACACGACATCTCCGCCCACGGTGCCGGCCGCGAAAACGCGTGCCTCGCGTTCCTGTGCCGACATGCGCGCCCGAACCTCGTCCTCGAGCTCCTCATTGCGCGATTTGAGTGCATCGACCTGGTTCTGCAGATCGATGATCTTCTTGATCCCGACGAGGTTGACTCCCTCGTCCTGGGAGAGCTGCTGGATCAGTCGCAGCTTGGCGATGTCCTTGCCGGAGTAGCGCCGCCCCCGTCCCGCAGTGCGTTCCGGAGTGACGAGACCCAGACGGTCATACTGCCGCAGCGTCTGCGGGTGCATGCCCGCCAGATCCGCGGCCACCGAGATGACATACACCGCCGCACTCGATGAAATGTGCATTGTGATTCACCACCTCAGCTCGCCTTGGCTTTGTCCAGCAAGCCGGCGCGTGGATCCTCACCTTCAGTGGCGGCCTTGAACGACTCGACCGCCTGCTTGGCTTCCTTGGACAGATTCTTCGGTGCCACGATCTCGACTGTCGCCAGCAGATCGCCGGTGCCCTTCTTCGTCTTCACGCCCTTGCCTCGGACGCGCAGCGTCCGCCCCGAAGGCGTCCCCGGTGCGACCTTGACCTTGACGGGCATTCCACCCAGGGTCGGCACCTTGATCTCAGCGCCGAGGGCCGCCTCGTCGAAGCTGATCGGCAGTTCCATCCGCAGGTTGTCGCCGTCACGGGTGAAGACCGGGTGCGGCTTCACATGAACGGTGAGGATCACGTCTCCGTGCTCGCCGCCGTTGGGACTGGCCTTGCCCTTGCCTGCCAAGCGGATCTTCTGTCCGTCCTTGACCCCGATCGGGGTGCGCACGGTCAGCGGCTTCCCGCCGGGCATGTTCAGCTTCACCGAGGCGCCGTCGATGGCTTCGGTGAACGACAGCGTGGTGCTCGACTTGATATCGCCGCCCTTGACCGGAGGCTGGTAGCCGCCGTAACCGCCACCGCCGAAACCTCCGCCGAATCCACCCAGCAGGTCCGCCAGGTCCGGGGGAACGTCTCCCCCACCGCCGTAGGTTGTGCGGGTCCGTGTCCGTCCGCCGCCTCCGAAGAGGTCGGAGAACACGTCGTCGAATCCGCCGCCGCCCGCGCCGCCAGGGCCTCCGGCGCCGGCGCTGAACCTGGCACCGCCGCCCATCGCGCGGACCTGGTCGTACTGGGCCCGCGATTCCTTATCGGACAGCACCTGGTGGGCCTGGCCGATCTCCTTGAACTTCTCTTCGGCCTTCTCATCCCCGGGGTTGGCGTCCGGGTGATACTTACGGGCCAGCTTGCGGTAGGCCTTCTTGATCTCGGCACCGGAAGCGTCCTTGGAGACGCCGAGGGTTTTGTAGAAGTCCTTGTCGAACCAATCATTCTGAGGTCCGGTATTCACCTGGCACCTCCTTTCCTTCCAATCAATCCTGTCATCACAGTATTCACTTGTCCTCTCACAATCCGCATCCCCGGGGGCAGTGCCCCGAAGATCCGGACCGCCGCCGAGGCGGTTCCCCCGCCCCGTACGTCGGCGAACCGGCGTACGGGGCGGGCAGCCGCCTCGGCGATCGTGGTCGTGTCTCAGTCCTCCGGCTGCTGGACACCGACTCGGGCAGCGCGGATGATGCGCTCCCCGATCCGGTAGCCCGGCTGCATGACCAGGAAGAGCGTCGGATTCTCGACCTCATCCGAAGGCTGCTGCATGAGCGCTTCGTGGATGTTCGGGTCGAACTCGTCGCCGACCTCTCCGTACTGTTCGACGCCGATCTTGTCCAGCGATTCGACGAGCTTGTTCACGTGGGTCTCGAAAGGCCCGGTGACATCGCCGTTCTCGCGGGCGAGCTTGACCTCGTCGAGCACGGGGATCAGGGCCTCGACGACCTTGATCGTGCCGCCGAGAGCCGCACGCTCACGTTCACGGTCGGCGCGCATCCGGTATGCCGCATACTCGGCGTTGATGCGCTTGAGGTCGGCCAGGTAACCCGCGGCCTCCGAACCCGGTTCGGGCTCGGCCTCCGGCTCGGCGTCCTCGAGACCCGAGGCATCGGCAGGGATGTCCACACCGAGGTCGCTGGCATCGGCCGCGGCCGCTTCTGCCTGCTCGGCGTTCGGATCCGCGGTCTGCTCCTCGCCGGCCCCGGCCGACTGCTCGTCGGCCTCGGGGCGGACCTCACCGGTGTTCGGATCGACCCGGCGCTTGTCACTGAAGGTGAAGCCTGGCTCCTCGGACGACTTGTCGTTGCCCTCGGCAGTCATTACTTCTTCTCCTCATCCTCTTCGTCGACGACTTCGGCGTCGACGACATCGTCGTCTGCGCCTGCATCGGCTGCGCCCTCGCCAGCGGCCTCGGCGCCTTCGGCACCGCCCTGCTGGTTGTAGATGGCTTCGCCGATCTTCTGCTGGTTCTCCATGAGCTTGTCATAGGCGGACTTCACGGCGTCGTCGTCTTCACCCTTGAGAGCTTCCTTGACGGCGTCGACATCGCCCTGCATCTCGGTCTTGATCTCTTCGGGCAGCTTGTCCGCGTTGTCGGTCAGCAACTTCTCGGTCTGGTAGGCGAGGTTCTCCGCATTGTTGCGGACGTCGGCTGCCTCACGGCGCTTCTTGTCCTCTTCTGCGTGTTCCTCGGCCTCACGGACCATGCGCTCGATGTCTTCCTCCGGCAGTGCGGAACCACCGGTGATCGTCATCGACTGCTCGGTGCCGGTGCCCTTGTCGGTGGCCGACACGTGCACGATGCCGTTGGCATCGATGTCGAAGGCGACCTCGATCTGCGGCACACCGCGCGGAGCCGGAGCGATGCCGGTCAGCTCGAACGTGCCGAGGTTCTTGTTGTCGCGAGTGAACTCACGCTCACCCTGGAAGACCTGGATCGACACGGAGGGCTGGTTGTCCTCAGCGGTGGTGAAGGTCTCCGAACGCTTGGTCGGGATCGGGGTGTTGCGCTCGATGAGCTTGGTCATCACGCCGCCCTTGGTCTCGAGTCCGAGCGAGAGCGGGGTGACGTCGATGAGCAGAACGTCCTTGCGCTCACCCACGAGGACACCGGCCTGCACGGCGGCGCCGATGGCCACGACCTCATCGGGGTTGACACCCTTGTTGGGCTCCTTGCCTCCGGTGAGTTCGGTGACGACGGCTGAGACACCGGGCATACGGGTCGAACCGCCGACGAGGACGACGTGGTCGATCTCATTGACGGAGACGCCAGCGTCCTTCATGACTGCGTGGAACGGAGCCTTGGTGCGCTCGAGGAGGTCCTTGGTCAGGTCCTCGAACTTCGCACGGGTGAGGGTCTCATCCAGGTGGATGGGTCCGTTCTCGCTCATCGACAGGTACTGCAGCGAGATGTTCGTGCTGGTGGCCGAGGACAGTTCCTTCTTGGCCTGCTCAGAGGCTTCCTTGAGGCGCTGCAGAGCGGTGGCGTCCTTGGTCAGGTCCACACCGTAGTTGTTCTTGACCTGCTCGACGAGGTGGTCGACGATCCGCTGATCCCAGTCGTCACCGCCGAGGCGGTTGTCACCGGAGGTCGCACGGACCTGAATGGTGGAGAAGTCGTCTTCGTCCTTGCCGACTTCGAGCAGCGAGACGTCGAAGGTACCGCCACCGAGGTCGAAGACGAGGATGAGCTCGTCTTCCTTGCCGCGCTCGAGGCCGTAGGCCAGAGCGGCAGCGGTGGGCTCGTTGATGATGCGCGAGACGTTGAGACCGGCGATCTCACCGGCGTCCTTCGTCGCCTGACGCTCGGCGTCATTGAAGTAGGCGGGAACGGTGATCACCGCGTCGGTGACCTCCTCCTGCAGGTATTCCTCAGCGTCGTGCTTGAGCTTCTGGAGGATGCGTGCCGAGACCTCGGGAGCCGTCATCTTCTTGCCGCCGATCTCGGTGGACCAGTCGGTGCCCATGTGGCGCTTGACCGAGGCGACGGTGTTCTTGATGTTCGTGACGGCCTGACGCTTGGCGATCTCGCCGACCAGCGAGTCGCCGTTCTTGTTGACTGCGACGACGGACGGGGTCGTGCGACCGCCTTCTGCGTTTGCGATGACCTTCGGGTCGCCGCCCTCGAGGACGGTGACGACGGAGTTCGTGGTTCCGAGGTCGATTCCGACTGCACGTGCCATAGTTTTCTCTCCTTACAGATCGTGAGTTCATGCGACTCGAATGTGTGCGATCGGGCGGCTCCGCCAACCGGTCTTCCACGGCATTTCCTGCCGCGGGTGAGCGGCGGAACCACTCGACCGCACACATTGAGCCAACTGGACTCAAGTATTCTCTTCGAGGTTCCGACCGTCAAATCGGCCTCATCAAAGTTGCGTACACCAGACTCAACTTTGATGATGGAGGTTTTATTCCGGTCGGGGAGAGTTTTTCCGGCAGAGTTGTGCAATCAGCCCGCAGTAGTCCAATAGTCTGCGAATGGTCCGCACTCCCCCTGCAGAGCGTTCGTGAGCTTCCAGCCGGGATGCGTGTCGGAGTAGACTGAGTCTATGTCGCCCACGCCATACGCGGCGTTCTTTCCTCCTCTGAGGCGCTCAGCCGCTGAGCTGGAACCGGAGGAAACCTGGTGGCCCTGGGAGGGGCATCACGTTCATATTGCCCGAGCCCGTCAGCGGGATGCGTCGGTCAGGGTGTTAGTGGTTCATGGCGCGGGAGGCCACAGTGGCGCGCTCTGGCCGATGGCAGCTCTGCTCGCCGAACGCGGTATCGATATCGCTGCAGTCGATCTGCCGCTCTACGGTCGAACGACGTCAGCTGACCCTCAAGATGTCCGCTACGACGACTGGATTCGGCTGCTGGTCGATCTGGCGGAGAAGGAACACGATGGACGCCCCCTGATCTTGCTCGGCGCAAGCGTCGGAGGCATGTTGGCCTATGAGGTCGCAGCACGATCGTCATACGTCGCAGGTGTCGCGGCCACCTGCCTTCTTGACCCCCGCGACTGGCGTGCTCGTGCGCGCATGTCTCGTTTCGGGCCGTTGGGAATTCTCGGTGGCCCGCTCTCGGTTCTGGCACGTGGCCGATTCGCTGCGGTAATGATCCCGGTGAAATGGGCGGCGGATCTTTCAAAGATGAGTCGTAACCCAGAGCTTTCCAGGCTGTGTGCTGCTGACCCGTTGGGCGGAGGAGCGAAAGTCCCTCTCGGGTTCCTGGCGTCCTACATGCGATATCGCCATACACCGCCCGAATCGATGCAGACCCCGGTTGATCTCCTTCACCCCAGTCTTGATGCCTGGACTCCGGCGGAACTCAGCATGCGCGTCTTCCGGCGTCTCGCGTCGCCTGGTCAGGTCGTCATGCTCCGTGAGTGCGGGCACTTCCCTAGCGAAGAGCCCGGCGTCACGGACTTCGTTTCGGCTGTTCTCAATCTCGCTGAGAGCCTTCACGATCAGTCCTCATGAATTGTCCGCCTTGCGCTCTGCAGACGTGGCCTGACGGATGCGTGTCATCGTCGACTTCACTTGCCGAGGTACTCGTCGAGGTCGTCGAGGATGATTCCGGCACCGGTGGGCCCGAGGCCCAGGAACCACACATCGTCCTCGACTCGGATCGCTTTGTCGTCTTTGACTGCATCGAGACCCTTCCACTGACTCGAGGCCAGGGCCTTGTCCTCGCCGGTGGCTTTGGGATCGCCGTAGCTCGTGTAGAAGATGAAGTCCCCTCCGGCCTGATCGAGGTTCTCCGGCGAGATCTCGACTGCGAGTTCGTCGACGTCCTGTTTCTCCGGGCGTTTGAAGCCGGCATCACCGAGGATGACGCCGATGAGTGACTGATTAGCGTAGAGGCGAAGCTTCTCGGGCATGAACCGCACGAGCGAGATCGTCGGATCTCCGTCGACGGACTTCTTCAGCGCCTTCGCTTCCTCGGCGTATTCCTCGAGGTCCGAAGTGGCTTCGTTCTCCATCCCCAGGGCATCACCGACGAGGCGGAAGTTCTCCTTCCATGGGAAGCCAGGGCGAATCGAGAACACCGTCGGAGCGATCGAGTCGAGTTCGTCGTAGAGTTTGTCGGCTCGCAGCTGACTGCCGAGGATGAGGTCAGGTTCGAGTGACGCGATCTTCTCCAGATCGAGCTCGTTGATCGTTCCGACGGTCTCGACGCCGTCGACCTTGTCTTCGAGGTAGCTCGGCACCGGGTTCGCCCCTTCGGTCGTCACCATACCGACTGGCTTGATGCCCAGTGAGAGGACGTCGTCGAGTTCGCCGGTGTCGAGGACGACGACACGTTCGGGCTTCTTCTCGATCTCCGTGGACCCGTTCGCATGCTTGATCGTGCGCGGGAACTCCCCCGCCTCGGCGTCGGTGCCGAGCTTCGCCGTCTCCTCGTCCGCGGTCCCGAAGGACTCGCCTCCGGTCGCGACGTCCTTGTTTCCCGATTCGCCGCCGCTTCCCTTGTCACCATCGGCGGCGCAGCCGCTTGCCAGGAGAGCAATGGTCAGGGTCGTTGCAGCCAGCGTCGCGGCACGCTGAGGAAGAGAAATCGTCATAAGGACAGTCTAACCTCACCAAATCCTCGTCGATTAGGTTAGGCTCACATAGGATCATATGCGACGAAAGCCCCACCTTTCGTCTGCGGACACGAAAGAGAGCACAATGACACCCCTCACCCACCGGACACCCCGCGCGCTCACCTGCATCGCCACCGCCGCCGTCATCGGCCTCGCCGGATGCGGCGGCACCGACTCCGCATCGGACGCATCCTCCGATTCCGCGGCCGGCGATGCAGGTCAGTGGCCCCTGACGATCACCGATGACGCCGACCATGAGGTCACCATCGACGAACAGCCCGAGAAGATCGTCTCCACCGCCGTGACACTCACCGGCAGCCTGCTCGCCATCGACGCCCCGGTCACCGCCTCGGGCGCCACCATGCCGGGATCCCCCGTTGCCGATGACCAGGGCTTCTTCACTCAGTGGGGTGACGTCGCGAAGGAGAAGGACGTCGAAGCCCTCTACCAGGGCGACCCCGACGTCGAGGCCGTCCTCGCCGAAGAACCCGACCTCATCCTCGTCTCGAAGACCGGTCAGGACTCGGCCAATGCGATCTACGACCAGCTTTCCGACATCGCCCCGACCGTCGTCGTCGACTACGGCGACAAGGACTGGCAGGAGGTCACCACCAAGCTCGGCGAGATCACCGAACACACGGACGAGGCGAAAAAGGTCAACGACGAGTTCGACTCCCGCGCCGAGGAGGTCAAGTCCGCCATCGACGCCCCGAAGCAGCCCGTGACCGGCATGATCTTCAATGAGAAGGCCAAGGGCGGAGGATCGGGTGCCAGCGCGAATGTCTGGACGCCGGACTCCGCGCAGGGCAAGCTCCTCGAAGAGGTCGGATTCGAGCTCGCCGAGGTGCCCGAGGGCACGACCAGCCAGGGCGAGATGGGCAAGCGCTCCGACATCTACGAAGTGACCGGTGAGAACCTGTCGAAGGCCGTCACCGGCGAATCGGTGTTCCTCTTCAATGCCGATGAGGAGACCGTCGACGGCTATAAGGAGAATTCCCTGGTCAAAGGCACCCCGGCAGTGAAGAACGATGCGGTGTACGCAATGGGCCTCGATTCATTCCGCCTCGACTACTACTCGGCGACGAACGTCCTCGACCGCATCGAGGACGAATTCGCCAAGTGATGCGCTGAGCGCACTGGCACCCGCACCGGCACCGGTCAAACGAAGGGCCCCGTCCACGGACGGGGCCCTTCGTCGTATCGAACCGCTGGCGGGACCGACGATGACATCATTCGGTGTCGGGAGCCGCCTCGGCGATCATCGCTTCACGATCACCGTTTGTCGGTCACTTCTTCGCAGGACGGGAGCCGATGATCTCGGCCCGGTCGTCACGGTTGAACTGACGCAGCTGCGTGACATGCGCCGGATTGAGCTCGGAGACATCGGCCACCTGCAGCAGCCGCATGGTGCGCTCGACCTGCTCGCGGAGGATCTCGATCGTCCGATCCACGCCTGCCCGACCGCCGGCCATGAGCCCGAACAGGTAGGCACGACCGATGAGGGTGAAGTCGGCGCCGAGGGCCAGTGCGGCGACGATATCGGCGCCGTTGCGGATGCCGGTGTCGATGATGATCTCCACGTTCTTGCCGATCTCACGAGCCACCTCGGGGAGGAGCTCGAAGGGCACAGGCGCCCGATCGAGCTGACGTCCGCCGTGGTTGGACAGGACGATCGAATCGACGCCGAGGTCAGCGAGCTTCTTCGCGTCCTCGAGCGTCTGCACACCCTTGACCGAGAATTTGCCGGGCCACATGGCACGGATTTCAGCCAGGTCGTCGAAGTCGATCGAGGGGTCCATCGCCGAGTCGAGGAGCTCTCCGACGGTTCCGCCTGTCTCCGACAGGGACGCGAATTCGAGCTTCGGGGTGGTCAGGAAGTCCCACCACCACCAGGGACGCGGAATCGCGTTGAGGATCGTCTGCGGGGTCAGCTGCGGCGGGATCGAGAAGCCGTTGCGGGTGTCGCGCAGGCGGGCACCGGCCACGGGAGCGTCGACGGTGAAGAACAATGTGTCGAACCCGGCGTCCTTCGCACGTTCGACCAGACCATAGGAGATGTCGCGCTGTTTCATAACGTAGAGCTGGAACCAATTGCGACCGTGCGGATTGACCTTCTTCACGTCCTCGATCGAGGTGGTGCCCAGGGTCGAGAGGGTGAACGGGATCCCCGCCGCTCCGGCGGCCCCTGCCCCGGCGGTCTCTCCCTCGGTCTGCATCAGCCGGGTGAAGCCGGTCGGCGCGATGCCGAACGGCAGTGCCGAGCTGCCGCCCATGATCTGGGTGGAGGTGTCGACATTCGTGACGTCCTTGAGGATCGAGGGGTGGAACTCGATGTCGCGGAAGGACTGCACCGAGCGTTCCATGGAGATCTCGCCCTCGGCGGCGCCATCGGTGTAGTCGAAGGCCGCGGCCGGGGTCCGACGTTTGGCGATCCGGCGCAGGTCATCGATCGTCAGCGCGTTCTCCAGGCGGCGCTTCTTCGGATCGAGCTCGAACTTCTTGAACTTCATGAGCTCGAAGATCTCGGCCGGCTGCGGGATCTGTCTCTTGACCATATGAATCGCTCCTTTGATTAGTAGGGGAATGAGAAGTGGCTGATGTGGTTGACGGGGCGTGGATAGTGCGGAAAATGCTTCCGTGATGGCAGCATCCTATGGATCTCACGACGAGGGCACCATCCAGGACAGCACCGTGGACTGGAGGCCGACGAGCAGGCACATGAGGACGAGCATGCCGAGCGACCAGCCGATGACACGGCGGAAGATCGAAGCCTCTCTGCCGAGAAGTCCGACGGCTGTCGCTGCGATCGTGAGGTTCTGCGGGCTGACCATCTTGCCGAGGACGCCGCCGGAGCTGTTGGCACCCACGAGCAGCAGCGGATCGAGTCCAGCCTCATGTGCGGCAGTCTGCTGCAGCGTGGCGAACAGGGCATTGGCTGAGGTGTCCGAACCGGTGACGGCGGTGCCCAACCAGCCGAGGATCGGCGAGAGGAAGGCAAAGAAGGCTCCGGTGCCGGCGATCCAGGTGCCGATGGTGATCGTCTGACCCGACAGGTTCATGACATACGCCAGGGCGAGCACCGAACCGACGGTGAGGATCGAGAACCGCATCTTCACGACATTGACGGCGAGGACGTCGAGGGCATCCTTGGCCTTCATCTTGTAGACGACGGCGACGATGATGCCGGAGATGAGCAGCAGTGTTCCCGGCGAAGACAGCCATTGGAAGTCATAGATCGTGCTCGTCGACGCCTCGCCTGCCGAGGTGAAGATGTTCCCGTCCAGGCCGGGCCACGGAATCTCCACATCGGTAGAGGCCAACCAGCTGTTCAGCGCGGGGACGAGCTTCGCCACTGAGAAGATGACGATGACGAGCAGATAGGGGAAGAGTGCGAGGAACACCCGGGATCCGGTCAGCGGCGCGGTCTCCTTCTTGACGACGGTGGCCACGGCCGCAGACGCACCGCCGGCGTCAGGGGCGTCGGCGCCCTCGTGTTCGCGCTCGTCGGCCATGCGGTCGAGTGCATCCTGTCCGCCCTTGGGCTTCCAGAACCGGAGCATGATGACGACGGCGGCGAGTCCGACGAGAGAAGCGATGATATCGGTGAGTTCGACGGAGAGGAAATTCGAGGACACGTACTGAGCGGCACCGAAGACGAGGCCGACAACCAGGGCCAGCGGCCAGATCTGTCGGAGTCCGCGACGACCGTCGACGAGCATGACGAGGAACAGTGGGACGATCGCGGCCAGGAACGGGGTCTGGTGACCGACCATCGCACCAATGTCCTGATAGTCGATGCCGGTGAGCGTGCCGGCGGTGATGATCGGAATGGCGATGGCACCGAAGGCCACGGGAGCGGTGTTCGCGACGAGGACGACGACAGCCGCTCTCATCGCGGTGAATCCGACGGCCACGAGCATGACGCCGGTGATGGCGACGGGAGCGCCGAATCCGGCGAGCGCCTCGAGGAGTCCGCCGAAGCAGAAGGCGATGATGATGGCCTGGATCCGCGGGTCATCCGAGATGACGTTGATGACCAGTCGCAGGTCTTCGAAGTGGCCCGAGCGCACGGTGAGTTCGTAGAGCCAGATCGCGGTGATGACGATCCACATGATCGGGAACAGGCCGAAGGCGAATCCCTGGGTCGCCGACAGCGCGGCGAGCCCAACGGGCATTCCGTAGGCGGCGATGGCGACGATAAGGGCGACGCCGACCGCCGTCAGTCCGGCCCAATGGGCCTTCCACTTCAGTGCGCCGAGGGTGACGAAGATCGTCAGCAGCGGCAGGATCGCCAGCAGCGATGACCACAGCAGGCTGTCGGCCACCGGCGCGATTTCGGGTGTGTACATGGCTTCTCCAACATGGCCGGGCATGCCCACTGCGGGTCCGTTCCCCTGTGAACGCGCTCCGAACTCGAATGATCGAATTGTTCAGCATGGCCTTTGTGAGGTCAGACCATTAATCTGAGCATAAGATGAAGATGTGATCTGCGTCAAGAAATTGTTCGGGAACTCCCCGCCGAGGCGGCAGGGGGTCCGGGCTGGCAGAGCAGCGGTCGTTCCGGTGCGGACAGAGCAGCAGTGACGCCTGTGCGGGCATTAGATGCGAGAAGGAGCATGACATGATGGCGCGGTGGATACGACCATGAATGATGACGCGAACGCGGTCCGCCCGAATCAGACCGCCGGCACCGAGGCGACCGCGAGCCCCGATTGGACGCCTGTGAACCGGCCGAGCACCTATGAGCTCGTCATCGACGCCGTCGAAGAGCAGATCATGGCCGGCTCACTCACTGTCGGTGACCCCCTGCCCGCCGAACGGGATCTGGCGACGAAGCTCGGCGTCAGCCGGGCCAGCGTCCGCGAGGCCCTGCGAGTCCTCGAAAGCCTTGGTGTCGTCCGCTCCTCAGGAGGGTCGGGTCGCGGGGCGGGAACCTTCATCGCCGCGATGCCCTCGGCCGCCCTCACTCGCTTCCTCCGCCTCCATGTCGCTCTGGCGAACTTCAGCATCGACGATGTGACGGAGACGCGCATCCAACTCGAACGCTCGAGCTCGGTCCTCGCGGCCGCTCGCGCCGACAAGGATTCGCTGGCTGCCATCAATGCTCAGCTCGCGATGATGGACACCCCCGGCATCAGCATCGACGTCTTCAACGACGCGGACACGGCGTTCCACGTCGCCATCGCTCAAGCGGCCGGCAATCAGCTGTTCTCCGATCTGACAGGTGCGATCCGCACCTCACTGCGCAGGTCGATCTTCGCCTCCTTCAACAGGGTCGACGATCCGCAGGAGCTCATGTCCCGACTGCAGGCTCACCACCATCAGATCCTCGAAGCCATCATCGCCGGCGACACGGATGAGGCGGCGCGGGTGACCGAGGAGCACATCCGCTTCGCCGCCGCGGCGCTTCCCGGGCTCACCGAGGCCTGAGCAGTCCCATCCCTTGCTACCTGACGGGGGCTCAGCAACCTTGCGCCAGGTTGCTGAGCCGCCGTCGGGTAGTAATTAAGTGGGGTCACTGCTCATCGGATCGCAGGGCCACCTCGGCGGTCTCTGCTTCGATCCTCTCCTCATCGGCTGCCCGCTTCGCCTCTCTCTTCTCCGCCTTGTGCGCCGTCCGGACCTCTTTGCGTCGTTCGACGAGGAGGTAAAGGGCGGGCACGAGGATGAGGGTGAGCACCGTCGACGAGGTGAGCCCGCCGATGACGACGATCGCCAGGGGCTGTGAGATGAAGACTCCCCCGCCTGTGAGCCCCAGCGACATCGGCACGAGAGCGAAGATCGTCGCGGCTGCGGTCATGAGGATCGGACGCAGACGCAGCCGAGTGCCGTGGACGATCGCGTCCATGAGGTCCAGACCGTCCTCACGCAGTTTGTTGATGAGGTCGATGAGCACGATCGCATTCGTCACGACGATGCCGATGAGCATGAGCAGACCGATGAGCGAGGGGATGCCCAAGGGTGTGCCCGTGATCAGCAGGAGCAGCACGGCACCTGTCGCGGCGAAGGGGATCGACACGAGCAGGATGAGCGGCTGGACGAAGCTGCGGAACGTCGCGATCATGACAAGGAAGACGAGCACGATCGCCACGGCCATGGCCGCCCCGAGCTGGCCGAAGGACTCTGCCTGCTCCTGGCTGGCACCGCCGACATCGAAGCTGACTCCGTCGGGCAGATCCATGGTCTCCGTCAGGTTCGTGGCCGCAGCGGTGACCGATTCCAGCTGCCCGTCCACCGGGGTCGCGAACACCGTGACCTGACGGTCCCCGTCGGCGCGGTCGATCGTCGCCGGCGTCTCGGTCCTCTTCACCTCCGCGATCTCGTCGACGGTGATCGGGTCGCCGGTGATGTCGGGGATGGCGGCCTGCTCATCGGCGAGGCTCTGTTCCTCCTCCTGGCTCTGCTCCTGTTCCCGCTGGCCGTCGACGAGGTCGTCGATCGCGTCATTGGCCTCCTTCAGCCCTTTCTCTGCCTGCTCGACGCCTTCGCGAGCCTGCTCCACCTGGTCGGCAGCCATCTCATCGGGGCTCGGTGCAGGCGGCGGATTCTCCGCATCGCGCAGCGCCTTGCGGGCCTCCTCGAGCTGATCGGCGGCATCGTCGCGGGCCTCGCGCGCCTGGTCGAGCTGCTCGGCCGATTCGTCGGCGGCCTTGCGTTTGGCCTCCTCGGCGCGGGCGTCGGTCTTCTCCTCCACCCGGTCGGTGGCTTCTTCCTGGGCGTTCTGCGTCTGCACCTCGGTGACGGGCAGTTCGAGGGCCCGGATCTCATCGGGGGTCGCATCCTGGTGGGTCGGGGCGAGGAAGATATCGCGTTCCTTGCCTTCCATCGTCAGCGTTCCCGCCTCGGTGCCGTGCAGGGCTGCGGCGATGGCCTGTCCGACCTCGGCCTGGCTGAAGCCGTAGTCGGCGGCCTTCTCCCGATCGACGTCGACCTCGATGACCGGCTGGTCGGCGGCGAGGTCGTTGCGGGCGGTCCGTACGCCGTCGGTGTCCGCCATCGTCGAGGTGACTTCGTCGGCGGCCTTGCGCAGCGCGCCCAGGTCGGTGCCCGAGAGCGTCACCTCGACGTCCTCGCTGACGGACCCGCCGGCGTCCTGGACGTCGATGTCGCCGGCGTCCTCTCCGAGGTCACCCAGCTGGGTGCGGAGTCGGTTCGTCGCGATCTCGGCCTCGGAGTCCTCGGCGAGGGTGACGTTGAACTGGTTCTCGGCTCCGGATTCCGGGCCGTTGACCGTCGTCGAGTAGGTGTCGACGTCCGGGTCGTCGCCGAGGACTGCCTCGACGCGCTTGGCGGCCTTGTCTCCGGCCTCCAGCGAGGCACCGGCTGGCAGGGTCTGGGTGATGTAAAGCGAGTTGGCTCCGGCCGAACCGAGCAGGTCGGTCTTGAGGAAGGTCGCGCCCATCATCGTGACGATGAAGATGATCACGGAGAAGACGATGGTCCGCCAGGGGTGGTGCAGGGCGGAGATGATGGCAGGCAGGCTGCGCTGCTGGAGACGGTCGACCCGCCCGGAGGCCTCTCCGTCACCTGGTGCCGGTGAGACGACGGGTTCGACGGTCGCATCCGGCAGCAGGTCCTTGCCCTTGGCTGCGCGCTTGGCGTTCTTCTTCTCGATCGTCTTCTGGCGGCGTTCGGCACGAGCCACTGAGCGCCGATGCTGCTTGGCGGTCCACAGCTCGAAGCTGCGGTCGGTCGCGGCCTGCCGTTTGGGCGAGAGCGGCTTGGGGCTGCGGCGCAGGACCCAGTAGCTGAAGGCCGGAACGATCGTCAGCGCCACGAGGAGCGAGGCCAGCAGTGCCAAGCTGACGGTGACGGAGAAGGGGCGGAACAGCTGTCCCGCGATGCCGTCGACGAAGGCGATGGGCAGGAAGACGGCGACCGTGGTCAGGGTCGACGCGGTGATGGCACCGGCGACCTGTTTGACGCTGGCCACGATGTCTTCGACCGTCAGGTCGCTCGTGCCTTGGCGTCTCCTGATGTTCTCGATGACGACGATGGAGTCGTCGACGACGCGGCCGACGGCGATCGTCAGGGCACCGAGGGTGAGGATGTTGAGCGTGTAGTCGCCGATCTGGAGACCGATCATCGCGATGAGCAGCGACATCGGGATCGAGATCGCGGCGACGATGGTCGAGCGGAAGGAACCGAGGAAGGCGAGGATGACGAAGATCGCGAAGATCAGGCCGAGTCCGCCTTCGACGGAGAGGTCATGGATCGACTTCTCGATCTCCGGCGCCTGGTCGAAGATCGTCGAGAACTCCGTATCGTCTCCGAGCTTCGGACCCACCCGGTCGAGGGTCTCTGCGACCTTGTGAGAGACGTCGACGACGTTGGCATCCTGATCCTTGGTCACCGAAACGGTCACGGAGTCCTTGCCGTCGGCGCGCGACAGGGAGGTCTTCTCGATCGAGTCGAGGTCGACGTCGGCGACGTCGCCGAGCAGCACGGTGCCGTCCGAGGTGCGCAGCGGCGTCTTCTCGATCTGTTCGACGGCGTCGACCTCGGTGCCGACTTCCACAGCCATCGAGGTGTCGCCCTGGCTGCTGCGACCGGCGGGGACGACGGCGCCGGAGGCTTCGAGTTCGTCGGGGACCGAGGATTCGACGACGTTCCTCTCCGCGACGTCCTCGGGCCGGAAGGTGATGGTGACCCGCTGCTCGTCCTGGCCGGTGACCTCGACGTTCGAGACTCCGCCGAGAGCGCGGAGTTCGGGGACGAGGTCGGCCTCGAGCCGATCGCCGAGGGTCTTCGGATCTCCCCCGGAGGCGGCGAACATCGTCACCGGAACGTCGTCCATCTGATAGGACAGGACCTCGACGTCGGCGTCGTCGGGCAGCTCCGCCTTCGCTCCGTCCACGGCCGAGCGGATCGAGTCGGTCATCTTCTCGGAGTCCTTGCCGAAGGGCCAGGTCACCTCGGCGGTCATCATTCCCGACGAGGTGGAGGTGGTCACCGATTCGAGTTCGCCTATCCCCTCGAGCGCGGTTTCCACCGGTTTCGTCACCGTCTCTTCGACGACCTCCGGGGAAGCGCCGGGCACGGTCGCCTGCACCGAGGTGCTGGGCAGGTCGACCGAGGGCATCGTCTCCTGGTTGAGTGAGGTGGTCGCAACGACGCCGAAGACGGCGATCACGAGGGTGAGCAGTCCGACGATGAGGCGGTTCTTCAGACTCATCCGGGTGATCAGGTGCACGGGTTCCTCCGGGCTTGGGGGTGTGAGCAGGGCGCTCTAGTGAGTCTTCCAAGCGACACGCCTCAGCGGATCGCCCGAAAGTAGTGAATGGTGTCCCCCAAAAGGATGATTTCTCACTGCCGCTCCCGGCAGGTCGATCATGACCGGTCGGTGGATCACGTTTCGACCCTAGAATCGGTCGCGGGTGCCCGGCACGGGTGTTGACCTCCAGACACGCTTAAGGAAATACGGAGGATAACCGGAGGATCCCCTCCCCAGAACTACCTGACGGCGGCTCTGCAACCTCGCGCAAGGTTGCAAAGCCCCCGTCGGGTAGCAAATTGGGGGTCAGTCGTGCAGTCGCACGTGGTGGAGGAGCCGCTCGGAGCGATCGTCTCGACGGCTGCCTCCTGAAGTCGCGGCGGACGCTCCTGCGGCGTCGCCGTTGAGCGCGGCAGTCAGAGTGGATTCGGCCGCCGCAGTGTCGAAGTCCTCACCGATGACGACGAGGACGCTGTTCGGACCGCTGTCGCCCGCGTTCGAATCCGCAGTCGCCAGGGCAGGTCGGCCCGCCTCGGCGACGTAGACGTTCGGACCGACCGCCTGGACGCCGAAGCGGCGCTGACCGGATCCCACGGCCACGAGCACGGTGCCTTTCACCCGGTACACCCCGGCCGGGAGATCCTCGACGAAGTCCATCACCGCATCTGGATCGGCGGGCCCGGTGCCGGTGACGGTCACCGACTGGGCATGACGATGGGGCACGGCATCCTCGTCGACCCCATCATCGCCGAGCTCGTCGGCGGCGGCCTCGGCATAGGCCTGCCGCAGGAGTTCCCGGATCGGCAATTCGGGCTGAATCGGGTCCTCGCCGACGTCGGAGCCGCCTCGGCGAGGGTCTCGGTCGGCTTCGCCGGGATCGAAGATCAGGGTGGGATCGAGCCGAGCATGGTGGGTGCCGATGACGATCACGCGCGGATTGCGTTCGTGGACGCGGGCGCGGACGGCTTCGACCGCAGAGTCACGGTCAGCGGCAGGCAGCTGGTCGAGCTTGTTGACCAGCACCAATGTCGTCGCGGCGTAGCGGACGGGCGGCAGATGTGAGGTGTCGACGGTATCGAAGTACATGGTGGCGTCGACGACGTCGATGACCCCGCCGAGGTGGAACCGATGGTGGCCCATGCGGGTGATCATCCGGGCCAGGGTCAGCGGTTCGGCGAATCCGCTGGCTTCGACGATGATCGCGTCGAGGCGCAGACCAGGGTTCGTCATCGCCACGAGCGCGTCCTCGAGTTCGGAGTCATCGGTCAGGCAGCACACGCATCCGCCCGAGATCGACAGCGGCTCATCGACCTGGCCGATGACGAGTCCGGCGTCGATGTTGAGGTCGCCGAAGTCGTTGACGATGACGCCGATGCGAGCGTCGGGATGGCGCAGAAGGTGATTGAGCAGGCTCGTCTTTCCGGCACCGAGGTAGCCGGTGAGCAGGATGACCGGTATCGCCGGGCGGCGTGTGGTTCCGCTGATTGCGCCTCCTTGGTGATCGTGCCGGCCTGCTCGAAAGCACGGGCCCCGTCATCGGTGCGGGTTCCATCGTAGGGGTGAGTCGAACCGCCCGCTAATGGTAACGTGTTTCATTATTTCTCTCGCATATGCACGTTCACGCATATGCGCCTTCGACAGGGACGACTAGGGAGGACTCCCCATGGCAGCTCCGCAGAAGAAGACGCGCTCCACCGCGCAGAAGGCCCTCATCCGCTCCGCCCTGGAAACCGAGACCCGCTTCGTCTCTGCCAAACAGCTCCACCGACGCCTCGAAGACGAAGGCGCGAGTGTCGGCCTGGCCACGGTCTACCGACAACTGAACGCGCTTGCGCGCGGCGGCGACGCCGATACGATCACCATCGCCGAGACCCAGCTCTTCCGCGCCTGCTCACAGACCGAACACCACCACCACCTCGTCTGCGAGCGCTGCGGCACCGCCGTCGAGATCGACCCGCCGAGTGAGGACTGGATGCGTCAGGTCGCGGCGTCGAACGGATTCGAGATCACGCACCATGTGTTCGAGATCTTCGGCCTGTGCGCCGACTGCCGGGCCGCCGCGACCGACTGAGGCCCGTGTCGGGCCGGAGGCCGTCAGCCTGGGTGCGCGGAGTGCCAGGCGGGGAACTCGTCGCAGTACTCCAGCCAGGCCATCGGGCCCGCCAGCAGCTCAGCATCGGTGAGCACCGCGCGCTCCAACGCCTCGGTCAGCCCCGCCTCGTCGAGGTCGATGCCGATGAAGGCGAGCTCCTGACCCAGCGCGAGCAGCTCGGCTCCTTCGCCGAGGTAGGGTCCTGCCGTCAGCGGGGCGAGCATGAGGCGGGTTCCCGTCTGATCCCAGTGGGCCGTCACATATGGTCGTGACGCCAGGCGCGCGAACCCCGCCGAGCGGATGATGCGCCCCCAGCAGCCTTCGCCGAGCGCCGCGACCAGCACCGCCTGCAGGCGCTGCGGATGGAAGGGACGGGCCTGCTCGTACCGGACGCCGCTGGCGCGCTCGGCATGGTCAGGCGGAATGAACTCCGAGTTGAGGATGGCCGTCCACCCGGCCGAGGGCGGTCGCTGCCCGAAGTCCCAGCACACGGGCTCATGCACCGAGCCTCCGTCGAGGACGAACCGGCGGGCCTCAGGGGCGAGATGCGCAATGAGGTCGACGGCTTCCTGCACTCCAGCCTCATCAGCCATCGCGTCGCCCTCGATCGGCCCGGCAGCCATCGCGCCGACCGGGGCCAGCAGAGCCAGCGTCGAGGCGAATTCGATCTGCGCGACGAGCCTGCCGCAGCGCTCCTCCGCCTCGAGGTCACTGCGAAAGCACATGAGGTCCACGACACAGACGAGGTCGCTGAGGACAGCCTGCGAATCGGCCGCGCTCAGCGCCCCGATGACCTCCGGGCAGGCAGCGTCGTCAGCGTACTCGAGGACGAAGCCCCGGACACCTGCCGTCTTGCCGAGGAGGGCGACGAGGCGGTCAACGATCTCGATGCCCTGCTCGGTCTGCTCGGCGGGCACGAAGACGTACCCGCGATTCTTCGCCAGCTCCATCGCATAGCGACGACGCTCGTGAGCGCAGAGTCCGACGACGGCGATCGCGTCGATTCCGGAGACGGCGCCTCCTCGTATCTGCTCGGCCCGTTCGGCTGGGTCCTGCATGCGCTTCCTTCCCGTCATGGCATAGTATTATCGTTAATAATACTCATTCTCATTAAGGAGTCACACTCATGAAGGTTCGTCGTTCTCTGCGTTCGCTGAAGTCCCAGCCCGGTTCACAGGTAGTCCGTCGGCGCGGACGCGTCTATGTCATCAACAAGAAGAATCCTCGGTTCAAGGCCCGCCAGGGCTGAGCCGCCGGCGTTGCAGCGACACCGAGCGATGAGATGATTCGTCGCGCCACCGGGCCGCCGGCGAGGAGCTGCGCCCGCCGAGAAACTGCGCGACTCAGTCTCGCTCGAACAGCTGCGGGGAGGACTCGACGAGCCTGCGGGTGTGGCGGATATGGGCGGCCATCACCGCCTCGGCAGATTCGACATCACCGATCTCGATCGCCCGCAGGATCATCCGATGCTCGGCGAAGATGTCACCCTTCCGGCTGCTCGCCTGCAGAACGAGCAGCCGCCTGCGGTAGTAGTGGCTGAGGTTCCACAGGCGGTCGACGGTCTTGCTCAGCCGGTCCGCACCGGGCGCGGCCATGATGGAGCGGTGGAAGTCTCGGTCGCGTTCGAGGAACTCGCCGGGTGCGTCTGCGGCCTCGACCGCCTCGGCGAGGTGGACGAACTCCGCGTGCGATTCGGGCGCGTGCGTGGGCATCGCCAGGGACAGCAGCAGCGGCTCGAGGCGTTCGCGCATGAGGTAGACCTCGCGGCATTCCTCGAGGCTGAGTTCAGTCACCCATGCCCCCGTCGACGGAATCAGGGTCACGAGTCCCGCATCGGCAAGGGCGCGCAGGGCCTCACGGATCGGGATCCGGCTGACACCGAACTCGGCGGCGATCTCCTCCTGCCGAATGCGGGCACCCGGCGGCAGCTGACCGCCGATGATGCGCGAGCGCAATTCGGCCGCAATGGCACCGCTGCGAGCTGGATCATGCGTCATCGTCTGGCTCCCTCTACTCGCCGAGTCGGCTCCCCGCCCGGTCGTGCATTCCGTACGCCGCGGTTGCGCAGGTCGCATTTCTGCGTGCGGCGGCTGCGTTCGCCTCGACCACGCACCTCCCACTCAGGCGGCACCGCCCCTCCGGCACCGTTCCTTCAGAGACCGCCCCTCCTGTCCCTCCGACATCGCTCCTCCGGGTGCGACTGCGGCGCAGCCCCTCCGCGTGCACCCACGGCGGCACTGCTCCTCCGGGTGCGCCCACGGCGGCACACAACGTCCTTCGCTGTGAAGCATAGACCCGTGGCGCGACGCGCGGGGCGCAGGAAGAATCGCAATCCAATTGCAATCCGACGAAATCACCGCCCTTCAACGCCGATCGGTCCTGAAAGGAATCTGTGAAGTCATCCGCAGATCGGATCCGATCGGCCATCCATCCTAATCTCGAATCACCGTTATTCTTGGACCGAAACGGCCCGTTCGGAAACGATTGGATCCAATCTTTCCCAGCTCGTTCAAAAACTGTGAAGACTGAGTATCTGTGCTGTTCATCTGGTGTAGATAGGACTGTGCCGATTCGACTCCTAATGCCCCAAATGGTCGTTGACATCACATTTCAGGCGGCGCACACTACAAAAGTCTAAAAGTGGTTTTACGATCGAAAGGGCAATGATGTCCATTCTGAATCCCCCGACGTCCGGAGCTGCGGCCTCCGGAGCGGGCAGACCGATGAGGGTCGATGTCCGCAATGACAAAGGTCTGAAGAGAGATATCGGCAAGGTCGGGCTCCTGTTCACAGGGGTCGGGTCGATCATCGGGTCCGGGTGGCTCTTCGGGGCCTTCAACGCCTCGGTGATGGTCGGCCCCGCCTCGCTGATCTCCTGGGCTCTGGGCGCTGTGATGATGATCTTCGTGGCGCTCAACTACGCCGAGCTGGGCGTGATGTTCCCCGTCGCCGGCGGCGTCATCCGCTTTCCCCACTTCTCCTTCGGCTCCTTCGCGAGCTTCACTTCCGGGTGGATCACGTGGCTGTCGGTCGCGGCGACGGTGCCGATCGAGGTCATGGCCGCCGTCCAGTACGCCTCGAGCTACCTGCCGTGGCTGATGCACACCGTCGACGACGTCGCCGTGCTCACCGGACCCGGCATCGCAGTGAGCATCGCGCTGATGCTCGTCTTCAGTGTCATCAACCTCTACGGGGTCTCGCTGTTCGCTCGCTTCAACAACGTGCTCGTGTGGTGGAAGCTCGCCGTCATCCTGCTCGTCATCGTCGTGTTCTTCGCATTGGCGTTCAACCCCGGGCACTTCGCCTCGCAGCAGTTCGGCGGCTTCGCCCCCAACGGCGTCGCCCCGATCCTCGCCGCCCTGCCGGCCGCTGGAATCGTCTTCTCCTACCTCGGCTTCCGGCAAGGTGTGGAGTTCGCGGGTGAGACGACGAACCCGCAGAAGAACGTGCCCTTCGCCGTCGTCGGCTCGATTCTCGTCACCGGCCTCATCTACATCCTCCTGCAGGCCGCCTTCATCGGTGCGCTGCCGTCTGACCTGCTCAAAGACGGCTGGGCAGGGCTCGCATTCACCAACGATGCGGGACCGCTGGCCGAGATCTCCCTGCTGCTGGGGGCCGTGTGGCTGGCCGTGATCCTCTACGGCGATGCCATCATCTCCCCCGCCGACACCGGCCTCATCTACACGGCGCTGGCTCCCCGGCTGTCGTATTCGCAGGCGAAGGTCGGCAATGCGCCGCGTGCCCTGGCCAAACTCAACAAGCACGGCGTGCCGTGGATCTCGCTGCTCGTGGTCTTCATCGTCTCGTGCATCATGTTCCTGCCGTTCCCCTCATGGGCGAAGCTCGTCGGATTCATCACCTCAGGCACGGTGCTCTCCTTCGCCACCGGGCCGGTCGTCGTCGCTGCCCTGCGCCGACAGCTGCCCGAACAGGAACGCCCGTTCAAGCTGCCCGGCGGTGATGTGCTGCCGATCATCGGCTTCGTCTGCGCGAACCTCATCGTCTACTGGACAGGTTGGGAGACGAACTGGAAGCTGTTCCTCGCCGTGGCCATCGGCTATGTCGTGATGATCGCCCACCACATCTTCGCCAAGGACAAATCACGTCTGCCTGATCTGAAGATGCGTTCGGGCTGGTGGATGATCCTGTGGATGGCGGGCCTCGTCCTCCTCAGCCTCATCGGCCACTACGGCGGCGGCCTCGACCTCATGGGCTTCATCGTCGGCGAGGTCGTGACCGTGATCTTCTCGATCATCGTCTTCTACGTCGGGGTCGCCTGCCGACTGACCCCCGAAGAGGCCGTCGAAGCCGTCGAACAGACCCAGATCGACGACTGAGGCTTCCCCTCGCCGAGGCGGCCGTCACCGACCATGGTGATGTCCGATTCCGGCCCGTTTCGGCACAGCGCCGAGGCGGGCCGGGTCGGTGACAGAATCAATCACTCCAGCCGGGCTCGGATCTCATCGAGCTCGGCTGCGGTGTCGAAATCGCTCAGCACGTTCGGATCGACGTCGACGACGGCGGGCTCGAGCCCGACGAAGAGGAGCTTGACGGCTCCGTCGGTGGGGTCGCCGATGTCGGCCAGGCGTGCGCGCAGCAATTCGGTCGGCCACGCGGCGCAGAGGAACTGCGTCTTGCCCCGGTCGTCCGTGCCCGCAGCCGGCCGTCCGGTCGCCCGGCAGGTGCGGATGAGCTCACCGAGGTGGCCCGTCGTGATCATCGGCATGTCCCCTGCGAGGACGAGAGTGACGTCAGCCTGCGGGGTCGCCGAGGCGGCGGCCGACTGGATCGCCGACCCGGCAACCTCCGACATCGCCGAGGTGGCTGCCGACGGGATCGCCGCCACGGCGGCCGCGATCCCGGCCAGCGGGCCGGAGAACGCGGGCTCCTCCCGCACTTCACACACGCCTTCCCGCTCGGCCTCCGACAGCCCATCCATGGGCCCGGCCACCCACACCTCGGCGCCGTCGTCGAGGTCGCGAATGCTTTCAAGTATCCGTGAGACCGTCGACTGTCCGCCCACGGAAATGCCGGGTTTGTGGACGCCACCGAACCTCCGGGAGCGCCCGCCGGTGAGAATGATCGCGTAGACCGTCATGCCTCGATCGTACCGACCGGCAGAATCTTGACCGACGGCAGGCGAAGCCTGCGCCGACCGCCGCCTTCCCCAGCGCCTGCACCGCTCTCGCTGAGCGTCGGCAACGAAATCCGCAGCGCAGCCCGAGCGAATCGGCGCTAGTCTGGGCGGGAACACACCCACCTCGCGCACGCACCGTCGAGTGCGCCGCGCACCGACGAGTGCACGGAGGATGAACATGTCGAAGTTCGATGTCGTCGAAGCGTCCATCGCCGAACTGCGAGCCGCCCTCGAAAACGGCAGCACCACCTCGGTGGAGCTCGTCGAGGCCTACCAGGACCGGATCGCAGCCTTCGACGGTCCCGATACCGAGACCCGACTCAACTCCGTCATCGTTGAGAATCCACAGGCCCTCGCCGAGGCGGCCGCCTCCGACGAACGGCGAGCGCGCAGTGAGACTCTCGGCCCCCTCGACGGGATCCCGTACACGGCAAAGGACTCCTATATGGTTGCCGGCCTCACCGTCGCCTCCGGGTCCCCAGCGTTTTCCGACCTCGTCGCGCAGAAGGATGCTTTCACGATCGAACGGCTGCGTACAGGCGGCGCGATCTGCCTGGGCCTGACGAACATGCCGCCGATGGCCAACGGCGGCATGCAGCGCGGACTCTACGGTCGCGCCGAGAGCCCGTACAACGCCGACTGGCTGACCAGCGCCTTCGCTTCCGGATCGTCGAACGGGTCGGGCACGGCGACGACGGCGAGCTTCGCGGCCTTCGGCCTCGGCGAGGAGACCTGGTCCTCGGGTCGGGCACCTGCCTCGCACAATGCGCTCATCGCCTACACGCCCTCGCGTGGAGTCATCAGCGTGCGCGGCAACTGGCCGCTCGTGCCGACGATGGACGTCGTCGTCCCTCACACCCGCACGATGGCCGACCTCATCGAAGTCCTCGACGTCATCGTCGGTGACGACACCGAGACTCGTGGAGACTTCTGGCGGGTCCAACCGTGGGTGGAGATCCCTGCGGCAAGTGCCGTTCGCCCGGATTCGTACACCTCGCTGCTGCCCGGAAGCGCCGAGGCGGCACAGTCGGTGCTCGCCGGCAAGCGCCTCAGTGTGCCGCGCATGTACATCAATGCCGATGAGGAGGCGGGTTCGAACCCGGACGGCGGAATCGGCGGGCCCACGGGCCAGCGGATCGAGACCCGCGCCTCGGTGATGGAAGCGTGGGAGGCCGCGCGGGCCGATCTCGAGGCAGCCGGCGCCGAGGTGGTCGAGACGGATTTCCCGGTTGTGAGCAATTACGAGGGCGATCGCCTCGGCGCTCCGACGATCAGTACTCGCGGACTCGTCTCACCCGAGTACCTCGATCGAGAGATCAACGATCTGTCTTCGTGGGCGTGGGACGATTTCCTCTCCGCGAACGGCGACCCGAACCTGAACACCCTCGCCGAGGTGGATGGCGCGTCGATCTTCCCCCATCCGGCGGGCGCGCTGCCCGACCGGTACACGGGCTTCGACGATGACATCGCCACCTACCCCGAACAGGTGAGGACCAACGGGTACGCGTCGGTCAGGGAGATTCCGGAACTCGAGTCCGGTGTGCGCGGGCTCGAAGAGACCCGCCGGGTCGACCTCGAGGAGTGGATGGATGACAACGGCCTCGATGCGGTGGTCTTCCCCGCGATGGCCGATGTGGGGCCCGCGGATATGGACGTCAACGAGGCCTCGGCGGATCTCGGGTGGCGCAACGGCACCTGGGTGGCCAACGGCAACCTCGTGCCCAGGCATCTGGGCATCCCTTCGGTGACGGTGCCGATGGGCACAATGGCCGATACGGGGATCCCGGTGGGGCTGACGATCGCCGGCCGCGGCTGGGATGACACCAAGCTCATCGAGATCGCCGCGGCGTTCGAAGCCACGGGCCAACGTCGTGAGACTCCTCCGCGGACACCGCGACTGTAAGCTCCCTCAGGCCCCGGCTTCCAGCTCCCGGTGCCGTCTCGCGGCGTCGCGCAGCTGCATCCATCCGGCGAGGATGAACCATATGAGGAACGGGTGGGCGGCGATGCGTTCGATGAGACCGATCGGCAGACCCCAGCCGGTCGGGGCGGACAGGAGCAGGGTTCCGACGAGGCCGACCGTTGCCAGAATGATCGTCAGCCTGCCGAATTCGACGCGCCAGACCCACCGTTTCTCCGGCCACAGGGTCATCGCGAGTCCGGCGGCCACCAGCCCGAGGTTCTGCACCGCTGCCCCGCCGAAGCCGAACACGGCATGCAGGGTGGGATCGATATCGGCCGGGACCATACCTGTGGCGGCAAGCAGCATTCCGCCGGCGGCGAGCAGGAAGGAACCGCACCTGCCCCAGCGGCTCGGGGCGATCCAGTCATGCCAGATGAAGGCGATGATCGCCAGCATCGCCCCCGCCATGATGGAGACTCCGTTGACGAAGGGATGAGCCGGTGAGCAGACCTCCATCGGAGTTTCAGCGTCTCCCCAATCACCGCATCCGGTCACCCCCAGGTGACTGATTGGCTGCTGGGTGAATGAGTAGCCGCCTTCAGAGAGCAGTGCCGCGGGGATCTCGATGAGGAGTGTGGCCAGACTGGCGAGCACGGCGAGGAGTGCCCACACCCGCTCGGGTTTGGGCGAAACGCGAATGGTGCCGGACCCGGCCACCTCGGTCCCTCCGTGCGACAACCTCGGATGACGTTCACGCTATCACCGCCGCAGTCTGAAACCTTCGGGTGAACCTGTCCGAACCCTGGCGTGTCGGCCCTCAAGGGTGGAACAGTGTTGCCCATGGTCGATTTCACTGTTCTCGCCGAACGCGCATTCACACTCCTGCAGGGGCATCACCAGGACGATCCGCTCGTGCTGCCGACCGTCTGGGACGCCTGGTCGGCCCGCGCCATGGTCGACGTCGGGTTCAATGCCCTGAGCATCGGCTCTCACCCGCTGGCCGACTCCCTCGGACACGGCGACGGGGAGGACATGTCGCTCGAGCAGGCGCTCGAGGGGATCTCGAGAATCACCTCGGCGGTGAATGTGCCGGTCACCGCGGATCTCGAGTCCGGCTATGACACTCCCGCCCCTGAACTCATCGCCGGCCTCCTCGCGGCCGGCGCCGTGGGCGTGAACATCGAGGACACGGTCCACAGCCGGGGCAGCATGCGCAGCCCGGAGGAGCACGCCGAGTACATCTGGAGTCTCCGCCAGGCCGCCGAGTCTCAGCGAGTCCACGTCGTCATCAATGCCCGCACGGATGTGTTCAAGTACCCGGGCGACTTCGAGGATCCCACCGCCGAGGTGGTCCGCCGACTGCGGCTGTGCACCGAGGCGGGCGCAGACTCCGTCTACCCCGTCCGGCTGCCCGATGTGAGCACCCTCAGATCGATCCTCGACCAGGTCACTCTGCCGCTCAACGTCACCGCCCACCCGATCAAGGGCGCCGTTCCAGACGAGCTCGACCTCGCGCAGCTGGGCGAGCTCGGTGTCGGGCGCGTGACCTTCGGTCCGCTGCTGCAGGCGGCGCTGACAGACTGCTTCGCCGATTTCACACGCGCCTGGAGGTAGTCCCGCCCCGACGAGAATGACCGGCTCCACCGACACTCCTGTCCGGCACCACCGATGAGCACGACACACCCCATCAGAGGAGATGCAATGCCAGTCAACCCCCGTGAAGGACAGCCCATCTGGATCGAATACACGTGCCATGAGTTCGAATCCACGACGAGCTTCTACTCGGAGATCTTCGGGTGGGAGTTCACCGATCAAGGCCCGGATTTCGGGCACTACAACATGATCACGAAGGACGGTTCGACCATCGGTGGTGCGATGCGCGCGGTCAATATGGACGGCACTCCCAATCCGATGATCCCGGCGATGTGGACGACATACCTGAAAACGGCCGACATCTCTGCCGTCTATGCCAAGGCGCTCGAGGCCGGTGCCGCACCGATCGTCGACCCCTTGGCTGTGGGGCCGCTGGGGCACATGGGAGTGATCACTGACCCCACCGGCGCCGGCGTCGGTCTGTGGCAGCCTGGAGAGTTCTCCGGTTTCGATACTCCTCTGACTCCGGGAACTCCGGTGTGGTTCGAGCTGATGACGCTCAACTATCCTCTCGCCCTCGAGTTCTATCGGGATGTCTTCTCCTTCGACATCACCGAGATGGAGGGCTATCCCTATGCAACCCACGGGGCCGACGAGGACTCTGTTGCAGGAATCTTCGATGCCAGCCAGTGGTCACAGGTGTCGTACTGGCGCTACTACATCAATGTCGAGGACACCGACGCCACGGCCACACGGATCAGTGAGCTCGGCGGGACGATTCTCGCTGGACCCGAAAGTTCGCCCTACGGTCGGATCGCCACTGTCGCCGATCCCGAAGGAGCGACGTTGCAGCTGCAGCAGAATCCGTAGACCCCGGCCTGTCTCATCGAAGACCGAACCGCAGCCCGGCGATGCCCACCGTTTCGCACCGCTGCGGCGTCATTTCCTCGGTCCGGTGCTGCTCGCCGGTTGCGCTATCGGGACCTTCGGCGGGCGTTCTGAAACCGAGGCCGGGCTTCAGGCTCGCAGGGCCAGTGCGAATGGCAGCACCGAGGTGGCCCCGGCCTTGCGCAGCAGTCTGGCGCAGATCGTCATCGTCCACCGGGAAACGACCTCGTCATCGACGAGCAGCACCGACTTCCCGGCCACCGCCTCCTCGACCTCGGGTGGGACGACGAAGGCCTCAAAGAGGTCTTTGACGCGGAAGGCGCTGTTGACGTCCGGGGTGCCGTGGTCGCCGACCTGCAGCAGTTCACCGCCGTCGACGAGGCGGCCGGCCGCAGCCAGATTCGCGGCCAGGGACCGCACGGTCACGGGACGACGGGCGCTCGGGATCGATACGACCACCTCGGGGCGGGTGTTCCAGTCCCACTGCCCGAGCACCTCGAGGCACCATTTGCCGATCTGGGCGGGAACCTCGGCGTCGGGAGCATCGGGGGCGAGGAATGAGCGCAGGCTCTGCCCCTGCCCGAGGTCGGACAGGCGAGCGATCGCGCGTCCCTCCTCGGCGAGCTCTTCGGCGGGGATCCGACCTTTGAGGGGCACGCCGATATTGGCCAGGCCGCTGGGCCAGGTGCTGCGCGGTTCGATGGGCAGGCCGATCTTGTGGAGATTCCCGGCGGCCGCCTGACGCTGTTCGTCGGAGATCTCAGCGGAGAACCATACGCCGGCACAGTTGTCGCAGCGTCCGCAGGGCTGTGGGTCGGGGTCGTCGAGCTGGCGGATGAGGAACTCCATCCGGCACTGCCCGGTCGCTTCGTAGTCGAGCATGGCCCTGGCTTCATCAGCGCGCACGGCCGCGACCTTCTCATACCGTTCCCGGTCATAGGTCCAGCCCTGACCGGTCGAGACGTAACCGCCCTTGACCTTGGTCACGGCGTCTTCGACCTCAAGGGTCTTCAGCAGCAGGGTCAGGCGGGAGCGTTTGGTGCCGACAAGTGTCTCCAAGCGGGCCACGGACAGGGGGCCGTCCGCCTCGGCGAGGGCGGCAAGTACGGCGTTCGCATCGTCCTGGTTCGGCATCGATGCGGTCGCGAAATATTCCCAGATCTGTTCGTCTTCCGCCCCGGGCAACAGGAGGACATCGGCGGAGTCCGTGGCACGTCCCGCGCGACCGACTTGTTGGTAGTAGGCGACGGCCGAGGACGGGGCACCGATGTGGATGACGAATCCGAGGTCTGGTTTGTCGAAGCCCATCCCCAGCGCCGAGGTGGCCACGAGCGCCTTGAGCCGGTTGTCCTTGAGCTGGCCTTCGAGTTCGGCGCGCTCTTCGGCATCGGTGCGGCCGGTGTAGGCGCGGACCTCGTGGCCTTGCTCGCGCAGCATCCGGGTGATGTCCTCGGCGGCGGAGACGGTGAGTGTGTAGACGATGCCGGATCCGGTGAAGTCGTTCAGGTGCGAGGACAGCCAGGCGATGCGGGCGCTCGCGTCGAGTCCGGGAAGGACACCGAGGCGCAGGGAGTCGCGGGCGAGTTCGCCGCGGACGACGGTGGTGTCGTTCCCGAGCTGTTCGGCGACGTCAGCGACGACGCGGGAGTTCGCGGTCGCGGTCGTCGCGAGGACCGGCGTATCGCGGGGCAGTTCGGACAGGATGTGTCCGATGCGGCGGTAGTCGGGGCGGAAGTCATGACCCCAGTCGGAGATGCAGTGGGCTTCGTCGACGACGATGAGGCCGAGGAATCGCAGCAGCTGCGGCAGCACCTCGTCGCGGAACTGCGGATTGTTCAGTCGCTCCGGGGAGACGAGGAGGACGTCGAGGCTGCCGGCCTTGAGGTCGTCGAGAACGGAGTCCCATTCGGTGACATTCGAGGAGTTGAGGCTCGCGGCACGGACCCCGGCACGCTCGGCTGCGGCGATCTGGTCGCGCATGAGTGCCAGCAGCGGGGAGATGATGAGGCTGGGACCGGTCCCAGCGGCACGGAGCATGCGAGTGGCGACGAAGTAGACGGCGGACTTGCCCCAGCCGGTGCGCTGGACGACGAGGACGCGCTTCTTCGCCTCCACGAGGTCGCGGATGGATTCGAGCTGGCCGTCGCGGAACTGCGCATTCGGGTTGGCGGTCAGCTCGGCGAGGATCTGCTGGGCTTGGGCGGCGAAGTCGTCAGGTGCAGCGAAGCCGTCATGTGCGGCAGGGGCCGGCGGGGATGTCGGGGTGCTTTCCGTCATGGGGCCAGTCTAGGTCGAGGCACTGACGCAGGCCGCCTGACGTCGCCGGCTCCACGCTCTCTGCCGCACTGGGTGGGCGAAATGGTCACGCCGGTCTGCGTTACGCGTGACCATTATGACCACCCACGGCTGACGCGGACCCACCGATGCAGACGCCAGTGCGATCCGGTCCGTGCGATCCGGTCCGCCCGCGCCTTCGGCTCCGCCTCACCGTCGATATCAGCGCAGCGCGAGCTCGATGCCCAGGGTGGCGAGCACTCCGAAGAGAACGCCCCAGAGGATGATCGAGATGACCTGCCAGAGAGCCACGACGTTGCGGTTCGCCCCGAATCCGACCATCGCCGAGGATGTGATCTGCGAGGGCAGGAGAGTCTGGCCGAGCAGCGAGACTCCCGGTACGCCGAATTTGTCGAACATGCGCTTGAGCCGCTGCCGCTTCGGCTTCTCTTCGACCTCCTTGTTCTTCGTCGCCTTGTCCCGGATCGCTCCTGCCCCGTAGACGAAGATCAGCATCGAAACGACGTTCCCGATGACCGCGACGAGAATCGCAATAACCGGGTGGAGGCCGATGGCGACACCGATCACGGCGCCGAAGTAGGACTCGACGAACGGGATCGCGGAGGCGAGCATGACACCCACCCACTGCAGCCAGTCGGGGAACGATGCGGCGAAGTTCTGGATGCTCTCGATCATGGGGCTCAGCTTTCGTCTCGGGACCTCTGGTCGTACCGGCACTCTGTGCTCCAGGCGCCGCACAAACTCGTTGGTACGCTGTGCTAGTACGTTGTACTATACACTGAACGAAACCAGCGCTGTCAAGGATGAAGCAGGGAGGACGAATGTCGAAGCGAGATGACATCATCGCCGCCGCCATCAGGTTGGCCGAGGGTTCGGAACCCGGGCAGGCGAATCTCAGCGTGCGCGCAGTCGCCCAGGAAGCGGGCGTCGGAGCCTCGACTCTACGCCACTACTTCCCGACACAGTCCGACCTCCACGAGGCGGTCGCGCGCAAGTCGATCGATACCGTCATCAATGACTTCTCGATCGCCGATTCGACGATCGACCCTGTCGACCGTCTCTATGAATGCTGCGCCCAATTCCTGCCGACTCTTCAGCATCGGGACATCCAACTTGAGGTCTGGTTCTCCATGCATCTGCGCGCCCTCGGACCCGAAGCTCGCGCTGTCTCGCGACGACTGCTCGAGCATGGGCACAAGGTCACCTATGACAGCATGCACCGATGGCTGAACCGTCTCGCCGACGAAGAGCACATAGCTCCAGACGAGGTGGCTCCGATCGCAAAAGCACTCTTCACGACCGTCGACGGCATCGCTCTGCATTCGATCATCACCCCGGAGACCATGACCGTCGACGTCGCACATGCCCAGCTCAGGTGGATGGTCGAGAAACTCCTCGGCTGACCGTCGCCGAGCGGTACACTGACCGATCGAAAGTTGTGATGGTGACCCCGTCCCAGAAACAGCTAGACCCCCCCTGATCCACACGTGTGGGGGAGGTCTGCACTTATCATGATAGCTCACTCGAAGTGAGCAGTCTACGCGTTCGGCTGCCGGAACAGACGCGGTCTTCATGAGTCGACCAACTGATTCTGGTTCAGAGCTGCGGTAGCTGCGCAGATCTTTGCAGTGCGCTCGCGAGTACACCACCGAGCCGAAGCGTTAGATTGGAGCCATGTCCAATGACGCACAGGCATTCCAGATGCCATTCACACCCACCCCACGTGACTTCAGCGGGTTTCCGATGCCTCCTTCCGTCCCGAAGGGCATGCGTCTCGAACTGAGCCGTTCCCGAATTCGCCCTGGTCAAGAAGACACCTTCGACGAGTGGATGGGTATGCTCAACAGCAGGCCCGATGAACTGCAGGAAAGCCTTCCCGCGGAACGGCAGGTATTCGAAGCGACATTTCGTCACACCGAAGCAGACGGTTCCACATGGATCTATCACCTCTCACTGATGGGTGAAGACGGACGAGGCAACGATGAATCAATACCCATCGACGCCGCGCACGTCGCCTTCAGCAAGAAGGCGAAGGAACCAGGCTGGGAAGAGCTCGAGCCGCGATTCATGCTGACACCCACCCCATTACTCGAATCGATGAAACGTTATGCCGAGTTCGGGCAGGACAACGATTGACGCCAATTGCGCTTAACCGCTCACCGCATCGCCTCGGCCGCCGCCTTCAGCGCCTCGGTCAGCCGGGAGAGCTTCTCCGACGCCAGCGTCCAGTGATGCCAGTACAGCGGGACGTCGACGTTCGGTGAGGCGGTGATCGGGACGAGGTCGTCACCGAGGTCACCGAGCTGCATGATCGGGATCATGCCCCATCCGACCCCGGCGGCTACGGCGGCCGCGAACTCCGCCGAGCTCGGCACCACCGAGGTCGGCGGCACCCCCTCCATTCCCGCGGCTGCGAGGAAGTTCAGCTGCAGGTCGTCGTCACGGCCGAAGTTCACCATGGGCAGGGCGGCAAGATCCACCTCGGCGAGGGCGGCGCGGGCAGGACCCCCGACAGCGATCTCTCCCCCATGTCGCTCGAGCAGCGATCGCGCTGCCACCGCGACATAGCGCATCGACCCTAGCCGTTGAACCTGGGTGCCGTAGGCACTCGCCTCCGCCGAGGTGATCGTCCCGAGCACCTCCCCCGACGTCAACAGCGGCAGGGCCTTGCCCTGGTCGACGACATCGATGCGGATGACGACATCATCCCAGGCGGCCACCTCGGCGAAGACGGGGCGGAACCATGTGGCCAGGGAATCGGCGTTCGCCCCGATCCGCAGCACCGTCGGCTCCCGCCGCGCTCCTCGCGCACCGGCACCGTCGGGGACATCGGCGGCGATCCCGTGGAGCCGGTCGAGCGCTTCGGACTCGAGCAGCTCGACCTGGCGGGCGTAGCGGAGGACGGCTGTGCCCGCCTCGGTGACGGTGATCGGATTCGTCCGACGGATGAGCACCTGCCCGAGTTTCGACTCGAGCGCGCGGATGCGCTGACTCGCCGCCGAGGCGGTGATCCCGAGGACGAACGCACCGCCCTCGACGGTCCCCTCGTCGACGACGGCAGCGAGCGCTTTGATGTGATCGATGTTCATGAAGCAATTCTGCATCAAGTGAAGAGATTGTTGTTTTTCTTCATTCGTTTCGGAGCATAGTGTGGCCTCCGTGCTCACTCATCTCGTCACCGGAATCCTCACCGGCTGGTCGCTCATCATCGCCGTCGGCCCGCAGAACGCCCTCCTGCTGCGACAGGGAATTCGGCGCGAGCACCTCGGCGTCGTCGTCACCATCTGCATCGTCGCCGACGTCCTGCTCATCGGGGCAGGCACGGTGGGGATCGGAGCGATCGTGCTGCTCGCCCCGTGGGCACTCGAGGCGCTGCGGTGGCTTGGCGTGGCCTACCTGCTGTGGTTTGCGTGGACGAGCCTGAGATCTGCGAAGGAGGCGAGCGGGCTCAAGGCCGACACCGAACAACGCGGCCTGCGCTCGATCATCCTCACGACGCTCGCGCTGACGTTCCTCAACCCCGGCGTCTACCTCGACACCGTCGTCATGCTCGGCAACCTCGCCAACCAGCAGGGCGAAGGCAACGCCTGGCCGTTCACGGTCGGGGCGATGCTCGGCTCGGTGAGCTGGTTCCTCGTCATCGGCTACGGCGCCCGCGGGCTTTCGCGGTACTTGGCCCGCCCCCGTGTGTGGCAGGTCCTCGACGTTGCGATCGCCGTCGTCCTCGTCATCCTCGCCGTGCGGCTCGCGCTCGGATAGGGAGCGGCGGGGTTCCGCTCGCACCCGATTTACTGGTCGATCCGCGGCGTTGTGAGCGCTTGGATCGCGGTGGATCGCCCAGACAATCCGCCGAGGTTGCCCTCCGTGACGATGTCAGCGCCGACGAATACGGTCGTTGACATGGACCCCCGAGTCACACTTCCACTGCGATCCGTCGCCGCTCATGCCCACGCCCCGCCACAGCTCAGTCCGTGGCTGCGCGAGATTCCCGCGGTTCGGGATCTGCTCGACGGCTTCGAGTTCGAGACGACGACGGTCTTCGTCGGTGAGAACGGATCGGGCAAGTCCACGATCGTCGAAGCGATCGCCACCGCCCTCGAGCTTCCGCACGGCGGCGGTACAGCGTGGGAAGTTCGCGACCACGCCGAGGCGGAACCCGAACTCGTCGACCATCTCCAAGTCGTCAAGGGTGCGACGACCAATCGTGAGGGGTTCTTCCTCCGCGCCGAGACGATGCACGAGAACATGTCCTACCTCGTCGACATCGGCTCCTTCCGCGGCCTCGGGTACACCCAGCGTTCACACGGCGAGATGTTCGTCGACATGCTCACGGGCAGGTTCATGGACATGGGACTGTGGATCCTCGACGAACCGGAAAGCGCACTGTCCTTCACGGCGTCACTCACGCTCCTCCAGCTCATCCGGCAGCGCGAACGGGCCGGACTGCAGACGCTCATGGCCACACACTCCCCCATCCTCGCCAGCGCCGAGGGGGCGAAGCTCGTCGAGCTCGGCGACTGGGGCCTCCGGGACTCGACGTGGGCAGAACTCGAGATGGTCGACCACTGGCGCCGGTTCCTCGACGACCCGAAGAGGTACACCCGCCATTTCGACGACTGAACCCGCCGGCTCCGCCCGTGACCCCAGCAACAGCTTGGCTCATCACTGTGCTGGCACCTCTCACTGTGTTGGCACCTCACCGCGCTGGCGCCGGCGCGGTGCTTGATATCGCGACTGCGGACTGCGCGAGCACCTCCCACACGATTTCGCTGGAATCTCTGGTCGATCCACGGCGATCTGAAGCGCTTGGACGCCGGGGATCGACCAGACAATGCGCCGAGGCGACCCGCCGCAGGCCGCGCAGCCCCGGGCCCTACAGGCTCAGGCTCGGGTGGAGCTGGGTGAGCGTGACCATCCGCTTGCGCGAACACACCACGACGGTCGCGGCCAGACAGATCAGCGTCATCAGCAGCAGGACGACCGCCGACTGCGCTGCGATGAACATGTCGCCGCCGGCGATGAGCGTGCGCAGCCCGTTGACCGCATGCGTCATCGGCAAGAACGGCGAGATGGCCTGGAAGATGCCCGGCGCCGTCTGGACCGGATAGGTTCCTCCCGCCGAGGCGATCTGGACCATCAGCAGCACGAGTGCGATGAGCCTGCCGACTCCGCCGAGTGCGGCCACACACAGTTGGTGCACGGCGTGGAAGCTCGCGGCCACGAGGATCGAGAACAGCAGAGTCCCCACCCACGCTCCGGCAGAGAAGTCGAGAGCGAAGGTGAGCACGAGGTAGAGCACGGCGACCTGCGCGATGCCGAAGAGCAGCCCGGGAACGTAGCCGGCCCAGGCGATCCTCGACGACGATGCCGACGAGGCCAGCGCCCGGTACGGGATCGCGTTGAGCACCATGTAGGTGATCATGCCGCCGATCCACAGTGCCAAGGACACGAAGAACGCGGCCAAGCCCTCACCATAGGCGTCGACGGCATTGTCTTTGACCTTGTCCGCATCGACCGGCACGGCGACGACGTCGGAGCGGTTCTCACGATCGTTCTTGTCATACGTCGGGATCTGTTTGAGACCCTCCTCGAGTCCGTCAGCCAGCTCTCCCGAGCCGTCCTCGAGTTTTCCTGCACCCTTGTCGAGCTTCTCAGAACCGTCGACGAGCTGCGAGGACCCGTCCTTGAGGTCGCCGACTCCGGTCTTCGCCTTCGCCGTCCCGTCCTTGAGCTGGATGATCCCGTCGTTGAGATCACCGGCGCCCGTCGCCAGCTTCCCTGCGCCGGCGTCGAGCTTGACCAGTCCCGAGTGCAGATCGTCCGCACCGGTCGCGACTTGCTGTGCGCCGTCGTCGAGCTTGCCGATCTTCTTATCGGCATCGTGGATCTTGTCCATGACGCCATCGACGGCGTCCTTGACCCGATCCTCGAGGTCCTTCGCTTCGTCCTTGGCGTCCTGCGCCCGTGAGTGGGCGTCGTCGAGATCCCCGCCGAGGGTGTCCACGTCGTCGGCGAGCTTCGCGACGTCAGGGTCGTCCGGGTACTTCTCCTTCAGCCGCTCGACCCGGTCGTCGACGTCACCGTGGACCGATGTGCGCGCGGTCTCGAAGTCGTCCTCGGCCCGCTCGAGTTTGGGACGAGTCCCGTCGACGAGGTCATCGGCCTTCTTCTTCAGATCGTCAGCTCTGTCTGTGGCGTCGTCAGCGACATCGCGGAGCTGCCCGGTCCCGTCGGCAACCTGCCCGGCCCCATCGGCGAGCTTCTTCGAGCCGTTCTTCGCCTCGGTGGTGGACTCGGAAAGAGTGTCGGCACCGTTCTTGAGATCCCCGCTGCCCTTGACGAGCTTGGCGGCACCGTCGTCGAGGTCGATGATCCCGGTCTGCAGAGTGCCGACTCCCTTGTCGAGCTCCGTCGTGCCGTCGACGAGCGACCCCGTCCCATCGTGCAGATCGGTGGCTCCGTCGTTGAGGTCCGAGGCTCCCTTGGCGGCCTTCTCGGTCTGGGAGTGGATGTCGTTGAATCCGACGTAGACTTCGGAGACGTACTCGGCGGTGGTCGTCTTGTTCAGTCCGGATTTGATCTCGGTGAGCACGGTGTTGGCGACCTGGCCGACGATGAAGTTGTGGGCGTCGTCGGTGCGCAGCTGCAGCCCTGCCTGTTCAGGGTCGTCACCGCCGGTCGAGACGAGATTCTTCGAGAAGCCCTCGGGGATCTCGAGGATCGCAAAGTACTTGCCTTCGGCCAGGCCTTTGTCGGCTTCCTCCTGGCTGGTCTCGGTCCAGTCGAAGCCGCCCTCGCCCTTCGGCGTGATCTCGTCGACGAGCTCATCGCCGGCATGCAGGGTTTCTCCGTCGGAGTTCGGCCTCTCCGCTCCGGTGTCCTCGTTGACGACTGCCGCCTGCAGTTTGTCGAGGTTGTCCGTCGGGTTCCAGTTGGAGGCCAGGTAGAGGCCTCCGTAGATGGCGGGGATGACGGCGATGACGATCATCGCCAGGCGCGTGATCGTGTGCCGTTTGAACCGTGAGAGTTCTAGCCAGGGAAGGGAGAACATGCGGGAATCTCCTCGGGATCGAGATCGTGGTGTAGGAAGTTCAGTGGCGCGAGCCGTGTCGGCTCGGGCGGGGAGCAGTCAGTTCGAGTTCGATGACCGCCGCGGGTTCTGCTTCGGCTCCGAGCGACCGGGAGGCGATGTCGAATTCGCCTGCGTCCTCGCAGGAGACGATGACGGTCAGCGGGTTATCGGGATCCCGCGAGTGCCGCAGCTGCTGATAGATGAGGAGGCCCGCCCAGGCGCGAGCCCGGTCGGAGGCTTCGCGCAGGTAGTCGATGTTGTCGATGACGACGACGGGCGGTCGGCTCAGGCTCGCGAGCCCGAATTCGAGGAAGAACTTCTGCAGCTCGCTCAACTCGGAGACGAACACCTCACCGTCGTCATCGATGAGGAAGTCCGCCTCTTGAGCGTCCTGCGTCGAGAACGTCCCCTCGGGGAGTGCGTCGATGAATTCGGTGGCCGAAGCGAAGGTCTGCCGGATGAGGCCGATGACTTCTCGCAGCGACGGCTTCGACACCCACGGCTTATACCAAGGCTGCAGCATGATCTGACGTTCGGCCACGTGCTGAGCCACGGTGAAGTCGTTCTCGAGGTCGGTCAGTCCTGCGACGTGCCCGACGGCCACCTGTCCTCGGACTGCGCGGGCCTGTTTGCGGATATCCAGTTCGCCGAGGCGGCCCCGCCCTTCCGAGACCTGCATCCGTCCCGCGAGGGACAGCAGCAGCGAGGTCTTGCCGCTGCCGGCGGGTCCGCGGACGATCGCGATGGCGCCGGTCGGAACCTCGAGGTCGATGTCGTCGAAGACGCTGCCCTGCTTGCCGGACAGAGACCATCCCTCCAGCGAGATCGCCGTCGCATCGGTGTCGGCATCCTCGGCGAGAGTGTCCGTCGTACTCTCCATTGCCCTGGCTCCCAATCGTCTGTGCCCCAAGTCGACCTTGTCTGATTCGGGCGTTTCTGCGCCGCCCACGTGTCTGCAGACTACGGCACCGTGCACGCCGAGTGACGCGGAGCGGGTCGGCTTCTCTCATGTTACTCTGCGGTAACACTAGTGAATTCTCTCATGGAACGATATCGACGGGCCACATATGTCGGCAATCGCACACCGCCGGTCCGATCGGATTCGGGCTCGAGACAGATCAGTGCTTCTACAGACTCCGGCCGGCCGGACCCGAACGGGGCGGAAGCAGGATTCGGGCGAGGGTCGTAATATCGAGTGCGACGAACATCGGGCAGCGACGCTGGAGGATGAGGAGCGG
Organism: Brevibacterium sp. S22; assembly: GCF_004745485.1. Taxonomy (GTDB): domain Bacteria; phylum Actinomycetota; class Actinomycetes; order Actinomycetales; family Brevibacteriaceae; genus Brevibacterium. The sequence continues at coordinate 45,637 of NZ_RHFG01000029.1, forward strand.
ATGAGCACGGCCGAAGACCATCCCCTGCGGATTCGCAGGAGCTGGGGGCTGAGTCCCTCGACGCTGGCACCCGGATGCTTCGCATCGGTCATGGCCACCGGGATCGTCTCAATCGGAGCGCAGCTGAAGGGATTGGCCGTTCTGTCGGCGGTTCTGTTCTGGCTGGCGGTCGCGCTCTACCTGTTCTTCGGCTCCCTGACCGTTCTGCGCCTCATTCGTCATCGTCGGGCCCTGCGCGATGACCTCCACGACCCGAGCCGGGCGTTCGGCTTCTTCACGGCGGTGGCCGGGACGAACGTTCTCGCCACGGCTCTCATCGGCCTTGGTTTCGTGCCGTTGGCCCTGGTCCTCTTCGGCCTCGGAGGACTGCTGTGGCTCGTGCTCGGCTACGGGATCCCCTTCACCGCCGTTCTCAGCTCGCGCACCCGTCCGGTGGCGAGAGGCGTGAACGGAACCTGGTTCGTCTGGGTCGTCGGCGCGCAGTCGGTGGCTGTCGTCTCCTCCAGCCTGGCGATCGCGGTACCGAGGACTTCGCTCGCCTCTCCCGGTCTCGTCGAGGCCTTGGCTCTGACTGCGGTGGTCATGTGGGCGGTGGGCATCGGCCTCTACGTCGCGTGTGCACTGTTCGTCGGCATGCGGGTGCTGCTGCATCGATTCGGCCCCGAGAACCTCGACGCTCCGTACTGGGTGACGATGGGCGCCTTGGCGATCACGATCGTCGCGGGGTCCCGGATCCTCGAGATGGGGTCGACGCCGATGTTGGATGCCACCAGGCAGCTGATCGGCGGCTCCTCGGCGCTCCTGTGGGCCTTCGCCACCTGGCTCATCCCCGTCTTCGTGCTCGCCGGCGGGTGGCGCCACTTCGCCCATCGGGTGCCGATGAACTATTCGGCGGGCCTGTGGAGCATGGTCTTCCCGCTGGGCATGTACGCGGTGGCGAGCATGTATCTGGGCCGGTCCGATCGGGTTCCGGCAATCGAGTGGATCGGCCAGCACTGGTTCTGGGTCGGCTTCGTCGTCTGGGCGATCGTCTTCGCCGCAATGCTCTGGTCGTTCGTCAGGACGGTGCGCCGGAGGTGAGCCACGGGCCGGTCGTGCTTGCCGCACCTGCCGGTCGTTCGTCAGGACCCTCTGCCGGAGCTGAGCACCGGCCGGTCGTGATTACGCACGGGCACAGGCCGGCTGTGATCGCGCACCTGTCGATCGTGCTTGCGCACGGGTCAGCCGCCTCGGCGATGAGTGGAAGAGGTCGCGGTGGACATTGCGGACACGAACACGCCGACTGACCTTAGAAGCACCGCAAGCGACGCAGCACCTCGCGGGCAGCACAACGCCCCGTCGGCGGCTTTTCATACCGGTGCACCGGTATGAAAAGCCGCCGACGGGGCGTGATGGCCACCCAGCTGTAGGAGCCGTCAGCGGCGGGGCGTGATGCCTGAGCGCGAATCAGACGTCGAAGCGCTGCCCTTCCGGCTTCGACGGCATCAGCATCAACACAAGCACGATGATCCAACCGACGAACGGAATGAAATAGAGGAACCAGAACGGCCCGGCGAGGTTGGCATCGTGGAGGCGGCGCCACGAAATGGCCAACTGCGGGAGGAGGATTGCCAAACCGATAAGTGTAGAGAGAGTGCCGCCGATCATCGACAGAATCGAGCCGCCGCCGACAGCCGCGCCGCTCATCTGCCCGGTGACTGGATCAATGGCGGTGGCGGCAGCCGAAAGCGTCTGGCCCGCGCCGATTCCAGAGAGGATGCCTGGGATGAGCAGCAGAAGGAAGGCAAACAGCCACGCGTACCAGTACTCGCTGCGGGAGGCACGCCCCTTGAAATTGACGTAGTTCTTGAAGAAGCGCTTGATCGCCTGGCCGAAAGTCGCACCGTAGAGCGGGAGGGTGAGGTCTTCGGGGCTGGCCGCACCGCGAGGTGCTCCACCATAGCCCGGTCCACCGTATCCGGGGGCACCTGCGCCCGGCATGCCTTGGCCGGGAACTCCGGACCCTGAGTTGTATGCTGCGTTCGCGTCGTAGGACATGATGGCCTTCATCGTTAGAGGATAATTCCAGCGGCGCTCCTCCGCTGATCGTCAGTGCGTCTGCAGCCGACTTTCAGGAAGCGCGATAACCATTCTGCCCCACTGCACCCGTCGATCATGTGACGGCCCGGTATCAGATCTGCAACACCCCGCAACACTTGCCGATCAATGTCGTGCTGGCCACGGAAGTCGGCATCGTCGTGCTGATGCCCAGCACGAATGCGGCGCCCGAGGACTTTCTCCTCGGGCGCCGCTGCAAAGATGGTGACGATTCAGGCATCGCCTCCGGTCAGCGCGTAGGCTTCATCGACCGGCGTTTCGTCGATGTGACCGTCGACTCGACGCAGGGCCTTCCACCCCACCGAGATGACGACGACCGACAGCAGCACGGCCCCGGCACCGAAGAGATAGGGTGAGCCCGCGCTGATCGATTCCGACACAGCCCCGGCAACGATCGGCGCCACAGCGCCGCCGATGAACCGCACACCCGAATAGGTGCCCGAGGCGACCGGACGAGGCAGGTCGCTGACCTCCATCGCCGATTCCGTGAAGACGGTGTTGAGCACACCCAGAAGCATGCCCGCGACGATGATGCAGACGATGATGCCGACGAATGACTCGACGAGGAAGGACATCACGCCCAGCAGCACGGCGAGCGCAACCAGGGTGACGATGAGGCTGCGCCGACGCCCCATCCGTTTGGTCAGCAGGGGAGCACCGAACACCGAGGTGATCGCCACGCAGATGCCCCAGCCGAAGAAGACGTAGCCGAGGCCCATGGCTCCGAAGTCCTCCATGCCCAACTTCGCGGCAGCAGCCTCGACGGGGAACGGACTGTAGGCCAGCAGGATGAAGAAGCCGAAGTTGTACAGCAGAGCAGAGACGCCGAGCACAGCCACACCCGGACGGGCGAGCGCCCGAAACGTCGCACTGAGCTTGATCGGCTCTGCCGATGACCCGTTCGAGCTCGTACCGCCCGGCAGCAGCACGATGATCGCAATGAAGCCGATGGCCATGAGGACTGCGGTGCCGAAGAACGGTCCGCGCCAGGAGATGCCGCCGAGGAGCCCGCCGAGCAGCGGGCCGGTGGCGATGCCGACGCCGAGGGCCGCCTCGTAGAGGATGATCGCCTTCTCCGCACCACCGGAGGCTGCGCCGACGATCGTCGACAGAGCGGTGGAGATGAACAGCGCATTGCCCAGACCCCAACCGGCACGGAAGCCGATGATCTGGTCGACGGAACCGGAGAATCCGGCAAGGGCCGCGAACGCGACGATGAGGACGAGACCGATGAGCAGCGTGGTCTTCGCACCGATGCGCGATGACAGGAAGCTCGTGAAGAACATCATTCCGCCGGTGATGAACAGATAGCTGGTGAACAGCAGCATCGACTGGGCGGGAGTGGCGTCGAGCTCAGCAGAGATCGCCGGCAGGATCGGGTCGACCAAGCCGATGCCCATGAAGGCGATGACGGCAGCGAAGGCGACGGCCCAGACGGCACGTGGCTGATGGAGAATGGACGCCCCCGCCCCGGTGTCGCCGAGCGTTTCGTCCCCTGTGGTTTCGTTGTCTGCTGACGCTCGCATCTGCTGGTCGCGTCCCCTTTCCTGTACTGTGTTCCGTTCCGGAATCTGTTCCGAAATCGTGGGTTGAAGACTGTGGCGGGTTCGGCTGCTAGTTCGCGGCTGGATCCGACCCCGTCGCTGGATCCGGCCCCGTTGTCTCGGCAGGCTCGTCGAAGGGCTCGTCGACGCTGTCGACCGGGTGGCGGTCCTTGAGGAAGTCCGAGACCAGTCCGAGCGCGCGGTCGACACTCTGCCGCTCCTCGACGCTCAGCGACTCGAAGTACGGCTGCATCTGATCAATCATGATCGACCGGTTCTCCGCCAACCGCTCCCTGCCTGCGTCGGTCAGCGAGAACTGAGAGGCGCGGCCATCCGTGGGGCTGGGCTCGCGGACGACGAGTCCGGCCTCTTCGAGTTTGGCGAGGAGCTTCGTCGCCGCAGGCTGCGAACTCAGATATCCCTGCGCGAAGTGTCCGACGCGCACGGGTTGATATTGTTCGACGACGGCGAGCGCGCGCAGCGCTGCCAGTGAGTTCTCATTGCCGATCACTCGCCGAAACGCCCGAGTCAGGCGCGACGAGACGACAACGAGCCGCGACACGAGCTCAGCCGAATCCACATCATCCATAACTTATCTATATACCCAGGCTATTCCTCTGTCTCTTATATCCATCTCCGAGCCCACGAGACTCCACTCCTTCTCGTATGCCTTCTTCTGCTTGCACATATACAA